>NZ_JAGRRA010000015.1:0-219121 GCF_018223875.1 Klebsiella sp. 54
CCCCTGGGTCGCCCCACCCCGGCACAGAACGATGCGCATCCCCAGCGCTTCCCCTTCGCTGAAGACAATCTCCGAGGTATCGAAAGGCATATCTGGCCAGTACAGGTAGTTGTGATCCGCCACGCTGGCGCAGCCCGAGCGCAGAAGCTCCACCAGGCCAATGCGCACCGCCAGACGAAAAGTATGCTCATCGAAAGCCGCGCGAAAGCGGTACGGCGTGGCGCTCAGCCAGGCCGTCAGGCTCTGGTTCAGCCCCTGCGGCTCGCCCTTCAGCAGCGACTGAAAAAGATGGTGGTGCGTGTTCACCCATGCCGGATAGATCACACAGTCGCGGGCATCGATCTGTCGCTCTTCCGGCAGCGGCGTCAGGCTGCCGATGGCCGCAATCTTGCCGTCGCGGATGCGAATATCTGGCCCGGCCAGCCGCGCCGCCTCTCCGGGCAGACCGCTGAGGATGGCATGGGCATTTTTAATCATTAATGACATGGCGTCGCTCCTCAGGGTTTAACCTGCATGGCCTGAACAAATTCGGTGGTGTAGGCCTGTTTCCAGTCGGTGGCCGCCGCCAGCAGACCGGCGCTGACCATAAAATCGCGGGTCTTCTGCCAGCGCGCGTCGGTCATCGTCCCCCAGCCCTGGCTGACGGCATCACCGCCGTCGATCAGATGATGCTCACGGATCTGGGTCACGCCCCAGGCGAGCAGATCGTCGGTCATTTTCGGATTGTCCTGCTTAATCAGCGCATTGCCCGGCGCCGGATCCTTGAGATAGCTCACCCAGCCCTCCATTGAGGCGCGGACAAACTTCGCCATCGCCGCTTTACGCTCGGCGATGGTGGCCGGGCGGGCGATAAGAATGCCGCCATAGGGAGGGTAACCATGCTCAGAAAAGAGGAAGAAGTTCGCCTTCACCCCGGCCTTCTGCACCTGGAACACCTCGGAGCTGACATAGGCCTGCTGGGCGACAGCGTCGTCGACGACAAAGGGTTGAATATTGAAGGTATAGGGGCGAACCTGAGCGTCGCTCAGCTGGTATTGCGCCTTCAGCCACGGCCACCATGTCGCCTGACCGGAGCTGGAGACCAGAATGGTTTTATCTTTCAGCCCCTGCAGGGAGGTGACATCGGCATGGGTCAGCAGCCCCTGGGGATCGTACTGAAAGGGCGCGGCAATGGCTTTCGCCTGGAAGCCGCGCTGAATGCCTTCCAGTAGCTGCAGATCGTAACCGATGATCACATCGGCCCGCTTCGACAACAGCAACTGCATGCCGTTGACCTGGGGGCCACCGGAGCGGATCTCGACGTCGAGACCATATTTTTTATACAGCCCAGTGGCCTGAGCCTGATAATACCCCCCCTGCTCCGCCTGAGCGTACCAGGAGGTCAGCAGAACGATTTTCTCCTCGGCCTGAACGGCCAGCGAGACACCGCCGAGGGCCATCAGGCCCAGCCAGCGTAAACCCCGGGGAAGGCGTGCGCCTGTTTTCATTATCCCTCTCCTCTTTACGCCGGGAGGGGGAGCGAGCGAATGTGGCTCAGCCTCCCATCCCGGTCAACATTGAACCGCGACATGGTGACTGAGCAATGTCCCGTATGGATAACCCGTACTGACCGCTTCTACTCACACTTAGCTATACAAAAACAATGCCAGATTTTATCGCCCGCGCGCGGCCGCGCAAAATCGCCTGCGCCGCCGCCCTGGGGCATGCAACCTTTGATTCATGCACACAAAAAACGCACCATTATGGTGCGCTAATGAATGATTTTAGTGCCTGCCGGTCTCTCACAGCTGGCTGAAGAGCATCTCCAGCTGGTTCAACATCATCGAGGCGGCAAGTGAAAGCTGGCGGGCGGGCGAGACGCACAGCGCCAGCGTGAAAGGCTTAAGCTGCGGATCGGTAAGCGGCACAAACGCCAGCTGGCCGGACTCAATCTCATCGAGAATATCCAGCCGGCACAGTATGCCGATACCCATCTGCTCTTTAATCAGGGTGCGGATCATGTGGATGTTATTCGACACTGCCACCTCCTTCACCTCGTTGCCGCTGATGTTCACCAGCGCCTCTACAGGTTCGCTGATCATCAATGGGGCGGAGGGCAGGATAAACGGGTAGTCGATGCACTGGCTAAAGCGCACAGCGCTGCGGCTGGCCAGCGGATGGCCGGTCGGCACCACGATCCCCATATTCATTTCGGCAAACGCCCTTACCTGCAGTTCACGGGAGGTCTGCGGATTGAGCATGATGCCGAAATCCGCCTCGCCGGAGATCAGCGCCTGCTGGATGTGGATATTGTTGATGGTGGTCAATGTAAAAGAGATGTTGGGATAATGTTTATGCACCTCTTTGAGCATCGTCGAAAAGAAATGCCGGTTAATGGCATCGATGGTGGCGATGCGCACATGCCCGCGCCGCAGTCCGCGCAGGTCATCCAGCTGCTCACAGACCCGGGTAAAGTCCTTTTTCCAGTTATTGGCCGCATGCAGCAGCAGCTCCCCGGCGGCGGTCAGCCGCAGCCCGGTGGGATGGCGCTCGAAGAGCGGCATCGCCAGCTCCTGTTCCACACGCAAAATCTGACGGTCGATAGAGGACGCAGAGACATGCAGCGCCTCTGACGCTTTACGAAACGACCCCTGACGGGCCACTTCAGTGAAATAGAGCAGAAATCGGGAGAAGGCAAACATCGTTTGGGTGCTCTCTTTTTTGCAACGGGTTGTGCGAATCAAAGCTCTGGACGCAACAGTTTTATCACAATACCGTAGCATTCATAGCGGAGAAACGATCGTTTCACCCATTTTCTTGCACGCCGGACAGTTCACCGCGAAGGGGAGTTATCTCTTCGCCGACCCTGGCCGCCCTGCAGACAGCGGAATGAGGGAGAGTAAACGGTAATGCACAGCCACGATTTTATTTCGGTCTCGGTCGGGGAAATACGGCCTAACGGAGAGGGAAATCTGTCTTTAATATTGCAGGCAGCGGCCGGGGAAATATTACCGGCCTACTCCGCCGGGGCGCATATCGATATTATTATTCCCGGCGTTGGCCCGCGGCAATATTCCCTGTGCGGCATGCCTGACCGCGGAAATCGCTATGAAGTTTGCGTCAGGCTGGCGGACGCTTCCACCGGCGGCTCACGCTATTTGCACCAGCAGCTCAAAGCCGGCGATCGGCTCTCCATTTCGCAGCCGCGCAACCATTTCCCCCTGCCGCAAGCCGGGCGCTACCTGCTGTTTGCCGGCGGTATCGGCATCACGCCGTTGCTGGCGATGGCTGACGCGATTGCCGCCAGAAAGGGAGAGCTGGAGCTGCATTATTATGTCGCCAGCTCGCGCCAGACCGCCTTCTCCCCGCGCCTGGCTCAGCTGGCCGCGAGCGGCACGGTGGCGATTCACTGCAGCGAGGAAGGCGAGTCGTTTCGCCAGCAGATCCCCCCATGCTTAACCGCGCCCGATCCTGATACCGCGGTGGTGGCCTGCGGCCCGGAGGGCTTTATTCAGCGACTGCGGTCGGTCATGGATGAATATCGCTGGTCGCCGTCGCAATTTGTATTCGAGCGCTTCACTCCCGCGGCGGAAAATAATACTGCGGCGAAAAACGCTTTTTATATTGAGCTGGCCTCCAGCGGGCAGCGTCTGCAGGTCGCCGCGGATCAAACCATTGCTCAGGTATTACAGCACGCCGGGGTGGAGGTCATGCTCTCCTGCGAACAGGGAATGTGCGGGTCATGTATTACCGGGGTCCTCGACGGGATCCCCGAGCACCGGGACAGCGTGCTGACGGCGGAAGAGAAAGCTGGCAACGACCAGATCACGCTCTGCTGTTCGCGGGCGAAATCACCGGGTCTGGTTTTGGATCTGTGAGGAGACTGACGATGACATTCTCCTCCTCTTGCGCGCCGCTCACCGGTATCAGCCGCGCCCGACTCCCGGCCTGGGCGCTGCCCGACGGCTGGCCGACGCAGGCCAACGGTGAACCGCTGCTGGCGGACCTGGCCTTTCGCGATGGCCGGATCGCCGCATTGACCCCAACCGACCAGCCGGCTCCCGGCCTGTGGGATCTGGCGGGGGCGTTGACGCTCCCCGGTCTGGTGGAACCCCATGCCCATCTGGATAAAACCTTTACCATTGAACGCTGCCGTCCGGCGCAGGCCGGGCTGCTGCCGGCGATCCACGCCATGCATGAGGATCGCCGACACTGGACCGGGGCGGATATTCAACGTCGGGCGTCCGCCGCGCTGGCCCGGGCGGCAGCGAATGGCGTGACCCATTTGCGCAGCCATATCGACTGGTTTACCACCGACGCGCCGGACGCCTGGCAGGAGATCGCCCGCCTCGATACCGGCGGCATCACCCTGGAGCGGGTGGCGCTGGTCCCGCTGCCTCTGTTTGAGGATCCGGCGGATGCCGAGGCCATTGCCCGTGCGGTCGCCAACAGCGGGGAGCGCTGCCTGCTGGGCGGCTTCATCCACTCCTCCAACTGGGACGCCGCCGCCATGGCAAACCTGCTGCATAGCGCAGCCCGCTGGAAACTGGATCTGGATTTGCATATCGATGAGGAGCTCAGCGAGGTGTCTCAGGGGCTGACCTGGCTGGCGGATCATCTCTCCCGCCACCCTTTCCCCGGACATATCTGCTGCAGCCACGGCTGCGCGCTGGCCGCCGGCAGCGACGCGCAGGCGGCGCAAATCCTGCGTCAGCTGGCGGCGCACGGCGTCACCCTTATCGCCCTGCCGATGACCAACCTGCTGCTGCAGGATGCGACGTTCGGCCGCACGCCGCGCCAGCGGGGGATCACCCTGCTGCACGAGGCGCAGGCCGCCGGCGTGGCCACCCTGCTTGGGTGCGACAACGTGCAGGACGCTTTTTGTCCGGCGGGAAGCTACGACCCGCTGGACACCCTGGCCTGCGGCCTGTTCAGCGCCCAGCTTAGCGACCCGTTCGACCGGCAGTCGCGGCTGATCTGCGATCGCGCGGCGCTAACCAGTTCGCCGGCAGACGCGGTGCCCTTTGCCGTCGGGGCGGCGGCCAGCGTGGTGATTTTCCCGGGTAGCGACCGCTTTACCTGGCCTTTAAACAGCGCCGCCCGTCTGGTGGTTAACCACGGCAGGTTAACCCACCGGCGAGTGTGGCAGGAGGAGATGGCACATGAGTCTTGAAGCAGGCGCGGGGGCGCCGCTGGCGCGGTATGCCGCCTGGCGCAGAGCCGGCGATTTTATCTTTCTCTCCGGCATTATTCCGGTCAATCCCCTGACCGGCACCATCGTCAATGGCTTTCAGGATGTGCCTGAGCCGGTGCGGGAGCTGCTGGGGGCGACCGGCGAATTTTCAACCGATGCGAAACAGGGGCCGATCCTCGCCCAGAGCTGGTACGTCCTGGAAAGCATCCGCCGCACCGTGGAGTCCGCGGGAGGGCAGATGAGCGACGTTATCAAGCTGGTGCAGTACTTTCGCAACCTTGACCATTTTCCCTATTACAGCCGGGTCAGGAAGCTGTTTTATCCCGACCAACCGCCCGTTTCCACCGTGGTGCAGGTCAGCGAAATGCTGCCCGACGCCACGGTATTGATTGAAGTCGAAGCAACCGTCTGGTTACCCCAGCCAATTCACTCGAGGCACCGCGATGATTAACGGTTACATTCCTGCAGCGCGCTTTCTCCCTTTCCTGAGCTGGACGGACGTGGCCGCCCTGCCGGATAAAAGCAATACGGTTATCGTCCTCCCCACCGGGGCGATCGAACAGCATGGCCCGCATCTGCCCTGCTCGGTGGACAGCGTGATATCTTCCGGCGTGGCGGGCCATGCCCTCGCCAGGCTACCGGCGGCGATCCCGGCCTACGCCATCCCGCCGATCGTCTACGGTAAGTCAGAGGAGCATCTGCATTTTCCCGGCACCCTGACCCTCAGCGGCGATACGCTGCTGCATACCCTGCTGGAGATCGCCGAATCTCTCTATCGGGCCGGTTTTCGCAAGCTGCTGATGATCAACGGCCACGGCGGCCAGCCGCAGATCCTGCAGATCGCCTGCCGGGAAATGCGCCTGCGCCACGGGGATTTCATCGCCATCCCGCACGATGTGTTCAACGTGCCCAACTGCGAAAAACAGTTTCTCAGCCCGCATGAACAGCGGATGGCGATGCACGCCGGCCATAGCGAAACGGCGCTGATGCTGGCGCTGGCGCCGGAGTGCGTTCATATGGAGCGGGCGGTCGCCAACTTCCCGCCGGAATTCCCCTGCCCGACCCTGTCGAAAGGCCGCCCGGCGGCGGCATGGGCAGCGTATGACTTTGGCCCCAGCGGGGTGATTGGCGACCCGACCCCGGCGACGCGGGAGCAAGGCGAAGGGCTGCTCGACTCCCTCGCCGCCAGCTGGGCGCAGGCAATCATCGAGATCCACCGCATGGCCTGGGTCGAACGTCGCGAACCGACCTGGGGCAAACAGCACTGGCACGGCTTTGTCCAGTCCCTCCCCCCCTCTATCGCTGCTGATTCCAAGGAGCCCTGATGAATACCAGATCGACGCCCGTTTTTACCCTGCTGACCGTGGCCGCCCTCGCGACCTCAGCCTCCTCCTTCGCGGCGGAGAAGTTTACGTTTCTCACCAACTGGTATGCCCAGGCGGAGCACGGCGGGTTTTACCAGGCCCAGGCCACCGGGCTGTACCAACACGCCGGTCTCGATGTCGAAATTAAAATGGGCGGCCCGCAGATCAACGTTATGCAGCTGATGGCGGCCGGTCAGGCGGACTGCACCCTTGGCGACAACGGCCAGGCGCTGGAGACCTGGCAGGCGGGGGTGCATGCGGTAACCGTCGCCACCGTGTTCCAGCACTCGCCGACGGTGTTTATCACCCATGACAAAGTAAGCAACCCGGCTGAGCTTAAAGACAAAACCTTCCTGCTCGCCACCGAGGCCTATACCTCCTTCTGGCCGTGGGCGAAGAGCGAGCTGGGTCTGGCTGGCAGCAAAGTGCGCCCCTATACCTTTAACGTCCAGCCGTTCCTCGCCGATAAAAATCTGGTGCAGCAGGGCTACGTCACCTCCGAGCCGTTCTCCGTCGCCAAAGGCGGGCAGCCGTTCTATGTCTATCCGCTCAGCGACTGGGGCTACCCGCCCTACGGCAACTCGATCATCTGTATGGCGGACACCATCCGCAAACGTCCGGCGGCGGTGGCGGCCTTCGTCAAAGCCTCCATGGAGGGCTGGAAAAGCTACCTGCAGAATCCCACCCCCGGAAACAACCTGATCGGCAAAGCGAATCCACAAATGGGCGCCGAGCAGATCGCCTTTGGCATTGCCCAGATGAAGCACTACCAGCTGGTGACCGGCGGCGATGCTAAGACCGGCGGTATCGGCATCATCACCGAGCCGCGGCTGAAGAAAACCTGGGACATGCTGGTGAAAAACAAACTGATCGACGCCAGCAAGGTGCCGTTTGAGCAGACTTACACCCTGGATATGGTCAAAGACGCCGGAGTGATGCCATGAATACCGCCCCGAAACTGACCGTGATGAGCGACACCCGCTTTACGCCCACCTCCGCCACGCCGGCCATTGAGGTGCTGTCGGCGGAGAAGATCTACAGCAACGGCACCCGGGCGCTGCTGCCCGTCAACCTGACCATCAATCAGGGGGAGTTCATTACCCTGCTCGGTCCGTCCGGCTGCGGTAAAAGTACGCTGCTGAAGATGGTCGCCGGCCTGGTGGAGCCCAGCGACGGCAAGCTGATGCTGTGGCGGCGCGACAGCCGGGAAAAGGCCCAGCATCCGCTCTCGTTCGTCTTCCAGGAAGCCACCCTGATGCCGTGGAGCAGCGTGCGCAATAACGTCAGGCTGCCGCTGGATCTGGCCGGCGTGCCGCGCGCGGAAGGTAATACCCGGGTGAGTGAAGTCCTTGAACTGGTGGGGCTGGGCAAATTCGCCGACGTCCTGCCGCGCGAACTCTCCGGCGGCATGCAAATGCGCGTCTCCATCGCCCGCGGCCTGGTCACCCGGCCAAAGCTGCTGCTGATGGATGAGCCCTTCGGCGCGCTGGATGAAATTACGCGCAACAAGCTCGACAGCGATCTGCTGCGTCTGTGGCAGGAGCAGAACCTGACGGTGGTCTTCGTCACCCACTCGATCCACGAAGCGGTGTTTCTCTCGCAGCGGGTGATCATGATGGCGGCCCGTCCCGGACGGGTGGTGGAAGATATCGCCATCCGGGAGCCGTTCCCGCGCAGCGAGGCGTTCCGCGTCAGTCCGGCCTTTTCCCTGTATGCCCGTCAGCTGCAGGACAGTCTGTTGCAGGCCAGCCAGTCTGGTATGGAGCCATAATATGAAAACCACAACCGCAACGCCGTGGATCCAGCATCCGCGTTTTCTCAAAATTCTCTATCCGACCCTCGTCGCGGTGGCGGTGGTGCTCCTGTGGCAGGGCGCGGTAAGCTATTTCCGCATCCCGGCCTTTCTGGTGCCGTCGCCACTGGTGATGCTGGACAGCCTGTGGACGCATCTCACGCCGCTGCTGCTGGCGCTGCTGTTTACCCTTAAGATCACCCTGATCTCGTTTCTGCTGTCGATTGTCATCGGCGCCGCCGTGGCGTTTATCCTGGTGCAGAACCGGTTTGTGGAAACCGCCCTGTTTCCCTACATCGTGTTTTTGCAGGTGACGCCGATCGTCGCCATCGCCCCGCTGATCATCATCTGGGTGAAGGACGCCACCCTCTCGCTGGTGGTGTGCGCCACCCTGATGGCGGTCTTCCCCATCATCTCCAATACCACCCAGGGACTGCGCAGCGTCTCTCCCGGCCTGCTGAGCTATTTCCGCCTCAATCACGCCAGCCGCTGGCAAACGCTGGTGCGACTGCGTATCCCCTCGGCGCTGCCCTATTTCTTCGGCGCGCTGCGTATTTCCAGCGGGCTGTCGCTGATTGGCGCGGTGGTAGCGGAGTTTGTCGCCGGCACTGGCGGGACCAATACCGGGCTGGCCTATCAGATCCTGCAGGCCGGCTATCAGCTGGATATCCCGCTGATGTTTGCCGCGCTGCTGCTGATCTCTCTCGCCGGGATTGCGCTGTTCGGCGTGATGTCCTGGGTCTCGCGTCGGGCGCTCAGCGCCTGGCATGAAAGCGAAGCCGTGCAATCTCATTAATGTTCTGCTGACGAACAGGAAAAAGAATGATGACTGATGAACAGCGTCAACAAGCGATAGCGGCGATCCAGCAGGCACTCCCGGCGCTGGAGTGGACCCTGCAGCCGGCGAAACTCAAACGGCTTTCCCGCGATTTTCACTGGTTCAGTCCGGTACTCACCGAGCAGCTGGCGGGAAAACAGGCGGACGCGGTGGTTCGCCCGCGCGATGAAGAGGAGCTGCGGCAACTGGTCGCCTCCTGCGCGCAGCACCAGCTGCCGCTGACCCTGCGCGGAAGCGCCACCGGCAACTACGGCCAACTGGTCCCCCTCGAAGGCGGGATGCTGGTGGATATGACCGGGCTCAACCAGATCGTCGCTCTCGGCAACGGCACGGTGAGAGCCCAGGCCGGCATTCGCCTGGCGGACATCGAAACCGCCGCCCGCCCGACGGGCTGGGAGCTGCGCTGTATGCCGTCGACCTATCGCCTGGCGAGCCTGGGCGGCCTCTACGGCGGCGGGTTCGGCGGCATCGGCTCCATCAACTATGGGCCGCTGGCGGCGCCCGGCAATGTGCTCAGCGTCAAAGTGATGACCGTCGAGCCGGTCCCTCGCGTACTGACCGTCCCGGCTCCCGAAGCGCTGCTGCTGCATCACGCCTACGGCACCAACGGCATCATTCTCGAGGTTGAGCTGGCGCTGGCTCCCGCGCACCAGTGGATAGAACGCCTGGACGTGTTTGACGATTTCGCCGATGCGCTGAACTATGCCAACGCCTGCGTCCGCTCCCCGGGACTGGTGAAGCGCCAGGTGGCGCTGCTGGCCACGCCGATCGCCGATTATTTTAGCCACCTGAACGATCGTTACCGCGCCGGCCAGCATGCGGTTATCAGCCTGATCGCCGAGGAGAGCGAAGGACTCTGCGCCAGTCTGTTACCGCGCCATCGCGGGAGCAACGCCATCCGTCAGACCAGCGACGAGGCCCGGACGCAAAACGCCTCGTTAATGGAATACTGCTGGAACCACACCACCCTGCATGCGCTCAAGGTGGACAATACGCTGACCTATCTACAGACGGCGTTTGATCCGCTGCGCTATCCGCAGCAAATTTTACAGATGGAGCAGCATTTCGCCGGGGAGGTAATGTCCCATATTGAATTTCTGCGCGATATCGAAGGCAACCTTACCGCCAGCGGTCTGCAGCTGGTGCGCTATACCACGCCCGAACGTCTCAACGCGATCATGCAGATATTTCGCGATAACGACGTCAAAATTAACAATCCCCACGTACTGCAGGTTGAGGACGGCAAACAGGGGGTTATCCGCCCTGACGTGGTGGCGGTTAAACAATCTCTCGACCCGGCAGGATTGCTTAACCCCGGCAAGCTGCGCGGCTGGGCGCTGCGCGACCAGCTGGAGCTGGACAGCAACCCGCTGGCGCGGGCCACCCGCGAAAGCCCCGCGACCTAATCGCCCCCGCTCCGCGTGCGGGCTAACGCGGAGCGGGCCCGTCTCTCTTCCCCCTGCCCGCACGGCGAGTTTTTTACGTCACTCATTCATATGAATGAGTGGTGTCTCTGTTTCCTCCGTTATACTTTTCTGTAGTTGACGAGACGGCCGTTAAAAATTGTTCACAGCATTTTCTCAATTTTCTCTTTGAGTAAAAAAGAGGTCTTCTGATAACGGCCAATAAATTCCCTTTTATGATCAACAATGATCAGATCCGTTGCTAAGGAAATTAAAATGTCATTATCCGTGAATAGGTACCTAAAAGTAGTTGAAGAAATAAAAAATAAAGCCACCGCCCTGTCCAATAAAGAATTCAGTGACACTATTGATGAAAATGGCCATCAATACGTTGATCTGGTAATGGAGGGTGGCGGCGTCCTCGGATTAGCCCTTGTAGGTTACATATATATTTTAGAGCAAGCAGGGATAAGATTCATTGGTATCGCAGGCACGTCAGCCGGTTCAATTGCCGCCTTGTTATTATCTGCAATAGATGTACCTGAAAAAGAAAAAAGCGAACGCCTAATAGATATGATCGCCAACATGCCAATAAATACATTTATTGATGGGAAAAAGGACGGAGATTATGACCCAAAGAAATTTATGGATACTGCCACAGGCTTAATGAACTCTAAAAACAAGTCAGGGTTTAAATATTTTAGTGCATTTTTAAGGTTTCTTACGACAACGGACAACTTAAAAATAATGCAAGGACTGAATAGAGGCGATGAATTTGAGTCCTGGCTTAAAAAACAGCTATCATCTTTTAATATTTATACAGTCAACGATCTTAGAAAAAGAATGGCGACGACTCCATACGGATGGAAGCTTAGAAGCACCAGCATTGATAAACCATCCCAACTTGAAGGTAAACAATCCCTTGATGAACTGGATGTAAATCATGACTATTTATGCCTGATAACAGCAGATTTAGCCACCGAATATAAAGTTGAACTTCCTGTCATGGCAGAACTATACTGGGAAAAACCGAACGATGTAAATCCCGCGGTGTTCTGCCGCTGCTCTATGTCTATCCCTTTTGTTTTTCAGCCCTACACGGTAAAAATACCTCATATGGATAATAATCTACAATTGAAATGGCAAAAATATACCGGCATTAGTTTTCAAAGCAGATTAGCCACTCGATTTCCGCCACCTATCGCTTGTTTTGTTGATGGCGGCATCATGTCAAACTTTCCGATTGATGTTTTTCACAACCCCACAAAAATTCCAGCAAGACCCACATTTGGTGTCAAACTGCAACTTGACGATCACAGTCATGAAATTAATAGCACCCTTGATATATTTGCTCAATCGTTCAACACCGCCAGACATGCCATGAATTACGATTTCATTAAAAAAAACCCTGATTACAATAAGCTAGTATCATTCATAGACACTGGAGACATTGGCTGGTTAGACTTCAGTATGTGCGATGCCAACAAACTTAAATTGTTTAGACTTGGCGCAGAAACCGCTTATCAATTTCTTATTAATTTTGATTGGCATAATTACAAAAAAATCAGGCGAGATATTACTTCCGCTTATCAGACAAGCCTTCCCCTTACAAAATTAAATAGATACTTCAAGAACAAATAAATACTTCAAAGATAAAAACAGAAAAGTTCAGCCAGATAAGGAGCGAAACTCGAAAAAATCATTCTCTGCCATCCACAATTTAACAATCTACCTCATGAGGATAAGAACATGCCTAATGGTAATGACTTAATAAACGCAGCAAGAAGTCAGCTTAATGTTAAAGAGGAACCACTTAACAGCAACTCTGGCCCGATGGTAAATACCTATCTCGACTACGTGGGTAGCCCCTCCGGCTCGCCATGGTGTATGGCTTTCGTCTACTGGTGTAGCTGTCAGGCTGGTATTCCCGGCCTGCCTAAAACCGCCAGCGTAGCGAAATTCTATCAGGAGTCATTAGCGCACGGAAAAATAATAAATATTTCCGACATTGCCGTTGGCGATATTGTTTTAAGAGTAGATTATCCCGCCCAGTCTAACGGCAAAAAGCCAGGAGATCACGCTGGGATTTACACAGGTAAAAATAAGGCAGGCATCCCGTTATATATCTCAGGTAACACCGTCTCCACAAATCCTGTAGTCACCGATGAAACTAGCTCATATGTTGATGAACATCAGATGAAGCATTTTAATTACGCAGCTCGCTTTTGGTAACGCGAAGTCTTATAGATGCTTTGAGAAATAGAGACATTGCTATTACCATACCTTCCGGCCGACGACTGTTTCACCAGGCATCGGCCCCTTTCCCCATACCGTCCCTGCCTCCCGCCTTTTCAGCCCGAAGCCGACCTCACCCTGCGCCGGACAGTCCCGCCATATGGACGATAAGCCCCACCGAGGCGGCGGCGGCCAGTACCCAGGTCAGCTTCCACTTATAGCGAAACAGCAGCCCGGCGGTGGCGAGAGCAATGGCCGCAGACCATGGGTCGAAACCGGATGGCCCCCAGACGCTATGCCAGATAAAAAACAGCGCCAGATTCAGGATAACGCCCACCACCGCGGCGGTAATGGCGGTCAACGGCGCGGTAAATCCCATTTTATTATGCGTGGTTTCAATAAACGGCCCGCCGGCGAGAATAAAGATAAACGAGGGTAAAAAGGTAAACCATGTCACCAGGCACGCCGCCGCGATGCCCCCCAGCAGCACATCATCAACGCCCAACACCGCTTTGGTGTAGCCGCCGACAAACCCGACAAAGGTCACCACCATGATCAACGGTCCGGGGGTGGATTCCCCCAGGGCGAGGCCGTCCATCATCTGCCCTGCGCTCAGCCAGCCATAGTGGGTCACCGCCCCCTGGTAAACGTAAGGCAAGACGGCATACGCCCCGCCGAAAGTCATCAACGCGGCTTTGGTAAAGAACCAGCTCATCTGGGTCAGCGGGTGCGCCCAGCCCAGCATTAGCGCCAGGGTGGCCATCGGCACCAGCCACAGCAGTATCCCGGCGATCAGCACCCGGGCAGTGCGCCGCCAGCTGAACAGGGCGTGGGCTGGGATCGGCGTCGCGTCATCAATAATGGCTGCCCCGCCAGGCTGACTCTGCGCGCGATGGGCGTCGGCTTTGCCGAAGGTCGCCGGCGCCACCCGTCCGCCGATAAACCCGACGATCGCCGCGGTCAGGACGATCAGCGGAAAAGGTACGTTCAGCGCAAAAATAGCGACAAAGGCTGCGGCGGCAATGGCCCAGTAGGCGCCATTTTTCAGCGCCCGCGAGCCGATGCGGTGCGCCGCCTGCAGCACGATCGCCGCCACGGCGGGTTTGATGCCATAAAAAATCCCCNNGGGTTTGATGCCATAAAAAACCCCCGCCACCACCGCGACATCTCCCCAGACGAGGTAGATCCACGCCAGCGCGATGAGCAACACCAGCGAGGGCAAAATAAACAGCACCCCGGCGATGATGCCTCCCCAGGTTTTATGCATCAGCCAGCCGATATAGGTCGCCAGCTGCTGGGCCTCCGGGCCCGGCAGGACCATACAAAAGTTGAGCGCGTGCAGGAATCGCCCTTCCGAGATCCAGCGTCGGTTATCCACCAGCTCCTGGTGCATCATGGCGATCTGCCCGGCAGGTCCGCCGAAGCTGATGAAGCCGAGCTTCAGCCAGAAGCGAAATGCCTGCCAGAAGGATACGGAAGCGACGACGGAAGGGCTGTCAGTCTGCGGAAGAACCACCGTTTTGCTCATGATTACCAGACCTCATTTCACAGGACTTCAGTAAGCCGTCGAACAGCGAGCAGGCTGCCGCCAGCAGTTGGTCATCGTCCGTAATGGTTTCCCGCAGCCCTGCAAGAATGCTTTCCACCCCCGCCGCCTCCGGGGTGGATAGCCCACCGACGTCCAGGAAGTGGATCAGCCGGCCCAGAGCGTCGGGGATCGCGGCCTCCAGAGCAAAGCGCCGGACCAGAACTTCGAAGGTCACCCGCGTGCCAACATGGCTGAACGGCGCCCCGTCATAATCAAAACCAACCGCCGTCGCCGGACAGTCCTCAGGCGCGGCCAGCCACAGGAATCGCGCCTCAGGGTCGATAAAGCGCTGAATTAGCCAGGCGCTGGCCAGACGATCGACCCACGGGCGTCGGCGGGTGGCCCACAAACGGCCGCGAAAGGCCTCTCTATCCAGAAGGCTCAGTTCGCCCGCAACCGCCTGCGGCTCGTCCGGCGATAGCCGCTGATTAATCGCCTGCTCGAGGGTGGCCAGTCGCTCAGCGGCCTGCTCTCGGGCGGCCCCCGGGAAAAAATCGATAGCCGCGATCCGCTGGTAGTCACGCTGAATTTTACGCAGCTGTTTGAGCTGAGCCGCCAGTCCGTCGGCGGATAACGCCCCCTGCAGCGCCAGCAGATCCTGCAACAGCGCATCATACTGTTCGCGACGATCGAATAGCGGCCTGAGCGCCTCCTCTTCCGCCGACTCAATCGTAAACACATACCCGGCCCCGCCCTCCGCGCGGATCGCCTGGCAGGTGCTGAGGAAAATGTCATAGCCCTGGCGCACGTCGGGCAGCAGGTAGACCCCGTCGCGCAGGACCGCCGCCCCACTCTGCTTCAGGGTTCGCCAGACACGCATGCGCAGCGTGGCTTGAGACGTCGTCAGGTTAAGGATCAAGAGATGCATTGTCATGATGTAGAGATTACTACAGCATGTAGCGTGTGTGACGTTTATTCGCGCGCAGGTTAAGATGAATTTCAGCAATGCATAGCTAAAAAGCACAAAACGAGGGCCCGCGCAGCGGCAGGCCAGACGCTAAGCGCGGGGCGGCGATAACGGGCGCAGCAGCAGGGTGAACAGCGCCAGCCCCACCGGCGCCAGGGATCCCCACAGCACCGCGTTCCAGCCGAAGGCGTTGAGCAGAACGCCGGACGAAAACGAACCCACGATCATCACGCCGAAGACCAGAAAATCGTTGAGCGACTGAACCTGGGTCTTCTCTTCCGGGCGGTGGAAATCGATGATTTTCGCCGAGGCGCCGGTGAAGCCAAAGTTCCAGCCGATGCCGAGCAAAATCAGCGACAGCCAGTAATGATACACCCCGACGCCGCTGAGACCGACCGCCACCGAGGCGCCGGTGATCAGCAATCCCGCCGCCGCCATGCGCGCTGCGCCGAAGCGCTGGATCAGCCGGCCGGTGACAAATCCCGGACCGTACATCGCCATCACATGCCACTGGATCCCGAGGTTGGCGGCCTGCTGGGAAAGGCCGTGCATATGCATGGAGAGCGGCGCGGCGGTCATCAGAAAATTCATTACCATATAGGCCACCGCGCCGCTGAACACCGTGGTGGCAAAGCCCGGCTGGCGGACAATCTCGCGCAGCCGCCGCCCTCCGCGAACGCTGGCCGCCGCGGGCTCTGCTGGCGTCACGCCTGCCAGCAGAATGGCGGCGAGCGCCGCCACCAGCGCCTGAGTGAGGAAGGTGAAGGCGAAGGTATAAGTCGGCCAGAGGTGCATGGTGCCGGTGACCAGCATCGGGCCAATGATCCCGGCGGCCACGCCGCCGCCCATCACCAGCGACAGCGCGCGGGCGCGACGTTCCGGAGCGACGCCGTCGGTGGCGGCAAAGCGAAAACTGAGCGCCACCGCGGCATAGGCGCCGCCAAGCATCGCGGCGAAACAAAACAGCAGAAAAGAGCCCAGCACCACCGCCAGAGCGGCCGCCAGACCGGTAACCACCCCGGCGCCGGTACCGGCCATAAACGCGGCTTTGCGGCCCCGCTTACGCGCCAGCGCGCCGAAAGGCAGAATCGAGGCCGCCATCCCCAGCACAAACAGGGTGATCGGCAGCGTGGCCAGCGACGGGCTGGGGGCGATGGTATTGCCGACGATAGCGCCAGTGGCGTAGAACACCACCGAGTTGGCACCGGCCAGCGCCTGAGCGACGGCCAGGCGGATGATATTGTTGTTCTGCGCCGCCAGCGGCAGCATCTGTTCGCTAGACATCCGTTGTTTTCACCAGTTTGAGAGTGGCGCCAGGCGGGTCGTCTGGCATCGCGCCCTGTTTGTTGGGTTCCCTGACCGTTACCTTAGCCGCAAAATACGCTTTTGCACCATAGCTAATAGCAATATTACCCGGCGACCTGGCCCTCTTCTGCGCCAGATCGCCGGGTCGGGCTTCGCAGCCCGCTTTTTTCAGGAAATCAGTCGCGCCGCGCCGCGGCGAATTTAGCCGCAATCATCGCGGCCGTCGGCTGGACGCCCCCCAGGCTCCACTGCTCCGGGTCATGTTCATCAATGCGGATCCACACCGACTGGCGGAACTGCGGATCGCCCTGCCCCTCAATCTCCACCAGCAGATCGGTCATCCGCCGCAGCAGCTCACTTTTCTGTTCCGCGGTCATGATCCCTTTAATGGTTTGCACGTTAACAAATGGCACGCTATGCTCCTTAGCATCTAAGTCTAAATTTCAAACTCAGAGTAGAAGGCCAATCTCACGATGTCAAAAAATAAATCATTGCCCTACCTCGATCCTGAGCTGTGCGGCCTGGCGGAAGGAGCCAAAATACTGGGCGACCGCTGGGTGCTGCTGATCCTCCGCGAGGCGTTTTACGGCGTGACGCGCTTTGAAACGATGCAGGCGCATACCCATATCACCCGCCAGACGCTCACCACCCGGTTGAAAACCATGACCGAAATGGGCTTGCTTCGCAAAGTCCCCTATCGGGAAGCGGGGGCTCGCGAGCGCTATGAATATGTTCTCACCGAAAAAAGCCGTAGCCTGGCGCTGGTGCTGTTCGCCCTGATGGAATGGGGCCACCAGCAGGTGCTGCACAGCGCGCCGCATATTGCGCTGGTGGACAGCGCCAGCGGCGAGGCCGTCCATCCCGGGTTCGTCACCGCCAGCGGCAGCGTGGCGAATCCCGCCGCGCTGCAGATCGTTAAGGCAGACGAACGCTGAGAGCGGCGCGGTTGCCCTGATACAGAACTTTCGTAGGCCTCTGGCGGAAGCCGCGACGAGCAGGTATGTTGCATTGCCACGTTACCCGACGACTGGGTGACATTTTGGTTTCATCGAACGGTGCGATAAAGAATGAGGCTCTCTGCCGGGTCCGATCCCGGCTATTATTCGTGGCGCACGCCATGACCGCCCTGGTCCGCCGCTGATCCGCGGATCGTTCATGCTAAAGGAAGAAAATGTCGCTTCGTTCACTGCGGGCTTTATGTTTGACCAGCTTCTTTATCGCCGACGTTCGCGACGGCCTCGGCCCGTTTCTGGGGATCTTTCTCACCCAGCGTCACTGGCAGGCGGAGGACATCGGCCTGTTGATGACCGTCGGCGGCGTGGCCGGCCTGCTGGCGACCCTGCCCGCGGGCTTCATCACCGACACCTCGCGGCATAAGCGCGTGCTGCTGGCCGGGGTCTGCCTGGCGATCACCCTGACCACCCTGCTGCTCTGGTTCAGTCAGAAGACCAGCGTGGTGGCTCTTTCACAGGTTGCCAGCGGGATCTGCGCGGCCTTTGTCGGACCGTTAATCGCCGGGATCACTCTTGGGCTGACCCGACAGCGCGGCTTTAGCGCTCAGATGGGAAAAAACGAAGCCTTCAACCACGCGGGGAATTTCTTAACCGCGCTGATTGCCGGGGCCATCGCCTGGTACTGGGGCATCGGCGGCATTTTCATCCTGATGGCCTGTACCACCCTGTTTACCCTGATCGCCCTGCTGGCAATCCGCAGCAGCGATATTGACGATGACGCCGCCCGCGGCCTCGAGTCGGCAATCCCGCCCGCACTGCCTGGGTTTGCCATCCTGTTCCGCCATACGCCGCTGCTGATCGCCGGCGTGACCCTGATGCTGTTCCATCTCGCCAACGCCGCGCTGTTGCCGATGCTCAGCATGCGGATCGCCACCGCGCCGGGACACCTCAATCCGGGGCTGTTTGCCGCCGCCACGGTGATTATTTCGCAGGTGGTAATGATCCCGGTGGCCATCCGGGTCGCCGGCAGCATCGACAAATATAGTTACTGGCGATGCATTCTGCTGGCGCTGCTGATCATGCCCATCCGCGCGGCGCTGGCGGCCGCCAGCGACGCCCCGGCGATGATGGTCCCGGTGCAAATTCTTGATGGTCTGGCGGCAGGGATTTTGGGGGTGGCGGTGCCCAGCTTTATCGTCTCGCTGCTGCGCGGCAGCGGGCACGTTAACGCCGGACAAAGCGTGGTGATGCTAATGCAGGGCGCCGGGGCGGCGATGAGTCCGGCGTTAACCGGCGCTATCGCCGGGCGCTACTCTTTTGCTACCGCCTTCGGCGTGCTGAGCGTTATCGCGCTGGTCGCGCTGATAGTGTGGTGGCGCAGCGCCCCGCTGCTCACCAACTCGGTGTCGCCGCCGATCGGCGAGAGCGGCCAGTAAAGAAAGGATATCGTCAGGCGGACAACAGCCCCCTGCTGCCTGCCTGACGTGGGAAAGGCGTTAATTCATCTGCGGATTCAAGGTTATTTGCCGCAGAGCGTTCGCCATTTCGAGCTGAATCAGCTCTTTGACACCTTCGCGCTTAATAAACTGGCTGCGGTGTTTACTTTTTACCTCTTCAAGACTTTTTTTGATCTCCTGCGCCGGCAGTTTATACCAGCCGCGAGCCTGTTTCTCTCCGCCCATTTCCAGCCACAGCGATGAATAACTGGCTTTCACCAGATCGCTTTTCACGTGGTAATCGGAATCGATCGCGTAGACCGTAGTGATGCCGAAATAACGCAGGAAACCATACAGCACGCTCATGATGATATTTTTCGGCCGCGCGCCATGCAGCTCTTTGGTCAGCACCTTCACCTCATCATTGGTGATATCTTTCCCGCCCTGTATTCCGCCGATATAAGCGCGGCCATCGTCGGTACAGGAAAAACAGACGCTATAAACGCGCCGGTCGCCGAGAAACAGCTGCAGCATCAGCTCACCCTCCTCCTGAAACGGCGATGCCAGCAGCTTAACGTCAAGCTTTTCGCCATTTTTCAGAGGAATAGCAAACATCGTCCGGCCAAAATCCGCCACGTTATAGAGCTGCGGCAGCACATCGGGCTGAAACGTTTTCTCGATAAAATTCAGCGAACCGTGGGCAATATCCAGCTTGCGCCGTTTTGACATCCGTTTATTAAGATAGGCCTTAAAGGGTTTATCCTCGAAAGGCACCAGTCCCTGGGTCACGGCGGTCAATCGTGCGCACTGATATTTGGCGCAAAGTCCTTGATATTCTCTGTATTTACCTCCTGCGAGCGAGAGCTCTCTGCATTTTCGTAAGAATTTTTTATAGCTTATTTTGACCTGACCGATCACTTTATTATGTTTACGCCATTCTTTGATGGCGCCTGTAACAGTATGTTCCATTGATTAAGATCCATAGATTCATCCATAATCGCGGCCATATTAACATAAAAGCCATTCGTCAATGCTTAATTACACCTTCGTTGTCCTTTCATTTAATATTTAGGCAGGAAATTATTCTGGTGGAGATATTTAAAGCTAACGCCATCCTGTCAACGGTTATTTATGGTGGGTTTTATCTGCTGCCGGCGGACTTAACGCTCTGTGCGTTCGGCGCGAAGAGCGGTTACCTCCGCAGGCGGTTATGCCCTATACTTGACGCTGATTCAAAACCAGCAACGATAGGTAACTTATGGAAATTGATCTCGACAACCTGGTCTTCAGTGGCCTGGATGAAGCGGAAGAGCGCAACGCGGAGCGTCTGGAAGAAGCGGACAAAAAAGCCCAGGCGATCGTTGCCGATGACGATTGCGGCGACGCCTGCAAAATCTGATTATCAAACCGGCCTGCGGGCCGGTTTTTTTTCCCCACGCCCCCTCAGGTGGGTAAATACCCTTTCAACGTATCCAGCAGCGCCTGCGCCGCCTTCGACAGCGGCAGATGTCCGGCATGGATCGCCCCAACGCACTTTTCAATCGGCGGATCGCTGAGCGGAATGCACACTGCCCCCAGCGAGGTCATCTGCGTTTTGCATAGCGCCGGCACCGCGCTGCCTCCCAGACCGCTGGCTACCATCCTCCCCACCGTCACCAGTTGGTGGCTCTCCAGCGCCACGTCCAGCTGACGCCCGCTGCGCGCCAGCGCCTCCTCCAGCATCAGGCGCACCGCCGAGGGACGCTGGAGGGTGATAAAGTCGAGAGTTAACAGCTCCTGCCAGGTGAGCTTTTTTTTCTTCGCCAGCGGCGATTGCCGGGGAACGATCGCCACGAAGCGGTCCACCGCCAGCGGGGTAAACAGCAGGTTGTGGTTGGGCGATGGCTCGAAAGCGATGCCCATCTCTACCCGCCCCTCACGCACCATCTCGATTACCTGCTCATTGATCACATCATGCACCGTGACGTTCACCCCGGCATAGCGGTCGCGGAAGGCTTTCAGCGCCTCCGGCAGAACGTTGGCGGCGAACGACGGCATCGCGGCGACCGAGATTTTGCCGCGCTGCAGGGTAAAGCTCTGGCGCATCGCCTCCTCAACGTTATCCCAGTCGGCCAGCAGTTGACGGGCCATCGGCAGAAAGAGTTCCCCCTCCTGGGTGAGGGTCACTTTGCGGGTGCTGCGCTGCAGCAGCGCGCCCCCCAGCGCCTCCTCCAACCCTTTGATGGTCAGGCTGAGCGCTGGCTGCGACAGATTCAGCCTTTCGCTGGCGTGGGCGAAATTGAGAGTGTGAGCTACCGCTAAAAACGCGCGTAACTGTTTGACACTCATTCTCATTTTTCATCCTGTTAACTAATTGAAAGAAATTAGTTAACAGGAAATTAATTAAATTTCCAAATGAGTGAGTCACAAATTCAAAATTATCAAATCAGTCGCCCGCGCCAATGATAAGGGTATCGCAAGGCAGGAGAGACAAGATGGCAGGACTGGATAAACGCGTCGCCAGCTACGAAGCGGCGCTGGAAGGGTTAACGGACGGCATGACGCTGCTCGCCGGCGGCTTCGGCCTGTGCGGTATACCCGAGAATTTGATCGCCGAGGTGAAGCGTCGCCAGGTGAAGGGGCTGACGGTGGTTTCCAACAACTGCGGCGTCGATGGCTTCGGTCTCGGCATGCTGTTGGAGTCGCGCCAGGTCAGCAAGGTAGTGGCCTCTTACGTCGGGGAAAACGCGCTGTTTGAACAGCTGGTGCTGAGCGGCGAGCTGGCGGTAGAGCTCACCCCGCAGGGAACGCTGGCGGAAAAAATCCGCGCCGGCGGCGCCGGGATCCCCGGCTTTTACACCGCCACCGGCTATGGCACGCCGGTCGCCGAAGGCAAAGAGGTGCGCCAGTTCGAGGGTAAAAATTACATTCTTGAACAAGCTATTCGCGGCGATTTCGCCCTCGTGAAGGGCTGGAAGGCTGACTGGTACGGCAATGTGGTTTATCGCCATACCGCACAGAATTTCAACCCGCTGATGGCCACCGCCGGGCGCATTACGGTGGTGGAGGTGGAAGAGATTGTGCCGCCGGGCGAACTGCCGCCCTCCGCCATTCACACCCCGGGGATCTATGTCGACCGGCTGATCGTCGGGCAATTCGAAAAACGCATTGAACAGCGCACCTTGCGCGCCGGAGGGCACTGAGATGTTAACCCGCGAACAAATGGCGATGCGCGTCGCCCAGGAGCTGCGCGACGGCGACTACGTCAACCTCGGGATCGGTATCCCGACGCTGGTGGCCAATTACATTCCCGCCGGCATTGAAGTGATGCTCCAGTCGGAGAACGGCCTGCTGGGGATGGGCGAGTTTCCCGATGAGGAAACCCTCGACGCCGACATGATCAACGCCGGCAAACAGACCGTCACCGCGCAAACCGGGGCGGCGATCTTCGATTCGGCCCAGTCGTTCGCCATGATCCGCGGCGGCCACGTCGATCTTACGGTTCTTGGCGCCTTTGAGGTCGACGTCGCAGGGAATATCGCCTCGTGGATGATCCCCGGAAAAATGGTCAAGGGGATGGGCGGCGCCATGGACCTGGTGGCCGGCGCGCAGAACATCATCGTGGTGATGACCCACGCCTCAAAGAACGGCGAATCCAAACTGCTGCCGCAGTGCACCCTGCCGCTCACCGGCGTGGGCTGCATTCGCCGGGTGCTCACCGACCTGGCCCTGCTGGACATTGTCGACGGGGCGTTTGTCCTGCGCGAAGTGGCCCCGGGGGTCAGCCCCGACGAAGTGATGCGTAAAACGGCGGGACGGCTGATCGTCGCCGACGACGTGCGCGAAATGCGCTTCAGCTAAGGAGAGACCATGACCGATATTGCCATAGTTGCTGCCGTACGCACCCCGGTCGGCAGCTTTCGCGGCGCCTTCGCCCCGCTTTCCGCCGTCGACCTCGGCGCGGCAGTGGTGCGCAGCCTGCTTGAACGCTGCCAGCTGCCCGCCGCAGCGGTCGATGAACTGATTTTCGGCCAGGTGCTCACCGCCGGCTGCGGGCAGAACCCGGCGCGCCAGACCGCGCTGCGGGCCGGCCTGCCGGTGGACACTCCAGCGGTCACCGTCAATCTGGTGTGCGGCTCAGGGCTGAAAGCGGTTCAGCAGGCGGTGCAGGCGATCCGCTGCGGCGACGCCGAGATCGTTATCGCCGGCGGCCAGGAGAGCATGAGCAATGCTCCCTATCTGATGAATGGCGCCCGCGACGGCCTGCGTTTCGGCCATGCCAGCCTGCAGGACAGCATGCTCCAGGACGGCCTATGGGACGCTTTTAACGACTACCACATGGGCATTACCGCCGAGAACCTTGCCGACGCCTTCGACATCAGCCGCGAGCGCCAGGACGCCTTCGCCGCCAGCTCCCAGCGCAAAGCGGCGGCCGCTATCGCCGCCGGACGCTTTCGCGAGGAGATCGTCCCGGTCAGCGTCCCGCAGGGCAAAAAGCCGCCGCGTGTCGTGACCGACGATGAGCAACCGCGCCCGGAGACCAGCGAGCAGCAGCTGGCCCAGCTGCGCCCGGCGTTTCGCCCGGCTGACGGCAGCGTCACCGCCGGGAATGCCTCATCGCTGAACGACGGCGCTGCGGCGGTCCTGCTGATGAGCGTCGATAAAGCGCACGAGCTTGGGCTGCCGGTGCTGGCGCGCATTGTCAGCGCGGCGGTCGCCGGGGTCGACCCGTCGGTGATGGGCATCGGCCCGGTGAGCGCCTGCCGCCAGGCGCTGCAGCGCGCCGGCTGGACGCTGGACGAGGTGGATCTGATCGAAGCCAACGAGGCCTTTGCCGTCCAGGCGCTGGCCGTCGGCCAGCTGCTCGAATGGGACAGCGAGAAGGTCAACGTTAACGGCGGCGCCATCGCCCTTGGCCATCCCATCGGCGCCTCCGGCTGCCGGATCCTCGTCAGCCTGGTGCATGAGATGCAGCGCCGGGGCGCCAGCAAAGGGCTGGCCACCCTGTGCGTCGGCGGCGGACAGGGCATCGCCATGACCCTTCAACGTTAACAGGAGCCACTATGTTTACACCACGCCTGGCGGTACTCGGCGCCGGACTGATGGGCGTCGGCATTGCCTGCCATTTCGCCCGTTACGGTCACCCCGTCCGCCTGTATGACACCGATCCGCAACGTCTCGCCGAGGTACCCACGGTGGCCGGGGCGATCCTGCGCGAGCTGGAGGCGAGCGGTCAGCAGGATCCCGCCGACCGCGACGCCGTGCTGAGCCGTTTAACCCCTACCCCGGCGCTGCAAGCGCTGGCGGACGCCACGCTGCTGATTGAAGCGATCCCCGAACGGCTGGGGCTGAAGCACGCCCTGTATGCCGAACTGGAAACGCTGATCGCTGACGAGGCGATTATCGCCAGCAACACCAGCGGCCTGCCGCCGGATCAGCTGGCGCAGGGCATGCGCCTCCCGGAACGGCTACTGATCGCCCATTTCTGGCATCCGCCGCACCTGATCCCGCTGGTGGAAGTGGTGCCCGGGAGCGCCACCCTGCCTCATCTGGCGCGCCAGGTGAGCGACTTTTGCGCCGCCTGCGCGCTGGAAGCGGTGGTGCTCAACCGCGCCGCGCCGGGCTTTGTCGGCAACCGGCTGCAGTTCGCCCTGCTGCGCGAAGCGCTGCATATCGTCCACAGCGGCATCGCGTCCCCGGAGGTGGTGGACCAGGTGATGCGCGCCTCGCTGGGCCGCCGCTATGCGATGGTCGGCCCGCTGGAGGCAGCGGACATGACCGGCCTGGCGACGGTCCAGGATATCTGCCAGCACCTGCTGCCGGAGCTGGCCAGCGGCACCGAGATGATGTCGCTGGTGGCGGAGAAAGTGGCGCGAGGCGACACCGGCGCCCGCAGCGGGCAAGGCTTTTACCGCTGGGACGAGGCCCGGCGCCAGCGCATCCAGTCGCGCCGGGAACACCAGCTGCGCTTCGCCCTGAAACCCTAGTATCTCGTTCTGTACCCCTACAATAACAATGAGAGTGAGACGTCGTGATGAGTGTGATAATAGCCCTGGCCGCGCTGGCATTACTGATGCTGGCAGCCTACCGTGGATACAGCGTGATCCTCTTTGCGCCGATCGCCGCCCTCGGCGCGGTGCTGCTCACCGACCCGGGCGCGGTCGGCCCGGCCTTTACCGGCCTGTTTATGGAAAAAATGGTCGGCTTTGTGAAGCTCTATTTCCCGGTGTTTCTGCTGGGCGCGGTATTCGGCAAGCTGATTGAGCTGTCGGGATTCTCGCGGTCGATTGTCGCCGCCGCCATCCGCATCCTTGGACGCCGCCATGCGATCCCGGTGATCGTGCTGGTGTGCGCCCTGCTGACCTACGGCGGGGTGTCGCTGTTTGTGGTGGCCTTTGCCGTCTACCCTTTCGCCGCCGAGCTGTTTCGCCAGAGCGGGATCCCCAAACGGCTGATCCCAGCCACCGTCGCCCTCGGGGCCTTCTCGTTTACCATGGACGCCCTGCCCGGCACGCCGCAGATCCAGAATATTATTCCCACCAGCTTCTTCGGCACCAACGCCTGGGCGGCCCCGTGGCTGGGGCTTATCGGCTCGCTGTTCATTATCCTCTTCGGTTTGCTGTGGCTGGAGCGCCAGCGCCGCAAAGCGCAGGCCAGCGGCGAAGGCTATGGGACCGACCTGCAAAATGAGCCGGAGACCCCGGATGACATCAACCTGCCGCATCCGCTGATCGCTATCGCCCCGCTGCTGCTGGTGGGGGTGCTGAATCTGCTGTTTACCCACTGGATCCCGCAGTGGTACGGCGCCAGCCATGAGCTCACCCTCCCGGGTCTGGCGAAGCCTGTGGTCACCGAGGTGGGGAAAATCACCGCCATCTGGGCGGTACAGGCGGCGCTGCTCTCCGGCATTGTGCTGGTACTGGTCTGCGGCTACCGCAATATTCGCGGCCGGCTGGCGGAAGGAAGCCGGACGGCGGTGGGCGGGGCTATTCTCGCGGCGATGAACACCGCCTCTGAGTATGGCTTCGGCGCGGTTATCGCCGCCCTGCCGGGTTTCCTGGTGCTGTCGAAAGCCCTCGCGGCTATTCCCAATCCGCTGTTAAACGAGGCGATCAGCGTCACGGTGCTGGCCGGGATCACCGGCTCGGCCTCCGGGGGAATGAGCATTGCCCTGGCGGCGATGTCCGAGACCTTTGTCGCCGCCGCCCACGCCGCCAATATTCCGCTTGAGGTCCTGCACCGCGTCGCCGCCATGGCCAGCGGCGGCATGGATACCCTGCCGCATAACGGGGCGGTGATCACCCTGCTGGCGATCACCGGCCTGAGCCATCGCCAGGCCTACGGCGGCATTTTCGCCATCACGGTGATCAAAAGCCTCGCGGTACTGTTTGTCATTGCCACGTTCTATGTGACCGGCATTGTCTGAGACCCGACTGAAGGAGAAATATGATGAATTTAAACGGTAAAACAGCGCTGGTCACCGGCTCCACCAGCGGCATCGGCTTAGGGATCGCCAAAGTGCTGGCGCAGGCAGGCGCCCAGCTGGTGCTCAATGGCTTCGGCGACAGCAGCCACGCCCGGGCTGAAGTCGCCGCGCTGGGCAAGATCCCCGGCTATCACGACGCCGACCTGCGCGACGTCGGGCAGATCGAGGCGATGATGCGCTATGCCGAAAGCACCTTCGGCGGCGTCGATATCGTGATCAATAACGCCGGCATCCAGCACGTGGCCCCGGTGGAGCAGTTCCCGGTGGACAAATGGAACGACATCATCGCGATCAATCTCTCCAGCGTCTTCCACACCACTCGCCTGGCGCTGCCGGGCATGCGCCAGCGCAACTGGGGGCGCATCATCAACATTGCTTCAGTGCATGGCCTGGTGGCGTCGAAAGAGAAATCGGCCTATGTCGCCGCCAAGCACGCGGTGGTCGGCCTGACCAAAACCGTGGCCCTGGAAACCGCGCGCAGCGGCATCACCTGCAACGCCATCTGCCCCGGCTGGGTGCTGACTCCGCTGGTGCAGCAGCAGATCGATAAGCGCATCGCCGAGGGGGTCGACCCGGAGCAGGCCAGCGCCCAGCTGCTGGCGGAAAAGCAGCCCTCCGGGGAGTTTGTCACCCCGCAGCAACTGGGCGAAATGGCGCTGTTTCTGTGCAGCGACGCCGCCGCCCAGGTGCGCGGCGCGGCGTGGAACATGGACGGCGGCTGGGTGGCGCAGTAAGCCGCAGGCGTCGCGAAGATCAGAACATCGCCAGAAAGCGTTTCACCGTGCGCGAGCGCTCGAAGCGCCGCCAGGCGATGGCGATATCGGTCTTCAGCGGCGCCCCGCTGAGCGGGTGATAGCTGACGTTCGGCTGCTGGATGCAGGTCATCGACTGCGGGACCAGCGCGAAGCCGAACCCGGCATTGACCATGCTCAGCGACGACGAAATCTGCGACGACTGCCAGGCGCGCTCCATATCGATGCCGGCGCGCAGGCAGCTGTTGTACACCAGCTCATACAGCCCCGGAGCCACTTCCCGCGGGAAGAGGATCGGCGCCACGTCGCGCAGCTGCTCCAGGGCCAGGGTCGGCTGCGTCGCCAGCGGGTTATCGCGCGGCAGCGCGATAACCATCGGCTCCTCATCGATAATCCGCAGATTAAAGGCCTTACTGCTCTCGCACGGCAGACGGACGAAGGCAATATCCAGCTCGGCCTCGCTCAGGGCGGTCATCAGATTGGCCATGTTGTCTTCCATCTGGTGCAGGGTCACCCCGGGGTGGTCTAGCTGAAAACGGTGCAGCAGCGTGAAGATTTGCGGGTGGAAAGCATCAGAACTGGTAATGCCTAGCGACAGGCTGCCGTTCATCCCGCGGGCAATGCCCTTGGCCTTCTCCAGCGCCGCATCGCTCATGGCGAGGATCTGACGGGCATCCTCATAGAACGACTCACCGGCCTCGGTGAGCTCCACCCCGCGGGTCAAACGCCGAAACAGCGGGGTCCCCACCTCGCGCTCAAGCCGCTGAATTTGCTGACTTAACGGAGGCTGTGAAATACCCAGCTCCTTGGCGGCCTGGGTGAAGTGCCGCGTCCTGGCGACGGCGACAAAATAGCGAAGATAACGAAGTTCCATATCGAAAACGTCTCAAACCAGCATGGTTTCTATATTGGAACTGTGAGCTGAATCGGGTCAACATTTATTTAACCTTTCTTATATTTATTGAACGAGGAAGTGGTATATGAATCATTCTGCTGAATGCACCTGCGAAGAGAGTCTATGCGAAACCCTGCGGGCGTTTTCCGCGCAGCATCCCGAGAGCGTGCTCTATCAGACATCGCTTATGAGCGCCCTGCTGAGCGGGGTTTACGAAGGGAGCACCACCATCGCCGACCTGCTGAAGCACGGCGATTTCGGTCTCGGCACCTTTAATGAGCTGGACGGGGAGCTGATCGCCTTCAGCAGTCAGGTCTATCAGCTGCGGGCCGACGGCAGCGCACGCAAAGCGCAGCCGGAGCAGAAAACGCCGTTCGCGGTGATGACCTGGTTCCAGCCGCAGTACCGGAAAACTTTCGACCACCCGGTGAGCCGCCAGCAGCTGCACGAGGTGATCGACCAGCAAATTCCCTCTGACAACCTGTTCTGCGCCCTGCGCATCGATGGCCATTTCCGCCATGCCCATACCCGCACCGTGCCTCGCCAGACGCCGCCGTACCGGGCGATGACCGACGTCCTCGACGATCAGCCGGTGTTCCGCTTTAACCAGCGCGAAGGGGTACTGGTCGGCTTCCGTACCCCGCAGCATATGCAGGGGATCAACGTCGCCGGGTATCACGAGCACTTTATTACCGATGACCGCAAAGGCGGCGGTCACCTGCTGGATTACCAGCTCGACCACGGAGTGTTGACCTTCGGCGAAATTCACAAGCTGATGATCGACCTGCCCGCCGACAGCGCGTTCCTGCAGGCCAATCTGCATCCCGATAATCTCGATGCCGCCATCCGTTCCGTAGAAAGTTAAGGGGGTCACATGGACAAACAGTATCCGGTACGCCAGTGGGCGCACGGCGCCGATCTCGTCGTCAGCCAGCTGGAAGCCCAGGGGGTACGTCAGGTGTTCGGCATCCCTGGCGCCAAAATCGACAAGGTATTCGACTCACTGCTGGATTCCTCCATTCGCATTATTCCGGTACGCCACGAAGCCAACGCCGCGTTTATGGCCGCCGCCGTCGGGCGCATTACCGGTAAAGCCGGCGTGGCGCTGGTCACCTCCGGCCCGGGCTGCTCCAACCTGATCACCGGTATGGCCACCGCCAACAGCGAAGGCGACCCGGTGGTGGCCCTGGGCGGCGCGGTGAAACGCGCCGATAAAGCCAAACAGGTCCACCAGAGTATGGATACGGTGGCGATGTTCAGCCCGGTGACGAAATACGCCGTCGAGGTGACCGCGCCGGACGCGCTGGCGGAAGTGGTCTCCAACGCCTTCCGCGCCGCCGAGCAGGGCCGCCCGGGCAGCGCGTTCGTCAGCCTGCCGCAGGATGTGGTCGATGGCCCGGTCAGCGGCAAAGTACTGCCGGCCAGCGGGGCCCCGCAGATGGGCGCCGCGCCGGATGCCGCCATCGACCAGGTGGCGAAGCTTATCGCTCAGGCGAAAAACCCGATCTTCCTGCTCGGCCTGATGGCCAGCCAGCCGGAGAACAGCGCGGCGCTGCGCCGTTTGCTGGAGGCCAGCCATATTCCGGTCACCAGCACCTATCAGGCCGCCGGGGCGGTGAATCAGGATAACTTCTCTCGCTTCGCCGGCCGGGTCGGGCTGTTTAACAACCAGGCCGGGGACCGTCTGCTGCAGCTCGCCGACCTGGTGATCTGCATCGGCTACAGCCCGGTGGAATATGAACCGGCGATGTGGAACAGCGGCAACGCGACGCTGGTGCATATCGACGTCCTGCCCGCCTATGAAGAGCGCAACTACACCCCGGACGTCGAGCTGGTGGGCGATATCGCCGGCACCCTCAACAAGCTGGCGCAAAATATCGATCGCCGGCTGGTGCTCTCCCCGCAGGCGGCGGAGATCCTCCGCGACCGCCAGCACCAGCGCGAACTGCTGGACCGCCGCGGCGCGCAGCTGAATCAGTTTGCTCTGCATCCGCTGCGCATCGTTCGCGCCATGCAGGATATCGTCAACAGCGACGTCACGCTGACCGTGGACATGGGCAGCTTCCATATCTGGATTGCCCGCTACCTGTACAGCTTCCGCGCCCGTCAGGTGATGATCTCCAACGGCCAGCAGACCATGGGCGTCGCCCTGCCCTGGGCCATCGGCGCCTGGCTGGTCAATCCTGAGCGCAAAGTGGTCTCCGTCTCCGGCGACGGCGGCTTCCTGCAGTCGAGCATGGAGCTGGAGACCGCTGTCCGCCTGAAAGCCAACGTGCTGCACCTGATCTGGGTCGATAACGGCTACAACATGGTGGCCATCCAGGAAGAGAAAAAATATCAGCGCCTGTCCGGCGTCGAGTTCGGGCCGATGGATTTTAAAGCCTATGCCGAGTCCTTCGGCGCCAAAGGGTTTGCCGTGGAAAGCGCCGAGGCGCTGGAGCCGACCCTGCGCGCGGCGATGGACGTCGACGGCCCGGCGGTGGTGGCCATTCCGGTGGATTATCGCGATAACCCGCTGCTGATGGGCCAGCTGCATCTGAGTCAGATTCTGTAAGTCATCACAATAAGGAAAGGAAAATGAAAAAAGTCGCACTTGTTACCGGCGCCGGCCAGGGGATTGGTAAAGCTATCGCCCTTCGTCTGGTGAAGGATGGATTTGCCGTGGCCATTGCCGATTATAACGACGCCACCGCCAAAGCGGTCGCCTCCGAAATCAACCAGGCCGGCGGCCGCGCCATGGCGGTGAAAGTGGATGTCTCCGACCGCGATCAGGTGTTCGCCGCCGTCGAACAGGCGCGCAAAACGCTGGGCGGCTTCGACGTCATCGTCAACAACGCCGGCGTGGCGCCGTCCACGCCGATCGAGTCCATTACCCCGGAAATTGTCGATAAAGTCTACAACATCAACGTCAAAGGGGTGATCTGGGGCATTCAGGCGGCGGTCGAAGCCTTTAAGAAAGAGGGGCACGGCGGGAAAATCATCAACGCCTGCTCCCAGGCCGGCCACGTCGGCAACCCGGAGCTGGCGGTGTATAGCTCCAGTAAATTCGCGGTGCGCGGCTTAACCCAGACCGCCGCTCGCGACCTCGCGCCGCTGGGCATCACGGTCAACGGCTACTGCCCGGGGATTGTCAAAACGCCGATGTGGGCCGAAATTGACCGCCAGGTGTCAGAAGCCGCCGGTAAACCGCTGGGCTACGGTACCGCCGAGTTCGCCAAACGCATCACCCTCGGTCGGCTATCCGAGCCGGAAGATGTCGCCGCCTGCGTCTCCTATCTTGCCAGCCCGGATTCTGATTACATGACCGGTCAGTCATTGCTGATCGACGGCGGGATGGTATTTAACTAATAAAAAATAAGCTCTGACATGGCTTGCCCCTGCTTTCGCGCAGGGGCTTTTTTTTGGTTTGAGTGTAAGTGTAAGCATCCTGGCGAAACGAAGCATCAATATTTGCGGGCTTCTGGCGTTATTAGTTACGCTTCTGGCACGACGTGGGCAATTCAGTTGAAAATATACTTCGCTGGCTCAGGCTCCAGCACTGCGGTCCGGAAGAAGTTCATGTGGTGATGGAGGCCACCGGTGTTTACCACGAACGGCTGGCTACTGAGTTACATGATGCCGGTTACCTTCTGTTAAGAGACTGGCCTCCATTCAATTATCGGATGTATTGGATGGCCAGTGAATTTTTACAGTGAATAATCATTGTTATAAAAATGTGAAAAATATATAGGCCGTTCATCTCCACCACAATTCTGCCTGAACGCCAAAGCTTAACTGACGGCTTTTATCGTCATTGAAACTGAAATTAGTAATTTCGTTATGAATTGCATCCATATAGGTGGTATAGAAGCGAATTTCCGGGCGTGATTTTAACATGCTATTTGCAACTTTAAGTGCATGATAAACTGTTGCTTTATAGCCTGATTCTCGAAGAGTTCCGTCGATATTAGTATTTCTTTGATTAAAATAAGCCAACTCTATTCCTGTTTGATTATACTGATCCCAAATCCAGGCTGGCCGAACCACTGCACGCAAAAATTCCGAGTCAGAGTGTGGATGTTTATCTTCAATGGTATGAATATTTTTAGCCATCCCAGCAACTACTGTGCTGGCCATTATTATATTGGGGGATAAATAATTTTCCCCTTGTGTGATAAAGCGCCATGTATAGCCACTGGCACTGCCTGGTATATACAAATAGCCCGGTTCTGAGTCATTTATTTTAGCCATGCTACTAGCAATCGAATTATTACCAAGTTGAAACCCAAATTCATTGAAACCACCATCATCATGTTGTGTGGTTAAAGTGATAGTTCCCATTGCAGCATCTTTAAATTCGATATCATTCTGGCTATCTGTTTTATTTGCCATATGATATTTACCATCTATTTCCAATGTCTTATTATGAGATACAGGTATTTTATTATAACGAAAATCAATGAAATTCGTGTTGACTGTTTCATCAGCAGCATCCTTATCCTGACGTTGTAATGCAATATCCAAACTACCAACAGGCAATGTGATATTTTCTAAGCCTACACCGCCTGCGGTTACTGCATTATGATATTTCCAGTCAAGCATCTGGAGTTCTCGTTTAGCAATTTTATGCTTACCAACCCACAATATTGCATCAGGAATTGGTGGTATAAAACCCGTGGTTTTTAGATACATATCTGAAAATTGTAGATAACTGCCCTTCTCAGAGGGTGTATCGAACCATCCACTGGAATTTGACTGGCTAACATTACCGTCCAGAGTAACGATTGCTTCAGCCTCTCTAGTTTGATCTTTAAACACTCGCTGTGTAAAGGTGAGATCAAACCACCCCGTGTTTTCATTACCATATCGTCCAAGACTACCAATGGCATAGTCTTTCGGACCACCATTGGTTGTTGTTGCCATTCCTGCACGAAAATAACCGGAATAATTAAACCCTATTTCCTTCTTAATCTTTAACGCAAGATCGTGGAATTCACTATCCGACATATTATTAAATGTACCTGCCTCATTCGTCGAGGCGGATAATGGTTCACCTGTCGTTATTTTATTCGCAATTAATTTTTTGTTGTCATTCTCTTTGAATTTTAACTTATCGTCGTTCGATAACTCTTCCTTTAACTTCCGAACAATTGCATCAATATCCTCCGGCGAAAGAGTCGGTGCAGAAATAGCATAAGCATTAACTAGTAGAAGTGCGGAAATACATATAAGTTTTGTAAGGCTGTTCTTGATTGCCATCAATTAGTACCCTTGTGATTTTGATTTTATTGTTGTTTGCCAAGCGTTAACAATAAGTATTTATGAACACTATCATCTGTTAAATAAAAGATAAACAGCATCCCCCCATCTAATTTTTAGGTTAACCAGATGGGGTATACTTTATAATTAATCAAATAAATAATTCAGGGCCTGGACAAGCCATTCTTGCTAATCACATCTTTATACCACCAGAAGCTTTTTTTCGGGATTCTGGCGAGCTCTTTAAGATCAAATTCATCACGATCAACATATATAAATCCATACCGCTTGCCATAGCCTTGATGGGTGCTGATTAAGTCTATAGCGGCCCAGGGACAATAAGCGAAAATTTCTACACCATCGGTTATTGCAAGCTGCATTTGTTCAATATGCTTTTGTAAATAATCAATGCGGTATTGATCATCAATTTTACCATTTACAAGACAATCATGTTGACCTAACCCATTTTCAGAGATCATGATGGGTAATCGATATTTATCCCATACGGCTCTTAAAGTCGTGCGAAAACCTATAGGGTCGACCAGCCAGTTATAATCTGTTTTCTCGAGATAAGGGTTAACTGCTGCCCGATAAATACCTTCCTCACCATAGGTGATCTGCTGATCACCTTCGCGGAAGGTAATATCATGACCATCATTACGACTCGCACTGACCGTCATTGTGGCATAATAATTAATAGAAATGAAATCAGGGTTAGCATTCTTCAGTATTTCATCATCTCCCTCCAGGACATCAGGCTGATAACCTCGATCACATAAATATGACCAGGCGAGGCTGTTATATTGGCCATAAACTGCCATATCAAGATAAAGCCAACAACGAATTGCCATCCAGTTGTCTGCTGCAATAATATCCTCTGGATGGCAGGACGCTGGGTATACCGATATAATATTTGGTGCCGGTCCAATCTTACCCTCAGGCACACGTTCGTGGCACAGTTTCATCACTGCTGCCTGTGCTACAAACATATGGTGTGCTTCCTGGTAAGCGTGTTTTTTGCTGTTATGTTTTTTTCCAATGGCATTACCGTGTAAAATCATTACGTTTTGTTCGTTTATAGTTAAAAAATATTTTACCCGGTCACCAAAACGATCAAATATCAATCTCGCGTATTCTATAAATGCATCAATGGTTTTTCTTGAACTCCATCCACCTTGCTCTTCAAGTTTCAATGGCAAGTCAAAGTGATACAGAGTCAATATAGGCTCTATATTGTAACGCAACAGCTCATCAATTAAATTATTATAGAAATCAACCCCTTTCTCGTTTATTTCACCTTGCCCCTGAGGCAATACTCTCGACCATGAAACTGAAAAACGATAACTTTTTAATCCCATTTGAGCAAATAAACGAACGTCTTCTTTATAGCGATGATAATGATCGCTCGCTACAGTAAAATCGGTAATGTCAGCATGCCGGGCACCAAGGGCATCCTGGACCGAAGGACCTTTGCCATCGCAATTCCACCCTCCTTCAACCTGGAAAGCTGAAGTCGATGCTCCCCATAAAAATTCATTCGGAAAAACTTTAAGATTTTTGTATAGCATATTAAGCCCTTAATATTATTGATTCGGAATACATTTATAACTTGACGCTCATTATCTTTTTCGTGGCGTCAATTACCTTGTGTTGGTCTTGTGTATATTCAAGCTCTGAAGTTTCTTCAAGATTAGTAATAATAACAGGGGTGTGCAGAGAAAGACCGGCTGCGCTAATCGCCCCAATATCAAATTCAATCATGAGTTGTCCTGAAGTCACCTTCTGTCCTTTTTCAATGTAAGACTTAAAGGGCGCCCCTTTCAATGACACGGTATCAATACCTACATGGATCAATAATTCAACACCATTATTTGATTCCAGACAGATAGCATGTAAAGTCGGGAAAACTGAAACAACGGTACCGTCAAATGGTGCCAATACCTTTCCTTCAACAGGAACGATGGCTAATCCTTTTCCAAGGGCACCGGAAGAGAAAACTTCATCCTCTACTTCTTCTAATGGGATTACATTCCCTTTTATTGGATTCATTATCCCTTCTATATTATTTTTTTCTGCTGAAATGTGCGATTCTGCAGGTGCTTCAGCATTACCGGTACACACTGAAGCCGGTTCGTATTTCAGACTAAGAATATAGGTAAGGATAGCCGTTACTATAACGGAAATAAGTAATGCAATAAGAATATTAAAGATGTTCCACAGGTTCTCGCCAAGATATAAAGGCAGAGCTGGAAGTCCCGATGATCCCACGGCATAACGATACACATCTGTAATCCCGGCATATAAACCACCGCAAGCGGCTCCTGTCATACAAGCGATTAACGGGTATTTTTTTGGTAAATTTACACCATAGAGTGCAGGCTCTGTAATCCCCATTAGTGCAGTGATTCCTGAAGAACGTGCGATTTGACGAGTAGTATTCTCCTGAGTTCTAAAACCAACAACCAGCGCAGCAACGGCCTGACTGATATTGGCTATCATCGCACCTGGACCAATAATATTTTCGACTTTTAATGTTGTAAGTTGTGCAATAGAAAGTGGCGTAATGCTAAAATGAATGCCAAACATAACTAATATTGGCCAAAGTGTTGCTACAAGGAAAAGCACTGTCCAACTACCGACAGATTGTAAACCCACAAAAGCTAATGCAATATAATCTCCAATATACCCTCCCAGTGGACCAAGCAGCGTTAACCCTATAATACCGACAAACATCAGAGTCAACATAGGGACAAAGATAATCTTGATGGCATTAGGCACTATTGTATTCAAAAAACGTTCAACAAATGACTGTAGCCAAACAATGAGTAAAATTGGAACAACAGAGGAACCATAGTTTACGAGCCTAACAGGCAACCCAAAAATCTCTATTGGATCGCCTGTCAATCGTAACTGGACAAATTGAGGATGAAGTAAAATACCACCAAGCACTGCGGCAAGTATTGGATTGCACTTTAATTTTGATGCCGCATTATAGGCAAGTAAAATTGGCAAAAAGTAAAAAACAGCGTCAGACATAAAGTTTATAACTACATAGGTCTTCTCTTCCTTACCAATAAGGTTAAACACGACAAGTAAAGCCAGCAATGCTTTTACCATCCCTGCCCCGGAAATAGCGGGTATGAGAGGGTTGAATGTTCCAGAGATAAAGTCCATAACTGAACTTAAACTTATTTTTCTATTCTTCGATGTGGATATATTAGAACTGCTGGAGCTGCGTGCTGGGTACGCGTCATTAAATGCATCAAAAACATCCTTAACATGAGTGCCGACAACCACCTGGCACTGACCTCCACTCATAATGACATTGATTACCCCTTCAAGGGATTTCAATTTAGCAATGTCAATATTATTATCAACCAAAACAAATCTCAACCGAGTTTGGCAATGGGTTAAATCTTTTACATTCCCAATCCCGCCAATATGAGAAATTATAGAGGTTATCAGATTATGGTATTTACCGCTCATTAAGATTCTCCAGTTTTTGATGCTGGGAATCTAACAGTTGAAAAATATTGAATCAAATACCTTTAAACTATGCATTACTATGCCTCACAGGCATGGTAATCGTAATGACACAGCAACAAAACCTCTTGATAATCATCGGGTTTGTTTTTTTCGCTTTTGCATAAACTACTGTTACTGGTCGATTTCAGTATGTCCATAATCATAAAACGAGATCCAGATGCTACTTTTACAGCATAAGAATTCAACCTCCTTTAAATAATGTGATGGATATCACAACTATAATGAAGATAAAGAGTTCATGTTTTGGCTGTTTGTCCGGTTAAATCACCCTGACATTAATCGTTAGACGTTGGCTATTAGTATTCAGGTTGGTTCAGATAGCGTGAAATCGTTTTAACAAATAAATCTGTTGCGGTATTAAATATACGGCCTTTTTTCCATAGAACCAGGCTTTGTGTACGCCTTATCGGGTTAAACTGCCGAAAAGTTAATCCATTCACATTACGTACAAGTGGGCTATCAATACATACCACGTAACAAATACCTTTCCTGACGCTTTGAATAGGTATGACAAGACTGTTGTAGGTTCCTAATATATTAATATGATATTTCGAGCGGCCAAACCAGTTTTCTATTTCATTAATAACAGAAGGCCTCGCTGGAAGCATCAGTGGCTGATGGATCAGATCTTTCATTTCAACTTTTTCCTTTTTGGCTAAAGGATCGTCGACGGGTAGCAGCACACCCCATTCTTCATATGTGGGTAATCTTATGACGTTATAACTTAATGTATCAACCGGGTCTAATAACACACAAATATCAACCTCTCCTTCATCCATTTTTTTGATGATATATTCTGTTACGCCAGAATAGAAGTTAAACCTGACGTTAGGGTAAGATAAAGAGAAGGGTTTAATTAAGTCTAAAAGTAATTCGCTACCCTGTGACTCCACTATTCCAATGGTAACTTCACCAGAAACTAAAACATTCTTTTCGGTTAGTTCTTTTATTGTTAGTGCAGCAAGATCCAAAATATCTCTGGCGCGACTCTTTAATAATTTACCTTCTGGTGTGAGGGTCATTGCCCTGCCATTTTTTTCGAACAACTCCACACCAAGGCTCTGTTCAAGCATTATTAGCTGGCGACTTAATGTTGGCTGCGTAATGTGTAGCAAATCCGCAGCCTTGGTAATATTGTTAGTGTTTGAAACGGTCAGGAAGTAACGTAGAATTTTTAGGTCCATATAGCCACCAAATTTAACATATGAATCCCAACTATACTTGAGATATTAATAAGTGTTAACAGCCCATGGAGATTTTTGTTACCGATAGCGCATTATGAAAGCAGGGATGTTTGATGCGATCACCAATGTTACTTTGTCGGGACTGTACTTCGATTTTAATTCCATTGTCGACTACTTGTGAAAAAAACTCATAACACCATTCAATGGCGCATGCTGGTTCCCTTCATACCAGTGCAATACCCTGTCACATACAGAATTGCTGGCAATAAAAGAAGGAACACCGAATGAAGTATGTGAATCTGGGTCGTAGCGGGTTGAAAGTCTCCCGTCTTTGTCTCGGTTGTATGAGCTATGGCGAACCTGAACGGTTGCCTCAACCCTGGTCCCTGGATGAAAAGGCGTCACGTCCGCTCATTCGCCAGGCGCTTGAAGCCGGCATTAATTTTTTTGATACCGCGAATATCTACTCAGGCGGAAGTTCTGAAGAGATTACTGGAAAAGCGCTGAGAGAAATGGCCAGACGTGACGAGATCGTTGTAGCGACAAAGACCTTCTTTCCGTGGCGCAACTCACCCAATACCGGGTTTCTTTCCCGCAAGGCCATTTTTCAGTCTATTGACGATAGCCTGATGCGCTTAGGCATGGATTATGTGGATCTCTTTCAGATTCACCGCTTTGACCACTCCACGCCTGTTGAAGAGACCATGGAGGCTCTGCATGACCTCGTTAAAGCAGGAAAAGTACGTTACATCGGCGCATCTTCTATGGAAGCTTGGCGCTTTGCAAAAATGCAGCATACCGCTGAGCGTAACGGCTGGACCCGATTTATCACGATGCAACCGCAATACAACCTGCTTTACCGGGAAGAAGAGCGCGAGATGCTGCCCCTGTGTGAAGACCAGGGCATTGGGGTGATCCCCTGGAGTCCGATGGCACGCGGCAGGCTCACGCGCGACTGGAGTGTCACGTCCCGACGAACGCAAAACGATGCCTTTGCGTTAAAAATGTATGAGAACGCAGCCCTTCTGGATAAGCCCGTTATTGATGTTGTTGCCAGCATTGCCGAAAAGCACGCGGTGCCAAGAGCTCATGTTGCAATTGCCTGGCTGTTATCAAAATCCGTCATCACAGCACCGATCATTGGCGCAACGAAACCAGAACATCTTTCCACGGCTATCAGCGCGCTGGACTTTTCTCTGAGCGATGCCGAAATCATAGAACTCGAGGCACAGTATCTGCCGCACCCCGTTGACGGGATCATTCCCCCGCTTCCGGATACGCCGCCTTCCCTCACGCCGCCTTCAGCAATCCAGAACTGTTAACACCCTGCCCTGGCCCGGCGTTGCCGGGTCTGCCAGACCACTCATTCCCGGTCACTGATGTGAAAAGGGAAACGGTGCCGGCGCGAATGCGCCCGATCGAAAAATCATCGCTCCACCAGGTTCGCTCCCGCTGTTGGCGACAATAAACAACTCGCGATGCCCGGGGCGGATCGCCAGGCTTGTCGATTTAAGGTTACGGCCTTTGTCGCGGTCAGGCAGCACAATTTGCCCAATCGGCAGTCCGTTGCGGTTGAAGACCATGACGCGGCCCTGGCCTGAGATGGCCACATATACATTGCCTTCGCTGTCGACACGGGCCCCGTCTGGCGCCGGCCCGGTGAACTGATAGGTAACAACTGAACCAAACGGGGCGACCGTGGTGGCGTCTGACAGTCTTACGCGATGAAGCCTGTTTTTAGCGTGTTCTGTGGCCCATATCTGAGTACCGTCAGGGTCAATCGCTATGCCGTTCCCGACTGCGAGCCCAGGCAGGATGGCATGAATTGACCCGACATTGGGACTAACGTAGAACACTCCACCCTGTGGATCGGCTGAATTTCCCCGGCTGTCAGTGAAATAAAATCCGCCCTGATTATCAAAGACCAGGTCGTTGACAAGAAATCCGGCATCAGGAGCAACAATCATCTGCTCACCGGTGCCGTTGGGTTCGATAGCCCGAACAGAACCTCGCTGCATATCGCCCACCGAGGCGATAAAGATCCGTCCATCCTTGTGTACCGCCAGGCCGGAAGCACCGAGCGTATTCTCCTTAAGGACAATGGAAAGCTGCCACTCCGGGGTGAGCTTAAACACGCGCCCCGTCGCCACATCAACAAACAGCAGGTTATTGTTCCGATCGAACACGATCCCTTCGAGCACGAGCGACGCCTGTGAAACGCTGAAGTACGGCTGGGCCTCCACGGCCTGAAGAGAACGCTCCCAGGGCGGTATGGGGACGGCACTGCATGTAAGCGCTTTATGATTTAGTCCATTCATGTGGTTTATCCCCGGCAATAATACAGAGGGAGACTTCACCTGCAGTCTCCCTGTGACAGCAGGTATTAACTTTTATCAAACTGACTTTCGGTAAACGGATCGGCGCGACCGCCCTGCAATGGGATTTTGGCAAGCGCCGCATCGATTTCGCGTAGCTCGCTGTCCGTCAACCGGACTTGCGGTGCGCCGCTATTTTCTATCAGGTGCGGATATTGCGTCGTACCCGGGATAGGGACAATCCAGGGTCGCTGGGCCATTACCCAGGCCAGCGCGAACTGAACCGGAGTGGTGTTTTTGCGACGGGCCCAGGACTGCGCGAATTCAAGCAGCACCATGTTTTTGGCCAGGGCATCGGGCTGGAAGCGTGGCAGGTTATGCCGCCGATCTGTGCTGTCGAACCGCTGATCTGGATTGACTGCCCCGGCAAGGAAACTGCGGGCGGTCGGGCAGTAAGGTACGAAACCGATACCCAGCTCTTCGAGCGTCGGAAATATCCGCGTCTCCGGTTCCCGCCACCACATGGCATACTCACTCTGCACTGCAGTCACAGGGAGTACCGCATGTGCGCGCCGGATTGTCCTGGCACTCGCTTCCGACAGTCCCCAGTGTTTCACTTTCCCCTCCTGGATCAGCGCCTTCACGGTTTCCGCCACATCCTCGATCGGCACATTCGGGTCGGGGCGATGCTGATAAAGAAGATCGATGTGGTCCGTTTTCAGACGCTTTAGTGAGCCTTCTACGGCGCGGCGGATATGGTCAGGATGGCTATTAAGGGAAGTGGGCTTCCCCTCCTCCACGCCGAAGCCGAACTTGGTGGCAATCACCACACGATCGCGAACGGGGGCCAGTGCTTCCCCGACAAATTCTTCACTGAGATGGGGGCCGTACACCTCGGCAGTATCAAAGAACGTGATACCTTGTTCGAAGGCTGCCCGGATGAGCGAAACCATGGCTTTACGATCGCGCGGACCTCCGCCGTAATAGCCCACCATCGGCAGGCACCCGAGTCCCATGCCGGAAACCTCCAGCGAGCCGAGTTTACGCGTGGTTAAGGTTTCCTTCTGGACGGGAACAGCATCCGCAGGGGCGTTCGGCGTGTCCTGACCAGCCGGTTTCGCCATCACGGCGCCGCTCCTGCCAAGGGTGGTTGCGGCCAACGCCAGACCGGCGCCGGCGATCAGAAAATTGCGCCGGTCCCAGGAAGCGGGTACGGCAGCAGAAGGCTGGTCATGCATCATCTTGCTCATAAACTGGAACTCCCTATAACGAAGAAAGGATTCATCAATTTGGTCATTACCAGGCGTAAGCCTGAGGCGCTTCTCCCCCGGGGCCTGGCCAGATTTCGTCGAGACAGCTCATGGTGTCGTCTGATAGCGTGACTGTCGTTGCGTGAAGCGCCTGCTGGAGTTGTTCGACCGTACGAGGCCCAATCAGTGGAGCGGTAACGACAGGATTCTGCAGGAGCCACGCCAGCGCCACATCGGAAGGGGTTTCGCCGAGGTTCTCACATAATCCTTCATAGGCTTCCAGCTGCGGACGATACTGTTCAATTTGGCGGGCAAACGCGGGCCTTGCTCGGCGCCCGCTTGCCATCTTTTTCAGTACGCCGCCAAGCAACCCTCCGGCAAGCGGGCTCCAGGGGATCAGTCCCAGGCCAAAATGACGGCATGCGGGAATGAGCTCCAGCTCAATAGTTCGGGCAGTCAGATTGTAGAGACTTTGCTCGGCGACCAGGCCCAGGAAATGACGGGCCGTGGCGACTGACTGCGCAGTCGCAATGTCCCAGCCGGCGAAATTGCTGCTACCGATATAAAGAACCTTTCCCTGCTGAACAAGCAGTTCCATGGCCTGCCAGATCTCTTCCCACGGTGTATGACGATCGATGTGATGCATCTGATAGACGTCAATATGGTCGGTCTTAAGACGTCGCAAACTGTCCTCGCAGGCCTTGCGAATATGGTAAGCAGAAAGCCGGCGATCGTTCGGACCAGGTCCCATAGGCTGATAGACTTTCGTCGCCAGAACAATACGGTCACGGCGGCCACCCTGCTGAAGCCAGCGACCAATAATTTCCTCGGACAGCCCTGAGCCTTGCTGGATATCGGGGGATTGTTCGGTGCCATACACGTCCGCTGTATCAATGAAATTGATACCCGCCTCAAGCGCTTCATCCAGAATGCGGGCACTGGTTTTCTCGTCGGTGACGTCACCAAAATTCATGGTTCCGAGACAAAGGCGGCTGACTTTCAGGCCAGTGCGGCCAAGATGCGTATAGTTCATAAACGGCTCCGTTAGGTGAATGTTCCGCCCTGGCCCACCAGCCAGAGTGCATAATTTTCAAGAATAACGAAGCACAACATGTTCAGTGAGAGGACATGAGTGGATGGACTTGTGAATAAAATTCAGCAACGGATTAGCCCTAATCGGTCTAAGGTGTATATCATTTCCTTATCAACGCATTCGGGCCTTAACGCACAAGGAAAACTATTCTGTATGCAAATAAGCAGAGCTGATGTTGCCGATCTCATTTATTTCATGGCGATTGCACGTCATCGCAGCTTCAGCCGTGCGGCGATTGAACTAGGCGTCAGTGCATCAGCGCTGAGTCATGCCCTGAAGGGACTGGAAACCCGGCTCGGGGTTCGCCTGCTTAATCGCACGACCAAGAGCGTCACCCCTACGGCAGCTGGTGAGGAACTGGTTCAGTCTGTTCTTCAGCCTTTCGACACCATAGAAGGCGCGCTTGAATCGCTTAACCGGTATCGCAATACCCCTACCGGACGTATCCGCATCAATGCAGCCGTTGAAGCGGCAAATCTTTTGCTTGCGCCGGTCATGCCCGCTTTTATGGATCGCTATCCCGATATTGAAATCGATATTGTGGCCAGCAACCGTATGGTTGACGTCACTGATGCGGGCTTCGATGCCGGCATCCGCTATGGCGGCACCGTCCCGGAGGATATGGTTGCCCGGCGTCTATCCGCCGATATTCGCTGGGTTATCGCGGCCTCCCCCGACTACCTGGAACGCTACGGAACGCCTGAACATCCGGATGATTTATTACACCATCGCTGCATCAGCAATCGTCTCGGCGACGATCGGGTTTATCGCTGGGAACTTAAGCGAGACGGCGAAACATACCAAATGACAGTGCCAGGCTCAGTGACGGTCAATCATGCCGAAACGGGCCTTGTAGCCGTACTGGGCGGGGCTGGCCTGATGTATTTTCCGGAGCCTCTCGTTGCTCCCTATGTCAAGGATGGGCGGCTCCGCCTGGTGCTTACGGAATGGTCACCGCTGGAGGAAGGTTTTCATATCTATTATTCAAGCCGCCGGCAACTGCCGACCGGGCTTCGTCTTCTGATTGAGTTTATACAGGAGGCCAGGCCGCTGGGGTTGTGAAATAGCGCCTCCATACTGAACAATGAGTTAACGTCTTTATCGCCTCGTAGCGGATAGCAGAAAATCAATCAGGGTCTTCACTCTTTTCGTTTTACCCGCGTTTTTGGGATAATAGAGATAAACTGGCGGGTAGGTTTTCCAGTAGCACTCCATCACGGGGATAAAGTGCTCCCTGTCGGGCTGTAACTGCCAGATGGGTTCAAACAGGCGTCCAATTCCCAGCCCGTTACGGATCCCGTCAGCCATAACATCGATATCGTTACTGATTAATTGTCCGGGCATCTCAACCGTCAGTTGTTCTCCGTGGTCGTTCAGGAGCAACGGAAGGATGCGGTTGTTAGTGATAAAACGGTAGCCAATCAGCTTGTGTTGACTGAGGTCTGCCGGCACCTCAGGCATTCCATGCTCGCTGATATAAGCTGAGGATGCATATAATCCTTCACGAAAGGGTTTCATTAACGGCCGCGCCACCACCCCGCCTTCAAGAATATCGCCAAAACGGATCCCCAGATCAAAACGCCCTTCGATGATATTCACGGTACCGTCATAGACCGATATTTCCAGCTGTATGCCCGGATATTGCTGACAGAATTTCGCCATTGCAGGCTTAAGAATTAACAAATAGGCAAAACGCGAGAGTGTGATTCGCACAATACCAGAGGGCTCCTGATTCTGGTCGCGAATGCTTTCAAGCGAATTTTCCAGCGACTCCACCGCCGCAGCGGTCTGTTCCAGCAACAGCTGCCCGGTTTCCGTCAGCTCAATACGGCGGGTCGTACGCACAAAAAGCGGATGGCCAATATGCTCTTCCAGCAGCTTAAGCGCATTGCTGACAGAAGGAGGCGTAATTGCCAGTTTTCTTGCGGCTGCCGAAATATTACCCTCACGTGCAATGCTCTGAAAGATGCGTATCTGGTTATAAAGGGCATTATTCATAATGTGTTCCTTAAACAATCTCCGCCAGATTATTAAGTACAGTCTAAAGATGCTTAAGTCAATGCTCCTCTAATCTTCATGAAATTCGCCTCTTATACTTTTATCTCTTTCTACAACGACCTGAGTTCAGGAGACTATGATGCGAATTTTATGTCTGGATATCCCCGCACCTGGAGCATCGCTGGAAAAATATGCTCCACACCTTAACGCTGAAGCGCTGCACGCCTGGGGATTGTATAAATCCGGGTTCATCCGCGACATCTACTTCCGTCAGGACAGACCTGGCGTCGCTATTTTTCTTGAGTGTGACTCTGTCGATGAAGCGGTGAACGTCATGGCCGAATTTCCGCTGGCAAAAGCAGGCTTATTAAGCTTCGAGTGCATTCCGCTTGGCTCCTTTATTAACTGGGAAAATCTTTTTGCCGCTGAATTCAAAAAGTAAAAGTGAGGCCCGATATGAAACCTGCAGATAAACCCGTGCTGTGTGTTGTCTCCAGCCATCCAATTAAAGGTGCATCCGGTGTACCGACCGGTTTTTTCCTGGCCGAGCTGACGCATCCGCTGAAAGTACTGGAAGATGCCGGACTAAAAACGACGATAGCCAGCATTCGTGGGGGACAGCCACCGGTGGATGGATTTGACCTCAGTGACCCTGTCAACGCCTGGTTCTGGAACGAAACCGATTTTCAGCAGCGCCTGGCCACAACGCCTGCGTTATCCGAGCTGAACGGTACCGATTACAGCGCCGTTTTCTTTGCGGGCGGGCATGGAACCATGTGGGATTTCCGCGACAGCCAGGATGCCCAGCGTATTATCCGCGAAGTGTATGAAAATGATGGGATTGTCTCAGCCGTCTGCCACGGACCTGCGGCACTGGTTGACGCAAAACTCAGTAGCGGCGAATACCTGGTAAAAGGCAAAAACGTGGCGGCCTTTACCAACAAGGAAGAGGAAGAAGTTCACACCACAGATGTGGTTCCCTTCCTGCTTGAGACTGCACTCCGCGAGCATGGCGCGCTTCATCATGAAGCTCCGAACTGGTCTGAAAACGTGGTTACTGACGGTCGCCTTATCACGGGGCAGAATCCCGCTTCAGCGCACGGTGTCGGTGTGGCGCTGTTAAATGCGCTCCGCCAGACAGCTTAATTCATTCATCTGTCTTTCATCGTTACTCACCCTCTTTGGCCGGTTTACGTCAGCAACGATCCGGCCTTTTTTCAGGAGCTGAATATGAAAACTCTTCCTCCCGTCGCGCTCGGCACATGGTCCTGGGGCACAGGCTTTGCCGGTGGCGACACCGTCTTCGGCAATCATCTTTCTGATACTCAGATGGCAGACGTGTTCACCACGGCCATGAGTAAGGGCCTCAATCTCTGGGATACCGCAGCAGTATATGGCATGGGGAGTTCAGAGGCTGCGCTGGGAACGTTAGTCCGTCAATTCCCCCGCGAGGATATGATTTTATCCACCAAATTCACGCCGCAGATTGCGGACGAACAGTCAGCGCAGCCTGTCAGCAATATGCTTGAGGCCAGCCTGGGACGCCTGGGTGTGGACGCGATTGATTTCTACTGGATCCATAATCCCCTCGATGTTGAGAAATGGACGCCAGGACTGATCCCACTTTTACAAAGCGGTAAGGTAAAACGCGTCGGTGTTTCCAACCACAATCTGGCACAAATCAGACGCGCCAACGAAATCCTTAACGCTTCCGGTTATTCCCTCAGTGCAGTACAGAATCACTACAGCCTGCTTTATCGCGCCTCTGAAGAGGCCGGGATCCTTGATTATTGCCGACAAAATAACATCACGTTCTTTGCTTACATGGTCCTGGAGCAAGGCGCGCTCAGTGGTCGTTATGATTCAAATCATCCCATGCCTGCCGGGAGTGGCCGGGCCGAAAGTTATAACGCAGTACTGCCGCAGATAGAAAGATTAACCGCCGCCATGAAAAAAATGGGAGCTGAAAGGAATGCCAGCGTTGCACAGATAGCCATCGCATGGGCTATTGCGAAAGGTACCCTTCCACTCATCGGCGCGACTAAAGTCCATCACGTTCTGGACGCCGCCAGTGCTTCAGATATCCAGTTACGCGAGGAGGAAATCATCCTGCTGGAACAACTCGCCACAGAGACCAGAGTGGATACACGAGGCGCCTGGGAAAAACCGATGGTGTAACGCCCGTCCGGGACAGACTGTCATGAATGACATTCACGTATGGACAGTTCCGGCTGATCCTTATCTGCATCACTTTTACTGCTTTGTATGAAGGGTGAGAATATGAAAATCATTTGCCTCGAAGAACATTATCTCGACAGCGAGTTAGGGCGAGCGTGTATGCCTGTTGCGCTTGAGCAGGCGCCTTTCCTTGGCGACTGGGGGAAAACCGTCGCTGATGGTCATAATCCTGACCGAAGCCGGCCGCAGATAGAAAAGAATGCGCTGATAAACGCGAAAGGCGCAGATTTGGGAAGCCGCCGCCTCAGGGATATGGATGAGGCTGGAATTACCCTGCAGATCCTTTCTGTGGGCGGATTCCCCCAGTTGGCACCCGGGGATGAAGCGGTAACATTAAATACGGCGGCAAACGACCGCCTTGCCGGGGCGGTAAGAAATCACCCGGATCGCTTCGCGGCATTTGCCACACTTCCCTGGGCACAGCCGGAAGAGGCTGAAAAAGAGCTTGTCCGCGCAGTTGAAAAACTGGGGTTTAAAGGGGCACTTCTCAATGGCCGACCCTCTTCATGCTTTCTCGATCATCCTGACTATGACTCCCTGCTTTCCCGCTTTAATAAACTGAATGTGCCACTCTACCTTCATCCCGGATTACCGTTTAAAAGCGTGCAACAGGCCTACTTCACGGGCTTCAGCGCAGAGGTCAACGCCAGGCTCTCTATGTTTGGCTGGGGCTGGCATCACGAAGCCGGGATCCATTTGTTACGGCTGATGTTATCGGGCGCATTTGATAAATATCCCCACCTGCAGGTAATCAGTGGCCACTGGGGGGAGATGCTGCCCTTCTGGCTGCAGCGTCTTGATGACAGCCTTCCGCTGGCTGCAACGGGTCTGTCACGCACGCTAACGAGAACCTTCCAGGAACACGTTTATGTTACCCCGTCAGGTATGCTGACACTGCCGCACTTCCAGTTTATCTACGAGTTAATGGGGGCAGACAGGATCCTGTTCTCCGTCGATTATCCCTATCAGACCCTGGACGGTGTAAAAACATTTATCGACTGTCTGCCGGTCAATAAGGCTGAAAAAGAGGCCATCGCGTTTCGCAATGCAGAACGTTTACTGGGCATCACGGCGTAGTTCACGGGTTCATGATGACCGGGCACAATAAGATCCGTCGACCATTATTAGTTTTTGTCTAAAAGTGAATGAGCCTTTACTGCTCTAAAAAAAATAATGGTGTCACTCTATACTGGGTTAAATATTCACCAATGATGTTTAACTGATTGAAATGAAAAATATCCTTGTTGTTTCAGGTCATCCTGAGCTGAACCATTCCGTCGCCAATGCCACTATCCTTGATGAAGTGGCTACCGCCCTTCCCGATGCTGAAATTCGTCGTCTGGACTGGCTCTATCCGGACGGCAAATTCAATATCGCTGCGGAGCAGGAAAGCCTGCTCAGGGCCGATGTGATTGTCTGGCAGTTTCCTTTTTCCTGGTATGGGCTACCCGGGGTAATGAAACCATGGCTGGACGAGGTCTTTGTCCACGGCTTCGCGCATGGCTCAACGGCGAAACTGCGCGGTAAAAAGCTGCTCCTCTCCTTCACTACCGGGGCGCCACAGGCGCTCTATACCGCTGACGGTTTCTTTGGCCATGCCATTGAAGCGTATCTTATTCCGTTCGAGACCACGGCAAGGCTGTGCAATCTTGAGCTGCTGGCGCCGGTTTATACCTGCGGTATCAGCTATGCCGACCGGGATGCCGACAAAATCGCGCAGCAAAAAACGCTTGCCCGGGAACACGCTTCAAGGCTTGTCGATCTGCTCAATTCCGTCGTGAATAATCCAAAGGGAGAATAACGATGCAGTATATCCGGCTTGGTAAAAGTGACTTACTGGTCTCCCGCATCTGCATGGGATGTATGGGGTTTGGCGACCCGTTAACGGGCCAGCATCGCTGGACGCTGGACGAAACAGCAAGCCGGGACATTATCCGCTACGGTCTCGAAAAGGGTATCAATTTTTACGATACCGCCATCGCCTATCAGAACGGCTCCAGCGAGCGATACGTTGGCCGGGCGCTGCGGGAGATGGCAAAACGCGAGGACGTGGTGCTGGCCACCAAGTTTCTGCCACGAACCGCCGCGCAAATTGCCGCGGGGATCGGCGGAAAAGAAGCCATAGCCCGATCGCTCGACCAGAGCCTGCAGAATCTGGGGATGGACTACATCGACCTCTACATCTATCACATCTGGGATTACAACACGCCAGTTATTGAGGTGCTTGAAGCGCTGCACGCCGCCGTGACCGCCGGCAAGGTGCGCGCGATTGGTATTTCCAATTGCTATGCCTGGCAGCTGGCGAAGGCGAACGCCCTTGCCGAACGCGAAGGGCTGACGCCCTTTGTTTCCGTGCAGAGCCACTACAACCTGATTATGCGTGAAGATGAACGAGAGCTCTTCGGTCTGTGCGCTGAAGATGATATCGCCATGACCCCCTATAGCGCGCTGGCCAGCGGTCGTCTCTCCCGGAAAGAAGGCCACACGCGACGAGCCGCGGAGGATGATTATGCGCGCGGGAAATATGACAGCACGGCTGAACAGGATCGGCTCATTATTGAGCGTGTAGCCGAACTTGCCGAACGGCATCAGGTGTCCATGACGGAAATATCTCTCGCCTGGCTGCTGACAAAAGTCACGTCACCTGTTGTAGGGGCCACAAAAAAAGATCACGTCGATGGCGCGGTAAACGCCGTCAATCTTCAACTGAGCCAGGAGGAAATCCGGTTTCTGGAAGAAACCTACCAGCCGCATGTTCTGACGGGGATCATGGCGCAAAACACGCCGCAAACGAAAGACGCCAGGCAGGTCTGGACGCGGTAGCCCTTATTCACTTTTATAGGAGGTTTTATGATCTGGTTACTGCAGCACAGAACAGCAGCGTTGTTTTTGTTTGCAGTTATCTTCCTGATGCCCGTTAGCCATGCACATAGTCGTGAAAAGACCGACATTAAAACGCTCGTTATCGTCTCACACCCTTATCCGGAACGCTCAGTTCTGACAAAAGGGCTGCAGGCAGCCGCTGAGAGTCTGGAAGGCGTGACGGTTCGCAACCTTGAGACATTGTATGGTTATGACACACGTCAGATTAATGGCGACGCGGAGCGAAAAATGATGCGTGAGCACAGTCGTGTCGTTTTTATCTTCCCGACACACTGGTTCAATATTACGCCGATGATGAAAGCCTGGCTTAATGAAACCTGGGGGAGTGTCGGACCCGGTTTGTGGCAGGGAAAGGAGATGCTTATTGTCAGTACGGCTGCGGGGGGAAGCTCAACTTACGGGCCAGACGGCAGGATCGGGGTATCGCTCGCGGATGTGTTTTTACCAATGAAAGCCAGCGCCCTGCACGCAGGTATGACGTGGCTTCCTCCCCTGGTCTTTGAGGGCGCCCGTAGCGATCGGCTACCTTCCTACCAGCACCAGCTGATCGAACGACTTAAACAGTAATGTCAGTAAAAGGAGCCTCGTGAAAAAGAGCCTTATGCTTTTAATTTGCATACTAATAAGCAGTCCGGTTTTTGCAACAAAACCGGATGTGCTGGATAAGTCAGTGATGAATCTCTTCGAGATTGGGGTCAGGCCCGATCGGGGCAACGATTTTGCAGACGTGGCCAGACAGACGATTTCTGCTTCGGTTGTTCATGAAGAAGGTACGCTGGCGATGTACGCCCTGCAACGCAGCGACCATCCAAGTCATGCATTCATGGTGGAGCTCTATGAAAACGAAAGCGCTTACCACAAACATCTGAATGGCGACCCGTACAAGGCATTCGCTGCCCGGGCACCTGACATTATCGAACGGAAAAATAAAATCATTCTGGAGCCCCAATTTCTGGGGGACAAACACATCATACCGAATGAGCGAACCATTAATAATCTGGTGATCGTCGAGGTAAAGCCTGAATTTCAGACCGAATTTAAAAACATCGTCATGCCTGAAATGGCTGAGTCGCTCAAAGTAGAGAAAGGCGTGTTAGCTATGTATGCCGCTACAGACTCACAGACTCCGAACCGCTGGTATTTCTATGAGATTTACGCCAGTGAGGAAGCGTATCAACTGCACCGACAAACGCCACACTTTCGGGACTATCTCAGGCAAACGGCGCATATGAGCGCCAGTAAGGACGCTATCCCGGTAAAACCGGTATTTCTTCGTAACAAAGGCGGAATCAAACAAGATCCGCACCGTTGATCAGTGAGGATTAACATGAAAAGCATAATTGCAGCGGCGGCCATGTCGCTTGTTATTTCTGATTTTGCTATTGCTGAGGAAACAAGAGGTAAAGCGATGATGAAAATTGAACCTTCAGCGATTTCGGAAGCTGATATTCGTGCTGTCTCTCCGGCTCTGGCGCGCTTCAGCCGTGAAGCCATTACTGAAGATCTGTGGACACGCGATTCCCTCTCGCCCAGGGACCGTAGTATGGTGACCATTGCCATGCTGATTGCCCGCAACCAGCCAGGCGAGCTTAAGCACTATATTGAAGTCGCTCTCGATAGCGGCGTGACACCAGCGGAACTGTCAGAAATCATTACCCATCTGGCGTTCTACTCAGGTTGGCCAAATGCAATGTCAGCCATCAGCGTGACCAAAACGGTTTTTGAATCTCGTGGCGTTACGGCGGATGCAATTCCTGACGCTTCTCCGGATCTGCTCCCCCTCAATCAGGAAGCAGAAAAGCAGCGTTCAGAAACAGTGGAAAAAAATGTTGGCTCAATATCTCCAGGCCTGGTTAAGTTCACTGCTGAACCCCTGTTCCTGGATCTCTGGCAAAGACCCGCGCTGAAACCCCGCGACAGAAGCCTGGTTACGGTCAGCGCCTTAATCGCATCCGGACAAAGTGCACAGATTGGCTATCACCTCAACAGAGCGATGGATAATGGACTATCTGCTGAGGAGGCTGGTGAGATCGTTACCCAAGCCGCGTTCTATGCCGGCTGGCCAAACGCGTTTACCGCTGCTCCTGTTGTCGGAGAGGTACTACGCAATCGGTCATCGAGTAAAAAGTAATATTACTGAACGCGAAAACCTAACGTACATCATAAAATTAGGGTGACCAGTTCTCGAACAAATGGGCGCAACATTGAGTGATTTGGACTGACCCCGCCCGTAGACATATTCTTTCCTCACGACGAGGCCTTATCCATCGGCTCCAGCGGCAATATGCACGCATGGGCGCCGTAAGCTTTAACTGTTATGGCGTTACTCCTGGGTTTATGAATGGTCTGCGGCAGAAGTGTCTGCCCGCGAGGTCAGAAAGATCAGTACGGTTGCGATAATCAGCATCGCGGCGCTGGCCAGGAAGGTGCTCTGGTAGCCGTGATGGTCGAAAAGCAGACCGCCCACCGTCGAACCGAGAGCAATGGACAGTTGCACCATCGCCACCATCAGTCCGCCGCCCGCTTCGGCATTCTGAGGGAAGGTATGCGGAACCCATGCCCACCATCCCACCGGTGCGGAAGTGGAAATCAGCCCCCACAGCCCGAGCAGCGCCGTCACGATGGCTACATGACTGCCGAAGGCAATCAGGGCCAGCGCAGTGATAGCCATCAGTACAGGGATGGCCATCAGGGTCGGGTAGAACCCGCTTTTCAGCACCCGGCCAATCAGGGTAGTGCCGATGAAACCCGCGACACCAATAACCAGCAGGACCAAGGTCACCGTTGCGGCATCCACCCGCGTCACCGTCTCAAGGAAAGGCCTGATGTAGGTAAAGAGCGTGAATTGCCCCATAAAGAAGATCCCCACACCCAGCATGCCCAGCGTGACCACCCGGCGACGAAACAGCGTGAAAACGTTGCGGGAAGCCGCCGTCTGACGGGTGACCGACATAGAAGGGAGACTGAGTAATTGCCAGACAAACGCGATGATGGCGACCGGCACCAGGCAGAAGAAGGCACCCCGCCAGCCAACAACCGATCCGAGCCAGCTGCCCAGAGGGGCAGCCACGACGGTAGCCAGAGCATTGCCGCTGTTGAAAATAGCCAGCGCCAGCGGAACACGATGCACCGGGACCAGACGCATTGCCGTCGCGGCCGACATCGACCAGAATCCGCCGACCACAATGCCAATCAGGGCCCTGCCCGCCATATAGGTCAGGTAATTGGGCGCCATCGCAATAACAGCACCGGAAATTGCCATAATGCAGGTCAGACCGAGCAGCAGCGTTTTCCGGTTAAGCGTGCCTGCCAGCACGGAAATAAACAGGCTGGTTACCACTGCAAATGTCCCGGAAATGGCGATGCCCTGTCCGGCCATACCTTCGGTGACACGAAGGGTCTGCGCCATCGGTGTCAGCAGGCTGACAGGCATGAATTCGGAGGCGATCAGGGCAAAGACGCACAGCGTCATGGCAAAGACACCACTCCAGTGCTCAGGCTGTTTCCCGCTTCCGGTGTTATTTTTTCTGTTTTCGTCTGTCTTATTACTCATTCAGGGATTTCTTTTCAGTAGATAACATGAAGTCTGCGCCCCGGAGCCTGCAGCGCTGAAGGAAGAGCTGAAACGGCATACGGGGACGGGATAAGAGGGATAATCGCGATGTGGAAGGTGCTGTGGGTCAGTTGGCTACCCTGATCTGCACCGCAAGAGGTCCGTGGCGCTGCAGGACCGGGAGTCCGGAATCCACTTTCCCTAACGGGATCAGTGAACGGCCGTAAGCCCTGCCCCGGGCAAAAATCGCCAGGTTGCCCCACGGCGCGTAGTAAGTGATATCTCCGGCTTCCGGCGTCATGCCGTCCGGTGCCTGCACCGTGGAAAGCCTGCGCGGCAGGTCGCTTATACGCTCAATATCGTCATAGTCTTCCAGCGTCAGGCTGAGAGGAAGCAAAGACGCAAAGTCCCGGCCTGTCGGCGTATCATAGAGGGTGGCGGTAGCGGTTTCTCCCTCCACGATGATCTCAATTTTCATAAGCGTCTCCTGCGCCACTCCCCGGTCGTTGTCACTCGCCATAGCGGACTGCGTGACGAAAATCAGGCCGGCAAGAAGCAGCAGTGATGTTCTGCGGTAAGCGTTTTGCATAAGGGTTAGCGTTGACTTTTTCATCGCTTTATTATTAGCAATATGCAGCGGGTTAACTAGCTAATGAATACTTAATACCCTTATGAGTAAAATTTATAAATGGACCGGAAACGAGCATGGCCAGGCGCAATCTCAACGACTGACTCTCTTTCGTTACCGTGGTGCGTGAGGGTAGCTTTACGCGCGCTGCCGCCCAGCTCGGCGTGACCCAGCCCGCTTGAGCAGGCGATTTCCGGGCAGGAAGAACGGATGCAAATCCGCCTGCTGACAAGGACCACGCGCAGTGTGTCAGTGACGACTGCCGGGGCGCGACTGCTGTATTAATGAGCACATGGTTCAATCGGGGAAAATTTACGCCTGAGAGTTTAATGACTATATCTGGCACACAGCAGGCGTGATCGACACCAGGGGGACGTAACGCGCTAGCGGCTATGCGTAGCGCCTGCTGGGAAGTTCCCGGATGGCGGCGCGTGGCGCCTTATCCTGGCTACGCTATTGCGCCACTCTTGTGCCGTTATTTTGCCGGGTGGCGGCTGCGCCTGACCCGGCCTACAAAACTACCCGCGATTTGGCGCTCTATTCGCGCCCTTCGTAGGCCCGCGCAAGCGTAGCGCCGCCGGGCAAGGACAGCGGGCACGGAGCCGATTTTGTGCCGGGTGGCGGCTGCGCCATACCCGGCCTACAAAACCGCCCGCGATTTGGCGCTCCATTCGCGCCCTTCGTAGGCCCGCGCAAGCGTAGCGCCGCCGGGCAAGGACAGCGGGCACGGAGCCGATTTTGTGCCGGGTGGCGGCTGGCGCCTGACCCGGCCTACAAAACTACCCGCGATTTGGCGCTCTATTCGCGCCCTTCGTAGGCCCGCGCAAGCGTAGCGCCGCCGGGCAAGGACAGCGGGCACGGAGCCGATTTTGTGCCGGGTGGCGGCTGCGCCATACCCGGCCTACAAAACTGCCCGCGATTTGGCGCTCTATTCGCGCCCTTCGTAGGCCCGCGCAAGCGTAGCGCCGCCGGGCAAGGACAGCGGGCACGGAGCCGATTTTGTGCCGGGTGGCGGCTGCGCCTGACCCGGCCTACAAAAACAGGGCTGCCCGTACTCTTCTGGTGGCATGCCCCAGACCCGCGCCTGCGCAGCACCGCCGGGCAGTTACTGCGCCTGCTGCTGCGCCTGCGCCAGCTGGCGGACGATCGCCTCGCGCCGCGCATCCCCTTCCGGCAGCCGGGCCAGCAGCGCCTGCAGGGCTGCCACGGCCTCGGGGTAATCTTCATTGCGCACCGCGCTCAGGGCCAGCATCTCCAGCACCGGCAGGCTGTTCGGCTGCCGCTGATGCAGGTCACGCAGCAGCAGCTCGCCCATCCGAACCTGACCGCTATCTCCCGCCCGCACCAGCGCGCTGGCGTAATCGAAAGCCGCCGCCGGGTCATCCGCCGCCAGAGCATGCGCCCGGCCAAAGGCGCCGATCGCCGTCTCGCCATCGTTTAACAACAGGCCCAGCCGTCCAAGCAGCTGCCAGCCGGGGAGGTCATTCGGGGTATCCTGCAGGTGGCTGCGCAGGCCAAGCCGCAGCTCCGCCAGCTCATCCATTCGCAGCGGCGCCGCCGTCGGGTCCTTAACCTGCTGCAACAGCGCAGGATAATGCCGTTCAGCCTGCTGCCAGAGCAGCACCTGGCCGATATCGCTGGTTTTCAGATACAGGCCCAGACTCAGGACCACCAGCAGCAGCGCCCCCGGAAGCAGCGCCCAGCGGCTTAGCGGCCGTTCGCCAGGCTGTGCCTGGGGCGGGATATCGGTCAGCAGCGTGCGCTGCAGCTCGACGACCAGCGCCGGGTTGTCCTCGCCGCGCTCCTGCGTCAGCTCCTGCAGGCGCGACTGATACAGGGCGCGGTTGAGGGTATCGCGGTCCACCGCCCCGTTGCCCGTCCATGGGTAATAAAGCAGTCCCAGCGCGCCAGCCAGCAACAGCCCGGCGATAACCACCAACAGGCTCATCGTTCTTTTCCTTCTTTTAATAATTCCGCCAGCCGCTGGCGCTCTTCAGCGCTGAGCGCCGCGTCAGGGATGTCGCGACGACGCGCGCGGGCGATAATCATCCCGGCGCCCGCCAGCACGAACAGCCCCGGCCCCAGCCACAGCAGCACCGTGCCCGCGGTCAGCGGCGGCTCGTAGCTGACAAAATTGCCGTAGCGGGCCACCATATAGTCAACGATCTGCCCTTTCGTTTTCCCCTGCTGCATCAGTTCGTACACCTTCTGCCGCATATCGGCAGCAATCATCGCATTCGAGTCGGCGATGCTGTTGTTCTGGCATTTCGGGCAGCGCAGCTGGGAGGTGATCTCGCGAAAGGCCTGCTCCTGGGCCTCATCCTTAAACTGCCAGGTATCGATGGCGGCCCACGCCTGGCCGGTCACCATCAGCGCCAGCAGGATGCCCATTACCCCTCTCATCAGCCCGCCCCCCGGTTGTATTGATTCCACAGCGGCTGGAGCTCCTCGCGCCACACCCGTTCGTTCAGGTCGCCGGCGTGCCGCCAGCGGATGATGCCCTGACCGTCGATGAGAAACGTCTCCGGCGCGCCATAAACTCCCAGATCCAGGCCGAGCATGCCGTTGCCGTCGTACAGGCTCAGCCTGTACGGATTACCCAGGCGCTGCAGCCAGCTCATCGCCTTCTGGCGATCGTCTTTGTAGTTCATCCCCACCACCCGCACGCCCTGCTGCGCCAGGCCGTTGAGAAACTGATGCTCGGCGCGACAGGTTGGGCACCAGGTGGCCCAGACGTTGAGCAGCAGCGGCTTGCCGTCAATCAGCGTCCGCCGGTCCAGCGTCTGACCGGGGGTATTCAGCGCTTCAAGGCGAAACTCCGGCAGCGGTTTGCCAATCAGCGCCGACTCAAGGGTCGTCGGGTCGTCGCCATCGGCATTGCGCATCAGCTGCCAGAACAGCGCGGCGGCCAGCGCCAGAAACAGCGCCAGCGGGATAAACAGCAGCTTCCGGTTCATGAGGCCTCCTGCAGTTTCTTACGCATCCGATAGCGCGGGTCGAGCATGCAGCACAGACCGCCGAGGGCCATCAGCACCCCGCCGTACCAGATCCAGCGAACGAACGGTTTGTAGTACAGACGTACCGCCCAGCTGCCGTCGCTCAGCTCTTCCCCCAGCGCGGCGTACAGATCGCGGGTCAGCCCGCCGCTGATCGCCGCCTCGGTCATCATCATCCGGCTGGCGGTGTAAAAGCGTTTCTCGGCATACAGCGTCGCTTCCGGGCGTCCGCTATGGGTCACGGCGATAATGCCTTCGCCGCCGGTCCAGTTGGGGCCGACGATATTGCGCACGCCGTTAAACACAAAGTGATAGCGATGGATATCGATACTGTCGCCGGGGCGCATCCGTACATCGCGCTCCACGCTGTAGTTCTGGCTAAAAGTGATGCCGATAACGGTCACCGCCACGCCGACGTGACCGAGCACCATCCCCCACTGGCTGCGGGTCAGCGTCCGCAGGCCGCGCCAGAAGCCGTGGCGATGAGTGGCCCGTTCGTGAACCTCCAGCAGGGCGAAGATCAGCACCCACAGGGCCATCATCAGGCCAATGACCGCCATGGCGGTGATACGGTCCTGTAGCAGCCACGGCAGCGCCAGAGAAAGTGACAACGTCACCAGCAGAGCGATAATCAGGCGCTTAATCTGCCTGGCGATGTCATCGCGCCGCCAGCGGATCAGCGGTCCCAGCCCCAGCAGCAGCGCAAACGGCGCCATCAGGGCGGTGAACATGGTATTGAAGAACGGCTCGCCGATGGAGATGCTGCCGAGGCCCAGCTCCTTATGCACCAGCGGCAACAGCGTCCCGAGGAGCACCACCAGCATCGCGGCCATCAGCAAAATATTGTTGCCAAGCAGGAACGACTCGCGCGACCACAGGGTATGTTCCACCCGCGCCCGCACCCGGCCGCCCTTCAGGGCGTACAGCAGCAGCGACCCGCCGATGGCGACAATCAGCAGCGCCAGGATAAACAGCCCGCGCGATGGATCCGAGGCGAAGGCATGCACCGAGACCAGCACCCCGGAGCGCACCAGGAAGGTGCCCAGCAGGCACAGGGAGAAGGCGGCGATGGCCAGCAGCACCGTCCAGGCGCGGAAGCTGCCCCGCTTCTCGGTCACCGCCAGGGAGTGCAGCAGCGCGGTTCCAACCAGCCACGGCATAAACGAGGCGTTTTCCACCGGGTCCCAGAACCACCAGCCGCCCCAGCCCAGTTCGTAATAGGCCCATGCCGAGCCCAGCACGATGCCGAGAGTGAGGAACATCCATGCCGCCTGGGTCCAGGGACGCGACCAGCGCGCCCAGGCAGTATCCAGCCGGCCCGCCAGCAGCGAGGCGATGGCGAAGGCGAAAGCCACCGAGAAGCCTACGTAACCCATATAGAGGATCGGCGGATGGAAAATCATGCCGATATCCTGCAGCAGCGGATTAAGGTCGCGGCCATCAATGGGGTACTGCGGCAGGCCGCGGCTGAACGGGTTGGAGGTAAAGAGGATAAACAGCAGGAACCCCAGGGCGATCATCCCCATCACCGCCAGCACCCGGGCGACGGCGTCGAGCGGCATCCGGCGGCTGAAGAGGGCGACGGCGAAGGTCCAGACGCTGAGCAGCAGAACCCACAGCAGCAGCGAGCCCTCGTGCGCCCCCCAGGTCGCCGCCACCCGATACCACACCGGCAGCGCGCTGTTGGAGTTTTCCGCCACGTAGCGGACGGTAAAGTCGTTGACCACGAAGGCGTGCACCAGCAGCAGGAAAGCGCCGCCGATACAGGCGAACAGCCCGCAGGCCAGCGGCCGGGCCAGGGCCATCAGCCGGCGGTCCTGCCGCGCCGCGCCCCACAGGGGATAGACGCTCAGGAGCAGCGCCAGCCCCGCCGCCAGACACAATAAAAAGTTGCCCAGCTCCGGCATCATGGCTGCGCCCCCGTTTTCTCCGGCGTCATGGCGTTTTTCACCTCCGGCGGGGTGTAATTTTCATCATGTTTGGCCAGCACCTGCTGGGCGGTAATATGCCGCTCGCCGTCCAGCACGCCCTGGGCCACCACGCCCTGCCCTTCACGGAACAGGTCCGGCAGAATGCCCTTATAGCTAACGTCCACCACCCCGCGGGCGTCATACAGCTTAAAGCGCACGTCGAGGGTTTGCGGGTCGCGCTGCAGGGAGCCCGGCTGAACGTAGCCCCCCACTCGCAGGCGCTGCCCGGTATGAGGTAGCGCCCGGGTTTCCGTTTTGCCGTAGATAATTTCCCCCGGGGTGTAAAACAGATCGATATTGCTGCTCAGGGCGTACAGCGTCAGGCTGACAGTGAGCCCAAGTCCGGCGAGCACCGCCAGCACGATATACAGCCGGGTTTTACGACGCGCTTGCATCCGCGGCCTCCTTGTCATGTTCGCGGGCAGCCGCGATCCGCCGCTCGCGCGCCTGCTGGCGTCGCACTTCATGGAATAGCGCCCGCCGCGCCCACAGGGTGTGCACCGTCAGCAGGCCAAAGGCGGCGACGGCCACCGCCACCGCCAGCCAGACGTACTGGGCATAGCCGCCCATATTCAGGAAGGCGGCGAACGAAGAAAAAGCGGGGCTCATCGGACGGCTCCTTTGTTAGCCAGCGCCACCACCCACGGTCGACGACGCTCCAGCTGCAGGATCAGGTTACGCAGGCGCATCAGGGTCAGGGTGACCGACAGCGCGAGGAAAGCAAAGATACAGATCCGCAGCGGCAGACGCATGCTCGGGTCGATGGTTTGCTGCAAGTTGGTCGAACCCTGGTGCAGGGTATTCCACCAGTAGACCGAGTAATGAATGATGGGCAGATTGACCACCCCGACCAGCACGAGGATCCCCGCCGCGCGCCCGGCCAGCCGCCGGTCGTCAAAGGCGTGCCACAGGGCGATGACCCCGGCATACAGAAACAGCAGCACCAGCTCCGAGGTCAGGCGGGCGTCCCAGATCCACCAGGTCCCCCACATTGGCTTGCCCCACGCCGCGCCGCTGACCAGCGCCACCAGGGTGCAGATCGCCCCCACCGGTGCCAGGGCGGCGATCGCCAGGTCGGCCATTTTGATCTGCCAGACCACCCCGACGAAGGCCGCAACGGCCATCGCCAGGTACAGCCCCATCGACCACATCGCCGCCGGGACATGAAGATACATGATCCGGTAGCTTTCCCCCTGCTGATAGTCCGCCGGGGCGAAGCCAAAGCCCCACCCCAGACCGATGACCAGCAACAGCGCGCTCAACGCCGCCAGCCAGGGGATCCAGCATCCGCACAGGCGGTACAGCCGCTCGGGGATCGCCAGTTGATGTAACGCTTTCCACATAGACGCTTACTCACACGGTTATGATGGCCGCGCCCGCAGGCGCAGCGAATTATTGCACGGTCAGCCGCAGCGCGGCGGCGGTGGCGAACGGACACAGGGTGGCGCTGGCGGTTAAGAACGCCGCCAGCATCGCCAGATAGCCGCCGACCGGGAGCCCGGCGGCGGCGGCCTGGCAGGCCGCGGTGGCGAAAATCAGCAGCGGCACCGCCAGCGGCAGCACCAGCAGGCTCAGCAGGACGCCGCCGCGCTTCAGGCCGACCGTCAGGCCAACCCCCACCGCGCCGAGAAAACTGAGCGTCGGGGTGCCGAGCAGCAAGGTCAGCGCCAGCACGCCGGCGTCATGCAGACTCATCCCCAGCAGCAGCGCCGCCAGCGGCGAGACGATCAGCAGCGGCAGGCCGCTCATCATCCAGTGGGCAACCACCTTCACCAGCACCACCGCCACCAGCGGCGTCGGCAGAAGCAACAGCTGCTCCAGGGAGCCGTCCTGCCAGTCGTCACGAAATAACCGTTCCATCACCAGCAGCGCCGCCAGCAGCGCGGCGACCCACACCACGCCCGGCGCAATCTGCGCCAGCAGCTGCGGCGCGGCGCCGACGCCGAACGGAAACAGGGTGATGACGATCAGAAAGAACCAGAGCGGATTGAGGATCTCCGCCCCGCTGCGCCACGCCAGGCGCAGTTCCCGGGCCAACAGCGCCCGGATCATTGCCACCTCCCGTCGCCGCCGCCGAGGCGCAGGGTGCGCAACGGGCAGCGCAGCGGCCGCAGCGGCTGGTGGGTGGTGAGGATCGCGCTTCCCCCCTGCCGGGCGTGCTGCTCCAGGCGTCGGGTCAGGGTTTCCATCGCTGTGGCGTCGAGGGCGGTGAACGGCTCATCGAGGATCCACAGCGGCGCGTCGGTTAACCACAGGCGGGTCAGCGCCACCCGGCGCTGCTGCCCGGCAGAGAGCTGGTTCAAGGGGAGATCTTCATAGCCCGCCAGGCCGACGGCGGCGAGGGCGCGTTCCCGCTGCTGAAGGCGGCTGCCCGGAAAGAAGAAACGCAGATTTTCATCGGCGGTCAGCGCCGCGTTGACGCCGGGCTTATGGCCCAGCCACAGCAGCTGACGATGAAATGACTCCCGGACCTTCGCCAGCGGCTGGCCCTGCCAGCTCACCCCGCCGCTTTCCGGGCGCGCCAGGCCGCAGAGGATCCGCAGCAGCGAGGTTTTCCCCGCGCCGTTATCACCGGCGACCTGCAGCAGCTCACCGGCAGCAAGGGACAGCGTCAGCTCCGCAAACAGCGGTCGATCGTCAACGATGCAGGTCAGTCGCTCTGCATGCAGCATGAAGGCAAACTCCTTGATTCAGACAGTATTTTACGTCCTGGCTAAGTATGGGTTGCGCCGCGCGGGCGACGCAACCCTGACGGTTACTGTCCGGCCCCCGGCAGCTTCGAGATATCAGCGTTGCCTAACGCCTTCTCATCGTGCGCCACGGTCTCCTTACGCACCTTCGCCACATCGCTGGCGCTGACCGCCGGCGCGTTGTTGCCCCAGCTGGTGCGGATGAAGTTGACCACATCCGCCACCTGCTGGTCGTCCAGACGCCAGCCGAACGACGGCATGGTCAGGTTGGAGACCGCATCTTTCACCGCCGGCGTGGTGCTCCCGGTCAGAACGATATGGATAAGCGAAGTGGCATCTTCGGTCTGCACCACCGGATTGCCCTTCAGCGACGGGAAGGCGCGTTTATAGCCTGCGCCGTCGGTGCGGTGACAGGCGGCGCAGTTATCGACGTACAGCGCGGCGCCGGTTTTGCTGTCGTTACCCTTCCACAGATCTTTCGCCACGCTGTCTTCCACCGGGGCTGGGGTCTGTTTGCCGCCGCGCGGCGGGAGCGACTTCAGATAGCGGGCGATGGCGGTGATGTCGTCATCAGAAAGATACTGCAGACTGTGCTCCACCACATCGCTCATGCCGCCGAAGACCACCGATTTATCGTTACGTCCGGTTTTCAGGAACTCGGCCAGCTCGGCTTCGCTCCAGGTCCCCAGACCGTCGCGGTTTTCGCCGCGCAGGCTGGAGGCAACCCAGCCGTCAATCGGCGCATTGCTGCCCGCCAGGTAATCATCGCCTTCGCTTTCGCTGAGCGCTTTTTCCTGCATCGTCAGGCTACGCGGGGTATGACAGGCGCCGCAGTGGCCCAGGCCTTCCACCAGATAGCGGCCGCGCTCCAGCACCGGGTCAACCTGCGGGTTGGCGACAAAGTCGCTCGGCGTCGGCGCGAAGATGCCGCGCCAGAACGCCAGCGGCCAGCGCATCGACAGCGGCCACGGGATGTCGGTGTCCTTGTTGGCGACATTCACCGGCTCCACGCCGTGCATAAAGTAGGCGTACATGGCGCGCATGTCCGCTTCGCTGATCCGTGCGAACGAGGGATACGGCATCGCCGGATAGAGCGTGGAACCATCTTTCCGCACGCCCTTGCGCACCGCATCGTCGAACTCTTCGAAGGTGTACCCGCCAATGCCGTGTTCTTTATCCGGCGTGATATTGGTGGAGTAGATGGTGCCGATCGGCGTCTCCATCGGCAGACCGCCGGCGAAAGGTTTGCCCGCTTTGCCGTTGGTGTGACAGGCGACACAGTCCCCCGCCCGCGCCAGATACTCCCCTTGCTTAATCAGATTGCTGTCCGCAGGCGCCTCTTCGGCGAAGGCCGCGCAGCTCAATGCCCCAAGCACCAGGGCCGATAACCATTGCATTTTCATCATCTGCCTTCCTTTATGCCTGCACCAGGGGACCCGGATTTTTCAGATACTGCTCGCGGATCGCCTTCGCTGACCAGTAGGCCAGCGCGGCCACCGTGCCGGTTGGGTTATAGCCCAGCCCCTGCGGGAAAGCGGAGGCGCCGATGACGAAGACGTTATGCACGTCCCAGCTTTGCAGATAACGGTTAACGGCGCTGGTTTTCGGATCCTCCCCCATCACCGCCCCGCCGTTCATATGGGTGGTCTGGTAGGTGGTGGTATCAAAGTGGCTGTTGGCGTTTTTCGGGCTGCCGAGGATATATTTCGGCTTCATCGCTTTGGCGATCGGCGCCATCTTATCGAACATAAACTGCGCCATCTTGATGTCGTTTTCCTGCCAGTCGAAGGTCATGCGCAGCAGCGGCTGGCCAAAGACGTTTTTGTAGTTCGGATCAAGATCGAGGTAGTTCTGCCGATAGGACTGGTGCGCGCCGTGGGCATCCATCGACAGGTGATGGGTGTAGGTATCGGCCACCGCCGCTTTCCACTTGCTGCCCCACGCCGGGGTGCCCGGCGGTACCGGGAAACCGGAGATGGGCTTGGTCCCGGCCTGGTTGACCCAGAACGGCGAACCGCCGACAAAGCCGGCCGCGCCGTGGTCGAAGTTGTCGGCGTTGAAGTCGTCGACGCCGACGCCGTTGCCGCCCGCGCCGATAAACGGGTTGGTATAAGTGTCTTTGTCGAAAATGGCCTTGATGGTGGTCATGTTCTGGTAGGCGAAGTTACGCCCCACCACCCCTTCGCCGGTCTCCGGATTGTACGGTTTACCGATCCCGGAGAGCAGCATCAGGTGCACGTTATGGAACTGGAAGGCGCCGATGATCACCAGGTCCGCCGGCTGCTCCATTTCGCGCCCCTGGCCGTCGACGTAGGTCACGCCGGTGGCGCGGGATTTGTCGTCGGTCAGGTTGACCTTCAGCACGTTGGCGTTGGTCCGCAGCTCAAAGCGTTTTTCCTGGCGCAGCGCCGGCAGGATGTTCACGTTCGGCGAGGCTTTAGAGTACATGTAGCAGGCGTAGCCGCTGCAGAAACCGCAGAAGTTGCACGGACCCATCTGCGCGCCATAGGGGTTGGTATAGGAGTCGGAGGTGTTGGCCGACGGCAGGTTGTAGGGATGGTAACCCACCTCGAGCGCCGCTTTTTCAAACAGCTGCGCTGACCAGGTGTTTTTCTGCGCCGGCAGCGGGAAGTCGTCTGAGCGGTCCGGGGCGAAAGCGTTGCCGCCGCGGCCTTTACCGACGACCTTGCCCTTGATCGACCAGGCAGTCCCGGAGGTGCCGAACACTTTCTCCGCTTTATCGAAGAACGGTTCCAGCTCGTCGTAGGTGACGCCGAAATCCTGGATGATCATATCCTGGGGAATGAAGTTTTTGCCGTAGCGCTCTTCATAGTGGCTGCGCATCCGCAGTTCGATGGGATCGACGCGGAAATGGACGCCGGACCAGTGCAGCCCGGCCCCACCCACGCCGGTACCCGGCAGGAAAGCCGCCAGCTGGCGATACGGCACCGCCTGCTGGCTGGTGTTATGGCGGATGGTGACGGTGCTTTTCGACAGATCCTGGAACAGCTTGCGGCGGATGTTGTAGGTCAGCTCATCAATCACCTGCGGATAGGCGCCGTCCGGCCAGGTGTCGCGCATCGGACCGCGCTCCAGCGCCACGACGTTGAGCCCGGCTTCGGTCAGCTCTTTGGCCATGATCGCCCCAACCCAGCCGAAGCCGACGATCGCGACATCGGTTTTTTTCAATACGGTGGCCATGATTACGCCCTCTCCCCATTAATTGATACCGGCGGGAAGGGGTAGCGTTCGCCCCGTTCAACCCAGTCCATAAAGTCGGCGCGCGCGCCGGGAAAATTAATCAGCGTCCAGCCGACCATGCCTTTATTACCGCCATGGATCGGGTCGCTGAAGAAGCCTTCTCGGGTGTTCTGCAGCAGATAGGTGAAGAACAGCGAGGCCGGAAGCTGTTTGAACTCGGCTTTGCCGGATTCCCACAGGCCGAGCGCCTCGTCCTGTTGCTCGTTGCTCAGTTCAGCGAAGGTCTTGTGATACTTGTCCTGACACCAGGCCTCGGCGTCGGCGATCCCGAGGTTATAGATCTGTTTGGGCACCAGCGGCAGCTGATAGCCCATCTCTTTCGGCACGTCGGGGTTGAAGGGCCCCTGCATATACCAGATGGAGCCGGTGGCGTAAGGGGTATTAAGCTGGCGGTCGATAAACTCCGGCACGCCGGCCTCTTTAGCGCCGGGGCCAAGTTCATCCGCTGGGATCAGGCGCGCGACGGCGGCGTTGATAAACGCCCACTCACGATCGTTGAAGAACTGCGGCTTCCAGTCGCTGGCCGCCGCCGTGTTCCCGGAGGCTGGCTCTGAAGCGGGGGCCGCCTGCGCGGTCGCGCTGGTGGCCACGCCAATGGCCCCTGCTCCCGCGCCGCCGATCACCACCGTCGGGATCAGCGCCATCGACTTCACCAGGAAATCACGCCTGGAATTGTTAGTTTTCTCGCTCGACATCATCACATTCCTGTCATTGAAAATTACTGTTTTTGTCGCTGACAAAACCAGTGAATGTCGTGCTGGAACCGATACCATTGCGCTTTTAAACCGCTTAGCGTCTGGCCCGGCCCGGCAAGTCGGATAAAACATCGCCAGAGGCGATATCATTTATAGGGTTATCGTTTGGATAGTAGACGATTCTCAACGAAACGCGGGAAATCGGAGAGAAATTCACCGGAATGTCATCGTGAGAAGGGTGCTGCCATAACCTTGAGGCGGTAAACCGGCGGCGTTCACACCGCGCTGAGCTTACCCATGCGCCAAAAAAGAGTGACTTGTATCACAAATGTTATTTTTTGTTTATGGTACATGGCAGATTAAACGTCTGTAAATACTCGTATTAGGAATAATTAAACATTTTGAGCTGTTAAAAAAGTTAATAACCGTTGTTAACTATTTTGCATCTATTTCCCGGCTAACGCGTTCGGCTGGCGATATCCCATCCGCAGGAGAAGAGAAGATATGTTCGATCATGTGAAATTCGGCGTCAGTGATTATGCCGCGAGCAAAGCGTTCTTTTTACAAGCCCTTGCCCCGCTTGGCGTAACGCTGGTCGGCGAAGGCGAGCCGACCTACGGCGCAGAGCTGGCCGGCAGCGGCGATGTCTCTCTATGCCTCTATCAAAGTACGGAAAAACCGGCGCCGCTGCACATTGCCTTTCGCGCCGACAGCCGCGAGCAGGTCGATGCCTTCTGGCAGGCGGCGCTGGCCGCCGGAGGAAAGGACAACGGCGCGCCGGGGTTACGACCAAACTACCACGCCAGTTATTACGCCGCCTTTGTGATTGCGCCAGACGGGCACAATATTGAAGCCGTGTGCCATCTGGCGTCTTAACCAGCGGTTACCGCTGCGGAAAAATCCACACATCCTCCGCCGGGAGCGTCAGATGACAGTGTTCGGCATCGCGCAGCGCCGTTCCGTAGGCGCGCAGCGGGAAATCGTCGCCCTCGGTGCGGAACAGGTACTCCCAGCGGTCGCCGAGGTACATGCTGGTCAGCAGCGGTAGCTGGAGACTGTTATCCTGCGCCGCGCCGTCCAGACGCAGGCGCTCGACGCGGATCACCGCCGTCGCCGGCTCGCCGACGCTAACCCCCTCGCCCGCTCGCCCCCACAGGCTCCAGCTGGCGCCTTCGATCCGCGCCCTGCCGTTCTCCAGCGCCATTACCTTGCCGTGCAGGCGGTTATTGCTGCCCATAAACTCGGCGGCGAACAGCGTCGCCGGGCTGCCGTACATCTCCTGCGGCGTCCCCTGCTGCTCGATGACGCCATTGTTCAGCAGCAGAATACGATCCGAGATGGCCATCGCCTCATTCTGATCGTGGGTGACCATCAGTGCCGACAGGCCCAGCTTGACGATCAGCTCGCGCAGAAACACCCGCGCCTCTTCGCGCAGCTTGGCGTCAAGGTTGGAGAGCGGCTCATCCAGCAGGATCACCGGCGGGTTGTAGACCAGCGCCCGGCCGATAGCCACCCGCTGCTGCTGGCCGCCGGAGAGCTGGTACGGATGGCGGTTGCCAAGGTGCCCGAGCCCCAGCTGATCCAGCACGCGCTGCACCCGCTCTTTTATCTCCCCGGCGGCGACTTTACGCAGCTTCAGCGGATAGGCCACGTTGTCGAACACCGTTTTGTGCGGCCACAGGGCATAGGACTGGAACACCAGCCCGAGGTTACGCTCTTCGGCCGGGATTTCGCTGCGCGGCGTGCCGTCGTACACCGTGCGGTTGCCGATGGCGATCCGTCCGCTCGTCGGCTTCTCCAGCCCGGCCACCGCCCGCAGCAGCGTGGTTTTGCCGCTTCCCGACGGCCCCAGCAACGACACCACCTCTCCCCGGCCGAGCGTCATCGACACCCCTTTCAGCACCGGGTTGTCGCCATAGGTGAGATGCAGGTTTTCTACCGATAACTCAATCATGTAATTTCACTCCAAAGCGCAGGGCGATGCCAAGGCCAATCACCACCAGCAGAATATTGATAAAGGAGAGCGCCGCGACGATATCGATGGCCCCCGCCGCCCACAGCGACACCAGCATCGAGCCGATGGTTTCGGTACCCGGCGACAGCAGATAGACGCCGGTGGAATATTCGCGCTCAAAGATCAGGAACATCAGCAGCCAGGAGCCAATCAGCCCATAGCGCGACAGCGGGACGGTGACGTGGCGGGTGATCTGCCCCCGCGAGGCGCCGGTGCTGCGCGCCGCCTCCTCCAGCTCCGGGCCCACCTGCAGCAGCGTCGAAGAGATGAGCCGCAGGCCATAAGCCATCCATACCACGGTGTAGGCCAGCCAGACGCTGAAGATGGTGTTGCGCAGGGCACGCAGCTGCACGATAAGGTGCTCCCGCAGCCAGTCGGCCACCGGCAGCGCCGAGAGCCAGCCGTGCTTCAGCGACTGATCGAGCCACATCGGCACAAACAGGAACACCCACAGGAAGGCCAGACCGGCCAGCAGCCCCGGCACCGCGCGCGGGACCAGTACGCTGTAATCAAGAAAGCGGGTGACGTTGTCCGCTTTGCGGTGCATGGCGATACCGACAAACAGATAGCAGATCACCGCCAGCGCGCCGCCGACGATGCCGATAGCCATCGAGTTGACGATCGCCCGCAGCAGGTTGGGCTGCTGCCAGATATTGTGGAACGTCGTCAGCGACAGCTCATCCCACAGCGACACGCCGACTCCCCAGTTGGAGATAAAAGCGCGCAGCGCCACGCCGAGCAGCGGCACGCCGATGGTCACCGTCAGCCAGGCCACTACCACCGCCCCGGCCACCCAGCGCCATTTGCCCAGCGGCAGCGCCCGCGCCTGCGACGCCTTGCCCTTCATGGTGACAAAGCGGTTGGCGGTGCGCATCAGCCGCCGCTGGAGCATCACCAGCGGGATGGTGATGCAGATCAGCACCACCGCCACCGCCGCCATCAGATGGTAGGAGGGGGTGCCGAGCTTATTGGTCAGCTTGTAGAGATAGGTCGCCAGCACCATGTTGCCCTCGGGGTCGCCCAGCACCAGCATCAGACCGAAGACCTCCAGACCGAGGAAAAAGAGCAGCACGCAGGCGTAAAGAATGGACGGCCGCACCATCGGCAGACTCACCGAGGTCATCACCTGCAGCGGCGTGGCGCCGACGGTGCGCGCCGCCTCTTCCACGTCGGAACCGACGCTGCGCAGCGCCGAAGAGATATAAAGATAGGCGTGCGGCACGTGGGTTAAGCCGGCGATGACCACAATGCTGAACATCGAGTAGATATTCCACGGCACAAAGCCGATCAGCTGCTGCGCCCACTGGGAAAAGAAGCCTACCGGCCCGGCGGCCACCACGTAGCCAAAGCCCAGCACCATCGGCGAGACGAAGATCGGCACCAGGATCAGCGGCTCAATGAAACGCCGGCCGGGTAAATCGGTGCGTACCATCAGAAAGGCCAAAATACCGCCCAGTGGAATGGCGATAATCACCAGGCCAAAGGCCAGAATAAAGCCTGACCTTAACGCCAGATAAAAATCCGGGTCGGTAAAAATAAAGGCGAAGGCTTCCAGGCTCCAGGATTTGGAGCGGGAAAAGAACGGCGCGGAGAGAAAACTCTGCACCACAATAAATAACAGCGGGACATAAATCACCAGCGCCGTGATGCACACCACCACGCCGCGCGGCAGCCCCTGCCACTTTCTGCGTAATACATTCATGGTTCATCCCTTTGGTCAGGTGAATAAACCCGCCGGGTGTGAATAAGGGGCATCGGCGATGCCCCGGGGGAGGATTATTTCGCGGCGGCGCTGCGCCATTGTTTAATAAACTGCAGACGTTTTTGCGGCTGTAAATAATCCAGCAGCGTTTCGTTGACCGGGATCGGTTTTAACGCTTTGCCCAGCAGCGCGGTCATGCCGTCGATATCATTTTTGCCTTCAATATCGCGACGAATAGAGGGAATATCCGCCTGACTGGCGAGGATCTGCTGGCCTTTTTCCGACAGGACATAGTCCAGCCACAATTTTGCCGCATTGGGATGTTCGCTCCCCTGGCTAATAAACGAGACGCGGGAGAGCACCAGCACGTAATCTTTCGGATAGGCAATGCCTAAAGAGGGATCGTTTTTCGCCCGCGCTTCCGCATAGGAGCCAAGGATGTTATAGCCGATCAGGTTTTCGCCAGAGGAGACGCGCTCCATCATCGTGCCGGTGGAAGACTGCACCGTCAGGCCGCCTTTGGCGATATTCGCCAGGTCGGTAAAATAGTTCGCGTCGGCCTGGCTGTCCTGCACCGCCAGCATAAAGCCGAGGCCCGATTTTTCGATATCGTAGGTGGTGACTTTGCCTTTAAATTTATCGGCCTGGCTGGCGATCAATTTTGCCAGCGCGGTATGCGAATCCGGAACCTCATTCTGCGGGATCAGCCGTTTGTTATAGATAAATACCACCGGCTCGTAGGTGGTGCCATAGGCTTTCTGCTGCCACACCGCCCAGTCGGGCAATTGCTTCACCTCCGGCGAGGCATATTGTTCCGCGTATTCGGTGGCTAATTTCAGCGCCGTATCCATCGATGAGCTCCACACCACGTCCCCGCTGCCGCCCCCGGCGGCCTGCTCGCTGATATAGCGGTTATACAGCTCGGTGCTGTTCATGTCGTTATATTCGACTTTGACGCCCGGATATTGCGCTTCGAATCCTTTAATTAACGGCCCGGCGGCTTTGGTATCGGTTGTGGAATAGATCACCACCTTGCCCTCTTTGACGGCGGCATCAACCGTTTTTTGATAATCCGCCGGATAGCCCGCAGGCACCTCCGCCCAGGCGGCACAGGCGAAAACGGCCGTCAGTGAAACCACTAAACCACTTATTTTCTTATACATGATACCAACCTTTAATCATCAATTAATAAACACAAATTTAACATATAGTGGTATCAGCTGCCCTTGCAACGCCGGGGCTGGCTTTTTTCTGGCTTTTGTGACAGTGGCAGAATTTAAAAATGTGGTGTTTATGACGTTAATTAAAACGCGATCGCGGACCGGTTTTTTATCGTCTGGCGTATAACGCAGACGCTGGCGCAGTGGCGTGACGCCCGGAGCCCCCGCCCTTGACCTTCTGCGCCGGGCGGCGCAGCATAAAACGGCAAACATAACAAAATAACAACAGACTACAGGAGAGAATCAGTGCCAACAGGACACCGCTTTCTGGCGACGGATCTGCATCAGTTTGTCGTCTCACTGTTTACCCATCTCGGCAGCCGCTCAGAAGAAGCGACGCTGGTCGCCGACCACCTGATCGCCGCCAACCTGGCCGGGCATGACTCCCATGGCGTCGGGATGATCCCAAGCTATGTGAAATCCCATGCCGGCGGTTTTCTGCAGCTCAACCGCCACGCCACGGTCACCAAAGATGCCGGCGCCGTGGTCACCCTCGACGGCAACGCCGGCTTCGGCCAGGTAGTCGCCCACGAAGCGATGCAGTTAGGTATCGAAAAGGCGAAGCAGCACGGCATGGCGGCTATCGCCCTGCGCAATGCGCATCACGTCGGGCGCATCGGCTACTGGGCCGAGCAGTGCGCCGCCGCCGGACTGATCTCCATTCACTTCGTCAGCGTAATCGGCGACCCGATGGTCGCTCCGTTCCGCGGAAAAGACAGTCGCTTCGGCACCAACCCCCTGTGCGTGGTGTTTCCGCGAGAGGGCCATCCGCCGCTGCTGCTGGACTACGCCACCAGCGCCATCGCCTTTGGAAAAACCCGCGTCGCCTGGCACAAAGGGGAAGCCGTGGCCCCCGGCTGCCTGATCGACGCCGAGGGGTTGCCCACCACCGATCCGGCGGTGATGCAAACCTCGCCGCTGGGCGCCCTGCTCACCTTCGCCCAGCACAAAGGCTATGCCCTGGCGACGCTGTGTGAAGTGCTCGGCGGCGCGCTCTCCGGGGGGCAAACCACCCATCAGGAAAGCCTGCAGACCAGCGTCGACGCCATCTTTAACTGCATGACCACCGTGATCCTGCGCCCGGACGCGTTCGATGCCCCGGACAGCCAGGCGCAGACGGAGGCCTTTATCGCATGGTGTAAACAGTCGCCGCACGATCCCGATGCCCCGGTGCTGGCCCCCGGCGAATGGGAAGCCGCCAACCGCGAAGCGCGCCTGGCCGAGGGGATCCCGCTGGATGCGGGCAGCTGGCAGGCAATCTGCGCCGCCGCACGCGACGTCGGCCTGAGCGAGTCGCATATCACCCGCTGCCGCCCTCTCGCGTAGCGGCGTTTTCCCCCGCAGAGCGTCTGACGTCGGCGCTCTGCGTCATCGTCATTAGTGACGAGGTCACGCTCCCGTCATCATCCATCTGAAGTTTTTCATTACAAATCAACACATTAAAATCTGGCACGAGACCTGCATAGCGCAGCGGGCCTGCGTCCGCATCACCACCAGGCGATACCGCGATCGTTGCCCGTCGGGCCCGGCGCGACAGCGATCCTCTGTTCACTGTTAACAGGTCTGTTACTGATGAAAAAAATCACGAGCGTGTGCCCCTACTGCGGGGCGGGTTGCAAACTTAAACTGGTTGTCGACAACAATAAAATCATTCGCGCGGAAGCCGCCGACGGCGTCACCAACCAGAACCAGCTGTGCCTGAAAGGCTATTACGGCTGGGATTTTCTGAACGACACGCAGCTCCTGACGCCCCGTCTTAAACAACCAATGATCCGCTACCAGAAAGGCGGCGCCTTTACGCCGGTCAGCTGGCAGGAGGCGATTCGCTATACCGCCAGCAAGCTCAGGGAGATTAAAGAGAAGCATGGCCCGCGCGCCATCATGACCACCGGCTCCTCGCGCGGCACCGGCAACGAAACCAACTATGTGATGCAAAAGTTCGCTCGCGCGGTGCTGAACACCAATAACGTCGACTGCTGCGCCCGCGTCTGCCACGGCCCTTCCGTCGCCGGGCTACAGCAGGCGCTGGGCAACGGGGCGATGAGCAATTCGATAAGCGACATCGAAAACTCGAAGTGCCTGCTGGTCTTTGGCTACAACTGCGCCGACTCCCATCCCATCGTCGCCCGCCGGGTAATCAAGGCCCGGGACAACGGCGCCAAAATCATCGTCTGCGATCCGCGACGCATTGAAACCGCACGCATAGCCGACCGTCATCTGCAGCTCAACAACGGCAGCAATATGGCGCTGGTGAACGCCTTCGGCTATGTGCTGCTGGAGGAGGAGCTGTACAACAAAGCCTATGTCGAACGCTACACCGAAGGGCTGGACGCCTACCGCGAGGCGGTGAAGGATTACGCCCCGGAAGCAGTGGAAGAGATTGTCGGGGTCAGCGCGCAGGCAATTCGCGAGGCGATGCGCATGTTTGCCGCCGCCCCTTCCGCCACCATTATGTGGGGCATGGGGGTCACCCAGTTTGGCCAGGCGGTGGACGTGGTGCGCGGCCTGGCAAGCCTGGCGCTGCTCACCGGCAACCTGGGGCGGGCGAACGTCGGTGTGGGCCCGGTTCGTGGGCAAAATAATGTGCAGGGCGCCTGCGATATGGGCGTGCTGCCGAACCTGTTCCCCGGCTATCAGGAGGTCACCGACCCCGCCGTGCGGGCCAAATTCGCCGCCGCCTGGGGGATCGACCCGGCGCAGATGGATGACCAGGTCGGCACCCGCATCACCGAAGTGCCGCATAAAGCGCTGACCGGCGAGATCAAAGCCTACTACATCATGGGTGAAGATCCGCTGCAGACCGAAGCCGACCTCGGCCTGGTGCGCAAAGGCATCGAGGCGCTGGACTTCGTGGTGGTGCAGGATATCTTCATGACCAAAACGGCGGAGATTGCCGATGTCCTGCTGCCGGCCACCTCCTGGGGCGAGCACGGTGGCGTCTTCACCTGCGCCGACCGCGGGTTTCAGCGGTTTGAACAGGCAATCCCTCCGGCGGGGAATGTGAAGCGCGACTGGGAGATCATCAGTCTGCTGGCCAGCGAAATGGGCTATCCGATGCACTATGAGAACAACCAGCAGATCTGGGACGAGATGCGCGAGCTCTGCCCGCTTTTCTACGGCGTGACCTGGGAGAAAATGGGCGATATGGGCCATGTTCAGTGGCCGTGCCCGACCCTCGACCACCCCGGCACGCCGTGGCTGTATAAAGACAACCGCTTCGACACCCCATCGGGTAAAGGGCAGCTGTTCGCCACCGCCTGGCGCGCGCCGGCGGAGCGTCCGGATGATGAATGGCCGCTGGTGCTCTGCACGGTGCGGGAGGTGGGGCACTACTCCTGCCGCTCGATGACCGGCAACTGCGCCGCGCTGCAGTCGCTGGCCGACGAGCCGGGACGGGTGCAGATAAATCCGGTGGATGCGCAACGGCTGGGGATCGCTGACAAACAGCTGGTGTGGGTCAGCTCCCGACGCGGGAAAGTCATCACCCGCGCCGACCTCAGCGATCGCATCAACCCGGGCGCGGTCTATATGACCTATCAGTGGTGGGTGGGCGCCTGCAATGAGCTGACCCAGGATAACCTCGATCCGATCTCCAAAACGCCGGAAACCAAATACTGTGCGGTGAAAGTGGAAGCGATAGCCGACCAGCAGTGGGCGGAGCGCTATGCCTGGACGGCCTACAGCGACATGAAGGCGCGACTGAAAGCCGCCGCCGACGTCTGACCTCAGGGAGCGCGCGCTCCCTGCTGCCGCTGCCGGTGGGTTACGCCGCCGGCAGCTGTTTCTCCACCAGCGCCACCCACATCGCCACCCCGTGGCTAATCAGCGCATCGTTAAAGTCATAGCTGGCGTTATGCAGCGGCTTCGACGGCGTTTCGCCATCGGTGCCGATCCAGAAATAGGCCCCCGGACAGGCCTCCAGCATGCAGGCGAAATCCTCTGAGGCCATCGACGGCGCCTGGTTCCAGCGCACCGCCTCCGCGCCAAGGGTGGCGACCGCCACCTCGCGCAGCAGCTGCGCCTGGGGCGCATGGTTTTTGGTCACCGGATACCCCGGAAACCAGCTAATCTCGCCCTGCACATCGGACACCTGTGGCTGGGTCGCCACATAGCTTTCGATAAGCTCCCGCACGCGGGCGCGAACGCGATTGCTCAGGCAGCGGAAGGTGCCGCGCAGCACCACGGTGTCCGGCAGGACGTTGATCGCCTCGCCGCCGTTTATCTGGGTGATGCTGACCACCGCCGAATCCTGTGGTGACAGGCGGCGGGAAGGAATGGTCTGCAGCGCCATAATCAGCTGCGCCGCAGCGACGATCGGATCGGCCCCGCTCTCCGGCATCGCCGCATGGCAGCTTTTGCCGCGCAGGGTGATCTCGAAGGCGTCGAGGGAGGCCATCATCGCGCCATCGCTGAGCGCCACTTCGCCAAGCGGGATCCCCGGCCAGTTATGCAGCGCGTAAATCGCATCCATCGGGAAGCGTTCGAATAACCCCTCTTCCACCATTTTGCGCGCGCCGCCGAGGTTCTCTTCCGCTGGCTGGAAAACAAAGTGGACGGTGCCGCTGAACTGACGGGTCTGCGCCAGATGGGCGGCGGCCGCCAGCAGCATCGCGGTGTGGCCATCGTGGCCGCAGGCGTGCATGACCCCGGCGCGGCGCGAACGGTAACTGACGCTCCCCAGCTCGGTGATCGGCAGGGCGTCCATATCGGCGCGCAGGCCGATGACCGGCCCGGGGCCGTTTTCCAGCGTCGCCACGACGCCGGTGCCGGCCAGCCCGCGATGAACCTGCAGGCCAAACGATGCCAGCAGCTCGGCGACGCGGCGCGAGGTCTCCTGCTCCTGATATCCGAGCTCAGGCGCGGCGTGAAACTCACGTCGCCAGCCTGTGGCTTCGGCGATCAGTGACGGCGATACGGCCATGTATTACTCCTTTCCTGCATAGCGTAATGCTGAATAATTTGGTCATGCGTTGCGTTTTTACCCGTCGCTCACCGGCGTCGGTTCGCTGCCGCTCCCTCCGTTATATCCTGTCGTTAACACGCTGACAACGTCACGAAATGCGGCGGCGGCGCGGCGTACAGGCCTGCCGTCGCCCGGCGGTCCTTTTTTGGTAGTGATTTCAACGGTGACAACGGCCAGGCGATTAATTATTATGCAGCTCAGGACGGCAATTTGCCGAAGGATCCACTACTGACCTCTCCGTCATCGGAAATAAAATGTTTAACCCAGACCAGAATCGTCTTGCTCCCACGCTGGCGATGATCATGGCCGCGTCGCTCGTGGGATTTATCACCGGCTATACGGTGCCGTTAATCAGTCTTGAGCTGGCGCAGCAGCAGATCGCGCCGCTGTATGTCGGCCTGCTGGCCGCCCTGCCGCCCGCCGGCATGATGATCTCCTCTTTCCTCTCTCCTGCGCTGTGCCGGCGCGTTGAGATGGGCGTGCTGCTGAGCGGCAGTTTGATCCTGCTGGCGCTGGCGACCATCGCCTCATGCATGACCACCGATATGACGCTGCTTCTGCTGCCGCGCCTGCTGACCGGCCTGGCCTCCGGGGTCATTATCGTCCTCGGTGAAAGCTGGATCACCGGCGGCGCGGCAGGCAACCAGCGCGCCACCCTCACCGGTATCTACGCCTCGGCCTTTACCGGCTGCCAGCTGGCCGGGCCGCTGCTGATCTCCGTCGGCCCTGCCTGGCAGGCCTCGGCGCTGATGGCGATCGTCGCGGTCACCGCCGTCTGCCTGCTGATGCTGCGCCATCTGCCCACCGGCACCCGCGAAAGCCTTGGGGAGCGCGCCAGCTGGCGCAGCCTCGGCGCCTTCCTGCCGGTACTGGCCTCCGGGGTCTTCTGCTTCGCCTTCTTCGACGCCAGCATCCTCGCCCTGCTGCCACTGTACGGTATGGATAAAGGGCTTAATGAAGGAATGGCGGTGCTGCTGGTGACCGTGGTGCTTACCGGGGATGCGATGTTCCAGACCCCGCTCGGCTGGCTGGCCGACCGGGTCGGCATTCGCCGCGTGCATCTGGCCTGCGCGGTGGTTTTCAGCCTGTCGCTGCTGGCCCTGCCGCTGATGCTCGGTTCGCGCATTCAGCTGATGGCCATTTGCCTGCTGCTGGGCGCCGCGGCGGGGGCGCTTTATACCCTGTCGCTGGTGCGGGCGGGGAAAACCTTCAGCGGACAGAAGCTGATTATGATTAACGCCCTGTTCGGCTTTTTCTGGTCCGCCGGCAGCGTCGCCGGGCCGGTAGTCAGCGGCATGCTGATCGGCATCACCGGCTACGATGGCCTGATCGCCACCCTGGTGGCCAGCGGCGTGCTGTTCCTGCTGATTCAGTGTCTGTGCAAAAACGAGAAAATCCTGCTCGCCAGCGAGCAGGAAGACGACATGGACGAAGCGACGGAGTCCGCGCAGTAGTCCTGACGGGCTGGCCTGGCGCCAGCCCTTTTTTTATGGCCCTTACCTGAGGGAATCCTGTTCCTGCTGGCTCACTGCTATAACCATTGCCGGCCCCCTGCCGAGAGGAAATTCCATGGAAAGCATGACGTTACATCGTGGCAGATTGATCGATCATATCCTGCTGGTTGTCGAAGACTTTGAGGCAAGCAAAGACTTCTATACTGCCGTACTGTCGGCGCTGGAGATCCCGGTTATTACCACTGCTAATGACTACTTGCTGGCCGACGAACTGGTGGTGGCCTCACGCCACAGCCCGGAGGCTGCCGGGAAACTGACAGGACGCCACCACCTGGCGTTCCAGGCCAGAGATCGTGACAGGGTGGACGCTTTTTACCATGCGGCGCTGACCCATGGCGGCCGCGATAACGGCGCGCCTGGCGAACGACACTATCATCCTGGTTACTATGCCGCTTTTGTGCTGGATCCGCAGGGGAATAATATTGAGGCGGTCTACCATGGCGAGGCTGAGCGCAGCGCCGGGTCTGTTGCGATCAGCTTCACGCAGTAAGCGGGCGAAAGACACCTTTTTGCCCGCAACAGGAGGACACTATGTTTTCATACATCATGTTGGGAACCAATGACCTGCCACGCGCCATCAAGTTCTATGACCCGTTAATGGCGCTGCTGGGGCAGCCCAAAGCCGGCCGTAACGAACAGGGAGCATCATGGGGCACCTTCAATGGCAACCACACCTGTGGGCTGTGCGTGGGCGTTCCTTTTGACCTGCAGCCTGCCGGGGTGGGTAATGGAACGATGGTGGCGCTTAACGCCCGCTCCGTCGAACATATTGCGGAACTGCATGCCCTCGCCCTGCAACTCGGCGGACGTGACGAAGGCGCTCCCGGTCATCGCCCACAATATGGCAACGGCTTTCACAGCGCCTACGTCCGCGATCCCGACGGCAATAAGCTGGCGTTTGTTTATTATGCGTCGGCAGCTTGAATGGCTGATGCGGAAGTGCCTTTTTCAGGCAGTAATGCGTCATTCAGGACGGCCGACTTCGCCGTCCTGATTTCATTGAGAATCACGAAAAACCGCGGTTAAAGCGCTACGACTTCTCTCCCCGACGAGTTATCTACCGCGAAGTGATAACGTAATCCGGCGTCGCGCATACAGCGTTTCCGCCGCCAGCTGAAAATGATATTCCATCGCCTTCAGCTTTTTCGTCTTGAGCTGTTTTAGTGGAATACCCTCGATATGCCCTGTCGCGACCAACCACCGGATTTCAGCCGTACTCAGCTTGAGCTGTTTTTTCAGTATTGATAGCAGGCTGATGCGAAATGGCCGACTGACTCTGACGCGCACCGTTATCCGCGGGCACGCCATCAGCGTCACCGACCATTGCTCATGAATACGAAAATCAGGTTGCCCCGACGGCTCGGCGCGGTTGCGCTTCAGCGTCGCGAGGTCAGCGGCATAATAGTGAACCATAGCTGCATCGTTCTGCATCAAGCGCTGAAGCAGTTTACGGTTTATCTTGCTGACGTGCAGCCTGGAAAACAGGGCGATATTCCACGTGTAATCGCAGTGCGTGCATTTATAGATGCTCCAGATATCCAGCAGCTTCTTTTGCGAATTCACCCGGATGGCGCCGGAAGGTGCGAAGTCGCGTTTTACATTGCAGGCGGGGCAGCGTTTAGCAATGTGCTGATACCCCACGGGCGTGACCGTCCATGTAACTGTCATAACGTACCTTTTTTAACCCATACGAAACCGAGTCCGTCATTAACGGACCATGATTTTTGGCGTATGAAAAATAGTTAGTCTCTATTTTTCAGTGGGTTAAAAAAAGATTTCCAACGTTATATTCCTGAAGAAGCCCAAAGCGATACCCGGAGATTAACAAAGGGGTTATCGCGGGATATATGAGTTCAGTCAATGTTTATACTGATGATGAAAAACATCATCAATATATTTGACAACACTCAGCGGGCTGGCCTGGCGCCAGCCCGCTCGGTTTACAGCACCTTGCTGAGGAACGCGGCGGTGCGTGGGTTGCTCGGCGCGCTAAAGATCTGCCCCGGCTTGCCCTCTTCCTGAATCACGCCCTGGTCGATGAAGATCACCCGGTCGGCCACTTCGCGGGCAAAGCCCATTTCGTGTGTCACGATCACCATGGTCATCCCCTCGCTGGCGAGGTTTTTCATTACCTCCAGCACGTCGCCCACCAGCTCCGGATCCAGCGCCGAAGTGGGCTCATCAAACAGCATAATCGACGGCTTCATCGCCAGCGCGCGGGCGATGGCTACCCGCTGCTGCTGGCCGCCGGACAGGCTCGAGGGCCAGGCGTCGCGCTTATCGCTTAAGCCCACCTTCGCCAGCAAGGCTTCCGCCAGGTCGACCGCCTGCTGGCGCGGCATATTGCGCAGATTCATCGGCGCCATAATCAGGTTTTCCAGCACCGTCATATGCGGGAACAGGTTAAAGCGCTGGAACACCATGCCAACGCTTTCGCGCATCTTGTTGAGGTCGGTAGTGCGGTCGTGAGCGGCAAAGCCGTTGACCACCACCTCGCCTTCGCTGACTGTCTCCAGGGCGTTCATACAGCGCAGGAAGGTACTTTTCCCCGAGCCGGACGGGCCGATGATGCACACCACTTCCTGCGGTTTAATATCGCAGCTGATGCCGCGCAGCACGTGGCTGTCGCCAAAGCGCTTATGTAAGTTATTAATGTGAATCACTTTTGCCAAACCTCTTTTCCAGACGGTTAACCAGCTGCGCCAGCAGGAAGGTGATCACCCAGTAGACCAGGGAGATGGTCAGGTAGGGTTCCCAGTAGGTGGCGTAGGCGCCGGAGACGGTGCGCGCGGCGTAGGCCAGATCGGCCAGGCCAATCGCCGAGGCCAGCGACGAGTCTTTAACAATGGCGATGGCGTTGTTGCCCAACGGTGGCAGAATGCGGCGAAACGCCTGCGGCAGGATAACCTTGCGCATGGTTTTCCACCACGGCATGCCCAGCGCGCGGGAGGCCTCCATCTGCCCTTTGTCGATCGACTGGATGCCGGCGCGGAAAATCTCCGACACATAGGCCCCGGCGTTAAGGGTGATCGCCACGATGCAGGAGAGGAACGCCCCGTAGCTGGCACGCAGCTCGCGGGCAAAGTCGGCGCTCATCAGGCCGCTGGTCACCAGCAGGCCGTCGCGCGGGTTGATAAATAGCGGCACCAGCGCAAAGTGCACCACCATGATCTGCACGAACAGCGGCGTACCGCGGAAGGCGCTAACGTAAAAGCGCACCGGAAACTGCACCAGGTAGCGGAGAATATATTTCCACGGCCCGTGCTCGGCCTTCGCCATCCGTCCGAGACCGAGGGTTAACCCCCACAGCGTCCCGAGGATCACGCAGATAATGGTACATTTAATCGTCATCAGGGCGCCGTCCACAAACAGCGGGCCGTACTCCTCGATGATCTCCCAACGGAATCCCGTCATAGTCCTTCCCTAAAAAATACGGCTATCGCCTGGGCGATAGCCGTGGTCACTGAAAAAGGTGGCTTATTGCGCTGGCAGCGTCGGCACGTTGTCGTCGAACCAGGTTTTATAGATTTTGGCGTAAGTCCCGTCGGCAACGATCTTCTGCAGACCGGCGTTGATTTTGCCCAGCAGTTCGCTGTTGCCTTTCGCCACCGCGATACCGAAATACTGACGTTCGAATTTGGCATCCGGCACCAGCTTGAACTGCTTCTCCGGGTGCTGTTTGATGTAGTACTTCACCACCCCGACGTCACCCACCGCGGCGCTGACGCCGTCCTCGAACAGTTCCTGGAGCATCAGCGGGGTATTGTCGAAGCGCTTGATCGCCGTGCTGTTCTTGCCCAGCACCTCAGAAACCACGATATCGCCGGTGCTGGAGTTCACCACCCCGACCTTCTCGTTTTTCAGGGCCGCCAGCGAATCCACCTTCGAGTCCTGGGCGACGACGATAGACTGCTCAGCCGGGAAGTACGGCGCGGAGAAATCGACCATCTGTTTGCGTTTATCGGTGATGGTGATCCCGGAGATGATGATGTCGCGGTCGCCGGTGTTCAGCGTGGCGAAGATGCCTTCCCAGGGGGTATTGACCAGCTTGACGTCAAAGCCTTCGGCTTTGGCGATGGCCTTGATGATGTCGATGTCGAAACCTTCCAGCTGTTTCTGGCTGTTTTCAAATTCAAACGGCCGGTAGGTGCCGCCGGAGCCGACGGTATAGGTTTCCGCAGCCGCCTGTCCGGCTGCCGTCAGCGCGGCCATCATGAAACACGCTTTGAGCAAATTCTTGACCATGAGATTTCCTTTTTATGCATTTATTTTGCATAAAAATACACACACTGACTTTTATATGCAACCGGAAACCTTCCCGTTGGTGAATTATCTTATCAACTGCCGCGTTTACCGCCGGATTTACCAATGGCCCGGTGCAGGTCGTTGATTCGCTTCAGGGATTTCACCGTTTTTTGTGGCGTGGTGGAGGCCACCGACAGAACAATCATCTCCAGACAGACCAGCACCGTGCCGTGCAGCGGCATCCGGCTACTGTCCCCGCCGCGCGGGACGTCAATCACCACCTGCGCCTCCTGGCTGAAGCGCGAGTCCACCGCCTGGGTCAGCAGGATGGTCGGAATACCCAAGCGCTTCGCCTCGCGCAGGGTGGTCATCCCCTCACGATGGGGCGATTTTTGCCCCATCATGATCAGCACATCGCCGCGCTGCAGGCCGATGAGCTGCTCGGCGAGGCTGAAACCCGTGCGGTTCATCACATACGCCGGCAGGCCAATGCGGCTGAACAGCCGGGCGGTGTATTCGGCGAGGATCCCCGAGGCGCCGATACCGAAGATCCCCACCTGGCGTGCGTCGCTGAGCAATGCCACCGCCTGAGCCACCGCCGCGCGGTTGTCGGCCCGCGACAGGACCTCGCAAACCCGTTGATGGCCTTCCAGCACAAAATCAATACTGGAATTGACGTCGCTGGAGAGCGCGGTGACCGTGGAGCGCATCTTTTCCGCCGAGGTGACCGAGGTGCCGAACCAGCGCTCCATGGTCTGCTTAAGCTCGCGCAGCCCGGCGAAGCCCAGCGCCTGGATGGCGCGCACCACCGTGGCGTCGGAGGTCTGGGTCGCAGCGGCGATCTCCATCGCCGTCTGCTCCAGCACCACCTCGCGGTTGTCGTTGATATAGCTGACCACGGCCCGCAGTCGGGGAGAGAGCTGATGCGCCCGGGCGCGATAGCGTTCGCCGAACAGGTCGACCCGCCCCTTCTCTTTTTTTACCGCGCTTTTCATTTGGCCTCCGCCGGGAGCGGCCTGCCGGCAATATGCGACTGCACCTGGGCCACCATCAGGGAGAGCGCGGCGTAGGAGTTGGAGATCACCTCCTCCCGCGGCAGCAAAATATAGTGCCCTGTGCGGCAGGCGCGCATAAAGTCGCACCAGCCGGGCATCACCGCTTCCATCGCCTGCAGCTCATCCTGCGGCTTACCGCCAGTATCCGACCGCCAGGTGGCGAAGACAAAATCGGCGTCCAGCTCCGGCAGCTGTTCCGCGCTGACGTCAATGCGCTGGCCGTCGGGGATCCGCTCAATCAGCGGCGGAAAGCGGAACCCGGCGTCGCGCAGCACCCGGCCCAGGGCATGATACGAATGATGCACCGTGACCTTGCCATTGTTCGCCTGGATCACCGAGACGGTGTACTGAGAAGGGTTGACCATCGCTTTCAGCTGCTTGATTTGTTCCTGATAGCGACGCTCAAGGATCGCCAGCCGCGGCTGGGTGCTGGTCAGCTGGGCCAGCTTGCGGTAAATCTCCGGGGCGCTGCCCTCTAGATGGTCGATACTCACCGTCGGGGCAATCTTCTCCAGCTGCTCCACGGACACGTGGCGACTGGGCTCGGTGATGATCAGATCCGGCCTGACGGCAGCCACCGCTTCCAGATCGATATCGGCGGTGCCAATAAAGCGGATATCGCTGTTATCGAAATCGACACCGGTGAGCTGGGCGCTGGAGCGCAGATAGTGGCTGCCGTCCGGGCGCGTGCGGCCGTGGCTGGCGATCGGTGGCGCCCCGAGCTCAATCAGCGGAATAGTAATATCGAGATCGTGCATCGAAACAATGCGCTGCGGATGCAGCGGGACGGTGACCGTGCGGCCTAAATCATCGGTAAAAGTTTGAGTTTGTGGGTCGGCGGCGCTGACGGCCCCCGTCAGCAACAGCAGCAATGAGACGAACCAACGCATAATACCTTCCTGATTAAAGGGCATCACGGCGACGCCAGAGCAAGACAACAAAGAACGGGCAGCCCACCAGGGCAATCACAATCCCCGCCGGGATCTGCAGCGGCGCAAACGCCAACCGGCCAAGGGTATCGGTCGCCAGCACCAGCAAGGCGCCAATCAGGGCGCTGCCGCTCAGCAGCGAGACCTGGCCGCCGCGCAGCACGAAACGCGCCATATGCGGCGCCATCAGGCCCACAAAGCCCAGGCTGCCGACGCAGGAGACGCTGGCCGAGGTCAGCAGCACCGGGGCGAAAAAGCGCAGCAGAGTCAACTGCTGCAGACGCACCCCGAGGCCGATGGCGGTTCGGTCGCCCAGCAGCGCCGCGTCCGCCGCCCGGGCGGTACAGAACAGGATGATGGCCCCGGGCAGCGCCCAGCAAAAGGCCACCGCCAGCAGCGGCCAGGTGGCGGCCTGCAGGCTGCCCGCCAGCCAGATCATCGCCGTCTGCACGTCGCGTACGTCGGCGGTGGTCATAAAGATGCCGACCGCCGCCGCCAGGGTCCAGGAGACGCCGATGCCAATTAAAATAAAGCGCGGCCGCGAACAGTCGCGGGCCAGCGTCAGGACCAGCAGGGCCACCGCCACGCCACCGACCATCCCCGCCAGCGGCCGCCAGACCAGGCCTACCGCCGGGAAAAACAGCACCAGCGCCAGGACCACGATGCTGGCCCCCTCTTTAACGCCGATCAGCCCCGGGTCGGCCAGCCCGTTGCGGGTGATACTCTGCATCGCCGCGCCGGCCAGCCCCAGCATGGCCCCGCACAGCAGCGCCATCAGGATCCGCGGCAGGCGAATATCAAACAGAATAAAGCGCGGCTGCTCGCCCATCTCCTGTGGCGCCAGCAGGGCCTGCGCCAGCGTCGACGCGGGCAGCGGATAGCTGCCGCGGCTGAGGCTGTACAGCCCGAGCGCCAGCAGCATCAGCAGCATAAAGGCGGCAATTTTCAGCGCCGCCGGGCGCAGCAGCAGCTGGCGGGAAGCGAAAAGCAGCGGCCGAAAACCGGCCCGGTGAACGGCGCGCGTCATTTAAAAAACCTCGCGGCGATAAAGATAAACAGCGGTGCGCCCACCAGGGCGGTCATCGCCCCGGTGGCCAGCTCCTGCGGCGCGACCAGCGTCCGGGCGGCGATATCTGCCAGGAGCAGCACCAGCGCCCCTACCGGCGCCGCCAGGGGCAGCGCCAGGCGGATATCTTCCGTCACCAGACGGCGCACCACGTGCGGCACCACCAGCCCGACGAAGCCGATCGGTCCGGCCACCGCCACCGCCGCGCCGCAGAGCAGCGCAATCGCCAGCAGGCCCAGCAGCCGCGTCTGGACGAGGTTCACGCCGAGGCCCAGCGCCACCTTATCCCCCAGCGCCAGCACGTTAAGGCGCGGGGCAAGGAACAGCGCGACGCCAAGGCCGATCAGCGCCGGGACCAGCGCCGTCCACAGCGTGCTCCAGTTCAGCCCGGCCAGATCGCCCGCCAGCCAGGTGCGCATCGCCAGCAGCGTTTGTTCATCGAGAATTAATATCGCCGCCGTCACCGCCGACGCAAACGCCGACAGCGCTACCCCGCACAGCGTGATGCGCAGCGGCGTCGCTCCGCCGCGACCGGCAGAGGCCAGCACCATCACCCCGCCGAACAGCAGCGCCGCGCCGCAGGCGGCGGTCAGCGGCCGCGCGGCGGGGAAAGCGCCGAGAGAGAGCCCCAGCGCGGAGGTCGCCACCACTGCCAGCGACGCGCCGGCGTTAAGGCCGAGGATATGCGGCTCGCCCAGCGGGTTGCGGATCACCGTCTGCAGCAGCAGCCCGGCGACGCCGAGCGCCGCGCCGGTCAGCAGCGCCGCCGCCAGCCGCACCAGGCGCAGTTCGACGATAATCCGCTGCTCGAAATTGCGCGGATTGTACTCCAGCAGCGCCTGCAGCACCGTCTGCGGGGCGATCCAGCGGGCGCCCAGGCCAAGATGCACCAGCGAACCGGCGATAAGCAGCAGCGTAAGCAGGAGCAGCGCCAGTCGGGGACGGGCGCGCCGCCGCGCGGAAAGCAGGATAGTCACGCTCATTGCGCCGCCGCCTGGCGGGCGCGAAACGGCATAAAGAAGGGTTTGCCGGTTTGCGGGTTAATCGACATCTGCACGTCAACGTCAAACACGCGTTTAATCAGCTCAGGGCTACAGACTTCGTTGTCGCTAATCGTACCGGCGATGCGCCCCTGTTTGAGAAACACCAGCAGATCGGCGTAGTTCACGGCAAAGTTGAGGTCATGGAGCACCGTCACCACCGTGCGGCCATGTTCGCGGGTCAGGGTCTGGAGCAGCTCGAGGATATCGACCTGATAGCGCAGATCGAGCCAGGTGGTCGGCTCATCGAGCAGAATGGTGGCCGTTTGCTGGGCCAGCGCCATGGCGATCCAGCAGCGCTGACGCTGGCCGCCGGAGAGGCTGTCCAACGGCAGATGAGCGAACTCGCGGGTGCCCGTTAAGCGCAGCGCCTCCTCCACCGCCAGCTCATCGGCGTCTGACCACTGGCGCATCAGACCCTGCCACGGATAGCGCCCACGCGAGACCAGCTCGAAAACCGTTAACCCTTCCGGGGTCAGCGGCGATTGCGGCAGGATCCCGAGCTGGCGCGAGACGGCCTTCGTCGGCATCTGATGAATGGCTTGCCCGTCCAGACGCACGCAGCCGCCGAGCGGCTTCAGCATCCTGGCGATAGTCGACAACAGCGTTGATTTGCCGGAGCCGTTCGCCCCTGCCAGCACCGTCATTTTGCCGCTGGGGATGGTCAGGTTGATGTCGTCAACGATCAGGGTCTGGCCGTAGCCGGCTGACAGGGCATCCAGTACGATCCCCTGCACTGCAGGTGTCACCCGCTGTGGCATAACTCGCTCCTGCGCCGCAGCGTTCCAGGCGATGGCTGGACATTCTGCAGTCAAATCAAAATAAATCTCATTCTCTTTTGATCATGACGGGGATGAATGTAGTAGTCAATAGTCGCCATCGTCTTCCTGCGGGGACGCTGACTACAGCGAGGCTGCGCCAACGCAATAGAATTAAAATAAAACAATATCAAAGCGATAACTACATAATGCTCCCTACTGGAGGCGTTTAAAACGTCCTGTTCCTCGCCGCTGAAATTTTATCTTGCCTAACGTTTACTACTACATTCCTTCATGGTTGAATGATTCTCAATTACACATATAAAGGCGCGTTCAGACGCTAAACCACGTGTTTTTATTATTCAGGGCAATGATTTTATTGGCTTTATCTGACCGCAAAGGCAGATTCGTTCACGAGAAAAAGATAATGACTCAACCCCATGTCGCCTTCACCTCGTTGCAAGGGCGGGCGCTTTTTTCGCTTCTTTTTTTAGCCTCACCGGGATTAATGGCCGCGGAAAATCACGCGGCGAAAGATAACAACGATGCGGAAGAGACCATCATCGTGGTGGCCAACGACGCCCGGCAGAGCGCCACCAGCGGCTATCAACCGCTCAGCTCCTCTACCGCGACGTTGACCTCAATGCCGCTGCTGGATATTCCGCAGGTGGTGAATACCGTCAGCGATCGGGTTCTCGAAGATCAGCACGCCACCTCGCTCGATGAGGCGCTGTATAACGTAGCCAACGTGGTGCAGACCAACACCCTTGGCGGCACCCAGGACGCTTTTACCCGCCGCGGCTTCGGCGCTAACCGCGACGGCTCGATCATGACCAACGGCCTGCGCACCGTGCTGCCGCGCAGTTTTAACGCCGCCACCGAACGGGTGGAAGTCCTGAAGGGGCCAGCTTCGACGCTGTACGGTATTCTCGACCCCGGCGGGCTGATCAACGTCATCACCAAACGGCCTGAGCGGCAGTTCTCTGGTTCGGTTTCCGCGACGTCCACCAGCTTTGGCGGCGGCACCGGCAGCGTCGACGTCACGGGTCCCATCGAAGGTACAAATCTGGCGTACCGGCTGATTGGGGAATACCAGAATGAGGATTACTGGCGCAATTTTGGTAAAAACAAAAGCCGCTTTATCGCCCCTTCCCTGACCTGGTTTGGTGAACGGGCGACGGTGACCGCGTCCTATTCGCACCGCGACTACAGCGCCCCCTTCGACCGCGGCACTATCTTCGATCTCAATACCGGGCATGCGGTGAACGTCGATCGCAAAACCCGCTTCGATGAAGCCTTTAATATTACCGATGGCTATTCCGACCTCGCCCAGCTCAACGCCGAGTATCGCCTTAACGACGCCTGGACCGCGCGCTTCGATTACAGCTACAGCCAGGATCACTATAACGATAACCAGGCGCGGGTGATGGCCTATGATTCGGCGACCGGCAACCTCACCCGCCGGGTTGACGGTACCCATGGCTCCACGCAGAAGATGCACTCGACCCGCGCCGACCTGCAGGGCAACGTGGTGGTGGGTGGCTTTTATAACGAACTGCTGACCGGCGTCGCCTATGAGAATTACGATCTGCTGCGCACCGATATGCTGCGCTGCAAGAACGTGAAAGGCTTTAACATCTATCATCCGGTCTACGGCACCCTGGACACCTGCAATACCGTCTCCGCGTCCGACAGCGATCAGCGGATCCAGCAGGAGAGCTATGCCGCTTACGTGCAGGACGCGCTGTACCTCACCGACAACTGGATCGCCGTCGCCGGCGTGCGCTACCAGTATTACACCCAGTACGCCGGTAAAGGCCGACCGTTTAACGTCAATACCGACAGCCGCGATGAGAAATGGACGCCGAAAGCCGGCCTGGTCTACAAAGTGACGCCGAACGTGTCGCTGTTCGCCAACGTCGCCCAGTCGTTTATGCCGCAGTCGTCGATCGCCAGCTATATCGGCGAGCTGCCGCCGGAAGAGTCCACCGCCTACGAAGTGGGCGCCAAATTCGACCTGCTGGAGGGCATTACCGCCAATATCGCGCTGTTTGATATCCATAAGCGCAACGTGCTGTACACCGAGAGTATTGGCGATGAGACGGTGGCGAAAACCGCGGGCAAGGTGCGTTCCCAGGGGGTGGAGGTGGATCTGGCCGGGTCAATTACCGATAACCTCAGCATGATTGCCAGCTACGGCTATACCGACGCCAAAGTGCTGGAAGATCCGGATTACGCGGGGAAACCGCTGCCGAACGTACCGAAGCACACCGGTTCGCTGTTCCTGACCTATGACATTCATAACGTCTACAACAGCAACACCCTGACGATCGGCGGCGGCGGCCATGCGGTCAGCAAGCGCTCCGGCACCAACGGCGCGGATTATTATCTGCCGGGCTATGCGGTGGCAGAAGTGTTCGCCGCCTATAAGATGAAGCTGCAGTATCCGGTGACGCTGCAGGTGAACGTGAAGAACCTGTTTGATAAGACCTATTACACCTCTTCCATCGGCACCAATAACCTCGGTAACCAGATTGGCGATCCGCGCGAGGTGCAGTTCACGGTGAAGATGGATTTTTAACCCTTACACTGGCGCCGGACGTCGATTGCCGGGCGGCGCTGCGCTTGCACCGGCCTACGGACCTTCCCCTCGAGTTCGTAGGCCCGGTAAGGCGCAGCCGCCACCGGGCATTGCGTTCACCTTACCAGTCCTCCTCCTGGCCGAGGATGCGCAATATATCCTGACGATGCTGCAGCAGCTGCGGGTTATCGCGATGGCGGGGAAAGTCCAGCGGCAGCGCGAATTCGGCGATAATCCGCCCCGGACGCGGCGACATCACCAGCACCCGCTCGCACAGCAGCAGCGCCTCTTCGATATCGTGGGTCACCAGCAGGCTGGTATAACCCTGCTGCTGCCAGAGAGCGATCAGCTCCCGCTGCATACTGATGCGGGTCAGCGAGTCCAGCTTGCCCAGCGGTTCGTCGAGCAGCAGCAGGCGCGGCTCGTTCAACAACGCGCGCGCCAGCGCGGCGCGCTGCGCCATCCCCCCTGACAGCTGCCGCGGCCACGCCTCGCTGAAGGCCTGCAGCCCGATGCGGTCAATCAGCGCGTCGGCCTTGGCTTCCAGCCCCCTTTTGCCCTGCGCCTGCGGGCCCAGCAGTACGTTCTGCCGCACCGTCAGCCACGGATAGAGCGTCGGATCCTGAAACACCAGTATGCGCTCCGGCCCGGGAGCGCCGAGCGGCGCGCCGTCGAACTGCATCTGTCCGCTCTGCGGCGCTTCCAGCCCGGCCAGCAGCCGCAGCAGGGTGGATTTACCGCAGCCGGAAGGACCCAGCAGCGCCACGCTTTCCCCCGGCCGCAGCTGCAGGCTGATATTCTCCAGCACCGGCACCGCCTGTTTGCCGAGCGTAAACGCGTGATGAAGATGGCTTATCGATACCGCCGCGCCGCGCGCTATCGTCTGCGAACCTGATGTCGCGGTTACCATTGCATCCCTCCCCGCTGCCAGCTCAGCAGCTTATCGCGCAGCATAAATAATCCGCTAATCAGGCCGGAGCACAGCAAGGCCATCACCAGCAGCGCGGCGTACATATTGGGATAGGCCGCCCAGCCCTGGGCCCACTGGAGGTAAAAGCCGATCCCCGACTTCACCCCGACCATTTCAGCCACAATCAGCACCGAAAACGACGCGCCAAGCCCCATAAACAGGCCGACAAAGACGTTCGGCAGCGCGGCGGGGATCGCCACCCGCAGGATCAGGAAACGCTGGCTGGCGCCGAGGGTCCGCGCCACGTCGTACCACGCCTTGTCAATGCCAATGACCCCGGACCAGGTCAGCACCGTGACCGGGAACCAGGTGCTCAGCGCAATCAAAAACACGCTGGCGCCGAAGCTTGACGGAAAAATAAACAGGCACAGCGGCAGCAGCGCGGTAGACGGCACCGGCCCCAGCAGGCGTAACACCGGATGAACCCAGTAGCCAATTCGTTGCGACCAGCCAATGGCCAGACCGGTGATGAACCCGCTGCTGGTGCCGAGCAGCACACCGAGCCCCAGCAGCCCCAGGGAGTGCAACAGGCTGTCGAGCAGACGCGGCCAGTCATCATGCAGCACCTCGATCAGCGCCTGCGGCGGCGCGAAAAACGGCACCGGCAGCACGCCGCTCTTGGCGGTCAGCCCTTCCCAGGCAGCGAACAGCACCGGCAGCAGCGCCAGCCACTTGCCGGCATGCCGCACGCGCGCGCCGCGCGCTCGCCAGTAGCGATAGCTCAGCGCCAGCAGCAGCAAGCCGCCGCCGAAGGTGAACTGCGCCAGCGCCCAGCCCTCGCTAAACGGCCAGCGCCGCCCGGCATCGGGCCAGGTCAGAGTAAACAGACCGCCCAGCAGCCACAGCGCGGCGGCCAGCAGCCCTTCTCCCCACAGCGGCGCGCGGACGGTGGGGCGCGCCAGAACCTGCTCAGGCGAAGACGTTGGCATAGATACTCTCCGCAAACTGATGGGGATCGGTGCCCGGTTTGATCACCTGCACCCGCTGCAGGTCGACCGCGTACTGCGTCAGCTCTTTCACGAACGCCTCACCCACCGCGTGGTGGCCGTGCCCCTGCCCGTGCAGAATGCCGCTCACCTCCGCTTCATTGGTATTGAGCGCATGGGCAAGGAAGGATTGCGCCACGCTTTCCGGGTGTTCTGCGGCATAGCTGTGCGCTTCAAGGATCGCCTGAGTGAGCGCCGCGGCGGCCGGTTTATGGTCCCGCGCCAGGCTCCCGCTCACCCCCAGCACGCAGCAGCTGAGGTTGGCATAATCTCCGGTCATATTGCTGGCGACAAGCTGATACTTGCCGGTCTCCAGCAGCCGATAGCTGAACGGCTCGCTGCCGCTGATGGCGGCGATTTCGCGTTTGTCCAGCGCCACGCTGAGCAGATCCGCCGGGTAGACTTTCCACTGCACGTCGCTGATCGGGTCGATACCGTGGCGCTTAAGCAGAATGGCGAAGAAGTTTTTATCCGGCCCGGCCATGTCGGTGACGCCGATGGTTTGTCCCTTCAGGCTCTCGAGGCCGCCGAACGGCGAGTCTTTGGCCGTCAGCAGGTTAAGACAGCCGCCGTGGGTCCCGGCGGTGAGCTTGACGTCAAAGCCCTGCTCCAGCGCCTTCAGCCAGCGCAGCGCCATCCCCACCCCGGCGTCGGCCTTGCCGGTGGCGATCGCCTCCAGCAGCACATCGGTGGAGTTACCGAAGTTAACAAACTCAACGTCGAGGTTATATTTACTGAAAATCTTCTGCTGCTCGGCGACGGCGACCGGCGCGAGGCATACCGCACTTTTATTGATCGCCAGCTTGATCTTGTAGGGCTCTGGCAGGCGCAGCGCCGGATGGGCATCGCCGCTGGCCATCTCCGCCATATCGTGAGCCCACAGCGGCAGAGAGACCCCGGCCAGCGCCAGGCCGCCGCTGAGCTGTAAAAAACGGCGGCGGGAAAAAGCGGTTCGGGTCATGGCGTCACCTCCGCGTGGGCCGCCGCGGCGGGCACGCTAAAGCTGGGGTCAAAGGTCGGCTTCACGTCCAGCCGGGTGCGGATCAGGCCGTTGGCGAGATAAAAGTCCGCCGTCGCCTGCTGCTGGGTCACGGTTTCCTCTGCCAGCGGCTGCCACTGCGACTGGCGGTTGGCAAACTGCGCGCGGGCGATCTCGGCCGGGAAGCGGATGATCTCCCCCAGCGTTTTGCCGTAGCTGTCGAGATTGGCGTAGGCCCAGCGCTCGGCGCCGGCCAGGCGCTGGAGATAATCCTGCAGCGCGGCGCGCTTTTGCGGATCGTTAAGCGCGGAATCCGTTGCCGCAAGGAAGGTATTCCCCGGCAGCAGCCCTTTGCCGCTCACCAGGATCTGCCCCTCGTTGGTCTTCACCATCTGGGTGGTGTAGGGTTCCCAGGTCGCCCAGGCGTCCACCGAACCGTTAAGCAGCGCCACTTTGGCGTCCACCGGGCCGAGGAACACCCACTGCACCTCCTTCGGTGAGATGCCCGCCTGCTCGAGCGCTTTCAGCGCCACGAAATGACCAATCGACCCTTTGCCGGTGGCAATGCGCTTGCCTTTTAACCCGGCGGCGGTTTTTATCGCGCTGCCGGGGGAAACCAGCACTGCGGTCCCCGCCGGGTTGCTTTTGTCCACGGCAATCGCTTTCACCGGCGCGCCGTTAGCCAGGGCGAAGAGCAGCGGCGCATCGCCGATGATCCCCGCGTCCACGGCGCCCGCGTTAAGGGCTTCCGCCAGCGGTGCGGCGGCCGGGAACTCGGCCCACTTAATGTCATAGGGGAGGTTTTGCAGGGCGTTGGCCGCCTCCAGCTGCGAACGCATGCCGCCTTTTTGATCGGCAATGCGCAGGGTAAGCCGCTCCTGCGCCGTCGCGTAACCGCCCAGCGCCAGCAGCATCAGCGCTGCCGCCACCCGGCCTGAGAATGATAGACGCATCGTGATTATCCTTGTGATTGAAAGACGAAGTGGCCGGCTGCCAGCCAGGCGCTGTCGCTCTGCGGGGTATGCACCCGGCCGCAGAGCACATTGCGGTAGTGGCGTTCCAGCGGGTTCTGTCGGCTGAGGCCATGATTGCCGGTCAGCTCGAGCGCGATATTCACCGCCTGAATGGCGTTGTCGGTAATAGTGACTTTCGCCAGATTGGCCTCGATGGCGGAAAAGCGCAGCGCGGCGGCCTGCTCCAGCAGGCTGCGGTTCACCAGCAGCAGCCCGGCGATCTGCCCGACCTTCTCCTGCACCCGCGGCAGGCGGGAAAGCGGATGGCCGAGGCCCGCGGGCACCCGCCCCGTCAGCCACCTCACCAGCCAGTGGTGAGCGGCGCGGGCGATGCTGTCATAGATCGCCGCCAGCAGCGCCGTCTGCCGGTTGGCGAACAGGCGCAACGGTTCCGCCTGGGCAGAGGGTGGTGCATCGACAGGCCAGACATCCACCGCGTGCTCTGCCGCCACCCGCACGTGGCGAAAAATCACCTCATGGCTGCCGGTGGCCCGCATCCCGGCGTGATCCCAGCTTTTCACCACGCTAATCCCGGCGCTGTCGCCAGGCACCAGCCAGGTGCCCACCCGCGGCGGGTTATCATCGCTTCTCGCCCATACCGCCAGCCAGCGTAGCCCTTCAATGCCGGTGGTATAGATTTTATGACCGTTGATGTCCCAGCCGTCCGCGCAGCGGCTCGCCACGGTGTCCGGCAGGCCGCCGCGCGCCGGGGAACCCAGCTCCGGCTCAACGCGCAGGCTGTTGATCAGGCCACCGCGTTCGACGGCGTCGTGAAAAACCTGCTGGCGCAGCGGCGCGTGCCAGGCGTCGTTTTCCGCCAGCCGCAAATGGTGCAGATACTGCATGCAGACGATCAGCGCCGTCGCCGGCTCACCCCAGGCGATGGCGGCGATGGCCTGCTGCAGCTGGGCCAGGCTGGCGCCCGCGCCGCCGTAAGCACGCGGCACGGCGAGGCTTAACCAGCCCCCCGCGCGCAGGTGGTCGATATTGCGCCAGGGAAAGTCGCCGCTGGCGTCGAGGCTGGCCGCCTGCTCCGCCATCTGTTGGCGTACCGCCGTCAGCTGCTGCGCCCAGTCGTCGCGCTCAGGATGGATCACGATGCGCGCTCCGCCACCGCACGCCGCGCGGCTTTTTCCCGAGCGATCGGCAACAGCGCCCGGCCGTAGTCTGCCGCATCGTTCAGCGGGTCGAATCCGCGGATCAGGAAGTTGCGCACCCCGAGGTCGTAGTAATCGAGCAGCGCATCGGCCACCTGCTCCGGAGTACCCACCAGGGCGGTTGAGTTATGCCCGCCGCCCACCAGCTGGGCGATGCCGGTCCACAGGCGTTTGTCCACCACTCTGCCCTGCGCGGCGGTGGCCCGCAGCCGCTGGGCGCCGATGCTGTCCGGTTTGGCCTTGAAACCGCCCCCGCGCTGCGCCGCCTGCTCGGTGGCGACATGCAGGATATGCTCGGCTTTCTCCCAGGCCTCGGCTTCGCTGTCGGCGATAATCGGCCGGAACGAGACGCTGAAACCGATGTCACGCTGGTGTTTCGCCGCTTCGGCGCGCACGCGCTGGATGGTCTCGCCGGTTTGCGCCAGCGACTCGCCCCACAGGGCGAAGACGTCGGCGTGTTTGCCGGCGACGGCGATGGCCGCTGCCGACGAACCGCCGAAGTAGATGGGAAGATGCGGCTTTTGCAGCGGACGAATAGCTGACCAGGCCTGTTCGGCCTGATAAAAATCGTTGTGAATATCGACAGGCTGCTCGCTGGTCCACACCTGGCGCACCACGTCGAGGAAGGCGTCGGTGCGGGCATAGCGCTGGTCGTGGTCGAGGTAATCGCCGTCCCGGCGCTGCTCGGCGTCATTGCCGCCGCTGATGATATGCACCGCCAGCCGGCCCCCCAGCAGATGCTCAAGGGTGGCGAATTTGCGGGCGGCGAGGATCGGCGAGACAAAACCGGGGCGATGGGCCAGCAGGTACTGAATTTTCTGCGTCGACAGTCCGGCCAGGGCGGTTACCAGAAAGCCGTCGGGTTGATCGGACCAGTGCCCCACCAGCAGGCGATCGAACCCGGCGGCTTCATGGGTTTGCGCGAAGCGAACAATATAGTCGCGGTCAAAGATCGGCCCCACCGGGGCAATCGTTTCGGAAGAGAGGCGGTGGCCAATCATGCCAAGAAACTGAATGCTCATGAACAACTCCTTGCGTCAGGGTAATGGAGTGGCCGCGACGGCGGCGCTGGTCATTACCCTATACAGAGTGTGTTAATGAACAAAATGCATTTTTATCATATCTTAATATGCAAGGCTTGCATTAATAGAAAATGAGTAGTGTTTTCAGTCGGATACTGTCAGCTGCTGCACCACTTTGCTGGCGAAAAAGATCAGCGGCGACTGCAGGTTGGCCAGATACTGAGCGTGGATCAGCCACAGCGACACCGCAGGCTGAAAATCGCTGAGGTTGACGACCTCGATCTCGTCCCGCCACGGGCTGGCCGCCAGCGCCGCCCGCGGCACCAGACCCAGCCCCAGTCCCTGCGCCACCAGCGCCATCTGCAGCTGGGCGCCCGCGCTCTCGACGTTAAGCTTCAGGCGCAGGCCCTGGCTTTGCAGCTCGCGGATGAGCCCGGCGCGCAGGCCACAGCCATCGGGGTTAAGGATCCAGCCCTGTTCGACGCACTCCCGCAGCGACGACGCCCGCAGATTCAGCCGCCGGGCGGCAATCGGCACCACCTCCAGGGGGCACAGCAGACGCCCGCTGTAGCCCTCGGCGAGGGTCTGCTGGGCGGGGCCCATCGCCAGCATCCCGTCCAGTTCGCCGTTTTCCAGCCGGCGCTGCAGCTCTCCGCTCCAGCCGCAGGTGACCTGCGGGGACAGTGCGGAAAACTGCTGGCTCAGCGCCGCCAGCGCCGCCGGCAGCGCGATCTCGCTGATACTCTGCGGTACGCCGAGACGCAGCGCGCCGCGCGGCTCGCCTTGCGGATCCAACAGGCTGTAGAGCTTTTTCGTCTCGCGCTTAATGCTCAGGCACTGCTCGTACACCCGCTGACCGGCGGCGGTCAGGGTCAGCGGGCGGGTCTGACGCGCTAACAGCGTGACGTTCAGCTCCTGCTCCAGACGCTGCAGGCGCCGGGTGATCGCCGACTGGGTGATCCCCAGATAATCCGCCGCCTGATTGAGGGAAGAAAACTGCACTGTGGCCAGCAGAGCGTCAATATCGTCGATGCGCATAGGATCCTTATGTGAAATTTGCATATTAATATATGCGTAAATTGCATTTAAATAATATTAACGCCTCTGTTAGCGTTTTGACCAGTCCCTCTGACAGGAAGCGCACATGACTGCACCACGACTGGAAAAATTACGCCATTTTATTCATGAGGTTGACCGTCTGCACCGGGAACACCACTCGACCGCGCCGCTGCTTGACGCCGTGGCGCAGCGGCTGGCGGCGCTGGTGCGTCACGACGACTGGCTGCCGGAAGAGTACACCCTGCCGCACCCACACCATTACCAGCAGTATCTGCTGCATGCCGACTCCGGGGAGCGCTTCTCGATCGTCAGCTTCGTCTGGGGGCCGGGGCAGGCGACGCCGATCCATGACCACCGGGTGTGGGGGGCCATTGGGATGTTGCGCGGCGCGGAGGAAAATCAACGCTACAAGCTGGATGCCGATGGCATACCGCGCGCGCTGGGCGCCGCCACGCTTCTGCAGGCAGGTCAGGTGGAGAAAGTCTCCGCTGACGATGGCGACATTCATCGCGTCAGCAATGCGCTGGCGGATCGCGTCTCCATCAGCATACATGTTTACGGCGGCAACATCGGCGCGGTGAAGCGCGCAGTGTATACCCCGGAAGGCCAGCAAAAACCGTTTATATCCGGCTACTCCAACCGCCATTTACCCAATATCTGGGATTCCTCCCGCGAACACCAAGGATAACCATTATGTCCACTTACGCTTATCGCCAGGCCGCCGGGATCCGTCAGGCGCTGCTCGACCGTCGTGAACTGGCGCTGATCGACGTCCGTGAAGAGGCCGATTTCGCCACCGCTCATCCACTGTTTGCCGTCAATCTGCCGCTCAGCAAACTGGAGCTGGAGGTCCGCCGGCGGATACCGCGCTTCACCACCCCGATCACCGTCTACGACAACGGCGAAGGGCTGGCGGAGATCGCCGTCGAACGGCTGCGGACCTGGGGCTATCAGGATGTGGCCCTGCTGGCCGAGGGTCTCGCCGGCTGGCGCCGCAGCGGCGGCGAGCTGTTTCAGGACGTCAACTCTGCCAGTAAAGCTTTTGGCGAGCTGGTGGAAAGCGTGCGTCACACGCCGTCGCTCAGCGCCCAGGAGGTTCAGGCGCTCATCGACAGACGACAGGAGGTGGTGATCGTCGACGCCCGGCGCTTCGATGAGTACCAGACCATGAGCATCCCCGGCAGCATCAGCGTGCCCGGCGGCGAGCTGGTCCTGCGGGTGGAGAGCCTGACGCCCTCCCCGCAGACGCCGATCATCGTCAACTGCGCCGGACGCACCCGCAGCATCATCGGCACCCAGTCGCTGATCAACGCCGGGGTGCCGAACCCGGTCCATGCCCTGCGCAATGGCACTATCGGCTGGACGTTGGCCGGTCAGACGCTGGCGCACCAGCAGCAGCGGCAATACGACCCCTCCGCCCGCGCCTCCGGCGTCCGGGCCGCCGAGGCGGCGCATCTCGCCGAACGGGCCGGGGTGGCAGTCATCGATGAAGCGACGCTACAACGCTGGCGGCAGCAGAGCGACCGCACCACCTTCCTGTTTGATGTCCGCAGCCCCGAGGAGTACGCGGCGGGCCACTATCCTGGCAGCCTGAGCGCGCCAGGCGGCCAGCTGGTGCAGGAGACCGATCACTTCGCCAGCGTGCGGGGAGCGCGGATAGTGTTACTGGATGACGATGGCGTCCGGGCGGCGATGACCGGCTCGTGGCTGGCGCAGATGGGCTGGGAGACGGCGCGGCTGAGCGCGCTGTCTCCCAGCCAGCTGAGCGAGCGCGGGGTGCCGGCCGCCGAAGTGCCCCCCGCCCCGCCGGCGGAGGAGATAAGCCCGGCGCAGCTGGCGCAACAGCTGGAGGAGCCCGGGACGGTGGTGCTCGATTTCACTACCAGCGCCAACTTTGTCGCCCGCCATATCCCCGGCGCGTGGTGGCTGACGCGCTCGCAGCTGCGCCAGGCCCTGGAAGCGATCCCTCCCGCGCAACGTTACGTGGTGACCTGCGGCAGCAGCCTGCTGGCCCGCTACGCGGTGCCCGAGGTGGCGGCCTTAACCGGTAAGCCGGTACAGGTATTGCGCGGCGGGACGCTGGCGTGGATCGCCGCCGGTCTGCCGCTGGCCCATGGCGACGACGGCCTCGCCGTCGAGCGCCGGGACCGCTATCGCCGTCCCTATGAAGGGACCGATAATTCCGCAGAGGCCATGCAGGCCTATCTGGAGTGGGAGTACGGCCTGGTGGATCAGCTGGCCCGCGACGGCACCCACGGTTTTCGGGTGATCTAACGCCAGCGCGCCTCAGGCCTGACGCATGATCCACGAGTACTGAAAGCTCTTCGGCGCCGGAAAATGGGTCCGGCGCCGGTAGGAGCCCAGCGATTGCGGCGTGCAATAGGTGCAGCTCCCCAGCCATTCAACGCTCGCCGGCGCCACCCCCGCCTCTGTGAAGATCGCTTCAGCGAAAGCGCGCAGATCAAACCACAGATTATCGCTGCCGCGCGCTGCGGCTTTAAGCGGATCGCTGACCGGGGCCGAACGGGAATGGAACAGCCGCTGGCGGTGCCGGGCCACCCGGTCACCGCCGGGCTGGTCGAGCAGTTGCTGATAAAATCCGGCGGAGACTTCGTAACAGCAAGGGTGAATATGCGGCCCCACGGCGATGACCAGATCGGTCAGCGCCACCCCCTGTTGGCGAAAAGTCGCCAGACTGTTGTCGACAATGCCGCTGGCCAGCCCCTGCCAGCCGGCATGGACGCTGCAGACGAAGCGACCGTCGCGCGAGGCGATCAGTATCGGCAGGCAGTCGGCGGTCACCACCCCCACCTTTTGCCCGGCCACGGCGGTAAACACCGCGTCGGCGTGCGGCCGCGTCGGCAGCGGCTGCTGATAGTGATGCACCTCATTGCCATGGACCAGCTTCACCGGGGCCAATTCGGCATAGGGAAAAGCGGCGGTTTCGTGGACATCGAGAAACGCGTGGCGGATGCCAGGGATAGCGTCGAGCAAGCGGGAGCGGTAAGCCATAGAGACGATAAACGACAGGGAATGATGTCTTACCTTAGGCCAGGACATGCGGAGAGGCAAGGCGGCGGCCCGGCATTTTTCCGCCAGACCGCCGGACAGCATCAGACCATGGCCGCGCGCTGCTGGCGATGCATCAGCCAGAACACCGCCACGCCGGCCAGCACGATGCCCGGCGCTGAGGCTGCCATCACCCCGACGGTGCCGGTGCCGAGGGCCAGCATCTTGCCGGCCAGCAAAGGGCCGCTCATCGCCCCGAGGCGGCCCACCGCCACGGCGGTGCCGACCCCGGTAGCGCGGATCGCCGCGGGATAGAAGAGCGGCGCCAGCGCGTAGAGCACGCTCTGGCCGCCGGTGGCGAACAGCCCGGCCACAAACCCCGCCAGCAGCATCCCGCTCAGCGTCGACGCACTGCCCAGCGCCAGCAGCGATGCCAGAATGCCGCTGTATATCAGCAGCGACATGCGCAGCGGAGTAAGCTTATCCATCAGCGCGCCCAGCAGCAAAGTGCCGCAGGCGGCGCCGATCTGCAGAGAGAACATCACCCCCGCCGCCTGGCTGGCGCTGAACCCCTGGCCCACCAGCAGCATCGGCAGCCAGTTGATGAGCATATAGACCACCAGCAGGGTGAAGAAATAGCCCAGCCACAGCAGCAGCGTGGCGGCAGCATGTCCCGGGGCAAACAGGGTGCGCAGCGGTACGCTGGTCTCCACGCGCTGAAACGCCTGCGACTCCGGCAGCCAGCGCATCAACAGCGGGATCAGCAGCAGCGGGACCACGCCGCCAATCCAGAAGATGGTCTGCCAGGCCGCGGCGAGGCCAGAGAACCCCAGCGCCGCCGCCAGCGCGGCGCCAATGGGCACGCCGCAGTACATCAGGCTCACCGCCCGGCCGCGAAAGCGTGGGCCAGCGGCTTCCGAGGTTAAGGCAATCAGGTTCGGCAATGCCGCCCCCAGCCCGACGCCGGTGAGCAGGCGCGCCAGCAGCAGCGTCGGGAAGCTCCAGGCCACCGCGGTGGCCAGCGAGAACAGGCCAAACAACAGCACCGAGCTCAGCAGGATGCGTTTGCGCCCGTGGCGGTCCGCCAGCATGCCGCCCACCAGCGCGCCGGGCAGCAAGCCGAGGATCCCGGCGCTGAAGATCCAGCCCATCTGCATTTTATCCAGCGCAAAGGCCTGCGCCATGCCGACGGCGGCGATCCCCGCCGCCTGCAGATCCAGCCCCTCCATCAGGGCCACCATAAAACAGAGCCCGATGGTGACCATCAGGCGCGAGGAGTTTGCGGTCGTTATCTTGGTCATAGGGTACCTTGGCGATAGCCGGACAAGCGGATCAGGTGATGGGCGGCTGATGCGTGGTCAGCCGCGCGTTGTTATTTTTGGCGGTTAAGCAGATCCAGCGCGACGTCGACGATCATATCCTCCTGGCCGCCGACCATCCGCCGTTTGCCCAGCTCGACGAGAATATCCACCGCGCTGAGGCCATAGCGCGCCGCCGCCGCTTCGCTGTGGCGCAGGAAGCTGGAGTAGACCCCGGCGTAGCCCAGCGCCAGCGTTTCGCGGTCGACGCGCACCGGGCGGTCCTGCAGCGGCCGCACCAGCTCGTCGGCGGCGTTCATCAGCGCATAGAGATCGGTGCCATGTTGCCAGCCGAGCTTGTCGGCGGCGGCAATAAACACCTCCAGCGGCGCATTGCCCGCCCCCGCCCCCATCCCGGCCAGGCTAGCGTCTATGCGATCGCAGCCCTCTTCCACCGCGACGATAGAGTTGGCCACCCCGAGGCTCAGGTTATGGTGGGCATGCATCCCGGTGGCGGTCTCCGGCTTCAGCACCGCCTTCAGCGCGCGGAAGCGGTCGCGAATGTCGTTCATGGTCATCGCCCCGCCGGAATCCACCACGTAGATGCAGGTCGCCCCATAGGATTCCATCTTCAGCGCCTGCTGCGCCAGCGCCTGCGGGGAGATCATATGGCTCATCATCAGAAAACCGACGGTGTCCATTCCCAGCTCGCGGGCAAAGGCAATATGCTGCGCCGCGACGTCCGCTTCGCTGCAGTGGGTGGCGACCCGCACCACCCGCGCCCCGGCCTGATACGCGGCTTTCAGGTCGTGCAGCGTGCCGATGCCCGGCAGCAGCAAGGTGGCGATTTTCGCCTGGCTGACCACCGCCGCCGCTGCTTCAATCCAGGCGATATCACTGTGGGCGCCAAAGCCGTAGTTGAAGCTGGATCCCTGCAGCCCATCGCCGTGGGCCACTTCGATGGAGTCGACCCCCGCCTTATCCAGCGCGCCGGCAATCTGCTGCACCTGCGCCAGGGAATACTGGTGACGAATGGCGTGCATGCCATCGCGCAGCGTCACGTCCGAGATATAAAGTTTTTTACCGTTCATGCTGTCGCTCCCGCCGCGCTGTTCATTGCCCCGGCCATTTGCTCCGCCGTCGCCAGCGCCGCCGAGGTCATAATATCGAGGTTGCCGGCGTACGCCGGCAGATAGTGCGCCGCCCCTTCCACTTCGAGGTAAACCGCGGTTTTCAGGCCGGAAAAACGGCCCACGCCGGGGAGGTTGACCGGCTTATCCTCGGGGATAACCTCAAACTGCACCTGCTGCTTCAGCCGGTAGCCAGGGACGTAAGCCTGCACCGCCGCCGCCATCTCGGCGATCGAGGCGGCAATCGCCTCCTGGGACGCCATCTCGCTCAGCACATACACGGTATCGCGCATCATCAGCGGCGGCTCCGCCGGGTTGAGCACGATAATCGCCTTGCCCTTGCCCGCGCCGCCGACTTTTTCAATCGCCTGCGAGGTGGTTTCGGTGAATTCGTCGATATTCGCCCGCGTGCCCGGCCCGGCGGATTGACTGGCGATGGAGGCCACGATCTCCGCGTAATGTACTTTCGCCACCCGCGAGACCGCGGCGACCATCGGGATGGTCGCCTGGCCGCCGCAGGTCACCATATTGACGTTGCCCTGGTGGAGGTTGGCCGCGAGGTTGACCACCGGCACGCAGTATGGGCCAATCGCCGCCGGCGTCAGGTCGATGACGCGGATCCCCGGCTTCGCTTCGCGCAGCGCGGCATCGTTTTTGACGTGCGCCCCGGCGCTGGTGGCGTCGAAGACGAAGTCGATATCGGCAAACTCCGCCATCTGCATCAGGCCGCCCACCCCTTCGTGGGTGGTCGCTACCCCCATGCGCCGGGCGCGGGCCAGACCATCCGACTGCGGGTCGATGCCGACCATCACCGCCATCTCCAGATGCTGGCCGTGGCGCAGAATTTTAATCATTAAATCGGTGCCGATATTTCCGGAGCCGATAATGGCGACTTTACGTTTACGCATCACGATGTCCTTCTCCGGCGGCGACGAAGCGTGCCGCGACTGAGCCAATACCTTCGATATGGGCGACAAAGCTGTCCCCCTCGTTAATCGCCACCATCGGGCCTAGCGCCCCGGTGAGCACGATATCCCCCGCCCGCAGCGGTTCGCCGAGGCTGGCCATCTTGCGCGCCAGCCAGACCGCGGCGTTCAGCGGATGCCCCAGGCACTCGCTGCCCCGGCCGCTGGAGACCAGCTCCTGGTTGCGGGTCATCCGCATGGCGCACTGCTTCAGATCCAGCCCCGCCGGGCGCTGCGCCGGGCCGCCGATGACGTACAGGCCGCAGGAGGCGTTATCGGCGACGGTGTCGACAAAGCCGATTGACCAGTCGCGAATCCGGCTGCCCACCACCTCCAGCGCCGGCAGCACCCATTCGATGGCGTTATACAGTTCATCAAAAGTGGTATCGGCATGGGGCAGATCATGTTTCAGCACCAGGGCGATCTCGGCCTCCACCTTCGGCTGCAGCACGCGGCCAAACGGCACGTCGGCGTTGTCGCCGTAGCACATGTCGGCAAACAGGGTGCCGAAATCCGGCTGGTTGACCCCCAGCTGCTGCTGCACTTTGGGATGGGTCAGGCCTACCTTGCGGCCCACTACCCGCCGGCCATGGGCCACGTGGTGCTGAACGTTCAGACGCTGGATGGCGTAGGCGGCGTCGGCGTTGTCGACGCCGAGGATATCGCGCAGCGGGGCGATCGCCTGGCCGGTCCGTTCGGCGTCGCGCAGCTGCTGCGCCAGCGCGTCAAGAGAAAAAGTCATCATCACTCCTTAGGCTCGTGCGAGGAAATTGAGCACCAGCTGATTAAAACTGTCGGCATGTTCCCACTGCGCCCAGTGGCCGCAGTCGCGGTAAATATGCAGCTCAGAGCCGGCGATCCCGGCGAGCAGGCGCAGCCCGGCGTCCATCGGCACGAAGCGGTCGTTGCGTCCCCAGACGATCAGAGTTGGCGCAGCGATCTCGCCCAGCCGCGGACCAAAGTCAGGGAACTGCTTCGGGTTGGCTTCGAGGCTTTTAACGAAGTTGTCCAGATGGTCGCGGCGCGACAGCATATTGTTCAGCCGCGCCTCGAACAGCGCGTCAGTGAGGTCGCGGGTGTCAAAGACGAAAATGCTCATCATCTTCTTCAGGTTTTCAATGGTCGGCTCGCGGTACAGGGCGTTCAGCAGCTTGATGCCCTCCGTCGGCATCGGCGTGAACAGGCTCATGCCGCCGGTCCCCCCGCCCATCAGCACCAGCTTAGCCACCCGCTCCGGCCAGCTCAGGGTGAAGGCCACTGCGCTGTGGCCGCCCATCGAGTTGCCCAGCAGATGGACTTTATCGATCCCCAGCTGATCGACCACGCTTTTCAAAATGCGGGCGTTGAGATCCGAACGCGAGCCGCTGTTGACGATCGAATCGCTCTTCCCCCACCCCGGACAGTCGAGGAGCAGCACGCGATAGCCCGCCTCGACCAGCGGGTCAATATTGCGGCTGAAGTTGGCCCAGCCGGTAGCCCCCGGCCCGGAGCCGTGGAGCATCACCACGGTCTCTTTCCCGTCGCCGCAGTCATTGATATGGATACGCAGCGTGCGGCCCCCTTCGTCGACGTTGAGGAATCGGCTGGTGGCGGCTTCGGTTTGCGGTTGATAGCTCATGTTAGTCTCCCGGTTAATCAAATCTCGGTGGTGGCGCTCAGCGAGCCGAATCCGGCGATCCACTCGGGGATCGGCCGGTAATAGCGGCCTTCGCTACGCCAGCGGCCAAAAGCGGATAGCGCGGCAAAGGCGGCCACCCAGGTCTTAATTTCGTGCGTCGATTTGCCGGCCATCGCCGACAGCTCGTCGTTGCCGATCGCGTCCAGTTCGCTCAGCCGCCCCTGCTCCAGCAGGCTCATAAAGCGGTTGTCCCACACCGGATTGAGGGGATGGAGCGAGCGCGGGTCCTCGGTAAACCGGCGGGCGGCGCTGATCACCCGCTGCTGGCGCAGCTCGCGTTCGTCCGGCGGCAGCTGTTTGCCGCTGCCGAGCAGGCGGTCGCGCAGATGGGCGTCGGCCTTCGCCAGCTCCGGCACAGGCGGCTGGTGCGACAGCCCGCCAGAGCCGAGGATCAGCACCCGCTTATTGAGGGTGTTGAGGAAGCGGCCCATCGCCTCGCCAAGCTGCCGGGTGCGTTGAAAGCCCGGTAGCGGCGCGGCGACGCCGTTAATAAACACCGGCAGCACCGGCAGGCGATCCAGCCCACCCAGCAAAAACTCCAGCGGCTGGGCGAAGCCATGGTCCACCTGCATGTTGTACGACACCGCCAGGTCGATACCGCTGTTGAGCACGGCGTGAGCGCAGGCTTCTGCCAGCTCGGTGGGCACCGGCAGGTCGCCGGCGGCGCTGGCGAAGTCGCCGATGGCGGTGGCGCCGACGCCGAGGCAGAACGGCGGCATCACGTCATAGAAAAAACCGTTGTAGTGATCGGGGGCGAAGAGCACCACCAGTTCGGGATCGAATTCAGCGATCCGCCGCCGGGCGTCGGCAATCACCCCGTTGACCTCATCAAGGACCGCCTGCTCCGGGTCAACGAATCCCACCAGCGGGGTGTGCGACAGACAGTGCAGATAGGCATGCATATCAGGCCACCTTCTCTTCAGCGTGGGCGGTATCCCCGGCTGCGAGGGTCATTTTTTCCGCCAGGGCGGTCAGCTGCGCGCCGAGGGTTTGCGGGATAGCGAGGGCGGCGACAAAGCGGTCCGGCCTGACCACAGCGATGGCGGTGTGATGTTGCGCAAACCAGCTCTTCAGTCGGTTTTGCTTATCCCCCACCCGCAGCGTGCCCGGAGCGTTATCCTGCTCGCGGTGGATCTGCACCTCCGGCACCACCTGAATAAAGCGCACCCCTATCGCGCGCCAGCGAGCGATCTGCCCGGCGTCGAGCCCCCACTGCGGGTTGCAGCCCCAGCCGATAATGGCGAAATTCGCCCCGATAACCTCGTCGAGCAGGAGGCTCTCGCCATTCTCCAGCGTCACCTGCGGTTGAATAAACATTTTGCCCACCGGCGAAGATTTATCTGCGCCATCGGTCAGCAGCGCCCCCTCGCGATACTGCGGCATCGGCTTAAAGCGCATTTCGAGGAAGTAACGTTTCACCGGCGGCAGGTAGTTCAGCAGCCACGAGAGGCCATCGCGCACGGCCCCCTGCCAGCGCTTCGGCGGCGCCAGCACGTGGCCGGCGGTCACCGACAGGTCAATCATCGCCTTCGCGTGGTCGCGACGCTCCTGCTGGTAGCTGTCAAGCAGCGCCTCTCCCGCTTTGCCGTTGACCACCAGCGCCAGCTTCCACGCCAGGTTGAAGGCGTCGCGCATGCCACTGTTGTATCCCTGGCCCTGCCAGACCGGCATGATGTGCGCGGCGTCGCCGGCCAGCAGCACCCGGTCAATGCGAAAGCGCTCGGCAAGGCGCGCGTTATGGGTGTAGACCCGCTGGCGGATCAGTTCGACGCGATCCGGGTCCGGTAGCACTTTGCTCAGCAGGCGGCGCATATTGTGCGGCTCGCTGAGCTGGGCTTCGGTTTCCCCGGGCATCACCATAAATTCAAAGCGGCGCACGCCGTGTGGCAGCGCAGCGGAAACATAGGGCCGCACCGGGTCGCAGCACAGATAGACGTGCGGGGTGGCCAGCGGGTCGTTGGCAATATCGATGACGATCCACTGATTCGGCGCGGTCTTGCCTTCAAAGGGGACGTTCAGCGTACGGCGAATAAAGCTGGCGCCGCCGTCGCAGGCCACCAGCCAGTCCGCGCGCACCGTCTCCCGCTCGCCGTCCGGCCCTTTGATATTTAACGTGACACTGTCACTGTTCTGACTAAAGGCTTCCACCTCGCGGGAGAAGAGGCAACGGACCTGTGGGAAACGCTGCAGGCCGTGATACATCACCGCATCCACCTGCGGCTGGATAAAGGCGTTGCGCCGCGACCAGCCAAACTCATCGGTCATCGGCTGGATGTCGGCAAAGCAGCGGCCCTTCGGGGTCAGAAAGCGCATGGCGTGCCACGGCGTGGTGTGCGGCAGCACGTCATCCACCAGCCCCACCGCCTGCATCGCCCGCAGCGATTCATCGTCAATACCGATGGCCCGCGGGTAATCGATCAGTTTGTCGAGTTTTTCCACCAGCAGCACGCTGATGCCCATCTGGCCAAGGTAGTTGGCCATCATCAGGCCTACCGGACCGGCGCCGGCGATGGCGACCTGGGCGGTATGCTGCACGGCGGGTTGAATATCGGGTGTAGATGTTGTCATTCTCAGCGACCTCACGACTCGGAAACGGCCAGACCGGCAGGCCATTTGTTAATCATGTGTAAACGTATTTTTATAATGGGCTGAGTATAGGGCGGGGGTTTTCGGCTACAATCAAAACATCATCGAATGTGCACCAGGTGCACAGCGCTGTTTATAAAGCGTTTTCAGGAGGGTTTGATGCATGACGATGGGTCCACAGCGTACAAAACGGTGCGCGGATTAAGCCGGGGTTTATTGTTATTAAAATTGTTAAATAAATTCGACGGCGGCGCGACGCCGGGCCAGCTGGCGGAGTTTAGCGGCCTGCATCGCACCACCGTGCGCCGGCTGCTGGAGACGCTGCAGGAGGAGGGTTTTGTCCGCCGCAGCCGCTCCGATGACAGCTTTCGTCTGACCATTAACGTCCGCCAGCTGAGCGACGGATTTCGTGACGAACATTGGATTTCTGCCCTCGCCACGCCGCTGCTCGGCGAGCTGCTGCGCGAAGTACAGTGGCCGACGGACATCACCACCCTCGACGTCGACGCCATGGTGGTGCGCGAAACCACCCACCGTTTCAGTCGGCTGTCGTTTCACCGGGCGATGGTCGGACGGCGACTGCCGCTGCTGCTCACCGCCTCCGGTCTGACGTGGCTGGCCTTTGCTCCCGACGCGGAGCGCGACGCCATTCTCAGCATGCTGGCAGCCCGTCCGGAAGCGGAGTATCAGCTGGCCCGCGAACCGGAACGGCTGGCGGCGATCCTCGCCCGCACCCGCCAGAACGGCTATGGAGAAAACTTCCGCGGCTGGCGGCAGGAGGAGAAAATCGCCTCTATCGCCGTGCCGGTCTGCAGCCAGCAGCGGGTCATCGGCTGCCTCAACCTGGTCTATATCGCCAGCGCCATGACCATTGAGCAGGCGGCGCAAAAGCATCTCTCTACGCTGCAGAGGGTGGCGGGCCAGATAGAGGCGCGCATGGAGGATCAAGAAGTGTGGTACGAAATGCCTTGATCGTAGTGAGGGTAAACGCGATCAACCATTGCGCCCGGCGTCGTTATATAATTTAATACACAACGAATTTTTCACGCCATTCGGGCCAGATCATGCCAAAACACCCCTTACTGCTGGGCCTGACGCTGCTCAGCGCCAGCCTGTTCACCGGTCAGGCCTTCGCCGACCGCACTGTCACCGACCAGCTGGGTCGCCAGGTCACCCTCCCCAACCACGTCACCCGCGTCGTGGTTCTGCAGCATCAGACGCTCAACCTGCTGGTGCAACTGCATGCCGCTGAGGATATCGTCGGCGTCTTAAGCAGCTGGCAGAAACAGCTCGGGCCGCAGTTCGCCCGCTTTATGCCCGAGATCGGGCAACTGGCGACCCCGGGCGATCTCACTCAGGTCAATATTGAAAGCCTGCTGGCGCTGCGTCCGCAGGTGGTTTTCGTCGCCAACTATGCGCCGCCGGCGATGATCGCGCAGATCCAACAGGCCGGGATCCCGGTGGTGGCCATTTCGCTGCGCCAGGATGCCGCTGGGGAAAAAAGTAAAATGAACCCCACCATGGCTGACGAGGAGCAGGCCTATAACGCCGGACTGGTAGAGGGGATCCGCCTTATCGGCGAGGTCGTCGAACGCCAGCCCGAGGCCGAGGCGCTGATTCACTACACCTTTGAGGCGCGTAAGCAAGCCAATGCGCCGGTGGCCGATATTCCCCAGAACCAGCGGGTGCGGGTGTATATGGCCAACCCCGATCTGAATACCTACGGCGCCGGCAAATACACCGGTCTGATGATGGCGCACGCCGGGGCGCTGAACGTGGCGGCCGCCAGCGTAACAGGCGCCCGTCAGGTGTCGCTGGAGCAGGTGCTGGCGTGGAACCCGCAGGTGATCTTCGTCCAGGACCGTTATCCGCAGGTGGTCAAACAGATAGAGAACGACCCGCAGTGGCAGGCGATCGATGCGGTGAAACATCACCGCGTGTGGCTGATGCCGGAGTACGCCAAAGCTTGGGGTTACCCGATGCCGGAGGCCCTGGCGCTGGGCGAGCTGTGGATGGCGAAAAAACTCTACCCTTCGCGTTACCAGAACATCGATGTGGACAGTCAAGCCAGGGATTACTATCAACGCTTTTACCGCGTAGCGTGGACGCCAGATGCCCGCTAACCACCGTCCCTGGCTGTTGCAGGGCAGCCTGGCGCTGGCGACGCTGGCGATCGCAGTCGCCTCTCTCTGTTTCGGCCAGTTCCCGTTAAGCCTGAGCGCCGTTGGCCACACCCTGATCCATCTCCCACCAGGCGAAGGGGTGATCGGACAGATCGTCTGGTCGGTTCGCCTGCCGCGCGTGGTCATAGCTTTGCTGGCCGGGGGCGCGCTGGGGCTGTGCGGCGCTACCTTACAGGGCGTGTTCCAGAACCCGCTGGTCGACCCGCACATCATCGGAGTGACCTCTGGCTCCGCCTTCGGCGGCACGCTGGCGATCCTGTTGGGCGTCGGCGGCCTGCTGATGATGGCCTCGACCTTTTTCTTTGGCCTCGTCGCGCTGGGGCTGATTTACGCCCTCGCCGCCCTGCAGGGGCGGGACAGCACGCTGGGGCTGATTCTGTCCGGGATCATCCTCAGCGGCTTCTTCGCCGCGCTGGTCAGCCTGATGCAGTACCTCGCCGACAGCGAAGAGACGTTACCGAACATTGTCTTCTGGCTGCTCGGCAGCTTCGCAACCGCCAGCTGGCATAAGGTACTGCTCATGATCCTGCCCATGGCGGTGGCCGCCGGGGTGTTGTGGAAGCTGCGCTGGCGAATCAATCTGTTGGCGCTGGAGGAGCGCGATGCCCGCAGTCTTGGCGTTCCGGTGGCCGCGCTGCGTCGCGCCGTGCTGGTCTGCTGCGCGGTGCTGGTGGCAGCGCAAGTGGCGGTCAGCGGCAGCATCGCCTGGATGGGACTGGTGGTCCCGCACCTCGCCCGTCTGCTGGTGGGCGCCGACCATCGTCGCCTGCTGCCCGCCGCCTTCTGGCTCGGCGCCGCCCTGATGCTGGTGGTGGACGATATGGCGCGCACGCTGACGCAGGCGGAGATCCCGATCGGGATCATCACAGCCCTGCTCGGCGCGCCGCTGTTTACCTTGTTGCTGGTGCAATCCCGACGCCGGAATACGCTCCAATGAACCGCTCATTGTCGCTGGAAGCGCTACGTTACGGCCACCGTCAGCCGCTCTTCGCCCCGCTCACGCTGGCCTGCCGTCCCGGCGAGATCTGGGCGGTGCTGGGCGCCAATGGCCGGGGAAAAAGTACTCTGCTGGATACCCTGACCGGCGTGCTGCCGCCGCTGAGCGGCCGGGCGCAGTGCGAGGGCGGCGTCGCCCTGGTTCCGCAGTCGTTTCGTCCCGCTTTCCGCTGGCGAGTGAGCGATGTGGTGCTGATGGGCCGCGCCCGGCACGTGGATCTCTTTGCCCAGCCGGACGAGGAGGATGCCCGGAGGGTTGAGCAGGCGCTGGCGCAGCTGGGGATTGCCGCCCTGGCCGGGGATGACTTCGACGCGCTCTCCGGCGGCCAGCAGCAGCTGGTGCTGATTGCCCGCGCGCTGGTCAGCGCCAGTCAGAATATCCTGCTGGATGAGCCCTGCTCGGCGCTGGATCTCGGTAACCAGCAGGTGGTGCTCCAGCTGATCGACGACCTCGCTCACCGCCAGACGCGCACCGTCCTGTTCACCACTCATGATCCGAATCATGCGCTACAGGTGGCCAGCCATACGCTGCTGCTTCTGCCGGAGGGCCAGTGGCTGGCGGGCGAGACTGCCGAAGTGCTGAGCGAAACGCACCTCCGGCAAGCATACGGCCTGCCAGTACGTCTGATCTACTATCCCGCGTCCGCGTCCCCTCTGCTGGCGCCGGGGTTTACTCTGCGTCGCTGAACGGCATAAAACCCGCCTGCCGGAGATACCCCTGGCCAACGTCGCCGAGGATAAAGCGATACAGGGCCAGCGCGGCGGGATCGGCACTGAGGCGCGCCAACTGGTAATCGCAGCGAATATTCCACGCTGCCGGGATGGTCAGGGTACGCAGATCGTCGCAGGAGGCCAGCGCGGGGGCATAGTGCGCGTAGCCGATAAACAGATCCGCCAGATTCTGGCGAATGAGCCACGCGCCGGCTATCTCTCCCGGCGGCACGCTCAGTGAGTCTCTGCCGCCGACCAGCGGCTGCGCCCGCCCGGCCATCGCGTTGCCCAACCCAGGACAGCGCGCCTCGATTCGGGCAAACAGTTGCCAGGTGTAATCTCCTGACGGATCGCAGCCCGGCGTGGAGGTCGCCAGCCGCAGGCGGGGCGTGCTGAGCAGCGCCAGCCAGTCCAGGCCATCGTTGTCTCGCGACCGCCTGGCGGTCAGCATCAGCTGATTGCCGGCAAATCCCTGGCATTCCTGCGCCAGACCCGCCTGGAGCAGCGCCTGCGGGTGCGCCGCGTTGGCGGAAGCAAAAACCGCGCACGGGGTCCCGGCCTCGATCCGCTCGCGCAGCAGGCCGGCAGGGCCAAACTGCGCATCGACCGCCAGGCCAGTCTGCTGCTGAAAGTACGCCACCAGCGGCAGAAAAGCGCTTTTCAGGCTTCCCGCCGCCAGCAGCGTGAGAGGAGTGGACATTATAGATCGTCGCTATAAACCGGATAATATAGCGCTATATTACCCGGTTTGCCGCCACGTCAGTAGCGAATTTCCGCCAGCGCCCGGAGCTGTTCAGGGGTGGCTACCGGCAGGTCGAAAAAGCGCAGATAGGCGGGGATCATTTCAAACAGCATGTCGGTCCCGCGCTGGATGGGGCACTGTCGCGCCTGGGCGGCCCTCAGCAGCGGGGTATACTCCTGGGTCATCACCACCTCCCCCACCCAGGTGCCAGGCGCCAGACGGTCCACGTCCAGCGGCAGCGGATCGCTGACCTTCATCCCCAGCGGCGTGGCGTTAACCACCAGCTCGTGTCCGGCCGGATCGCGCTGCATCAGGGTGATATCGAGCTGCGGATAGTGCTGATGCAGCCGTCCGGCGAGAGCGTGCGCCACCTCCGGTCGGGTATCGTACAGGGTCAGAGCGCTAACCCCTGCCGCCGCGAGAGAGGCGGCGATAGCCGACCCCACTCCGCCGTTGCCGACCACCAGCGCCCGCGTCCCCTCAGGATGAAATCCTTTGCGGCGCAGGCCCAGCACAAAGCCGTCACCATCGAACATGTCCCCGGAGAGGCTGCCGTCCGCCTCGCGACGGATGGCGTTACAGGCGCCGGCGATAGCCGCCGTCGGGCTCAGGCGCTGCACCAGCTCGCAGGTGGCGATTTTATGCGGCATCGTCACCAGCGCGCCGATGATATTGGTCATCGTAAACAGCGGCGGAATAAACGCGGCATAGTCCTCCGGTTTGACCCCCATCGGCACCACCTTCACGTCCACCTGCTGGTCGACAAACCACGGGTTGTAGATCATCGGCGCCTTAAAACTGGCGGTCGGATAGCCAAGATGCGCTATCAGCCGCGTATTCCCACTAATCACCATGCCTTGCTCCTTTGTTTACTGCGATAACTCGATACGTTTGACGTCGCCGAGGATAAACAGATAGGCCACCACACCCAGCAGCGCGGCGCCGCCGATGTAGATCAACGCGTAGAAGAAATTGCCGAACCCGGCGACGATAAAGCCGATCACCAGCGGGGTGAGGATCCCCGCGAGGTTGGCGCAAAAGTTGAACAGGCCACCGGTAAGTCCGCCCAGCCCCTTCGGGGCGATGTCGGAGATCAGCGTCCAGCCGAGGCCCACCATCCCCTGGCCAAAAAAGGCAAACGACATCACCAGGATCACCGCCAGGTCACTCTGCAGCCAGTTGGCGGAGATGATACAGCTGGCCATCAGCAGGCCAGCGACGATCGGCAGCTTACGCCCCAGGTTGGCCGACCCGGTGGCTTTGAGCAGCTTGTCGGAGATCCAGCCGCCAAACATCACCCCACCGGCGGCGGCAACAAACGGCAGGATGGAAAAGAAACCAACCTTCAGCCACGGCATATGGCGTTCGGTGGCCAGCCAGGTCGGGAACCAGGTGAGAAAGAACACCAGCACGGTATTGCCGGCAAACTGACCGATGCTGGCGCCGATGATCTGGCGTTTGCTCAGCAGCTGGCGGACCAGCGGCCAGCTGAACGCCACCTGCTGGTCCGTCGGGGCGCTCAGGCCGCCGCCGTTTTCGATATGCTCACGCTCCTGCTGGCTGAGACGAGGATCTTCATGCGGTTCGCGGTAGCAGCGCCACCACACCAGGGCAAACAGAATGCCGACGGCGCCGACGCTGACGAACAGCACCCGCCAGCCGAAGCCATCCATGATCCAGAACAGCAGCGGGGCAAAGCAGGCCAGCCCAAGATACTCCCCCACGGTGTACACCGCCGTGGCCTTCGCGCGCTCCTGCTGCGGGAACCAGGCGCTGACCACCCGGCTATTGACCGGAAAGCACGGCGCTTCGCTGACGCCAAGCCCGAAACGGCACAGCAGCAGCGTTTTCAGCCCCACCGCCATGCCGTGGAACAGGGTAAAGAGCGACCACAGGGTCAGAGACAGAAAATAGGTGACTTTGTTGCCAAAGCGGTCAAGAAACAGCCCGCCGGGGATTTGCGCCAGGGCGTAGGTCCAGGCGAAAGCGGAGAAAAGTATCCCCATGATCGCCGGGTCGATCCCCAGCTCAGCGGTGAGCTTTGGGGCGGCGATCCCCAGCACGGTGCGGTCGAGGTAGTTGATCATGGTGCCGATGGCCAGCAGCGCAAGAATGCCGATGCGCCGCCGGGAGCGGCGCGCGGTGACGGCCGGCTGGGCGGCAGCCGTCGGGTTAGGGCTATATGAGCTCATAGTCGGTTCCTGTCTCGGGTACAGAGGGTGTTGTTATTGTGTTTCAGGCATAATGAACCATTTGATTCAGGCTAACAATACTGCATCGCCGCCAGGCGGACGGCCGCATTCGCCGCGCCATAGAGCGCGTAGCCTGCCCGTCGTTCGGTTAATTCAAAGAAGAAGCGCCCGGCGGTGAAGGGCCGGGTATACAGGTGCAGGAACGCCCCGCCCTGCGGATCGCGGTCGTAGAGAAGCTGCCGCCGCTGGAGCTGCCCGACGTCCAACTCGCCGCCAAAACGCGCCAGCAGATCGTCATAGTAATTGGCCGGGATCGGCAGCGCATGGACGGCAACCGCGGCGAGCTGGTCGCAGGTGGCCGGCAGATCGCGGCAGGCAAAGGCGGCATGCTGCAGCCCTGCCCCCTGGTAGCAGGCGACCGATCGGGCGATCTGCGTCGCCCGGCTCTGGGAGATATTCAGCGCCAGGCGGATATCGCCCTGCGGGCTGCGCACTGCCAGACTGCGCACCAGTCCATAGGGGTCCGGCAGCATCTGCTCATGTTCAAGGGTAAAGCCAAACACCGTGCGGAAGAACATCACCCAGTTGTCGCGGCTGTCTGCCTCCATCCCCAGCGCCAGATGGTCGATACCGAGGTAATCTTCGCGCACCGTCAAACCGTCGCGCAGGAGAAAATCGCGCTCGTAGATCGCCTCTCCGGCGTCGATCAGATAGACCAGGCTGCCGTCAGGGGCGCAGATCGCCGGGATCGGCGTCTCGTTCGGCCCGGCGTCGCCCTGCCAGGTGGCATACCCCAGCGCGCGGGCGCGAGCGACAATCGGCGCACTGCTGTCGACCCGCAGCGCCATCGCACAGAGCGATACCCCATGGCGTTGATAAAAGTGATCGGCCCAGCTGTGGGGCTGATGGTTAATCACGATCCGCGCCCCGCCGTTGCGCCACAGCGTGACCTGTTTGGAGCGGTGGCTTCCCTCGTGCTGAAAACCCAAAGCCTGCAGATGCTGCCCCAGGCGCTGCGCCTCGGCGACGCTGGCGGCGAATTCAGTAAACTCCAGCCCGTGATAGTTCGGCAACGGCGGCGGTGAAAACAGATCGGCATCGCACGCCGGGAGCCGGCGTCGAGTCTGCTCCTCCAGCCACAGCAGCGAACGATAACCATCTTTGGCCGTCGCGCCGTTTGGCGAGGCGCGAAAACCGTCATTAAAGATCTCCAGCGACCAGGGACCGCGATAGCCGCAGCGGGTGATCTGCTCGGCAAACGCCTCCAGCGGCAGCTCCCCCTGCCCGGGGAAGCAGCGGAAATGGCGACTCCACTCCAGGAGATCCATTTTCATATACGGCGCATCGGCGAGCTGAACGAAGGTGATTTTCTCCACCGGCACCGATGGCAGCGCGTCGAGGGTGTCGCCCCGGGCCAGGATATGGAAGCTGTCGAGCACCAGGCCCAGCGCCGGGCTGTCCACCTGCTGCACCCGCTCCCAGGCCTGATGCCAGCGGTTCACATGGGTTCCCCAGGCCAGCGCCTCATAGCCGATTACGATCCCCTCCTCTTCCGCCAGCGTGGCCAGCGCCCGCAGGTCCGCCACCTGCAGTTCGCTATCCGCCGAGCAGTCCGGCTGCACATTGCTGCACAACAGCAGCGTGTCGCAGCCCAGCTCGCGCATCAGCGCAAATTTGCGTCTGGCGCGGGTCATATTGGCCGCAAACTGCGCCCGGCTGGCGCCTTCAAAATCGCGAAAGGGTTGAAAAAGCGTGATTTTTAACCCTAAATCGGCGGCCAGCTGGCGGATTTCCGCCGGCGTCCCCGTATAATAGAGCAGATCGTTCTCGAAAATTTCCACACCCTGATAGCCCGCCGCCGCAATAGCGTGCAGCTTCTCTGGCAGGGTGCCGGAAATCGAAACGGTGGCGATAGAGCGCAGCATAAGGTCCTCGGGTCAATAGCTGACGTGAGTCTTGAATATGTATCATTTGGTTCATTTGCGCCATACCAGGTTGCTAAATTGTGATCATTATGTGTATTTTTTGTCACCCAAGAAAAAGGAGTTGCCATGACCGTCGTTGCTCATGATGAAGCACAATCTCTGAAGGAGCGGATCTTCAGCGCCGCTATCGCCGTCTTTGCCGAACACGGGCTGTCAGGCGCCCGCATGGAGCAGATCGCCACCGAGGCGCAGACCACCAAGCGCATGGTGGTCTACTACTTCAAAAGCAAAGAGCAGCTCTATCAGGAGGTGCTGCAGCATGTGTATGCGCGGATCCGCGAAACCGAGCAGCAGTTGGGGCTGGAGAATGTGCCGCCGGTAGAGGCGCTGGTGCGGCTGGTGCGCTGGAGCGTGCGCTATCACGCCACCCATGCGGACTATATGCGGGTGATTTGCATGGAGAACATGCAGCGCGGCAAGTGGCTGAAGGCCTCAGGGGATCTGAAGCCGCTGAATCGAACCGCCCTGTCGATTCTGGAAGACATTTTGCAACGCGGCCAACAGCAGGGCGTCTTTCAGGCGGGGCTGGAAGCGCGCGATGTCCACCGGTTGATCAGCAGCTTCAGCTTTTATCAGGTGTCAAATTTCTACACCTTCAGCAGTCTGTACCTTGACGATCCGCTGCCCGCCATTGACGATGAAGCGATGGTGGCCCACCACTGCGACATTGCCGTCCGGGCGGTGGTCCGCTTTGTGATTTCCTGACCCGCCGGCGAAAGGCGTCAGTGTCCGGAGAGGGCGTGAATGACCTTCGCCATCGCCTCCTCGGTGAGCGGTGAACGCTGGATTTTGCTGTTCGCCAGCGAGGTGCGCAACACGCCGGCGATGACAATGTGTTTTGGCTCCTGACCAAGGTCACGCATCTCCAGCACCACTTTGCCCACCACGCGGCACATTTCCTGGTACAGCTCGTCGTCTTTCGCTTTATTTCCCATTGAGTCTGGCTCGCATTTTCTCATTATCAATCAAATCATTATTGATAGATTTTTCCGGCAACGCAAATCATCACACCGTTAACGGCTCAATGGGGTATTTTAGCGCCTCATGATGTCAGTAAAATCCCTTTCTTACGCCCCTTTTCATGCCGCCTGATGAAATATTGTGTTGCGTAGTTTTATGCATAACGTGCCGGTTTTGTTACGCGTTTTGTCCATAATTTGAAACGAGGTTTTTATTTTCCTTTTTGATTTCGGCAGCGTATAATGCGCTTCGATTCTTTCTTGAATGGTTTCAGCGCATTGGACTGCATGATAAAACGCATAACACCTTGCCACATTTCATGGGCTGAACCGCCAGCACACATTCTTCTGCACGCTTCAGGGTTGTCACCTATCCTTAGGGCGTGGCTTAGCAACTTTCGTAATACAGGTTTGGCTCCCCGGCAGTGCGCCCGCGGAGCGAGAATTCCATATCCTTCACAACTTAAAGACTAAAACTGTCATGAAAAAGACCAAAATTGTTTGCACCATCGGTCCGAAAACCGAATCTGAAGAGATGCTGACCAAAATGCTGGAAGCCGGCATGAACGTGATGCGTCTGAACTTCTCTCACGGTGACTATGCGGAACACGGTCAGCGCATCCAGAACCTGCGCAATGTGATGAGCAAAACCGGTAAGAAAGCCGCTATTCTGCTGGACACCAAAGGACCGGAAATTCGTACCATCAAGCTGGAAGGCGGCAACGACGTCTCCTTGAAAGCGGGCCAGACTTTCACCTTCACCACCGATAAATCCGTTATCGGCAACAGCGAAATCGTAGCGGTAACCTATGAAGGCTTCACCTCTGACCTGAGCGTCGGCAACACCGTTCTGGTGGACGATGGCCTGATCGGCATGGAAGTGACCGCGATCGAAGGCAACAAAGTTATCTGTAAAGTGCTGAACAACGGCGACCTTGGCGAGAACAAAGGCGTGAACCTGCCGGGCGTCTCTATCGCCCTGCCGGCGCTGGCGGAAAAAGACAAACAGGATCTGATCTTCGGTTGCGAACAGGGCGTGGACTTCGTCGCGGCCTCCTTCATCCGTAAGCGTTCCGACGTCGTCGAGATCCGTGAGCACCTGAAAGCCCACGGTGGCGAAAATATCCAGATCATCTCCAAAATCGAAAACCAGGAAGGCCTGAACAACTTCGACGAAATCCTCGAAGCCTCTGACGGCATCATGGTTGCTCGTGGCGACATGGGCGTTGAGATCCCGGTTGAAGAAGTTATCTTCGCGCAGAAAATGATCATCGAAAAATGTATCCGCGCGCGCAAAGTGGTTATCACCGCCACCCAGATGCTTGACTCCATGATCAAGAACCCGCGTCCGACCCGCGCTGAAGCCGGCGACGTGGCCAACGCCATCCTCGACGGCACCGATGCGGTGATGCTGTCCGGCGAATCCGCGAAAGGTAAATACCCGCTGGAAGCAGTCACCATCATGGCGACTATCTGCGAACGTACCGACCGCGTCATGACCAGCCGTCTGGATTTCAACAACGACAACCGTAAACTGCGCATCACCGAAGCGGTGTGCCGCGGCGCGGTAGAAACCGCTGAGAAACTGGAAGCGCCGCTGATCGTCGTCGCCACCCAGGGCGGTAAATCCGCACGCGCTGTGCGCAAATATTTCCCGGATGCCACCATCCTGGCGCTGACCACCAACGAAACCACCGCTCGCCAGCTGGTGCTGAGCAAAGGCGTTGTGCCGCAGCTGGTGACAGAGATTGCCTCTACTGATGACTTCTATCACCTGGGCAAAGATCTGGCGCTGAAGAGCGGCCTCGCGCGCAAAGGCGACGTGGTGGTGATGGTCTCTGGCGCATTAGTCCCGAGCGGCACCACTAATACCGCTTCCGTGCACGTGCTGTAATAATTTACAGGTTAATTGGTTTTTTTTAATAAAGCGCCTCTCCGGGCGCTTTTTTTTTATTCACCGGCTAGCTCTTCCTATTAAAAATGCAAATCGGAATTTACTATTTAATAAGAGATTATCTAAGATGAATCCGATGGAAGCGCGCTGTTTTCACTCGCCTTTTTCAGCGATTTTGACCAATTCGATGCTTCTTTGAGCGAACGATCAAAAATAAGTGCGTTCAGGTAAAAAAAATATTCTCATCCCAAAAAAGTTTGTGTAATACTTGTAACGCTACATGGAGATTAACTCAATCTAGAGGGTATTAATAATGAATCGTACTAAACTGGTACTGGGCGCGGTAATCCTGGGTTCTACTCTGCTGGCTGGTTGCTCCAGCAATGCTAAAATCGATCAGCTGTCTTCTGACGTTCAGACTCTGAACGCTAAAGTTGACCAGCTGAGCAACGACGTGAACGCAATGCGTTCCGACGTTCAGGCTGCTAAAGACGACGCAGCTCGCGCTAACCAGCGTCTGGACAACCAGGCTCACTCTTACCGTAAGTAAGAGTTCTGGTAATAAAAATGGCGCACTCAGTGCGCCATTTTTTTTGCCCTCGCGCTGACGGCTACTGGGTGAGCAGGCCGTTATCAGACGAACTGTTCTGCGCCGACAGCGACGTCGCCGCGCTCCCCGCCCCCGTCGATACCACCACCGGATAGCCCGCCCTTCTCGACATCGCTTTTTTCAACTGCTGGTCATCCACCGCTTTATCCTCTGCGAAGGCGTGAAACGCCGCTGGCAGCGTGTAAGCGATGGTCCGGGTGTTTTCCCCTTCCGTCTGCGACAGCGGCCTGTGGACCTCTACGTAGCGTTTACCATCCGGTTCGACGGCAAACTTCACCGGCTGATTGATGATCCGCACTGGCGTCCCGGTTTTCACCTGACTGAACAGCGCCTTGATGTCATCAGCGTTCATCCGCATACAGCCCGAGCTGACGCGCAGCCCAACGCTGTCCGGGGCGTTAGTCCCGTGGATGAGATATTCGCCGTTACCGTAGGCCAGACGCAGCGCATAGCGACCCAGCGGGTTATTCGGCCCGGCCGGCACCACCGCCGGCAGCGTCACCCCTTTCTCCAGCGAGCGCGCACGGATGCCGGCGGTGGGTGTCCAGGTCGGGTTAGGGATCTTCTGCCCGACGCGGGTGGTCATCTCCGGGGTTTCCAGTCCTAACTGGCCGATGCCCAGGGGATAAACCTGGACCTGATTCTCTCCCGGCGGGAAGTAGTACAGCCGCAGCTCCGCGAGGTTGACGACAATCCCCTCCCGCGGCGCGTCAGGCAGCAGCATCTGCGAAGGGATCAGCACCTGGGTCCCGGGCTTCGGCTGCACCGGCGCAATGGTATCGTTGGCTTCGAGGATCAGCATCGCCGCGGTATCGAAATGGCGGGCAATCGCCTGCAGGTTGCGATCGCTCTCCTGAACCGTCCAGTACTGGTTCTGGCCAATCAGCCGGCTGTTAGCCGGAGGCAGCGGGTAGTCGACGGCCCAGGCGGCCGGGGAGGCGCCAAGGGCGCTGAGAAGGGCTAAGGTGATCATCGTTTTGCGTTTCATACTGAGATTCCTTCTTTCGCTGATAAAACGCCAGGAGACTGAACGGCGGCAGGGTCAGCGCCCTGCCGGACGTAACAGAATGAAATCTACCTGTTTATTCTAGCTAATATTTGCGGCTTTCGCGCGTATCGCGCGGATCATGGCTTCGAGGCCCTGCGAGCGGGAGGGGGTAAGATGCTGGGTGAGAGCCATTTTTTCAAACCACGGGCGGACGTCGAACTCGACGATGTCCTGGGCGGTCATCCGGTCATAAAGGATAAACACCACCGCAATCAGCCCTTTGACAATCGCCGCATCGCTGTCGCCGCGCAGGGTGACAACGCCGGAAGGATCCTGCGCCATCACGATCCATACCTGGCTTTGACAGCCCTGAATAATATTCTGCGGGCTGTGCTCCGCGTCGCTCAGCGGCGCCAGCCGCTGGCCCAGCTCAATGATATAGAGATACTTCTCTTCCCAGTTGGCGCAACGGCTAAAATTGCGCAACAGTTTATCTTTGTCCGGTAATGCCGTCATCGTCACGTCCTTTACCCTAATAATTTGTGGATCCGCTGGAGGCCGACCACCAGGCGGTCCACCTCTTCCGTGGTATTGTACATGGCCAGCGACGCCCGACACATGGCCGGTACCTGATAGCGGGCCATCAACGGCATGGCGCAGTGGTGCCCGGTCCGCACGGCGATCCCGTAGTTATCGAGGAAGCTGCCGACGTCATAGGCGTGATGCTGGCCGAGGTTAAAGGCAATCACCCCTTTGCGCTGCGCCGGACCGTAGAGGATCAGGTCCGGCACCGCGCGCAGGGCCTCCAGCGCGTAGCGCATCAGCGTCTGTTCGTATTCGGCGATCTGCGTCAGTCCCAGTTGGCTGACGTAGCTCAGCGCGGCGCCGAGGCCAATGATCCCGCCGGTATTCGGCGTGCCGGCTTCAAAGCGCCACGGCGCCTGGTTCCAGGTGGTGCCCTCCGTCAGGCTGACGGTGGCGATCATCGACCCGCCCCCTTCCCAAGGCGCCATGGTCTGCAGCAGCTCGGCCCGGGCGTAGAGCACGCCGATCCCGGTCGGACCATACAATTTGTGGGCGGAGAAGACATAAAAATCACAACCCAGCGCCTGAACGTCCACCGGGTGGTGCATCACCGCCTGAGCACCGTCCACCAGTACTTTCGCGCCATGCTGATGCGCAAGGGCAATCAGCGCCGACAGCGGGTTTTCGGTGCCCAGCACGTTGGAGACTTCGGTGATCGCCAGCAAGCGGGTACGCTGGTCAAACAGCCCGGGAACCACGTCCAGCTGCAGGGTGCCGTCCGGGTTGAGGGGGATCACCCGCAGCTCAGCCCCCACCCTGGCGCAGAGCATCTGCCACGGTACGATGTTGGCGTGGTGCTCCATCTCGCTGATGATGATGTTATCCCCAGCGCCGACGTTGGCATTTCCCCAGCTGTTGGCCACCAGGTTGATGCCCTCGGTGGTGCCGCGCACGAATACCAGCTCCTCCGCCGATCCGGCGTTAAGGAAAGTGGCCGCCTGCTGGCGCACCGCTTCCATCCGCGCGGTGGCTTCCGCGCTGAGGGTATGGATCCCACGATGCACCGCCGCGTAGCCGTGACGATAGAATTCCGCTTCGGCGCCGATCACCGCCTCCGGTTTCTGGGCGCTGGCGGCGCTGTCAAGATAGACCAGCGGCTGGCCGTTGACCTCCCGGCTCAGTACCGGAAAATCGGCGCGAACCCGTTCTACTGAAAATGTCATGCTGTGCCTCCCGGCAAACGCTCTCCAATTCGCGCCAGCACCTGCTCTCTGAGTGCGTCGCTGCGGATAGCTTCGGTAAGCTCGGCGGCGAAGGCGTAGAGGATCATCTGCTGCGCCGCCTGCTGTTCAATTCCGCGCGAGCGCAGATAGAACAGCTGTTCTTCGTCTATGCGCCCGACCGTCGCCCCGTGGCTGCATTTCACGTCATCGGCGTAAATCTCCAGCTGCGGTTTGGTGTCGACTTCCGCCAGCCGCCCGAGCAGCAGATTGTTGTTGGTCATCTGGCCGTCGGTTTTCAGCGCGTGCGGCGCGACGTTGATCAGCCCGTTAAACACCGCCCGGCCCTTATCGCTGACGATGGTTTTGTGCAGCTGGCGGCTGGTGCAGTACCCCACCTGGTGATCCAGCCAGGTGCGGCTGTCGCAGACCTCATTTTTTACCGGCATCGCCAGCGAATTAAGGCGCAGGTCGCTATTTTCGCCGCCCAGACGCGTGCTGGTGTGGTGACGCAGCACCTGGCCGCCGAGCAGGAAACTGCTGCTGAAGGCCGAGGCGTCGCGGCCCAGCTGCAGGTCGTTATGGGCGAAGTGGTAGCTATGCGCGTTCTCGAACGCCAGCTTGATGTGCTGCAGGTGTGCGTTGTCAGCCACCGTCATGGTCAGCCGCCCGCCGGTGAAGTGCGGTTGCTCATCGAAACTGAGGTAATGCTCGACAATCGTCGCCTCCGCCCCGCTCTCCAGCGTCAGATGGTGACGATAGTGGGCGGTATTCAGCGCATCGCCGGCCAGGCCGCGGGTGATATGCATCAGCAGCAGCGGCTTATCCAGGCGACGGTTGCGCGGCACGCGAAGGCGGGTCACCGACTGCGCCAGGCTTTCGGTCAGATGGAGAAACACTTCCGGCTGCAGGGCATCCGGCAGATGCTGGCGCTGGTTATCAACGCTAACCTCCACGCCGCTGGCGGCGAGATCGTCGCTCAGCTCAGGATGATAGCGGCCGTCGATAAACACCAGACGCCAGGCGTCCAGCGGCAGCGCCAGCGCGTCACGCTGTTCGGCGCTGAGCGACGCCCCCTCCTCGGCGACGAAGCGGCCGTTAAGTAGCGCGTCCAGCGGGGTGTATTTCCAGTCCTCCTGCTTGCGCGTCGGCAGCCCCAGGCGCAACAGCTGCTGCAGATGCTGGCTGGCCTCCGGCGTACGCTGGTCGCCCTGCGCTTCAAACAGATGGTGCCACTGCTGCAGCGCGTTACTGCTGTTCGGTAAGCCAGCCATAGCCCTGCTCCTCCAGCTGTTTGACGAGGGTGAAATCCCCCGACTTCACAATCCGCCCCTGATAGAGCACATGGACATAGTCCGGCTTGATATAGTCAAGGATGCGCTGATAGTGGGTGACGATGATGAAGGAGCGTTTGCCGTCGCGCAGCGCGTTCACGCCCTGGGAGACGATTTTCAGAGCATCAATGTCCAGCCCGGAATCCGATTCATCGAGAATGCACAGCTCCGGCTCAAGCACCGCCATCTGCAGAATGTCGTTGCGCTTTTTCTCGCCGCCGGAGAAACCCACGTTCACCGAACGGGTCAGCAGATCTTCCGGCATCTGCAGCAGCTTAATTTTCTCTTCCATCAGGTCCTGGAAATCGAAGCGATCCAGCGGCTCCTGGCCGCGATAGCTGCGTACGGCATTCAGCGCAGTCTGCAGGAAGAACTGGTTGCTAACGCCGGGGATCTCCACCGGATACTGGAAGGCCATAAAGATGCCTTCCCCAGCGCGATCTTCCGGGGCGAGCTCCAGCAGGTTTTTGCCCTTAAATTCGACGCTGCCGCCGGTGACCTCGTAATCTTCGCGCCCGGCCAGAGTGGCCGAAAGCGTACTTTTCCCCGAGCCGTTTGGCCCCATAATGGCGTGGACCTCCCCCGGACGCACCTCAAGGTTCAGCCCGCGCAGGATCGCTTTATCTTCGACGGCGACATGTAAATCTTGAATACTTAACATCTTTTTTCCTTAATTATCAGCCGACGCTATGCTCAAGGCTAATGGCCAGCAATTTTTGCGCCTCTACGGCGAACTCCAGCGGCAGTTCGGAGAAGACGTCTTTACAGAAGCCGTTGACGATCATCGAGATGGCATCGTCTTCGCTGATCCCGCGCTGCAGGCAGTAGAACAGCTGGTCCTCACCGATCCGTGAGGTGGTCGCTTCGTGTTCCAGCTGAGCGCTGTTGTTGCGACATTCGACATAGGGGAAGGTATGCGCCCCACAGTCCGGGCCGATCAGCATTGAATCGCACTGGGTATAGTTGCGGGCATTCGTGGCGGTCGGCATGATTTTGACCAGCCCGCGATAGCTATTCTGGCTGTGTCCGGCGGAGATCCCTTTCGAGATGATGGTCGAGCGGGTGTTCTTGCCGATATGGATCATTTTCGTGCCGGTGTCCGCCTGCTGATGGCCGCTGGTCAGCGCCACCGAAAAGAATTCGCCGATCGAGTTATCGCCGCGCAGGATGCAGCTGGGGTATTTCCAGGTGATGGCCGAGCCGGTTTCCGACTGGGTCCATGACATTTTGCTGTTCTCCCCTTCGCACAGGGCGCGCTTGGTGACAAAGTTGAGGATCCCTCCGGTGTTGTTGTCCCCCGGGAACCAGTTCTGCACCGTGGAGTATTTCACTTCCGCGTCTTTATGGATGATGACCTCCACCACCGCGGCATGCAGTTGATAGCTGTCGCGCACTGGCGCCGAGCAGCCCTCGATGTAGCTGACGTAGCTGCCTTCATCGGCCACCAGAATGGTACGTTCAAACTGGCCGGTCTTTTCGGCGTTGATGCGGAAATAGGTCGATAGCTCCATCGGACAGCGGACGCCCTTCGGCACATAGATAAAGGTGCCATCCGAAGCCACCGCGGCGTTCAGCGCGGCAAAGAAGTTGTCATTGCCCGGCACCACGGTACCCAGATACTTTTTCACCAGTTCCGGATGATCGTGGATCGCCTCGCCGAAAGAGCAGAAGATGATCCCCTGCTCCGCCAGCTTTTCACGGTAGGTGGTCGCCACCGACACCGAGTCGAATATCGCGTCCACCGCCACCTCGCGCCCTTCGCGCACCGGTACGCCCAGCTGGTTAAAGGCTTCTTCCACCTCGCTGGTCAGAAAGGTGTTGGCCCCGGTCTGCTGCACCGCGCCGGGCTCGGAGGCGCAGGTCTCATCGCAGTTGCCGCAGGAGGGGGCGGAATAGTAGCTGTAATCCTGATAATTCAGCTTATCGTAATGCGCCTTCAGCCAGTGCGGCTCTTCCATCTCCAGCCACGCCCGGTAGGCATTGAGCCGGAACTCCAGCATCCACTGCGGCTCATTGCGGCGGGCGGAGATGGCGCGAACCACTTCTTCATTAATGCCTTTGGCCAGCTCATCGGTCTGCAGGCGAGTGAAAAAGCCCTCTTTATAATTGAGCGGGCCGCCGGTCCAGGTTTTGACATCGTCTGTTGCTTCAGTATTACGCGACATAGTTACTCCGCCTGCACCCCAAAACTTTCGCCGCAGCCGCATTCGTGCTGCGCTTTCGGGTTATGAAATTTAAAGATTTCATTTAATCCTTCCCGGACGTAATCCAGCTCCGTACCGTCAATGAACGGCATCGCCTGCAGCGGCGCGTACAGCTTCGCCCCTTCAGATTCAAAGAGCAGATCGTCGGGCGCCGGCTCGGCAATCATTTCGAGCACATAGCCAAAACCGGCGCAGCCGCTGGTTTTAATACCCAGCCGTAGCCCCTTTTTATCCGGTTGCTTGCGCATCAGATCGCGAATATGCGCGGCAGCGGCCGGCGTCATGGTCAGTCCCTGCCAGCTGAAATCGGCGGGATTAAAGGTTCCTGCTTGTACTTCCATCGATAGACCTCCAGGTTGGCGCCATCAAGGCATACCGCCATGTTAGTGATAATGATTATCACTTCAACCCTTCTCCAGCAGGGGTATTGCCCCAATTAGCGCTTTTTATAAGCATAGACCCTTGCCCGGGGATTATCAGGGTGCGCAAGTTGAACCTAATCATATGATTTATAATATTTAATTCTGATATCGTTCTATCACCGCACGCAATGGCAAAGATGTATCGAAAATACCGATTTATGCGATAGCAGCAGACCACCTTCCTGATTAACCTTGTCGTAGAAACCAAAAAAGTGACGGCGTCACTGAGCAGCCATGCGCGCTGAACAGGCGCTGGCCTGCGGAATGAGAAAGCGTAAACAGAAAGCGTCAAGGCGCAACGCTTTCGGCAGGGGCGGTCGCGGCCTGGCGGGGGACGTGGCCGCGATCGGGGGGAGATAAACCGCGATAAAGCGGGTAGCCAGGAAGGCTATCGGTTGGCTAAGTTCCTTTTCTCACCAGGCGGGCGGCCTGGACAAAAACTTCATCCTCCACCCCATCCCCCTTCTGTCTGCCCAGCCGCACCAGCTCATCCACGATACTCCCCTGATTAATCTGCTTTTGGGTCGCCACTAAGCTAATGACCGCCGCGCCGATAGCCATGCCAATCAATGCCGTTTGTTCATCTTTATCTTTCATGGTGTCGCTCCGTCTGTCCTCCTCAGAAAGGCTAGCAAAAGATAGCATCTGCTCAATTTCAAAATCACCTTCTTTACGCCATGAGAAAAGTGCGCGAAAGGCATCACGGCCTGGATAATTCAAACTAATTTGTTGATTTAAATAAAATAACACTCACGGACAATTAACAGACTTGTTAGTCTTATAATTATTTCTTAGACTCCGCGGTCTGTTAATTCACATTTGCGTAAAATCTCATGACTAATTCAACCTCATTTTTCATTACTCTCTGTCTCTCCCGCGTCCTGGTGACTTTTTTCTTCTGGATGGCTGGCGTCTACGGCGTCTTTCATTTCACGGAGATCGTTCGGGAGATGTTGGCCGTTGGCCTGCCATGGCCAGTATTGTTCGCGGTTGGTACGATTGGTTGCCAGCTGGCGGGCTCCGCGCTGATCGTTTTTAATCCTGCCGGCTACGGCTGGATTGGATCGCTGATGCTGATTGTGTTTACATTACTCACCATTCCGCTGGGACACGCTTTCTGGGCCTTTAGCGAGCCCCGGCGCACAGAGGAATTCCACGTTGCGCTTGAACACATTACCGTGGTGGGAGGATTAATCATGAGCGCGTTGTTTGCAGGTTATCGGCGATGAGCGATACCCCTCGTCAGAAAGGACGGCCAAAAGATCCGCTGAAAATGCAGGCCATCCTTCAGGCCGCCCGTAAATTGTTCCTTGAACAAGGCCTGGAGGTAACGACGGCTGAAATCGCCCGGGTGGCAGGGGTGGCGAAAGCCACCTTGTATGCCAATTTCAGCGATAAAGAACAATTGATAGAGGCGGTATTGCGCCGGGAATCAGATCTCACCATCAGCGACCACGATTTCGCCCAGCGCCATCACCTGCCGCTGGTCGAGGTGCTGACCGCATTTGGCAATCGCTTTGTCCGCTTTATCAATCAGCGGGAACTGACCGGCTGGGACCGGCTGATTGCCTCCGCCGCCCTGCGTCATCCTGAACTGCCCGGCCGCTTTTACGCCGCCGGGCCGGGGCGGGCACAGCAGATGCTGGAGGTGATTATCGCCGAGGCAATCGAAGCCGGTGCTCTGCGGGCATGCGATCCGCAGGAGGCTGCCGACGATCTGGCCGGTTTATGGTTGGGGATGACCAGCCTGGCAATAAAGCTTGGCGCAAGACGGCCTTTATCCGACGACGAAATCAAACTGCGGGTTGAGCGCGCGCTGGAGGTTTTTCTACGCGCCTATTCGCAGGCGCCGAGCTGACCACGCTTCCTTGCTATGGCGATAGCGCAAAACGCTGTCGCACCACATCGGGTCTTTTATTTGGCCCGAATTCACGCTTCGCGGAAATAAATAAAAATAACGCGCGTGCCCAAGGCAAAAAAAAGAAATAACCATTTAAGCGACAAATCCAGTTTATTCCGTTAGGGAATGGCTTGGATGCTAATATTTCATTTCCCCACCGCCTTTTAGAAGCCTATAGTTTTTTTGCCTGCAGAACATCCACTTAGGTTAAAAGACATAAGGATATAATCATGATTGTTTCAGCCCCCAGCGATTATCGCGAAGCCGCTCGTCGCCGTCTGCCACGTTTCCTTTTTGACTATATTGACGGTGGCGCGGTGGCGGAAAATACCATGAACGCTAATGCCGCCGAGCTCGCCTCGGTAGCCCTTCGCCAGCGCGTGCTGTGCGGAGCGGGTGAGCCGACGCTGGCCACCACCATCCTTGATGCCCCATGGGCGATGCCCGTGGCGCTGGGGCCGGTCGGGGCCACCGGAATGTACGCCCGCCGCGGCGAAGTCCAGGCGGCCCGCGCCGCCTCCCGCGCCGGGATCCCTTACACTCTGTCCACCGTGTCGGTCTGCTCCATTGAGGAGGTGGCGAGCCACGCCAGCGGCGCGCTCTGGTCCCAGCTGTACGTACTGAAAGATCGCGGCTATATGCGTAATGCCCTGGAACGCGCCTGGGCTGCCGGCATGAAAACCCTGGTATTCACTGTCGATATGCCGATCCCCGGCTCACGGTATCGCGATAACCGTTCAGGGATGTCCGGGCCGCACGCCACCTTGCGACAGTATCTTCAGGCCTGCACCCACCCGCGCTGGGCAATGAACGTCGGCCTGGCGGGCAGACCCCTGTCGTTCGGTAACATCGAAGCCTATACCGGCCACAAAATGACCATGGATGACTATATGGGGTTCATCAGCAACAACTTCGACCCGTCCATCGCCTGGCACGATCTGGAGTGGATCCGCGACAGCTGGCCAGGAAAGCTGATCATTAAAGGGATCCTCGATGCCGACGATGCGCGCAATGCCGTGCGGCTGGGCGCCGATGGCATTGTGGTCTCCAATCACGGCGGCAGACAGCTCGATGGCGCCATCCCCACCGCCCGGGCGCTGCCGCGGGTGGCGGATGCGGTCGGCGACGATCTGACGGTCCTTGCCGACTCCGGAGTGCGCTCCGGCGTGGACGTTATTCGCCTGCTGGCCCTCGGCGCGAAGGGAGTCCTGCTTGGTCGGGCCTATATTTATGCCCTCGCCGCCGCAGGCGAAGCGGGGGTGGCGCACCTGCTGCGCTTATTTGCCGAGGATATGAAGGTCACCATGACCCTCACCGGCGCCACCTCGCCCTCGGCCATCAGCCTCGATTGCCTCGACCGGCTGGAAAAAGATCAACAGCGCAGCCGTGCGGTCCCGGTATCCTTATCTGCCTGACGCAGCCCGGGGCCGGGCCTGACCGCGTGTCCTGGCCCGGTCCGGCAAGGGGGAATTACCCCTGAGGGTCCAGCGCCGGACGTTGCGCTGCGTCAGCCGGTCGCTCGGGGCGGATGCGGAACCAGATCGCATACATGGCCGGCAGGAAGATAAGGGTCATGATGGTTCCCCCCAGCGTCCCGCCAATCAGCGTATAGGCGAGCGTCCCCCAGAAAACCGAATGCGTCAGCGGAATGAACGCCAGGATCGCCGCCAGCGCGGTCAGCAGAACCGGACGGGCTCGCTGCACCGTCGCCTCCACCACCGCATGGAACGGATCGAGCCCCGCCTGCTGGTTATGGTGGATTTGACCAATCAGGATCAGCGTATTTCGCATCAGGATCCCTGACAGGGCGATCAGGCCCACAAGGGCATTGATGCCAAACGGCTGATTGAACAGCAGCAGCGTCGGCACCACGCCAATCAGCCCCAGCGGCGCGGTCAGGAAAACCATGACCATCGCCGACAGGGAACGTACCTGCAGGATAATGATCAGCAGCGTGAGGGCGATCATGATCGGAAATAACGGCACCATTGCCCGGGTGGCTTTGCCTGACTCCTCGATCGACCCCGCCGTCTCGATGCGATACCCAGGCGGCAGGGAGTCGATAATGGGCTGCAGCGGCTTCATCAGCGCGCTGGAGACATCCGGCGGCTGCAGGTTATCTGCGACATCTCCCCGGACGGTAATGGTCGGCGTGCGGTCGCGACGACGGAGCAGGGGTTCTTCCATCCTGACGTCGACTTCACCGATCTGCGACAAAGGAACCCGCTGCCCGCCGCTGCCTACGAGAGTGAAGTCGGCGATTTTCGCCGGGTCCAGACGGATATCGCCCGCCGCGCGGCCGATGACCTGCACCGCGCGAATATCCTCCCGGACGGTGGTGATGGGGATCCCTGACAGCAGGAACTGCAGCTGCTGGGCGACGGCCTGGGAGCTGAGCCCACTCGCCTGCAGCCGGTCCTGATTGAGGCTGAAATGCATCACCGGTACCCGCGACCCCCAGTCGCTATTGACGGTGCGCATCAGCGGACTGGCCTGCAGCACCGCTTTCACCCGATCGGCGATGTCGCGCAGGGTGTGCGGATCGGGCCCCATCACCCGCCAGGCGACTGGATAAGGCGAATAAGGGCCAAAGACCAACTGCGTGACGCGCACCCGCGCCTGCGGCGCAAGGCCATTGGCCACCGCCTCCCGCAGCCGCAGCTTAAGCGCCTCGCGCGAGGCCGGACCGTCGGTCAATACCACCAGCTTGGCAAATGAGGGATCGGGCAATTCCGGAGCCATCGCCAGGTAAAAGCGCGGCGCGCCCTGGCCGATATAGCTGGTGACAATCTTCGCCTCCGGCTGCTGCTGCAGCCAGCGCTCAATTTTCGCCGTCGCGGCGCTGGTCTGGATAATCGACGACCCGTAAGGCATCTGCACCTCAACCAGCACTTCCGGGCGGTCGGAGGTGGGGAAAAATTGCTTTTTCACCACGCTCATTCCCAGTAACGCCGCCATAAACAGCACCACCACCCCGGCGGCCACGCGCCATTTGCCGGCGATAACCCGGGTCAGCAGCCGGCGGAAGCGCTGATAGCGCGGGGTGTCATACAGCGCGGCGTGGCCTGCCGCCGCGGACTTCCTCTCCGGTAACAGGTGTACGCCCAGCCAGGGGGTAAAAATCACCGCCACGATCCAGGAGGCAATCAGCGCGATACCGACGATCCAGAACACGTTGCTGGCATACTCCCCGGCGGTGGATTGCGCAAACCCGTTAGGCATAAAACCCACGGCCGTCACCAGGGTGCCGGCCAGCATGGGCGCCGCGGTGTGGCTCCAGGCATAGGCGGAGGCTTTGAGGCGGTCATACCCCTCCTCCATTTTGACCACCATCATTTCAATGGCGATAATGGCATCATCCACCAGCAGCCCCAGGGCGAGGATCAGCGAGCCGAGGGTGATGCGGTCGAAGTTTTTACCGGTGGCGGCCATCACCACAAACACCACGGCCAGGGTGAGCGGCACCGCCGCCGCGACCACCACCCCCACGCGCCAGCCCATGCTGACAAAGCACACCGCCATCACCACCAACAGAGCGACAAAAAATTTGATCATGAACTCATCGACCGCCGCGCTGATATTCACCGACTGATCGGTCACTTTGGCCAACGACATGCCGAGCGGCAGGCTCTGATTGATGCTGTCCGTTTCGGCGTCCAGCGCTTTCCCCAGCGCCAGACCATTCCAGCCCTCGCGCATCACCACCCCCAGCAGCAGCGCCGGTTCGCCCTGATTGCGGATCAGGAAGGTAGCAGGATCTTCATACCCCCGCTCAACCGTGGCGACATCGGCGAGTTTCAGCGTTCTGCCCCCGGCAATAATCGGCGTGTCGCGGATCTGCTGCAGGCGGTCGAACGCCCCGTCGAGGCGGATAAAGATCTGCCCGCCACGGGTCTCAATGGCCCCGGCGGCGGTCAGCACATTCTGATTGTTCAGCGCGGCAAAAATCGCCTCCGGCGAGAGCCCCAGGGTGGCGAGACGGTCATGAGAAAAGGAGAGATAAATGCGCTCCGCCTGTTCGCCGAGAATATTCACTTTTTTCACCCCAGGTACATGCAGCAGCTGCTGGCGCAGGGCTTCAGCGTCACGCACCAGCTGCCGCGGCGGCTCTCCCCGCGCTTTCAGGGCAAAGAGGGCAAAGGTGACATCGGCGAATTCGTCATTCATCATCGGGCCGGAGACGCCGGCAGGCAGGTTATTCGCCTCATCCCCGAGCTTTTTGCGCGCCTGATAAAACTGCTCCGGCACCTCGGAAGGCGGCGTCTGATCCTGCAGCGATAAGGTGATTAACGCCATCCCGGGACGGGTATAGGTCTCGGTGCGATCGTACCACTTCAGCTCCTGGAGCCGTTTTTCCAGCGGCTCGGCGACCTGATCCTGCATCTCCTGCGCGGTGGCGCCCGGCCAGACGGTGATGACCGTCATTTGCTTGACCGTAAAGGGCGGATCTTCCGCCCGACCGAGCCCGAAAAAGGCCACCAGCCCGGCGACCGAGATAAGGATAATCAAAAACAGGGTTACCGACCGCTCGCGGACGGCCAGCGCGGAGAGATTAAAACGCCCGCCGCTCATGGCTGACTCCCGTCGGCATCATGCTCGCGTCGGTCCGCCAGACGCACCGTCTCGCCCTGGTGCAGAAGATGGGCGCCCAGGGCGACGATGGGCTCCCCGGGCTTCAGCGGGCCGGTCACCCGCGCCGTTTCATCATTCAGGCCGATCACCGTCACCGGTTGCCAGGAGACGGTGGCCGGGCGCGACGCAATGCGCCAGACGCCAGGGCCGTTGCCCGGATCGTAGACCGACGCCAGGGGCACCTCCAGCACCTCGCCTGGCCCCTGGTCGCTGCTGATACGCAGGGTCACGGTAGACCCCAGCGGCGCATTCGCCAGCGCGCCGTTCAGCACATAGCGCGCTTCAAAGGTGCGGGTGGCGGCGTCAGCCGCGTCCGAAAGCAGCCGCAGGGTCGCGGTGACCGGCTGAGATTCGCTGCCATAGCGTGTCGCCAGCGCCTCGCTGCCGACCGCTGGGCGCAGCGTCTCCGGAAGCTGCACCCGCGCTTCGCGCTGCCCTGCCCGCGCCAGGCGGATCACCACCTGCCCGGCGCTGACCACCTGTCCCGGCTCGGCGAGCGTTTCCACCACCACGCCGTCGGCATCCGCCAGCAGTCCGGCATAGTCGGTGGCGTTTTGCGCCACGTTTGCCTGCGCCTGGGCCGCGCTGAGGTCGGCTCTCGCTGCCTCTGCCGTCGCGTTGATCTGGTCGAACTCCGCCGCCGAGACGGCGCCGCTGGCCACCAGGCCGCGATAGCGGGCCAGATCGTTGGCCGCTTTTTTGGCTCGCGCCCGCGCGGCGTCGACCGCCCGCTGTTGGGACTGCGCCTGCAAGGTTAGATCAGCCGGATCCAGGCGCAGCAGCAGTTGACCGCGCCGGACGCTCTGCCCGGTCTCCACCAGCCGGGCAAGGATTTTCCCCGATACCCGGAAGCCGAGATCGCTTTGGGTACGAGCGACCACCACGCCGGTAAAGGCCCGCGAGCTGGCCTCCGCGCGCTCGACGGTCGCCACCCGCACCAGCGGCGGCCGGGTGCGGGGATCGTCATGATCGGCAGGTTCGCCGCAGCCCGCGAGGGCCAGCGGCAGAAAGCAGACGGCAAGATGGACGGCGTTGGGCCTGAGCATAGGTCACCTTAATGAAAAGACCGGTTGGTGACTGCATTCTCAGACTAGTGACCAATAAAGTCAATGGTCACAAATCAGGGGGAGAGACTTCTCAGGATCAGGGAGGCAAGCAGCACCGCCGCGGTGGGCGCGGTGTCGAGATTGTATTGCAGCTGCACCGGGTTGATGAAAGGACACATCACCATATAGACCGCCAGGGTCGCCTCATCCAGCGGGGTTTTGCGCTCGAACTCACCCGCCTGGCGGCCTTCGACCAGAATTTGACCAACCAGCTGCTGCAGATGACCGGCATACTGCTCCGTTGAGGGCCATTTATCGCGCGCCGCGACGGCGGCGATGTCGTACAGTTTGCGATCCTCGAAAAACAGTTCACTGCCGGCCTCGGTCAGCGCCCGGAACAGGCGGCGCAGCTTCTCGCTGGCGGAGGGTGCATCGGCGATGGCCTCGCTGACGGCCACCATGATCTTCTCCAGCCGGCTGGCGCAGATTGCCTCGCCAATCGCCTGCTTGGAGTCAAAAAACTTGTAGATATAGGCTTTGGAAAAGCCTATTGCTTTGGCGAGATCGGTGACCGTGGTCTTTTCATAGCCATAGCGACTGAAGTGCGCCATGGCCGCGTCAAGAATCTGGTCCCGAACGCTGTGGTCAACGGGGCCACGGCTTGCTGGGGTGGGGGTATTTTTCGTCATCCGTTTAGCTTAATGCGATCGCTATCGTTTGACAACGAGTGACGTTATTATGATTTGGTCACAATAACGCCCCACCCTGCTCACCTCTCTCGCCGCGTTATGCCTCACGCGCCTCATGGTTAATCGCGCCGGCGGGCAGACAGCCCAGGCCTTGCAGCGTCAGATGTACGGCGCGATCGAGCGGGGTATGCGGCTCCGCGCCTAAAAAAGCCACCAGCTTATCGTTGCGCAGGCGTACCGGTAGACGCCAGAGATAGTGCATCTCGACCATTTCGCGCAGGGTGGCGTTGAAGGGCGCCGCCAGCTTCACCAGCCACCAGGGAAAGGACTTCACTACCGCCCTGCCGCCATAGCGGGCGACCACCCGCTGGATCGCCTGGCTCATTTCGCTGCCGTCCGGGTCCCAGTGGCCCTGCATATGAAAGCGGGCAAACGGCTCAAGCTCATGCCTGCGTGCCAGCAGTGCGGCGATGGTGGCGGCAACGTCGGGCAGCCAGGCCCACTGATGCCCCACGCCGATCGCCCCTGGTAGGCTGATAGTCCGGGGAAGCTGACCTGGCTTGACCAGCCCCTGGGAAAACCAGTTGTTTCCGGCGCGCGGACCAAAATAATCGCCCGCCCGGACAATCAACGCCCTGCCGCCGCGCTGTACGTAATCCTCCAGCGCCTGCTCCATTTCCACCCGAATGGCGCCTTTGCGGGTCACCGGCCGTTGCGCGGCCGCTTCAGCAATCAGCGGAAAGGCATCCGATCCATAGTTGTAAACCGTGCCGGGCAGGACAACTAACGCCCGCTGCTGGGCGGCGGCCTGCAGGGTGTTGCGCAGCATAGGTAGTACCTGCTGCCGCCAGTGCCGGTAGCCCGGCGGATTGACCGCATGGACGATCACGTCGCAACCGGCAGCCGCCGCCGCCACCTGCCCGGCATCCAGCGCGTCCCCGGCAATCCACTGCATGCCCTCTTCGGGCGCACGAAGCTGGGCGCCGCGCTTCAGCGCCCGAACCTGCCAGTTGTCCGCCGCCAGCCGACGCGCCACTTCCCCGCCTATGCCCCCGCTTGCTCCCAAAATCAGGACTTTGCCGCTGCTGTTCATCGTCTTTCCCCGTTCGCTAATGGATGCTTGACAGCCTACCTGCGGCTCATATCAAATGAAATTGCATACCATCATCGAGCGGCTATACATTTTTGTATGAATACCTCTATTCCCTGGGAGTGGTACCGAACCTTTCTCGCCGTCCTGCAGGAAGGCTCTTTATCGGGCGCATCGCGCACCCTGAACATCACTCAGCCGACGGCGGGTCGCCATATCGCCGGCCTGGAGGCCGCCCTCGGCCAGGCCTTATTTACCCGCTCGCAAACCGGCCTGCTGGCGACCGACGCGGCGCTGGCGCTGCAGGCGCACGCCGAGACAATGGCCAACACCGCCCGGGCGCTGGAACGCACGGCGGCTAACTTTAGTCGCGACAGCACCGATCTGCGTGGCGTGGTGCGGGTGGCCGCCAGCGAGGTGGTCGGCGCCGAGGTGCTGCCGCCGCTGATTGCCCGGCTCAGGCAAGCGTGCCCGAGTATCGTCATCGAACTGATGCTCTCCAATCGGTTTCAGGATCTGCTTCACCGGGAGGCGGATATCGCGGTGCGGATGGTCGCTCCGCAGCAGGAGCAGCTTATCGCGCGGCGTCTCGGCAGGATCGAGCTTGGGCTGCATGCTACCGATGCCTATCTGACCCGCCAGGGTCGGCCCGCTACGCCTGAGGAGCTTGACGGCCACGCGCTGATTGGTTTCGACAGCGCCACGCCCCTCGTTCGCCGGGCTCTTGCGCGCTATCCCCGTTTTCAGCGCGAGGCCTTCGCGATGCGCACCGATAGCGACCTCGCCCAGCTGAACCTGATCCGCGCCGGGGCAGGGATCGGCATCTGCCAGGCGCCCCTCGCCGACGGCATTATTCCCCTGCAGCGAGTGCTGGCGGCAGACTTTTCTCTGTATCTCGATACCTGGCTGGTGATGCATGAGGACCTGCGCCATAGCCCCGCCTGTAAGCGGGTATTTAATTTCCTCGCCGAGGGGTTGCAGACGTATATTCGCGGCCCTCTGGCGCGCTGACCCACCCGCCTTGCGGGTAATCCCTTCCCTGCTGAAATAGTCACTCATTGACACTGTAAATACGGCATTGTATAAAACCCCGCCCCAATAATGAGTTTCATTTGCATTCCTCCCATTTGCTGGTCATTTACTCGCCTGTTTACAAGGATAGCGTTTAATGAAGAAGGTCCTCTGCGCGTTAGGCTTGATGTTCACCGCCGTCAGTTCCGGGCTGGCAACAACCTACCCCCTGACGATTGAAAACTGTGGCTATCAGGAGACCTTTACCCGGCCGCCGGAGCGCGTGGTCGCGCTGGGGCAAAATACGGTCGAAATCCTGCTGCTGCTTGGGCTGCAAAAGCAGGTGGTGGCCAGCGCCTTCTGGCCGACTACGGTATTACCCCAGCTGGCTGAGCAAAACGCGAAGATTAAAACCCTGACGGTGGAAATCCCGAGCCTGGAATCCGTGCTGGCGCAAAATCCCGATTTCGTTCCCGCCCAGTTGCCGCTGCTGCTGGGGCCGGAAAGCAAAGTCGCCAGGCGTGAAGATCTTGCCACCGTTGGCGTGAACAGCTACGTGTCGCCGGGGATGTGCGCCACCAAAAAGGCTACCGGCGATATGTACGGCAGCCGGCAGAAGCTGTGGGACATGACCTGGCTGTATCAGGAAATTAGCGATTTCGCCCGCATTTTCAACGTCGAAGATCGTGGCCAGGCGCTGATCGCCGATTTCAAAAAACGTGAAGCCGACCTGCGTCAGGAGTTCGGTAAAAGCAAAAAAGATCTCTCCTTCGTCTTCTGGTTCTCCAGCGCCTCGCCATCGGCCGATGCCTATGTCGGCGGTAAAAACAGCGCCTCCGGCTTTATCGCCAACGTGCTGGGCGGTCATAATGCGATAACCTCCGAGACCGAGTGGCCCACGGTGAGCTGGGAGAGCATCATTGCCGCCAACCCGGATGTGATCGTGGTCTCGAGCCTGGATCGTAACCGCTGGGCGCTGGATAAGGCCGAGGAGAAGATTAAATTCCTCAAAAGCGATCCCGCCGTCAGCCAGCTGGAGGCGGTGAAAAAAGGCCATATCGTGGTGATGGACGGCCAGGCGATGAATCCGACCATCCGCACCCTTTACGGCGCGGAGCAGGTGGGCGAACAGCTGAGAAAAATGGGGCTTAACTGATGAGCGCCGCCGTATTGCAGACGCGCCGCAGCATGCTGCTCACCGGCTGGTGTGTCGTCGCCGTGTGCGTGCTGGCGCTGGTGATTGCGGTGGGCGTCAGCGTCGGCGAACTGCCCATCCCGCTGCAGAACGTCTTTTACGCTATCAGCAATAAAACCGGCTTAACCGCGGTGCCTCTCAATCGTATCTCCGAGAGCGTTATCTGGGATTTCCGCCTCAGCCGCGCGCTGGTCGCCGCCTGCTGCGGCGCCGGCCTCGCTATCTGCGGCGCCGTGCTGCAAAGCCTGCTGAAGAACGCCCTCGCGGAACCTTACGTCCTCGGCGTCTCCGCCGGGGCCTCCACCGGCGCGGTATCGATTGTGGTGCTGGGCCTTGGCGCCGGGGCGATCTCCCTCTCCGTCGGGGCGTTTGCCGGAGCCTTCGCCGCCTTCGCCTTTGTTGCCTTTCTGACCAACGGCGCGCGCGGCGGCAATGAGCGCACCATCCTGGCGGGCGTCGCCGCCTCGCAGTTATTTAACGCCCTCACGGCCTACACCATCAGCACCTCCGCCAGCGCGCAGCAGGCGCGCGATGTGATGTTCTGGCTGCTGGGCAGCTTCAGCGGCGTCCGCTGGCCCGAATTCCAGCTGGTTCTGGTGGTGGTCCTCGCGGGCCTGGCGGTCTGCCTGTGGTATGCCCGGGCGCTGGACGCGTTCACCTTCGGCGACGATGCCGCCGCTTCGCTGGGCATTGCCGTGCCGCGCGTGCGCCTGATTCTCTTCACCACCGCGGCGGTGATTACTGCCACCATCGTCAGCATGGCCGGCTCGATCGGCTTTGTCGGCCTGGTGGTGCCGCACGTGATGCGCTTCTTCTTTGGCCCGCTGCACCGGACGTTGCTGATCGCCAGCGCGCTGGCGGGGGCGATCCTGATGGTGCTGGCGGACATTGCCTCGCGCCTGCTGATTGCCCCGCAGAGTCTGCCGGTCGGAGTGGTGACCGCCCTGTTTGGGGTGCCTTTCTTTGCCGTGATTATCTACCGCTCAAGGAATAAGTGATGAGTATTTGCGCTGAAAATATCACCTGGAAGGCAGGCAAAAAGGTCATCGTCAATAATGTCTCGCTGCGGGTGTCGCGCGGCGAAACGGTGGGTCTGCTGGGCCCCAACGGCTGCGGCAAATCCTCGCTGCTGCGGGTTCTGGCGGGCCTGCGCCGCCCGGATGCGGGTCGCGTCACCCTCGACGGCCACGACATCGCCCGGATGGCGAAAAAGCAGCTCGCCCGCCGGGTGGCGTTCGTCGAGCAACACGGCATGACCGAGGCCAATATGCGGGTGCGCGACGTCGTGCGGCTGGGACGTATTCCGCACCACTCGCCGTTCTCCAACTGGAGCGCTCAGGATGACGAGGCGGTCACCGCCGCGCTGCAGCGGGTGGCGATGCTGGAGAAAAGCGACCAGGGGTGGCTGAGCCTCTCCGGCGGCGAGCGGCAGCGGGTGCATATCGCCCGCGCGCTGGCGCAGAACCCGAGTGAGATCCTGCTGGATGAACCTACCAACCATCTGGATATTCACCATCAGATGCAGCTGATGCAGTTGATCAGCGAACTGCCGGTGACCAGCATTGTGGCCATTCACGATCTTAACCATGCCGCGATGTTCTGCGATTCGCTGATCGTGATGCAGCAGGGGCAGATCCTCGCCAACGGGACGCCGGAGGAGATTTTGTCCGAAGCGCTGCTGTGGGACGTTTTCCGGGTGAAAACCAAAATCGAGATCTCCCCGTACCACGGTAAAAAGCACATTCATTTCATCGTTTAGGTTGGGCGAGTATGCCTCTCTTCCCCCTGCGCCCTGCCGCGACCCTCTGGCCTCCCGTTTTACTGGGAAGCCAGTTCGTTTTTAATATTGGCTTTTATGCGGTCGTCCCTTTCCTTGCCCTCTTCCTGCGCGACGAGATGCTGCTTTCCGGCGGGCTTATCGGCCTGATCCTCGGGCTGCGCACCTTCTCTCAGCAGGGCATGTTTATCATCGGCGGGACGCTGGCCGACCGCTACGGCGCTAAGGCGATCATCCTCGCCGGCTGCGTGGTCCGCGTTGCCGGCTATCTGCTGCTGGCGTGCGGCACAACGCTGGAGCCGATTATCCTCGGCGCCTGCCTGACCGGCGTCGGCGGGGCGCTGTTTTCCCCGTCGATCGAGGCCCTGCTGGCGCGAACCGGGACCCACAGCCAGGCCAACGGAAAACGCAGCCGCGCAGAGTGGTTTGCGCTGTTTGCGGTGTGCGGTGAGCTGGGGGCGGTTATCGGCCCGGTGGCCGGAGGGTTACTGAGCGGGATCGGCTTTCGGCATATCGCCCTCGCCGGTGCGGGGATATTTCTTCTGGCGCTGCTGGTGCTCTTTTTCTGTCTGCCCGCCGACGGGCAGAGGCCCCAAACGCGCAGCCGGGTTCCGTGGTGGACCCCTTTGCGCCAGCCGCGCTTTGTCGCGTTTATTATTGCCTACAGTTCATGGCTGTTGAGCTACAACCAGCTGTATCTCGCCCTGCCGGTGGAGATCCAACGCGCAGGCGGCCGTGAGCAGGATCTGGCGCCGCTTTTTATGCTGGCCTCGCTGTTGATTATTACCCTACAGCTTCCTCTCGCCCGCTTCGCCCGTCGTATTGGCGCCGTGCGCATTCTGCCGGTGGGCTTTCTGCTGCTGTCGGCTTCCTTCGTCAGCGTGGCGTTATTCGCCGCCTCGCCGCCCGCCGCCGGCTGGCTGCGATTATTGCCGTCGGCCTGCTTTGTCACACTGCTCACCCTCGGCCAGATGCTGCTGGTGCCTTCAGCCAAGGATCTGATCCCGCTGTTTGCCGAGGAGTCGACGCTGGGCGCCCACTACGGGGCGCTCGCCACTGCGGGTGGGTGCGCGGTGTTAGCCGGGAATTTGCTGCTCGGCCATTTGCTTGACCAGGCGCTCACCCCCTCGCCGCAGGCGGTCTATCCCTGGCTTCTGCTGGCGCTGTTTCCGTTGTGCAGTGCCGTGGCCCTGCGGGCGATCTGCCGCCCGCTTGCGGCAACCTGACGCTGAGCGGGTAACGGCCCGCTCAGGAGGTTAACCGGGAGAAGCGCACGAAAGCCAGTCCGCCTTATTTTACCGCCAGCTCGCGGCGAACGATCTCGGCACCGGCGCTTAAGGCGTGCAGTTTGCCGGTCGCGACCTGGCGCGGCAGCGGCGCCATACCGCAGTTGGTGGAGGGGTAGAGCTTGTCGGCATCGACGAACGCCAGCGCCTTGCGCAGGGTAGCAGCCACCTCTTCCGGAGTTTCAATCGCATGGCTGGCGACATCGATCGCCCCGACCATCACCTTTTTACCGCGGATCAACTCCAGCAGATCCATCGGTACCCGCGAGTTGTGGCACTCGAGAGAGATAATATCGAGGGACGATTTCTGCAGCTGCGGGAAGGCCTCCTCATACTGACGCCACTCTGAGCCCAGCGTTTTTTTCCAGTCGGTATTGGCCTTGATGCCGTAGCCGTAGCAGATATGCACCGCCGTCTCGCACTTCAGCCCTTCGGTGGCTCGTTCCAGCGCGGCGATCCCCCAGTCGTTCACCTCATCGAAGAAGACGTTGAAGGCCGGCTCATCGAACTGAATAATATCGACCCCGGCAGCCTCTAACTCTTTCGCTTCTTGATTGAGGATTTTGGCGAACTCCCAGGCCAGCTTTTCCCGACTTTTATAGTGGTTGTCATACAGTGTGTCGATCATGGTCATGGGGCCCGGCAGCGCCCATTTAATCGGCTGACTGGTGAGCTGACGCAGATAGCGCGCGTCCTCAACGAAGACCGGTTTCTGGCGCTCTACGGCGCCCACCACGGTTGGAACACTGGCCTCATAGCGGTTACGAATTTTCACGATCTCGCGTTTGGCAAAATCAACGCCGCTGAGGTGTTCAATAAAGGTGGTGACAAAGTGCTGTCGCGTTTGCTCGCCGTCGCTGACAATATCGATCCCGGCCCGCAGCTGGTCATCGAGGGACAAACGCAGGGCGTCGCGCTTGCCGGCCAGTAATTCTTCGCTGGACAGTTTCCAGGGCGACCACAGGGTCTCTGGCTGCGCCAGCCAGGAAGGTTTCGGTAAACTGCCAGCGGTGGAGGTCGGAAGCCATGTTTTCATAATAAGTAGCCTTTTATATTGGTTTAGCAACGCGCGAAGTTAGCAGACCATTGCTCAAGCAACGTCTTGTGCGGGTCGATAAAATGTTGTTGTGTAAATTTACCCTGCTCTATCGCCAACAGGCTGCGCTCTTCCCGGTCATACACAATTTTGGTGACGGAATGATCCAGGTGATTGAGATTGGGCTGATAGTATTGCCCCGCCGCGGAATTCGCGTTGTAAATCTCCGGACGATATATTTTTTGAAACGTCTCCATCGTGCTGATGGTCGCGATCAGCTCCAGGCTGGTGTAATCGCTGAGCAGATCGCCGGAAAAATAGAAGGCCAACGGCGCGACGCTGTGTTTCGGCATAAAATAGCGCACCTGCAGCCCCATTTTGCTGAAATAGCGCTCGGTCAGCGAGACGCCTTCCTGGGCATATTCAATACCGAGAACCGGATGTTCGTTACCGGTGCGACGATAAACATCTTTGCTGGATACGCTCAGACAAATCACCGGCGCCTTGCTGAAACTGGTCTTATAGGCGCTGGATTGCACGAAATCCTTAAAGATATTGCCGTGCAGCTCGCCAAAGTTTTCGGGCACGCTGAAGCGGCTCTGGTCTTTATTATGCTCCAGCAGCAGCACGCTAAAATCATAATCCCGTACCCAGGAAGAGAAGTTATTGCCGACGATACCGGCATGGCGCTCACCGGTTTTTTTATCGACAATATGCGTTTGCAGGATCTCTATCACCGGAAAACTGGCGGCATCAGCAATTTTCATCTCGACAGAAATAATATCCAGTTCCACCGCATAGCGATCGTTGTAGGGATTATCCCAGTGCGCCAGGGTATTAAACCGGTTATTCATCATGATTAACGTATTGCGCAGATTGTCCTGACGGCTCTCCCCTCTCGCCAAATTGGCAAAATTGGTGGTAATACGCGTATTTTCCGCAGGGTTATAATTTTCATCAAACCGGCTGCGCTTAATCGTATAGGTAAATTCGTTATTCATGGCGATTGTCCATCCTGGTGTCGGGTATAAAGCGGAATAAGCGGAGTACTCTCCACTGGCGACGCAGAGTCAGACCTGGCGCGCTTCAACCGGTAAATGTTGTTGATTCGTTAATGGGTCTATTTTTGCCAGAGTCGGTGATGGAGGGAAAGCGACTTAAATTCATTGCAACATGAGCTATCCTCATGTTGCTCCGCTAAGCGCAAGGTGCGGTTCGCGGTATCATCATGAAGCCATGGTCAGGCGCGGCAGTTCAGGCAACGCCAGGCTAATAATCGTTTGTCCAGGGAATGCATGCAGGGTACAATCTTTAACCACTATAATACGTGCTGTGACCTGGCCGCCGTACCCGTTTGCTGGAGCTTTTGTCGTAAAGAATGATTGTTGATATCAGTATTATGTCGATGTGCATGGCCGTGCTGCTGATTATGAGCGTACTGCTGAATTAAGAGGCTCCCGAACACAATGACACCCGCTCTCATCTGACCTTCACATTCGCGAGGAATAAAGGAGATTCAGAGGATTCGCGCCGCACGGCATTGTCCCGCCTGCCGCCGCCCTCTACTCTTTATGCACTTGCTTATCGAGGATAACCAGATGAAAAAAGCTCTCTTTGCGCTGTTCGCTATTGCTGCCGTGGCCGCCGCCAGCGCTTTTGCGGCTGATAAAACCGACGCTCCGACGCCCGCTGTCGACAACGGCGGCCGTCCTCCGCTGGAGATGGGTCATGGTCCCCTGCCGCCGTTTCCGCCGCGCAAGCCGGTGCTGTTTTCAGCAACGGTCGCGACCGATACGCCGGCGGAAACCATTAACAAACTAACCGCCCTGATCCCGACCGGTCAGGCGAAGCACTACGAAGTTCACGTTGAGGTGGTGCCGGTTGCGGAGGATGCCGACGGGCAATAGCCCTGGCGTGGGTACGCTGCCTGAGTCCTGCGATAATAAAAAAGCTGCCGCTTATCGCGGCAGCTTTTGTTAACTTGAATAAAACAGAATGCAGAGAATTAGCTGCGCACTTTACGGTAGATAAACAGCACAACCAGCGCACCGATTACCGCCACCACGAAGCTGCCGAAATTAAACCCGTCGACTTTGCCAAAACCAAAGAAGGTACTGATCCAGCCGCCGACCACGGCGCCGATGATCCCCAGAATAATGGTTACAATAAACCCGCCGCCGTCTTTCCCCGGCATAATCCACTTGGCTAAAATACCGGCAATAAGTCCAAAAATGATCCAGGAAAGAATACCCATGGTTAACCGTCCTCTTGTTACCTTTATGCATTTCGTATTGAAAAGAGTAGCATATATAACGAGATTGGATCGGTAATAATCTATTTATTAGATAATTTCTTGCCGCTGCGCGGTAGTGTTCTCACGCCATCTCTCGCGCTGCCAGGCCCTTTGCCGCTTATTACCTTGAAAAAAGGGAGGCTATTCGCCTCCCCCTTACGGTTTATATTACCGCGGTGGTTAGCCGCGATGAACAGCACAATCGCGACTGTTCGTCGAAGATTTCAATTTGCCAGACCTGATGGCGAGTCCCGACGTGCAGCGCTTTGCACACGCCCCGCACCCGGCCCCCACGCGCTGAACGGATGTGGTTGGCGTTAACCTCCAGCCCCACCACCTTCTGTTCGCCTTCGCTGCACAGATAACCCGCTACCGACCCCAGCGTCTCCGCCAGCACCACCGACGCCCCGCCGTGCAGCAGACCAAACGGCTGCTGGGTGCGGCCATCCACCGGCATGGTGGCCTCCAGCGTATCGTCGGTAAACGTCTCAAAGCGAATATCCAACAGCCCTACCATGTTTCCCTCACCGAGCCGGTTGAGCTGCTCCAGCGTGGTCTGACGTTTCCAAATCATCCGATTATCTCCAGTAACGCCTGCAGCGGGTGGCGAACGCCGCTGCCTTCAATGCGCTTCACCTGGCTGCGGCAGGAGTAGCCCGTCACCAGACAGCGGTTACGCGGCAGCCGCTGCATCGCCTGCTGCCAGGAGAGCGCGTAAATGGCCAGCGAGTTGGCATGGTTTTTCACTTCATGACCATAGGTGCCTGCCATCCCGCAGCACCCAACGCTGACGTTTTCCAGCTTCGCGCCGAAGTGGGCAAAAATCTCTGCCCACTGCTTTGTCGCCGCCGGCAGCGCGGTCACTTCCGTACAATGACCGAACAGGTACCAGGGCTCGCCGCCGAGATCGGGACGGGCGTCGGTCGGCAGGGCCTTCGGCAACCACTCATGCACCAGCATGACCTGGAAATCGCCGCGCTTGTCGCCGAGCGTTTGCTTATATTCATCGCGGTAGCAAAGCACCAGCGCCGGATCGACGCCGACCAGCGGCATCCCCAGCTGCGCCACGCGGTTAAGGAAGTCTGCCGTTTTCTGCGCGGTGCGCGCGAAGCGGGTCAGGAATCCTTTAATATGCTGCGCCTTGCCGTTCGGCGAGAACGGCAGGAGCACCGGCTGATAGCCTAAGGCCTCGACCAGACGGATAAAGTCAGCCACCACCTGAGCGTCGTAATAGCTGGTGAAGGGATCCTGCACCACCAGCACCATCTTCGCCTTCTGCTCGTCGCTCAGCGCTTCGAGCTGCTCAAGGGTCATATTGGCGGAGCGGTGGCCGGCCATCTGCTGCTTCAGCGACGGCGCCGAGAGCAGCGGCAGATCGACCATCCCGATATGCTTCTCCGACAGCTTTTTCAGCCACGGCTGGTTAATGAAGAAGTTAAAGGTCTTCGGCGCCTGGGCCATCAGCGGCGCATAGGACTCCACCGACGCCACCAGATGATCCCGCACCGGACGCAGATAGCGGCTGTGATACAGCTGCAGGAAGCGCGAGCGGAACTCCGGGACATCGATTTTGATCGGGCACTGGGTCGAACAGGCTTTGCAGGCCAGACAGCCGGACATCGCCTCTTTGACCTCGTGCGAGAAGTCATATTCCCCTTTGCGCGCATGCCAGCTGTTACGGGTGCGCGCCACCAGCGAGCGCAGGCTAACGCCCTGCTCCGGCAGCGCCTTCTCCAGCTGATTGGGATCGACGCCGCGATCCGCCAGCAGACGCAGCCATTCGCGGACCAGCGTCGCCCGCCCTTTCGGCGAGTGGATGCGCTGGTTGCTGACTTTCATCGACGGACACATCGGACTTTTTACGTCAAAGTTGAAGCACAACCCGTTGCCATTACACTCCATCGCCCCGCGCCAGCTGCTGCGCACCGCGATGGGGATCTGCCGATCCCAGGTGCCACGCTTCACCGCGTCGACTTTCATCATCGGCGCGTCGACCCCTTCCGGAGGGCAGATTTTCCCTGGGTTCAGGCGGTTATCGGGATCGAAGACCGCTTTGATCTTCCTAAGTTCGCCGTACAGCGCCTCGCCAAAGAAGGCCGGGCTGTACTCCGCGCGAAAGCCTTTGCCATGTTCCCCCCACAGCAGGCCGCCATACTTCGCCGTCAGCGCCACCACATCGTCGGAGATCTGCTTCATCAGCACCTCCTGCTGCGGATCGCACATGTCCAGCGCCGGGCGCACATGCAGCACCCCGGCGTCGACGTGGCCAAACATGCCGTAGCTCAGGCCGTGGCTGTCGAGCAGCGCGCGGAACTCGACGATATAATCCGCCAGGTGTTCGGGCGGGACGCAGGTATCCTCGGCAAAGGGGATCGGCTTGGCGGCACCTTTGGCATTACCCAACAGGCCTACCGCCTTCTTGCGCATGGCATAGATGCGCTCCACGCCATCAAGATCGTGACAAACCTGCCAGCCGATGACTCCCGCCTCGCTGCGGGCCATCAGATCGTCCAGCCGCTGGCACAGGGTGGTGACCTGCTGGTCAATCAGCGCCGCGTCATCCCCGGCGAATTCGACGATATTCAGCCCGAGCATCTCTTTATCAGGTACGTCGGTGATCAGTTCGTTCACCGAGTGCCAGACGATATCCTCGCGCGCCAGATTGAGGACTTTAGAGTCGACGGTCTCCACCGACAGGGCCTTGGCTTCCACCATAAAGGGTGCATTACGCAGCGCAGAGTCAAAGGAGTCATATTTGACGTTGACCAGCCGGCGCACCTTCGGCAGGCGGGTAATATCCAGCCGCGCTTCGGTGATAAACGCCAGCGTCCCTTCCGAACCGGTTAAAATCCGGGTCAGGTCGAACTCGCTCATCTCATCGTTAAAGACGTGGCGCAGATCGTATCCGGTGAGGAAGCGGTTGAGTTTGGGAAACTTATCCATGATCAGCTCGCGCTGCGCCTTGCAGCGCTGGTAGACCGTGTTGTAGATCCGGCCGATCGTCGAGGGCGTATTGCCCAGCGTCTCCGCCAGCGCCACCGGCACCGCCTGGGTATCGAGGATATCACCGCCCATCAGCACCGCCCGCAGGCCAAGCACGTGATCCGACGTCTTACCGTACACCAGCGATCCCTGTCCGGACGCGTCGGTGTTAATCATCCCGCCCAGGGTAGCGCGGTTGCTGGTGGAGAGCTCCGGGGAAAAGAAATAGCCATAGGGCTTGAGAAACTGATTCAGCTGATCTTTGATGACTCCGGCTTCAACGCGCACCCAACCCTCTTCGGGGTTGATTTCGATAATGCGGTTCATATAGCGGGACATATCGACGATAATTCCGCCGTTCAGCGCCTGGCCGTTAGTGCCGGTGCCGCCGCCGCGCGGGGTGAAGATCAGCGATTTAAAGCGTGGTTCGGCGGCGACGCGCGCCAGTAGCGCGACGTCTGCCGTGGAACGTGGAAAAAGGACCGCATCCGGCAGCAGCTGATAGACGCTGTTGTCGGTGGCCATCGTCAGCCTGTCGGCATAGCTGGTGGCGGTATCGCCGGTAAAACCCTGTTGCTCCAGTACCTGCAAAAAATTCAGCACCAGCTGAACTACCCCTGGCGCCTGAGAAATTTGTGGGATCATCACACTTGACCCTGCCTGACTATGTTGTGTTTGAAAATATTGTCTTGGTGCTAACTAAACGTTTGCGTAGCGCATTCAACTTTTTATCACATTTTTTTCATATGCGCCCACGTGTTTTCTGTGCAAAATCAGCCCGGCAAAATTATTGATATTATTATCAGTACATGGATTTACGCGGCGCCAGCTTTTTGGCGCGACTGGAAAGGTAAAATTTATCTATGATTAACCCCCATCAGCCTCGGGACATACCGCAAATACTGCTGTCGGTGCTGTTCCTGGCCCTGATTATCATATCCTGCCTGTGGGTTGTGCAGCCGTTTATTCTGTCCTTCGCCTGGGCCGGCACCGTGGTGATCGCCACCTGGCCGGTGCTGCTGCGTCTGCAGCGTGTGCTGTTCGGCAAACGGATGCTGGCGGTGCTGGCGATGACCCTGCTGCTGTTTTTGCTATTCGTTATTCCTATCGCTCTGCTGGTCAACAGCCTGGTGGATAACAGCGTTCCGCTGATCAAACTCATCAGCAGCGGAAATGTGACGCTGCCGGATTTCGCCTGGCTCAACAGCGTGCCGCTGGTGGGCGATAAGCTCTACTCCGCCTGGCATGGCCTGCTGGATATGGGCGGCTCGGCGATTATGGCCAAGGTTCGCCCCTATATTGGCACCACTACCAGCTGGTTTGTCGGTCAGGCGGCGCACATCGGCAAGCTTCTGGTCTACTGCGGTTTGATGCTGCTGTTCAGCGCGTTGCTCTACTGGCGCGGTGAGCAGGTGGCCTACGGTTTCCGCTATTTCGCCACGCGCCTGGCGGCTAAACGCGGTGACGCCGCCGTGCTGCTGGCCGGCCAGGCCGTGCGCGCCGTGGCGCTGGGCGTGGTGGTGACAGCCCTCACCCAGGCGGTGCTGGGCGGTATCGGCCTTGCCATCTCCGGCGTGCCTTACGCCGCTCTGCTGACCGTGGTGATGATCTTTACCTGTCTGGTCCAGCTCGGACCTTTGCCGGTTCTGGTGCCGTCGATTATCTGGCTTTACTGGAGCGGGGACACCACCTGGGGCACCGTGCTGCTGGTGTGGAGCTGCGTGGTCGGCACCATGGACAACGTTATCCGCCCGGTGCTTATCCGCATGGGCGCCGACCTGCCGATGATCCTCATTCTTACCGGCGTCATTGGCGGCCTGATCGCCTTCGGCATGATCGGTCTGTTTATCGGTCCGGTGCTGCTGGCCGTCTCCTGGCGCCTGTATGACGCCTGGGTGCACGAAGTGCCGCCGCCGCCGAAAGATCCCGACGTCGTGCTCGAAGAGCTCAGCGAGCTGGAGGCCGGGCGCAAGTAATGCATTGTCAGGCGGGGAGACCCGCCTGTTTCCCCGCCAGCACAATTGTTAAGCAAAATTTATTGATCGCCGGCTCAACGCCAGACTTGTAAGCCCCTCACCCGCGTTTCACCTTCCGGACCTTCACAACAATTTAACTATTGAGAGGAATCTGATCGACGGCAAAGGCCCCGCTGCCTACTATTAGCTCACGGTTATAAATCAACACCTTGATTTATAAGCATGGAAATCCCCTGAGTGAAACAACGAATTGCTGTGTGTAGTCTTTGCCCATCTCCCACGATGGGCTTTTTTTTGTCCTGCGCTCACGACACCTGGCGCTCTGACACAGGCAAAAAAAATCCCCGGCATCGCTGCCGGGGATCGGTGTTGTCAGGGCGAACTTATTTATTCAGTTCCGCCAGACCTAACCAGGTTTGCACCACGGTGTCCGGGTTGAGGGACAGGCTATCGATCCCCTCCTCCATCAGCCAGGCGGCAAAATCTTCATGGTCAGACGGCCCCTGGCCGCAGATGCCGACGTATTTACCCTGCTGCTTCGCGGCGCGGATCGCCATCGACAGCAGGGCTTTCACCGCGTCGTTGCGTTCATCAAACAGCTCAGAGACCACGCCGGAGTCGCGGTCCAGACCGAGCGCCAGCTGGGTCATGTCGTTCGAACCGATGGAGAAGCCGTCGAAGTATTCGAGGAACTGCTCCGCCAGCAATGCGTTCGACGGGATCTCGCACATCATAATGATCTTCAGCCCGTTCTCGCCGCGCTTCAGCCCCTGACGCTCCAGCTCTTCGACCACCGCTTTCGCCTGGGCAACGGTACGGACGAACGGCACCATCACTTCAACGTTGGTCAGCCCCATGTCGTTACGCACGCGCTTCATGGCTTCACATTCCAGCGCGAAGCAGTCGCGGAAGCTTTCGGAAACGTAGCGTCCGGCACCGCGGAAGCCGAGCATCGGGTTCTCTTCTTCCGGCTCATAGCGCTCGCCGCCTACCAGGTTGGCGTATTCGTTCGACTTGAAGTCCGACAGACGCACGATCACCCGTTTCGGATAGAAAGCGGCACCAAGGGTGGCGATCCCTTCGGTCAGGCGGCCAACGTAGAACTCTCTCGGCGAATCGTAGCCTTTCATCAGCTCGCGGATTTCGTTCTGCAGGCCCGGCTCCTGGTCGTCAAACTCCAGCAGCGCGCGCGGGTGCACGCCAATCATGCGGTTGATGATAAACTCCAGCCGCGCCAGACCCACGCCTTCGTTCGGCAGGCAGGCGAAGTCGAAGGCGCGATCCGGGTTGCCGACGTTCATCATCACCTTCAGCGGCAGATCCGGCATGTCGCCGACGCTGGAGCTCTTGACGCTGAAGTCGAGCAGCTCGGCGTAGACATAGCCGGTATCGCCTTCGGCGCAGGAGACGGTCACGTTCTGGTTTTCCTGAATGCGATCGGTGGCATCGCCGCAGCCGACCACCGCCGGAATACCCAGCTCACGGGCGATGATAGCCGCGTGGCAGGTACGGCCGCCGCGGTTGGTGACGATCGCCGAGGCTTTCTTCATGATCGGTTCCCAGTCCGGGTCGGTCATATCGGTAACCAGCACGTCGCCCGGCTCAATGCGGTTCATCTCGCTGATATCGTGGATCACCTTCACCGGACCGGCGCCAATGCGATGGCCGATGGCGCGCCCTTCGGCGATGATCTGCCCCTGAGCGTGGAGGGTATAACGCTCCATCACCTGGCCGCGGGAACGCACGGTTTCCGGACGCGCCTGGACGATAAACAGCTTACCGGTGTGGCCATCTTTCGCCCACTCGATATCCATCGGACGGCCGTAGTGCTTCTCGATCTGCACCGCCTGCTTCGCCAGCTCCTGCACCTCCTCGTTGGTTAACGAGAAGATATCGCGCTGCGCCTGCGGCACATCTTCGATACGCACCTGCTTGCCGTGCTCCTGGGTCGGCGCGTAAACCATGCGGATCTTTTTCGAGCCCATAGTGCGGCGCACGATCGCCGGGCGGCCAGCGGCCAGCGTCGGTTTGTGGACGTAGAATTCGTCCGGGTTCACCGCGCCCTGCACCACCATCTCGCCCAGACCCCACGCCGAGGTGATAAACACCACCTGGTCAAAGCCGGATTCGGTATCGATGGAGAACATGACGCCGGAGGAGGCCAGATCGGAGCGGACCATCCTCTGCACCCCGGCGGAGAGCGCCACGCCGCGATGATCGTAACCCTGATGCACGCGATAGGAGATCGCGCGATCGTTAAACAGTGAAGCAAATACGTGCTTCACGGCAACGAGCACGGCGTCAAAGCCCTGCACGTTGAGGAATGTCTCTTGCTGCCCGGCGAAGGAGGCGTCCGGCATATCTTCCGCGGTGGCGGAAGAGCGCACGGCGAATGAGGCCTCGGCGTCATCGGCGGACAGCAGGTCATAAGCATCGCGAATCGCGTTTTCCAGTTCGCTCTGGAAGGGGGTATCGATGATCCACTGTCGGATCTGCGCGCCCGCTTTCGCTAATGCGGAAACGTCGTCAATGTCGGTTTCATCCAGCAGCGCATAGATGCGCTGGTTAACACCGCTTTGGTCCAGGAACTGGTTGAAAGCATCAGCGGTGGTGGCAAACCCGTTAGGTACGGAAACACCCATACCGGACAGATTCGTAATCATTTCACCAAGGGAGGCATTTTTGCCCCCAACTCTGTCTACATCATTCATGCCGAGTTGGTTATACCAAAGCACCAGCGGTGACGAGCCATTGTTGGACATCGAGACAATCCTTTTGTGATTTAATACCAGTGAAAAAAATTTCACGATCGACTGCAAGATTATCCTGACATATTTATGGTGCTGAAAAAAACGGTGAATCGTTCAAGCAAATTATTTTTTCTTTTTTCGGACTGTTCCTCTGATATAGATAACTTGATGATTTTTAGGAATTATGACGAGAAACGCTGGAAATAACGGCAAAAAAAAGAAAATGAACCACCCTTTTCATAAAAAACAAAAATAGTGTTTCAATTTTAACAAGAGACAAATCAAACAGGGATATGCTTAAATTTAATATCCGCTTTCAGGCAATTAAACTCATTATACCGGATGGTCAAAATGGAAAGTGCTGTAGATCGCCACGTATTTTATATTTCTGACGGTACCGCCATTACGGCGGAGGTGCTGGGACATGCCGTCATGTCGCAATTCCCGGTCGCCATCAGCAGCGTGACCCTGCCGTTTGTGGAAAATATCAGCCGTGCGCGGGCGGTGAAAGAGCAGATTGACGCGATTTATCAGCAAACGGGCATCCGCCCGCTGGTGTTCTATTCCATCGTCATTCCGGAGATCCGCGATATCATTCTGCAAAGCGAGGGCTTTTGTCAGGATATCGTTCAGGCGCTGGTGGCCCCGCTGCAGCAGGAGCTCAACCTCGACCCGACCCCGGTGGCGCACCGCACCCACGGCCTGAACCCCGGGAACCTGATCAAATACGATGCGCGTATCGCCGCCATCGATTACACCCTCGCCCATGACGATGGCATCTCGCTGCGCAACCTTGACCAGGCGCAGGTGATCCTCCTCGGCGTGTCGCGCTGCGGCAAGACGCCCACCAGTCTGTACCTCGCCATGCAGTACGGCATTCGCGCCGCCAACTATCCGTTTATCGCCGACGATATGGACAATCTGGTTCTGCCGGCCTCGCTGAAACCCCTGCAGCATAAGATGTTCGGCCTGACCATCAATCCGGAACGTCTGGCGGCGATCCGCGAGGAGCGCCGGGAGAACAGCCGCTACGCCTCGCTGCGCCAGTGTCGGATGGAAGTGACCGAAGTGGAGGCGCTGTATCGCAAGAATAAAATCCCCTGCCTGAACAGCACCAACTATTCCGTTGAGGAAATAGCGACAAAAATCATGGACATCATGGGGCTGAATCGCAGGATGTACTAATACACTAGTACATTATTAAAAATTTGTTTATGCTATCACCCGTGGCCTATACAGGATCATGCCCTGCTCTTGCAATAAGCAGGGATTGGTTTATCGTGATGCGCATCACTTCCCGGCATTTTCGCTGGCGAAGAAACAGATTTTTGAGACCCCAATGAATAAAACAGACGAATTGCGTACCGCGCGCATTGAAAGCCTGGTAACGCCCGCGGAGCTGGCCCAGCGCCATCCCGTTACGGCCGACGTGGCCGCCCACGTCTCGGCCTCCCGTCGCCGAATTGAAAAAATCCTCAACGGCGAAGACCGCCGCCTGCTGGTGATTATCGGCCCCTGCTCCATTCACGACACCGACGCGGCGATGGAGTATGCCCGCCGCCTGCAGACCATGCGCGAGCGCTACCAGCCGCAGCTGGAGATCGTGATGCGCACCTACTTTGAAAAACCCCGTACTGTGGTGGGCTGGAAAGGCTTAATCTCCGATCCGGATCTCAACGGCAGCTACCGGGTCAACCACGGGATTGAGCTGGCACGGCGCCTGCTGCTGCAGGTCAATGAGCTGGGGGTGCCGACGGCCACCGAGTTTCTCGATATGGTGACCGGTCAGTTTATCGCCGATCTCATCAGCTGGGGAGCCATCGGGGCGCGCACCACTGAAAGTCAGATCCACCGTGAAATGGCTTCGGCGCTCTCCTGCCCGGTCGGGTTTAAAAACGGCACCGACGGCAATACGCGCATCGCCGTGGACGCCATCCGCGCCTCCCGCGCCAGCCATATGTTCCTCTCCCCGGACAAGCAGGGGCAGATGACGATTTACCAGACCAGCGGCAACCCGTTCGGGCATATCATTATGCGCGGCGGCAAACGGCCGAACTATCACGCCGAGGACATCGCCGCCGCCGGCGAGGCGCTGCGGGAATTCGATCTGCCGGAGCAGCTGGTGGTCGACTTCAGCCATGGCAACTGCCAGAAGCAGCATCGCCGTCAGCTGGAGGTGTGCGCCGATATCTGTCAGCAAATTCGCGCGGGCTCTACCGCCATCGCCGGCATTATGGCGGAGAGCTTCCTGCAGGAAGGGACCCAGAAAGTGGTTCCCGGCCAGCCGCTGGCCTGGGGCCAGTCGATCACCGATCCCTGCCTGAGCTGGGAAGACAGCGAACGTTTATTGAGTGAGCTGGCGGCCGCCACGGCCACCCGTCTGTGACCGCTCCGCCCGCCGCGCATGCGGTGGGCGAACCCCTTCTGACATTCCCTACCAAATTCGGTAACACGATAAATAACGCTTGCCGTCAAAAACAACATTATTGATAATGATTATCATTGTTGCTTTGATTTTTATTTTGAGAGCTATGACGCGTATGGATAACACTGCCACAGCTGAAAAACCAAAAGACAATGCCCCCTATCCCGTGGCGACGGACAGACAGATCAGCAGTCGGGTTCTGTTAGGCAGCGAAGGACGGGTAGTCATTGAGCATGGCGGCCAGCGCTATCTGCTGCGCCAGACCCACGCCGGGAAGTTGATCCTGACCAAATAGTCGCCCCGCGGTGCGCGGGGCGAGGCGAGTTAGCTCGAGCAGCTGACTTCCAGACGTTTCCCCCAGTCCGGCGGCCGGCGGACGTAGTCGTCCTCGCGATCGGTGAAAGGATCGGCCAGCGCGGCATGCAGACGCTCCAGCTCCCCCATATCGCCAGCCTCAGCCTGCTCGATCGCCCGCTGCGCCAGCCAGTTACGTAATACCAGCGCCGGGTTGACGCCCTGCATCCGCTGCTGGCGCTGGGCATCCCCCACCTGTTCATCACGCAGCCGCGCGCGATATCCAGCGAACCAGCTGTCGAAAGCCGCACGGTCGATAAACTCGTCGCGCAGCGGCGAGGCGGCGCTGAGCTGTTCGCTGTGGCTCAGCAGGCGGAACGTTCGGGTATAGTCGCTTCTCTCGCGGATCATCAGGGCAAACAGACCGTCGAGCAGGTCGTTATCCCCTTTCTGCTGGCTGAACAGGCCAAGCTTGTCGCGCATCCGCTGGCCATAGGCGGTCAGCAAGGCGTGCTGATACTCATCCAGCGTCGCATTCAGCGCTTCGGCGCTGATAAACGGCGACAGCGACTGGGCCAGACGCTGCAGATTCCACAGCCCCACCGCCGGCTGGTTTTCAAAACTGTAGCGCCCCTGATAGTCGGAGTGGTTGCAGATGAAGTCCGGCTGAAAATCGTCAAGGAAGCCATACGGGCCGTAGTCGATGGTCAAACCGAGAATCGACATGTTGTCGGTATTCATCACCCCATGGGCAAAGCCCACGGTTTGCCAGCTGGCGATGGTCTGCGCGGTACGCGTGACAACGTCACGGAACCATAACAGGTACTTGTCCGCCTCATCCTGCAGTTGCGGCCAGTGGTGGCGAATGACATAGTCGGCCAGCTGCTGGACCTTCTGCGGCTCGCGACGATAGTAAAAATGTTCGAAATGGCCAAAGCGGACATGGCTCTCGGCCACCCGCATCAGCATCGCGCCAGGCTCCACGCGCTCGCGGTAGACCGGCGTATCGCTGGTCACCATCGCCAGGGCGCGCGTCGTCGGGATCCCCAGGGCGTGCATCGCCTCTGACGCCAGACTTTCCCGGATCGTCGAGCGCAGCACGGCGCGGCCGTCTCCCATCCGCGAATAGGGGGTCAGGCCGGCGCCTTTCAGATGCCAGTCGTAACGACGGCCATCCGCCAGCTGCTGCTCGCCGAGCAGGATCCCGCGGCCGTCGCCCAGCTGGCCGGCCCAGGCGCCAAACTGATGGCCGCTGTATACCTGCGCCAGCGGGGACATGCCCGGGAGCAGCGCTTCCCCGCCCCAGACGCCGGCCCCGCTTTCAGGCGCAAACAGCGCGTCAGGGACGCCCAGCTGTTGCGCCAGCGGGGCGTTGCGCCAGATAAGTCGGGCGTTATCCAGCGGCGTTGGTGACAGGGAAGTGTAAAAGTCCGGCAGTTCATCCCGCCAGTGGGTGGTAAAAGAAAGGGTCATGGTTCCTCCTCTCTCCAGTGTAGTGCCTGGAACAGCGGATTAACACGGGCGGAGTGCAGGGTTATCGGCATAAAAAAGGGAAGCGCTCGCTTCCCTCAGGCCGCTGAATGACGTCAGATACGCCGCGCCTGCCAGAACTTTTTGTTCCAGTAGACGTTATCCAGCGAGGAACGGGTGACGCCCTGACTGGTGGAGGCATGTATAAACTGGTTATCGGTATCGTAGATGCCGACGTGCAGGCCGCTTTCGCCTGAGCCGGTTTTGAAGAACACCAGATCGCCAGGCAGCAGATCGCGCTTATCAATCCGGGTACCGATTTCCGCCTGCTCGCGGGTTTCGCGCGGCAGCTGGAGGGCAAATTTATCGCGAAACGTGCGCACCACAAAGCCGGAGCAGTCGACGCCGCGCGGCGTCATGCCGCCGTAGCGATACGGTGCGCCGCGCCAGCTGCGCAGCTGCTCGTTCAGATTCGCCACCACCGTAATGGAGTCAGCCAGCCGAGGATTCGGCGGCGGTGCCCGATGGCTGCTGCAGCCGGCTAAAATTAACGCCGCCGCCAACATGAACCAGAAGCGCATTTCAGATGATCCCTCTGTCCCTAGTCTCTTTATCGCAATAATTTAGCTTGTTTATCAATATAGTGACAAGATAACTGCGTGCTACTGTGACGCGATGAGCATAATATGACCGGCCACCTCCACGCGCTGGAACGGGATCGCATAGGCGGCGGTTAAATTTTCCTCATTCAGCACCTCGGCGGTCTCCCCGCAGGCGATGGCTTCCCCCTGGCAGAGCAGCCAGCTCTGTCGGGCATGGCGCAAAGTGTGGTTGAGATCGTGACTGCTCATCACCACCGCAATTCCCGCCGCGCTTAGCTCGCGTAACAGCCGATCCAGCGCCGCCTGCTGGGCCACATCCAGACTGTTCATCGGCTCATCCAGCAGCAGCAGTTGACCCACGGGATTGCTTAAGGGATCGATCTGCAGGATCACTGCCGCCAGCCGCACGCGCTGCCACTCGCCGCCCGACAGCTGATTGACCGGACGGCCCAGCTTATTGTCCAGACCAAGCCGGGCCGCGATATCGCTCAGACGGGCGCTATCACCCTGCTGCTGCATATGCAGCGCCAGGTAGTGCCACACCGGCATGGCGAACGGCGGGGTCTGGTGTTGACACAGATATCCGCGACGGCGCGCCAGCTCCGTCGCCGGCCACTCGTCAAGCCGTCGTCCGTTAAAATGAATCGTACCGGGGCCGTCGGACAGTCCCGCCATGCGGGCCAGCAGCGTGCTCTTCCCTGCGCCGTTAGGCCCCACCAGGTGGACGATCTCCCCGGCGCGAAAGGCCGCAGAAAACGGGGCCAAACGCCCCGCCGCTTCTACATCCTGTAGCTGCATCAGAAACGACATTATTTCGCCAGCGCTCCTTTAATCGCCGCCACCAGCTGCGGATCGTCCGGCGTCATGTCCGGAGAGAAGCGCTGAATGACGTTGCCCTGGCGATCGACGAGGAATTTTTCGAAATTCCACAGAATGTCGTCCACGTACAGCGGCGCCCGGCCCTTGCTGGCCATCCGCTCATAAAAACCGCTGCCTTCCGGGGCCACCGCCTTCGGCGCGGCGGCAACCAGCTTTTGATAGAGCGGCGCGCGATGTTCGCCGTTGACGTCAATCTTGCTGAACAGCGGGAAGGTGACGCCGTAGGTGGTGCTGCAGAAGGTCTTAATCTCTTCTTCACTGCCCGGCTCCTGGCCGAGGAACTGGTTGCAGGGGAAGCCCAGGACGCTGAAGCCCTCGCCGGCAAACTGCTTTTGCAGGTCCTCCAGTTGCTCGTACTGCGGCGTCAGGCCGCATTTGGAGGCCACATTGACGATCAGCAGTACCTTGCCGGCAAAGGATGCCAGGGTGGTTTTCTCGCCATCAATGGTCGTCACTTCGGTATTCAGAATGTCATGTTGCATAGCCTGTCCTCAATGGATAAACCGGTTTCCGGTGAAGGTGATCCCTATCTACTGTAGCGGATTCAGCGCCCGCCATTCTACTGCCAATCCCCGCGAGTTGTCGCATGATGTAACAGCGCTTCGCTGCCCGTCGGCAACATGAAATCCTCTCAATTGGGCAGGCAACCATTTCCGTGTACAGTGTTCCATGAATGTAATATGGTTTTGTTACTTGTTAATTTAAGAGAGTTTTATTGATGAAGAAGTTGTTTAGCCTGGCGTTAATCGCCGCCTCTGTCGCCCTGCTGAGCGCCTGCTCTCCGGATGAAGATAATAAAGTGAAAGTCGCTATCAATACCGGGCCGGACGAAGCCATCTGGAAAGTAGTGGAGCAGGTAGCGAAGGATAAATATCACCTCGACGTCGAAGTGGTCTCCTTCAATGATTACGTGCTGCCTAACGAAGCGCTGAACAACAAAGATGTGGATGCCAACGCCTTCCAGACCCTGCCTTACCTTGAGGCGCAGTCGAAGGAGCGCGGCTATAAATTCGCGGTGGTGGGTAAAACCTTTGTCTTCCCTATCGCCGCCTATTCACATCGCATCAAAAATATCAGCGAGCTCCCTGAGGGGGCGACAGTGACCATCTCTAATGAAACCACCACCCTGGGCCGCAGCCTGCTGCTGCTGCAGGCGCAGGGACTGCTCAAGCTGAAACCGGGCGTCGGCTATTTACCCACCACGCTGGATATCATCGACAACCCAAAACAGCTGAAAATTGTGGAGGTGGATACCCCGCAGCTGACTCGTACTCTGGATGACCCGAACGTCAGCCTGTCAATCATTAACACCAACTTCTCCGCCCAGGCTGGCCTGTCGGCCGCCCGCGACGGCCTGTTCATGGAGGGACCGGATTCCCCTTACGTGAATGCGATCGTCGCCCGCGAGGATAACAAGGACAGCAAGAAAATTCAGGAACTGAAAGCCGCCTTCCAGACCAGTGAAGTCGCGGAAAAAGCGAAGGAAGTCTACAAAGGCGACGCGATCAAAGGCTGGTAAGCCCGAGCCGGCGCCGTCCCTGCAGACGGCGTCGCGCTATCCCCGTCACCGCGAGCGCAGCAGCAACCAGATAAAGACCGGCGCGCCCAGCGTCGCCGTCACCACGCCAATCGGCAGCTCAGCGGCGGAAAGCGCCAGCCGGGCGATAATATCCGCCCCCAGCAAAGCGCTTGCCCCCGCCAGCATGCAGGCCGGGAGCAACACCCGGTGATCGCTCAAGCCGCATAGCCGCAGAATGTGCGGGATCACCAGGCCGATAAAGCCAATCGCCCCCGCCAGCGCCACGCTCACGCCGACCATCCAGCCGGTCGCCACCACCAGCAGCTTGCGCCACAGCCACAGCGGCAGCCCGAGCTGACGGGCGGAGACTTCGCCCAGCGCCAGTAAATTCAGGGGTTGTGACTGCAGACAGACCCAGCAGAGTACCGGCAGGAGGGCTATCATCAGCCACAGCTGCTGCCAGTCGACGCCGCCAAACCCGCCCATCATCCAGTACATCAGCTGCCGCAGGTCAAAAGAGGTGGAGAAGTACACCGCCCAGGTCATCAGGGCGCTGCAGATGATGCCCAGCGCCACCCCCGCCAGCAGCAGACGGCTGGTGGAAAGATGGCGGCGGGCGAAACGCAGCAGAATAAAGGTGATCAGCAGCGCGCCGAGGATCGCGCACAGCCCAAGCGCCCAGCCTGGTAACAGGCCTTTGCCCAACAGGACGGCGGCAATCAGCCCGACGCCCGCGCCGTTGGAGACGCCCAGCAGACCCGGTTCCGCCAGCGGATTTTCAAACAGCGCCTGCATTATCGCCCCGGAGAGCGCCAGCGCCGCCCCCACCAGCAACACCGCCAGGGTCCGAGGCAGGCGGATCTGCCAGATAAACAGCTGCCCCTTGGCGCTGAACCACTCGCCGGGCGGGATCCATTGATCCCCCGCGCACAGACTGATCAGCAGGGTGACCAGCAGCAACAGCGTTAAACCAAAGAGCCAACGCCGGCTGCGGCGCTGTTGGAGATGGGCGAGAGTCAGCATAGATTCCATTACGCACTGGGAACAAGAGGCTGATTTTACGGTGGCTGTCGCGGTGAGAAAAGGAAAACCTCACAGCCAAACGTCGACGCGGAGGAGGCTCCCCCGCGTCGACCATCCCGCTTTACACCAGGATCTGAAACAGCAGCGCGAAGAGAATGATGTTCGCCACCACGATTGCCCAGCCGTTATAGAGCATGTATTTCAGATGAGTAGACTGTGCCAGCCCCATCTGGCCGAACATGTCCGATGAGGGGAACGGCCCGAACCAGTCCACCTGAGACGAGGCCAGCAGCACCGCGGTGGTCCCCTGCGGCGGCACGCCGGCGGCCATCAGCATTGGGCCAAAGATTTTATGAGTAAAGGTCATCTGGGCCACCGCCGCGCCAGGCACATGGCCGATAATATTGAACGCGAAGATGCTAAAGCACAGCCAGGCCGGGGAGATCCCCTCCAGCAACGGCTGGGTATACTCCAGCAGCCCCTGATAGGCGTGCAGGCCATCCATCAGCTCAAGGATCGGGTTGTACAGCCAGTAGAGAATAAACATCCACACCAGACGACCGCAGCCGTGATAGAGGGCCTGCAGGATCTGCGTCGGCCGCAGGCCGCCTACCAGCCCGGTCATCAGCGCCACCAGCAGCATGACGATAATTGCAAAGCTAAAGCCGGCTTTAATCACCACTCCAACTACCGCCATCACGATGATGGTCGCGGCGAAAGCCAGCGCGCTTAATTTACGCCGGCGCTGCTGCGCGGCGTTAAGTTCCTCTTGCGGCTTTTCCGAGAGATCGACCTCATAGCACAGTTTGCCTTCGGTCATCTTCTGGATACGTCCCGCCATGATCCAGCCGGCTAACAGGGTGACGGCGCTCATCGGCAGGCCGACATACAGCAGATAATCCGGATAGCTCAGTCCGCCAAGGCTGAGGATCGTCACGGTGCTGGGGGTGAAAGGCCCGGTAAAGAGTCCAACGGAACCGGCGGTCATCATCAGCGCGGCCACCGTCGGCGGCGTTAAGCGTACCGCCGCCGCTACGGGGATAATCACTGCGACAATAATCGCGTTGCCGCCGGCCATGGTGCCCAGCGAACCGCAAATTAAAATCGATGACACCACAATGCCGAACTTGACCCGCGTCTGGCTCGACAGCCCAATACGGTGGACCACGAATTTCACCAGCTCAACCGCCGCGCCGGTGCGGGTGGCTACCTCCCCCACGCCGGCGCCGAGCATAATGATAAGCCCGACGGTGGCAATAAATGACCCGGTGGATTTCGCCAACATCACGCCCATTTCCGGCAGACCGGTTGAGGTCATGATCATGGCGATAATAATCGAGGAGATGACCGCCAGCACAATATCGACGCCGATCAGCGATAATATCGCTAACGCCACCAGCGGCGTAAATCCCAGCAGGCCAAGCTCGCTGCCCGGTCGACCGTGGCACCACAGCGCAATCAACACGAACAGCAGCAATAACAGACCGGTAATAACGTTTTTTCGCGTGATATTTCGTCTGACAGGCGTATTGCCTGCGAGCGTTGAGTCACTCATAACACTCCTTAATGCCAATCAATCCGACCGTAAAGGTCAGGTGGTGTATTGGGGCCTGCTCAGAAAATATCCTCCCTCTTTTTCATTATTGGCCGCGGCCTGAGGGTCTGGTGGGGTACAAAGGAAACGATTCTGAGAGCGTTTTATTCCGCCATCAGGCGGGGCCAGCAGCACAATATGTAACCAATGCGCTGATTGGTGATTAAATTTATGTTAACTTAGTGTTAGTAGAAAATGACTTTTTATCGGTAGGCTATAACCCTGAGTTAACTGTTCATGAAACTGCGTCATCTGGAAATCTTCTATGCCGTCATGACCTGCGGCTCTCTGTCGCGGGCTGCGGAATCGCTCAATATCTCCCAGCCAGCGGCCAGCAAAGCGTTAAAAAGCGCCGAGCTGAAGCTGGGCTTTACCCTCTTTCAGCGGGTGCGCGGCAAGCTGCTGCCGACCAGCGAGGCGATCACACTTTTCGAAAAAGCGCAGACTATTTATCAGGACCTCGATAACCTGCGCCTGCTGGCCGATAACCTGGCCCGCGATCCGCGCGCTAAAATCACCTTAGGCTGCCTGCCGAGCCTGGGGTTAAGCCTGGTACCGGAGCTGGTGACCGATTTTTATCAACAAAACAGCAACCTGGTAATGACGCTCACCACAGAACACACCGAGACGCTGGTTAGAAAACTGGATTTACGCGAGATAGATTTAGCGCTGACGCTGCAGCCGGTGCAGCAGGGAGAGATCCTTACCACCCTGATTGCCGAAGTGCCGCTGGTATATATCGACCGTCATTATCGTCAGGGTGCGGTGGACATCAGCGAGATCGACCAGCAGCGGTGGATCTCGCCGGGGCCGCACTCGCTCTCCGCCGCCATCGCCACCCGTCGCGACTTTTCCACTACCCGGCTAAACGTCCAGACCTACTATATGGCCACCGAGTTCGTGAAGCGCGGCATGGGCTGCAGCATTACCGATATCTTTTCCGCCCAGCACAACCTTTCTCCCGAGATGATCCATCCCATTACGCCGCCGATCGCGATTAACCTCTGCCTGTTACGGCGGGCCGACGTTTCCCTGAGCCCGATGGCGCAAAAGTTCGTCGATTTTCTCTGCCAGCGCCTGCGCCAGCAGCTCAAGGAGATTAACCTGCGGTTATACCCTGACCATAAAAAGTCAATTGCGCCGCTGGGGTAAATGCTTTGACATAACCCGATAAATTGATCAGCGGTGGATATATCGGGTTATGAACAAACGCATTGTCATTATCGGCGGCGGCGTGGTCGGTCTGGCCACGGCCTGGGAACTGATTAAGCGCGGCCATCAGGTGCAATTACTGGAGCGCAATGGCGAACCGGCCAGCGCCACCAGTTTTGCCAACGGCGGACAATTAAGTTACCGCTACGTCGCTCCCCTTGCCGACAGCGGCGTTCCCCTGCAGGGGATGAAATGGATGGGTAAAGCCGATTCGCCGCTCAATATGCGTCTCAATATCTCTTTTCAGCAGTGGCGCTGGCTGCTGCAGTTCCTGCGCGCCTGTAATAGCCAGACCAATAAAATAAACGGCGACCATATATTGCGTCTGTCGCTGCTCAGCCGGCAGGTTATGCAGTCGTGGCGGGAAGAGGATAGGCTTGCCGATTTTCACTGGCGACGCAGCGGAAAATTAATTATCCATCGCCGGGAATACGATTTTACTAAAGCGGCAAAAGGGATAGATCCTCAATATCAGCAGGTGCTGAATGCTGAAGCCTGCCTGCGGCTGGAGCCGGCGCTAAAACATATCAGCCCTTCGCTACAGGGCGGCATTTATTCGCCGGGGGATGAAACGGCGGATTGCCATCAGTTTTGCCTTGCGCTGCTCGACAAGCTCACCGCCAGCAGCCGCTTCAGCCTGCTGACCCACTGTGAGGTGCTGCAGCTCACTAAGCGCGGCGGACGCGTCAGCGCCCTGGAGACCAGCCGCGGGAGCATCACCGGCGATGAGTATGTCGTCGCCGCCGGAAACGGCAGCGGCCCGCTGCTGGGACATCTGGGCGTTCGCGTGCCGCTCTGCGCCCTGAAGGGGTATAGCCTGACCCTTCCCTATCCCCAACAGACGGGCATTGCGCCGGACATCAGCGTTACCGACTATGGGCACAAAATTGTCTATGCCCGCCTTGGCCAGCAGTTGCGCATCGCAGCGATGGTGGACATCGGCTACGACGGCGACGAACTGCGCGAAAGCCGCATTCAGGCGCTGAAGAGCATCGTCGCCCGTAGCTTTCCCGAACTCGAGGGGTTGGACAAGGCCGAAGCCTGGACCGGCATGCGCCCCTCAACGCCAGCCGGCCCACCGCTGCTGGGACGCGCCGGCTACCCCAACCTGTGGATGAACCTCGGCCAGGGAAGCCTCGGCTTTACCCTCGCCGCCGGCAGCGCGGTGGTGCTGGGCGCGTTAATCGACAATCAGATGCCAGACATTTCTTTAGAAGGTCTCACATGGAAACAAACCGCATGACAATTATTCGCAATCATCCACAACCTCGTCTTTCCGCCAGCGTTGAGTATGGCAATCTGCTGTTCCTCTCCGGACAGACGCCGAAAAGCAACGAGGAGGAGATCACCTTGCAGACCCGCGAAGTGCTGGAGAAGATCGACGCCCTGCTGGCAGAGTCCGGGAGCGATAAGCGGCACATTCTCTCCGCGCAGATCTGGCTGAAAAATATCGAACGTGACTTTGCTGCGTTCAATGAGGCGTGGGTGGAGTGGATGCCGGACGGCCATAGCCCGGCGCGAGCGGCCGTGCAGGCGGAGATGGCGCGACCAGAAATCCTGGTGGAGATCATGCTCACTGCCGTTAAAGCGTAAGTTTCGACAGAAAAGAAAAAGGCCGCGATGCGGCCTTTTTAATTAGTTCAGATTATTTGTCTTTAGGCGACGCGTTTTCGACACGGCTTTTCAGCTTCTGACCGGGTCTGAAGGTCACCACGCGCCGGGCTGTAATGGGAATATCCTCCCCCGTCTTCGGGTTACGTCCCGGGCGTTGGTTTTTATCCCGCAAATCGAAGTTGCCGAACCCGGAGAGTTTGACCTGTTCTCCGTTTTCCAGAGCACGACGGATCTCTTCGAAAAACAACTCGACCAGTTCTTTGGCATCCCGCTTGCTAAGCCCAAGCTTATCAAACAGATATTCTGACATTTCAGCTTTTGTAAGCGCCATAGGTTCAATCCCTCAATGATGCCTGGAATCGCTCTTTTAATGCCTCTACACATCTGGCAACGGTAGCGGCAATCTCCTCTTCTTCGAGTGTACGGCTGGTATCCTGCAGGATCAGGCTAATCGCAAGGCTCTTATACCCTTCCGCCACACCTTTACCACGGTACACGTCAAATAAGTTTACGCCAACTACCTGATTTACGCCAACTTTCTTACATTCGGCTAAAACATCGGCGGCAGCCACGTTTTCCGCGACCAGCACCGCGATGTCGCGACGGTTCGCCGGGAAGCGGGAAATATCGCGCGCCTGAGGCACCACGCGGTCTGCGAGCTTGTTCCACTCCAGTTCAAACACCAGAGTGCGACCGTTCAGATCCAGTTTACGTTCCAGCTCAGGATGAACAACCCCAATGAAACCAATGCGTTCACCTTTAAGATAAATCGCTGCGGATTGCCCCGGATGCAGCGCAGTGGTCGCTTCAGCACGGAATTCGATATCCGCTAATTTTCCGGTTAAATCCAGAACGGCTTCCAGATCGCCTTTCAGATCATAGAAATCGACCGTCTCTTTCGCCAGTGTCCAGTGCTCTTCGTAGCGGTTGCCGCAGATGGCCCCGGCCAGCATCACATCCTGACGAATGCCCAGCGGCGCATTGGTGTCCGGCACAAAGCGCAGACCACTCTCAAAGATGCGTACCCGGCTCTGCTGACGGTTCTGGTTGTAGACCACGGTCCCCAGCAGGCCAGTCCACAGCGACAGGCGCATCGCCGACATTTCGCTGGAGATCGGGCTTGGCAGGATCAGCGCCTCTTCACCGGCGTGGATCAGCTGCTGGACTTTCGGGTCGACGAAGCTGTAGGTGATCACTTCCTGATAGCCTTTGTCATTCAGCAGCGTTTTCACCCGCTTCAGCGACAGGTCGGCTTCACGGTGGGTACCCATGATCAGACCCGCCTGCACCGGCTCATCAGGAATGTTGTTGTAGCCATAAACGCGAGCCACTTCCTCGACCAGATCCTCTTCGATCTCCATGTCGAAACGCCAGCTCGGCGCCACCGCCTGCCATTCGCCTTCGCCCACCGTCACTTCGCAGCCGAGGCGCTGCAGAATGTCGGTGACCTGCGCGTCGTCGATATGGTGGCCAATCAGGCGATCCAGTTTGCTACGACGCAGAGTGATGGTGGCGCGTTTTGGCAGAGTCTCTTCGTTGGTCACGTCGATCACCGGGCCGGCTTCGCCGCCGCAGAGGTCGATCAGCAGACGCGTGGCGCGCTCCAGCGCTTTATACTGCAGGGCCGGATCGACGCCGCGCTCATAGCGATGAGAGGCATCGGTGTGCAGGCCGTGACGGCGCGCGCGGCCGGTGATGGACAGCGGGCTGAAGAAGGCACACTCCAGCAGCACGTTCTGGGTTTCGTCGTTAACGCCGGAGTGCTCCCCGCCGAAGATCCCGCCCATTGCCAGCGCTTTGTTGTGGTCAGCAATGACCAGGGTATCGCTGTCGAGCTTCGCTTCGGAGCCATCAAGCAGGACCAGGGTTTCGCCCTCTTTCGCCATACGCACCACGATCCCGCCTTCGATACGGTCGCGGTCAAAGGCGTGCATCGGCTGGCCCAGCTCAAGCAGCACATAGTTGGTTACGTCAACCACCGCGTCGATGGAGCGGATCCCGCAGCGGCGCAGTTTCTCTTTCATCCACAGCGGCGTCGGCGCTTTGACGTTGATGCCTTTCACCACGCGGCCCAGATAGCGCGGGCACGCCTGCGGGGCATCAACCTGAATCGGCAGCACATCGTCAATGGTGGCGGCAACCGGGGTGATTTCCGGCGCGTTCAGCGGCGCCTTGTTCAGCACGGCCACGTCGCGCGCGACGCCGATGATGCCCAGGCAGTCGGCGCGGTTCGGGGTGACGCTGATCTCGATGGTGTTATCGTCTAGCTTAAGGTATTCGCGAATATCGGTACCGATCGGCGCATCCGCCGGCAGCTCGATAATTCCGCTATGATCGTCGGAAATGCCCAGCTCGGAGAAGGAGCACAGCATCCCTTCTGACGGTTCGCCGCGCAGCTTCGCAGCCTTGATTTTAAAATCGCCCGGCAGCACGGCGCCGATGGTCGCCACGGCGACTTTCAGCCCCTGACGGCAGTTTGGCGCGCCGCAGACGATGTCCAGCAGGCGTTCGCCGCCGACGTTGACTTTAGTGACGCGCAGTTTGTCGGCGTTCGGGTGCTGACCGCACTCCACGACTTCACCAACAACGACGCCGTTGAAGCTGCCGGCAACCGGCTCAACGCCGTCCACTTCGAGGCCCGCCATGGTGATCTGATCGGAAAGCGCTTCGCTGTCGATCGCCGGGTTAACCCACTCGCGTAACCACAGTTCACTGAATTTCATTGTTCTGTCCTGCCCTTATTTAAACTGTTTGAGGAAACGCAGATCGTTTTCGAAGAACGCGCGCAGATCGGTGACGCCATAGCGCAGCATGGTCAGACGCTCCATGCCCATGCCGAAGGCGAAGCCGGAATACACTTCCGGATCGATACCCACGTTGCGCAGCACGTTCGGGTGCACCATCCCGCAGCCCAGCACTTCCAGCCATTTGCCGTTTTTACCCATCACGTCGACTTCCGCGGACGGTTCGGTGAAGGGGAAGTAAGACGGACGGAAGCGTACCTGCAGATCTTCTTCAAAGAAGTTGTTCAGGAAATCGTGCAGGGTTCCTTTCAGGTTGGTGAAGCTGATGTTTTTATCAACGATCAGACCTTCCATCTGGTGGAACATCGGGGTGTGGGTCTGATCGTAGTCGTTACGATAGACGCGTCCCGGCGCGATAATACGGATCGGCGGCTGCTGGTTTTCCATGGTGCGGATCTGCACGCCGGAGGTCTGGGTGCGCAGCAGGCGAGTGGCATCGAACCAGAAAGTGTCGTGGTCAGCGCGCGCCGGATGGTGACCCGGGATATTCAGCGCATCGAAGTTGTGGTAATCGTCTTCGATTTCCGGGCCCGTCGCCACGGTAAAGCCGAGCTCACCGAAGAAACTTTCAATACGGTCGATGGTGCGGGTGACCGGATGCAGGCCGCCATTTTCAATGCGGCGACCCGGCAGCGAGACGTCGATGGTCTCTGCAGCCAGACGAGCATTCAGCGCCGCCCCTTCCAGTTCGGCTTTGCGCGCATTCAGCGCCTGCTGTACCTGCTCTTTCGCTTCGTTGATGACCGCACCGGCTGCCGGACGCTCTTCCGGCGGCAACTCACGCAGGGTGGTCATTTGCAGGGTCAGATGCCCTTTCTTACCCAGGTATTCCACGCGGACGTTGTCCAGCGCAGCAACATCTGATGCCTCGTTAATGGCTGCCTTGGCACTGGCAACCAGCTCTGCGAGATGTGACATGGTTTTCCTCATTATGTCGGTGCAGACACCGGTTATAGTGAAATTAATATTCCGAATCCATATACGAAAAAAGCCTCCACAGGGGAGGCTTTCTGGCGCTGTTTTCCGTTTCTTCTTTCACGCGCTAGCCTCCTGAGTTCAGGTGCTAAAGTAAAAAAAGAAGCGGAAAATAGCAGCATTCATGCTTGCATTACCTTGTCTGGTAAGAAACGTCAGACCTGTATTGAAAAGCCTGCGCCGATAAAAGTCAATGTATTGATGGTGTTGAAACGAAAAGAGGGAGACAAGCTCCCTCTTTCAACTGGCTTATGCCAGAGCTGCTTTCGCTTTTTCGACCAGAGCGGTGAACGCTACTTTGTCGAATACGGCGATGTCAGCCAGGATCTTACGGTCGATTTCAACAGAGGCTTTTTTCAGGCCATTGATGAATTTGCTGTAAGAAATACCGTTCTGACGTGCTGCTGCGTTGATACGTGCAATCCACAGTTGACGGAACTGACGTTTACGTTGACGACGGTCACGGTAAGCGTACTGACCAGCTTTGATAACAGCCTGGAAGGCAACGCGGTATACGCGAGAACGCGCACCGTAGTAGCCTTTAGCTTGTTTCAAAATTTTCTTGTGACGTGCACGTGCAATTACACCACGTTTTACGCGAGCCATGTGTGCTCTCCTGTATCTATTCTAAGTTAAAAAAGTTAAACGTTAACGACTTATGCGTACGGCAGGCACGCGATAACCAGGCCCAGATCGCCTTTGGAAACCATGGCTTTCGGACGCAGGTGACGTTTACGCTTGGTAGCTTTTTTAGTCAGAATGTGACGCAGGTTAGCGTGCTTGTGCTTAAAACCACCTTTACCGGTTTTTTTGAAGCGCTTAGCAGCACCGCGTACGGTCTTAATTTTTGGCATTTTAATAACTTCCACTTCGCATTGTTAATAAACGAAACAAAGGCGAACAAAACCAGTGAGCCGAAGCCCACCGGAAATGTTTCTTGATGGCCTTACTGTTTCTTCTTAGGAGCGAGCACCATGATCATCTGGCGGCCTTCGATCTTCGTTGGGAAGGATTCGACTACTGCCAGTTCAACCAGATCGTCTTTCACGCGGTTAAGCACTTCCATACCGATCTGCTGGTGGGCCATCTCACGACCGCGGAAACGCAGCGTGATCTTGGCCTTATCGCCATCTTCGAGAAAGCGAATCAGGCTGCGGAGTTTTACCTGATAGTCACCTTCATCAGTACCAGGGCGGAATTTAATTTCCTTAACCTGGATAACTTTCTGCTTCTTCTTCTGTTCCTTAGAAGACTTACTCTTTTCATAAAGGAACTTGCCGTAGTCCATGATACGACAAACTGGCGGCTCGGCGTTAGGGCTGATTTCAACTAAATCTACTCCAGCCTCTTCAGCCTTTTCGATAGCTTCTCTCAGACTCACAATACCCAGCTGCTCACCTTCCAGACCTGTTAAGCGAACTTCCTGGGCGCGAATCTCGCCATTGATACGATTCGGACGTGCCGTTTGAACTCGTTTTCCGCCTTTAATACCTTATTCCTCCAGTTGTTGAAGACTGCGGCTGCGAATCTCTTGTTGCAGCTTCTCGATCACTTCATTTACGTCCATGCTGCCGAGGTCTTTCCCGCGACGGGTGCGCACGGCCACTTTGCCGGCTTCGACTTCTTTGTCGCCACAGACCAACATATACGGGACACGACGTAAAGTGTGCTCGCGGATTTTAAAGCCAATCTTCTCATTTCTCAAGTCTGCTTTTACACGAATGCCCGCATTTTGTAGTTTACGCGTCAATTCGTTAACGTATTCAGCCTGAGAATCGGTGATATTCATGACCACCACCTGCACTGGCGCAATCCAGGTTGGGAAGAAGCCAGCGAACTCTTCGGTCAGGATGCCAATGAAGCGCTCCAGAGAACCGAGAATCGCACGGTGGATCATGACCGGCACCTGACGCTCGTTGTTTTCGCCCACATAGGAGGCGCTTAAACGCTGCGGCAGAGAGAAGTCCAGCTGTACCGTACCGCACTGCCATGCACGATCGAGGCAGTCATACAGGGTAAATTCAATTTTCGGGCCGTAGAACGCCCCTTCACCCAGTTGATATTCAAATGGGATATTATTTTCTTCCAGCGCCACCGCCAGATCCGCTTCCGCGCGATCCCAGGTCTCGTCGCTGCCGATACGTTTTTCCGGGCGAGTCGACAGTTTGACAACGATCTTCTCGAAGCCAAAGGTGCTGTACATATCGTAGACCATACGAATACAGGCGTTCACTTCATCGCGAACCTGATCTTCAGTACAGAAGATATGCGCATCATCCTGGGTAAAGCCGCGAACGCGCATCAGACCGTGCAACGCGCCTGATGGTTCGTTACGGTGGCAGCTACCAAACTCCGCCATACGCAGCGGCAGGTCACGGTAGGATTTCAGCCCCTGGTTGAAGATCTGCACGTGGCCCGGGCAGTTCATCGGCTTAATGCAGTATTCACGGTTCTCAGAAGAGGTGGTGAACATCGCATCTTTGTAGTTGTCCCAGTGGCCGGTTTTTTCCCACAGCACGCGGTCCATCATGAACGGACCTTTCACTTCCTGGTACTGGTACTCTTTGAGCTTGGAGCGCACGAAGGTTTCCAGTTCACGGAAGATAGTCCAGCCGTCGTTATGCCAGAAGACCATACCCGGCGCTTCTTCCTGCATGTGGTACAGGTCGAGCTGCTTGCCGATTTTACGGTGGTCGCGCTTCGCGGCCTCTTCCAGGCGCTGCAGGTAGGCGTTCAGGGCTTTCTTATCGGCCCACGCGGTACCATAAATGCGCTGCAGCATCTTGTTGTTGCTGTCGCCGCGCCAGTACGCGCCTGCGGTTTTCATCAGCTTGAAGTGATGGCAGAAACGCATGTTCGGCACGTGCGGACCGCGGCACATATCGATATATTCTTCATGATGATACAGGCCAGGCTTGTCATCATGAGCAATGTTTTCGTCAAGAATAGAAACTTTATAGCTTTCGCCGCGCTTCACGAAGGTTTCACGCGCTTCGTGCCAGCTCACTTTCTTCTTGATGACATCGTAGTTTTTCTCGGCGAGCTCATGCATACGTTTTTCGAGCGCGTCGATATCTTCCTGAGTCAGGGTGTGGTCGAGGTCTACGTCATAGTAGAAGCCATTATCAACAACCGGACCGATAGCCATTTTGGTGTTGGGCCACAGCTGTTTGATAGCATGGCCTAACAGGTGCGCGCAGGAGTGACGAATGATCTCCAGCCCTTCTTCATCTTTAGCCGTGATAATAGAGAGGGTGGAATCGGTTTCGATCGGGTCGCAAGCGTCTACCAGTTCACCGTTTACCCGCCCGGCGATGGTGGCTTTCGCAAGGCCTGGGCCGATATCCAGCGCGACGTCCATCGGGCTGACGGCGTGATCAAAATGGCGTTGGCTGCCATCAGGAAGCGTAATTACAGGCATTTTATGTCCTTATTTGCAGTGGTGCCCCACACGAAAGAGCACATACAAAACAATATAATCATCATTATCATCAGGTTAAGGCGCAGTTCCCGCTTCACTCTGCGAAAAGAGGAGCACGACCGGAGCGATCGTTCCCGCCTGCTGCCGCCTGCTGATAACACCGGGGAGTAGTTTACACATCATTGGTACGTGATTAAAGCCGCAATAGCATAAATGATGGCGGAATGCGGAGAAAACAAGAGCGGCGCGGATAAAAGCAGAATATCCGCCAGGAAGGGGCGATAATAATCACCAGCGAAGCCGGACGATATTATGCGGACAAACTAAAAGAGACGCGTTGATATTGCCTGCGTGATGTTTAGCGCGGGTCGTTAAACCGGTACCACTTTACCCGGCTTAATAGACTGCCCGTGAAGCAGTAGCCTGCGATATTAAGACCACTCGCCTGCCACCAGCGTATGCACATTAAAGGCATCGCTCATGGATTGTCCGGTGCTACGGGAACCGGGGGCAATATTCGATCCGGCCTCAACGTCGGTAGCTTTGGCGATACCTACCTGCGTATGGTCCTGGTTACCCGACGGCGGAACTGGCGTGGCGGCCGATGCGCCAAAGGAAAGCACGCACAGCGCCAGGGCTGCGATGGTAAATTGGCTTTTTTTCATGATGTTTATTCTCTTATTACGGAAGACGGACCGAACAATGTCTCCATTCGGTCAGTGGCTGTTAGTATAGATCCAGATCACATATTTGTCCGTCGAATATTTAGCTTTTCGTGTCAAATAGAATGAATATTTGTCAGCAAATGGAGAATAATGGAGAAAAAATGGAGGCCAGTTTCTTTTTATAAAAACTAAAACGAATTGCCAGAAAAAATAATGTCACTTATTGCTAAATCTAAAACGATCAGGCCGGGAAACCCGGCCTGAAAATATTACATTTTATACCCGAGGGAGAGCGAGGTCCGGCGATCGGTATGCTCCGGCGCAGACGCCGGCGGCTCCGAGTTCCAGGTGACGTTGTACGCCACTTTCAACGCAAAGTGGGCGTTAATCGCCACGTTTAACGCACTCTCTGAGTTGACCGTGGTGTCCTCGGCGCCAAATACCGATACCCCTTGGGTAAATTTGGCGTTATCGGTCATCTGCCAGGCCCAGGTTCCGGAGGCGTAGCCCAGCGGTTGAGTGTCGGTATCCCCGTCGGTGTATTCGTCATAGCGGACGCCAGGACCAAATTCAAACCGCAGGCTGTGCACCGGTCCGTTGAGGATTTGACGACCATAGCCCGCCGTCAGGACATCGCGCTGCTGATAGCCGTTATAACGGTCGGTTAGCCAACTGCCCTGCCCAAAGACGTAGTTCATATCGGTCAGGTTATAGCGACTACGACCACCGACTGCATATTTCTCTGAGGAGCGCTCATCGTTGGACGAGGTGTTGCTGGCGTTGCCCCACAGGGACCAGGCGGTGGTGTTGCCATACCAGGTCAGGGTGGAATCAGCCGTCATTGAGGAGTTCTTGGTGTTGCCGGACTGCGCCAGGTAACCTGCGTTGACCACCCCTTCGAACGGTTTTTTGGCAGCGGAAGGGTCATCCATGACGGTAAATACAGAATCATCGGCCATTGCGCCAACAGACGCAAAAAGCCCCCCCGCCAGCATGACCGCTGCGGGTACTGTCTTTAAAAGCTTCATTATAACTCTCTAAAATACATTTTTTTAGGACAGTACAAATGATGAACAGGCCTAACCATGCCGGCTCATTGAATTTAGCGTCCGTACAACATAAAAGAGACCTGTGGGTCCCGGAAACTTTCGCGAGGATCGCGGAGTGCAGGTCCTAAGAAAGGTAGCAAATTATAAAAAAGCACGAATAACATAGCAATCACTTACTCTTTCGTTTTTTGAATAAGACAGCTCCGGAAACAATCTTTATTTCATAATGAAAATACAGGCTTCTTTGCAAATCTCTCAGGGACAGCACTTTCCCTCCCTGAATCATCGTGCCATGCTTAAATAAAGCACAGTCGCCGTATTAAGGAGGAGAAGGAATGACCAAAATTTATACGCTCACGCTGGCCCCCTCGCTGGATAGCGCCACCCAGACCCCGCAGATCTACCCGGAAGGGAAACTCCGCTGCAGCGCGCCGGTATTTGAACCCGGCGGCGGCGGGATCAACGTCGCCCGCGCCGTGACCTTTCTCGGCGGCAAAGCCACCGCCATTTTCCCGATTGGCGGCGCCACCGGCGAGCACCTTGCCGCCCTGCTGGCCGATGAGCAGGTGCCGATCGAGACCGTCGAAACCCGCGACTGGACGCGACAGAACCTGCACGTTCACGTGGCCGCCAGCGGCGAACAGTATCGCTTTGTGATGCCCGGCGCCGCGCTGACAGACGATGAATTCCGCCGCCTGGAAGAAAAAGTCCTGACCATCGACCCCGGCTCACTGCTGGTGATCAGCGGCAGCCTGCCGCCAGGTATCAGCGTCGAAAATCTGATGCAGCTGGTTAAAAATGCGCAACAGCAAGGCCTGCGTTGCATTATCGACAGCTCCGGCGATGCGCTGGCCGCCGCGCTGGACGTCGGCAATATTGAATTAGTGAAGCCAAACCAGAAAGAGCTCAGCGCCCTCGTGCAGCGCGATCTGAGCCAGCCTGATGACGTCCGCCTTGCCGCTCAGTCGTTGATCCAGTCCGGTAAAGTGCGCCGGGTGGTGGTCTCCCTCGGTCCGCAGGGGGCGTTAGGGGTTGACGCCAGCGGCAGCGTTCAGGTGGTGCCGCCGCCAATGAAAAGCCAGAGCACCGTCGGCGCCGGCGACAGCATGGTGGGCGCCATGACCTTGCGTCTGGCGGAAAACGCCAGCCTCGAAGACATGGTACGCTTTGGCGTCGCCGCCGGTAGTGCCGCGACCATCAACCAGGGTACCCGCCTCTGTTCGCAGGCCAATACGCAAAAAATCTACGATTATCTCTGCGGACGTTGATTTCCCCTGCCCCTCCGCGCCGGCGGAGGGGAGCCGCGAGATTTGCAGGATGGTCTATGCTGGAAAGGCCATACATAACAACGGGGTGTCGAGATGAGCAATGAAATTACCGCCTGGGTCGTCAGCGTAACCTTCCATGAGCAGGCGCTGACGGAGATCAATGAGGTCAGCAACCATTTTACCCGTGCCGGGTTTGTACTAACGCTCAATGATGAAGAGGGCACGCCCCATGAGCTGGGCACCAATACCTTTGGCCTGCTGAGCGCCCAAACAGCCGAGGAAGTGAAAGCTCTCAGCGCCGGCCTGGCGGAATCGGCCCTTGGCCGTCCGGCAGAAATCGCCGTCAGCACATTCGCCGAGTGGTTAAAAGCTCAATAAATGCGTTTAGCGCAACGGAAAGCGTCAGTTGTGCGTCAGTTCCAGGTTTACCCGGTAGTAATGCGCTAACCTTATGATATGGTGGAAAACATGGGGAGAGACAGCATGTGGCAAGCAATCAGTACTCTTTTACGCGATTGGCATACCGAAGACGCTGAAATCGAACTGAAAACCGAGCTGCCCGGCGGAGAGATCCATTCCGCCTGGCATTTGCGCTTCGGCGGCAAAGATTACTTCGTGAAATGCGACGAACGGGAACTCCTGCCTATCTTCACCGCCGAGGCCGATCAGCTGGAGCTGCTGTCGCGAAGCAAAACCGTTCGCGTACCGCAGGTCTTTGCCGTCGGCAGCGATCGCGACTACAGCTTCGTGGTCATGGAATACCTCCCTCCCCGTCCGCTGGATGCGCATAACGCTTTCCTGCTTGGCCAGCAGTTAGCCCACCTGCATCGGTGGAGCGATCAGCCGCAGTTCGGTCTGGATTTTGATAACGATCTTTCCACCACGCCGCAGCCCAACGCCTGGCAGCGTCGCTGGTCGGTGTTTTTTGCCGAGCAGCGTATCGGCTGGCAGCTGGAGCTGGCGGCGGAGAAAGGGTTGCACTTTGGCGATATCGATACCTTAGTCGATGTGGTACAGCAGCGGCTGGCCAACCATCAGCCGCAACCTTCGCTGCTGCACGGGGACCTGTGGTCCGGCAACTGCGCCTTAGGGCCGGATGGCCCCTACATCTTCGACCCGGCCTGCTACTGGGGCGACCGCGAGTGTGATTTAGCAATGCTGCCGATGCACCCGGAACAACCCCCGCAGATCTATGACGGCTATCAGTCCGTCTCGCCGCTACCGGCTGGTTTTCTCGAGCGTCAGCCGATTTACCAGCTTTATACCCTGCTGAACCGGGCGATATTGTTCGGTGGCCAGCACCTGGTGACAGTCCAGCAGGCGCTGGACGATGTCCTGATGGAAAAAACGCGTTAGACAAGGTTTACGGCGGACCTCACCGGTCCGCCGCCCTGCATTATCAGTTAATCTCGACGCCGTTGAGGCGGAATTTAATGGTCATCGTCACGCCGGTTCCCGGTCTTGCCTGCTCGTAACGCCATCTGCGCATCGCGCTTTTCACCTCGCGCTCGAACATATTCGCCGGCTGGGCGGAGAGGATCTGCAAATTATCAATTCGGCCATCTGGCGTAACGTCAAACTTCACCCGCACCGTCCCTTCAATGCGCAGCGCCTGAGCGCGCGCCGGATAGGTCGGCTGGACACGGCTGATGGCCCGCGGGCCGCTCGGGGCAGTGACGGTGGGTTTGGCCGCTGCGGTGGAGGTGCTCGGCGCGGTGCGCGCTGGCGTCGTATTGTTGTTTTCAAACGGTGAAGCCGGACGCGGCTCCGCTGCCGGCTTGACGTCCCGCTTCGGCTGTTCAACCTTTTTCTCCGGCTTGGGCTTCGGTTTAGGTTTAGGTTTTGGCTTCGGCTTAGGTTCCGGTTTATGGATCACCACCGGCGCCTCTTTCGGCGGCTCAGGGACCACCTCAGGTTCCGGCTCTGGTTCGGGTTCAACAACGGGCTGCACGACGGGTTGCGCCGCCGGGGGCGGCTCAAGATCGGCCGGCGCCACCATGGTGATCTCTATCGGCTGCGTCGGGGAAGGCTGTTCAATAACCTGATGTACCGAGGTATAAAGCAACCCCGCCACAACGGCACCGTGGATAGCCACGGACAGCAGCGTTGGCCACGGGAAGCGGCGAGGTAAATCAAGGGTCATTGCGCTCATAGTCGTTTCTGTTGAAAAATGATGCTCCGATTTTAAATGCAAATAGCAATCATATTCAATAAGCCGTCTTAACCTGAGTCAATTTTTGCCGCCATTTGCGGAAAAAAGCCGCGTCGGCAGGGCATTCGGCGCCGGGGCGCATCTTTGCATTGCAGTCCATCGTCGTTTAACTTAACGTAATTCGCCTGTTTATTGATAAGGAGCTTTGCCGTGCTTTACGTTATCTACGCTGAAGATATCGCCGATTCTCTGGAAAAGCGGCTCTCGGTTCGCCCCGCGCATCTTGCGCGTCTACAACTTTTACATGATGAAGGTCGGTTGCTTACCGCCGGACCAATGCCGGCCGTTGACAGCAACGAACCGGGCGCAGCCGGATTCAGCGGCTCAACGGTAATCGCTGAGTTTGAATCGCTGGAAGCGGCTCAGGCCTGGGCCAATGACGATCCGTACATTGCAGCTGGCGTCTACCGCCAGGTCTCTGTTAAGCCATATAAGAAAGTATTTTGAAAATACCCTTTTCTTTTTCTGGTTAACCGCAAAAACACACCAGGCCATCAGATGAAAGGGCGCATTTTTCTACACAACATTAAAATGCCGCCCTTTTTAACCGCACGAAAGCGCTGGCTGTTATCCGCCTGAGATGCCTGGAAGATGAGCACATCTCTTCCCCAGCGACGACATCATCGACCATCACCTCGCCTTTTGCGGCAACAGAAAATGCCGACCAAACGTCGACGCCGGGCATGATATTGAATGGCTAATATATTGAATAAGTCTGTGACAGAGATCTTGCATGGATCTATCGCTTGCTTTGCATGCCAGCGCATCCCGACATCGCCTGGTAAATCTTAAACACAGTTGAAAGAAGATCGTTAAAGAGAGAGGGATTCTCAGCAACAGATATTAACGCCTGGAGTAAATAAGCATGTATATCCGGTTCAGCTGACATAGGACCAAATATCGCCTATCTTGCTGCATTCAGGATCGCGGTGTCTGGAAAGCAACCGGAAATAAAAAAATGCGCTGATCCAGGCACATCCCATAGGGATGAACGTATAAAGATCACGTGACCAGATTTACGTTACAGAGGATTTTTTTAATGCCTATTAATTTCGTTAGGTAAAATTCACGCGGAGTGATTGTAGGGTTATTATTGGTTGGTTAAAATATTTGAACGGGAATAACAAATGTTTTCAATAAGCCCTGCATTTTTTTGGGCTACCATTTATGCACCTGACGCTTATGAGGATTTTTGTATGAACACCCTGAAAAAAACCGCATTATTTTCTCTGCTTGCCTTATATATTCCTGTATCACAGGCCGCTGCCACAGAATATAGCCTGGATCCACAGCATACTTCGGTTGTTATTGCCTGGAACCATTTTGGTTTCTCTAACCCTACCGCCTATATCTCTGATGTTTCAGGTAAACTCTCTTTTGACAAAGACAACCCAGAGAAATCCTCTGTGCACGTCACGCTGCCAGTCAAAACCATTGATACGCATGTCAAAGCGTTAACGGATGAGTTTTTAGGCAAAGAGTACTTCGATGTCAAAACGTATCCTGAGGCAACCTTTCAGAGCACCCGGGTGGAAAGTAAAGGCGGCAATAAATATGATGTTGAAGGTAACCTGACCATTAAAGACATCACCAAACCGGTAGTATTGCATGCCACCCTGAACAAGCAGGACATGCATCCGATGGTGAAAAAAGAGGCCATTGGTTTTGATGCCACTGGGGTAATAAAACGTTCAGACTTCAAGCTTGATAAATATGTTCCGGCGGTGAGTGATAACGTGACCATCACGTTATCTACGGAAGCCTATGCCAAATAAATTTACACCCACAAAAGCGGTGCATTTTAATCAGAGTGGTCACCCCGATAGTTAGCATGAAATTGAAAAACGATCGACAACCCCGCGCCCTGTTCAGGCTTCTGCAGGGCGGTTAATGTCTGTCGCAGAATAAGGAGTTCTGTCGGTAATTCCCCGTCATACCCTGACAGACATCGCATAGATATTTCATTAGGCCACCTGGCGATGTTAAAAGGGAGTTCGGCGCAGGGCTGAGAAAACGACAACGGCACCGCGCACGGTGCCGTTAGCCTGCTCGCTTAACAGTCGGGGAAAATAAACAGCAGAGCATGACGCTGCCGTTTCACCAGCCCCTTTCTGATGGCGAGGATCCGCATATTGCGGCGTGATTGGGCTTCCAGCCAGCGCGCTTTACGGCGATTCACCTGTCTCAGCATGCGCCAGCGCCCTACTTCCGTTCTACTACGCTTCATTGCAACGACTCTACGAGTGAAAACAGCCCCCATTATAAACCTCTGCCTGCGGCTGACCACCGCTTTCGCTGCGTTTTTATTTGCCAGAAAAATACTGATGCGTAAACTCATCACATAACGTCATTCAAAAGGATTTTACATCTATGACAACCTTTTACACGGTGGTGAACTGGCTGGTCATTCTGGGGTACTGGCTGTTGATCGCCGGTGTAACATTACGAATTCTAATGAAACGCCGCGCTGTGCCGTCCGCGATGGCATGGTTATTGATCATTTATATTCTGCCGCTGGTGGGGATCATCGCCTATCTCTCCTTTGGCGAGCTGCATCTTGGCAAGCGGCGGGCAGAACGCGCGAGGGCGATGTGGCCTTCCACGGCCAAATGGTTAAACGACCTCAAAGCCTGCAAACATATCTTCGCGGAAGATAACAGCCCGGTGGCCGAGTCCCTGTTCAAGCTGTGCGAACGGCGCCAGGGCATTGGCGGCGTAAAAGGCAACCAGCTGCAGCTGCTGACGGAATCTGACGACGTCATGCAGGCCCTGATCCGCGATATTCAACTGGCTCGCCATAACATTGAGATGGTCTTCTATATCTGGCAGCCAGGCGGCATGGCCGACAGCGTCGCCGAATCGCTGATGGCCGCCGCCCGTCGCGGGGTTCACTGCCGGTTGATGCTCGACTCCGCGGGCAGTGTGGCTTTTTTCCGCAGCCCATGGGCAGCAATGATGCGTAACGCCGGCATTGAAGTGGTCGAGGCTCTCAAGGTCAATCTGATGCGTGTGTTTCTGCGCCGGATGGACCTGCGTCAGCATCGCAAAATGGTAATGATCGATAACTATATCGCCTACACCGGCAGCATGAATATGGTTGATCCCCGCTACTTTAAACAGGACTCAGGGGTCGGACAGTGGATTGACCTGATGGCGCGCATGGAAGGCCCGGTGGCGACCTCGATGGGCATCGTCTACTCCTGTGACTGGGAGATCGAGACCGGCAAGCGCATTCTGCCGCCGCCGCCGGACGTCAATATCATGCCGTTCGAAGAGGCCAGCGGACATACTATTCACACGATCGCCTCCGGACCGGGCTTTCCGGAAGATCTGATTCATCAGGCTCTCCTCACCGCCGCCTACGCGGCGAAAGAGCATTTGATCATGACCACACCCTACTTCGTACCCAGCGACGACCTGCTGCACGCGATCTGTACCGCCGCCCAGCGCGGCGTGGACGTGAGTATTATTTTACCGCGCAAGAACGATTCGCTGCTGGTGGGCTGGGCCAGCCGGGCCTTTTTCACCGAGCTGCTGGCAGCAGGGGTGAAGATTTACCAGTTCGAAGGCGGCCTGTTGCATACCAAGAGTGTGCTGGTCGATGGCGAACTGAGTTTGGTGGGTACCGTGAATCTGGATATGCGCAGCCTGTGGCTCAATTTTGAAATCACGCTGGTCATCGATGACGCCGGCTTCGGCAGCGATCTGGCGGCGGTCCAGGATGACTATATCTCGCGCTCGCGCCTGCTGGACGCCCGTCGCTGGTTAAAACGTCCGCTGTGGCAGCGGATCGCCGAGCGACTGTTTTACTTCTTCAGCCCGTTGCTGTAAAACGTGCCCATCAGATACCGAATGAGTAGCAATCATGGATATGGATTTAAACAACCGTCTGACCGAAGACGAAACGCTTGAGCAGGCATACGACATCTTCCTCGAACTGGCGGCCGATAACCTCGACCCGGCGGACATCATTCTGTTTAACCTGCAGTTTGAGGAGCGCGGCGGCGCCGAGCTGTTCGACCCGTCTGCAGACTGGGAAGAGCATGTGGATTACGATCTGAACCCGGATTTCTTCGCCGAAGTGGTGATTGGCCTGGCGGATACCGACGGCGGGGAAATCAATGATATCTTCGCCCGCGTACTGCTGTGCCGCGAGAAAGATCATAAGCTGTGTCATATTCTGTGGCGTGAATAACGCTGACCAGCCAGTGAAAAGCCTGCCGCGTTCCTCCCGGCAGGCTTTTTTTATGCCGAGGGTTTACTGCGGTAACGCATGGCCACAGGCGTGACAAAACCGGGCGTTATCGTCATGGTGGCCCTGCTGGCATTGCGGGCATACCCGCTGCTGACGCCGCCGGTTCAGGGCGCTGGTCATATGGGTGGTGATAAGCCCGGTCGGAATGGCAATAATGGAGTATCCGATCAGGATGAGAATGGAGGCCAGGATGCGGCCCAGCGGTGTATGCGGCGTGATATCCCCGTAGCCGACGGTAGTGATGGTTACAATGGCCCAATAGACCGAAGCGTTGAGCGTGGTAAAACCATACTCTGGCCCTTCTATCAGGTACATTAACGAGCCGAAAATCACCATCACAATGGCGATAAACGAATAGAACAGGATCAGCTGATGGCGCGCGCTGACAATCGCCCGCCAGAACACATTGAGCGAAGGCATAAAGCGCAACAGTTTGAGAATACGCAACGCGCGGATCGCCCGCATTGCCCGCCAGGCAAAGACATAATTGAGGCTAATTTCCGGCCACAGCCACATCACGTACAGCGGCAGGATGGTCGCTAAGTCAATAAACCCCCAGAAGCTGAAAATGTAGTGGAGCGGATTGGGCCATGTCGCAATACGCAGCAGATACTCCAGGGTAAAGACCGCGGTCACCAGCAGCTCCAGCCAGACGAAAATATGCCATTCATCTAATGTCAGATGATATTGCGTGCCCAGCCCCGACTCGACAAATATCACCACCACGCTGAGCAATGCGAAAAGTCCGCACAGACCTTCGAAGCGGCGGCCGGAACGTCGGTTTTGATCGAAAAGCAAATGATAAAGCCGCAGGCGAGCGGCAGAAAGCATACCCACTTCGTTAACCTCGCAAAAAAAAGGGCTGACCTGCGTCAGCCCCTGAGATTATAACGGGTCTACCTTAAGGCAGGAAACCGCATGGCGGAAGCTGCCTTCCAGCACCGGACGGGTTTTGGCGCACTCCGGTCCAGCGAGCGGACAGCGGGTGCGGAAGACACAGCCCGAAGGCTGATTAATCGGCGAGGGTAATTCGCCCTCCAGCAGTTGGATGGTTTTCGTTTTTTCGAGGTCCGGATCGGGGATCGGCACCGCCGACATCAGCGCTTTGGTATAGGGATGCAGCGGATTATGGTACACCTCATCGTAGGTTCCCAGCTCCACCGCATGGCCCAGATACATCACCAGTACGCGATCGGAGATGTGCTTAACTACCGCCAGATCGTGGGCGATAAATATCAGCGACAGTCCCATTTCACGCTGCAGCTGCTGCAGCAGGTTGACCACCTGGGCCTGGATGGACACGTCAAGTGCGGACACCGGCTCATCGCAGATAATCAGCTTCGGCTCGAGGATCAGCGCCCGCGCGATGCCGATGCGCTGACACTGACCGCCAGAGAACTCGTGCGGATAGCGGTTGATCAGGTTAGGCAACAGCCCGACTTTCATCATCATCGCCTTCACGCGATCGCGCACTTCCTGACGCGGCATCTTCGGATGATAGGTACGCAGCGGTTCAGCGATGATTTCTCCGATGGTCATACGCGGGTTCAGCGAGGCCAGCGGATCCTGGAAGATCATCTGGATATCGCTGCGCACGTCGCGCCACTCTTCCTGCTTCATGCCCAGCAGATCTTTACCCAACCAGGCCACTTTGCCATCGGTGGCCTTCACCAGGCCAATGATGGCGCGGGCGAAAGTCGATTTACCGCAGCCTGACTCCCCCACCACGCCGAGGGTCTCGCCTTCATAGAGACGCAGCGTCACGCCATCTACGGCTTTCAGCGTTTTCGACGGCTGCCAGAACCACTGTTTGCCATCTTTAATATCGAAATGCACCTTCAGGTCGGCAATTTCGAGCAGGACTTTTCGTTGTTCAGTTACGGCGTTCATAGCAGATCCCCCACCGGTTTAAAGCAGGCGCGCAGGCGACCTGGCGCGAAAGACTCCAGCGGCGGCGCGCTGCTGCACTGTTCCATTGCATGCGGACAGCGCGGCTGGAATGGGCAGCCTTTCGGCAAACGCAGCAGGTTCGGCGGGTTGCCCGGAATGGTCAATAACGCATCGCCTTCGGCATCCAGACGAGGAACCGCATTCAACAGCCCAATAGAGTATGGGTGCGACGGCTGATAGAAGACATCGCGCGCCTGACCGTACTCCATGGTGCGGCCCGCATACATCACCAGCACTTTATCGCAGATCCCCGCCACGACTCCGAGGTCATGGGTGATCATAATGATGGCCGTATTAAATTCGCGTTTCAGCTCATTCAGTAACGTCATGATCTGCGCCTGCACAGTGACGTCCAAAGCGGTGGTCGGCTCATCGGCAATCAGCAGCCGCGGCCGGCACAGTAGCGCCATGGCAATCATCACGCGCTGGCGCATCCCGCCGGAGAACTCGTGCGGGAACATCTTCATGCGCTTGCGCGCTTCCGGCATTTTCACCGCGTCGAGCATCTTGACCGACTCCTCAAATGCTTCGGCTTTGCTCAGCCCCTTATGCAGCATCAGGACTTCCATTAACTGCTCTCCCACCCGCATATATGGGTTCAGAGAGGTCATCGGATCCTGGAAAATCATCGAGATTTGCTCGGCGCGCAGTTTGTTCAGCTCACGCTCGGGCAAATTGAGGATTTGCCGACCGTTAAAGGTGGCAGAACCCCCGATGCGACCGTTGGCCGCCAGCAGCCCCATCAGGGCGAAGGCGGTCTGCGATTTACCGGAGCCGGACTCCCCGACAATACCGAGCGTTTCGCCCGCCTGGAGGGTGAAGTTCAGATCATTGACGGCGGTGACATCGCCATCCGGCGTTTTAAAGGTGACGCGAAGATCTTTCACGTCCAGCAGCAGGCCGCTGTGACTCTGCGCTTGCGGCGCTTTTGCCGTTTCAATCATGGTCATGGCAGCGCTCCTTAGCGGTCTTTCGGGTCGAGGGCATCACGCAGACCATCGCCGATAAAGTTGAAACAGAACAGGGTCACCACCAGGAAACCCGCCGGGAACAGCAACAGCCAGGGCGAGACCTCCATTGAGTTGGCGCCATCGCTGAGCAATGCCCCCCAGCTGCTGAGCGGCTCCTGCGTCCCCAGCCCCAGGAAGCTGAGGAAGGATTCAAAGAGGATCATACTGGGGACCAGCAGCGAGGCGTACACCACCACCACACCCAGCACATTAGGAACGATATGGCGCAGCACGATGCTCGCTGTGGAGACCCCGCCGACCTGCGCCGCCTCAATAAACTCTTTGCGCTTCAGGCTCAAGGTCTGTCCGCGTACGATACGGGCCATGTCCAGCCAGGAGACCATGCCGATAGCGACAAAAATCAACAGGATATTCTGACCAAAAAAGGTCACCAGCAGGATAACGAAGAACATAAACGGGAAGGAGTTGAGGATCTCCAGCAGACGCATCATCACCGAATCCACTTTGCCGCCGAGATACCCGGAAAGCGAACCGTACAGCGTGCCGAGGATCACCGCCACCAGCGCCGCCGCCACCCCAACCATCAGCGAAATACGCCCGCCGATCGCCACGCGCACCAGCAGATCGCGACCGGAGGAGTCGGTCCCAAAGTAGTGGCCAGAGGCCATGTCCGGGGCATTGGACATCATGCCCCAGTCGGTATCGAAATAGGAGAATGACGACACCATCGGCGCGAAGGTCACGAACAGCGCAATGAGCACCAGCATAATCAAGCTGGTGACCGCGGCGCGGTTATGCATAAAGCGGCGACGCGCATCCTGCCAGAGGCTACGCCCCTCCACTTCCAGCTTCTCACTGAAGTTTTCCAGCGCCTCGCTATTTTTCTTACTTAACATCATGGCGAACTCCGGCTTCAGTAGCGAATCTTCGGATCGATAACGGCGTAAAGCACGTCAACGATGGCGTTGAACAGAATAGTCAGGGCACCCACGAGGATCGTCAGGCTGAGCACCAGCGAGTAGTCGCGGTTAAGCGCCCCGTTAACGAACAGCTGGCCAATCCCCGGCAGGCCGTAAATGGTTTCAATGACCATTGAGCCCGTAATGATGCCCACGAAAGCCGGCCCCATATAGGAGAGCACCGGCAGCAGCGCCGGCTTCAGCGCATGGCGCAAAATAATGCGGCGCATCGGCAGCCCCTTCGCCCGCGCGGTGCGGATAAAGTTAGAGTGCAGCACTTCAATCATTGAGCCGCGGGTAATTCGCGCGATGCTGGCGATATAGGCCAGGGAAAGCGCCACCATCGGCAGGATCATAAATTTCAACGCCCCGCCGTTCCAGCCGCCGCCCGGCAGCCAGTGCAGGGTAATAGCAAAGATCATCACCAGCAGAGGCGCCACCACAAAGCTCGGAATAACCACGCCGGTCATGGCTACCCCCATCACCGCATAGTCCCAGCGGGTATTCTGCTTCAAAGCGGCAATAACGCCCGCAGCGACGCCGATCACTACCGCCAGCAAAAAGGCAGCGAAGCCCAGTTTCGCCGAAACCGGGAAGCTGGCCGCCACCAGATCGTTGACCGAATAATCTTTGTATTTAAAGGAGGGACCAAAATCGCCATGCGCCAGCTGCTTCAGGTAATTGAAGTACTGCGTCATGATGGGGTCGTTTAAATGGTATTTTGCTTCAATATTCGCCATGACTTCCGGCGGTAGCGTGCGTTCCCCGGTAAAAGGACTTCCCGGAGCCAGACGCATCATGAAGAATGAAATGGTAATAAGAATGAATAGCGTCGGAATCGCTTCCAGACAGCGACGTAAGATAAATTTTAACATTGCCCGTACCTTCTGGCGTGTGCCTTTGCACTGCTCTCAAATAAGACACGATGGAGCGAGCACAGGCCCGCTCCACGTATTGCCATTAATGTTTGATAACGTAAAGGTCTTTGGTATAGACGTTATCCATCGGGTCTTTACCGGTGTAGCCACCGACCCACGGTTTCACCAGGCGGGCGTTAACGTAGTAATAGACCGGTACGATCGCGCTGTCTTTGTCCAGCTGCTGCTCTGCTTTCGCATAGGCTGCAGTGCGCTGCGCTTCATCGGATGCTTTCACGGATTCAGCCATAATCTTATCGAACGCCGGGCTCTTATAGTGCGCAGTGTTCATTGAGCTGTCTGAAAGCATGGTATTCAGGAATGAGGTTGGCTCGTTATAGTCGGCGCACCAGCCTGCACGCGCCACGTCATAGGTACCCTGATGACGGGTATCGAGGAACGTTTTCCACTCCTGGTTGACTAACTTCACGTCAATGCCCAGGTTTTTACGCCACAGCGAGGCGGCGGCAATCGCCAGCTTCTTGTGCAAATCAGAGGTGTTATACAGCAGGTTGAAGGTCAACGGTTTATCGGCGCTATAGCCGGCTTCGGCCAGCAGTTTTTTCGCTTCTTCATTCCGTTTTTCCTGCGACCAGGTAAACCATTCCGGCTCGGTCAGTTTCGCGCCATCGGTATACGGCGGGGTGTAGCCGTAGGCCGGCAGATCGCCCTGTCCTTTTACCTTATTGGCAATAATGTCGCGGTCCAGACCCAGCTTCAGCGCGGTACGTACGCGCACGTCGGTGAACGGTGCTTTCTGATTGTTAATTTCGTAGTAATAAGTACACAGATACGGGTCAACGTGCAGCTCGTTCGGGATCTCTTTTTTCAGTTTCTGGAAGAGCTCGATCGGCAGCTGGTTATAGGTCATATCCAGCTCACCGCTACGGTAACGGTTAACATAGGTCACTTCAGAAGAGGTCGGCAGCCAGGTGACAGTGTTAATAACGGTTTTGGCATTATCCCAGTAATGTGGGTTGCGCTCCATGACGATACGTTCGTTGACCACCCAGTCTTTCAGGGTGTACGCGCCATTGGTGACGATATTGCCAGGCTGCGTCCACTTCTCGCCAAATTTTTCAATCGCTGGTTTGTAGACAGGAGACATCGCCGGGTTAACCAGCAGTTTATAAAAATAGGGTACTGGCTCGCTGAGGGTGACTTCCAGCGTGTGGTCGTCAATGGCTTTTACGCCCAGTTCGCTCGGAGCTTTCTTGCCGTCAATGATTTCGTCGACGTTCACGATATGACCATACTGCGGATAGCTGGCATAAGGAGACGCGGTTTTCGGATCCACCAGACGCTGCCAGCTATAAACGAAGTCCTGGGCGGTCACCGGCTCGCCGTTAGACCATTTCGCATCTTTACGCAGATGGAAAGTCCAGACTTTGAAATCTTTATTATCCCAGCTCTCTGCCACGCCAGGGATCGGGTGGCCATCTTTCGGCGAGGTATTCAGCAAGCCTTCGAACAGGTCGCGGCTAATATTCGCCTCAGGCACCCCTTCGATTTTATTCGGGTCCAGCGATTGCGGTTCGGCGCCGCTATTTCGCACCAGCGTTTGCTTATCCGAAAGCTGCACACCGGCCGGGACATCCGCTGCCATAGCCATATTGCCGGCCATGAGTGCGGATAGCACTCCTGCGGCGATCAAACGTTTTTTAGTGATGATGGTCATTGTGTTGTAACTCCAGTCATTATAATTACTGGTTTTTTAACCAGCCTGTTTTTTTCCCGTTTAGGGGATCTGTCCAGCGCAGGAGTGTTTGCGATTGGCAGATTGCTATCACCGACTTATTTATTACGACCGCTCGAACGGCAGTCTTAACGTCGATTCGTTCCCCCTCGCTGGGGGGCAGTTCCGGCATAGCGAGATCATTAAAAATGATTCTCATTTACGCACATAATTCAGCAGACGATAACGGCGGAAAGTACCAAAAGGTAAACACCTCCGCCAATGCAATTTGCAAATATGTTACCGGATTCTCTTTTATTGCCGGCTTTGCCAGCGTTACTCGCGGTTGTCACAAAACGCCGATAGAAAAATATCATTATTAATCATTTAGTTATGACACTTTCACCAGCCAACATACTGATCAACGACCGCAAGATGATTTTTTGTACAAAAATTTAACAATAGATTACTTTTTAGCACATTCATCTACAGCCTTGTTAAAATTACTAATATCATTTCGATGATCCGACAGCAAGTACCAGAGAATGATGTGAAGAAAATAACATCACAGGATGGGGAGACGTGAGGGGAATGTTAAGAGAAATATTTCATATATTAATGAAAATTATGGAATTAATAGCGATATCGCAAAATGTTATTCCTACCGCCGGTTACGCGCTGGCTAATAGGTTTTGCTAATAATCGCGCAGGCGAGAAGGGAACCTACCCGCCTGCGTGGCAACCAGCTAACTCAGCAGCCCCGGAAAGAGCGCTTTAATCCCCGTCACAATAAACTCAATGCCAAGGGCCATCAGCAGCAGGCCCATAATACGGGTGATAACGTTGATCCCTGTCTGCCCTAGCAGACGCACCAGCCACGGCGCCATGCGGAAAATCCCCCAGCAGCAGAGGGCAAAGACGGCAATCGCCAGTGAAAAACCGACGAGGTGCACCCAGGAGTGATACCGCGTACCCCACACGATAGTGGAACTGATTGCCCCCGGTCCGGCCATCAGCGGTAGCGCGAGAGGAACCACGCCGATGCTCTCCCGCACCGCCGTCTCCGACTTCTCCTGCTTGTTCTGCTTATCTTCACCGAGCTTACCGCTGATCATCGACATCGCGATGGTCACCACCAGGATGCCGCCGGCGATACGGAATGAATCAATGGAGATACCAAAAATCTGCAGAATGCCATCGCCGAGAAACAATGACGTCAGGAGGATGATCGCCACCGACAGGTTGGCGGTCAGGTTGGTCTTATTGCGCACTGCTGCCGGTTGGTAGCTGGTCATACTAATGAACACCGGAATAATGCCCACCGGGTTAACCAGAGCAAATAAGCCGATGAAAAACTTGAAATATGCAGAAAAATCGAACAGTGATTGAGTCACAATGGGCTCCGCAGCATCATCAAAATTGGCGGTTGACTGTTAACAGCATAAAATAACTGCGCGAAACATACGCTTTTTGCATGCAATATTCATTATAAATATGCATAACCCGGTGATATGTATCGAATGTTAGCTATTTGTAGTTTTAATGCTAATCGTTTTTTTAATTTCAAAACCCTCCCATTACACTTGATCGAACCGGTCAAAAAGCAGTCAGCTGAAAGGTATCAGCAGTGCCAATACTTGATCTAAATCACGTAATTTGTACTCAGAAGTGAGTAATCTTGATGACACCAACAGAGTGGAAGGCAGCAGTACCTGAAAGTTAAAAAGATAAAGCTTTTTTAGTAAATCGGTAAAACAGCGTCCTGATTTTCCTACATAAACATTTACATGCAAGCTGTTTACAGCCTGTCTATAATGTCGAATCGAGCGACTGATTTACTAAAAAAGTTTAACATTATCAGGAGAGCATTATGGCTGTTACTAATATCGCTGAACTGAACGCGCTTGTTGAGCGTGTCAAGAAAGCCCAGCGTGAATATGCCAGTTTCACTCAAGAACAAGTCGACAAAATCTTCCGCGCCGCCGCGCTGGCCGCTGCAGATGCTCGAATCCCTCTCGCCAAAATGGCCGTTGCCGAATCCGGCATGGGCATCGTTGAAGACAAAGTGATCAAAAACCACTTCGCTTCCGAATACATCTACAACGCTTATAAAGACGAAAAAACCTGTGGCGTCCTGTCAGAAGACGACACTTTTGGTACCATCACTATCGCTGAACCTATCGGCATCATCTGCGGTATCGTTCCGACCACGAACCCGACTTCAACAGCCATCTTCAAATCGCTCATCAGCCTGAAGACGCGTAACGCCATCATTTTCTCTCCGCACCCGCGTGCTAAAGAAGCCACTAACAAAGCGGCTGACATTGTCCTGCAGGCTGCCATCGCTGCCGGCGCACCGAAAGACCTGATTGGTTGGATCGATCAGCCGTCTGTTGAGCTGTCTAACGCCCTGATGCACCACCCGGATATCAACCTGATCCTTGCAACCGGTGGTCCAGGCATGGTGAAAGCAGCATACAGCTCCGGTAAACCTGCTATCGGCGTAGGTGCCGGTAACACCCCGGTGGTGATTGATGAAACGGCTGACATCAAACGCGCCGTTGCTTCCGTTCTGATGTCTAAAACCTTCGATAACGGCGTTATCTGTGCTTCTGAGCAGTCCGTTGTGGTGGTTGATTCCGTTTATGACGCGGTTCGCGAACGTTTCGCCAGCCACGGCGGCTACCTGCTGCAGGGTAAAGAGCTGAAAGCCGTTCAGGACATTATCCTGAAAAATGGCGCGCTGAACGCCGCTATCGTTGGTCAGCCTGCAGCGAAAATCGCTGAACTGGCAGGCTTCACCGTACCGGCCACGACTAAAATCCTGATTGGCGAAGTCACCGACGTTGACGAAAGCGAGCCGTTTGCTCACGAAAAACTGTCTCCGACGCTGGCGATGTACCGTGCGAAAGATTTCGAAGACGCCGTGACCAAAGCAGAAAAACTGGTCGCCATGGGCGGTATCGGTCATACCTCTTGCCTGTACACCGACCAGGATAACCAGCCGGCTCGCGTGGCTTACTTCGGCCAGATGATGAAAACGGCGCGTATCCTGATCAACACCCCGGCTTCTCAGGGTGGTATCGGTGACCTGTACAACTTCAAACTCGCTCCTTCCCTGACTCTGGGTTGTGGTTCCTGGGGTGGTAACTCCATCTCTGAAAACGTTGGTCCGAAACACCTGATCAACAAGAAAACCGTTGCTAAGCGAGCTGAAAACATGTTGTGGCACAAACTTCCGAAATCTATCTACTTCCGTCGTGGCTCCCTGCCTATCGCACTGGATGAAGTGATTACTGATGGTCACAAACGCGCGCTGATCGTGACTGACCGCTTCCTGTTCAACAACGGTTATGCCGATCAGATCACCTCCGTACTGAAAGCTGCGGGTGTGGAAACTGAAGTCTTCTTCGAAGTTGAAGCTGACCCGACGCTGACCATCGTACGTAAAGGTGCTGAACTGGCGAACTCCTTCAAACCAGACGTGATCATCGCGCTGGGCGGCGGTTCCCCGATGGATGCGGCGAAAATCATGTGGGTCATGTACGAACATCCGGAAACCCACTTCGAAGAACTGGCCCTGCGCTTTATGGATATCCGTAAACGTATCTACAAGTTCCCGAAAATGGGCGTTAAAGCCAAGATGGTGGCGATCACTACCACCTCCGGTACCGGTTCTGAAGTTACGCCGTTCGCCGTTGTGACCGACGACGCGACAGGTCAGAAATATCCGCTGGCGGACTACGCGCTGACCCCGGATATGGCCATCGTCGATGCCAACCTGGTGATGGATATGCCGAAATCGCTGTGTGCGTTCGGTGGTCTGGATGCAGTGACCCACGCCCTGGAAGCTTACGTTTCCGTTCTGGCTTCTGAGTTCTCTGACGGCCAGGCTCTGCAGGCGCTGAAGCTGCTGAAAGAGTACCTGCCGGCGTCCTACCACGAAGGTTCCAAGAACCCGGTTGCCCGCGAGCGCGTACACAGTGCCGCTACCATCGCCGGTATTGCGTTTGCTAACGCCTTCCTCGGCGTGTGCCACTCCATGGCGCACAAACTGGGTTCCCAGTTCCATATCCCGCACGGTCTGGCCAACGCCCTGCTGATCTGCAACGTTATCCGCTACAACGCGAATGACAACCCGACCAAGCAGACCGCGTTCAGCCAGTACGACCGTCCGCAGGCTCGTCGTCGCTACGCTGAAATCGCCGATCACCTGGGTCTCTCCGCACCGGGCGACCGCACCGCAGCGAAAATCGAGAAACTGCTGGCATGGCTGGAAAGCGTGAAAGCTGAGCTGGGTATTCCGAAATCTATCCGCGAAGCTGGCGTTCAGGAAGCTGACTTCCTGGCCCACGTTGATAAGCTGTCTGAAGATGCATTCGATGACCAGTGCACCGGCGCTAACCCGCGCTACCCGCTGATCTCCGAACTGAAACAGATCCTGCTGGATACCTACTACGGTCGCGAGTTCGTCGAAGGCGAAGCCGCCGCGAAAGCCGAAGCGGCACCAGTGAAAGCTGAGAAAAAAGCGAAAAAATCCGCTTAATCAACAAGCATAAACGTTCTGCAAGCCCCGTCATCTGACGGGGCTTTTTTTTGCCTGCCGTCAGCCATGCTTTAACCCTGCTAACCCAACGGAGCGCAGGCAATAAAAAAGGCGCCTACAGGCGCCTGGACGAGCTTCTGCGCGTATTAGCAGGGGCGGTGCAGGTTTTGTACCTGGGTTAACGAGCCGACGCTCAGCGCTTCTTTATAATGCTTACGACAGACTGAAACGTACCGTTCATTACCGCCGATGACGACCTGCTCGCCCTCATTATAAGGACGCCCCTCCTGATCGAGGCGCAGCACCATGCTAGCCTTTCGTCCGCAGAAACAGATGGTTTTTAGCTCCACCAGCTTATCTGACCAGGCCAGCAAATACTGGCTACCGGTGAAGAGCTCACCGCGAAAGTCTGTCCGCAGGCCATAGCAAAGCACCGGAATGTCCAGCGTATCGACAACTTCAGACAGCTCATGAACCTGCTCGCGCGTCAGAAACTGGCTTTCGTCCACCAGCACGCAGTGAATCGGTTTTAACTTGTGCTCTGCGGCAATATCGTTATATAGCGACGTCTGTGGATTATACAAACGGGCCGGCGACGAGAGACCGATACGCGAGCTAACTTTTCCGGCGCCAAAGCGGTCATCAATCTCAGCGGTATAAACGACGGTACGCATCCCCCGCTCCTGGTAATTGTACGAAGATTGCAACAGAGCGGTCGACTTACCTGCATTCATTGCAGAGTAGTAGAAATAAAGTTGTGCCATCGGCTGCGTGACCCCAATCAAAGTGTTTTATCGCGGCGGCGATTATACCATATTTTATGCGTACAGCCGCCCGTTTAGCAGGGGTATTGTATCGCAGCCGAAGAGCCTGCAAAGCCAAAGGATTAAGAGGATGAATTGAATTTACAGGGCCATTATTTGTGCGCCCCGTTACGCTACTGGCGGGGTAACCATTGTCTTTTCGTGCTTATAGGGCGGTTAACTATGGGCTATAAGCTGGGCCGCACGTTGTTTTATATTAAGTCTCGTAACCAAAAATGCGCTAATACTGACGAGGGTTATTTACCCATGTAAAGGATAATTTTTCTCACCGTAGCTCAGAAAAAGCATACCGTCTCAGTGTTTTAGCTTACCTTCTCCTCATCGCTATAAGGATGAAAGATGTGAAGCGGCACGGGAATTTTAACTTAAATTAATTAATTCTCGCGACAAATAACCAGTAATTTTGAATTCCTTACATTCCCCCCTATTGCACAACGCATTTTATCGCTCTATTATTAGTTCAACAAACCACCCCACAATATAAGTTTGAGATTACTACAATGAGCGAAGCACTTAAAATTTTGAACAACATCCGTACTCTTCGTGCGCAGGCAAGAGAATGCACCCTGGAAACGCTCGAAGAAATGCTGGAAAAATTAGAAGTCGTTGTTAACGAGCGCCGTGAAGAAGAAAACGCCGCCGCGGCAGAAATTGAAGAACGTACGCGTAAGCTGCAGCAATATCGTGAAATGCTGATCGCTGACGGTATTGATCCGAATGAACTGCTGAGCACCATGGCAGCCGTTAAAGCCGGTACCAAAACCAAGCGTGCTGCACGTCCGGCTAAATACAGCTATGTCGACGAAAACGGCGAAACCAAAACCTGGACCGGCCAGGGCCGTACCCCGGCGGTGATCAAAAAAGCAATGGATGAGCAAGGTAAATCACTGGACGATTTCCTGATCTAATCTCCGTTGTTACGATATAAAAATCCCGCTGCGGCGGGATTTTTTTTGCCCCCAGGGGCCGATATAAAAAACCGGGAGCGCATTGCGACTCCCGGTTTTGTGCTTTCAGCAGCGCTGCGGATTACTTCGCAACCGCGGTTTCCAGCCAGGCTTTAAAATCGTCACCCAGCGTTTTGTGGCGAATACCATATTCGACGAACGCCTGCATGTAGCCAAGCTTATTACCGCAGTCATGGCTCTTGCCTTTCATATGATAAGCTTCGACCGTCTCTTTTTCGATCAGCATATCAATCGCGTCAGTCAACTGAATTTCATCACCGGCACCCGGAGGTGTCTTCGCCAGCAGCGGCCAGATATCGGCGCTGAGGACATAGCGCCCCACCACCGCCAGGTTGGACGGCGCGACGTCAGCTTTCGGCTTCTCTACCACACCCACCATCGGTACGCTTTCGCCCGGCTGCAGAGACTCACCTTTGCAGTCAACCACGCCATAGGCGGTCACGTCGTCGACAGGCTCAACCATAATCTGGCTGGCGCCGGTCTCATCGAAACGAGAGATCATCTCCGCGAGGTTATCGCGGCTCAGATCGGATTCATATTCATCCAGAATAACGTCTGGCAGAATAACTGCGACCGGCTCATCACCCACCACCGGATGGGCGCAAAGCACCGCGTGTCCCAGACCTTTTGCCAGGCCCTGACGAACTTGCATAATGGTTACGTGTGGCGGACAAATAGACTGCACTTCTTCCAGCAGCTGGCGTTTCACACGTTTTTCCAGCATCGCTTCCAGCTCAAAACTGGTATCGAAATGGTTTTCGATAGAGTTTTTGGACGAGTGCGTTACCAGAACAATTTCAGTAATTCCTGCAGCGATACATTCATTAACAACGTACTGAATTAACGGCTTATCTACCAGCGGCAGCATTTCTTTTGGAATCGCTTTGGTGGCCGGCAGCATCCTGGTGCCTAATCCCGCAACCGGGATAACCGCTTTTCTGACTTTAGAATTAAGGGCAGCCATTGAAATCTCCTGGACTGTTTGTTTTTTAAACTTCTCGTTACAAATAACGTGTCGAGTATATCAGTCAACCGCGTATTCACTGGTCTGAAAAGCTTCCGATAGCCTCGAATTAGGACTTTTACGCATAAAACTGCTCGATGTTACCACCGCTAAAGGGCAACGGGTAATCCCGTCTGCTTAGATATAACCGTAATTGCTCATTCCGCAGACAACATTAAGCGTAAACGCCCTCCAGCCCCCCAAATTTGGCACTGCCATGAGGTACAACGCTGGCTAATTTGGTTAAGGTAAGCATTACCCAACGTTCCCAAAGGAACGCCATTACTAATCTGAATTTGATGCTCACCGGTATTCAGCGTGCCATTGAGCCCCGCCGACACCAGAATTAAATTTTTCAGTCCGCTGTGGTAATACCCCACTAACAAAGGAAACTGACCGGGAAGGTTTGCCTGACGCAGCAGCTGATTCACCTGTTTTAGCAGACTCCCCATTTCTGGAAGCCGTTGTCCCTGATGCGCCAGTTGCTCCTGTAACAAGCCATTGAACAACGCGCGCAATAATAAAGCTGCCAGTACGCCATTATCTCCTGCTCGTGTGACATCCAGACAATAGAAGGCCAAATCATTGTCCGAGAGCGGCGCGATATCGAGTACCAGACCGGGTTTATCCGCCGACACCAGCTGGCGATAATGAATGCGGCAGTGCGACATTTCCTGTTGCACCGGCGGCTGTAATTCCTGCAGTAATCGTGAGGCGGCGGTAGGATTACTGACCAGCGCGTCCCAGTCCTCAAATAGACGCTCTTCCTCTTCCACACGTGAACTGAACATCGCAGGATAGAGGCACGCATAAACGGTTTCACGCAGGCGATTGAAATCTTTTACTGGCTTTAACAACACGTCCTGAACGCCAAGCCGCAACGCTTTGGCTATATCGGCCATGTTTTCGGTAGCAGAAATCATCAGGATCGGTAGCTGCTCGCCGCGATTACGCAACGTCTCCACCAGCTCCAGACCGTTCATTCTCGGCATCGAAATGTCGCAAATCATCAGGTCCGGATGCACCTCCGTCATTTTATGCAGGGCATCCTTGCCATCTTCTGCCTGGAAGGTCGTTGCTCCCAGCGAGGTCAGCCATCCATGCAAGAGTGAGCGGAAAACGGGTTCGTCTTCAACTATCAGAATCTGTTTTCCCGCCAATGGCTGCGTCATGATATCTCCCCTGGCTGACGATAATTCAATAGTGGCACGCTATTCTCACTATCGCCTGTCAGAATTTGCTTAAGTCAGGTACTCGTGCGTCAAATCGCGGTACGCACTAAGGGTAATAATTCATCCATTTTCTTTTCTACCGCCAGCTGCCCTGCGGTAATCGCCTCGCCGGCGCGATGGAAATCAAGCGTCGAGACTTGTGGACAGTACGGTTGCAACAGGATATCCGGCGGGTCACCCGCCATACGATTGCGTTTAAGACGATTCTCCAGGACCTGGATAGAAGTGGTCATGATCTCCATCGCCGTCGGCGTCACGGCCGTCCGGCGGGAACTCATTTGCGTCAAGCGTGCGCGCAGACGAGTATGCCATGGCCCCTCCTTCGCTTCGGCTTCCCGCCGCGGCGCTTCGAGGGAGAATAAATCCTGCTGCATAAGGTGGGCATCATGTTGCAGATCCACGGCAATCACGATATCGGCCCCCATTGCCCGCGTAAGCGACACGGGAACCGGATTGACCACCGCGCCATCGACCAGCCAGTAACCATTATGCCTTACCGGCGACATTAACCCCGGCATACTGCAGGAGGCTCGAATCGCTAAATGCAGATCGCCTTCGGTAAACCACAGCTCCCTGCCAGTGCTTAAATTTGTCGCGACGGCGGCAAATCGCCGTTCGCAGTGTTCGATATCGGTCACGGGCATGATGCGGCGATAATGATTGAATACCTTTTCACCCCGCAACAGTCCACCGCGGCGCCAGGAGAGGTCCATCAGTTTCAGAACGTCCCAGTTGCTGAAAGAGCAGACCCAGGACTCAAGGGCCGGGAGCCGGTTACAGGCATACGCCGCCCCTACCAGCGAACCGATAGAGCAACCGGCCACGATATCAATCTCAATGCCGGCCTGCTGGAGGGCGTTGATGACGCCAATATGCGACCATCCGCGGGCGGCACCCGCTCCTAACGCCAGACCAATTTTAAGCTTTCTCATTAGTACTGATAACTATCCTTCCACTCTGAGCGTGGCAACATTGTCACGGCTCAGTTAACATAAAGCCCTTTGGCGTAGAACCGCCGTTACTCATTCTTCCATGGAGGCAGTTTTGTCGCAATTATGCCCCTGTGGCAGCGCACTGGAGTATAGCTCATGTTGCCAGCGATATCTGTCCGGCGCTGAGCTTGCGCCAGGCCCGTCACAGCTTATGCGCTCCCGTTACAGCGCGTTCGTCATGAAAGATGCCGACTATCTGATCAAAACCTGGCATCCGTCCTGTCAGGCGCGGCAGTTTCGCGCCGAACTGGAGAAAGGCTTTGCCCACACAGAATGGCTGGGCTTAACCCTGTTCGCCAGCGATGAAGGACGAGCCGCAAATGAAGGCTTTGTCAGCTTTATCGCCCGCTTTAATGACAATAACCGCCGGGGCGCCATTATTGAACGTTCCAGATTCTTAAAAGAAAATGGACAGTGGTACTATATCGACGGGACACGACCGCTGATTGGCCGTAACGACCCCTGCCCTTGCGGTTCAGGTAAAAAATTTAAAAAATGCTGCGGCCAGTAACGCTGCCGCAGCGCTTGCAAACACTACAGGATTTTCCTCGCGATGCATTCATTACAACGTAAAGTACTACGCACTATTTGCCCTGATCAGAAAGGCCTCATCGCGCGTATCACCAATATCTGCTACAAGCACGAACTTAACATTGTGCAGAACAACGAATTTGTTGACCACCGTACCGGTCGTTTCTTTATGCGCACCGAACTGGAAGGCATTTTCAACGACGCTATTCTGCTGGCCGATCTGGACAGCGCCCTGCCGGAAGGCTCGATTCGTGAACTCAATCCGGCAGGCCGCCGCCGGGTGGTGATTCTGGTGACGAAAGAGGCCCACTGCCTCGGCGATCTGCTGATGAAAGCCAATTACGGCGGGCTGGATGTCGATATTGCCGCGGTTATTGGTAACCATGACACCCTGCGCCCGCTGGTGGAACGTTTTGGCATCCCGTTTGAACTGGTCAGCCATGAAGGGCTGAGCCGCGAAGAGCACGACAAACAGATGGGCGACGCGATTGCCGCCCACGAGCCGGATTACGTGGTGCTGGCCAAGTATATGCGCGTGCTTACGCCGGAATTTGTCGCCCGTTTCCCGAACAAGATCATTAACATTCACCACTCGTTCCTGCCGGCGTTTATCGGCGCGCGTCCGTATCATCAGGCCTATGAGCGTGGCGTGAAGATCATCGGCGCCACCGCCCACTACGTGAATGATAATCTGGACGAAGGCCCCATCATTATGCAGGACGTCATTCACGTCGATCATACTTATACCGCAGAAGATATGATGCGTGCCGGGCGCGATGTCGAAAAAAACGTATTGAGCCGGGCGCTGTATCAGGTACTGGCGCAGCGCGTCTTCGTCTACGGCAACCGGACGATTATTCTTTAATCGACTGAGAAATGAATTGGTTAGCTTTACGGCGTTACGGGTAAAAATCAGGCAACCAGTTTATTTTTGTCAAAGGAATGCTTTACAGGGGCGCATCATTTGGTATGATGCGCCCCGCTTCCCGAGAAGGAAGCAGGCCAGTATTAAGCACTACCCCGTGGTGGGGTTCCCGAGCGGCCAAAGGGAGCAGACTGTAAATCTGCCGTCATCGACTTCGAAGGTTCGAATCCTTCCCCCACCACCATTCATTTTGCTGAATAGCCTACAATGTGATTTTACCCCTGGTGGGGTTCCCGAGCGGCCAAAGGGAGCAGACTGTAAATCTGCCGTCATCGACTTCGAAGGTTCGAATCCTTCCCCCACCACCATCCCTTCATGTATTACCCAGCTTACTCCACTTGCGATACTTTATATTCTGCCCTACGGGGAAGGATGAGAAGCTTCGACTAAGGTTCGACTCGAGCGTAGCGAGAGAACGTTGCCGCAGGCAACGGCCCGAAGGGCGAGGCGCTTTAGCGCCGAGTTATCCTTCCCCCACCACCATCCCTTCATGTATTACCCAGCTTACTCCACTTGCGATACTCTATATTCTGCCCTACGGGGAAGGATGAGAAGCTTCGACTAAGGTTCGACTCGAGCGTAGCGAGAGAACGTTGCCGAAGGCAACGGTCCGAAGGGCGAGGCGCTTTAGCGCCGAGTCATCCTTCCCCCACCGCTGTTGCACTCTCGTCAGCCACCTGTTCTGCTATCTCCTCGCTCGCGCTTCGCTTAGCGAGGCTACAGGTGTGCCGTCTGGTAGTCCGGTCAGGTGCGCCGCACCGCCTCCGGGAAAACTCACAGCGGGGGCAGTCGCCTCTTCACCGGCGAACTTTTCACCACCGAGGTATTGCACTGCGCAAATTCGGCCAGGCCGTCCAGTAGCGTATCCAGCTGGGCAATATCACGCACCACCAGTCGCATCACGAAACAATCCTCTCCGGTCACTTTGTCACTTTCGATGCACTCCGGCATCGCCTGGATATATTTATCCACCTTCTGCAGTAGACCAGGCAGCGGCCGAACCCGCACCAGCGCCTGCAGGCTGTAGCCCAGCGCGGCGAGATTCACCCGCGCCCCATAGCCCTGAATCACGCCCCGCTCCTCCAGGCGCTTCACCCGCTCGGCGATGCTCGGCGAGGTCAGCCCCACCCGCGCGCTCAATACCTTCAACGAGACTCTGGCATCCTGAGTCAGGCAAGTAAGGATCGCCCGGTCAATTTCATCAAGTACGTCATTCATGTTTTTTACCTAATTATGAAAGGGATTTCCCCCTGTTTGCCTTAATTCAGCCATGTCAGGCTGTCAGGATTTTTCGCACAATACTGGAAAACTTCTGGAGGTGAAATATGCAAATTACCCGCGGCGTCTGGCAAATGAGCCTGGCGATGATAATTTCTGGCTCGATCGGCGCGTTCGTGCTGCTCTCTGGTTTGCCGGTAATTGATGTGGTGTTCTGGCGCTGCCTGATTGGCGCGCTCACCCTGCTGCTGTTTATCGTTCTCAGCCGCCAGCCCTTCAGTCGTCTCACGCGCTTCACCCTCGCCCTCGCGGTACTTGGCGGCATCGCGCTGGTCATCAACTGGCTGCTGCTGTTTGCCGCCTACTCGCGTATTTCAATTGGCATGGCCACGGTGATCTACAACACCCAGCCGTTTATGCTGGTGCTGATGGGCATGGTGTTGGGGGAACGGGTCAGCGCCGTAAAATGGGGATGGTTACTGTTGGCCTTCGGCGGCGTGGTGATCCTGCTGTCAAGCGAGCTTGCCCCGACGCACGGCGAAAGTCTCACGGCCGGCGTTTTGCTGGCATTAGGCGCGGCATTTTTCTATGCCCTGACCGCCATCATCGCCCGCAAACTGCATCCGCTCCCTGCTCAGCATATTGCCTTTATTCAGGTGCTCGTCGGCGTCGTGATGCTGCCGCCGCTGGTGCAAATGCCCGACTTTTCTGCCAGCTTCCCCTGGCGCTATCTGCTGATCCTCGGTGTCGTCCATACCGGGATCATGTATCAGCTTTTATATAGCGCGATACAGAAGCTGCCGACGCCCATTACCGGTTCGCTCTCCTTTATTTATCCGTTGATGGCGATGGGGGTCGACTATCTGGTCTTCCATCATGCGTTAACCCCTATGCAGTTGCTCGGCGGGATGCTTATTCTATTTGCCGCCGCCGGGAATAACCTCGGCTGGGGCGAAAAAAAACCCCGCCAGGGCGGGGTCAGTCAGCGGTCGCGGGCCAGTTAGCGACGGGCGCGGACAATCTGGTATTTGCGCGTCAGGTACTCTACCGGCGCGCTCCAGATATGAACCAGACGAGAGAATGGGAACAGCAGGAACAGGGTCATACCCAGCACCAGGTGGACGCGGAAGATAAACGCCACGCCATCCAGGTGCTGCGACGCACCGCCGTGGAAGGTGACCACCGACTGCGCCCAGCCGACCAGCTTCATCATTTCGCTGCCGTCCATATGCTGGGCAGAGAATGGGATCGTCAGTAGACCCAGCGCACACTGCACCATCAGCAGGGAGAGGATCAGAATATCCGCGCCGGTGGTGGTGGCGCGCACGCGTGGGCTGAGCAGACGACGCTTAAGCAGCAGTAAACCGCCCACCAGGGTCATCACGCCGCAGGCACCGCCGGCGATCATCGCCATCTTCTGCTTGACGTCGATCGGCAGGAAGGATTCATACATCCAGTGCGGGGTCAGCATGCCGAGGAAGTGGCCGGCGAAAATGCCGAGGATGCCGATATGGAACAGGTTCGACGCCAGGTTCATTCCCTTACGGTCCAGCATCTGGCTGGAGGCGGCGCGCCAGGTGTACTGACCGTAGTCGTAGCGCAGCCAACTGCCGATCAGGAACACTGAACCCGCAATGTACGGATAAATGTCAAAGAAGAACATATTCAGGAAGTGCATTATTGCTGTCCTCCGTTAGAGATATTCAGATATTGCGGGGCCACGGCTCCGGCAAAACGACGCTGGTGAGCGGAAATCTCCGACTCGCCGCAGCCCTGGTCGGCAAAGAATTTCACCTGTTCTTCTTCCCAGACCGCGTCCAGCGCCTGCGGCGTATCGTCGCGGGCTTCGTCGGCAATCTTCTCCGCCACCTTCTGGCTGTCGACCTGAGTGTTTGCCAGCTTCAGCAGCAGTTCGAACAGCACCGCATAGCGGCTCTCGCGCTGCTGCAGCCGCGCGCTGAGCAGGCCGAGGATCGGCGCAACGTCCCGCAGGCCGCCAAGCGCTTCCTCTTCCGGCAGCTGCGCCAGATACTCCAGATACAACGGCAGATGATCCGGCAACTCATGGCTATCGAGCAGCAGACCGTGGCGCTCATACTGCGCCATCAGATCAACCATCGCCTGCCCGCGATCGCGGGATTCGCCGTGCACGTGTTCAAACAGCAGCAGCGAGGTGGCCCGGCCGCGGTCAAACAGTTCGCTATAGGCCGCCTGGGCATCCAGCGGATCCTGAGTCAGCAGATCGCGCAGAAAAACGCCCAGCGCGTGAGCATCCTCTTTGCTGAGTTTCTCTGATGACGCAAGCGCCTCGAACATCTCCTGCTGATGCTGCCATAAGGCAGCGTCAGGGTATTCGAGCAGGCGCGACACAATCACAAGTTCAATCATGCGTGCGGCTCCGTTTTGCTGGTCACGTCGATGGCGTCGATGCGACGGCTGTTGAACAGGTTGAACTGGCTGTCAGAGCCGTGGCAGCCGTCACCAAAGCTAAAGCCGCAGCCGTTTTTCTCCGGGAACGCTTCCCGCGCCTGTTCACGATGGCTGCTTGGCACCACGAAACGATCTTCGTAGTTAGCGATCGCCAGGTAGCGGTACATCTCCTGAGCCTGCGCTTCGCTTAAGCCCACCTCATCCAGCGCGCGGGTATCGACAACGCCGTCAACGGTTTCCGCCCGCTTATAGTGACGCATCGCCAGCATCCGCTTCAGGGCCAACAGGACCGGTTGGGTATCGCCGGCGGTCAGCAGGTTCGCCAGATACTGCACCGGAATACGCAGGCTTTCCACGTCCGGCAGGATCCCATTGCTGCCCAGTTCGCCGGCATCGGCGGCGGACTGAATCGGCGACAGCGGCGGCACGTACCAGACCATCGGCAGGGTGCGATATTCCGGGTGCAGCGGCAGGGCCAGCTTCCAGTCCATCGCCATTTTCCAGACAGGCGACTGCTGCGCGGCTTCAATCACCCCCTGCGGTACGCCATCTTTCAGCGCCTGCTCAATCACTTTCGGGTCGTTCGGATCGAGGAACACGTCCAGTTGACGCTGATAGAGATCTTTCTCGTTCTCGGTGCTGGCGGCATTTTCGATCGCATCCGCGTCATACAACAGGACGCCGAGATAGCGGATTCGGCCCACGCAGGTTTCGGAGCATACCGTCGGCATTCCGGATTCAATACGCGGGTAGCAGAAGATGCACTTCTCGGACTTTCCGCTCTTCCAGTTGAAGTAGATTTTCTTGTACGGGCAGCCGGTGATGCACATCCGCCAGCCGCGGCACTTGTCCTGGTCGATGAGCACGATGCCGTCTTCTTCACGCTTATAGATGGCGCCGCTCGGGCAGGTCGCGACGCACGCCGGGTTCAGGCAGTGCTCGCACAGGCGCGGCAGATACATCATAAAGGTGTTCTCGAACTGGCCGTACATCGCCTTCTGCATGTTGTCGAAGTTCTGGTCTTTGGCGCGCTTTTCAAACTCGCCGCCGAGGATCTCTTCCCAGTTCGGACCGCTGGTGATCTTGTCCATCCGCTGGCCGGTGATCAGCGAGCGCGGACGGGCGATCGGCTGGTGCTTACTCTCCGGGGCGTTATGCAGGTTCTGGTAGTCGTAATCGAACGGCTCGTAGTAATCATCGATGCCCGGCAGATGCGGGTTCGCGAAGATTTTACCTAACAGCATCGCGCGGTTGCCCATGCGCGGCTGCAGCTTGCCGTTGATTTTGCGGATCCAGCCGCCCTTCCATTTCTCCTGGTTTTCCCAGTCGTTCGGAAAACCGACGCCAGGCTTACTCTCCACGTTATTGAACCAGGCGTACTCCATCCCTTCCCGGCTGGTCCAGACGTTTTTACAGGTGACCGAGCAGGTGTGGCAGCCGATGCACTTATCGAGATTCAGCACCATGCCGACTTGTGAACGAATTTTCATTTTACGCTCTCCTGTACCTGGTCATTGCCTTCGCCGTCTAACCAGTTAATGTTCTTCATCTTACGTACCACCACAAACTCATCGCGGTTGGAGCCGACGGTGCCGTAGTAGTTAAAGCCATAGGCCAGATGGCCATAGCCGCCGATCATATGGGTCGGTTTCGGCGTAATACGGGTAACCGAGTTGTGGATCCCGCCGCGCTGGCCGGTAACTTCAGAGCCAGGCAGGTTCACGATGCGTTCCTGCGCGTGGTACATCATGGTCATCCCGGCCGGCACACGCTGGCTCACCACGGCGCGCGCCGTCAGGGCGCCGTTGGCGTTGAACACTTCGATCCAGTCGTTATCTTCGATCCCCAGATCTTTCGCATCCGCCTCGCTCATCCAGACGATCGGTCCGCCGCGTGACAGGGTCAGCATCAGCAGGTTATCGCTGTAGGTCGAGTGGATACCCCATTTCTGGTGCGGGGTCAGGAAGTTCAGCGCCTTCTCCGGGTTGCCGTTGGACTTCTCGCCCATCACCGCTTTCACCGAGCGGGTGTCAATCGGCGGACGATAAACCAGCAGGCTTTCGCCAAAGTCGCGCATCCACTGGTGATCCTGATACAGCGACTGACGACCGGACAGGGTACGCCATGGGATCAGCTCGTGAACGTTGGTGTATCCGGCGTTATAGGAGACGTGTTCGTCTTCCAGACCTGACCAGGTCGGGCTGGAGATAATTTTCCGCGGCTGCGCCTGAATGTCGCGGAAACGGATCTTCTCGTCTTCTTTGTTCAGCGCCAGGTGCGCGTGCTCACGGCCGGTGATCTCGCTCAGCGCTTTCCACGCCTTCACCGCCACCTGACCGTTCGTTTCCGGTGCCAGGGTGAGGATCATCTCCGCGGCGTCAATGGCCGTCTCCAGCTTCGGCTGACCTTTCGCCGGGCCTTCCGCCTTGGTGTAGTTGAGCTTACGCAGCAGGTCCATTTCGCTCTGGGTATTCCAGGCGATGCCTTTCCCGCCGTTGCCGATGGTTTCCAGCAGCGGGCCAATAGAGGTGAAGCGCTCGTAAGTCGCCGGATAATCACGCTCGACCGGAATAATATGCGGTGCGGTTTTCCCCGGAATCAGGTCACATTCGCCCTTCTTCCAGTCTTTGACGTCCAGCGGCTGCGCCATTTCCGCGGCGGAATCATGCTGGATCGGCAGCGTAACGACGTCGGTTTCTTTACCGAGGTGACCCACGCACAGTTCAGAGAATTTCTTCGCGATACCTTTATAGATATCCCAGTCGCTCTTCGATTCCCAGGCCGGGTCAACGGCCGCCGACAGCGGATGAATAAACGGATGCATATCCGAGGTATTCATGTCGTCTTTTTCATACCAGGTGGCGGTCGGCAGCACGATGTCTGAGTAGAGACAGGTGCTCGACAGACGGAAGTCGAGAGTCACCACGAGATCCAGCTTGCCGTCGAGGCCGTTATCTCGCCATTCGACTTCTTCCGGCTTCACGCCGCCCTGCTTGCCAAGGTCTTTACCCTGAATGCCGTTCTCCGTACCCAGCAGGTACTTGAGCATGTACTCATGGCCTTTACCGGAGGAGCCCAGCAGGTTGGAACGCCAGATAAACAGGTTACGCGGATGGTTTTTACCGTTTTCCGGCTGCTCCGCCGCAAAGCGAATCGATCCCTCTTTCAGGGATTTGACGGTGTAATCCACCGGCGTCATGCCGGCTTTTTTCGCCTCATCGGCGATGCGCAGCGGGTTAACGCCCAGCTGCGGCGCCGACGGCAGCCAGCCCATCCGCTCGGCGCGGACGTTGAAGTCGATCAGATGGCCGCTGTAGCGGGATTTATCCGCCATCGGCGACAGCAGCTCCTGCGCGGTCACGGTTTCATAGCGCCACTGGCTGGAGTGGTTGTAAAAGTACGAGGTGCTGTTCATATGGCGTGCCGGACGCTGCCAGTCAAGGGCGAACGCCAGCGGCTGCCAGCCGGTCTGTGGACGCAGTTTTTCCTGGCCCACATAGTGCGCCCAACCGCCACCGCTCTGGCCGACGCAGCCGCAGAAGATCAGCATGTTGATCAGACCGCGGTAGTTCATGTCGAGGTGGAACCAGTGGTTGAGACCCGCCCCGACGATAATCATCGAGCGACCATGGGTTTTATCGGCGTTATCGGCAAACTCGCGGGCGGTACGGATGATATGCGCGCGGGAGACACCGGTAATTTTCTCCGCCCAGGCCGGGGTGTAGGCTTTCACTTCATCATAGCTGGCGGCGCAGTTGTCATCGTTCAGACCGCGCTCCAGGCCATAGTTGGCCATGGTCAGATCGTACACGGTGGTCACCAGCGCGCTGGAGCCGTCGGCCAGCTGCAGGCGTTTGACCGGCAGTTTGTGCAGTAGAATGTTTTCAAGAGCGACTTTGTTGAAGTGCTCAGAACCTTCGCCGCCGAAGTACGGGAAGCCAACGTCCGCCACCTCGTCATGGCTGCCGAGCAGACTCAGACGCAGCTCAATCTCTTCGCCGGTTTTGCCATCGCGCTGTTCGAGGTTCCATTTGCCTTTATCGCCCCAGCGGAATCCGAGGGAACCGTTCGGCACGGTGAGATCGCCTTTCTCGTCAAAGGCGACGGTCTTCCATTCCGGATTCTTTTCCTGACCAAGGGAATCTACGAGGTCGGACGCGCGCAGCGTGCGGCCGGCGGCGTAATAGCCGTCGCGCTCCTCAAGCATCACCAGCATCGGCATGTCGGTGTAGCGACGCACGTAATCGGTGAAATACTGGCTCGGCTTATCAAGATGGAACTCACGCAGCATCACGTGACCCATCGCCAGCGCCATCGCGGCATCGGTACCCTGCTTCGGCGCCAGCCACAGATCGCAGAGCTTGGCGATTTCGGCGTAGTCCGGAGTGATGGCCACGGTTTTGGTCCCTTTATAGCGAACTTCGGTAAAGAAGTGCGCATCCGGGGTACGGGTCTGCGGCACGTTGGAGCCCCAGGCGATGATATAGCTGGAGTTGTACCAGTCGGCGGATTCCGGCACATCGGTCTGCTCGCCCCAGGTCATCGGCGAGGCCGGCGGCAGGTCGCAGTACCAGTCGTAGAAGCTCAGGCAAGTGCCGCCGATCAGCGACAGGTAACGGGCGCCGGAGGCGTAGGAGACCATCGACATCGCCGGGATCGGCGAGAAGCCGGCCACGCGGTCCGGACCGTAAGTTTTCACGGTATAGACGTTGGAGGCGGCAATCAGCTCGTTCACTTCCTGCCATGAGGAGCGGACAAACCCGCCGCGACCGCGAGCCTGTTTGAAGCTTTTGGCTTTGTCGGCGTCTTCGATAATCGAGGCCCATGCCGCGACCGGATCGCTATGCTGAACCTTCGCCTCCCGCCACATCTTCATCAGGCGTTTGCGCATCAGCGGGTATTTCAGGCGGTTCGCGCTGTACAGATACCAGGAGTAGCTGGCGCCGCGCGGGCAGCCGCGCGGTTCGTGGTTTGGCAGGTCCGGACGGGTGCGCGGATAGTCCGTTTGCTGGGTTTCCCAGGTCACCAGCCCGTTTTTGACATAAATCTTCCAGCTGCATGAACCGGTGCAGTTAACACCGTGAGTGGAACGCACAATTTTGTCATGCTGCCAACGTTGACGGTATCCATCCTCCCAGTCCCGGTTGGTGTTTAGAAGCTGGCCGTGCCCATCGGCAAAGGTTTCACCCTTCTGTTTGAAGTAGCGAAACCGGTCCAGGAATTTACTCATCGGGTTTCTCCTGATATGGAGCCTGACGGCTCTCTGATAAATCGACATTGCTGGATTTGCAGCGAAGGTAACGCCATGAAAGCGGGCGGGAATTGATAGCGATCAATACGGACTGGCTTGTTAACGTGGCGCAAATTGGCAATTACCACCAAGGTGGTACAAAACTCATCTTTTTAATTTGATGTTTTTTAAGGTTTTTTAGCGAAAAATAGCTCGCCAGACGCGGGATGGCTCACCAGGGAGGTATTAAGGGGTAGAGCGGTGACGCTGGCAAGCCGTCCCTCCCCGGCTCAGTGGCCAAAATGAATAAAAACGCTCAATAGTATGTTGTAACTAATTAAGCCAGTAAAAAAGGCGCCTCCCTCAGGAGTGCGCCTTTATGAAGCGACATCGACTATGGCGAATTACTGACGCTTACGGCCGTATACCGCCCAGGTGATGATTACGCAGGCAATATAGAAGATCAGGAAGACTTTCATCGCGCCGGCCGGCGAGCCGGTCAGATCCAGCGAGATACCAAACGCCTTCGGAATAAAGAAGCCGCCGATTGCGCCAATGGCGGAAATAAAGCCCAGCGCCGCCGCGGTATCGGTCGCCGCCTCGCGCATCGCCTGGGCTTCGCTGCCGCCCTGGGCCTTCACCCGGTCCATGGTCAGCTTACGGAAGATCACGGAGATCATCTGGAAGGTGGAGGCGCTGCCCAGCCCGGCGGTAAGGAACAGCACCATAAACACTGCAAAGAAGGCGATGAAGTTGCCGCCCTGGCCATTGGTCGGCAGCGTCAGGAACAGCAGCGCGCAGAAGACAGCCATCACCACGAAGTTCACCAGCGTCACGCGGGTACCGCCGAGACGGTCGGAGATCGCCCCGCCCATCGAACGCGCCAGCGCGCCAATAAACGGACCGAAGAAAGCGTAGTGCAGGATCTGCACGTCCGGGAACTGGGTTTTCGACAGCATGGCAAAACCGGCGGAGAAACCGATAAAGGAGCCGAAGGTCGCCAGATAGAGCAGCGCCATGATCCACAGATGCAGGCGTTTAAGCACCGGCAGCTGTTCGCTCAGCGAGGCTTTGGAAGCGGACAGGTCGTTCATAAAGAACCACGCCGCCAGGGTGAAGATAATCAGGAAAGGTACCCAGATCCACGCGGCGTTTTCCAGATACAGTATCGAGCCATCCGGCTGCTGGCTGCCCGTCCCGCCAAAAATGGCAAACACCGAGACCGACACCACCAGCGGTGCGACCAGCTGCATCACGCTGACGCCCATATTGCCGAGGCCGCCGTTGACGCCCAGCGCCCCGCCCTGCTTCGCTTTCGGGAAGAAAAAACTGATGTTGGCCATACTGGAGGCGAAGTTGGCCCCGGCGAAGCCGCACAGCAGAGAGATGATGACGAAGACGCTAAACGGCGTGGAAGTATCCTGGACCGCAAAGCCCAGCCACACGCACGGCACAATCATGATCCCGGTGCTGAACGCCGTCCAGCGACGGCCGCCGAACAGCGGCACCATAAAGGCGTACGGCACGCGCAACAACGCGCCGGAGAGCGCCGGCAGCGCGGTCAGCATAAACAGCTGATCGGTCGTAAACTGAAAGCCCACTTTGTTGAGGTTAACGGCAACGGCGCTGAACAACATCCATACGCAGAACGCCAATAACAGACAGGGAACGGAGATCCATAAATTGCGGCTCGCCACATGGTGGCCGCGCTGTTGCCAGAATTCAGGATCTTCAGGCCGCCAGTCGGTAATGACCGAGCGATTAGCCTTCTCCGGGAGGGAAGATTGACTCATAGATACCTCTGATTATTCATATTTCCTGCCGCTACCTTAGGGGTTGCCCGGGGCGGTAAGTTGATATAAATCAAAGGAAAAGCGCGGACTAATTTGTGCAAAAATAGACCATGCTCCGAAGTGAGTAGAGAATGGTGGGAAAAAAAGTGTGGTTTTTCACACGGCTGCCGGGATGCGTATAACCCCTCTCCCAACGGTGCCTACCACCGACAATTAAGGAGTAACTCTTTGGGGGTATGGGTATACTCCAGGGGATAGCCGAGAATAAGCGCCACTCCCGGAGACACGACCGGTCAGGAGCCACGCATTCCATGTTAAAACGTCTTTTTACCCCGCTGACGCTGGTCAATCAACTGGCGTTGATCGTCCTGCTTGCCACCCTTACAGGCGTCGCCGGCATGGCGATCTCCGCGCGCCTGGTCAACGGCGTGCAGGGCAGCGCGCACGCCATTAACAAAGCTGGGTCATTACGCATGCAGAGCTACCGGCTGCTGGCGGCGATCCCGCTGAATGAACACGATCAAAAGCTGGTCGATGATATGACCGCCACCGTCTTTAGTCCGGAGCTGCAAAACTCCGCCCGCCGCGACGGACAGGAGCGCCAGCTGCAGGCCCTGCAGCAGTACTGGCAGCTGGCGCTGGCTCCCGGCATGCAGCGCGCGGTCAACCAGGCGGAGGTCGCCCAGGATGTCGCCGACTTTGTCGATCGTATCGACCAGCTGGTGACCGCATTCGACCATACCACCGAGCAGCGTATCGAACGGGTAGTCTGGATCCATCGCCTCCTCGCCATCGGCATGGCGCTACTGCTGATCTTCACCATCATCTGGCTACGCGCCCGACTGCTGCGGCCATGGAAACAGCTGCTGAGCATGGCGCGAGCGGTGAGCCAGCGTGATTTCACCCAGCGGGCACACATCAGCGGGCGCAACGAAATGGCGACTCTTGGCATGGCGCTAAATAACATGTCGGAAGAGCTGGCGGAAAGCTACGCCGTGCTGGAGCGCCGGGTGCAGGAGAAGACCGCCGGGCTGGAACAGAAGAACGAGATCCTCGCCTTCTTATGGCAGGCCAACCGCCGGCTGCACGCCAACGCCCCGCTCTGCGAACGCATTTCGCCGGTGCTGAACGGTCTGCAGGGTCTGACGCTGCTGCGCGATATCGAGGTGCGGGTCTACGATCTGGAAGATGAAGACAACCATCAGGAGTTTACCTGCCACTCGGATAATGAATGTGATGACATGGGCTGCTACCTCTGCCCACGCAACCTGCCGCCGCTACCGGATGGCGGCACAACGCTGAAGTGGCGGCTGTCGGATGCGCATAATCAGTACGGCATCCTGCTGGCGACGCTGCCGGTTGGCCGTCATCTCAGCCACGATCAGCAGCAGCTGGTGGATACGTTGGTTGAACAACTGACCAGCACTCTGGCGCTGGACCGCCATCAGGAGAAACAGCAGCAGCTGATCGTCATGGAAGAGCGGGCCACTATCGCTCGCGAGCTGCATGACTCCATCGCCCAGTCGCTATCCTGTATGAAGATGCAGGTCAGCTGCCTGCAGATGCAGGGCGACGCTTTGCCGGCGGAGAGCCGCCAGCTGCTGGGGCAAATTCGTAACGAGCTGAATACCTCGTGGGCCCAACTGCGGGAGCTGTTAACCACCTTCCGCCTGCAGTTGACCGAGCCGGGCCTGCGCCCGGCGCTGGAGGCCAGCTGTCAGGAGTACAGCGCCCACTTCGGCTTTACGGTGCAACTTGATTATCAGCTTCCGCCGCGCTTTGTGCCGTCGCATCAGGCCATACACCTGCTGCAGATCGCCCGCGAAGCGTTAAGCAACGCCCTGAAGCATGCCAGCGCGACGGAAGTGACCGTGACAGTGTCACAACGCGATAACCAGGTCCGTCTGGTGGTGGCGGATAACGGCCGCGGCGTGCCGGACCACGCCGAGCGGAGTAACCATTACGGTTTAATTATTATGCGGGATCGCGCGCAAAGCCTGCGCGGCGACTGTCAGGTTCGGCGCCGGGAAACCGGCGGGACCGAAGTGATCGTCACGTTTATCCCGGAAAAAACGTTTTCCATCCAATAAGGAGACCCCCATGAGTCAACAGGAACGGGCAACCATCCTTCTCATTGACGACCATCCGATGCTGCGCACCGGCGTGAAACAATTGATTAGCATGGCGCCGGACATCCAGGTGATTGGCGAAGCCAGCAATGGCGCGCAAGGTATCGAGCTGGCGGAGTCGCTGGATCCGGATCTGATCCTGCTGGACCTCAATATGCCGGGCATGAACGGCCTGGAAACGCTGGACAAACTGCGTGAGAAATCGCTGTCTGGGCGGGTGGTGGTCTTCAGCGTCTCTAACCATGAAGAGGACGTTGTTACCGCCCTCAAGCGCGGCGCCGATGGCTATCTGCTGAAAGACATGGAGCCGGAAGATCTGCTGAAAGCGCTGCAGCAGGCGGCCGCCGGAGAAATGGTATTAAGCGAAGCGTTAACCCCGGTGCTGGCCGCCAGCCTGCGCGCCAACCGCGCCACCTCCGATCGCGACATCAGCCAGCTGACCCCGCGCGAGCGCGACATCCTCAAGCTGATCGCCCAGGGGCTGCCGAACAAAATGATCGCCCGCCGACTGGATATCACCGAAAGCACCGTCAAAGTGCACGTCAAGCACATGCTGAAGAAAATGAAGCTCAAATCCCGGGTGGAAGCCGCGGTATGGGTCCACCAGGAGCGAATTTTTTAAGGCGAGTCCGTCCAGGAGACGCCTGGCGCGGTGAACTTGACCAGCGGCTCGGTCAGCGCCAGGGCGATCTCATTGGATGAGACGCGCTGCCCCTGTTTATCCTCTACCACCACCGACAGGCGCCAGCGGTTCGCGGCGCCCGGTTCACTGTTCCACACCGGCATAATCACGCTCCAGCCATCGGGACTGCGGGCATCCACCGGCGGCGTCAGGCTGAGCGCCTGGGTGTCTCCCTGCCAGTGCAGCGACTTGATACCGTGCAGACTATGGATCTGCAGCTTCAGCTGCACCGTCTCCCCGGACTGTAGATCCCAGGGCGGCGTGGCCAGATAGACCGTCAGATTTTTGCGCTGCCGATACTCCACTACCGGCAGATTATCCCGCTCCGGGCTGTCGAAGCGGCTGCCGCGCAGCGAGTTGCTGAACGCCACCTCGTCCGCCGCCAGCTGCTGCTTGAGCGGCACACCAAAGCGGTAGTTGAGCTTCAGGCCAACGTTATTCTGACTGACGCCATTTTCCCCTTGCTTATGTTTGGCGGTTACGGTGACCAGCGGGACCGGGGTGTAATTGAGCCCGACGGAGACGGCCACCGGGTTATGGTAGCCAGTGCCGGTGTGAAACAGATCGACGCTGTCGCCGAAGTACTGTTCGACGCTGACGCTGGTGTTGATGTGCTCATAAAACGGCAGTCGCGCCTGGGCGGTAACGTCATACCCTGCGGCCATCCGCTGCTCCTGGGTTTGATTCTCCCGCAGCTGCCAGTCGCCCAGCGGATGGTAGTAGTTCGCCGACAGGCGGAGATATTCTCCCCACGCCTCGGCGCCGACGCTGCCGCGAGCCAGGCTTTCGCTCAGCACCTTGTCATAAAACGAGTTATAGCCCAGCAGCCAGCCGCCGACCCGCCAGCGCTGGCCAAGCCCAATGTTGCCCACCAGATCGTTCTCGCGCCGGGTTACCGAATACTGGTTCCACGTCAGGTAGCGATCGTTATCCTGCAACGGCACGAACCAGCTCCCTTTACTGCCAGTGAACTTCCCCTCTTTATCGACCAGCAGGTCGACATTGGCGTTGCCCCATGGCGAGAGCCAGCTCTCCAGCTGGTGGCTCACTTCATTGCCGAGTTTGTTGATGGCGAACATCTGCGCCTGTTCGCCCGCCGTCAGTCCGTTATCGCTCATGCTGGCCTCGCCGAACTTCTTAGCCACTTCGGCAAAGTGTCTGGCGTCGTCATCGACCTGCGGGGCGATCCCCAAATCGGGCAAGGAAGGTTCTTCCTGGGGAGTAAGAGTGGTGTGGCTGGCGGTCAGCGCCCAGACGGGAACGCCCGGCAGCAGCAGGAGAATGATCAGGGATGGCAGCAAACGGTACGACACAGGCATCAACTGGTTTTGCGCGGGCTCGCAGAAAAAATTGGAAGATGGTTTTAGTTTATCGTTTTTTCCCCTCTCCCGCAGCCCTGCGGACAATTCCAGGAATATGCTGAAACCGGTTGGGCAATCAGTCGCCCAACCACAGAAGATATCGCCGCGCCGTTAGGCCCCGGCGCGGGCCGGTTGCGTCGCCAGCAGCGCGTTGAGCTCCGGCACGCAGGAGCCGCAGTTGGTCCCGCACTTCAGCCTGGCGCCCAAAGCCCCGACGCTGGCGCAGCCGCTGGCGATGGCCTCGCCGATCGCCCGCTCGCCGACCCCAAAGCAGCTGCAGACAATCCGCCCCGGCAGCGCGGCGGCGGCGTCCGGTCGGCCGCTGAGCAGCGCATGGCGCCGGGCGGCATCGGACGGCGGCGTGGCGAAGGCGGCGCTTACTCCTGCGCTATCCACCGCCGGCTCGCGCGCATCGCTCCACCAGCCCAGCATCAGCCTCCCCTGATGCCACGCCAGTAGGTTCCACACTGCGCCGCCGTCTGCTATCTGCAGCTGCCAGCCGCGCTGCTCGCACCAGACCCTGAGCCACTGGCGGGCTGACGCCTCCCCGGCCAGCGAGTAGTGCAGCACTCCTGTCGCCGCCCGCCGCCGCCAGTGCCAGGCCGCAGGAAATGGCAGCGGTTCGCGACAAAACAGTTCGCTGTGCCAGGCAGGCTGCCAGGCGGCGATGGCCACCGCCGCCTGTTTACTCTCCGGCTGGGCGGAATGCGGGTCCGTGACGGCGGCCAGCAGGTTATTCACCCGCCCCTGGCGGGCGAACTGATTGTTCCAGTGCATGGGGACAAACAGCGAGCCGGGGCGCTGGCCTTCGCTGATCGCCACTTTCGCCACCATCACCCCATGGCGCGACCAGATCCGCGCCAGCCCATCGGCGACAAGCTGGTAGCGAACGGCGTCCTGCGGCGCCACCTCCACCACCGGCTCCGCGATATGCTGCATCAGCCGCGGCACAGCACCGGTGCGGGTCATGGTGTGCCACTGATCGCGGATCCGCCCGCTGTTGAGGATCAGCGGATAAAAGACATCGGTTGCCGCCCGGGTCGGCTGAGGCGTCACCGGCACCATTCGCAACCGGCCATCGCGATGCCAGCCGCGCGTGACATCCAGGTCGGCGCGGCGGCGGCTGACTGGCCAGCGGACCGGCGCCATGGCGTCCCACGCCTCGCGGCTGAGATCCGCCAGCGCGCCGATATCAAACGCCCGCTGGCCGTCGTTTTCGAAACCGGACAGCGCCGCATGCTCGCGGAAAACGTCATGCGGATGCTGCCAGGCAAACGCCTCGCGATATCCCAGCGCCTGCCCCACTCGGGCGATGATCCACCAGTCCGCTTTCGCCTCCCCCGGCGGCGGCAGAAAGCTGCGCTGACGGGAGATGCGCCGCTCCGAGTTGGTGACCGTGCCATTTTTCTCGCCCCAGGCCAGCGCCGGAAAACGGATGTGGGCGAAATGTCCGGTATCCGTCTCAGCGGCGACATCCGAGACGATCACCAGCGGACAGCCGGCCAGCGCCTGGCTCACCGCGTGGCTGTCGGGGAGGGACACCACCGGATTGGTGCCCATGATCCAGACCGCTTTCACCTCGCCGCGGCCGATGGCGGCAAACAGCTCCACGGCGGTCAACCCCGGAGTCTGCGCCAGCCGCTCGGTTCCCCAAAAGCGGGCCAGCCGCTGCAGATCGGCCGGCACAAAATCCATGTGCGCCGCCAGCATCGTCGCCAGCCCGCCGACTTCGCGCCCACCCATGGCGTTGGGTTGACCGGTCAGCGAAAAGGGGCCGCAGCCGCGGCGGCCATACTTTCCGCTAGCCAGATGGACGTTGATGATGGCATTACATTTGTCGCTGCCGCTGGCTGACTGGTTAATTCCCATGGTGTAGAGGGTGATGGCCCGCGGGGCGGCGATAAAATCGCGATAGAAACCCGCCACCTCATCGGCAGCCAGGCCGCAAAAATCAGCTACTTTCGCCACGTCCCAGCCACTCGCTTCGGCCAGCGCCTGCGCGCCATCGCGAAAACCGTCGACGCAGGCTCCAGCCTGCGCCAGGGCGTTAAGCAACCCCACGAACAGCCCGCCGTCGCTTCCCGGCGCCAGCGCCAGATGGCGATCGGCGATCTCGCAGGTGGCGGTGCGTCGGGGATCGATCGCCACGATCTGCAACCGGGGATTGTCCCGCTTCGCCTGCGCCAGACGCTGGTACAGCACCGGATGCGCCCAGGCAGCGTTTGAGCCGACCAGCACCACCAGATCGCTGTTTTCCACATCCTCATAGCTACAGGGCACCACGTCGGCGCCAAAGGCCCGCTTGTAGCCGGTCACCGCCGACGACATGCATAGCCGCGAATTGGTGTCGATGTTCGCCGCGCCGATAAACCCCTTCATCAGCTTGTTGGCGGCATAGTAATCCTCGGTTAACAGCTGGCCGGAGGCGTAGAAGGCCACCGCCTGCGGGCCGTGCTGGTCGATAACCTGTTGCAGGCGAGAAGCGGTCTCCGCCAGCGCCTGAGGCCAGGTCACCTTCTGGCCGTCCACCTCCGGCGCCAATAGCCGCCCCGCCAGGCCCGTGGTCTCCCCGAGGGCCGCCCCTTTGACGCACAGACGGCCGAGGTTGGCCGGGTGCTGGTCGTCGCCGCGCACGCTCACCCGCCCCGCGTCATCTACGCTCGCCAGCACCCCACAGCCTACGCCGCAGTAGGGACAGGTCGTTCGGATGGTCTTCATCAGGAGGCCTCCGCTCGCGCCAGCAGCTGCTGGCTGCCTACCCACACTTTGCCGTTTTCCACTTTCACCGGCCAGGCGCGCACCGCCTGTTCACCGCCGTCGCACGGCCAGCCGTCGCGCAGGCGAATCCGCTGTTTGTACAGCGGGGAGATCACCACCGGTTCCCCGCTGACGTCCCCTAACAGCCCCCGCGACAGCACGTTGGCCGCGCTGCCCGGCTCGCGGTTGTCCAGGGCATACACCCGATCGCCGAAGCGGAACAGGGCGATCTGCCGCTCGCCTAACCGGGCGCCGATCCCCGCCTGCGCCGGAATGGCGTCAAGGTCGCAAATCGCCTGCCACGGCCGGGATGGGAGTTCGCCTTCGGGCAACGCTTCAGCAGGCAACGGCTGCGGCTGACCGCGCAGATCGTGGCGCTGCACCGCCTCGTCGGGCTGGTCGCTGTTAACGAAGGAGCGGAACAGCGCCAGACGCTGCGGATCGTTGAGGGTGGTCTGCCACTCGCACTGGTAGCTGTCGACGATGCGGGCCATCTCCTGCTCCAGCTCCTCGCCAATGCCGAGGCTATCCTCCAGCACCACCTGCCGCAGGTAGGCGACGCCGCCCTCCAGGTTGTCCATCCAGGTGCTGGTGCGCTGCAGGCGGTCGGCGGTACGGATATAGAACATCAGCAGACGATCGATGCTGCGGATCAGCGTCGCTTCGTCGAGATCGCTGGCAAACAGGTCGGCGTGACGCGGTTTCATTCCGCCGTTGCCGCAGACGTAGAGATTCCAGCCTTTGTCGGTGGCAATCACTCCGATATCTTTGCCCTGGGCTTCGGCGCACTCGCGGGTGCAGCCAGAGACCGCCATCTTGATCTTGTGCGGGGCGCGTAGCCCTTTATAGCGATGCTCAAGCCGCACCGCGAGCCCGGTGGAGTCCTGCACGCCGTAGCGACACCAGGTTGCGCCGACGCAGGACTTCACCGTGCGCAGCGACTTGCCATAGGCGTGGCCGGTTTCAAACCCGGCGTCGGCCAGCTCGCGCCAGATAGCCGGCAGCTGTTCCAGCCGCGCGCCAAACAGGTCGATGCGCTGGCCGCCGGTCACTTTGCTGTAGAGCTGATAACGTTTGGCGATCTGCCCGATGGCGATCAGCCCGTCCGGCGTCACTTCCCCCGCCGCCATCCGCGGCACCACCGAATAGGTTCCGTCCTTCTGAATGTTGGCGAAATAGCGATCGTTGGTATCCTGCAGCGGCAGGTGCGCCGGCTTCAGCAGGTATTCGTTCCAGCAGGAGGCCAGCACCGAGGCCACCAGCGGTTTACAAACCTCGCAGCCGTGCCCCTGGCCGTAGCGGCTAATCAGCTGCTCGAAGGTATGGATATGGTTGACCCGCACCAGGTGGTAGATCTCCTGGCGCGACCACGGGAAATGCTCGCAGACATCTTTTTTCACTTCGACGCCCTGCGCCGCCAGCTGGTACTCCATCACCTGTTTCACCAGCGCGCTGCAGCCGCCGCAGCCGGTGGCCGCTCTGGTGCAGCTTTTTATCGCCGCCATATCCCCCGCGCCATTGTTCACCGCCTGGCAGATATCGCCTTTGCTGACGCTATGGCAGGAGCAGATCGGCGCGCTGTCGGGCAGCGCCGCCACCCCCAGCGCCTTCGGCGCGGCCCCCTCCAGCGCCGGCAGGATCAGGCTCTCCGGACGCGGCGGCAGCGCCATGCCGTTCAGCATCATCTGCAGCAGCGTGGCATAGTCGCTGGTGTCCCCCACCAGCACGCCGCCAAGCAGGGCTTTGCCGTCCTGACTGACGACGATTTTTTTGTAAACCTGCTGCGGACCGTCGGTCCATTGATAGCTCTGGCAGCCCGGCGTGCGCCCCTGCGCATCGCCAAACGAGGCCACGTCAACCCCCAGCAGCTTCAGTTTGGTGCTCATGTCGGCACCGCTAAAGCAGGCGTCCTCTCCTGCGAGGGTGGCTGCGGCGATCCGCGCCATCTGATAGCCCGGCGCCACCAGGCCGTAAATTTTATTATCCCACAGGGCGCATTCGCCTATCGCCAGCACGTCCGGGTCAGAGGTGCGGCACTGGCCATCAATGCCAATCCCCCCGCGCTCGCCGACCTGCAGCGCGCAGCCGCGGGCCAGCGCGTCCTGCGGGCGGATCCCCGCCGAGAAGACCACCATGTCGGTCAACAGCGTGCCACCGTCGGCAAAGTTCAGCCGCAGGCCGTCGGCCTCGCTCACGATGGCGGTGGTGGCTTTGCTGGTATGCACCCCCACGCCGAGGGCGACGATCTTCTCCCGCAGCATCGCCGCCCCGCCGTTATCCAGCTGGACGGCCATCAGGTTCGGGGCAAACTCCACCACGTGCGTCTCCAGCCCCAGCTGTTTCAGGGCGTTGGCGGCCTCCAGCCCGAGCAGGCCGCCACCGATCACCACCCCGCGCTTCGCCGCGGCGGCATGGGCGGCGATGCGGTCGAGATCGTCAAGGGTGCGATAGACAAAGCACCCGTCGAGATCGCTACCAGGGACAGGCGGAACAAAGGGATAGGAGCCGGTCGCCAGCACCAGTTTATCCCAGTGGGTTTCATGTCCCTCGGCGTCCCGCACCAGCCGCGCGTCGCGGTCGATCGTCGCCACCGCCTTGCCGAGGCGGAGTTCGATGCCGTGCCGGTGAAAGAAATCATCGGCCACCAGCGACAGCGATTCGGCGCTGCGTCCGGCGAAATATTCGGAGAGGTGCACCCGGTCGTAGGCGGCGTAACGCTCTTCGCCAAACACTACGATACGATATTGCTCATGCAGGTTGCGGCTCACGCATTGTTCGAGAAAATGGTGGCCGACCATGCCATGTCCCACCAGCACTAATACAGGTTTCGTCATCGTCATTATTCCTGCAGCCTGCGGCTGCGTTGAAGAAGGATCAAAAAGCCAGTCCGCGGTGGCGGGCACGTCGCTTTCCAGGCGCGCGGTGAGCGCGGCGGCGGCAGTGCAATCGCCCATCAGCAGCACGCCGCGCAGGCGGCCGTCGCGCAGCAGCAGGCGACGATAGTGGCGGTCGATGGGGTCCCAGCTGGTAAAAATGTCATCCTGTTCGCCGGCCTGCTGCTCGCCAGCGCTAAAGAGTTCAATGCCGGTGACCTTCAGCCGGGTGCCGGCGTCCTGCCAGACAAAGCCCGCGCCGGGGACGCCGCACAGGCGATCCGCCAGCACTTCGGCCTGGCGCAGGCAGGGAGCCACCAGCCCCCAGGTCTGGCCGTCAATTTCGCAACATTCGCCAATGGCGCTGATCCCCGGCAGCGAGGCGGCCATCTGGCGGTCAACCACGATCCCCCGCTGGCACAGCACACCGGACTGCGCCGCCAGACGGCTGTTGGGCTGCACGCCGGTCGCCAGCACCACTCTGTTGGCGCGGAATACCCGCCCATCCGCCAGCCGCACGCCGTCGGCGTCGATGGCGGCGATCCGGCACTCCAGCACACAGCGAATGCCGCGCGCTTCAAGCTGCTGCCTGAGCTCATCGGCGGCAAAAGCGTCGGTCAGCGGCGCCATTAATCCGCCGCCGCGATGCAGGAGAGTGACCTC
>NZ_JAGRRA010000016.1:0-2230 GCF_018223875.1 Klebsiella sp. 54
GCCGCCTGGCGGTCCGCCACCAGCGATTTCAGCGAACTGTTCTTCAGGCACAGCAGCTCCGCCACCAGCAGCCACGGGATCATCCCGCTGTCGCAGTAGGCGAAGTCGCGGAAGTAGTGGTGCGCGCTCATCTCCCCGCCGTAGATGGCGTCTTCCTGGCGCATCCGCTCCTTGATGAACGCATGCCCGGTCTTCGACATCACCGGCTGGCCGCCGCTGCGGGTCACGATGTCCACCGTGTTCCACGTCAGGCGCGGGTCATGAATGATTTTCGCCCCCGGCTGCTTCTGCAGGAACGCTTCCGCCAGCAGGCCGACAATGTAGTACCCCTCGATAAACGACGCCTCGTCATCGAACAGGAAGCAGCGGTCGAAGTCGCCGTCAAAGGCGATACCCATGTCCGCCTGATGCGCACGCACCGCGTCGGCGGTATCCTGGCGGCACTCCGGCAGCAGCGGGTTCGGGATACCGTTCGGGAAATGGCCATCCGGCTGGTGATGCACCTTGATAAAGGTCACCGGCGCCCCGGCCGCCGCGAAGCGTTTCTCCACCTCATCAATCACGTGCCCCGCCGCCCCGTTGCCGGAGTTCACCACCAGCTTCAGCGGACGGGTGAAGTTCGCCAGGTCCACGTAGCCCATCAGGTGGTCGACGTACTCCTTCAGCACCGATATCTGGCGCAGGGTCCCGCGACGCGCCGGGTCCACCGGCGGGAACTGGTTTTCCTCCGCCAGGCGCTGGATATCCCGCAGGCCGGTGTCGCCGCTGATGGGCTTCGCGTTCTCGCGCACCAGCTTCATGCCGTTGTAGTTCATCGGGTTGTGGCTGGCCGTCACCTCGATACCGCCGTCCACCCCGAGGTGGAAGGTGGCGAAGTAAATCTCTTCCGTACCGCTCAGGCCGATATCCAGCACGTCGGTGCCGGCGTCCATCAGCCCGCGGGCCAGCGCCAGCTTCAGCGACTCGCTGGTGAGGCGCACATCGCCCCCCACCACTATCTTCCCGGGTTTCAGAAATTCTCCGTAGGCGCGGCCGATACGGTAGGCGATGTCCTCGTTCAGCTCCTCGCCCAGTTCACCACGGATGTCATAAGCCTTAAAGCATGTTAACTGTGTCATTCTGCGTTTTGTCCCGAAAAAAATTAGCAACGACCATACTGGTCTTTAATACGAATAATGTCGTCCTCGCCGAGGTACGACCCCGACTGGATCTCCAGCACTTCCAGCGGAATGCGGCCCGGGTTTTCCAGACTGTGCTCGGCGCCAATCGGAATAAAGGTGGACTGGTTCTCGGTCAGCAGGAACTGCTTGCCGTTGACCGTCACCTGGCCGGTGCCGGCGAGAATGACCCAGTGCTCGGCGCGGTGGTGGTGCATCTGCATCGAGAAGGCGCCGCCCGGTTTCACGGTAATGCGGTTGACATTGAAACGCGGGGTCTGGACCACCACGTCGCAGCGGCCCCAGGGACGGTAAATCTCGCGGTGGCGCTTGTACTCGCTGCGCTGGTTCTGCTTGAGGAACTCGACCGCCTTCTTCACGTCCTGGGAACGCTCACGGTTCATCACCAGCACGGCGTCCTTGGTGCTGACAATCACCAGGTTCTCCACGCCGATGGCCGCCACCAGCTTCTCGTCGCTGTTGATGTAGCAGTTTTCGCTGTTGTGCACCCACGCGTCACCGCTGAGGACGTTGCCCTGCTCATCTTTCGGGCTGACCTCCCACAGGGCGGACCAGGAGCCGACGTCGCTCCAGTCGGCATCGAGACCGACCACCACCGCGTCGGCGGTTTTCTCCATCACCGCGTAGTCCACGGACTCGTCCGGGCACTCGCAGAAAATGTCATGCGGGATGCTGATGAAGTCGCTGCCGTTATCGGCGGCATTGACCGCGGCCTGGCAGGCTTCGAGGATATCCGGGCGGAATTTGGCCAGCTCGGAGAGGTATTTTTTGGCGCGGAACATAAACATGCCGCTGTTCCAGTAGTACTCCCCGGAGGCGAGGTAGGCCTCGGCGCGCTCGCGGTCCGGCTTCTCCACGAAACGGGCCACCTGGTACGGGGTATGGGCGCTGTCGGTGAGGGCCACGCCGCGCTGGATGTAGCCGTAGCCGGTTTCCGGGGCGTTCGGCACGATACCGAAGGTGACCAGATGGCCTTCATCGGCATACTGCTCGGCGACGCGGATGGCGTCGTGGAAGACCGGCTGGTTATTGATGATATGGTCGGCGGCGAG
>NZ_JAGRRA010000017.1:0-1657 GCF_018223875.1 Klebsiella sp. 54
AAATGAATACCAAGTCTCAAGAGTGAACACGTAATTCATTACGAAGTTTAATTCTTTGAGCATCAAACTTAAATTGAAGAGTTTGATCATGGCTCAGATTGAACGCTGGCGGCAGGCCTAACACATGCAAGTCGAGCGGTAGCACAGAGAGCTTGCTCTCGGGTGACGAGCGGCGGACGGGTGAGTAATGTCTGGGAAACTGCCTGATGGAGGGGGATAACTACTGGAAACGGTAGCTAATACCGCATAACGTCGCAAGACCAAAGTGGGGGACCTTCGGGCCTCATGCCATCAGATGTGCCCAGATGGGATTAGCTAGTAGGTGGGGTAACGGCTCACCTAGGCGACGATCCCTAGCTGGTCTGAGAGGATGACCAGCCACACTGGAACTGAGACACGGTCCAGACTCCTACGGGAGGCAGCAGTGGGGAATATTGCACAATGGGCGCAAGCCTGATGCAGCCATGCCGCGTGTATGAAGAAGGCCTTCGGGTTGTAAAGTACTTTCAGCGGGGAGGAAGGCGATAAGGTTAATAACCTTGTCGATTGACGTTACCCGCAGAAGAAGCACCGGCTAACTCCGTGCCAGCAGCCGCGGTAATACGGAGGGTGCAAGCGTTAATCGGAATTACTGGGCGTAAAGCGCACGCAGGCGGTCTGTCAAGTCGGATGTGAAATCCCCGGGCTCAACCTGGGAACTGCATTCGAAACTGGCAGGCTAGAGTCTTGTAGAGGGGGGTAGAATTCCAGGTGTAGCGGTGAAATGCGTAGAGATCTGGAGGAATACCGGTGGCGAAGGCGGCCCCCTGGACAAAGACTGACGCTCAGGTGCGAAAGCGTGGGGAGCAAACAGGATTAGATACCCTGGTAGTCCACGCCGTAAACGATGTCGATTTGGAGGTTGTGCCCTTGAGGCGTGGCTTCCGGAGCTAACGCGTTAAATCGACCGCCTGGGGAGTACGGCCGCAAGGTTAAAACTCAAATGAATTGACGGGGGCCCGCACAAGCGGTGGAGCATGTGGTTTAATTCGATGCAACGCGAAGAACCTTACCTGGTCTTGACATCCACAGAACTTGCCAGAGATGGCTTGGTGCCTTCGGGAACTGTGAGACAGGTGCTGCATGGCTGTCGTCAGCTCGTGTTGTGAAATGTTGGGTTAAGTCCCGCAACGAGCGCAACCCTTATCCTTTGTTGCCAGCGGTTCGGCCGGGAACTCAAAGGAGACTGCCAGTGATAAACTGGAGGAAGGTGGGGATGACGTCAAGTCATCATGGCCCTTACGACCAGGGCTACACACGTGCTACAATGGCATATACAAAGAGAAGCGACCTCGCGAGAGCAAGCGGACCTCATAAAGTATGTCGTAGTCCGGATTGGAGTCTGCAACTCGACTCCATGAAGTCGGAATCGCTAGTAATCGTAGATCAGAATGCTACGGTGAATACGTTCCCGGGCCTTGTACACACCGCCCGTCACACCATGGGAGTGGGTTGCAAAAGAAGTAGGTAGCTTAACCTTCGGGAGGGCGCTTACCACTTTGTGATTCATGACTGGGGTGAAGTCGTAACAAGGTAACCGTAGGGGAACCTGCGGTTGGATCACCTCCTTACCTTAAAGAACCTGCCTTTGCAGTGCTCACACAGATTGTCTGATGAA
>NZ_JAGRRA010000017.1:1679-4607 GCF_018223875.1 Klebsiella sp. 54
TTTGCTCTTTAAAAATCTGGATCAAGCTGAAAATTGAAACGACACACAGTTAATGTGTGTTCGAGTCTCTCAAATTTTCGCGACACGAAGTGAAACATCTTCGGGTTGTGAGGTTAAGCGACTAAGCGTACACGGTGGATGCCCTGGCAGTCAGAGGCGATGAAGGACGTGCTAATCTGCGAAAAGCGTCGGTAAGGTGATATGAACCGTTATAACCGGCGATGTCCGAATGGGGAAACCCAGTGTGATTCGTCACACTATCGTTAACTGAATACATAGGTTAACGAGGCGAACCGGGGGAACTGAAACATCTAAGTACCCCGAGGAAAAGAAATCAACCGAGATTCCCCCAGTAGCGGCGAGCGAACGGGGAGCAGCCCAGAGTCTGAATCAGCTTGTGTGTTAGTGGAACGGTCTGGAAAGTCCGACGGTACAGGGTGATAGTCCCGTACACCAAAATGCACAGGTTGTGAACTCGAAGAGTAGGGCGGGACACGTGGTATCCTGTCTGAATATGGGGGGACCATCCTCCAAGGCTAAATACTCCTGACTGACCGATAGTGAACCAGTACCGTGAGGGAAAGGCGAAAAGAACCCCGGCGAGGGGAGTGAAAAAGAACCTGAAACCGTGTACGTACAAGCAGTGGGAGCACCTTTATGGTGTGACTGCGTACCTTTTGTATAATGGGTCAGCGACTTATATTCTGTAGCAAGGTTAACCGTATAGGGGAGCCGCAGGGAAACCGAGTCTTAACTGGGCGTTAAGTTGCAGGGTATAGACCCGAAACCCGGTGATCTAGCCATGGGCAGGTTGAAGGTTGGGTAACACTAACTGGAGGACCGAACCGACTAATGTTGAAAAATTAGCGGATGACTTGTGGCTGGGGGTGAAAGGCCAATCAAACCGGGAGATAGCTGGTTCTCCCCGAAAGCTATTTAGGTAGCGCCTCGTGAACTCATCTTCGGGGGTAGAGCACTGTTTCGGCTAGGGGGTCATCCCGACTTACCAACCCGATGCAAACTACGAATACCGAAGAATGTTATCACGGGAGACACACGGCGGGTGCTAACGTCCGTCGTGAAGAGGGAAACAACCCAGACCGCCAGCTAAGGTCCCAAAGTCATGGTTAAGTGGGAAACGATGTGGGAAGGCACAGACAGCCAGGATGTTGGCTTAGAAGCAGCCATCATTTAAAGAAAGCGTAATAGCTCACTGGTCGAGTCGGCCTGCGCGGAAGATGTAACGGGGCTAAACCATGCACCGAAGCTGCGGCAGCGACACTATGTGTTGTTGGGTAGGGGAGCGTTCTGTAAGCCTGCGAAGGTGACCTGTGAGGGTTGCTGGAGGTATCAGAAGTGCGAATGCTGACATAAGTAACGATAAAGCGGGTGAAAAGCCCGCTCGCCGGAAGACCAAGGGTTCCTGTCCAACGTTAATCGGGGCAGGGTGAGTCGACCCCTAAGGCGAGGCCGAAAGGCGTAGTCGATGGGAAACAGGTTAATATTCCTGTACTTGGTGTTACTGCGAAGGGGGGACGGAGAAGGCTATGTTAGCCGGGCGACGGTTGTCCCGGTTTAAGCATGTAGGCTGGTTATCCAGGCAAATCCGGATAATCAAGGCTGAGGTGTGATGACGAGGCACTACGGTGCTGAAGTAACAAATGCCCTGCTTCCAGGAAAAGCCTCTAAGCATCAGGTAACACGAAATCGTACCCCAAACCGACACAGGTGGTCAGGTAGAGAATACCAAGGCGCTTGAGAGAACTCGGGTGAAGGAACTAGGCAAAATGGTGCCGTAACTTCGGGAGAAGGCACGCTGGTGTGTAGGTGAAGTCCCTGCGGATGGAGCTGAGACCAGTCGAAGATACCAGCTGGCTGCAACTGTTTATTAAAAACACAGCACTGTGCAAACACGAAAGTGGACGTATACGGTGTGACGCCTGCCCGGTGCCGGAAGGTTAATTGATGGGGTTATCCGTAAGGAGAAGCTCTTGATCGAAGCCCCGGTAAACGGCGGCCGTAACTATAACGGTCCTAAGGTAGCGAAATTCCTTGTCGGGTAAGTTCCGACCTGCACGAATGGCGTAATGATGGCCAGGCTGTCTCCACCCGAGACTCAGTGAAATTGAACTCGCTGTGAAGATGCAGTGTACCCGCGGCAAGACGGAAAGACCCCGTGAACCTTTACTATAGCTTGACACTGAACATTGAGCCTTGATGTGTAGGATAGGTGGGAGGCTTTGAAGCGTGGACGCCAGTCTGCGTGGAGCCAACCTTGAAATACCACCCTTTAATGTTTGATGTTCTAACGTTGGCCCCTTATCGGGGTTGCGGACAGTGTCTGGTGGGTAGTTTGACTGGGGCGGTCTCCTCCCAAAGCGTAACGGAGGAGCACGAAGGTTAGCTAATCCTGGTCGGACATCAGGAGGTTAGTGCAATGGCATAAGCTAGCTTGACTGCGAGCGTGACGGCGCGAGCAGGTGCGAAAGCAGGTCATAGTGATCCGGTGGTTCTGAATGGAAGGGCCATCGCTCAACGGATAAAAGGTACTCCGGGGATAACAGGCTGATACCGCCCAAGAGTTCATATCGACGGCGGTGTTTGGCACCTCGATGTCGGCTCATCACATCCTGGGGCTGAAGTAGGTCCCAAGGGTATGGCTGTTCGCCATTTAAAGTGGTACGCGAGCTGGGTTTAGAACGTCGTGAGACAGTTCGGTCCCTATCTGCCGTGGGCGCTGGAGAATTGAGGGGGGCTGCTCCTAGTACGAGAGGACCGGAGTGGACGCATCACTGGTGTTCGGGTTGTCATGCCAATGGCACTGCCCGGTAGCTAAATGCGGAAGAGATAAGTGCTGAAAGCATCTAAGCACGAAACTTGCCCCGAGATGAGTTCTCCCTGAGACTTTAAGTCTCCTGAAGGAACGTT
>NZ_JAGRRA010000018.1:0-34491 GCF_018223875.1 Klebsiella sp. 54
ACACCAAGTTCGAATCTGAAGTGTACATTCTGTCCAAAGACGAAGGCGGCCGTCATACTCCGTTCTTCAAAGGCTACCGTCCGCAGTTCTACTTCCGTACAACTGACGTGACTGGCACCATCGAACTGCCGGAAGGCGTAGAGATGGTAATGCCGGGCGACAACATCAAAATGGTTGTTACCCTGATCCACCCGATCGCGATGGACGATGGTCTGCGTTTCGCAATCCGTGAAGGCGGTCGTACCGTTGGCGCGGGCGTGGTTGCTAAAGTTCTCGGCTAATCGCTGATAACATTTGACGCAATGCGCAATAAAAGGGCATCATTTGATGCCCTTTTTGCACGCTTTCACACCAGAACCTGGCTCATCAGTGATTTTATTTGTCATAATCATTGCTGAGACAGGCTCTGAAGAGGGCGTTTATACACCAAACCATTCGAGCGATAGTGCGACGGCAATCAGCATCCTCCTTTGCGTTAGCAGGGCAGGGGCGACAGAACCGTCAGCGTTGAAGCAATTTGAATAGTTAAGTGTATAATCCGAAACTTAATTTCGGTTTGGATCGCCTCGCCCCCGCGGGGTGAAATTGTTTGTAGAATACTTCTGACAGGTTGGTTTATGAGTGCGAATACCGAAGCTCAAGGGAGCGGGCGCGGCCTGGAAGCGATGAAGTGGATTATCGTTGCCGTGCTGCTGATCGTGGCGATCGTGGGCAACTTCCTTTATCGCGACATTATGCTGGCGGTGCGTGCGCTGGCCGTGGTTATTCTTATTGCTGCTGCCGGTGGCGTCGCGCTGTTGACGACGAAAGGTAAGGCGACCGTTGCTTTTGCTCGCGAAGCGAGAACCGAAGTTCGTAAAGTGATTTGGCCGACTCGCCAGGAAACGCTGCATACTACGCTGATTGTTGCTGCTGTGACTGCAGTAATGTCACTGATCCTGTGGGGACTGGATGGTATTCTGGTTCGCCTGGTCTCCTTTATCACTGGCCTGAGGTTCTGAGATGTCTGAAGCTCCTAAAAAGCGCTGGTACGTCGTTCAGGCGTTTTCCGGTTTTGAAGGTCGCGTAGCCACGTCGCTGCGTGAACATATCAAATTACACAACATGGAAGAGTTATTTGGCGAAGTCATGGTCCCGACCGAAGAAGTGGTTGAGATCCGTGGCGGCCAGCGTCGCAAAAGCGAACGTAAATTCTTCCCAGGCTACGTTCTGGTCCAGATGGTCATGAACGACGCAAGCTGGCACCTGGTGCGCAGCGTGCCGCGCGTGATGGGCTTCATCGGCGGTACCTCTGACCGTCCGGCGCCGATCAGCGACAAAGAAGTCGACGCCATCATGAATCGTCTGCAGCAGGTTGGCGATAAGCCGCGTCCGAAAACGCTGTTTGAACCGGGCGAAATGGTTCGCGTTAACGACGGTCCGTTCGCTGACTTTAACGGTGTGGTTGAAGAAGTGGACTATGAGAAGTCCCGCCTGAAAGTTTCCGTTTCTATCTTCGGTCGTGCGACTCCGGTAGAACTGGACTTCAGCCAGGTTGAGAAGGCGTAAGCCGGCGATCAAAAAAGCAGCGATTTAATCGTTGCATAGGGCGCGAAATTGGCATACAATTTCGCGCCTTTTGTTTTTATGGGCCCGGCCCGTAAAACGATGTTTAATCACGGGGAGCTTCTCTGAAGCGTTAATACCCAATTTGAGGATTTAAGAATGGCTAAGAAAGTCCAAGCCTACGTCAAGCTGCAGGTTGCAGCTGGTATGGCGAACCCGAGCCCGCCGGTCGGCCCAGCACTGGGTCAGCAGGGCGTGAACATCATGGAATTCTGCAAAGCGTTCAACGCCAAAACTGATTCCCTGGAGAAAGGTCTGCCGATCCCGGTTGTTATCACCGTTTACGCTGACCGTTCCTTTACCTTTGTTACCAAGACTCCGCCGGCTGCTGTTCTGCTGAAGAAAGCTGCAGGCATCAAGTCTGGTTCCGGTAAGCCGAACAAAGATAAAGTGGGTAAAATCTCCCGCGCTCAGCTGCAGGAAATCGCGCAGACCAAAGCTGCCGACATGACTGGTGCCGACATTGAAGCGATGACTCGCTCCATCGAAGGTACTGCACGTTCCATGGGCCTGGTAGTGGAGGACTAAGAAATGGCTAAACTGACCAAGCGCATGCGCGTGATCCGTGAGAAAGTTGATGCAACTAAACAGTACGACATCAACGAAGCCATCGCTCTGCTGAAAGAGCTGGCCACCGCTAAATTTACCGAAAGCGTAGACGTTGCCGTTAACCTCGGCATCGACGCTCGTAAATCTGACCAGAACGTCCGTGGCGCAACTGTACTGCCGCACGGTACTGGCCGTTCCGTTCGCGTAGCCGTATTTACCCAGGGCGCAAACGCTGAAGCTGCTAAAGCTGCAGGCGCTGAGCTGGTAGGTATGGAAGATCTGGCTGAGCAGATCAAAAAAGGCGAAATGAACTTTGACGTTGTTATTGCTTCTCCAGATGCAATGCGCGTTGTTGGCCAGCTGGGCCAGGTTCTGGGTCCGCGTGGCCTGATGCCGAACCCGAAAGTGGGTACCGTAACTCCGAACGTTGCTGAAGCGGTTAAAAACGCGAAAGCAGGTCAGGTTCGTTACCGTAACGACAAAAACGGCATCATCCACACCACCATCGGTAAAGTGGACTTTGACGCTGACAAACTGAAAGAAAACCTGGAAGCTCTGCTGGTTGCGCTGAAAAAAGCAAAACCGACTCAGGCGAAAGGCGTGTACATCAAGAAAGTTAGCATCTCCACCACCATGGGTGCAGGTGTTGCAGTAGATCAGGCTGGCCTGAACGCTTCTGCAAACTAATGCCTTTACGTGGGCGGTGATTTTGTCTACAATCTTCGCCCACGTTTGCTAACTAAGGTTAGCAGGTAACCGAATTGTTCGTTGGAGTCTGGCCTATCCAGACCTCCGTCGAAGACCGCAGGTGTTTCGCAAGAAACTTAATGCCCTGCGTAGACGGTGACAGAACGCTAAGATTATTTTTGGATATTCTGGCTTGTTTCTGCTCACCGTATTTAGACGCTCTTTTCGTTGAATTGAGTGAAGTGAGTTCCAGAGCATAGGCTCTGGCAAACATCCAGGAGCAAAGCTAATGGCTTTAAATCTTCAAGACAAACAAGCGATTGTTGCTGAAGTCAGCGAAGTAGCCAAAGGCGCGCTGTCTGCAGTAGTTGCGGATTCCCGTGGCGTAACTGTAGATAAAATGACTGAACTGCGTAAAGCAGGTCGTGAAGCTGGCGTATACATGCGTGTTGTTCGTAACACCCTGCTGCGCCGCGTCGTAGAAGGTACTCAGTTCGAGTGCCTGAAAGACACGTTTGTTGGTCCGACCCTGATTGCATACTCTATGGAACACCCGGGCGCTGCTGCTCGTCTGTTCAAAGAGTTCGCGAAAGCGAATGCAAAATTTGAGGTCAAAGCCGCTGCCTTTGAAGGTGAGCTGATCCCGGCGTCGCAGATCGACCGCCTGGCAACTCTGCCGACCTACGAAGAAGCAATTGCACGCCTGATGGCAACCATGAAAGAAGCTTCGGCTGGCAAACTGGTTCGTACTCTGGCTGCTGTACGCGATGCGAAAGAAGCTGCTTAATCGCAGTTATCTTTTTAAAGCATTCGCTTACGTATAAACTTATTCTGATATTCAGGAACAATTTAAATGTCTATCACTAAAGATCAAATCATTGAAGCAGTATCCGCTATGTCCGTAATGGACGTTGTTGAGCTGATCTCTGCAATGGAAGAAAAATTCGGTGTTTCCGCTGCTGCTGCTGTAGCTGTAGCTGCTGGCCCGGTTGAAGCTGCTGAAGAAAAAACTGAATTCGACGTAATTCTGAAAGCTGCTGGCGCTAACAAAGTTGCTGTTATCAAAGCAGTACGTGGCGCGACTGGCCTGGGTCTGAAAGAAGCTAAAGACCTGGTAGAATCTGCTCCGGCTGCACTGAAAGAAGGCATCAGCAAAGACGACGCTGAAGCTCTGAAAAAATCTCTGGAAGAAGCTGGCGCTGAAGTTGAAGTTAAATAAGCCAACCCTTCCGGTTGCAGCCTGAGAAATCAGGCTGAGGCTGGTGACTTTTTGGTCACCAGCCTTTTTGCGCTGTAAGGCGCCAGTAGCGTTTCACGCTGTTTGACTACTGGTTTGCCTCTCAATGCTTGTTTCTATCGACGACTTAATATACTGCGACAGGTTAGGGTTCCTGGGCTGTGTAAATCGCAATGAAATGGTTTAAGCGTGATAGCAACAGGCATTGCGGAAAGTGTTCCATTTTCCGGTCAACAAAATAGTGTTGCATAAAAAACTGCCCTCTGCGGGCAGATGGGTCGACTTGTCAGCGAGCTGAGGAACCCTATGGTTTACTCCTATACCGAGAAAAAACGTATTCGTAAGGATTTTGGTAAACGTCCACAAGTTCTGGATGTGCCATATCTCCTTTCTATCCAGCTTGACTCGTTCCAGAAGTTTATCGAGCAAGATCCTGAAGGGCAGTATGGTCTGGAAGCTGCTTTCCGTTCCGTATTCCCAATTCAGAGCTACAGCGGTAATTCCGAGCTGCAATACGTCAGCTACCGTCTGGGCGAACCGGTTTTTGACGTTAAAGAATGTCAGATCCGTGGCGTGACTTACTCTGCACCGCTGCGCGTAAAACTGCGTCTGGTGATCTACGAGCGCGAAGCGCCGGAAGGCACCGTCAAAGACATTAAAGAACAAGAAGTCTACATGGGCGAAATCCCGCTCATGACCGACAACGGTACCTTTGTCATCAACGGTACCGAGCGTGTTATCGTTTCTCAGCTGCACCGTAGCCCGGGCGTCTTCTTTGACAGTGACAAAGGTAAGACTCACTCATCCGGTAAGGTTCTGTATAACGCACGCATCATCCCTTACCGTGGTTCCTGGCTGGACTTCGAATTCGACCCGAAAGACAACCTGTTCGTTCGTATCGACCGTCGTCGTAAGCTGCCGGCTACCATCATCCTGCGCGCGCTGAATTACACCACTGAGCAGATCCTTGACCTGTTCTTCGAAAAAGTGGTCTTTGAAATTCGCGACAACAAGCTGCAGATGGAGCTGATTCCGGAGCGTCTGCGCGGCGAAACCGCCTCCTTCGATATCGAAGCCAACGGCAAAGTGTACGTTGAGAAAGGCCGTCGCATCACGGCTCGTCATATCCGTCAGCTGGAAAAAGACGATATCAAGCATATCGAAGTGCCGGTTGAATATATCGCTGGCAAAGTGGCGGCTAAAGACTATATCGATGAAGCGACTGGCGAACTGATCTGCCCGGCGAACATGGAGCTGAGCCTGGATCTGCTGGCTAAGCTGAGCCAGTCTGGCCACAAGCGCATCGAAACGCTGTTCACTAACGATCTGGACCACGGTCCATACATCTCTGAAACGGTACGCGTCGACCCGACTAACGATCGTCTGAGCGCGCTGGTAGAAATCTACCGCATGATGCGCCCTGGCGAGCCGCCGACTCGTGAAGCCGCAGAAAGCCTGTTTGAGAACCTGTTCTTCTCCGAAGACCGCTACGATCTGTCCGCGGTGGGTCGTATGAAGTTCAACCGTTCTCTGCTGCGCGACGAAATTGAAGGTTCCGGTATCCTGAGCAAAGACGACATCATTGAAGTGATGAAGAAGCTCATCGATATCCGTAACGGTAAAGGCGAAGTGGACGATATCGACCACCTCGGTAACCGTCGTATCCGTTCCGTTGGCGAAATGGCGGAGAACCAGTTCCGCGTTGGCCTGGTACGTGTAGAGCGTGCGGTGAAAGAGCGTCTGTCTCTGGGCGATCTGGATACCCTGATGCCTCAGGATATGATCAACGCCAAGCCGATTTCCGCAGCAGTGAAAGAGTTCTTTGGTTCCAGCCAGCTGTCTCAGTTTATGGACCAGAACAACCCGCTGTCTGAGATCACGCACAAACGTCGTATCTCCGCACTCGGCCCAGGCGGTCTGACCCGTGAGCGCGCAGGCTTCGAAGTTCGAGACGTACACCCGACTCACTATGGTCGCGTATGTCCAATCGAAACGCCTGAAGGTCCGAACATCGGTCTGATCAACTCTCTGTCCGTGTACGCGCAGACCAACGAATATGGCTTCCTTGAGACGCCGTATCGTAAAGTGACCGACGGTGTGGTTACTGACGAAATTCACTACCTGTCTGCTATCGAAGAAGGCAACTACGTTATCGCTCAGGCGAACTCCAACCTGGATGAAAACGGCCACTTCGTAGAAGACCTGGTGACCTGCCGTAGCAAAGGCGAATCCAGCTTGTTCAGCCGTGACCAGGTTGACTACATGGACGTATCCACCCAGCAGGTGGTATCCGTCGGTGCGTCCCTGATCCCGTTCCTGGAACACGATGACGCCAACCGTGCATTGATGGGTGCAAACATGCAACGTCAGGCCGTTCCGACTCTGCGCGCTGATAAGCCGCTGGTTGGTACCGGTATGGAACGTGCTGTGGCCGTCGACTCCGGTGTTACTGCGGTGGCTAAACGTGGCGGTACCGTTCAGTACGTGGATGCTTCCCGTATCGTTATCAAAGTTAACGAAGACGAGATGTACCCGGGCGAAGCAGGTATCGACATCTATAACCTGACTAAGTACACCCGTTCTAACCAGAACACCTGCATCAACCAGATGCCTTGCGTGTCCCTGGGCGAACCTATTGAGCGCGGCGACGTGCTGGCCGACGGCCCGTCCACCGACCTCGGTGAGCTGGCGCTGGGTCAGAACATGCGCGTAGCGTTCATGCCGTGGAACGGCTACAACTTCGAAGACTCCATCCTCGTTTCCGAGCGTGTTGTCCAGGAAGACCGTTTCACCACTATCCACATTCAGGAACTGGCGTGCGTGTCCCGTGACACCAAGCTGGGGCCGGAAGAGATCACCGCTGACATCCCGAACGTGGGTGAAGCTGCGCTCTCCAAACTGGATGAGTCCGGTATCGTTTATATCGGTGCGGAAGTGACCGGCGGCGACATTCTGGTTGGTAAGGTTACGCCGAAAGGTGAAACCCAGCTGACGCCGGAAGAGAAACTGCTGCGTGCGATCTTCGGTGAGAAAGCGTCTGACGTTAAAGACTCTTCTCTGCGCGTACCGAACGGTGTCTCTGGTACCGTTATCGACGTTCAGGTCTTTACCCGTGACGGCGTAGAAAAAGACAAACGTGCGCTGGAAATCGAAGAGATGCAGCTGAAGCAGGCCAAAAAAGACCTGTCTGAAGAACTGCAGATCCTCGAAGCCGGTCTGTTCAGTCGTATCTACGCGGTGCTGGTCTCCGGTGGCGTTGAAGCTGAGAAGCTCGACAAACTGCCGCGCGATCGCTGGCTGGAACTGGGCCTGACCGACGAAGAGAAACAAAATCAGCTGGAACAGCTGGCTGAGCAGTACGACGAACTGAAACACGAGTTCGAGAAAAAACTCGAAGCGAAACGCCGCAAAATCACCCAAGGCGACGATCTGGCACCGGGCGTGCTGAAGATTGTTAAGGTATACCTGGCCGTTAAACGCCGTATCCAGCCTGGTGACAAGATGGCGGGTCGTCACGGTAACAAGGGTGTTATCTCTAAGATCAACCCGATCGAAGATATGCCGCACGATGCTAACGGTACGCCGGTAGATATCGTCCTCAACCCGCTGGGCGTACCGTCTCGTATGAACATCGGTCAGATCCTGGAAACTCACCTGGGTATGGCTGCGAAAGGCATCGGCGATAAGATCAACGCCATGCTGAAACAGCAGCAGGAAGTCGCGAAACTGCGCGAGTTCATCCAGCGTGCCTACGATCTGGGCGCTGACGTTCGTCAGAAAGTTGACCTGAATACCTTCAGCGATGAAGAAGTTCTGCGTCTGGCTGAAAACCTGCGTAAAGGTATGCCGATCGCAACGCCGGTGTTCGACGGTGCGAAAGAAGCGGAAATTAAAGCGCTGCTGCAGCTGGGCGACCTGCCGACTTCCGGTCAGATCACCCTGTTCGACGGCCGCACCGGTGAGCAGTTCGAGCGTCCGGTAACCGTGGGTTACATGTACATGCTGAAACTGAACCACCTGGTCGACGACAAAATGCACGCGCGTTCCACCGGTTCTTACAGCCTGGTTACTCAGCAGCCGCTGGGTGGTAAGGCGCAGTTCGGTGGTCAGCGCTTCGGTGAGATGGAAGTGTGGGCGCTGGAAGCATACGGCGCAGCTTACACCCTGCAGGAAATGCTCACCGTTAAGTCTGATGACGTGAACGGTCGTACTAAGATGTATAAAAACATCGTGGACGGCAATCACCAGATGGAACCGGGCATGCCGGAATCCTTCAACGTACTGTTGAAAGAAATTCGCTCGCTGGGCATCAACATCGAACTGGAAGACGAGTAATTCTCGCTCAAACAGGTCACTGCTGCCGGGTTAACGCCCGGCAGCGGAATGTGCTAACTCCGACGGGAGCAAATCCGTGAAAGACTTATTAAAGTTTCTGAAAGCGCAAACTAAAACCGAAGAGTTTGATGCGATCAAAATTGCTCTGGCTTCGCCAGACATGATCCGTTCATGGTCTTTCGGTGAAGTTAAAAAGCCGGAAACCATTAACTACCGTACGTTCAAACCTGAGCGTGACGGCCTTTTCTGCGCCCGTATCTTTGGGCCGGTAAAAGACTATGAGTGCCTGTGCGGTAAGTACAAGCGCCTGAAACACCGCGGTGTGATCTGTGAGAAGTGCGGCGTTGAAGTGACCCAGACTAAAGTGCGTCGTGAGCGCATGGGCCACATCGAGCTGGCATGTCCGACTGCGCACATCTGGTTCCTGAAATCTCTGCCGTCCCGTATCGGCCTGCTGCTGGATATGCCGCTGCGCGATATCGAACGTGTACTGTACTTTGAATCCTATGTGGTTATCGAAGGTGGCATGACCAACCTCGAACGCAACCAGATTCTGACGGAAGAACAGTACCTGGACGCGCTGGAAGAGTTCGGTGACGAATTCGACGCGAAGATGGGTGCGGAAGCGATCCAGGCGCTGCTGCGCAATATGGATCTGGAGCAGGAGTGCGAGCAGCTGCGTGAAGAGCTGAACGAAACCAACTCCGAAACCAAGCGTAAAAAGCTGACCAAGCGCATTAAGCTGCTGGAAGCCTTCGTACAGTCTGGCAACAAGCCGGAGTGGATGATCCTGACCGTTCTGCCGGTACTGCCGCCAGATCTGCGTCCGCTGGTTCCGCTGGATGGCGGTCGTTTCGCGACGTCTGACCTCAACGATCTGTATCGTCGCGTGATCAACCGTAACAACCGTCTGAAACGTCTGCTGGATCTGGCTGCGCCGGACATCATCGTACGCAACGAAAAACGTATGCTGCAGGAAGCGGTAGATGCCCTGCTGGACAACGGTCGTCGCGGTCGTGCGATCACCGGTTCTAACAAACGTCCTCTGAAATCTTTGGCCGATATGATCAAAGGTAAACAGGGTCGTTTCCGTCAGAACCTGCTCGGTAAGCGCGTTGACTACTCCGGTCGTTCTGTTATCACCGTAGGTCCATACCTGCGTCTGCATCAGTGCGGTCTGCCGAAGAAAATGGCGCTGGAGCTGTTCAAACCGTTCATCTACGGCAAGCTGGAACTGCGTGGCCTGGCCACCACCATCAAAGCCGCTAAGAAGATGGTTGAGCGCGAAGAAGCTGTCGTTTGGGATATCCTGGACGAAGTGATCCGCGAACACCCGGTTCTGCTGAACCGTGCGCCGACCCTGCACCGTCTGGGTATTCAGGCATTCGAACCGGTTCTGATCGAAGGTAAAGCCATCCAGCTTCACCCGCTGGTTTGTGCGGCATACAACGCCGACTTCGATGGTGACCAGATGGCTGTTCACGTACCGCTGACGCTGGAAGCCCAGCTGGAAGCGCGTGCGCTGATGATGTCTACCAACAACATCCTGTCCCCGGCGAACGGCGAACCAATCATCGTTCCGTCTCAGGACGTTGTACTGGGTCTGTACTACATGACCCGTGACAGTGTTAACGCCAAAGGCGAAGGCATGGTGCTGACTGGCCCGAAAGAAGCTGAGCGTATTTATCGCGCCGGCCTGGCCTCTCTGCATGCGCGCGTTAAAGTGCGTATCACTGAATACGAAAAAGACGACAATGGTGAGTTTGTCGCGAAAACCAGCCTGAAAGACACGACCATTGGCCGTGCCATTCTGTGGATGATCGTACCGAAAGGCCTGCCGTTCTCTATCGTGAACCAGGCGCTCGGTAAGAAAGCGATCTCCAAGATGCTGAACACCTGTTACCGTATTCTGGGCCTGAAACCGACCGTTATTTTCGCGGACCAGACGATGTACACCGGCTTTGCTTACGCAGCGCGTTCAGGTGCATCCGTTGGTATCGATGACATGGTCATCCCGGAGAAAAAATACGAAATCATCAGCGAAGCGGAAGCGGAAGTTGCTGAGATTCAGGAACAGTTCCAGTCCGGTCTGGTGACCGCGGGCGAACGCTACAACAAAGTTATCGATATCTGGGCTGCGGCGAACGATCGTGTATCCAAAGCGATGATGGATAACCTGCAAACCGAAACCGTGATTAACCGTGACGGTCAGGAAGAGCAGCAGGTTTCCTTCAACAGCATCTACATGATGGCCGACTCCGGTGCGCGTGGTTCTGCTGCACAGATTCGTCAGCTGGCCGGTATGCGTGGTCTGATGGCGAAGCCGGATGGCTCCATCATCGAAACGCCGATCACCGCGAACTTCCGTGAAGGTCTGAACGTACTCCAGTACTTCATCTCCACGCACGGTGCGCGTAAAGGTCTGGCGGATACCGCACTGAAAACAGCGAACTCCGGTTACCTGACTCGTCGTCTGGTCGACGTTGCCCAGGACCTGGTCGTCACTGAAGACGACTGCGGCACCCTGGAAGGCATCACCATGACGCCGGTTATCGAAGGTGGCGACGTTAAAGAGCCGCTGCGCGATCGCGTACTGGGTCGTGTGACTGCGGAAGACGTGCTGAAGCCGGGTACCGCGGATATTCTGGTTCCACGCAACACGCTGCTGCACGAGCACTGGTGTGACCTGCTGGAAGCGAACTCCGTTGACTCCGTGAAAGTGCGTTCCGTTGTATCCTGTGACACCGACTTTGGTGTATGTGCGCACTGCTATGGTCGTGACCTGGCGCGTGGCCACATCATCAACAAAGGTGAGGCTATCGGCGTTATCGCGGCACAGTCCATCGGTGAGCCGGGTACACAGCTGACGATGCGTACGTTCCACATCGGTGGTGCGGCATCTCGTGCGGCTGCTGAATCCAGCATCCAGGTGAAAAACAAAGGTAGCATCAAGCTCAGCAACGCGAAGTCGGTTGTGAACTCCAGCGGTAAACTGGTTATCACTTCCCGTAACACCGAGCTGAAACTGATCGACGAATTCGGCCGTACCAAAGAGAGCTATAAAGTGCCTTACGGTGCGGTTATGGCGAAAGGCGACGGTGAGCAGGTTGCCGGCGGTGAAACCGTCGCAAACTGGGATCCGCACACCATGCCTGTTATCACCGAAGTGAGTGGTTTCATCCGCTTCACTGACATGATCGACGGCCAGACCATTACTCGTCAGACCGACGAGCTGACCGGTCTGTCTTCGCTGGTGGTTCTGGACTCTGCAGAACGTACCGCAGGTGGTAAAGATCTGCGTCCGGCGCTGAAAATCGTTGATGCTCAGGGCAACGACGTTCTGATCCCAGGTACCGATATGCCTGCTCAGTACTTCCTGCCGGGTAAAGCGATTGTTCAGCTGGAAGATGGCGTACAGATCAGCTCTGGTGACACCCTGGCGCGTATTCCGCAGGAATCCGGCGGTACCAAGGACATCACCGGTGGTCTGCCGCGCGTTGCGGACCTGTTCGAAGCACGTCGTCCGAAAGAGCCGGCAATCCTGGCTGAAATCAGCGGTATCATTTCCTTCGGTAAAGAAACCAAAGGGAAACGTCGCCTGGTTATCACCCCGGTAGACGGTAGCGAACCGTACGAAGAGATGATTCCGAAATGGCGTCAGCTCAACGTGTTCGAAGGTGAACGTGTAGAACGTGGTGACGTGGTTTCCGACGGTCCGGAAGCGCCGCACGACATTCTGCGTCTGCGTGGCGTACATGCTGTGACCCGTTACATTGTTAACGAAGTACAGGACGTATACCGTCTGCAGGGCGTTAAGATTAACGATAAACACATCGAAGTTATCGTTCGTCAGATGCTGCGTAAAGCCACCATCGAAAGCGCAGGCAGCTCCGACTTCCTCGAAGGCGAGCAGGTGGAATACTCCCGCGTCAAGATCGCGAACCGCGAACTGGAAGCGAACGGCAAAGTGGGCGCAACGTTCTCCCGCGATCTGCTGGGTATCACCAAAGCGTCTCTGGCCACCGAGTCCTTCATCTCCGCTGCATCGTTCCAGGAGACCACTCGCGTGCTGACCGAAGCAGCCGTTGCGGGCAAACGCGACGAACTGCGCGGTCTGAAAGAGAACGTCATCGTGGGTCGTCTGATCCCGGCCGGTACCGGTTATGCGTACCACCAGGATCGTATGCGCCGTCGCGCTGCTGGCGAACTGCCGGCGGCACCGCAGGTGAGCGTGGAAGAAGCATCTGCCAACCTGGCAGAGCTGCTGAACGCAGGTCTGGGCGGTTCTGACAACGATTAATCGTTGATGTACTGCTGAAAAGCCGGTCAGGTTTCCTGACCGGCTTTTTTATTGCCTGTTCTCCGCGGTACCCGTCTTTAATTACATTTACGCCATATCCAGGCTGCAATTTTTTAGCAATTAATTCATACAAAATATCCATTAATCTATCACCTCAAAAAACCTTTCTTTATATATGGGTAAAACTTCTACTCATATCAAAAAATAATCAATTCAAAGAGGATATATTCAAAATACCTGATGAATCATGGGATTACTGCTGCTGCTTTATCTTCGGCGCGACGGCTCCGGAGAGGGATCGCTGCATCTCATGCTTCCCCCAACAAGGCGCAGAAATAACCCCGGCAGACAGGTATGGATCATTACTTTAGGTCTGAGCGGACAGGCTCTGGGGGCTGCATGGAATTCGCGATACAACTCATTATTATCTTAATTTGTCTGTTTTATGGTGCCCGAAAAGGCGGTATTGCGCTGGGGCTGCTGGGCGGCATCGGTTTGGTGATCCTCGTTTTTGTTTTTCATCTCCAGCCGGGCAAACCGCCGGTTGATGTGATGCTGGTGATCATTGCGGTGGTGGCGGCCTCGGCGACGCTGCAGGCATCCGGCGGTCTGGATGTTATGCTGCAGATTGCTGAGAAGCTGCTGCGGCGTAACCCAAAATATGTCTCTATTGTGGCGCCTTTCGTCACCTGCACGCTGACCATCCTCTGCGGTACCGGTCACGTGGTGTATACCATCCTGCCGATTATCTACGATGTGGCGATTAAGAATAACATTCGCCCGGAGCGTCCGATGGCCGCCAGCTCCATTGGCGCCCAGATGGGGATCATCGCCAGCCCGGTCTCGGTGGCGGTGGTTTCGCTGGTGGCGATGCTGGGGAATTTTACCTTTAACGGTAAACATCTGGAGTTTCTCGATCTGCTGGCGATAACCATTCCGTCCACGCTGCTGGGCATTTTAGCGATCGGCATCTTCAGCTGGTTCCGCGGCAAAGATCTGGATAAAGACGAAGCCTTCCAGGCGTTTATTGCGGTACCGGAGAACCGCCATTACGTCTATGGCGATACGGCGACGCTGCTGGATAAAAAGCTGCCCACCAGCAACTGGATAGCGATGTGGATTTTTCTGGCCTCCATCGCTGTGGTGGCGCTGCTTGGCGCCTTCTCTGAACTGCGTCCGGCCTTTGACGGTAAACCGCTGTCGATGGTGCTGGTGATCCAGATGTTTATGCTGCTTTCCGGGGCGCTGATCATCATCATTACTAAAACCAACCCGGCATCGATTTCCAAAAATGAGGTCTTTCGTTCGGGAATGATCGCTATCGTCGCGGTGTACGGCATCGCCTGGATGGCGGAGACCATGTTTGGCGCGCACATGACCGAGATTAAAGGCGTACTCGGGGAGATGGTCAAAGAGTATCCATGGGCCTATGCCATCGTTCTGCTGCTGGTTTCGAAGTTTGTGAACTCGCAGGCGGCAGCGCTGGCGGCGATTGTGCCGGTGGCCCTGGCCATCGGCGTCGACCCGGCCTATATCGTGGCTTCCGCGCCGGCCTGCTATGGCTACTATATTCTGCCGACCTACCCAAGCGATCTGGCGGCGATCCAGTTTGACCGCTCAGGGACCACCCATATTGGCCGCTTTGTGATTAACCACAGCTTTATCCTGCCCGGGCTCATCGGCGTTGGCGTCTCCTGCGTGTTTGGCTGGGTATTCGCGGCGATGTACGGCTTTCTGTAAGCGGGGACGGGCGCCGGCAGCGACGCCCGTTAAATTCGAGAGATTATTGCGCGAGGGGCAGGCGACGGTATAGTTCAATCATATCGGTCGCCAGATCCTGAATGACCATGGCGTTCATCAGATGGTCCTGAGAATGCACGGTGATCAGGTTGACCGGTAACTTACCGCTGCCTTCATCCAGGCCGATAAGCTGGGTCTGAATTTTATGCGCATGTTTGACGAACTCATGGGACTCGGCCATGGCCTGCTCCGCTGCGGCAAAATCGCCTTTCCGCGCCAGCTGTAGCGCCGTGAGCGCCGCGCTGCGCGCAGAACCCGCGTTAACCAGCAGCTCCATGATGATCGTTTCTAAATCTTCCATCGATTACTCCAGCATCTTAAGGGCTTTATCCAGAACGGCATCACCTTTCATCATGCCGTAGTCCATCATATCGATCACGGCGACCTTTTTGCCTAACGGGTCGGCCAGCGCCTGCAGCTTCGCCTGCTCATATTTCACCTGCGGGCCGAGCAGAATAATGTCGGCGGCGGCCAGATTATCTTTAAACTCGGCGACCGGTACGGCCTTGATGGAGACTTCAACACCTTTCTTCTGCGCGGCATCTTGCATACGCTGAACCAGCATGCTGGTAGACATACCGGCGGCACAGCACAAAACGATATTCTTCATAGTCAGTGGCCCTTGTGTTCCGTGATGTCTTATCTTTATCGCGGCCCTGGCGATGCGACAACCGCTTTACCGTGATTGTGTGTAAGTCATCACACAAAAATTGAAACCGGTTTCATTTTTGCCGAAAAAAATAAAAAAGCCCACCGAAGTGGGCGGTTGCGGCCCTGAAGCCCTAGGCGCGCAGGATGCGGTTTTTACCCTGCTGTTTGGCTTTGTACAGCGCTTCATCGACGCTCACCACCAGCTTATCCAGCGGCTCCATGTTCCATTCCCCCAGCCCGGCGCTGAAGGTGACCGTCAGGCCATCTTCGCGCCAGGTGCGCCGTTCGACGTTTACCCGCCATGTTTCCAGCAGCGTGCGGGCGTTATCAATATGTTCGGCAGGAAAGACCACCGCGAACTCTTCGCCACCATAGCGATAGAGGGATATCTCCAGCGGCTGGAGGACCTGCAGTCCTTCGCGGGCGACGTTTCGCAGAACGATATCGCCGTTGAGGTGACCCCAGGTGTCGTTGATCGATTTGAAGTTATCGATATCGACCAGCGCGAGGGCGAACGGCTGATGATCGTTCATCAGCGCGGCAATATCGCTATCGAAGGCGCGGCGGTTCTTGCAGCCGGTGAGCGCGTCGATGGTCGCCTGGCGGACGTAGGTCAGCTCGCGCTGCTTATTAGTTTCAATGGCTTTACTCAGCATCGCCTCGAGGCGGGGGGCGCGTTTGACGTCGCCGGTTTTAATCGCATTGATGATATTCATCAGCACGGTGCGGGAGGCATGACGCAGATAAAGGCCGAACAGGATGATGATGATCGCCGCGAGGGCAAAACCGCCGATCACTAAATTGGTTTCATGGCGCGTCAGATTGACCAGGGTGGTGTTATCAACACGGAAAATCACAAACCAGTCGGGATTGGTAAAGGAGTAATAGTAATACCAGGTGTCGCTTCCGGGATCGTAAAGCTGCCCCTCGCCGCTGGTCATTTTATCCATCAGCTCATTACTGACGAAGGGTTTAAACAGCGCACCAGGGTCGGAGTGCAGGACCACTTTGCCATCACGCTGCACCACAAAAAACTCGCCCTGTACGGGGGCCACCATCTGACGCAGCGCGAACCCCATGGAGGTGAGATCAAGATGAAAGGCCAGGCTGCCCTTGAGTTTCCCTTCCGGGGTGATGATGGGTTTGAAAATGGTAATCGTCGGATGGTGGGTAAAAAAATCCATATATGGGCTGGTGTAGTGGCTGAAGGTGCTGGCTTCCGCCTGTTTGATAAACCAGGGCCGCGTTCTGGGATCGAAAGCCCGGCTGTCTTCATTTTCCAGCACCTCCGGGGCGCGCAGATAGTGGCCCTCGGTATCCGCCAGTGAGATGGATGAGACGCTCGGCATCATGTTCTGTAACTGCATCAGCGTCGTTAATCCTTTCTCCGGCTCCACATTGACGGCGCGATTCAGTTCGTCATTGCGGGCAAAGAAGGCGACCGCGCGCCCAAGGATAAAATCATTTTCCCGCAGCAGGGTTTCCGTATAGTTGATCGCCAGGTTGTGGGTAAAGTTGCGGTTAATGTCGTGATAATCTTCAAGAAAATCTTTCCGCTGCGCCAGGGTGACAAAAATAGCGATCAGCATAAAACTGAGCAAGATGCCGGCAAACCCCACGACGATCGGCGTCGTGAAAGAGAGCTTTCTGTTGTGTAGAGCCATGAATCGTTAATCGTCCCGGATGTATAAACCATGGGTCCGAACGCAGGTTGTGACTGCGGCGCCTGCCGATCGAATCAGTTAACTATTGCTCAATTATAACTCTGAGGCCTTCATGTATCGTGATTTATATTCGGCGATAATGCACAGGCCCTCGTTCAGCGCGGAGAGGCAGGGCGAAAATGAGGAAGAAAAGGTTCGCCCTGGTCAGCGTCCGCTGCTGACCCGGGCAGAATAGAAAAAGGGCGCCTGGCGGGCCAGTTCCCGTTTTTCATCTCTCGTGCAGACGCGCAAAAATATCAGGCGCTTACACTGTTCATCATGAGATTTGCGAGGCGCGTCCCAGCCAGCTGTCCCAGTCTTTCCATACCGGCTGCAGGCCGCGGGCAGCCAGCGCGCTGGCGACTTCTTCAGGTCGACGGCCATCGTGCGGCGCGAACTGCTCAAGCTCCGGATGATCGTCGGCGTAACCCCCGGGCTGGGTTTTGGAGAAGGCGCTGACGTTATTGATCGCCAGCGGGATCACCCGGTCGCGGAACCAGGGGGATTCGCGGGTGGATAGCGACAGCTCAACCTCCGGCGCCAGCAGGCGGAAGGCGCAGATGGTCTGCACCAGCTGACGCTCATCCATTAGCGAGGCTGGTTCAATGCCGCCGGCGCAGGGACGCAGACGCGGGAAGGAGACCGAATAGCGGCTGCGCCAGTAGCGTTGCTGCAGCCACAACAGGTGCTCAGCGACCATAAAGCAGTCCACTCGCCAGCTGTCGGAAAGGCCGATCAGCGCGCCAAGGCCGATCTTATCGATCCCCGCCTCGCCCAGGCGATCCGGCGTATCCAGCCGCCAGAAGAAATCCTGTTTTTTCCCTTTCAGATGGTGCTGGGCGTACATACCTTCGTGATAGGTCTCCTGATAGACCATCACCCCGTCGAGCCCCAGGGTTTTCAGCTCGGCATACTCGTCGGTCGCCAGCGGCTGTACCTCCATCTGCAGCGAGGCAAACTGGCTGCGGATTGCCGGCAGGTGCTGGCGGAAATAATCCATTCCCACCTTGCCCTGATGCTCACCGGTTACCAGCAGCAGATGCTCAAAACCCAGGTCGCGGATCGCGGCGCACTCGCGGGCAATCTCGGCGGCATCCAGCGTCTTGCGCTTAATGCGATTGCTCATCGAGAAGCCGCAGTAGGTGCAGTCGTTGGCGCACAGGTTGGAGAGATACAGCGGCACGTAGAAGCTGACGGTATTGCCGAAGCGCTGGCGGGTAAGCCGCTGCGCGCGCTGGGCCAGAGGTTCAAGATACCCGGCCGCCGCTGGCGAAAGCAGTGCCATCATATCGTCGCGGGTCAGCTGTTTGGCCGCCAGCGCCTGTTCGACATCGGCGGCGGTTTTACTGTTGATGCGCAGGCGGATGTCGTCCCACTCCAGCTGCCGCCAGCGATCGCTAAAGGTTTTCATGCCAGCGCCTCCAGGAATCCGGTGAGCGGGCTGGTGGCCTGCGCCTGCGCGCTGCGCGCCCCCGGTCCGGCCTGACGGGCCAGCAAGCCGGCCTCGACCGCCATACGGAAGGCGTGGGCCATGGCCACGGGATCGTCGGCGACGGCAATAGCGGTATTGACCAGCACCGCGTCCGCTCCCATTTCCAGCGCCTGCGCCGCATGGCTCGGAACGCCGATGCCGGCGTCGACGACCACCGGCACCGTCGCCTGTTCGATAATAATCTCCAGCATGGCTTTGGTTTCCAGCCCCTGATTTGAGCCGATCGGCGCGCCCAGGGGCATCACCGCCGCGCAGCCAGCCTCTTCCAGTCGTTTACACAGCACCGGGTCGGCGCCGCAGTAGGGCAGCACCACGAACCCTTCGCGGACCAGCAGCTCCGCCGCTTTCAGGGTTTCAATCGGGTCGGGCAGCAACCAGCGGGCGTCCGGGTGGATCTCCAGTTTCAGCCAGTGGGTGCCCAGAGCCTCCCGTGCCAGGCGGGCGGCAAACACCGCCTCTTCCGCCGTCTTGGCGCCCGAGGTATTCGGCAGCAGGCTGACCCCCGCCGCCAGCAGCGGGGCGAGGATGGCGTCATTGTGCTGACGTAAATCGACGCGCTTCATTGCCAGGGTGACCAGCTGGCTGCCCGAGGCGCGAATCGCCTCAACCATCACCCCCGGGGCGGCGAATTTGCCGGTACCGGTGAAAAGATGGGATTCAAATGTTTTGTCTGCAATACGTAACATGTCAGCCTCCAGCGATAACCTGAAAAAGCAGGACTCGATCGCCTTCCTGCAAGAGATGATCTTCCCACCGATCGCGCGGCAGAATGTGTTGATTGAGCGCCAGCGCGACGCCCGGCTGCAGCTGTTCGAGCTGGGTCAGCAGGGCGCTCACGCTGAGATTGTCGGCGCACGCCAGCGGCTCGTCGTTAAACCAGATCTGCATGTCGCCCTCCGCACACCGGGCAGCCCCGGGAGCGCTGTAGCGCCAGGTTACGCCAGCTGCTGGTGCGGGCGTCGAACAGCCGCAGTGTGTTGCGCGGCGTCGTCATGCCGCTGAGCAGCTTAATCGCCTCCAGCGCCTGCAGCGTGCCCATCATGCCGACCACCGGGCCGACGATCCCCGCGGTGCGGCAGTTGCGCTGCGGTTCGTCGCTATCCGGCCACAGGCAGCGATAGCAGCCCTGTGTCCAGGGCGGGGTGAGCACCATCAGCTGACCGCCGAAGCCGACGGCGCTGGCGGTCACTAACGGGATGTCGAGGGCCACGCAGGCGGCATTGATCGCCTGGCGGGTGACCATGTTATCGGTACAGTCCAGCACCACGTCCGCTTTCGCCACCTCGGCGCGCAGCGCCTCGCCGCTTAAGCGCTGCTGGAGCGCAACCAGTGTGATCTGCGGATTTAGCTGGCTGAGCCGCGTCTTTGCCGCCGCGGCTTTTGGCCGATCGATATCCGCGCTGGTGAACAGGATCTGCCGCTGCAGATTGCTGAGATGCACGGCGTCGTCATCGGCCAGGGTCAGCGTCCCGACGCCAGCCCCGGCCAGATAGAGCGCCGCCGGGGAGCCCAGCCCGCCAAGGCCGATAATCAGCACCCGGCTGGCTAACAGCTTCTGCTGACCCTCGATGGCAATATCCTCCAGCAGCAGCTGGCGGCTATAGCGCATAAAGTCGTGATCATTCATCGCCCGCTCCTGCCAGCGCCAGCAGCTGGTCGGTTGCTGCCCGCCAGTCCGCCGCCTGGGTGATGGCGCTGACCACAGCGATGCTGCCGACGCCGGTCGCCAGCACCGCCGGGGCCTTTTCAAGGCTAATTCCGCCGATCGCCACGGTGGGGTAATCCGCCAGGCGTTGGATATGTCTGGCAAGCTGCTCGAGTCCCTGCGGCGCGGAGGGCATCTGTTTGGTTTGCGTCGGGAAGACGTGACCCAGAGCGATGTAAGAGGGACGCGCCGCCAGGGCGATATCAATCTCCATATCGTCATGGGTGGAGACGCCAAGACGTAGCCCGGCTTTGCGGATGGCGCTCAGATCGGTGGTTTCCAGATCTTCTTGTCCGAGATGTACGCCGTAGGCCTGGTGCTTGATCGCCAGTCGCCAGTAATCGTTAATGAACAGCCGGGCGTGATAGCGGCGGCCAAGGGCGATGGCGGCGATGACGTCATCCTCCACCTCGCTGTCGCGTCGGTCCTTGATGCGTAACTGAAGGGTGCGTACTCCAGCTTCGAGCAGGCGTTCAATCCACGCCACGCTGTCCACTACCGGGTAGAGCCCGAGACGAAACGGGACGGGTGGAAAATCAGGCTGATACATCAGACTTCCTCCTGTTTCAGGTAGATTTCGCCGCCGCGGGCGCGGAAGTGATGCGACATATCGGCCATGCCGGCGTCGATGGCCTGCCTGGCGGCGTAGTCGCGGACTTCCTGAGTGATCTTCATTGAGCAGAATTTCGGACCGCACATGGAGCAGAAGTGGGCAACTTTGCCGGATTCCTGCGGCAGGGTTTCATCGTGATAGGCCCGAGCGGTGAACGGATCCAGCGCGAGGTTAAACTGGTCTTCCCAGCGGAATTCGAAGCGCGCCTTCGACATGGCGTTATCGCGGATCTGCGCCCCTGGATGGCCTTTCGCCAGGTCAGCGGCGTGGGCGGCGATTTTGTAGGTAATCAATCCCTGCTTCACATCCTCTTTGTTGGGCAAGCCGAGATGCTCTTTCGGCGTGACATAGCACAGCATGGCGCAGCCGAACCAGCCGATCATCGCCGCGCCGATGCCGGAGGTGAAATGGTCGTAGCCCGGCGCAATGTCGGTGGTGAGCGGCCCGAGGGTGTAGAACGGCGCTTCGTGGCAGTGCTCCAGCTCTTCGGTCATATTGCGGCGGATCATCTGCATCGGCACGTGGCCGGGACCTTCGATCATCACCTGCACGTCATACTCCCAGGCGATTTTCGTCAGCTCGCCGAGGGTGCGCAGCTCGGAGAACTGTGCTTCGTCGTTGGCATCCTGAATGGAGCCGGGGCGCAGGCCATCGCCCAGCGACAGCGAAACGTCATAGGCGGCGCAGATTTCGCAGATTTCGCGGAAGTGCTGGTAGAGGAAGTTTTCCTGATGGTGCGACAGGCACCATTTGGCCATGATCGAGCCGCCGCGCGAGACGATGCCGGTCAGACGCTTCGCGGTCATCGGGACGTAGCGCAGCAGTACGCCGGCGTGAATGGTGAAGTAGTCGACTCCCTGTTCGGCCTGTTCCAGCAGGGTATCGCGGAAGACTTCCCAGGTGAGGTTCTCGGCGATGCCGTTGACCTTCTCCAGCGCCTGGTAAATCGGCACAGTGCCGATGGGGACCGGACTGTTACGCAGGATCCACTCGCGGGTTTCGTGGATATAGCGGCCGGTAGAGAGATCCATCACCGTATCGGCGCCCCAGCGGGTAGACCAGACCAGTTTCTCGACCTCTTCTTCGATGGAAGAGGTCACCGCCGAGTTGCCGATATTAGCATTCACTTTCACCAGGAAGTTGCGCCCGATAATCATCGGCTCAGACTCCGGGTGGTTGATATTGGCCGGGATGATGGCGCGCCCGGCGGCCACTTCATCGCGGACGAACTCGGGGGTAATGTTTTCCGGCAGGCGGGCGCCGAAGCCTTCTCCGGCATGCTGCTGGCGCAGAACTTCGCTGCGAATACGTTCACGGCCCATGTTTTCGCGTATAGCGATGAACTCCATCTCCGGGGTGACGATCCCCTGGCGGGCGTAGTGCAGTTGGGTAACACATTTGCCGGCAACGGCGCGTTTTGGCGTCAGCTGGCTATTGAAGCGCAGCTCATCGAGGCCGTCATCGGCCAGCCGCGCTTTGGTATAGGCCGAGCTGCGTTCGCTGAGCGGGGCGCAGTCATTACGTGCGTCGATCCACGGCTGGCGCAGCCTGGCCAGCCCCTGGCGGACATCAATGCCAATATCCGGGTCGCCATAAGGCCCGGAGGTGTCATACACCGGGATCGGTTCGTTGGCTTCGTAATGGGGGTTATCGTTATCGCCGCCGACGAGGGTCGGGCTGAGCTGGATTTCGCGCATTGGGACGCGGATATCCGCTTGTGAACCTTGAATGTAGATACGGCGCGAATTAGGAAAAGCAGCGCCTTCCAGCGTATCGATAAATCGCTGCGCGTGCTCGCGTAGCTCACGACGGGTCAGTTTGGTAGTAGACATAGCGCATTCCAGATATAAAGGACATGGCTTGTCAGACGACGGATGGAGTAACAGATGCGATCGGCCCTGACGGACTGACGCGAACAGCAGTTTACTCTTGTTCCCTTCGCAGGTATTAGCCTGATCAGGTTCCGCGGATCCCGAATTAACGGTCTCAGCCTTTTCCATGTAGCCTTCACATGGAAAATAAGCACTCCGACAAGATGACATCCCCTCCGGGGAGGGGGAATGGAGGTAAACTACTCGTTAATTGCGCACAACTCAAGCGGTCGGGGCAATATTATCGCGCACCTCATCGCTCAGGTGATGGGCGACGGCGAGGGCGATCAGTTTATCTTCCAGGGCGAAACGCGCTTCCAGCGACTCGCCGATATCCGACAGCGCCTGCTGAAATTCAAGGTAGTTATCATGATCAATGGCGTTTTCGAGGCAGGTATCGTAGTAGTCCATCATCTGCTGGGTATTGGCTTCCAGCTGCGGGTAAAGCCGGGTGGCGGCTAAAAGTGGGGTATCGCCTTCCATTTCGCCAATAATGCGTTCATAAATACTAAAATGACCGGACGAGAGGTAATCCACCAGGCTTTGGCAAAAGTCATCCAGCGCCTTTTCGTTTATCCGCATAAACGACTCTTTGCCCGGTTTCAGGCCAACCAGATTGTAGTAAGCCACGAGCAGATGCTTACGCACTTGTAGCCAGCGATCGACCAGTTCATTACTACCGCCAACGCGCTCCGTCAGATTTTCCAGCTGGTTTAGCATGATTGACTCCGCTAGTTTTGATTTAAATCTGCTCACCAAAATGTAAATATAATGTTAACAACATGCCAGTGAAGCAAAGGTAGTGCAATAGATATGGATCGTATTATTGAAAAATTAGATCGCGGCTGGTGGGTTGTCAGTCACGAACAAAAATTATGGTTGCCTGGTGGAGAATTACCACATGGCGAAGCGGTTAATTTCGATCTTGTCGGCCAGCATGCGCTGCATATTGGCGAATGGCAGGGGGAGCCCGTCTGGATGGTGCGCCAGGATCGCCGCCATGACATGGGATCGTTACGCCAGGTGCTGGATCAGGATCCGGGTCTATTCCAGCTGGCGGGGCGAGGGATCCAGCTTGCCGAATTTTACCGATCGCATAAATTTTGCGGCTACTGCGGCCACCCGATGCATGCCAGTAAAAGTGAATGGGCGATGCTGTGCAGCCACTGCCGTGAACGTTACTACCCGCAAATCGCCCCGTGCATTATCGTCGCTATCCGTCGCGACGATGCGATCCTGCTGGCGCAACATACCCGACATCGCAATGGGGTACACACCGTGCTGGCCGGATTCGTCGAAGTTGGCGAAACCCTTGAGCAGGCGGTCGCCCGTGAGGTGATGGAGGAGAGCGGTATCAAGGTGAAAAATCTGCGCTACGTGACTTCTCAACCCTGGCCGTTCCCGCAGTCGCTGATGACTGCCTTTATGGCGGATTACGCAGAGGGCGATATCGTGGTGGATAAAAAAGAGTTACTCAGCGCGGACTGGTACCGCTATGACGATCTGCCGCTTCTGCCGCCGCCAGGTACGGTGGCGCGCCGGCTTATCGAAGATACCGTCGCGATGTGTCGGGCAGAGTTCGAGTGACATGTTACACTGGGCGTATCAACGCTAAAGGAATGTAAAAATGACCGAACTGAAGAACGATCGTTACCTGCGCGCGCTGCTGCGTCAGCCGGTTGATGTCACCCCGGTGTGGATGATGCGCCAGGCGGGCCGCTATTTACCGGAGTACAAAGCCACCCGTGCGCAAGCGGGCGACTTTATGTCGCTGTGTAAAAATGCCGAGCTGGCCTGCGAAGTGACGCTCCAGCCGCTGCGTCGTTATCCGCTGGACGCGGCGATCCTCTTTTCGGACATCCTGACCATCCCGGACGCCATGGGACTGGGGCTGTACTTTGAGGCAGGCGAAGGCCCGCGCTTCACCTCGCCGGTGAAAAGCAAAGCCGACGTCGACAAGCTGCCAGTCCCGGATCCCGAGCAGGAACTGGGCTACGTGATGAATGCCGTGCGCACCATTCGCCGTGAACTGAAAGGCGAAGTGCCGCTGATCGGTTTTTCCGGTAGCCCATGGACGCTGGCGACCTACATGGTGGAAGGTGGCAGCAGTAAGGCTTTCACCGTCATCAAAAAGATGATGTACGCCGAACCGCAGGCGCTGCACGCGCTGCTGGATAAACTGGCGAAGAGCGTCACCCTGTACCTCAACGCGCAGATAAAAGCCGGCGCGCAGTCAGTAATGATTTTTGACACCTGGGGCGGGGTGCTGACCGGTCGCGACTATCAGCAGTTTTCCCTCTACTATATGCATAAAATCGTCGATGGCCTGCTGCGGGAAAACGAAGGCCGCCGCGTGCCGGTGACCCTGTTCACCAAAGGCGGCGGTCAGTGGCTGGAAGCGATGGCGGAGACCGGCTGTGACGCGCTGGGTCTCGACTGGACCACCGATATTGCCGATGCCCGTCGTCGCGTGGGCGACAAAGTCGCGCTGCAGGGCAACATGGATCCGTCCATGCTCTATGCGCCCCCCGCGCGTATTGAAGAAGAAGTCGCGACCATCCTCGCCGGCTTTGGTCAGGGGGAAGGCCACGTCTTTAACCTCGGCCACGGCATCCATCAGGACGTTGACCCTGAGCATGCGGGCGTCTTTGTTGAAGCGGTGCATCGTCTTTCCGCACCCTATCACCAGTAGGAGATCAGCCATATGGATTTAGCCGCACTCCGTATCCAGCAGCAACAGTTAGCCGCGTCGGTAGAGCGCGCGGATCGACTGGATCGTGACCCACCGACGTTGATCGGCGGCGCGGATGTCGGGTTTGAGCAGGAAGGGGAGGTCACCCGGGCTGCGATGGTGCTGCTGACCTGGCCTGAACTGGAGCTGGTGGAGTATCAGGTGGCGCGCGTCGCCACTTCCATGCCCTATATTCCCGGCTTTCTCTCGTTTCGCGAAACCCCTGCGCTGCTGGCGGCGTGGGAGCAGCTTTCGCAAAAACCGGACCTGTTGTTTGTTGACGGCCACGGTATCTCCCATCCCCGGCGGCTCGGCGTCGCCAGCCATTTTGGCCTGATGATCGACGTGCCGACCATCGGGGTGGCGAAAAAACGGCTGTGCGGCAAAATCGGCGACCTGGGTGATGAGCCCGGTGCGCTGGCCCCGCTGATGGATAAAAATGAGCAACTGGCCTGGGTCTGGCGCAGCAAAGTGCGCTGCAACCCGCTGTTTATTAGCACCGGCCACCGGGTAGGCATGGACAGCGCTTTAATGTGGGTCGAACGCTGCATGCGAGGCTATCGTCTGCCCGAACCGACGCGCTGGGCCGATGCGGTGGCTTCCCGCCGTCCGTCGTTTGTGCGTTGGCAAGCAAATCACAGCTGATTCAGGTACACTGCGCCTAATTTCTGACTTCGAGAATTCATCATGTTACAAAACCCGATTCACCTGCGCCTGGAGAAGCTGGAAAGCTGGCAGCATGTCACTTTTATGGCCTGCCTGTGCGAGCGTATGTACCCCAACTACGCGATGTTCTGCAAGCAAACCGAGTTTGGCGACGGCCAGCTGTACCGTCGTATCCTGGATCTGATCTGGGAAACGCTGACGGTCAAAGATGCGAAGGTGAATTTCGATAGTCAGCTGGAGAAACTGGAAGAGGCGATCCCGGCGGCAGATGATTTCGACCTGTACGGTGTTTATCCGGCCATAGACGCCTGCGTGGCGTTGAGCGAACTGATCCATTCGCGTCTGAGCGGCGAAACGCTCGAGCACGCGATCGAGGTGAGCAAAACCTCCATCACCACCGTGGCGATGCTGGAAATGACCCATGAAGGTCGCGAAATGACCGACGAAGAGCTGAAAGCGAACCCGGCGGTAGAGCAGGAATGGGACATTCAATGGGAAATTTTCCGCCTGCTGGCCGACTGCGAAGAGCGTGACCTTGAGCTGATAAAAGGCCTGCGCGCGGACCTGCGTGAGGCCGGCGAGAGCAATATTGGTATAAATTTTCAGCAGTGAGACCAGAAAACGTGATTTACCGCCTGAATTGTAGCGTCTGAAGGCTTCCATTCCGCCCCCCGTCTGGTCTACATTTGGAGGGCGAAAAAAAGTGGCTATCGGTGCGTGTATGCAGGAGGGTGCTTTTTTGGCATTTCCGTCGCACTCGATGCTTAGCAAGCGATAAACACATTGTAAGGATAACTTATGAACAAGACTCAACTGATTGATGTAATTGCGGACAAAGCTGACCTGTCCAAAGCACAGGCTAAAGCTGCCCTGGAATCTACCCTGGCTGCAATTACTGAGTCTCTGAAAGAAGGTGATGCTGTTCAACTGGTTGGTTTCGGTACCTTCAAAGTGAACCACCGCGCTGAGCGTACTGGCCGCAACCCGCAGACCGGTAAAGAGATCAAAATCGCTGCAGCTAACGTGCCGGCATTTGTTTCTGGCAAAGCACTGAAAGACGCAGTTAAGTAAGACCGCGTGGCAGTGAACAGTTTTATCGAAGGGGCTATTAAGCCCCTTTTGTCTGTCTGGCGCCGGCCTCTGGCGCTGGCGGGCATCCTGTTGCTGACTGCCTGCAGCCATAACGCGTCGCTACCACCATTTACCGCCAGCGGTTATGCGGACAACCAGGGGGCGATGCGTATCTGGCGTAAAGATTCTGGCGATGAAGTCCATCTTCTCGCCGCCTTCAGCCCGTGGCGTCACGGGGACACCTCGACCAGCGAATATCGCTGGCAGGGCGATCAGCTGACGCTGATTGAACTCAATGTCTACGGCAAGCCGCCGGAACATATTCGTGCCCGCTTCGACGCGCAGGGCGATCTTAGCTTTATGCAGCGGGAAGTTGACGGGCAGAAGCAGCAACTCTCCAGCGACCAGGTCGCGCTGTACCGTTATCGCGCCGAGCAGATCCGCCAGACCAGCGACGCCCTCCGCCAGGGACGGGTCGTCCTGCGTCAGGGACGCTGGAACGCCGCCGCGCATACCGTGCTGACCTGTGAAGGGCAGACGGTCACGCCCGACCTCGATAGTCGGGCTCTGGCGCACATTGAACGTCGGCAGAGCCACGCTTCCGCCGCGGTGAGCATTGCCTGGCTGGAGGCGCCGGAAGGCTCTCAACTGCTGCTGGTGGCCAATGAAAACTTCTGCACCTGGCAGCCGACGGAAAAAAGCTTCTAACCTTTACCAGTGATTCATGCCCATATGACCGCCGCCGCTACCGCGACAGCCGCCATATCCCATTCCTGCGCCGCGGGGAACACCAGCCTCAGCCAGGGCGAGATCAAATTTCACTCGCTGCTGATCCAGCTTCTGGCGTAAGCCTTCCATCTCCTGAGCGACGGCTTCAATCTTGCCGCTATCCGGCTTTTGCGCCGTGAGCAATGCATTGTACTCATAGCGTTTGGACTGCAACTGCTGGCGCAGGGCGCTGGTTTGCGCATAGTAATCGTTATGCAGCTTTTGCGCGGTAGCCTGCTGCTCCTGGGTCAGCTGGCTGTAGCCCTGGTTGCCGATCCCGTTATTGTTGCCCCAGTGGTGGTTGGCCCAGGCCGTGTTGCTGCCGAAGGTCAGCGCGGCAAAGGTAACGAGGGCAAGAGGTAAGGTACGGTTCCGTTTCATGGCATTTTCTCCTGTGTGGTTTCTCTCGGTATTGCATCTTTCATGCCAGCCTGAAAAAGCCCGTCCGTGCAGGCCTGCCGAGGCCGTTAAAGAGAAGAGCGAGTAAAAATGACCCGTTCCGCCCGGGACCGGCGAGTCATTTTTACTCGCTAAAGCGCAGGCGATATGTTTGAGAGCAGGTTTGGCCGCGCGGAAACATGGCATGATTTCTGCTGAAAGATCCTGCTGATAGCGAAAAGGAGATGACAAGGACTCGCCGATGAAGATCAAACCTTTTTCCCGGGACGCTGCCGCTGGCGCGCTGAGCTGGCTGCTGACCGGTACGGTAGTGCTGCTGGTGGTGCTGTTCTCCGCGATGATCGTCCGCGACTACGGTCGTGAGACGACCGCCGCCCGACAAACTATCGAGGAGAAGGGGAGCGTACTGATCCGCGCGCTGGAGTCCGGCACGCGCGTTGGCATGGGAATGCGGATGCACCACGCGCAGCTGCAGGCCCTGCTGGAAGAGATGGCCTGGCAGCCGGGCGTCCTGTGGTTCGCGGTGACTGATGACAATGGCGTCATCATCGCCCACAGCGATCCGCAGCAGGTGGGTCAAACGCTCTACAGCCCCGCGCAGATGCGTGCGCTGGCGGTTGGCGAACAGGCTCGCTGGCGGCGGCTTAGCGAGCCGCAGCCGGCCATGGAGATCTATCGCCAGTTTCGCCCGCTCAATCCGGCCCGCGGCCACCATATGGGCATGATGAATCGCGGCAACAGCGCCCTGGCTCAAGCCAGCGTCCCGCAGGTGATTTTTATCGCCTTTGATAGCCGCGAGCTGGATGCCGCGCAGGCCCGCGGGCAGCGGAATATGGCCATCATGCTGGGCGCTGCCGCGTTGGTGACAGCGGCAACGATCCTTGCCCAGTTCTGGTTCCGCCGCTATCGCCGCTCACGGAAACAACTGCTGGAGGCGATGGCCCGCAAAGAGAAACTGCTGGCGCTTGGCCATCTGGCGGCAGGCGTGGCGCACGAGATCCGCAATCCGCTCTCGTCGATTAAAGGGCTGGCAAAATATTTTGCCGAGCGCACGCCGCCGGGCGGTGAGTCGCATCAGTTAGCGCAGGTGATGGCCAAAGAGGCCGACCGCCTCAATCGGGTGGTCAGTGAGCTGCTGGAGCTGGTCCGGCCCGCGCATTTAAATTACCAGCCGGTGGATATTAACGCGCTTATCCACCACTCATTGCAGTTGGTTAGCCAGGATGCGCAGAGTCGCGGGATCGCGCTGCAATTTACTCCGCGCCCGGAGCTCTCCACAATCAACGCCGATGCCGACCGCCTGAACCAGGTGCTGTTGAACCTGTACCTGAACGCGATGCAGGCGATTGGCCGCGACGGCGTCATTCACGTATCGGCAAGTGAAGCCGATCGGCGACGTATCAAAATAGTCGTTAAGGATAGCGGTAAGGGGATGAGCGATGAAGAACTACAGGCCATCTTCACTCCTTATTTCACCACCAAGGCGGACGGCACCGGGCTGGGGCTGGCGGTGGTGCAGAATATTATCGAACAACATGGCGGGACGATCCGCGCCGAAAGTCAGCCGGGGGCTGGAGCGATATTTACGCTTTGGCTACCGCTGGATGCTCAACGGAGGGAAGATGAGCAGCGATAAGGTACAGATTCTGGTTGTCGATGATGACATCAGCCACTGCACGATCTTGCAGGCGCTGCTGCGCGGCTGGGGCTATCAGGTGGCATTAGCCCACAACGGCCGGCAGGCGCTGGAGCAGATCCATCATCAGGTTTTCGACCTGGTACTGTGCGATATTCGCATGGCGGAGCTGGACGGTATCGCAACGTTAAAAGAGATAAAAGCCTATAACCCGGCGATCCCGGTGCTGATCATGACGGCGTTCTCCAGCGTCGATACGGCGGTGGAGGCCATTAAGTCCGGGGCGCTGGATTATCTGATTAAACCGCTGGATTTTGACACGTTACAGCAGACGTTAGTCCAGGCGCTGGCACACACCCGTCATAGCGAGGGCGACCCCAGCGTTGCGACGGATTCACGGTGGGGCATGATTGGCGACAGCCCGGCGATGCAGGCGCTTCTTAACGAAATTATGCTGGTAGCCCCTTCGGACGCGACGGTGCTGATCCATGGGGAGTCGGGAACCGGTAAGGAACTGGTGGCGCGCGCCATCCACGCCTGCAGCGGGCGCGGTGATAAGCCGCTGGTGACGCTCAACTGTGCGGCGCTGAATGAGTCGCTGCTGGAGTCGGAACTCTTCGGCCATGAAAAAGGGGCGTTTACCGGCGCGGATCGGCGACGTGAGGGGCGCTTTGTCGAAGCGGATGGCGGCACGCTGTTCCTCGATGAAATTGGCGATATCTCGCCATTGATGCAGGTCCGGCTACTGCGGGCGATTCAGGAGCGGGAGGTGCAGCGTGTCGGCAGCAACCAGACGCTTGCCGTTGATGTGCGGCTGATCGCCGCCACCCACCGCAACCTCGCCGAAGAGGTCAGCGCCGGGCGTTTTCGCCAGGATCTCTATTACCGCCTGAACGTCGTGACTATTGAGATGCCGCCGCTGCGCCGGCGCCGGGAAGATATTCCGCAGCTGGCGCAGCACTTTCTCAAACGCTATGCCGAACGCAATCGTAAGGCGGTAAAGGGGTTCACGCCACAGGCGATGGACCTGCTGATCCACTACTCCTGGCCGGGCAATATTCGCGAGCTGGAAAACGCGGTGGAGCGGGCGGTGGTGCTGCTGACCGGGGACTATATCTCCGGGCGGGAACTGCCGCTGGCGATCGCCGGTACGCCGCTGCCGTCAGGCGGGAGCGAGGAGGGGCTGATTCAGCCGCTAGTGGAAGTCGAAAAAGAGGTGATTCTGGCGGCGCTGGAAAAAACGGGCGGCAACAAAACCGAAGCCGCCCGTCAGTTAGGCATTACGCGGAAAACGCTGTTGGCGAAACTTAGCCGTTAGCCTTTTCACGCTCAATGGCACGCCAGCCGATATCGCTACGGCTAAAGCTACCATCCCAGCGAATATCGGTCAGCAGCTGATAGGCGCGCTGCTGCGCCTGCGCTACGGTATCGCCCAGGGCGGTGACGCACAGTACGCGACCGCCGTTGGTGACCACGCGCTGGTCGTCAGACAGTTTGGTGCCGGCGTGGAAGACCTTACCGTCTGCCGCTTCCTGCTGCGGCAGACCATGGATCTCATCGCCCGTGTTGTAGTTGCCCGGATAGCCGCCGGCGGCAACCACCACGCCCAGCGACGCGCGGTCATCCCACTCGGAGGTTTTCTCATCCAGCTTGCCCGCGCAGGCGGCGAGGCACAGCTCTACCAGGTCGGATTTCATGCGCAGCATGATCGGCTGGGTTTCCGGATCGCCAAAGCGGCAGTTGAACTCAATCACCTTCGGGTTGCCCTGCTTGTCGATCATCAGACCGGCATACAGGAAACCGGTATAGGTGTTGCCTTCCGCGGCCATGCCCTTCACGGTTGGCCAGATAATCCGCTCCATGGTGCGCTGATGGACTTCATCAGTCACGACCGGCGCCGGAGAATAAGCGCCCATCCCACCGGTATTCGGGCCGGTATCGCCGTTGCCGACGCGCTTGTGATCCTGGCTGGTGGCCATCGGCAGGACGTGCTCGCCGTCGACCATCACAATAAAGCTGGCCTCTTCGCCATCGAGGAACTCTTCAATGACGATGCGGTGTCCGGCGTCGCCGAAAGCGTTACCGGCCAGCATGTCTTTGACCGCCGCTTCGGCTTCCTCGAGGGTCATCGCCACGATAACGCCTTTACCCGCCGCCAGACCGTCGGCTTTGATGACGATCGGCGCGCCTTTCTCGCGCAGATAAGCCAGCGCTGGCTCAACATCGGTGAAGTTCTGATATTCCGCCGTCGGGATATGATGACGAGCAAGGAAATCTTTGGTGAAGGCCTTCGAACCTTCCAGCTGCGCAGCGCCTTCGGTTGGCCCGAAGATGGCCAGCCCGGCGGCACGAAACGCGTCAACCACGCCAATGACCAACGGCGCTTCCGGGCCAACGATGGTCAGGTCGATATTTTCATCCTGGGCGAAGCGAAGCAGCGCCGGAATATCGGTAACGCCGATGGCGACGTTTTGCAGCGACGGCTCCAGCGCGGTACCGGCGTTGCCCGGCGCGACGTAGACGGTATCAACCAGCGGCGATTGGGCCGCTTTCCAGGCCAGGGCGTGTTCGCGCCCGCCGTTGCCGATTACTAATACTTTCATCTGCTGCTCCATGAATTAATGGCGGAAGTGGCGCATGTCGGTGAAAATCATGGCGATGCCGTGTTCGTCAGCGGCGGCAATCACTTCGTCGTCGCGGATAGAGCCGCCCGGCTGAATAACGCAGGTGATGCCGACCGCTGCCGCGGCGTCAATCCCGTCGCGGAATGGGAAGAAGGCGTCAGAGGCCATGGCGGAGCCTTTCACTTCCAGACCTTCGTCACCGGCTTTAATCCCGGCAATTTTCGCCGAGTAGACGCGGCTCATCTGGCCGGCGCCTATGCCGATGGTCATATTGTCTTTGGCATACACGATGGCGTTGGATTTGACGAATTTCGCCACTTTCCAGCAGAACAGCGCATCGCGCAGCTCTTGCTCGCTCGGCTGACGTTTGCTGACCACGCGCAGTTCACCCGCGGTGACCATACCGAGATCGCGGTCCTGAACCAGCAGACCACCGTTAACGCGTTTGAAATCGAGACCGGCAACGCGCGCATCCCACTGACCGCAGGTCAGTACACGGACGTTCTGCTTCGCGGCAGTGATTTTCAGCGCTTCTTCGCTGGCGGACGGGGCGATGATCACCTCGACAAACTGGCGAGAGATGATCGCCTGCGCGGTGTCGGCATCCAGTTCGCGGTTGAAGGCGATGATGCCGCCGAACGCGGAGGTCGGGTCGGTTTTGTATGCGCGATCGTAGGCGTCGAGGATCGAGTCGCTAACGGCAACGCCGCATGGGTTAGCGTGCTTAACGATCACGCAGGCCGGTTCGTTGAACTCTTTCACGCACTCCAGTGCCGCATCGGTATCGGCAATGTTGTTATAGGAGAGCGCTTTGCCCTGCAGCTGGGTAGCGGTTGCCACGGAAGCTTCTTTGACATTCTCTTCTATATAGAAGGCAGCCTGCTGGTGGCTGTTTTCGCCGTAGCGCATATCCTGCTTCTTAATGAAGTTCAGATTCAGGGTGCGTGGGAAGCGGCCAGCGGCTTCTTTGCTTTCGCCGTGATAGGCCGGAACCATGCTGCCGAAGTAGTTGGCAATCATGCTGTCGTACGCGGCGGTGTGTTCGAAGGCTTTAATGGCGAGGTCGAAGCGGGTGTCCAGCGTCAGGGAGCCTTCGTTGGCATCCATCTCATTAATGATGGCGGTGTAGTCGCTGCTCTTCACCACGATGGCGACGTCTTTGTGGTTCTTCGCCGCGGAGCGGACCATGGTCGGGCCGCCGATATCGATGTTTTCCACCGCGTCTTCCAGCGAGCATCCTTCGCGAGCGACGGTCTGGGCAAACGGATAGAGGTTAACGACCACCATATCGATAGGCGCGATCCCGTGCTGCTGCATGATGCCGTCATCCTGACCGCGACGGCCGAGGATGCCGCCGTGTACTTTCGGATGCAGGGTTTTCACGCGTCCATCCATCATTTCCGGGAAACCGGTGTAGTCAGAGACTTCGGTTACCGGCAGGCCTTTATCTGCCAGCAGGCGAGCAGTGCCGCCAGTGGACAGCAGCTCGACACCACGAGCGGAAAGCGCCTGCGCGAATTCGACGATACCGGCCTTGTCAGAAACACTGAGCAGAGCGCGGCGGACTGGACGACGTTGTTGCATGGTATTAAATCCCCAGGATTTGAACATTACAGAGAGCGTTAGGTGAGTTTTTGCCTAAAAACTCACCTAACGCACCCAACCGGGCATCCGTGTCATAGCGCGGCATTGTAACGAAAACGTTTGCGCAACGCTCGCGAATTTTTATCTTTCTCTTTAGGCCGATGGTTCTTCTTCTATATAGCTGCCGATCCGCGGCGCTTTCGGTCCTGGTTTGACGCTCTCCTGTGGATAATTCTGTGTGTAAAGGGGTATAAAGCGGGGTTTTGCTGGGGAATGCAGCAGTCAGTCATTTTTCTGCCATTTTTCTATTGCGGGCGCTCGAGAACTCCCTATAATGCGCCTCCATCGACACGGCGGATGTGAATCACTTCACACAAACAGCCAGTTCGGTTGAAGAGAAAAATCCTGAAAAACGGGTTGACTCTGAAAGAGGAAAGCGTAATATACGCCACCTCGCGACAGAG
>NZ_JAGRRA010000019.1:0-18411 GCF_018223875.1 Klebsiella sp. 54
CCCCTGCACCTGGTAACGCGGCAGGCAGCCCCACCCCAGCCCCATGCGCAGCAGCGCCAGCTGCCCCGTAACGTCACATACCGTCAGGGTCTCCTGATCGCCGAGCAGCGCCCCGCCCTCGCCGGTGGCGACCGCGCGGTAACGGCGCAGAGTTCGCCAGCTCAACGGGGCGCGACGCTCCGCCAGAGGATGCTGCGGGGAGACCACCAGCTCCAGATCCAGCTCGCCAAGGGGAAGATAATCATAGCCGCTCAGCGGCGGCGGCTCGCCGAGCGCCCCCAGCAGGAGATCGGCCTGCCCTTCAGTCAGCGGCCGCCAGTCCAGCAGCGAGGGGTTCAGCGTGAAGTGCAGCCGGGTCAGCGGCTGCTGTTGATAAAATGCGGCGATCAGCGGCGAGAGTTGCGCCACGGGAAAGGTGCTGTCCACCGCCAGGCGGAGGGTATGCTCCCACCCCTGCTGCAGCTTAACCGCCCGGATCTCCAGTTCGCGGGCGATATGCAGCACTTCCCGTCCTTTCTCCAGCAGCATCTGTCCGGTGGGGGTAAAGCGCGCGCGGTGACCGCTGCGGTCGAGCAGCTGAATATTGAGATCGCTTTCCAGCCGGTGAATGGTGTAGCTCAGCGCCGAGGGCGTTTTAAAGAGCCTTGCCGACGCCGCGGCAAAGCTCCCCTCTTTTTCCAGTGCGTCGAGGATCACGAGGACATCCAGCAGTGGTTTCATCGCTACCCCCTTACGGTATGCGAATCACCGCTGGCGCATCACTCCATCGGCATCACCAGCGGATCGGGGTACTGGTACTCAAACCCCAGCTCATTGCAGATTCGATTGCCATCCACAATCTTACCCTGGCCGCCGTCCGGGCTGTCACTGAACACCGGCGGCGGCAGCCCCAGCTCGCGGGCCATCTGCGGATAAAAGAGGCCGCGCGCCGGATGGCGGGGCGCACATAGATTATAGATGTGCCCGCCCTTCGGAGCCTGCAGCAGCAGTTCGATGGCGGCCACCACATCCTGCAAATGCACCAGATTGACCACATGCTGGCCATCCGGCGCCGACTTGCCGGCGAAAAAACGTCCCGGATGTCGGGACGGCCCCACCAGCCCGGCGAGGCGCAGAATATCCACCGACGTCCCCGGCAGGTTGTGCAGCCAGTCTTCCAGCTCCTTGAGCACCTGCCCGCTGGCGGTTTCCGGCAGTCGCGGGGAGTTCTCTTTCACCGTGCCGTTGACGTTGCCATACACCGAGGTGGAGCTGGTGAAGACGATCCGCGGAATATGGTACGCCAGCGCGGTATCGACGATCTCCTGCACCGCCTGCAGATAAAACCCTTCCCCCGCGCCGGTCCGCCGGGCCGGCAGCGTGATCACCAGCGCATCGACGTTCATCAGCGCGTCGAGGTCCTCGGTATCACAGACCAGCTGCGGCTCCAGGCGCAGCGGATAGCTGTCGATCCCGCACATCCGCGCCGCCTCCACGCCATCCTGCGTGGTTTTACTGCCGGTGACCTGCCAGCCTCGCGCCGTCAACGACAGCGCCAGCGGCATCCCCAGCCATCCCAAACCGACTATCGCGACCTTTTTCATCCCAGGCTCCTGACTCTTTCGCTGTGCTGATTACAGGCTACGCCAGCCAGCGGCAACTGACAATTTCTTCGCTCAATGTGAAATGAATTAATGATAGAAAAAAGCCCTTGCTTTCTGCGGCGGAAGTGGTTTAGGTTAAAGGACATCAAATGCATAGTCATTCACAGAGAATTTTATGAACCGCGTTCAATTTAAACACCACCATCATCACCATCATCCTGACTAGTCTTTCAGGCGATGTGTGCTGGAAGACATTTGGATCTTCCAGTGGTGCATGAACGCGCAGAGAGCCCCCGGAAGATTCACTTCCGGGGGCTTTTTTTTGGACCAAATTCGGACAGATTCAGACAGGTATTCAGAGGAAAAGAACAATGTTAGACAACACCCGTTTACGCATAGCTATTCAGAAATCAGGCCGTTTAAGCGAAGATTCACGCGAATTACTCAGCCGCTGCGGCATTAAAGTCAATTTGCACACCCAGCGTCTGATTGCGCTGGCGGAAAATATGCCAATCGACATTCTGCGCGTGCGTGATGACGATATCCCGGGCCTGGTGATGGACGGTGTTGTCGACCTCGGCATTATCGGCGAAAACGTGCTGGAAGAAGAGCTGCTCAGCCGCCGCGCCCAGGGCGAAGACCCGCGCTACTTCACCCTGCGTCGTCTGGACTTCGGCGGCTGCCGCCTGTCGCTGGCGACCCCGGTGGATGAAGCCTGGAACGGCCCGGCGGCGCTGGACGGCAAACGTATCGCCACCTCTTACCCGCACCTGCTGAAGCGCTACCTCGATCAAAAAGGTATCTCCTTTAAATCCTGTCTGCTGAACGGCTCCGTGGAAGTGGCGCCGCGCGCCGGCCTCGCCGACGCCATTTGCGACCTCGTCTCCACCGGCGCCACCCTGGAAGCCAACGGCCTGCGCGAAGTGGAAGTGATCTACCGCTCCAAAGCCTGCCTGATCCAGCGCGACGGCGAAATGGCCGACGCCAAACAGCAGCTGATTGACCGCCTGCTGACCCGTATTCAGGGCGTGATCCAGGCCCGCGAGTCGAAATACATCATGATGCACGCCCCGACCGAACGCCTTGAGGAAGTGGTTGCCCTGCTGCCGGGCGCCGAGCGTCCGACCATTCTGCCGCTGGCAGGCGACAAGCAGCGCGTGGCGATGCACATGGTCAGCAGCGAAACCCTGTTCTGGGAGACCATGGAAAAACTGAAGGCGCTGGGCGCCAGCTCCATTCTGGTGCTGCCGATTGAGAAGATGATGGAGTAATCGGCCAGCCGGTCACGGGACACACAGGGGAAAACAATCATGAGCTTCAACACAATAATCGACTGGAACGGCTGTAGCGCAGACCAACAGCGACAACTCTTAACGCGCCCGGCGATTTCCGCCTCCGACAGCATCAGTAAAACGGTGGCGGAGATCCTCGATAACGTCAAAGCCAACGGCGACGCGGCGCTGCGCGAATACAGCGCGAAGTTTGATAAAACCACCGTCGCCGCGCTGCAGGTGAGCGAGGCGGAGATCGCCGCCGCCGGCGAGCGCCTCAGCGACGAGCTGAAGCAGGCGATGGCGGTGGCGGTGCAAAACATCGAGACCTTCCACAACGCGCAAAAGCTGCAGGCGGTGGATGTCGAAACGCTGCCGGGGGTGCGCTGCCAGCAAGTGACCCGCCCTATCGCCTCCGTCGGGCTGTATATTCCGGGCGGCTCGGCGCCGCTGTTCTCCACGGTGCTGATGCTGGCGACGCCGGCGCGCATCGCCGGCTGTCAGGAGGTGGTGCTCTGCTCGCCGCCGCCGATCGCCGATGAGATCCTCTACGCCGCGCAGCTGTGCGGCGTGAAAACCATCTTTAACGTCGGCGGCGCGCAGGCCATCGCCGCCCTCGCCCTCGGTACCGAGTCGGTGCCAAAGGTGGATAAAATCTTTGGCCCGGGTAACGCTTACGTCACGGAAGCCAAACGCCAGGTCAGCCAGCGTCTGGACGGCGCGGCCATCGACATGCCGGCCGGCCCGTCGGAAGTGCTGGTGATCGCCGACAGCGGCGCCAACCCGGACTTTGTCGCCTCCGACCTGCTGTCGCAGGCGGAACACGGCCCGGACTCGCAGGTGATCCTCCTGACCCCGGACGCCGGGATGGGCAACCGCGTCGCCGAGGCCGTGGAGCGCCAGCTGGCCGCCCTGCCGCGCGCCGAAACCGCCCGCGTGGCGCTCTCCGCCAGCCGGATCATCGTGGCCCGCGACCTGGCGCAGTGCGTGGCCATCTCCAACCAGTACGGCCCGGAGCACCTGATCATTCAGACCCGCCAGGCCCGTGAGCTGGTGGACAGCATCACCAGCGCCGGTTCCGTTTTCCTTGGCGACTGGTCGCCGGAATCCGCGGGCGACTATGCCTCGGGCACCAACCACGTCCTGCCGACCTATGGCTATACCGCCACCTGTTCGAGCCTCGGCCTGGCCGACTTCCAGAAACGGATGACCGTGCAGGAGCTGTCGCGCGACGGCTTTGCCGCCCTCGCCTCGACGATTGAGATTCTGGCCGCCGCCGAGCGCCTTGACGCCCACAAAAACGCCGTAACGCTGCGCGTTGCCGCCCTGAAGGAGCAAGCATGAGCATTGAAGATTTAGCCCGCGCCAACGTTCGCGCGCTGACCCCGTATCAATCCGCTCGCCGCCTGGGCGGGAAAGGCGACGTCTGGCTGAACGCTAACGAATTCCCCACCGCCGTGGCCTTCCAGCTGACCGAGCAGACGCTGAACCGCTATCCGGAGCCGCAGCCGAAGGCGGTGATTGAGAGCTACGCCCGCTACGCCGAGGTTAAACCGGAGCAGGTGCTGGTCAGCCGCGGCGCCGACGAAGGCATTGAGCTGCTGATCCGCGCCTTCTGCGAGCCAGGCGAAGACGCCGTGCTCTACTGCCCGCCCACCTACGGCATGTACAGCGTCAGCGCCGAGACCATCGGCGTCGAGTGCCGCACCGTGCCGACGCTGGCCGACTGGCAGCTCGACCTGCCGGGCATCGAGGCGCAGCTGGACGGGGTGAAGGTGGTCTTCGTCTGCAGCCCGAACAACCCGACCGGGCAGATTATCGACCCGCAGTCGATGCGCGACCTGCTGGAGATGACCCGCGGCAAAGCTATCGTGGTGGCCGACGAAGCCTATATTGAATTCTGCCCGCAGGCGACGCTCGCCGGCTGGCTCAGCGACTATCCGCACCTGGTGGTGCTGCGCACGCTGTCTAAAGCCTTCGCCCTCGCTGGCCTGCGCTGCGGCTTCACCCTCGCCAACGCCGAGGTGATTAACGTGCTGCTGAAAGTGATCGCCCCGTACCCGCTCTCCACGCCGGTGGCCGATATCGCCGCCCAGGCGCTGAGCGCGGAAGGGATCGCCGCGATGCGTCAGCGCGTGGCGCAGATCCTCGACGAGCGCCGCTACCTGGTGGAACAGCTGCGCGGCATCGCCTGCGTGGAGCAGGTCTTCGATTCCGAAACCAACTACGTCCTGGCGCGGATAACCGCCTCCAGCGCAGTGTTTAAATCTTTGTGGGATCAGGGCATTATCTTACGTGACCAGAATAAACAACCTTCATTGAGCGGCTGTTTGCGTATCACTATCGGTACCCGTGCCGAGAGCCAGCGCGTGATTGACGCCTTGACTGCGGAGAATGTATGACCCAGAAGTATCTCTTTATTGACCGTGACGGCACCCTGATTTCCGAACCGCCGGTGGATTTCCAGGTGGACCGTTTCGACAAGCTGGCGTTTGAGCCGCAGGTGATCCCGGCGCTGCTGAAGCTGCAGCAGGAAGGCTATAAGCTGGTGATAATCACCAACCAGGATGGTCTGGGCACCGACAGCCTGCCGCAGGAGGCGTTTGATGGCCCGCACAACCTGATGATGCAGATCTTCGCCTCGCAGGGCGTTAACTTTGAAGAAGTGCTGATTTGTCCGCACTTCCCGGGCGACAACTGCGCCTGCCGCAAGCCGAAAACCCAGCTGGTTCTGCCGTGGCTGGAAGAGGGCGTACTGGATAAAGCCCACAGCTATGTGATTGGCGACAGGGCCACCGACCTTGAGCTGGCGGATAACATGGGGATTATCGGTCTGCGCTATGACCGCGAGACGCTGAACTGGCCGACCATCTGCGAGCAACTGACCCGCCGTGACCGCTATGCCCACGTCGAGCGCATCACCAAAGAGACCCAGGTGGATGTGAAAGTGTGGCTGGACCGCGAAGGCGGCAGCAAGATCCACACCGGCGTCGGCTTTTTTGACCATATGCTCGACCAAATCGCCACCCATGGCGGCTTCCGCATGGAGGTCAACGTCGGCGGCGATCTGTATATCGACGATCACCACACGGTGGAAGATACCGGCCTGGCCCTCGGCGAAGCCCTGAAGCTGGCGCTTGGCGACAAGCGCGGCATCAACCGTTTCGGATTCGTGCTGCCGATGGACGAGTGTCTCGCCCGCTGCGCGCTGGATATCTCCGGCCGTCCGCACCTGGAGTATAAGGCGGACTTCACCTATCAGCGCGTCGGCGATCTGAGCACCGAGATGGTGGAACACTTCTTCCGCTCGCTCTCTTACACCATGGCGGTGACGCTGCACCTGAAAACCAAGGGCAAGAACGATCACCACCGCGTTGAAAGCCTGTTCAAAGCCTTTGGCCGTACGCTGCGCCAGGCGATCCGCGTCCAGGGCGATGCCCTGCCGTCTTCCAAAGGGGTGCTGTAATGAATGTGGTGATCCTTGATACCGGGTGCGCCAACCTCAATTCGGTGAAATCGGCGATTGGCCGCCACGGCTATGAGCCGGTGGTCAGCCGCGACCCGGAGGTGGTATTGCGTGCCGATAAACTGTTTCTTCCCGGCGTCGGCACCGCCCAGGCGGCGATGGACCAGCTGCGCGACCGCGAGCTGATCGACCTGATCAAAGCCTGTACCCAGCCGGTGCTGGGGATTTGCCTGGGTATGCAGCTGCTCGGCAAGCGCAGTGAAGAGAACAACGGCGTCGATCTGCTGGGCATTATCGAGGAAGAGGTGCCGAAGATGACCGACCACGGCCTGCCGCTGCCGCACATGGGCTGGAACCGGGTGTATGCCAAAGCAGGCGATCGTCTGTTCCGCGGCATCGAAGAAGGGGCTTACTTCTACTTCGTGCACAGCTACGCCATGCCGGTCAACCCGTACACCATCGCCCAGTGCAATTACGGCGAGGCGTTCACCGCCGCGGTGCAGAAAGATAACTTCTTTGGCGTGCAGTTCCACCCGGAGCGCTCCGGGAGCGCCGGGGCGCAGCTGCTGAAAAACTTTCTGGAGATGTGATGATTATTCCTGCTTTAGATTTAATCGACGGCACCGTCGTTCGTCTCCACCAGGGCGATTATGGCCAGCAGCGCGACTATGGCAGCGATCCGCTGCCGCGCCTGCAGTCCTATGCCGCTCAGGGAGCGGAAGTCCTGCACCTGGTCGACCTGACCGGGGCGAAGGATCCGGCGAAGCGCCAGATCCCGCTGCTGAAATCGCTGGTCGCCGGCGTTGACGTCCCGGTGCAGGTCGGCGGCGGCGTGCGGACCGAGGCGGATGTCGCGGCCCTGCTTGAAGCCGGCGTCGCCCGCGTGGTGGTCGGTTCCACCGCGGTGAAATCCCCGGAGGAAGTGAAAGGCTGGTTTAAACGCTTTGGCCCTGAACGACTGGTGCTGGCCCTCGACGTGCGTATCGACGCCGACGGCAATAAGCAGGTGGCGGTCAGCGGCTGGCAGGAAAACTCCGGCGTGACCCTGGAGGAGCTGGTGGAGAGCTATCTGCCGGTCGGCCTGCAGCATGTGCTGTGCACCGATATCTCCCGCGACGGCACGCTGGCAGGTTCTAACGTCTCGCTGTACGAGGAGGTCTGCGCCCGCTACCCGCAGGTGGCGTTTCAGTCGTCCGGCGGCATCGGCGATCTCAATGATATTGCCGCCCTGCGCGGCACCGGGGTGCGCGGCGTGATTGTCGGTCGCGCGCTGCTGGAAGGCAAATTCAACGTAACGGAGGCCATTCAATGCTGGCAAAACGGATAATCCCCTGCCTCGACGTCCGCGACGGTCAGGTAGTGAAAGGCGTGCAGTTCCGTAATCACGAGATCATCGGCGATATCGTCCCGCTGGCTAAGCGCTATGCCGACGAAGGCGCCGACGAGCTGGTGTTTTATGATATCACCGCCTCCAGCGACGGCCGGGTGGTCGATAAGAGCTGGGTGTCGCGGGTGGCGGAAGTAATCGATATTCCTTTCTGCGTGGCGGGCGGGATCAAGTCGCTGGAAGACGCGGCGCAGATCCTCTCCTTCGGCGCCGATAAGATCTCGATTAACTCCCCTGCTCTCGCCGACCCGACGCTGATCACCCGCCTTGCCGACCGCTTTGGCGTGCAGTGCATCGTGGTGGGGATCGATACCTGGTTTGATGCACAGACCGGCAAGTATCACGTTAATCAGTACACCGGCGACGAGAGCCGCACCCGGGTGACGCAGTGGGAAACCCTCGACTGGGTGGAGGAAGTGCAGAAGCGCGGCGCGGGCGAGATCGTCCTCAATATGATGAACCAGGACGGGGTGCGCAACGGCTACGACCTGCAGCAGCTGGCGAAGGTCCGCGCGGTGTGCCATGTGCCGCTGATCGCCTCCGGCGGCGCAGGCACCATGGAACACTTCCTCGAAGCCTTCCGCGACGCCGACGTTGACGGCGCGCTGGCGGCCTCAGTATTCCACAAACAGATTATTAATATTGGCGAACTGAAAGCGTACCTGGCGGCACAGGGCGTGGAGATAAGGGTATGTTGACTGAACAGCTGGACTGGGAAAAAACGGACGGCATGATGCCGGCCATCGTGCAGCACGCCGTATCCGGCGAAGTGCTGATGCTGGGCTACATGAACAAGGACGCGCTGGAGAAAACCGAAGCCACCGGCAAGGTCACCTTTTACTCACGCACCAAACAGCGGCTGTGGACCAAGGGTGAAACCTCGGGAAATGTCCTCAACGTGGTGAGCATCACACCGGACTGCGACAACGATACGCTGCTGGTGCTGGTGAACCCGATCGGGCCGACCTGCCACAAAGGCACCACCAGCTGCTTCGGCGACGCCGGCCACCAGTGGCTGTTCCTCTATCAGCTGGAGCAGCTGCTGGCCGAGCGTAAGCACGCCGACCCGGAGAGCTCCTACACGGCGAAGCTGTATGCCAGCGGCACCAAGCGCATCGCGCAGAAAGTGGGAGAAGAAGGCGTAGAGACCGCGCTGGCCGCCACGGTGAACGACCGCTTCGAGCTGAAGAATGAGGCGTCGGACCTGATGTATCACCTGCTGGTGCTGCTGCAGGACCAGGGGCTGGATCTCGGGGAAGTGATTGATAATCTGAAGAGTCGTCACTAACGCGTTGACCCCCGCCGCAACGGCGGGGGTAGCTAGCCTCAGGATTTGCTTTCCAGCAGAGTAGTGTAGAGATTGACGTAAGCGTCAATCATATGGTCGGCAGTAAACATCTCTTCAAAACGACGACGCGAGTTTTCGCCATAGCGGCTGGCGGTTTCATCGTTATGCCAGAGCTCATTCATCGCCTCCACCAGCGCCCGACTGTCATTCGGCGGGATCACGCAACCATTCACTTTGTCCTGGTTAATGAACGAGGTCCCGGTGCCGATCTCACAGGAGATCAGCGGCCTGGCGAAGCGCGCGCCTTCCAGTAACGTAATGCCAAACGCCTCGGAGCGCAGATGCGAGGGGAAGACCACGCCACGGCAGAGCTGGAAGAGAATGTATTTATCTTCGTCGTTGAGCATGCCGGTAAACACCACATTGCTCAGCCCGCGCTGCTGCGCTTCACGACGCACTTCCGCCTCCAGCGGCCCTCCCCCGACGATCACCACCGGCAGCCGGCTACGCTCGGCGGCATCCAGCAGAATGTGCAGCCCTTTGTAGTAGCGGAAAGCGCCGACGAAGAGGAAGAAGTTATCGCCGACGGTTTCCCGCCAGTGCGCCACCCGCTGCGGATCGTGCTGCACGTCATGCTGCTCCAGACCAAACGGGATCACCACCGTTTTATCCTGATATTTTTTCAGGGTCTGGCTGGAGGCCACGTAGTTGGGCGACGAGGCGACGATGCAGTCGACGCTGGCGAGAAATCGCTCCTGCAGCGGCTGGTACAGCTTCATTAACCGTTTTTGTTTCACAATATCCGAGTGATAGGTCACCACTGTTCTGACGTCAGGCCGCGCCGAGAGATGCAACATATCCATGAATGGAAACGGAAAATGGTAGTTGATGATGTCGTAGTCATCTTTAATCTGCTTAAAACGCGTTAACGCTTTCAGCGAAAACGGCGTGGAGGCAATTTCAAAAAGCTGCTTATTATAAATGACCCGATGGTCTTCGTAGGCGACAGGTCCTGTCTCTTTGTCCGGGCTAAAAGTAAAAACATCGGCTGCGATTCCCCGGCGGGCGCAGCCCTGACTGAGCTGATAAATGACCTGCTCAATACCGCCGTAGGTATCGGGATAGTAGGTCTTATAGACGTGTAGAACTCTCAACTGACACCCTTAGAGTAATTTATAGGCGTTAATGGTCTGGGTCGTACAGTTCTCCCACGAAAACTGTTTCGCCTGGGCAAGACCGCGCGCGGTGGCGATTTCCCGCCAGCTATCATCCTGCAGGCTCTGCAAAATATGCGCGCTAATCGCGTCTACATCATTAGGATCGGCAACGAGGCCGGCATCGCCAACCACCTCAGGCAAAGAAGTGACATTGGAACATACTACCGGCACACCGCAAGACATCGCTTCAAGAATAGGTAAACCGAATCCCTCGTAGAAGGAGGGATAAACAAAGGTTCTGGCCGCCGCGTACAGATAAGGCAGGTCTTCATCCGGGACATAGCCCAGGTAACGGATCCACCCTTCTCGCGTACCGCGCTCGACTAACTGCCACAGCACATCGTCTTCCCATCCGCGATAACCGCTGAGGATCAGCGGGTAGCGCATGCGGGTCTCCATCGGCAGCAGCTGATAGGCCTGCAGCAGACCGCGGATATTTTTACGCGGCTCCATGGTGCCGATATACAACGCATAGCCCTGCCACGCCAGCTGATATTTCTGCAGGACCGGCAGGCACTCCGCCGGGCTGCGCGGAATATAGTCGCTGCTGCAGGCCAGCTTGGTGGTGACGATCCGCTCCGCCGGATAGTTGAACAGGCGGATGATTTCACTGCGCGAGAAGTCAGAGACGGTCAGGATCAGCTTTGCCGAACCCAGGCTCTCGTGCAGGGACTTCTCCATATAGCGAACCCGATCTTTTGGATGATATTCCGGGCAGGTAAATATAGAGATGTCATGAAACGTGGTTACGGCGCGTTCCAGGCGATGCGGCAGATAGAAGTTAGGCCCATGGTAAATGTAGTCTTTGTAATCGCGCAATGCCCACGCCTGGCGCCGCGGATGCAGCAGGCGATACGCCTCAATCAGCAGCGGCTGGCGGCGCAGAAACGCCGACAGACGACCATGATTGCTGGCTTTGGTATCGCTTTTATTCTCAACCTGGGGGATCTGGTCGATAAACGACGCGCCGTGAAACAGCTTCAGCTCTTCGATTTCACGAGCAACCGCCAGCCGCTTAACCAGTTCCAGGGAATACCGACCGATGCCCGTTAACGGATATTTAATTGGCTCAGTAGCAAAAATAATTTTCATAACGAACTCATCACAAGGGCCACCGGGGCGGCCCTGTTGATAGCGATTATTGCTTCGCGGTTGGCGCGATAATCGGCAGGTTTTTCAGGAGAAATTCCGCGCTCTGCTTCCAGGTTAACCAGTTGATATTTTCGGAGCGAGGATGCGCGTTTTGCTCATACAGGGCTAACCAGTCTTCGACGGCCTTAGCAATGTCAGCCGGCGCCTCCCCGGAGAAATACCACGCATGTTCCTGAGCAATCTCTTTAAACACCGGGATATCGCGGATAATCACCGGCAGCTTTTTCTGCGCCGCTTCAATCAACGGCAGGCCAAAGCCCTCCCCCTGCGAGGCAAAGATCAGCGCCCGTGAACGAGCGTATAGCTCGGCCAAAAACTCGTCGCTGATATTCTGCAACCAGAACAGCTTTTTGTTCAGCTGAGGATGATGGCGTAATTTTTCGCACAAGCTGTCAACGTTCCAGCCCTGTTTGCCGACGATAAACAAGTTGTAGTCTTTGCCCTCGCGCCACAGCTCCTCGAAGGCGGCCAGCGTCTGGGCGTGACCTTTGCGCGGCTCCATGGTGCCCACCATGATAAATGACGGGGCTGCGGCCATCGTGGCTAACAGCGCCTGTGCATTGTCCGGCATGCCAGTGGACGGTACGCTGGCATCGAGGTCGGCGCCCAGATGGAAGTTGCTGACGGTCAGCAGCGGATTCGGTTTCACCCAATGGCTATTTTCCGCAATCCACGCTTTCACATCCTCGGCGACGCTTGCAGAGACGCAGATCAGCCGGTCGGCATGCTCCGCGAGGCAGGACAGCCAGATCGGGAATTCACGCTGAATGCCTTCGATACTCCACTCCGGGCGTCGTAATGGCAAAATATCATGCACCACGAAGCAGGCGAACGCCCCGGCGGCGCGCATGCTGTCAATTTGCGTCACCACCTCCGGGAAGAGATGCGCGGTCAGATCGGTGGCGATCAGAATATCATCTTTGCTGAACAGCACCGGCTCGTCGGCACCATATTCGCCCGGGAAGTTACTGGACAGATATTGGTTAGCGTAGCGGTAACACTCGCCTGGGGTGTAGTAGACGGCGGAAACCTTATAACCCGGCACGCCGGATTTCAGTAATTCGCTGAGAATACTGCGCGAGACGCGCTGGATCCCGGTCTTCGCGTCATGCTTCGCCAGAACCGAAATGTCCACCAGCAGCTTGCGGGTATGCTGCTTAAAGCCATTGCGCGCAACGGCCCACGCCAGACCGAGACGGTCGACTTCGCTCAGCGCATCAATTTTCTGCATCGTCTGAATCCGCGAGGCGGTCACGCCTTCCGCCTGCCCAGCATGTGCCCCTTTGGACGACTGCAGCAGACGAGAGAAACCATCGATCGCCAGATGGGCGGTATTGGCCCAGGAGAATTTGGCCGACTGCGTCAGAGCATGCGCCTTCAGCTCACGGTAAAACGCCTCATCGGTCAGCGCCTTCTCCATCACCCGGCGAATATCCTGCACGTCATGCGGATTGAACATCGCATCTTCCCAGCCAATGACTTCCGGCAGGCTGGTAATGTTTGAACCTAAGGTCGCCGCCCCGCAGCGCATCGCTTCCAGCGGCGGCAGGCCGAAACCTTCATGCAGCGACGGGAACACAAACAGTTTGCACAGGTTGTACAGGGCAATCAGATCGTCGTCGGTCAGGAAGCCGGTAAAGATAAGCTGACTGCGGGAGAGGCCATAGCTTTCCGCCAGACGCAGAATACGCTCCAGATCTTCAGGATGCACCTTATACGCGAGCACCATCGGATAGCGCTGCTGCAGTTCGGCAGGCAGCATGCTGTAAGCATGAATAAGCGCTTCAATGTTTTTCCGCGGCTCGATCATCGCCAGCGTTAGGATAAACTCATCCGGCAGGCTGTATTTGTCTTTTAAAGACTGAATACGCTCAGCGGAATAATCGATCACCGCAAACTCTTCGCCCACCGCCGAGGAGATGTTCAATACCCGATCGCTGGCGATGTCGGTATATTCGATCACTTCCTGGGCCGCCGACTGCGAAATAGCGAAGATCGCATCCGCCCGCTCAAACTCCGCCAGCTTGTTCATATAAAACTCGCGGAAATTCGGGTCGCCGAGATAACGTTCTTTATTTAACAGCGGGATCAGATCGTGGCATACGCACACCGTCTTCCACGGCACATTGTCCGCCGGAATAGACACGGTATAACTATCCCCATGGCCTTCGAAGAAGCTAATAACATAGACAATATCAGGCGCGATATTGGCGATAGCGATATCGCGGGCCGCCTGGGCGGCTTTGCTACGACCGTGGTTATCGATATTGCAATAGGCCGTTGGCGCGACGGCGGAGAAGATGAACATATCTTCGTCCGTCAGCAGGTCCCGATAAGCCATTTTTACATCATTAATATTGTCAATGGGATACATACCATTGATCAGAATACTGACGCGATGCTCACCGGCATTTTCAATAATGGCGCGGCTCATGGCCAGGGTACTGCGACCGATACCGCGGAATTTGCTTTCCGACTGGTAGCCCTGGACATCAATCAAAATATGCAAGTTAATCTCCTTATTTATTTTTCGTTAGTTTGAGATAAATTTCATAAACCTCCGGAGGTAGAAGCTCCGGATGCATCACTTGCAGCTCAGTCTGCGATAAAATCTGCGCATCAGCCTGATACTGGCTATGCGGCAGCGGATTCATACGACGATACAAACGGTATGCCGGTTGATAAAGACCCAGCTTATGTAACCCATTTACCGCGGTATGTTTTACCTGCGGATGTTTTCTCATAAACGAGAAAACAAAGCGCAGGACGCGCTTAATAAAATGTTTACAACGCTGCACGAAACCATACTGTCTCAGCAAATGGATCTGCAGTCCCAGATAACGATAACCCTTGGTCATTCTCCAGGAACGGCTGCGATGGATTTTTTCAATTTCCTGGCGAAGCTGCTGGTTTTCGTTATGTAAATGGTGAATCTCCCGGTTCGCGGCTTCCAGTCGCTGGAGGAGCTCAGCGGTTTCCGGCGGCAGCTCGGGCTGAATGTCAGCCTGGGCGTGAGCTTTTGCCGACTCCAGCAGCGCGGTCAGCTGCGCCATATTCTCAGTCAGCCAGCTCAGCTCATGGCTGACTTCCACTGGCTGTTGCGCTTTTTCGACTAACGCATCCTGTGCCGCCTGCAGCTGAACGATCTGCTGCTCCAGAGCCTGGATTTCCCCACGCATCGCCTCCGAGCCGGCACTTTCATTGCGCACCCGGGACTGAAGCTCCAGCAGCACCGTTTCCTGAGCGATAATCCACTGCTCCGTCGCCCCACGCTGCTGTTCAGCTGACGGCAGTTTCGCTTTCTTGTCGAACAGCGACAACAGCAGAGCAAAGTTCCAGCTGTCAACCGGCTCCTGCCAGACTGCATACAGCCAGTTTGACCACGGCTGCGGCAGGTTGAACGGATGCACGGGCGCCGAGCGCCAGAAACCGTTTAAGTTTTTGTTTTCGGCAAACAGCTCATTCACAAACACGAAGAACGACTGGACAAGGTTTGTCGGCCAGCTGCAGTCCTGTGGGGTGGTGACGATAGACCCGAAGTCGATTAAGCGGGCATGCTGCCGGGCATCGACCATCACGTTCCACGGGCGTACATCGTCATGCCAGAACCCTTGCTTCTCCAGCGCCGCTAAGGAACGGAGCAAGCTGCCAAGGATTTTTTCACGATCGATCTCTTCCCCGGCCGCCAGCATATCGCTCAGCAAGCTACCCGGGAGCTTTTCCATCACCAGCCAGCCAGACTGGGCGTTTTCGCCGTGGGCCAGTAATGCCGGCGCGTCAAAGCCCGCTGGCGGTTGCGCCAGGAACTTTATTTCATTATGCAGTTCATGTTTATTACGCTGGCTCTCTTCCGCCGTCAGGATGCCGTGAGGCATGTCGTAATAGAAAAACTTGCACACATAATCTTCGCCAAAGAAGTAGCGACGGCTGCGCTTATGCGCCAGGCCGGCCCCGGCATAGGGCTGATTTTGCCAGTGCTGGAACGGCTGATTAAAATCGTTGAGCAGCACCCGGTGGTTGCTGACCAGGTACATCGGGCGCGGAACGGGGGATAAATGGGTATCAAACTCGCCAATCAGGCGATAAAACGCGCACTGCTCAATCAGTTCGCGCGGATCTTCCGGCTGAGAAACGCCCCAGTAGAGCGGTTCTTCTTTCACCGCCAGCTCAAGGATCACCGCCTGGGTAACATCCGCCAGGCGCGAGAGCAGACGTTTAACTTCATCGATACCATGAAGATGAACAATATGATGAAACACGCTTAAGCCAATGGCCAGATCAAACTCGCCCTCTTCCAGCGCGGCGATCACCTCTTCAATTCTGCCTACCCGGAATTCGGCGGCAAAGTCGGGGTTTTCTTCGGCCAGCGCGCGGCACACGTTAATATTTTCCTGCTGGAAATCGATACCAACGATAGTCGCGCCTTTGCTTGCCAGGCTCAGGCTGAAAAAGCCCTGAGCGCAGCCCAGATCGAGAACTTTAAGCGGGCGGCCCAGCGCCCGGGATAAGTTATCGTACTGTTCGGTAATCAAATCGAGACGTTGATTACAATCGCGAGCGGCGTCGCCATCCCACTCGGGATGTCCAAAAATAGTTTGATAAATCTCAGGTAATTCGCTAACCAGCGTGTTTAAGTTTTTAGTCATGGAATCGTTTTTCTCAACGTCATTGGTAGCTAGTAAAGGACGACTTAAGATCGATGACACCCCAGAAATCCATGCTCTTGGTCACATGTAAAATAATGGAGTCGTAACGTCTGTCCAGCGGCGTCATATCCGTCTGCGGGTTGCCGGCAGAGATACCAAATGACAGCAGGTAATCGCCACTGTTTAAATCCACCGGAAGGCTAAATTTAAACACCCGAACATCGCCGCGGGAAACCGAAATATTCTCGCGCCCTTCTGAGGCGAGGAAAGAGTTGGTTCCGTAGAGGAATAAGCCATCGAGAGTCTTAATCAGGATGCCTGGCACCACGCAATCAAAATCGTATTCAAACACGACCTTCATCAGAAAATCGGTCTGCTGATTGCCCGTCAGCGATGGCGGAAAATCAACCCCGGCGCTCTGAATATGGTAATCGATGATTTTCGCGCCCCCCTGCCCCCAGCGGTACTCTTCCGGACGGTAGCCTGGTCGCGTGTGGTACACATCTTCAATCTCATCGAGCGACATCTGGCTTTCACCACTGGCTGACGAGGTAGCCGTTTCGCTTTTCTTCGCGCTGTCTTTATCAGGTTTGCCAAACAGCTCATCCAGGTAACGGTTGGTCACGTCACGGGCGGTGCCGTCCATGCAGATGTCACCATTTTTGAGGAAGATGGCGCGGTCGCAGTGCTTGACGATATCCCCAGCGCTGTGGGAAACCAGCAGCAGCGTGGTGCCCTGCTTTTTGAAGTCCGCAATGCGGGCGTAGCACTTCGCCTGAAAGCGGGAGTCGCCAACGGAGAGCGCTTCATCGACGATCAGAATATCCGGGCGAGAAGCGGTAGCCACGGCGAACGCCAGACGCATTTGCATGCCACTGGAATAGATACGGACCGGCTCTTCAATGTAGTCGCCGATATCTGCAAAGGCTTCGATCTCCGGCATTAAGCGCTCGATCTCTTCGCGGCTCAGGCCCATCATCAGCCCGGACATATACACGTTCTGCCGGCCGGTAAAGTCGGGATGGAAACCCATGCCCAGCTCCAGCAGCGCAGCGACGCGCCCCTGGATCTCAATGCTTCCTTTGGTGGGCTGGGTGGTGCCGGTCAGCAGCTTCAGCAACGTACTTTTACCTGCGCCGTTCACCCCGACAATACCGACTGCTTCACCGGGTTCAATGCTGAAATTGATGTCTTTTAACACCCATTTTTTGCTGTGCCGCGGCTTATCGCCCGGCAGCAGTTTCTCAATGACCCGGTTCCATTTGGATGGGTAATATTTATACGCCTTGCCGACGTGCTGAACTTTGATACTCATGATTAAATCTCGTCCACAATATCAGCGGCATGTTTTTTAAATAAACGCCAGGCAAATAAAAACAGAATGACCGACACCACCGTGACCGGAAGCAGCGCCATCCAGTCAGGGCTCTGGTGATAGAGCATCACATTCTGGTAGGAACCGATAATGGTCGCCATCGGGTTATAGGCCAGCAGGCCTGATACCCATTCCGGCAGCGTTTTGGACACGTAAACAATAGGCGTAAACCAGAACCAAAACTGCAGCAGGATATTGACGAACTGGCCGATGTCGCGGACAAAAACGTTCAGCACGCCGAGGATAATCCCCAGGCCCAGGGTGAACAGCATCTGGACGATCAGCACCGGAATGATTTCAAAGAAAATCATGCCCGGGAAATTCCCCGTGACGATCAGAAACAGCACAAACAGACCGAAAATGATCAGAAAGTTAATGAACGCCGAAGCCGTGACGATGATCGGTAAACAGATCCGCGGAAAGCTGAGCTTTTTAAGAATGTTGGCGTTGGTCAGAAAAACGTTGACCAGACTGTTAAGCGTTTCCGTGAACAGCCCCCAGGTTAACACCCCGGAACAGAGGTAGATGCTATAGGCAAAAGGGCCGTCCATGCCCGCCAGGCGGGCACGCATTAACTCAGAAAAGATTAATGTATAGACGGAAATCATGGCGATCGGCTGTAAAATCAGCCATGCCGCGCCTAAAAAGCTGGTCTGGTAACGGGACTGAAAGTCCCGTTTAACGCTGTCAATAATAAAGCCACGGTAGCGATAGATCGCTGAAAACATAGGACTCAAAGCGATTCCTCTTTTAACAGGTTAAGCAGCTCGGCGGTTTTCTCGTTCATCAACGCCGTATCCGCTCTGGACTCCACGTTCAGACGCACCACCGGCTCCGTGTTGGACGTGCGCAGGTTAAAGCGCCACTCAGGGTATTCAATACTGATACCGTCCGTTGTGTCGATGTGGGCGGCCGCCGGCTCATACTGCGCCCGGATGCGCGCGATCGCCTCCGCCGCATTACCCAGCTTGCGGTTGATCTCCCCCGACGCCGGGAATGCCGCCTGGCGGTCCGCCACCAGCGATT
>NZ_JAGRRA010000002.1:0-1673146 GCF_018223875.1 Klebsiella sp. 54
CGCCGAAGATGTTTTGGCGGATTTGAGAGAATTTTCAGCACTGATTCAGAAGTACGAAATAGTTTGCGCAGCAGCAAGGCGGCAAATGATGCACGTCAGCAGGAGCATACATAAGTATGTGACTGCTGCGGGCGAATGCAGCCAACGCAGCTGATGCGATAAAATATTTCGTACTGAGCACAAAGAATTTGCCTGGCGGCACTAGCGCGGTGGTCCCACCTGACCCCATGCCGAACTCAGAAGTGAAACGCCGTAGCGCCGATGGTAGTGTGGGGTCTCCCCATGTGAGAGTAGGGAACTGCCAGGCATCAAATTGCAGTAAGCCGGGGTGACAACCGGTGGTCATAAAGCGAAAAAATTCGGTGGAGCGGTAGTTCAGTCGGTTAGAATACCTGCCTGTCACGCAGGGGGTCGCGGGTTCGAGTCCCGTCCGTTCCGCCACTTATTAAGAGCCCTGAGCATTTGCTCAGGGCTTTTTTGTTTCATCTGTTCCCGATTATTGCTAAATCAGCAAAAATCCTCTGCATTAATCGCTCTTTTTCCCCTCCACACCATCAGCCATAATTTCATCCGTTAACCGAAATGAACAAATAACGAGGAAAAACATGGCAATCCCTGCATTTGGTCTTGGCACCTTCCGTCTGAAAGATGATGTTGTTATCGCATCCGTAAAAACCGCGCTGGAGCTGGGCTATCGTACTATCGACACCGCGCAAATCTATGACAACGAAGCCGCGGTGGGTCAGGCTATCGCTGAGAGCGGCGTGCCGCGTGATGAGTTGTTCATCACGACCAAAATCTGGATCGAGAACCTGAGCAAAGACAAACTCATCGCCAGCCTGCAAGAGAGCCTGCAGAAGCTGCGCACTGACTATGTTGATCTGACGCTGATCCACTGGCCGTCACCGAACGATGCGGTGGCTGTTGAAGAGTTTATGGCCGCTCTGATGGAAGCGAAGACGCTCGGCCTGACCCGTCAGATCGGTATCTCCAACTTCACTATTCCACTGATGGAGCGCGCGATTGCCGCCGTTGGCGCTGAAAACATTGCTACCAATCAGATTGAACTTTCGCCGTATCTGCAAAACCGTAAAGTCGTCGATTGGGCGCGTGAGCACGGTATCCATATCACCTCTTATATGACCCTGGCCTACGGTAAGGCACTGAAAGATGAGGTGATTGCCCGTATCGCGGCGAAACATAATGCGACTTCGGCGCAGGTTATCCTGGCCTGGGCGATGGGCGAGGGGTACGCGGTAATCCCGTCCTCGACGAAGCGTGAGAACCTGGCCAGCAACCTGAAGGCGTTGGATCTGCAGCTGGATGATGAAGATCGCCAGGCGATCGCTGCGCTGGATTGCAACGATCGGCTGGTGAGCCCGGAAGGTCTGGCGCCGCAGTGGGATTAATCTCCCGCTTCCGGCATGCCTATCAGAGGGTACTACGACAGCTCCTTCGGGAGCTGTTTTACGTGTTCGCTTAGAAAATCAATAAACGCCCTGATACGTGTACTGACGGCTCTGTCGCTGTAGTACACCGCACTGAAGGGCATCTCCACCGGCAAGCGTTTGTCGGCCAGTAGTTCAACAAACTCCCCGCTGGCTATCTCTTTATCCACCATATAATCCGACAGACAGGCAATACCGTTGCCGGTCAGACACAGTTGTTTGAGGGTTTCCCCACTGTTTGATGACACCGCCGCCTCAATCTCTAACAACTGACCATCGCAACAGGAGACTGGCCAGGTGTTCAGAGAGACGGGTTCAGTGAAGCCCAGACACTGATGTTGTTTCAGATCTGACGGATGCTGCGGCACACCGTAGCGCGAGACATACGCTGGCGAGGCGACGATCTTACGATAGCTGGTGAACAGCGGTCGGGCGCGCAGGCTGGAATCCGTTAAGGTTCCGGCCCGTATCGCTACATCCACTTTCCGTTCAATCAGGTTAATAAACGTCTCTGAAGAGACGAGCGACAGCGTCATTTCCGGGTAACGCTCGCGAAACGGCTTCACCAGCGGCATGAGAAAATGCAGCATCACCGGCGTCGCGGCATCCACCCGCAGCAAGCCCCGCGGCGTCGTGCGCGTTTCCAGCAGGTCATTTTCTGCCGCCGCCATCTCCTGCAATACCACCTGCATCCGCCGAAAATAGCGCTCGCCTTCCTCTGTCAGACTGAGCTGGCGGGTGGTCCGATTAAGCAGGCTGACACCAAGCTTTGATTCGAGCTTTTTGACTGCCCGGCTGACGGCAGAGTTGGCCTGACCCAGCTGTTCGGCTGCCCGGCTGAAACTCCCGCTTTCCACTACCGCCACAAAGATGGCGATCTCCTCGGATGTGGCTCTCATTATTGCACCTGTAGCAAAATTCTATTGATACTTTGATAGTTTTTGTTATTTATACAACCCTTCATACTACGTGTCATCTTAATCCTGATGCTACGGAGTAAATTATGCCACTGGCGCTATTTGCCTTAACCATCGGTGCCTTTGCAATTGGCACCACTGAATTCGTGATTGTCGGCCTGGTCCCGACGATTGCCCAACAACTCTCTATCTCTCTACCTTCTGCGGGACTGCTGGTCTCTATCTACGCGCTGGGCGTGGCGATCGGCGCCCCGGTGCTGACGGCATTAACCGGGCGTATGCCGCGTAAACAGCTGCTGCTGGCGTTGATGGTCCTGTTTACGGCGGGTAATGTGCTGGCCTGGCAGGCTCCAAGCTATGAAACGCTGATCCTGGCGCGCCTGCTGACCGGCCTGGCGCACGGCGTGTTCTTCTCTATTGGCTCGACAATCGCCACCAGCCTGGTGGCAAAAGAGAAAGCAGCCTCGGCCATCGCCATTATGTTCGGCGGCCTGACGGTCGCGCTGGTGACCGGCGTTCCCTTTGGCACCTTTATTGGCCAGCATTTCGGCTGGCGGGAAACCTTCCTCGCGGTATCGATTCTCGGGGTGATTGCGCTAATCAGCAGTCTGATTCTGGTGCCGAATAATATTCCGGGCCGCGCCAGCGCCAGCCTGCGCGATCAGCTTAAAGTCTTAACCCATCCGCGCCTGCTGATGATCTATGCCATTACCGCGCTGGGCTATGGCGGCGTGTTTACCGCTTTTACCTTCCTTGCGCCGATGATGCAGGAGCTGGCCGGCTTCAGCCCCTCAGCGGTGAGCTGGATCCTGCTGGGCTATGGCGTCTCGGTGGCTATCGGCAACGTATGGGGCGGCAAACTGGCCGATAAGCATGGCGCCGTCTCCGCGCTGAAGTTTATCTTCGCCGCGCTGGTTGTGCTGCTGCTGGTGTTCCAGCTGACCGCCAGCGTTCACTATGCCGCGCTGGCAACGGTGCTGGTGATGGGCGTTTTCGCCTTCGGCAACGTGCCGGGTCTGCAGGTCTATGTGGTGCAAAAAGCAGAGCAGTATACCCCGGGGGCTGTCGACATCGCTTCCGGTCTGAATATCGCCGCCTTCAACGTCGGCATCGCGCTGGGATCGATCGTCGGCGGACAGACGGTCGAGCGGTACGGTCTGGCGCAGACGCCGTGGATTGGCGCGGTGATTGTGCTGGTCGCTTTGCTGTTGGTGGTTCTGAGCGGGCGTTTAGATAAATTGCCGCGCCGTTCGGCAGCGCTTTCTCCCGAAGGCTAAGGGTTTCTCGCAAATTGCATTGAAAGTGTATGGGAAAATCCCTATAACAGAAGAACCAGTCGTCGTCGGGCTGGTTTCTGTTATCGAGGATTAATGCCCAAATTGCGAAAGAACACCTACGCCATGCGCTATGTCGCCGGACAACCTGCGGAGAGAATATTGCCTCCGGGGGCGTTTGCGGGCGTGAGTCCGGTTTATTCCGCCGGCACGCCGTTAAGCAGCGATGAGAAGATCCGCGTGCTGGTGTGGAATATCTTCAAGCAGCAGCGTGCAGAGTGGCAGTCGGTCCTCAAAAATTTCGGCAAAGATGCGCATTTGGTCCTGTTGCAGGAGGCGCAAACCACCCCAGAACTGGTCAGGTTCGCGACTTCAAACTATCTGGCCGCCGATCAGGTGCCGGCGCTGGTGCTGCCCCAGCATCCTTCCGGCGTGATGACGCTGGCCTCCGCTCACCCCATCTATTGCTGTCCGCTGCGCGAGCGCGAGCCTATTTTGCGATTGCCGAAATCGGCCTTAGTGACCGTTTATCCGCTGCCCGATGCGCGGTTGTTAATGGTGGTCAATATCCATGCCGTCAACTTTAGCCTTGGCGTCGATGTCTACAGCAAGCAGTTGCTGCCGATCGGCGATCAGATTGCCCATCACAGCGGGCCGGTGATTATGGCCGGGGACTTCAATGCCTGGAGCCGGCCGCGAATGAACGCGCTGTACCGCTTTGCACGCGAGATGTCGCTGCGTGAAGTTCGTTTCTCTGACGACCAGCGCCGTCGCGCGTTTGGTCGCCCGCTCGATTTTGTGTTCTACCGTGGGTTAAGCGTGCACGATGCTTCCGTGCTGGTAACCCGCGCCTCCGACCACAACCCGCTACTAGTCGAATTCAGTCCCGGCAAGCCTGATTAATTTAAGGTTGGTCAGGCCTGCCATGGGGCAGGCCTGTGCATGCATAGTGCTGCCTTTTATTACTCAAAAAACCGTAAGGACAAGACAACATGACAACACGCTCTCACCATGACAACGTTGAAAAGCAGTTCGGCTCCCAGGCCAGCGCCTATCTGACCAGCGCCGTACATGCCTCTGGTCGCGATCTGCAGCGGCTGGCGGAACGTCTGGCTGATTTTCCGCAGGCGAAAGTGCTGGATATGGGCTGCGGGGCAGGGCACGCCAGCTTTACCGCGGCGGGACAGGTTGCCGAGGTGACCGCCTATGATTTATCGAGCCAGATGCTGGAGGTCGTTGCCGCCGCAGCAAAGGATAAAGGTTTTAGCAATATCGTGACCCAGCAGGGGTATGCCGAAACGCTGCCGTTCGCTGATGCCAGCTTTGATATCGTTATCAGCCGCTATTCCGCTCATCACTGGCATGACGTTGGCCAGGCGCTGCGCGAGGTGAAGCGTGTTCTCAAGCCGGGTGGGGTGATGATCGTGATGGACGTGATGTCGCCGGGCCATGCGGTGCGTGATGTCTGGCTGCAGACCGTGGAAGCCCTGCGCGATACCTCGCACGTGCGTAATTATTCCAGCGGCGAGTGGCTGACGCTGGCGACGGAGGCGGGGCTGGTGATTAATCGGCTGTTGACCGATCGCCTGCAGCTGGAATTCAGTTCGTGGGTGGCGCGGATGCGTACCCCTGAGCCGCTGGTAGAGGCGATTCGTTTATACCAGCAGAGCGCCTCGGCGGAGGTGAAAGCCTACTTTGAGTTACAGCAGGATGGTTCCTTTACCAGCGACACCATCATGTTTGAAGCGCATAAAGCGGTTTAATACGGACAACAAAAAAGGCACCGGGGGAAGTCGGTGCCTTTTTATCGAACCCTGACGTATCAGGACTCTGGTCGATCGCTGTTTTTCACAAACAGGGTTAGCTGATCGCCAGGCCGCAGATTGTCGGTATCGCTGTTCCAGCGCATGACGTCGCGAATATTAACGCCATGACGTTTGGCGATGCTCGACAGCGAGTCACCTTTGCGAACGCGATAGGTGATGCTATCGCTGTTATTCGCCAGACGCTGCGCGCTGCTGCCGGCGCCGATAACCAGATTTTGTCCAACCTTCAACCCAGAGCCGCGCAGGTTATTCCACTGCTGCAGATCGCGGGTCGTCACACCGAGACGGGAAGCAATCCCGGAAATGGTGTCGCCGGAACGCACCTTATAGCTTCGGCTGGTCAGCGGCGTATTATCCGCGAGCTGCGTCGGCTGTACGGCGGCAATGTCGCCAGAGGCCAGCGATTCACGCAGTTGGGCTGCGTGCTTCTGCGGCACCATGACATACTTTGGCCCGCTAGCGCCCAGCGTTGACCCCTTTACGCCGGCGTTGAAGGTCTTCAGCTTGCTGACCGGCATACCGGCCATATCCGCGAGCTGAGAAATCTCAACCGGACTGTCGAGGCGAACGCGCGCCAGCGCACGGCTTTCATCAGCCGTAGGCAACTTTACGCCGTAACGTTTGCTATTTTTGAGGATGTCGCTCAATGCCAGCATTTTCGGTACGTAGACTTTCGTTTCATGCGGCAGAGACAGCGACCAGAAATCGGTGGGTTTGCCACGCGAACGGTTCGCTTTCACTGCCTTCATGACCCGACCTTCGCCGCTGTTATATGCCGCGACCGTTAACAACCAGTCGCCGTCGAACATTTTGTTCAGACGTTGCATCATGTCCAGCGCCGCGGTTGTCGATGCGACAACGTCACGACGCGCATCGTAACTGCGGGTCTGTTTTAAACCATAATTGCGCCCTGTGCTCGGAATGATCTGCCAGATGCCTGCGGCATTGGCGCCAGACGTCGCGTGTGGGTCAAAAGCGCTCTCCACTATGGGTAGTAATACCAGTTCCATTGGCATGTTACGTTTCTTAACCTGCCCGGCTATCCAGTACATATACGGCTCTGCCCGTAAAGTTACATCGTGGAGATAGCTCTTATTTCTCAAATACTTCTGTTTTTGCTCGCGAATCCGGGGGTTATCCGGTATTCCCATCTTTAGCTCGTCGCCTATGGAAGTCCACAGATCCTGGTCTTGCGCGTAGAAGGTTCCATCATCTAACCAGCGCGCTTGACTTGTGAACTTGCCTGCTTCCCCTTGACCAGCCGCAGAAAGGCTCTGTGCTCGCTGTTCGACGGTGCCATCGTGCTTAGACGCCTGGCACCCCACCAGCAGGACAGAGGCGAATAATATCGCTCGTGCCTTCATGTGTGTGTCAATAGTTGCTTAAAAGACGACCAAGGATAACGGCGAAGTTAGCCGATGACAAGAATTAAATGTCAGAATTCGTCTTTCTTTGACCTTAACCACGCAAATCGCGCCACAGAGTGTTGCAATTTTGTTTCTTTGTTAATTTTATCAATTAAATCAACATCATTTACGCGTAAAAATAAATTTATACGCCGCTCGTTTTTCAGAATTACGGGTAGTGTCTTTTGTTTTTTTGCACGTAACTCATTAACTTTATGATAGTAATCGTTTATGTCCCTATCATCAGGCAGGATACTCAACGCAAACTTCATATTCGCTAACGTATATTCATGTGCGCAACATATAATGGTTTCTGCAGGAAGGGCGTTAATTTTCATAAATGATTGATACATTTGCTCTGCGGTACCTTCGAACAGCCTTCCGCAGCCGCCGGAGAACATCGTGTCGCCGCAAAACAGATAAGGTTCGCTGTAGTAACAGATATGTCCTAATGTGTGACCTGGCGTGGAGAAAATGGAAAAATCGTGACCCAGAATTGACAACCGATCGCCATCGTCTACTACCTGAGTAACCCCCTTATCCTGGGTTTCTGCCGGCCCGTAAACCACCAGAGAGGGGAATTTTTCACGTAATTGTTTTACGCCGCCGACGTGATCCTGATGGTGATGGGTCAGTAAAATGGCCTCGGGCTGCCACTGGTTTTCCTCGATTGCCGCCAGAACCGGCGCGGCCTCGCCCGGGTCAACGATGATGCAGCGGCCGTGATTCTCAATGAGAACCCAGATGTAGTTGTCCTGAAACGCGGGAATACTGATAAGATTCATAAATTACCTCTAAAGCGTAGCGGAAGGTGGCAATGAAGCCGGCAAGGATACCTCATACAGTGACAGCGCCTGAGCATTGGTCCAGTATGCCGTGGGGCGAATACTATCGCGAAACGCTTGAACAGCAGATGAAGCCATGGCTGGCTAAATTATATGGCTTTCATCTGCTTAAGATTGGCAATCTGAGCGCGGAAATCAATACCGAAGCTTGCGCCATCTCGCACCAGGTGAATGTCTCGCTGGCGGGAAACCCAATGCAGGTCCGGGCCGACCCGCTGCATTTGCCCTTTGCCGAAAAGTCCGTCGACGCCTGCCTGCTGGCGCATACCCTGCCGTGGTGCAGCGATCCGCATCGCCTGCTGCGGGAGGCCGATCGCGTCCTGATCGATGATGGCTGGATGATCCTGACCGGGTTTAATCCGGTGAGCCTGATGGGGTTGCGTAAACTGGTGCCGGTCCTGCGCAAAGGCACGCCGTACAACAGCCGTATGTTTACGCTGATGCGCCAGCTGGACTGGCTGTCGCTGCTCAACTTTGAAGTGCTGCACTATGGGCGTTATCAGGTTTTACCCTGGTCGCGGCATGGCGGCAAACTGCTGAGCACCCATCTGCCAGCGCTGGGCTGTTTGCAATTGATTGTCGCCCGCAAACGGACCATTCCGCTGACGCTCAATCCGATGAAATCCGGTAAAGCGAAAACCCAGCTGCGGCCGGCAGTCGGCGCCACCCGGCAGTGGCGCAAGGGGCAGAATTAGCTCTCCGGCTGGTAGCCGATGTCGTCCTGAGTGGGATGGGAGGCCGCCGCGCGGGCCAGCTCGTCGCAGCGTTCGTTTTCTGGATGGCCGGCGTGGCCCTTCACCCACTCCCATTTGATCTTATGCTGGCCAAGCGCGGCGTCCAGCCGCTGCCAGAGGTCGACATTCTTTACCGGTTTTTTCTCTGCCGTTTTCCAGCCGCGCTTTTTCCAGTTGTGGATCCACTGGGTGATCCCCTGGCGGACATACTGGCTGTCGGTGCTGAGCACCACCTCACAATGCTCTTTTAACGCCTCGAGAGCGACGATTGCCGCCATCAGTTCCATGCGGTTATTGGTGGTCAGACGGTAGCCGGCGCTAAAGGTTTTTTCGTGCTGGCGGTAGCGCATGATGGCGCCGTAACCGCCGGGTCCTGGATTTCCCAGGCAAGAGCCGTCGGTGAAAATTTCTACCTGTTTGAGCATCTCTGGTAGACTTCCTGTAATTGAAATCGATTTGTAAACGATAAGTCTGACATAAATGACCGCTATGAGCACTGCAATTACGCGCCAGATTGTTCTCGATACCGAAACCACCGGTATGAACCAGATCGGGGCGCACTACGAAGGACACAAGATCATTGAGATCGGCGCCGTGGAGGTGATCAACCGCCGCCTGACCGGTAACAATTTCCACGTCTATCTGAAGCCCGATCGGCTGGTGGATCCGGAGGCGTTCGGCGTGCACGGGATCGCCGATGAATTCCTGCTGGATAAACCCACCTTTGCCGATGTGGCTGATGAGTTTATGGATTACATTCGCGGCGCGGAGCTGGTGATCCATAACGCGTCGTTTGATATCGGTTTTATGGATTACGAGTTCGGTAAGCTAAACCGCGGCATCGGAAAAACCGAGACCTTTTGTAAAATCACCGACAGTCTGGCGCTGGCGCGGAAAATGTTTCCCGGCAAACGCAACAGTTTGGATGCGTTATGTTCGCGTTACGAAATAGATAACAGCAAGCGCACGCTGCACGGGGCATTACTCGATGCCCAGATCCTTGCCGATGTCTATTTGATGATGACCGGCGGCCAGACGTCGATGGCGTTCTCTATGGAAGGCGAAAGCCAGCAGCAGGCGGGAGAGATGGGCATTCAGCGCGTCGTCCGCGCCGCCAGCCAGTTACGGGTAGTTTATGCCTCTGATGAAGAACTGGTGAACCATGAATCCCGCCTCGATCTGGTACAAAAGAAAGGCGGAAGCTGCCTGTGGCGTGCCTGATAACCACTAAAATGGATTAAAAGTAGGCGGTTGGGCGATTTTTGCAGCAAACGATTCAAAACGGTAGAAAAAGCGTTGACGGGGTAGAGGGGAATCCGTAATATTCGCCTCGTTCCCAACGGAACAACAACGCGGAGCGGTAGTTCAGTCGGTTAGAATACCTGCCTGTCACGCAGGGGGTCGCGGGTTCGAGTCCCGTCCGTTCCGCCACTATTCAGAAAGCCTGAATCAGCAATGATTCAGGCTTTCGTCGTTTTCGTCGCCGAATTTCAGCGCGCCTCTTGTTCCTCCTGCATACACTGCATGAATACCCGCATCGCAGGACTGATTGCTTTCCCGGCGTGATGGGCGCAGAGCGCATGGATCGTCAGCGGCGTCTCGCTGAACGGCAGCTCGACCAGCGTCCCGCGTTTGAGTTCCTCCTCTACCGCAAAGCGCGGCAGGAAGCTCACCCCAAGATTGCCCGCCACGCACTGTTTGATGCTTTCAATACTCCACAGTTCGATGGTGTTCTCCATGGTAATGCCGCGCTGGCGCAGGGTACTTTCAAAAATCTGCCGGAACACGCACTGGGGCTCGTTGATGATAAAGCTCAATGGGATATGCTGCCGCGGGCGCAGGAAGTCGACCGGCGCCTGATCGACTGACGCGACCAGCGCCAGCGGCTGCGGGCCAAGTTCCATCATGGTGAGTGCATCATCGTTGCCAACCCGGTAAAACACCCCCAGGTCGACTTCGTCAGCGAGCAGCGCATCACGGATGCTGTAGCAATTGAGCGACTGTAGTGACAGGCGGACCTTCGGGGCGCGTTGCTTAAAACGCTGCAGCACCGGCGGCATTTTGTACGCCAGCAGGGTTTCACCAGTGGCGACGCGAAGTTCGCCGCCGGGTTCATCGTCCTGGCGCGCCGCCTGGCGAATCGACGCCATCACTTTGGTCAGATCGTAGACGTGCGGCAGGACATTCTTACCCGCGGCGGTGAGACACATCCGCCGGCCAATTTTCTCAAACAGCGGGATAGCAAGCTCCTGCTCAAGCTGCTGGATATGAAAGGTTACGGTGGACTGGGTGCAGCACAGTTTCTGCGAGGCGCGCAGAAAGGATCCTTCTTCGACAACCGTTTTGAAAGTGATAAAGCGTCGCAGATCCATATTTCCTCTTTATATCGACATTCTCGAATTCAGAATGAAAAAACATTCATTTTTTTAAATTATCAGCTTCGGGTACTGTCTGCCAGTCAAGAGGAGAAAACACGTGACACCTACCCTGATTAGCGCATTTTTAACTTACACCCTGATCACCGCCCTGACGCCCGGGCCGAATAATATTCTGGCGCTGAGCAGCGTCACCGCGCACGGCTTTCGACGGAGCATGCGGGTTCTGGCCGGCATGAGCCTGGGGTTTGTGATCATCATGCTGATTTGTGCCGGGCTGACGTTCACTCTCGTTACCCTGGATGAGGGGATAACCTCCCTGCTACGCTGGGTCGGCGCAGGGTATATCCTGTGGCTGGCCTGGCACATTGCGCGTAGCGACCCGGCCAGCGGTGGGCAGGAGGAGCGGCCTGTCAGCTTCTGGGCCAGCCTGGGGCTGCAGTTTGTGAATGTAAAAATTATCCTGTACGGCATCACGGCCCTGTCGACCTTTGTTCTGCCGGTGACTCGCGAGCCATTCTGGCTGGTGATGATAAGCCTGTTGCTATCAGTAATAGGCGTTGCCGGCAATCTTTGCTGGGCGCTGGCCGGTCATCTGTTTCAGCCGGTGTTCGAACGCCATGGAAGAGGGTTAAATCTGCTGCTGGCGCTGCTGCTGGTCTGGTGCGCGGTACGAATGTTTATGGAATGAATTAAGGGAGCGTAACGCTCCCCTGCGGTTATTTATCCTGCGGCAGGGCGGGTTGCCCTTCATTTACCCAGGTCATGAAGATCCGATAACCGATGGCCAGCAGGGTGGCGCCGAGGAACATACCGAGAATGCCGTTAGAGGCCATTCCACCGAGGGCGCCCAGCAGCACCACCGGCATTGGCGCATCGACTCCGCGCCCCAGCAGCAGAGGTTTGAGGACGTTATCGGCCATACCGGCGACGATCAGCAGGATGGTGTAGAAGATATCCATTCCGGTACTGTGGGTGCCGAGACTCCACATCAGTGCGATGGCCGGGGCCGTCACCAGGATCACCGGCACCTGGGCAATGCCGAGGATCAGGGCAAGTATAAAGAAGATCCCGACGGCGGGAATGCTGGCCATCAGCATGATCACACCGACCAGCAGCGCCTGGATCAATGCCACCCCGATGACGCCCTGGGCGACCGCGCGGATGGTGCTGGTACACAGGCGGGTGAGGGTCACGCCTTTATTTTCATCGGTAATACGGATGGCAATACGCTGGGCGCTGATGGCGCCCGCTGCGCCCCAGGCCATCATAATTCCCGAGACGATAAACGAAATAATAAAGCCAATCAGCCCGCCGCCCATGCTGGCCAAAATACTGAGAAACTGTTTGGCAATGTCGCCGATTTGCGAACGGTAATTACTGAGCAGTCCCGGGAGATCCACGGAAGCCCGCATCCACAGGGCGCTAAGCCGCTCGCCAACGATCGGTAAAGAGGCAATTCGTGAAGAGGGCGGGGGAATGGTAAAGCTCTGGCTACCCATCTTGTCAATCATGGCGCTGGCGCTTTCCGCCAGCGAGGTGATCATTAGCACCGTGGGGATAACAATCAGTAAAATACCTAACAGCACCAGCGCCACCGACGCCAGTCCCTGTTTTCCCGCTAACAGTCTGGCAAAATACTGATGTAAAGGATAGAGCGCCACGGCCAGAATCAACGCCCAGAGCATCATATTGACGAAGGGAGAAAAGACGGTAAAACAGAATGAGGCCAGCGCCAGAATAAGACCGAACCGAATAAACATATCGAGAAAGCGGGTGACCAGCCGTTTTTCTATTAACTGAAGATTATTATTATCCATTTTCCATTACGCTCATTAAATATTCATACGCCAACGCTCAGCCGGGTTCAACAAAACAAGCTGGCAATAGAAAACTCATGATTTACAAAGCAGAAGTGAATTGAAAATGATCTCCGCCCGTTTGGTTGTGGGGTCTTTTAATGAGTGTAGAACAGAAATGAAAGGCGCCCTGTAAATATTCTGTTGGGCGCTGCAAGAGGAAATTCCGCTTTCTTTTCCCGCAGAAAGGGGGAAGAAAGCGGAGGGGGATTAATCCAGAGTAAAAGGATCGGCATCGCGCCAGGCGGGGAATTTTTCACGATATTCCTGCAGGGCGCTCAGCGACAGTTCGGCGTCAAGACGAGTGGCCTGATGCGGATCGGCGGTGGCGACAATCTCCCCCTGGGGACTGATAACCCGGCTATCACCGCGGTAATGATGACCGTTGCCGTCGGTGCCGACCCGGTTACAGCCGGCGACGTAGGCCTGGTTCTCAATCGCGCGGGCGACCAGCAGCGACTGCCAGTGCAGAGAGCGCGGCGCCGGCCAGTTCGCCACATACAGCGCCAGATCATAATCGTTAAGGTTACGCGACCATACCGGGAAGCGCAGGTCGTAACAGACCAGCGGCAGGATCCGCCATCCGCGCCATTCAAAGACCACGCGCTTGTCCCCGGCCTCATAGTGATGGTGTTCATCCGCCATACGAAACAGGTGCCGTTTATCATAATGATGAACTGTGCCGTCAGGCTCGACCAGCAGGAAGCGGTTAACGGCCCCGCGCTCAGTTTGCAGCGCGGCGCTGCCGGCGATCAACGCCTGGGTTTGCGCCGCCCGGGCATGCATCCACGCCACCACCTCGGCCTCGGGTAAAGACTGTTTTGCCGCTTCCATCGCAAAGCCGGTGGTAAACATCTCAGGTAAAACAATGATATCGCGCCCGACAATCCCTTCCAGTTGGCGATCAAAATGGCGCAGGTTAGCAGGGCCGTCCATCCAGACCAGCGGTTGTTGCAACAGCGTAATTTTCAGGCCAGGCACAATGGTCAACTCCATTCTCATGAGGGGGTTAGGTTAACTGTAACACCTTATCAGCCTCGCGGCGGTCCGCGGAATATTTTGTTAAAAAAATGCTACTAACAGGAACCACGGGTGAAGGCGAGACGAAAAAAAGGCGGGGAAAATTCCCCGCCCGGCCTGTGATGTGGTTGTTGCTTTATTATGCGGCTTCAACGTTGCGAACTTTTTCCGGCAGCTTTACCGGCTGGGTTGCCAGCTCCTCTGGCGCAAAGTCGTCGACGTTAATGCTGCGCAAGCGACTGTGCTCTGCTCGGGTCAGAATGGCGGCTTCATCCTGATTAATTAAGCCTTTCGCCAGGGCATGGGTGGCCAGTTCGTCGAGACGGGTGAACGGCAGATTTTTACCCAGTTCTTTACAGATACGCTGATGGATAGGATCGGCCGCCATCACTTCCAGCAGCGCCTCTTCCAGCAGGCCGACCGGGTTATGCTCGCTCGGCGTCAGGTACTGACCGCGACCGATGCGGGAGCGGGTGGCGCTGGGCACCTGCAGAATTTTAGCGACTTTATGGTCCAGCTTATCCGACGGCGCATGATGATGACGACCGGTCGGGAAGATGACCAGCCGCATTGCGCCAGCCACCAGACGGTTGGGGAAGTTTTTCAGCAGATCGTCGATGGCCTGCTCGGCCTGATGCAGCGCATCCTGCACCCCCCAGTGAACCAGCGGCAGATCGGCTTCGTTGCGTCCTTCATCGTCATAGCGTTTCAGCACCGCCGAGGCCAGGTACAGCTGGCTTAACACATCCCCCAGACGCGCGGATATACGTTCGCGACGCTTGAGACTGCCCCCCAGCACCGCCATCGAGACGTCTGACAGCAGCGCCAGGTTCGCGCTCAGGCGGTTCATTTGCTGATAGTAGCGGCGGGTGACGTCGCGGGTCGGCGCGCTGCTGGTGCGTCCGCCGGTCAGGCCCAACCAGAAACTCCGTACTTTGTTGCTGCCGACATGGCCGATATGTTTGAACAGCAGCTTGTCATAGGCGTTCAGGTCGTTGTTCTGCGCGGCGGCCATCTCCTCCAGCACGTACGGATGGCAGCGAATCGCACCCTGACCGAAGATCATCATGCTGCGGGTCAGAATGTTCGCCCCTTCCACGGTGATGGCGATAGGCGCGCCCTGATAGGCCCGGGCGAGGAAGTTGCCTTCGCCCAGCATAATGCCTTTCCCGCCGGTAATATCCATTGCGTCGATAATGGAGCGCTGGCCGCGGTGGGTGCAGTGATATTTCACGATCGCGGAGAGCACCGCCGGTTTCTCGCCGAGCATAATGCCGTAGGTGATAAGCGACGCCGCAGCGTCCATTACATAAGCATTACCGGCAATGCGCGCCAGCGCCTCTTCAATCCCTTCCATTTTACCGATCGAGATTTTGAACTGGCGGCGAATATGGGCGTAAGCCCCGGTAGCCATAGCCACCGATTTCAGGCCGCCGGTGGAGTTGGACGGCAGAGTAATACCGCGTCCCACCGACAGACATTCAACCAGCATGCGCCAGCCCTGACCGGCCATCCCCGGCCCACCAATGATGTAATCGATCGGCACGAAGATATCTTTGCCGCGGGTTGGGCCGTTCTGGAAAGGGACGTTAAGCGGGAAGTGACGACGGCCAATTTCCACGCCCGGGGTGGAGGTCGGGATCAGCGCGCAGGTGATGCCCAGCTCTTCTTCTCCCCCCAGCAGACGATCCGGGTCAGAAAGTTTAAACGCCAGTCCCAGCACGGTGGCGATAGGCGCCAGCGTAATGTAGCGTTTGTTCCATGTCAGGCGCATACCCAGCACCTGCTGGCCCTGCCAGTCACCCATGCAGACCACGCCGGTATCCGGAATGGCGCCGGCGTCAGAGCCCGCTTCCGGGCTAGTGAGAGCGAAGCAGGGGATCTCCTGCCCGCGCGCCAGACGCGGCAGATAATGGTTTTTCTGCTCTTCGGTACCGTAATGCTGCAGCAGCTCGCCCGGCCCCAGTGAGTTCGGGACGCCGACGGTGATCGCCAGAATGCCGGAGACGCCAGAGAGCTTCTGCAGCACCCGCGACTGGGCATAAGCGGAGAACTCAAGCCCGCCATACTCTTTCTTAATGATCATCGCGAAGAAGCGATGCTCTTTCAGATACGCCCACAGCTCCGGCGGCAGATCGGCCATTTCGTGGGTGATGGCGAAGTCGTTGGCCATCCGGCAGGCTTCTTCCACCGGGCCGTCGAGGAAGGCTTGCTCTTCGGCGGTCAGACGCGGCTGCGGATAGTTATGCAGCTTGTGCCAGTCAGGGTTGCCGCGAAACAGATCCCCTTCCCACCAGGTGGTCCCGGCGTCGATGGCTTCTTTTTCCGTACGCGACATCGGCGGCATCACCTTGCGGAAAGCGCGAAACGCCGGTGCGGAAATCATGGATTTACGCATAGGCGCAAAGTTAAACGGCAACAGAATGATCGCCAGCGGCAGCAGCAGCCAGATATTCCACAGACCGGCCGCGCCGAGCGCTGCGGTCCAGGCGAGCAAGATCACGCTGCTGAGCAGCAGGCTGACCCGGTGATAGAAGAGCGCACCGAGTAAAACAACGGTTGCAACAATACTCAAAATCATCATAGAGAAATGCTCCCTGTGCTTGTAGGAGGTCTGACCACTTGTGATGTATTGGTTGTAGTGCATGCTTTTTTATTTAGCAATGTGTTTACAAAATAATTACAACCTTGCTCACATTGTTGTATGCAAAAGCGGCACATAAAATCAAAAGGGCGGGGGATAACGCTGCCTGCTGCTTCTCGCTTCGGCGGCTATCCGGTACACTGCCAGGGTTATTCCACTCATACTGAAGGATTATCCTCATGTACCAGGATCTTATTCGTAACGAACTGAACGAAGCCGCGGAAACGCTGGCTAACTTTCTGCAGGACGAAGCCAATATCCATGCTATCCAGCGTGCCGCTGTCCTGCTGGCGGATAGCTTTAAGGCGGGTGGTAAAGTGCTGTCCTGCGGTAACGGCGGTTCCCATTGCGATGCGATGCATTTTGCGGAAGAGCTGACCGGACGTTATCGCGAAAACCGCCCGGGTTATCCGGCCATTGCGATCTCCGACGTCAGCCATCTCTCCTGCGTGAGCAATGATTTTGGCTATGAGTATGTATTCTCCCGCTACGTTGAATCCGTCGGCCGCGCGGGCGATGTGCTGCTTGGCATCTCCACCTCCGGCAACTCCGGCAACGTTATCAAGGCCATAGAAGCCGCGCGGGCGCAGGGGATGAAAGTGATCACCCTGACCGGTAAAGACGGCGGTAAGATGGCCGGGAGCGCCGATGTTGAAATTCGCGTGCCGCACTTTGGCTACGCCGACCGCATTCAGGAGATCCACATCAAAGTGATCCATATCCTGATTATGCTGATCGAAAAAGAGATGGCGAAAGGCTAACAGGCAGGTGAGTGTGTACTGTTGACGGCGGCCTCGCTTCGGCGCCGTCGTGATTTGTGATGGTGAGGTGATCTATGTGCGAACTGCTCGGGATGAGCGCCAATGTGCCAACAGATATCTGTTTTAGCTTTACCGGGCTGGTACAGCGCGGAGGCGGGACGGGGCCGCATAAAGACGGCTGGGGCATCACCTTCTATGAAGGCAAAGGCTGTCGCACATTCAAAGATCCGCAGCCGAGCTTTCAGTCGCCGATCGCGAAACTGGTCCAGGATTACCCGATTAAGTCCTGTTCCGTCGTCGCGCATATCCGCCAGGCCAACCGCGGGATGGTGGCCCTGGAGAATACGCATCCGTTCACCCGCGAGCTGTGGGGGCGCAACTGGACCTACGCGCACAACGGGCAGCTCAAAGGCTATAAATCGCTGAAAACCGGCAATTTCCACCCGGTAGGTGAAACCGACAGTGAAAAGGCCTTCTGCTGGCTGCTGCACCGCTTAACCGAGCGCTACCCGCGTACGCCGGGCAATATGCTGGGCGTATTTAAGTATATCGCCACCCTGGCGGGGGAGCTGCGTGAGAAAGGGGTGTTCAACATGCTGCTATCGGACGGACGCTATGTGATGGCGTTCTGCTCGACCAACCTGCACTGGATCACCCGGCGGGCGCCGTTCGGCGTGGCAAAACTGCTGGACCAGGATGTGGAGATCGACTTTCAACGCGAGACCACACCCAACGATGTGGTCACGGTTATCGCCACGCAGCCGCTGACGGCCAATGAGACCTGGCATAAGATCATGCCAGGCGAGTGGGCGTTATTTTGTCTCGGGGAGCGTATAGTTTGAGGCCAGCTGCGGCTGGACAACCTCGTGGCTGAGCGGCTTGCTCACCACATAGCGGCCGTCGGTCACTGATACGACCGGCGGTTTGTGGGTCTGCTGGAAATAATCATAGCCAGGCTTCAGCTGTTTCCAGAAATCCGCATAGTAGGAGTATTTGTGGCGTTCCATATTGGCGTTGGTCATGCGGAACGGATAGATACTCACCTGCACGCTTGGCTGACCGAAGACTAAGGCGCCGGTCACGAACTGGAAGATCTCATCGATCCCGCTGTCGGTCATGGCGTAGCAGCCGACTGATACGCAGTCGCCGTGGATCATCAGGTATTTCCCTTCATAACCATGGGCGCGATCGTAGGCGTTCGGGAAGCCGATATTAATCGCTTTATAGAAGCGACTGTCGGGTTTGAGCTGGCTGCGGGTGACGTTATAGAACCCTTCCGGGCTCTTGAAATCGCCCTGGCGCTGTTTCGGGCCCAGGCCACCGGAGTAGTTGCAGATCCGATAGCTGTCGAGGAGCTGGTAGGTCTCACCCATTTTGACGTAAAGGTCGAGCATGCGCTCTTCTTTAAAGATCTCAATGTAAACCGGTGAACCCATTAATTGCTGCTTATATTCTTTGCTAACCGGCGTCGTCGGGCTGTTGCTGCTGAGCAGCCCGGCAAATGACACGCACGGCAGCAGAAGCATCGCAATAAATAATGCGATTTTGCGCATACTGCTTGTTCCTTGATAAAACAAAATAGCCACATTGCCAGGACGGCAAGAGAGACCCGAAATCAGAGTTTTCTGGATTTAGAGCGCTCACATTAGCATCACGGCATTTTTTCGCAAGGGCGACGTGGCGGCGTTTACAATTCCGCCTCACTTTATACCCTGACGCCGACGAAAACACAGTGAGAACTTTGCGCAATAGCTCGCATTTTAGAAGCACTTATCGCCCCTTGCGCTACAGCCGCCGCTCACGAAATGTTACACTTGCGCCGGTTCATCACCAGAGTAAGAAAGGATGCTTCTCTTCCGTCCTGAGCGCTACTGGCGCCGTTTTGCCCTTTCTTCTCTACCATTCTGTCAATAAGCTGGCCCCGGCCTGCGTCGGGGTTGAGGTTACGGATACCTGCTAACGATATGATTAAAATCACGAAAGGGCTGGATTTGCCCATAGCTGGCATGCCATTACAGCAGATTTCTTCCGCGCCAGCGGTGAAGCGCGTCGCGCTACTCGGAGAAGAGTACGTCGGCATGCGTCCCGCCATGGCGGTCAAAGAAGGCGATCGGGTCAAAAAAGGTCAGATCCTGTTCGAAGATAAAAAGATCCCCGGCGTCTGCTTTACCGCCCCGGCGAGCGGGGTCGTCAGCGCGATCCACCGCGGTGAACGGCGCGTGTTGCAGTCGGTGGTGATTGATATCGAGGGCAATGACGCGGTGGCGTTTACCCGTTACGCCGCGGACGCGCTGGCTGAACTGCCGCGCGACACCGTGCAGCAGCAGCTGTTGGCGTCGGGCCTGTGGACGGCGCTGCGCACCCGGCCATTCAGTAAAACGCCGCGCCCGGGCAGCGTGCCGGCCGCTATCTTTGTTAACGCCATGGATACCAATCCGCTGGCGGCGGAGCCGCAGCCGATTATTCTGGCCGAACGGGCCGCTTTCGACGCCGGCCTTACCGTGCTGACGCGTCTGACCGACGGGAAAGTCCACGTCTGCCAGCCCAGCGGCGGTAAGCTCGGCGGTCATCCAGCCGGCCAGGTCTGTTTTAACCAGTTCACCGGGCCGCACCCGGCGGGGCTGCCGGGAACGCATATTCACTTTCTGGAGCCGGTGAGCCTGAATAAGCAGGTCTGGCACCTCAATTATCAGGACGCGATCGCCATTGGTAAGCTTTTCCTTGAAGGTGAGCTGAACTGCGAGCGGGTGATTGCGCTCGGCGGCCCGCAGGTGAAGTCGCCGCGGCTGGTCAAAACGACGCTGGGCGCCAGTCTGGACGATCTGCTGGCGGGCGAGCTGGAGGAGGGGGAAAACCGCGTCATTTCCGGCTCGGTACTTAGCGGTACCCGCGCCCACGGCCCCCACGCCTTCCTCGGGCGTTTCCATCTGCAGGTGAGCGTGGTTCGCGAAGGTCGGGAAAAAGAGCTGTTTGGCTGGGTGATGCCGGGCAAAGAGAAGTTCTCGATTACCCGCACTACGCTAGGCCATTTCTTCAAGCGCAAGCGCTTTCATTTCTCCACCGATACCCACGGCGGCGAGCGGGCGATGGTGCCGATCGGCAACTACGAACGGGTGATGCCGCTGGATATCCTGCCGACTATACTGCTGCGCGATCTGCTGGCCGGGGACACCGACAGCGCTCAGGCGCTGGGCTGTCTGGAGCTGGATGAAGAAGATCTGGCGCTCTGCACCTACGTCTGCCCCGGGAAGTATGAATATGGCCCGGCGCTGCGCAGCGTATTAACCCGGATTGAGCAGGAAGGATAAGAGATGGGCTTAAAGCATCTGATTGAAAAACTTGAGCCGCATTTCACGCACGGCGGCAAGCTGGAAAAATATTACCCGCTGTATGAGGCGGCGGCGACCATCTTCTACACTCCAGGCCAGGTCACCCGCGGCGCGGCGCACGTGCGCGACGCCATCGACCTCAAGCGGATGATGATCCTCGTGTGGTTTGCCGTATTCCCGGCAATGTTCTGGGGCATGTACAACGTTGGGCTGCAGACCATTCCGGCGCTGCATAAGCTTTACGGCGCCGAACAACTGCAGCAGGCGATCGCCAACAACTGGCACTACAGCGTCGCCCAGTGGTTAGGGGTGAGCTTCAGCGCCGACGCCGGCTGGCTGAGCATGATGACCTTAGGCGCGGTCTTCTTCCTGCCTATCTATATCACCGTCTTTATCGTCGGCGGCTTCTGGGAAGTGCTGTTCGCTATCGTGCGCAAACATGAGATCAACGAAGGCTTCTTTGTCACCTCGATTCTGTTTGCGCTGATCGTCCCGCCCACGCTGCCGCTATGGCAGGCGGCGCTGGGGATCTCCTTCGGGGTGGTGATCGCTAAGGAGATTTTCGGCGGCACCGGGCGCAACTTCCTCAACCCGGCGCTGGCGGGGCGCGCGTTCCTGTTCTTCGCCTATCCGGCGCAGATCTCCGGCGACCTGGTGTGGACGGCAGCGGACGGTTTCTCCGGCGCGACGCCGCTCTCCCAGTGGGCCAGCGGCGGCGGTGAAGCGCTGGTTAACGTCGCTACAGGCATCCCGGTGAGCTGGATGGACGCCTTCCTCGGCAATATTCCGGGCTCGATTGGCGAAGTTTCAACGCTGATGATCCTGATCGGCGGCGCGATCATTCTCTTTGGCCGCGTCGCGTCCTGGCGCATCGTCGCCGGGGTAATGATCGGCATGATCGCCACCGCCACCCTGTTTAACGTTATCGGCTCCGACACCAACCCGATGTTCGCTATGCCATGGTACTGGCATCTGGTGCTCGGCGGCTTTGCCTTCGGCATGATGTTTATGGCGACGGACCCGGTATCCGCCTCGTTTACTGATAAAGGGAAATGGAGTTACGGCGTGCTGATCGGCGTGATGTGCGTGCTGATCCGCGTGGTGAACCCGGCTTATCCGGAAGGGATGATGCTGGCGATCCTCTTTGCCAACCTCTTCGCACCGCTGTTCGACTACCTGGTGGTGCAGGCCAATATTAAGCGGAGGAAGTCGCGTGGCTGAGAAGAAAAGTAACGATAGCATCGGCAAAACGCTGCTGGTGGTGCTGGTGCTTTGTCTGGTCTGCTCCATCGTAGTAGCGGGCTCGGCCGTCGGGCTGAAATCCCGCCAGCAGGCGCAGCGGGCGCTGGATAAGCAGCGTAATATCCTGGCGGTGTCCGGCCTGATGCAGCCCGGCATGGATGCTGATGCGGTCGCCGACACCTTCGCGGCGCGCATTTCGCCGCGACTGGTGAATCTGGCGACCGGTGAGCTGCTGGAGAAAGACCCGTCAAAATTCAATCAGGCCCAGGCGCTGAAGGATCCGCAACAGAGTATGGCGCTGGACGCCAGCCAGGATCCGGCTGGTATAAAGCGACGCAGCAACCTCGCGGAAATTTACCTGGTGCGTGACGCGCAGCAGAAGATTGAGCAGGTGGTGCTGCCCATTTATGGCAACGGCCTGTGGTCGATGATGTATGCCTTCGTGGCGCTGGACGTCGATGGCCGCACGGTAAAAGGCATTACTTACTACGATCAGGGCGAAACGCCGGGGCTGGGCGGCGAAGTGGAGAACCCGAACTGGCGCCAGCAGTTTGTCGGCAAGCAGGTGCTGGATGACAACGGCATGCCGGCGCTGAGAGTGGTCAAAGGCGGCGCGCGCGCTGGTGACCTGCATGCGGTTGATGGCTTATCGGGCGCCACGCTGACGTCAAATGGCGTACAGCACAGCTTTGATTTCTGGATGGGTGAACTGGGCTTTGGTCCGTTCCTGAAAAAGGTGCGTGAAGGAGGGCTGAACAATGGCTGAACAGAGCGATATGAAAGAGGTGAAGCGCGTGCTGGTGGGCCCGCTCATTGCCAATAACCCCATCGCCCTGCAGGTGCTGGGCGTCTGCTCCGCGCTGGCGGTCACCACTAAACTGGAAACCGCCTTCGTGATGACCATTGCGGTAACCCTGGTGACGGCGTTCTCCAGCATGTTTATCTCGATGATCCGCCACCACATTCCCAACAGCGTGCGCATCATCGTGCAGATGGCGATCATCGCCTCGCTGGTTATCGTGGTGGATCAGCTACTGCGGGCTTTCGCCTATGAGACTTCCAAGCAGCTGTCGGTATTCGTCGGGCTTATCATCACCAACTGCATCGTGATGGGCCGCGCCGAAGCTTACGCCATGAAGTCGCCGCCGCTGGCCAGCTTTATGGACGGTATCGGCAACGGTCTCGGCTACGGCGCGATCCTGATTATCGTCGGCTTCCTGCGCGAGCTTATCGGCAGCGGCAAGCTGTTCGGGATCACGGTGCTGGAGACGGTGCAGAACGGCGGCTGGTATCAGCCGAACGGCCTGTTCCTGCTGGCGCCGAGCGCGTTCTTCATTATCGGTTTACTGATTTGGGCCCTGCGTAGCTGGAAGCCTGAACAGCAGGAAAAGGAGTAATCGATGATGGCTCATTACATTAGCCTGTTTGTCCGCGCGGTGTTCGTTGAAAACATGGCGCTGGCCTTCTTCCTCGGGATGTGTACCTTCCTCGCGGTGTCGAAAAAGGTCTCCACCGCCTTTGGCCTCGGCGTTGCGGTGACGGTGGTGCTGGGTCTTGCCGTACCGATCAACAACCTGGTGTATAACCTGGTGCTGCGCGACGGCGCGCTGGTGGAAGGGGTGGACCTCAGCTTCCTGAACTTCATCACCTTTATCGGGGTGATCGCCGCGCTGGTGCAGATCCTCGAGATGATCCTCGATAAGTACTTCCCGGCGCTATACAACGCGCTGGGGATCTTCCTGCCGCTGATTGCAGTTAACTGCGCGATTTTTGGCGGTGTGTCGTTCATGGTGCAGCGTGATTACAACTTCCCGGAATCCATCGTCTACGGCTTCGGCTCCGGCATCGGCTGGATGCTGGCGATTGTGGCGATGGCGGGGATCCGCGAAAAGATGAAGTACGCCAACGTGCCTGCCGGCTTGCGCGGGTTAGGGATCACCTTTATCACCACCGGGTTGATGGCGCTGGGCTTTATGTCCTTCTCCGGCGTGCAGCTATAAGGGCGAATAAGTATGGAAATTATTCTTGGCGTCGTGATGTTCACGCTGATTGTGCTGGTGCTATCGGGGCTTATCCTGGCAGCGCGCTCAAAGCTGGTGAACGCGGGCGACGTGGTTATTGAGATCAATAACGAAGCGGATAAGCAGATCCGTACCCCGGCGGGGGATAAGCTGCTGAACACGCTGTCGAGCAACGGGATTTTTGTCTCCTCCGCCTGCGGCGGCGGCGGCTCCTGCGGCCAGTGTCGGGTGACTATCAAAGAGGGCGGCGGCGATATCCTGCCGACCGAGCTTTCGCATATTACCAAACGTGAAGCAAAAGCCGGCTGCCGTCTGGCTTGCCAGGTCGCGGTGAAGCAGAACATGAAGATTGAGCTACCGGAGGAAATCTTCGGTGTGAAAAAATGGGAGTGCGAAGTTATCTCCAATGATAACAAAGCCACTTTCATTAAAGAGCTCAAGCTGCGGATCCCGGAGGGGGAGGTGGTGCCGTTCCGCGCGGGGGGCTATATTCAGATCGAATGCCCGCCGCATAAAGTGGCCTATGCTGACTTCGATGTTCCGGATGAATACCGCTCGGACTGGGACAAGTTCAACCTGTTCCGCTACGTCTCTGAGGTGAAAGAGCCGACCCTGCGCGCCTACTCGATGGCTAACTATCCGGAAGAGAAGGGTATCATTATGCTCAACGTGCGCATTGCGACGCCGCCGCCGAAGGTGCCGGATGCCCCGCCGGGGATCATGTCGTCCTATATCTGGTCGCTGAAGCCGGGCGATAAGGTGACGATTTCCGGGCCGTTCGGCGAGTTCTTTGCCAAAGAAACCGACGCCGAGATGGTGTTTATCGGCGGCGGCGCCGGGATGGCGCCGATGCGTTCGCATATTTTCGACCAGCTCAAGCGCCTGCACAGCACACGCAAAATCAGCTTCTGGTACGGAGCGCGCTCGCTGCGCGAGATGTTCTACGATGATGAGTTTGAACAGCTGGCGCGGGATAACCCGAACTTTACCTTCCACGTCGCGCTCTCCGATCCGCTGCCGGAAGATAATTGGACGGGGCATACCGGCTTTATCCATAACGTTCTGTACGAGAACTATCTGCGCGATCACCCGGCGCCGGAAGACTGCGAGTTCTACATGTGCGGGCCGCCGGTAATGAATGCCGCGGTGATTAAGATGCTGAAGGATCTGGGCGTCGAGGACGAGAATATTCTGCTCGACGACTTTGGAGGCTGACGATGCTGACGGTGTTTGTCGCAACCTTTGTGATTTTTGCGTTGGTGATCCTCGGGATGTCGCTGGGCTACCTGGTGAAGCGCAAGAGCATTCAGGGCAGCTGCGGGGGGATCTCCTCGCTGGGGCTGGAGAAAGTCTGCGACTGTCCTGAGCCCTGCGACGCGCGTAAGAAACGTCTCGCCCGCGAGGCGCAGCGCCAGCAGCGGCGTATTTTGTAATCTTTGGCCATTTTGGCCCGGAGGCGCTGCGCTTGCCGGGCCTGCTGCTTCGGTTTTGTAGGCCGGGTAAGGCGTCAGCCGCCACCCGGCAACAACATGCCAGCAATGTGAGGCCGCTTTCGCGGCCTTTTTTCTCCCTTTGCGCCCTTACTGCCAGCTTTTCGCCTGCGCCGGGGAATCAACCATCACGCCGTCAGCGCCCAGCGCCTTCGCCGTGCGGTAATCTTCCGCACTGTTGATGCCGAAGAAGATAATGTGCGCTTTGCCCTGCGAGCGGAAGCAATCCATCGCCTCTTTATCCCAGGTGAGCGTCGCCGGGGAGATCCCCTCCCCAAGGGTGAATTTCTCCACCACCTCTACCTTGCGCTTCAGCTCCAGCCCATACCACTGTTCGCCTTCGCGCTGGCTGGCAGGCTGGCACTGATGGCTGAGCGAAATACTGGCGAGCCTGGTGCGGGTTTCGCTACGGGTGACGAAGCGGGGAATAGCCGGCGGCAGCGCGGCGATATAGCGGTCTTCGGTGGAATAGACCCGTACGCGATTGAGGCTGTGCGTGGCTTTTAACACCGCAAGCAGGCGCTCGCCCATCACGGTCGGGTCGGCATCCGGAGATTTAATGTCGATGTAGAAAAACGTATGCGGCCATTGCTGCAAAACGGCTTGCAGCGTGGGAATGGTGGCCTGCTTGCCGCGCCAGGGGTGGCTGTCATCACCCCATTTCCAGCCGGCATCGACTTTCGCCAGCTCGGCGGCGGTCAAACTGGAAACTTTGCCCTCGCTATTGGTCAATGCGGAAAGATCGCTTGACCGGTAGAGCACCGGCACGCCGTCGCGGCTTAACTGCACGGTGACCCAGATGGCCTCAGCGTTATTCTCCAGCGCCAGCTTGATCGCTGGCAGGGTATTTTCCGGCGCATCGCCGGTGCCGCCGCGGTGGGCAATCAGCTGTGGGGCTGCCCAGGCGCCGGCGGTGGCCAGCAGGCAAAGTGCGGTAAGTATTTTCTTCATGATTACACCTTCCAGATTCATTGGTTAACTTTATGAAAATAAACATAATTCATTGCATTTTTATGTTTTGACCGCTTTTTTAGCCGATGAAATAAAAAAAGCATCAAATTCGCAGCGAGTTTTGCTATGCTGTATGGGTATACAGTGTTGAGTCTGACGATGCGTAAAATTATCCATGTCGATATGGACTGTTTCTTTGCGGCGGTGGAGATGCGCGACAACCCGGCGTTGCGCGATATCCCCCTCGCAATAGGCGGCAGTCGGGTACAGCGTGGCGTGATTAGTACCGCGAACTATCCTGCGCGCAAGTTTGGCGTGCGCAGCGCTATGCCGACGGCGACAGCGCTCAAGCTGTGCCCGCATCTCACACTGCTTCCCGGCCGCTTCGATGCCTACAAAGAAGCCTCGAACCATATCCGCGAAATTTTCTCCCGCTACACCTCGCGCATTGAGCCGCTGTCGCTGGATGAAGCCTATCTTGACGTCAGCGACAGCGTGCATTGTCACGGGTCGGCCACCCTGATAGCCCAGGAGATCCGCGAAACCATTGAACGGGAGCTGCGCCTCACCGCCTCGGCGGGGGTGGCGCCGGTGAAGTTTCTTGCCAAAATCGCCTCTGACATGAATAAACCCAACGGCCAGTTCGTTATCGCTCCCCATCAGGTGGCTGAGTTTGTGCGGGCGCTGCCGCTGGCGAAAATACCCGGCGTCGGGAAGGTATCGGCAGCGAAGCTGGAAAATATGGGCCTGCGTACCTGTGGCGATGTGCAGAACAGCGATCTGGCCATGCTGCTTAAGCGCTTCGGTAAATTTGGCCGTATTTTGTGGGAGCGTAGCCACGGGATTGATGAGCGGGAAATCCATAACGACCGGCAGCGCAAGTCGGTGGGCGTGGAGCGCACCCTGGCGGAAGATATTCACGAATGGCCGGAGTGCGAAGCGATAATCGAAAACCTCTACCCGGAGCTGGAGCGCCGGCTGGCGAAGGTTAAACCGGACCTGCTGATCGCCCGTCAGGGGATTAAACTGAAATTCAATGACTTCCAGCTGACCACCCAGGAGCACGTCTGGCCGCGGCTGAACAAAGCGGATCTGATTGCCACCGCGCACAAGGCCTGGGATGAGCGCCGTGGCGGACGTGGCGTGCGTCTGGTTGGGCTCCACGTAACGCTGCTCGATCCGCAGCTGGAAAGGCAGCTTTTATTAGGGATTTAACCATGCACATTCGCCCTTACCACGACAGCGATTTGCCACTGCTCTGCCAGATCTTTCTGCGCGCGGTGCGGGAAACGGCCAGCCGGGATTATACCCCGGCGCAGATTGCGGCCTGGGCGCAGGTGGATGAGACGCGCTGGCGGCAAAAGCTGGCTGATTCAATCGGGCTGGTGGCGGAAGTAGAGCATCAACTGGTTGGCTTTATCACCGTCATCGGGACGCATATCGATTTGCTCTTCGTCTCGCCGGATCATGGCCGGCAGGGTATCGGCGGCGCGCTTATCGAGGCGCTCTGCGCTCAGTATCCTGCGCAAATCCTGACGGTGGACGCCAGCATTACCGCAAAGCCCTGTTTTACGGCTCATGGTTTTAAGGTGGTGGCTGAGCAGCGGGTGGCGGCGCGCGGAGAGTGGTTTATTAACTACCGGATGGAAAGCGCGGGTCGCTAAGGTGAGGCGGATGAAAAACCGGCGGCGGACTGCCGCCGGTGGTAGTGCTTATTTAGCCGGAATGGCTTTCAGCAGCTCGGTCAGCAGCGTCCAGTACTGGCCGACGCTTTCGATATGTACCTGTTCATCCGGAGAGTGCGGACCGGTAATGGTCGGCCCGATGGAGACCATGTCCATTTCCGGATACGGTTTTTTGAACAGGCCGCATTCCAGACCGGCGTGGATGATCTGGATGTTCGGCGTCTTGTTGAACAGACGCTGATAGGTCTCGCGCACCAGGTGCATCACTGGCGAATTGGCGTCCGGCTGCCAGCCCGGGTAAGCGCCTTTGGCTTCGGTTTTCGCCCCCGCCAGTTTACCCAGAGAATCCAGCATGCTGACCACGTAGTCTTTGCCGCTGTCGATCAGCGAGCGGATCAGGCAGTGGATCTGTACGTTGTCATCGGTCATGGTGACGACGCCGACGTTCAGCGAAGTTTCCACTACGCCTTTCGCCACGTCAGAGTTGCGGATAACCCCGTTCGGCGTGGCGTTCAGCAGACGGATGAAAGTGTCGCGGGAAGCCTGAGTCAGCGCCGCTTTGTCGTTATCGACCGCTTCCACGAGCACCACCAGGTTCTTCTCTTTGGCCTCCAGCTCGTTTTTCAGCAGCGCCTGGTAAGTATTCACCAGCGCTTTCAGCGCATCGGCTTTATCCGCGGCGACGGCGACAGTAGCGTAAGCTTCACGCGGGATGGCGTTGCGCAACGTGCCGCCGTTGAAATCGACCAGACGCAGATCCAGCTCATCGGCGTGGCCGGCGAGGAAGCGCGACAGCAGCTTGTTGGCGTTACCCAGACCAAGGTGAATATCACCGCCGGAGTGGCCGCCTTTCAGCCCTTTTAAGGTGACTTTAAAGCTCTGGAACCCGGCCGGAATCGCTTCGCGGGTCAGCGCCAGGTTAGAGGTGAAATCGATCCCGCCGGCGCAACCCATGTAGATTTCGCCTTCTTCTTCGGAGTCGGTGTTGATCAGGATATCGGCCTGCAGCCAGTTGGCCTGCAGACCGAAGGCACCGTCCATGCCGGCTTCTTCGGTCATGGTCAGCAGCACTTCCAGCGGGCCGTGAGCGACGCTGTCGTCGGCCAGTACCGCCAGCGCGGACGCCATCCCGATACCGTTGTCCGCGCCCAGCGTGGTGCCGCGCGCTTTCACCCATTCGCCGTCAATGTACGGCTGAATCGGATCTTTGGCGAAGTCGTGGACGGTGTCGTTATTTTTCTGCGGCACCATATCGAGGTGCGCCTGCAGCGCTACCGGCTTACGGTTTTCCATACCGGCAGTCGCGCCTTTACGAATCAGAATGTTGCCAACCTGGTCGCGTTCCGCGTGTAAGCCTTTTTCTTTTGCCCAACCCATAATGTGCTCGGCGAGCTGTTCTTCGTGATAGGACGGGTGCGGGATGGAGCAAATCTTGGCAAAAATATCCCAAAGCGGCTGCGGGGATAGTTGAGACAGTTCAGACACGGTAAGTCTCCTTACAGACTCCTGCATACAGCGGTTGCAGGACGAGGGTTAGCGTTAAAATACACAACAAGCCCGGGCTTGCGCGATGGGGTTGAGAATACCACTTTCCACCGCCGCAGGTAGTGTAAACAACGCAAAAAGCGTTGCGCAAACCGCTTAACACTGGTTTTTAGTGCGTCAGATCTCTATAATCTCGCGCAACCATTTTCCCCCTCGAACATTATTTAAGCCGTATTACACAGGCTGGGACACTTCACATGAGCGAAAAATACGTCGTCACCTGGGACATGTTGCAGATTCACGCCCGCAAACTGGCCAGCCGTCTGCTGCCGGTTGAGCAATGGAAAGGCATTATTGCCGTTAGCCGCGGCGGACTGGTACCGGGAGCGTTACTGGCGCGTGAACTGGGCATTCGTCATGTTGATACCGTATGCATCTCCAGCTACGACCATGATAACCAGCGCGAGCTGAAAGTGCTGAAACGTGCGGAAGGCGATGGCGAAGGCTTTATCGTTATCGACGATCTGGTGGATACCGGCGGGACCGCTGTGGCGATCCGCGAAATGTATCCCAAAGCGCACTTTGTCACCATTTTCGCCAAACCGGCAGGCCGTCCGCTGGTGGATGATTACGTGGTTGATATTCCGCAGGATACCTGGATTGAACAGCCGTGGGATATGGGCGTGGTGTTTGTACCGCCTATCGCAGGTCGTTAATTCTTCAGGACAGTGCTATTTACCACGCCCGGCTTGCCGGGCGTGGTTTTTTTTATCCTTTAGCAGGTTACAATATCCGGAGTGGCACTACGACGGAGACTGCACATGTCACAGGCTAACCTTAGCGAAACGCTGTTTAAACCTCGCTTCAAACATCCCGAAACCTCTACGCTGGTGCGCCGGTTTTCTGCCGGAAAACCCCAGGCGATGCAGTCAGCGCTGAGCGGCAATCACGTCGATCACTGGTACCGTCTGATCAATCGCTTAATGTGGATCTGGCGCGGCGTAACCCCGCAGGAGATCCTCGATGTGCAAGCGCGCATTGTGATGAGCGAGGCCGAACGAACCGATCCCGAGCTGTTCGATACCGTTATCGGCTATCGCGGCGGCAACTGGATTTTTGAGTGGGCGAAAGAAGCCATGCAGTGGCAGCAAAAGGCCGGGCAGGAAGCCGATCCTTTGCTGAGCGGCCGCCACTGGCTGCATGCTTCGAACCTGTACAGCATTGCCGCTTATCCGCATATCAAAGGCGATGAGCTGGCGGAACAGGCGCAGGCTTTAGCCAACCGGGCGTATGAAGAGGCCGCCCAGCGACTGCCTGGCGCCCTGCGCGAGCTGGAGTTTACTATCCCTGGCGGCTCGCCGATAACCGGTTTTTTGCATATGCCGAAAGGCGAGGGGCCGTTTCCGACGGTGCTGATGTGCGGGGGGCTGGACTCGCTGCAGACCGATTATTACAACCTGTATGAAAACTACTTCTCACCGCTCGGCATTGCCATGCTGACCATTGATATGCCCTCCATCGGCTTCTCATCAAAATGGACGCTGAATCAGGACACCAGCCTGCTGCATCAGCACGCGCTGCGCCATCTGGAAAATGTGCCGTGGATTGACCATACCCGGGTCGCCGCCTTCGGCTTCCGCTTTGGCGCCAATATCGCGGTGCGTCTCGGTTACCTGGAGCCGCAGCGGCTGAAGGCCGTAGCCTGTCTGGGGCCGGTGGTCCACGGTCTGCTGGTGGATCCCCTGCATCAGGGGCGCGTGCCGGAGATGTACCTCGACGTGCTGGCCTCGCGGCTGGGCATGCATGACGCATCCGATGAAGCGCTGCGCGTGGAGCTCAATCGCTATTCGCTCAAAACCCAGGGACTGCTGGGGCGCCGTTGCCCGACGCCGATGCTCTCCGGCTTCTGGAAGGATGATCCGTTCAGCCCTGAAGAGGAGTCGCGGTTAATCACCTCGTCATCTGCCGATGGCAAACTGCTGGAGATCCCGTTTAACCCGGTGTATCGCAATTTTGATCACGCATTGCGACAGATCGCCCGCTGGATCAATCATAGATTTGGTTAATTTATTGCTAAATTCTATTGGTTTGGTAAAACAGTTGCATCACTAAAGGAGATCGCAATGACGTTACCGAGTGGACACCTGAAAAGTAAGTTGATCAAGAAATTCACGGCGCTAGGGCCTTACATTCGCGAAGAGCAGTGCCATGACAACCGTTTCTTTTTCGATTGCCTGGCAGTTTGCGTCAATGTTAAGCCCGCGCCGGAGAAGCGTGAATTCTGGGGCTGGTGGATGGAAATGGAAGCACAAGAGTCACGTTTCACCTATAGCTACCAGTTTGGTCTGTTCAATAAAGAAGGGTCATGGCAGGCGGTCGACATTGACGACCCGGAAGTGAGCGACAGACTGGAAAAAACGCTGCGCGAATTTCACGAGCGCGCGGCAGCGCTGCTGACCACCTTTAATCTGAAGCTGGAACCGGCCGACGATTTCAGCGAGCCGGTTCGTCTGCGGGCGTAGGCTATACTCTGGTATCCGCTTCCTGTCCCGGGAAGCGGATGACTCCTCCGAACGTTACGTTGCTGTTACGGTTTACGTACCGTCATTCTTGCATTTCGCGATGAGATGACAACACCCTGAATGGCTGGCCGACCACTACCTGACCGGCGGCCAGATCTTTCGTCACCACGGTCCCCGCGCCAATTTTGACATTATCACCCAATGTTACCGGACCGATGACCACCACGTGGGCGCCGAATTCGACGTTATTGCCAATCACTGGGCTTGGTCCCTCGCGGCCTTCGCTATCCGTCAGGCTGCCAATGGTGGCTCCCTGACGCAGGATACAGTTTTCACCGATTACGGTACCTCGGTTGAGGACGATGCAGTGCGGGTGATACAGCTTCAGCCCATAGCCAATCCGCGTTTGCCAGGGTAGCTCGACGCAAAACAGGCATTCGTTAATCAGTTTATTGAGAATAACGAATGGAATGCCGAGAAGCTTGTAAAACGGATTTCGGCTGCGATACAGCGTCGCGAGGCGATAGAGTAGAATCGCGATTTTCGCCTTCATACTGCCGGTATGTTTGATCTCGCGGCGTACCTGACTGATGGCATTAGACATGAATTCTCCGTTTACTTAATGGAAAAGGTGGTCAGTTGATACCAGCCGTCGGCGGTTTTGCCTTGGTTGGCCAGCAGGAGCCGCGGCTTGCCCTGAGCATCGGTAATGGCGGTCTGCAGCGCGTAATCGCCGGCGGGCAGCGAGGTGGGTAGCGTCAGAGTGACAGTGCTTTGCATATCCCCCGGCAGCCAGCGGCGCACATCATCCTGCGTTTTTAACTGGGTAACCGTAGCGCCGCCAGCGTTGACCACGCGCCACTGTACCAGGTAGAGCAGATAGGCAGGGGCGACGCCATCATTACGCCAGGTGACATTGATCGTTAATGGATTACCTGCCTTAACCGGCGTCGCAAAGGCGAGCTTGTTGACCCGGAAACGGTAGCCGATTCGCAGCAAGGCTTTATCGACAATGTCGCGATATTCCGCCGGAATGGGTCGTGATTTCAGGTTCAAAGTGCTGGCGTGCTGCTGCAGCGCCCAGTCGAAGGTGGCCTGGACCTCTTCGCGAGTGTAGTGCTGCACGCTCTGCCATTCGCTCATGTAACCGCAGATCTCAAGGCTGACCGGCGCGCGTTTCCAGCTATCGACAAACCCCGGTGACTCAGCCTGGGCGGCGGCAAGGCGCTGTGGATAATCATCGCGCATATGGCTCCAGTCGCTGGAGAAGTTATGCCAGTCGCCCCAGCAGTCCGCCCGCCAGCCGGCGCCACGGCGGCTGGCCCATGCCAGCGAATCACCACCGCTAATCAGCATGATTTTCGGCGTTTTCGGGAAGCTATCGAAATGCATATCAACATAGCGATTGAGCTGATCCGGCGTGTATTTCTCCATTAACGGCGGAATATCGCTAAAGTTGGAATTGTGCCATTCGCCCCAGGATCCGACGATACCGATATCGATGAAGGCCAGCTCAGGATTGCCGTCGTAACGCTGACCAAGGGCTTTCAGCAGCCTCTGCGCATAGGTGATAAAAGTTGGATCGCTGAGATCCGGAACGAAGGTTTTGCCGTCGGCTACCCACTGGCCTTTGATCCCTTTGGCGATCAGCCAGTCGGGAATTTTCGATCCCGTTTGCGGATCGTCGAGCACCATCACCCTCAAACCAACGTTCATTGCTGGCTGATGGTTGGCGGCGACGCTAAAGGCGTTATCGATCAGATCGAAATTGTAGACCCCTTCCTGTGGCTCAAGCTCGCTCCAGTAGAAGCGATCGTACTCAAAACCGGTATCGGGGTACTCGGCTCGGGTCGGTTTTTCACCATAGCCATTATGAAAGCTGGCGACGCCGATGCCCGGATTGATCAACAGGCCATCGAAGGGGGGCGGCGTGATGACCATGGGTTGCGCACTCACGGACACTGTCAAAAAAGCGCTGATCAGTAGCAGAGCGCGAACCCAGGGAGCTCTACGCAGAGATGATATCGCCATACTCATTTCACTTTGTCATGTGGTCATGAAGACTAACAAACCACGTCCAGATACCGACGTGGAAATTCTTAAACACATCAATGCCTAATGCTGATTTCAGCATATAGAGCGCCAGCAGGATCGACAGCAGGCCAAACACCACGCCAAGCGTAATCAGCAGGGTCGCGAAGATGCGCCCGAACAGGGTGCTCTCGCGCGAGACTTTGCGCAGATCCCGACCAAAAAGAAACACCACGAAATAGCGGCGATGCAGGAACGGAAAGCTATGGCGAAAATCGATTCGATGGCGCGATGCCAGATTGGCGCGAACCAGCGCCTGTTCGATTCCGCGTTTTTGCTCCGCGGTTAATGAGGTTTCCACCTCCTCGTCAAGCGCAGCATAGAAGCGCTCAACCACCAGTTCAGATGTAGATTTCGGCACGAGTACCCTGCTTACGTTAAGCGCTGATAGACTTGCGCGGTTTGTGCCGCAATTTCCGGCCAGCGGTACTTCGGCATAAACTGGCTGTAGTCCGCTTTTTGTCCCGCCACCCAGTGTTGCAGTTTTTGCGTCAATGCCGGAACGCTGCCCACGGGGAAGTAGTCCGCTGGCGGCAGGCCTATTTCAAGGTTGGCCGGAATGTCGCTCACCACCACTGGCAGCGACCACGACATGGCTTCCAGCAATGCGATTGGCAATCCTTCATGATAAGAGGGCAGCACGAATAGCCCGGCCTGCGAGAACAGCGTATGCAGCGGCGCGCCGCTGATAAAGCCGGTGAGGATGACGTTTGGCGTCGCAGCAGCCTGCTTTTTCAGGCGTTCGCTATATTCATCGGCGTGGTCGGCATCGCCAATCAGTACCAGCGGTACCGAACACCCGGCGGCGGCATAGGCGGCAACGAGATCGTGCAGCCCTTTCTCTTCGACAAAACGGGCGACGGCAACAATATACTGGCCCGGTTTTAGACCGTACTTATCGAGGATCGCCGCCTGCCGTTTAGCAGGCGGCAGTTCGACCTGGCGCACGCCGTTGTAGATAACATGGGCGTTATGTCGGCCGTGCTTGTGCTTAATCAGATTATTGATAACTTCGGAAATAACGATCACTTCATTGGCGTATTTCACCGCCCATTTTTCGCCAAGGCGCAGCATCTCTTTGGCCATCCGGCCCCATTTCTGTCGATCGTAATCTGGACCATGATGGGTAAAAACGACGCGTTTTCCCAGCAAGCGAAGCAACGGCACCACCAGACCGGGGCCGACGGCGTGAACGTGCACCACGTTCGAACCATCAAATAAAGTACTGAACGCCGCCAGCATAGAATGGATAATGGCCTCGAATTTACGGCTTTTCGGCGCCCACAGGCTTTTGAGTTTGACGCCCTGATATTCGCTGCGGCGGTAATTCACATACGGCGAGCGGGCAATCACGCAGATGTCCGTGCTGCCCTGGCGATAGATTTCCGGGTATAAGTTCTGGCAATGGGTTTCGACGCCCCCCTGTACATCAGGGATTCCGCGAGTGCCTAACACCGTTACTTTGATAGTCATTTTGTCTCCCCGACAAGTTGCTGATAAAGCGCCTGCAGCACCTGCATGTGGCGGGCGAGATCATATTTTTCTTCCAGCCGCTGGCGGGCGTTAATTCCCATTCTGCGAGCCAGCTCAGGGTCTGCAGCCAGTTTGTCCATTAGTTGTGCCAGCGCGTCGCTATTGCCGGGTTCAACCAGATAGCCGTCGACGCCATCACGAATCTGTTCCGGAATGCCGCCAATATTGCCGCCGATCACCGGGCGACCAAAAGCCATGGCTTCGAGCACCGACATAGAGCAGTTTTCATAATATTCGGAGGGGACGACCACCGCGCGGGCCCCACGGATGAGGTTATTCAGCTCCTCACCGTGTTTCATGTAGCCGAGGAATTGTGGCCCACTGAAACGCGTGCGCAGATCTTTGCCCAATGGGCCGTCGCCGACAATCTTCAGCGGCATCATCTCCTGCATTTTCTGCTGTGCCTGCGCCAGCGTCGGCACGCCTTTTTCCCGACTCAGGCGACCAATATAGAGAAAATAGTCGCCCGCGGTTTCGCCGGGTACGGTGCTGTCGGCATCAATACCGTTGACGATTACCTCAATGCGGGCATTGGGCAGCTTACGCAACAGTGTCTGGCGCATAAACTCGCTCGGGGCAATGATGCAGTCGAGCATGGCGTAATTTTTGGCGAACTTCTGCCAGTAGGCCTCCAGCGACAACAGCAGGCTTTTGAAGGTGTTGCCCTGCTGACAGCGGTGACGAAAAGCGTTGATCACCGACCCGGTAAGGCACTCTTCACAGACATGACCATCGCGCAGCATGGTGTACGAAGGACAGACGATTTTGTAATCGTGGGCGGTGAGTACCGTTTTGCAGCCAAAACGTTTCGCCACGCCGATAACGGCAGGCGTAAGCTGGTGATAGATATTATGAAAATGCACAATGTCCGGCCGCTCTCGCAGCAATAGGGTGTTGAGCTTTGCGCAGGCCTCGGCATTATAAATAAAGTCTACTCCGGCTTTGATTTTGCTCATCAGGCCGTGACTGTCGTGATAATCGACGTTATGGACGAAAAATTCCTCCCACGGCGACGGTTTATTTTCTGCGTGCTGCATACTGAAGTCGACCACCTGGTAGCCGGCTTGCAGCATCGCGTCGCGCTCCTGAAAATAAACGGTTTCCGCGCCGCCTTTGATAAAGAAGAATTTGTTAACGAAGAGAATTTTCATTTTCAGTATCAATATGCTGTGGATTCGAGACGGTCACCGCCGGGCGTTTCATCGGATCGCGCACTGAATTCATCACCCCGCGCAGCAGCCCCGCAGAAAATAGCGATAAGTTAATGGCGCTCTGCACGCCATCGCGCAGCGATTTATTTTTAATGGCCTTCAGGCCGATAAACGCCAGCAGCGGCAGCAAAGCAATGGCGATGACTTTGCCGTTAAAGGTGAGCAGGCAGACCAGTAAAACCAGAAGATAGAGAGTGAAGATCAGTTCATTACGCACAATCCGCAGCGCTGCCGGGAAATGGGCTTTCCCCCAGCAGTTACGCAGCAATTCGCCCGGAGCCCACAGGAAACCGTTCTTCCAGCGGTAGGCCAGCATTTTGAAGGTCGGCATGGTGTAAGAGGCGTGGCTGAAGTAGGGCGCCGCCAGGCGATGCAGCTTGTAACCCGCCGCCTGCAAACGAATTCCCAGCTCCGCTTCTTCGTAGCCGTGCAGGTTGAGATTGGTCAGGTAGCCGATTTTCTCGATCGCTTCTCGGCGATACAGGCCGCCGCCACCCAGATGGTCGGTATCGCCTTGCGGATAGATCAGATGCAGGCGCTGCTTGCGCGATTTGAACTCGTAGTTAGAGGCATCATCCATCTCGACGCTGCCGGCGACGCCTGCGTACTCGGGATGTGTCTCCAGAAATCCGACCGCGGTATCCAGAAAGCCCGGTTCCAGCTCCATATCGCCATCCAGCAGCAGCAGATAATCGCCTTCACTATACAGCCAGCCCAGTTGGTGGCCGATACCGCAGCAGCGGTCGGCGGCGTTATCCAGGCATACCACCATCGCGCCTTTCGCGATAGCCAGTTCGCGGGTGTTATCCGTTGATAAACTGTCGGCGACGATAATTTGATGCGGATACGGTTGCAGCTGTTTGCGCACGCTATCGATCGTTTTCTCGATGCCCTGCGCTTCGTTCAGAGTCTTGATGCTGACGGTAATGGATGGCGTTTTATTCATAGTGGGTACCGGAGTTAAGACGGACAGCGCGGTGGATGACAATCAGCGCCCCAAGGGATAACCATAATAAAAACTGTAGCATGGGAATGATCATCAGGATCTGGCTGTACGGCAGGCTGAGAAGGCAGCCAATGACGAAGACATAGAATGCCGGGGCTGAGCTAAGCAGCTGGAGATCCTCAAGCTTAAGATCGTGGCGCGAAAAGGTCTCTTTAGGCCGCATCGCGACCAGTATTGAGACGATGGTGCCAATGAACAGAATGATGCCGATAATCCCCACTTCCCACAGCAGCATGCTTAGGGCGGTGGAGTCGAGGATCAGGTGATACCAGACGCCGATATAGCCCGGCGAGACGGTGCTGCCGCTGTTGGTGGCGTTAAGGCCGTAACCAAACAGCATGCCGCCCGGGCCGAATAGTTCGTTATGCTGCAGCCAGAAGAAAAGGGTGGTGAACCGTCCCAGCTCGCCGCTTGGCATAATGTAGTTGGTATCGAAAATGTATCCTAGCGAATCGATAAACACCGACAGCGCGCTTTTCGTCGGGTCGCCGCCGAAGGCCGCTGAGTAGTTTGAGGCCAGCACGGTGATAGCGACAAAAATCAACAGCGCCATGCCGGCGGCGATGATCAATAGCGATCGCAGGCTGACTTTACTCACGCCGCTGACGTAGCCGGGCAGGATCCACAGCAGAGCCAGCAGGAACGGTGACAACAGGATGACGAATTTCACTTCGCCGACCACGCAAAGGAAGAACCCGAGTGCGATGTGAATCACCAGCGATTTTAATGAACAGATGCCGTGCTTAAATTCCGACACTTTCAGCAGCATGATTAACAGGCAGAACATGCCCATCGCTGCGGTGTTGCCACCGCCCATCGGATCACCGCCAAAAGTGCCGACCACCGAGTCCCACTTCTCATCTTCGCCGCGAAACGCCACTCGTTTAGGCACGACGAAAATCACCTGATAAATAGCGACCGGGATCTGCACGTAGTAAATCCAGTAGAAAAGCCGGGTCAAACGGTACAGCTGTGATTCGCTAAACATGCCCAGCAGCATGCAGAACATTAACAGCGATAGCGCCAGCTCGTTTTTAAAGCCGACGATGGCAGTCACGATCCCTGACTGCAGCACCGTTGAAACCAGTCCGAGAAGGATAAAGGTGAGATATAGCGCCAGAATCAGCTTTTCACGTCCTGTGAGGACCAAGGGGTGCTGTCGGCTCTGCATCAGGAGCAGTACCGCCATCACCAGTACCAGAAAAAATGGCAGCCACAGCACAGCCGAGATACCGGTGAAATACTGGACCGTACCGCAGAACACCAGCGTCATCAGGGCATAGGCTTCAAGATAGCGGCCGGTGTTTAGCTGCATATTTTCTGCTCCTGTAAAGAAAGCGTTTTCGCCCGCTGATTCATTTTTAGCAAAATGAATAAGTACCGCGCGAAGGTCAGGAACGAGAACGTCAACAGGGCGATTTCATAAGTGACGCCAAAGTACGGCAAGGCGATAAAGGCGATGACGATAATGAGTAACTGCTCAATCTGAATGCGCAGGAAATAGCGGCGGGAACCAAAGATCAGTTCGATCACCGTGAGCGGGCTGACCGCCAGCGCCGCGAACAGATAAGGTAGCATGTAGCGCGAGGTGGGAATCGAATTCAGCCACTCCTCACTAAAGCCAAGGCGCATTACCAGCGGATAGAAAATCCAGATGCCAAGGATGCATACCGCGGCGGCGCCCAGCAGCAGCAGGCGAACCTTTTTATATTCCGGATAGTTAAAGGTGTGGTTGCGGAAATCCATCGACCATTTAGAGAAGATGGAGTTACGCACAGCGTTGCCGATAATCATCACCGGCGACAGGCAGAAACGGCTGACCACCGAAAAGTATCCGGCGACCAGCGGCGAGAACCAGACGTTAATCAGCATTGTCGGCAGATTATTACTGGCCATCGCCAGCACCTCGGCGCTGCCGACGCGGCTGATATGCTGCCAGTGCTCGCGTAAAAAACGCAGATTCACTGCAGGTGAAAAGTGGTGCAACGTTAAGCTGCGAAAGTTGAACAGGCGAACCAGGCAGGCGACCAGCAGCAGCAGGATCCCGACCATCCACGCCAGATAAAACAGCGTAGGGTTCGGCATCACCAGCAGCGCGATGGCGACCACCAGCGACACCGCAATGCGCTGGAAGGTGAGGAAAGGATAGTTGCCGCCGCGCAGGGAAAGGTTTTCCGCCACCAGAACCAGCGCATAGCCAAAGGTGAGCAAATAGAGAAAGGCGATATTGAGGTCAAAAATGAGCCCGGTAATCACCGCCCACGGGATCGCCATCAGCAAGCTTTGCAGCAGGCAAAATACCACGTTTTGCTCCAGTTCATGATCCTCCTGGCGAGGAATCAATAGCTGCGAAGCAAAGGTACAGACCTGTGCGCCGATCAGCACATTGCTATAGATCATCGCGTAATGACCGACTTCCGCCATTCCATAACGATGCGAGATAAGCCAGACCGAAAAGGCGCCAATCAGCTGCGAAAGCACTGATGAGCTGGCGATGGATGAAATACTCTTAATCAGATTCATAGGCGCTATTTCGGGGAAATGAGTTCGCGCATCTGGCGATCGAGCAGACGCTTTCCTTCCTGCGTTTCCAGCTGCTCTTCCTGAACCTGGTTGAGTACGCTCGCCACCAGGAGCTCGCCTGTACCTTGCAGACGATGCTCCGCTTCGCGGATGCGTGCCGCCTGCTCGCCGGCTTTCACTACCAGCAGACAGATATCGCTCTGCGCCGCCAGCAGCAAGCTATCCTGTGCCTGGCTGAGTGCCGGGGTGTCGATGATCAGCGTATCGTAACTCTGATGCAGATTGGCCAGTAGATCAGGCAAGCGCTGGGCGGTCAGCAGCAGCAGCGATGATTCCTGAAGATCGCCGCGCGGCATAAAATCCAGTTGCTCATCGAGCTTGACGATTGCCTGTTCTGGCGTACAACAATTATTGAGCAGCTGGCTGAAGCCTTTTTTGTGCTGCGGATACTTCGCGGACAGGCCCTGAGCAGTTTGATAGTCGAGATCAATCAGCAGCGTTTTACGCGATTTACTGGCAGACCAGGCGAGAAGTTCTGAGATAAGCGAACTGCCGGACTGAGATTGCACCGAGGTCACCAGAATGGTAGCGGGTTTGTCGCGCTGATTAAGCAATGCCAGCCGCAGGCTGTGGATCATGTCGGCATAAAGGACGTTATGGGAAACCTGCTTCACACTCTCCAGTTGCGTCAGACGCGGGAATTCTCCACTGGCTTTGAGCCCAGTTTTCGCTTTCAGCTCGCTGAGGCTGTTGACTGATTTATCCAGGGCGGTACTGACGATCAGGTACATGATATACAGCGCGAGGGCCATCATGGTGATCATCACGATCAGCAAACCACGCTGTGGTTTTGAGGGGCGGTCCGGCGGCACCGCGGCGTCATAAATGACCTCATCCGGCACTGAAAAACTCTCTGATAATTTCTGTTCGTTGGCGCGCTGATACAGGGATTTATACAACTCTTCAGTTTTATTCAGCGCGGTGGTCATAGTGTTATACTGGTCGCGCTTAGCACCAAGTGCCTGAAAGTTCGCCTTCTGGTCGTTAAGCATTTTCTGGTAATGCTGCTCATCGTCGAGAGCGATTTGATACTGCTGGCGCAGGCCGTTAAAAAGCTCCCCCAGTACCTGGCCTAGCTGTATGTTGACCGCCTGCAACTGGGCTTGAGCCTGCAAATATTTTGGATGTTGCGGCCCATAATGCTTAGCCGCTTCAGAAAGATTACGCCGGGTCTGAATAAGCGCAATCCGTAAGTCCTGTATTTGTGGGTGCCCGGATATTTCCGGCAGTGAGATAATCTGCTCTACTGGTTTACCCTGCTCGCGACGAACTTTATCCCACACCGTCTGAGCCTTCAGGCGACGCTGGGTGGCGTCGGCAAGATGGTTAATGACGATTCCCATGCGCTCGGTCTCATAGCCATCCATGCTGCGGAACGTCAGCAATCCATTCTGCTTAAGGAAGTTGTCGATGTCCGCCTTTTGCTGATCCATTTTGTGCTTAAGGTCGTCCATCATTTTTTCGTTCCAGCCCTGGGCCTGAAGCAAGGTGTTTTGCTTCTGTTGTAGGCTGTAATCGATAAAGGCCTGGGCAACGCCGTTGGCGATATCGGCAGCCTTTTGCGGCGATTTTGCTTCCATTGACACGGATACCAGTTGGGTAGTACGCACCCCCGATATTGTCAGGCCTCTTTCCAGCGCCTGAATGGCATTATGGATGCGTGTGGCTTCGTCGAGCTTATCACCGCCGTTAAATTCCGCGTCCTGATACAGCTTTAATTTGCGCACGGCGGCATCAAGTACTACTCGTGAACCCATGAGCGCGTACTTGGTTTCATAGTAATCGCTACGCGTGGAGTCGTAGTTTTCAAGCCGCGGAAGGGGAGAAATGTCTTGTGATTGCGCTTTAAACAGCACGGTAGCAGTCGCTGTATAGCTTGAGGACATAAAGCGCGTCAGGATAAATGATGCCACCGCGGCAACAATAACCACTACCAGGCACCAGATCAGCTTGTGCTTAATTTTGTTGAAATAGGGCGCAAAGTCGATAAAGCCCTCTTTCTTTTTTGCATTTTCGACCAATGAAATTGCCATATCAGAAGAAACTCATGCCAATAATGATAGTGTCTCCAGCCTGAACGGAGGAGTCGGCGGCGACGTTTTCCAACAGCTTACCGCCGCGGGCCTGTCGAATACGAATATCATGACGGTCGGCGCGATCGGTGAAACCACCCGCCAGGGCGATGGCCTTTTCCGCCGTTAATCCCGGCTCCCAGGCGTAGCCGTCGGGTTTTTTCACTTCCCCCAGTAAATAAATCTTGCGGTATTCAGCGATGCTCACGGTGACCATCGGCGCCTGCAGATAATTGCCGCGCAGCTTATCGGCGATTTCATTGCTCACCTGTTCAGGCGTTTTGCCTTTTAACAGCAGCGATCCGATATAGGGGTAATCAATGCTGCCGCTGTTGTCTATTTTTACCCGCATGGTCAGATCCTGCTCCCCGGAAACGGCAATATTGATTTCATCGCCCTGGTCGAGAAGATAGACAGCGTCCGGTGGCGTTTTGATCGTCTGCGGCGGCGTGGAGCAGCCAGCCAGCAGTAGTGCAAGCAGCGGAAGCATCGCCAGTTTTTTATTGAAAAGGATCATATCTGTACCTGCGTCATAAAAATAATGGCCGAATCGTCGTAGCCCAGGGTGCGGTCAACCGCATGCGAGTAGTCAGGGCCAATATAAAAAGTGTCCGTATCTTTATTTGAATGCATGGTGTTCCACTGCAGCTTCAGCTTAAAGTTAATCGAGGGACGGAAATCGTAGTTAAAAGTCAGCGACAGAAGATTGCTCTGGTCTTTGCGTTTATTGCTCTGATGCTTATAGTCTTCAGTGATATATGAATAATCGACCAGGGTTGAGAATCGATCCACCAGCCAGTGATGTTCATAGCCAACGCCAAAATTAGATACCAGAATGTAGCCCCCGGAGTCGGTCGGATCCTTAATGCGCTGCGAGCTGTGTAAGTTAAACTTCATCTGCTCCAGCGGTTTCCAGTCGGCGGTGATATCCCAGTTCAGGCCGTTGAAACCCTGGGAGTCCGGGTTATGGATAAAGTCTTTGTACAGCCAGGCAACGTTACCATTGATCTCGGTTTTTCCCGACAGGCGGTTTTTCATGCCAAACAGTAGATAATATTCATTGCTGTCTTTTAGCGGGTTGAGCTCGTAACGGCGCTGGTTTGTGATAAAGCTATAGCGGTAGCGCAGCGTTTTCGCTTTCTGATCGAACAGCTCTGCCACCAGGCTGTTTTCATTCCATTCCTGGTCGTGCATGTAGTAATCAAAGTCATCGCTGGCCGCTTTAATACTATCAAGGTCGCGAAAGCGCAACTGCTTACGCAGTAACGCGACCTCCACTTTACCGCGTCCCTCCGGGGCGCCATAGCTGTAGCGTAGCTCGCTGTTGAAAAAACGGGTGCCGATAGGTTTTTTGATACCAAACTCTTTAAACTGCTCGGGCAAAAAGCCTTCGGTCGTATCCTGACCGCGTTCTTCGTGGCCTAACGTCTCATCAAGATCCAGCGAGAGGCCATGCATTTTGCCGAAGCGCCATTTGCCATTGAACATAAAAAAATGGTTATTACGATTATCCGCGCTATCGTTGGCATAGTTGCGGTAATCGCCGGAGTACATCAGCAGATAGCGGTCTTCATAGCGTTCACCAATGGCTTTAACGATCGGCTTTATGTTCTGGTAGCTGGATCCTATTCTATTCTGGCCATAGCGCTGCCAGGTCACGTTGTCGTTGTAACCGATGTCATAGCCTAGCTGGCTCTCGAAATCGATACCAGCAATACCGGTATGCGCTTTCCCCTGCAGGTCGGCATGGACCCAGGGTATATAAAGCAACACCGTTAGAGCCACCCCTTTAGAACGCATTTTTGCCCACAAAGCCACGGAAGAAAGTCAGAAAGATGATTTTTAAATCCAGTAACAGTGACCACGACTGAATATATTGCAGATCAAACTGGATACGTTTTTCCATTTTATCGAGTGTATCTGTTTCGCCGCGAAAACCATTAATTTGCGCCAGCCCGGTAATGCCAGGCTTAACTTTATGGCGAATCATGTAGTTCTCGACGAGTACGCGATACTGCTCGTTATGTGCGACGGCATGTGGACGCGGGCCGACAATAGACATTCGTCCTTGCAGGACATTAATAAACTGGGGCAGTTCATCAAGTGAGGTTTTCCGCAAAAAAGCGCCGAATTTGGTGATTCGTGGATCGTTACGCGTGGCTTGCGTGACCACCGCGCTGTTCTCCATCACCCGCATGGTTCGAAATTTCCACACCTGGATCTGTTTACCGTTGAGACCGTAGCGGTTTTGTTTAAACAACACTGGTCCTGGCGAAGTGAGCTTAATACCTATCGCCACAAACAGCATCACCGGAAGGCTAAGCAAGGTAAAAAAGAGACCAAGAATAATATCTTCAATACGCTTGAGTACCGCGCCTTCACCTTCAAACGGTGAGGTGAAAATACTGATAGTTTGAATGTTGCCAAACATGCGTAACTGGGAAATGTGTGCACTGTACGAGAAAAGATCCGGCACCAGAAAAACATCCACCGTGGTATCGGAAAATTCGTTCAAAAACTGGCGAATACGCTGTTGGGCCACCATTGGCAGCGCAATGTAAACTTCATCTACCTCACCTTTTTTTGCCAGCGCCAGCAGATCTCGTGAGTTACCCGCCTTATCAATATTGATAAGGCGGCTGTCGCGTTGCACCGCCCGGTCCTCATAGAAACGAATGTCGATACCTTCAGCTGAGAATTCTTTATGCAATTCCTGCAGGATAGCCAGCCCTGCTGGCGTTATGCCCAGAATGGCGACCCTGCGTTTGCTCTTAAAGAAATAGCGACTGGTCACAACACGGATGAAAAACATGCTGATGAAAACAGCAACCGAGCACAGTGCAATGGTTTTGGCTAATACCAGGTGGTGAATCGACAGGGGGCGACTGGCAAGTTGTTCAGCGATAACGATCAATAGGAAAGATAGCAAGCCTCCCAGACACGCGCTTATAAACAGCTTCACGAGAATGGACAAGTATCTACCTTTCATTTGTCCAGAATAGAGCTGAAAATACTCGTTGGTACGTATAAATATTAATGAATAAATAATCCCAAGTAATATAGAAGAAGGGGTAGGAACAAGGTTAAGAACGAGAAGATAGACGTAGATAAAGATGTTAACGGAGAAAAAATCCAGCAATTTCATTAAGTTGCTATAGCGTGTGCTATAAATTTTAATTTTGCTATCTGTCATTTTTCGCTCATTTTATCGCCAATTAAATAACGTTTTCTTAATATTTAGTTGAGATATAGAAAAATTATTTATTGACATGATTTTGAATAAACTTCCTGTAACTATAGATGAAATGTTATAGGTTGTCGACGTGATAGTTAAAAATATATAGATTTATCAATGAATAAAATAACCATGGATATTGCACTGTTTTGCACTATTTATGGGGCATATTCCAATGTTTATGCAATCCAGGAACGTCGGTTGAGAAAGTGAAACCTTCCTGGCTGCGGCCAGAGTAGCAATCTCCACCGCCTGACTCACACTACCTGCGGCTGCAGCTTGTCGGCCATCGCCTGCTGAATAATCGGGATCGGAGTCAGTAAGTGCTCGCGCATCAGCGCGCTGGCCTGTTCAGCGTCGCGCGCCAGAATAGCGTCCACCAGAGTCTGATGCTGGACATGCTTATCTTCCAGCATCTCCACCGACAGCACAGTGGTGCGCAGCCAGATGAAGCGGTAGCGGGCCGCCAGGTCGAACAGCCGTTCGCGCATCTGCAGCAGATACTGCGAACCGCAGCCGGCGACGATGGCGGTATGAAATGCCTGATGGCGCTGGTCCCATTCATCGAGTAAGTGCTCACTCGCTTCGCACGACTCCAGCTTGTTGAGCAGATGGGCGCGGGCCAGCAGCTCGGCTTCCCACTCATCGCCGCCGCGCTCAATAGCGAGGCGCACCAGCATGGCTTCCATGTTGGCGCGCGCGTCGAAGATATCGAGAAGCTCCTGTTCCGACATGGGCGCTACCCGATAGCCTTTCTGATTGACCACCGTCACCAACCGCTCGGCCACCAGCTGCGAAAGCGCCTCGCGCAGCGGACCGACCCCCAGGGCATAGCGCGAGGTCAACAGGCTCATCCGCAGCTTCTCATCGGGTTGGTAGACCCCGCGGATGATGTCGTTTTTTAACCAACGGTACCCGTCAATGGCCGTCGCCTGGGAAATGGCGGTCATGTTCTTACTCCTGAAGACTCTTCCCGGCGGGCGCCGGGAAGAGGGTTAACGCGTATTTTGCAGCGGCAGTTTTTGCCACAATACCAGCTTTTTCCAGCGCGACATAATCGGTACCGTACAAATAATTCCCAATGCTAACAGGCCGGTAGAGATCACCTCCAGCTGCTGCGCCGGACGGAACAGCATCACCACCAACACGAAGGTGATAAAGGCGATCACCAGCCAGGTCAGATACGGATAGAGCCACATTCTGAGACGGATCTCGCCGCCTTGCGCCTGAAGGATTTTGCGCATCCGCAGTTGCGAAACGGCGATCACCAGATAGACCAGCAGGGCGATGGCGCCGGAGCTGTCGATGAGGAATTTAAACACCTTGGCAGGCGCGTAGTAGTTCACCACCACGGTGAGGAATGCCGCGCCGGTGGAGAGCAGCACCGCCACGTACGGCGTTTTGCTGCGGTTGGTCCGCCCCATGATGGCCGGCGCATCGCCGCGGCGGCTCAGGGAGTAGAGCATCCGCGAAGCGGTATACAGCGCCGAGTTCAGACAGCTGGTGACCGACAGGAGGATCACGCCGTCCATAATCAGCTTGGCATAGGGAATATGCAGCAGCTCGAGCACCGAGCGGTAGGAGCCGATGCTCTTCAGCCCCGGCATATTCCACGGGATGAGGGCGACGACGATAAAGATCGAGCACAGATAAAAAATAGAGATACGCCAGATCACCGAGTTGGTGGCGCGCACGATATGTTTATCCGGAGTTTCTGATTCGGCGGCGGCAATGGTGACAATCTCCGCGCCCATAAACGAGAACATGGTGATCAGCATCGCGCTGAGCACCGCGCCGAAGCCGTTGGGCATAAAGCCGCCGTGATCCCACAGCCGCGAAATGCCGCTCACCTCGGCATAGGGATAAAAACCGGTAATGGCGACCGCGCCCAGTACGATAAACGCCAGAATAGCGACCACTTTGCACAGCGCCAGCCAGAACTCGAATTCGCCGTAGTTTTTGACGCTCAGCAGGTTACTGCCGGTGAGGGCGAGGGTGATGACCAGGGAGAACAACCACACCGGGACGCCCGGCACCCATGAATGCAAAATAATCGCCGCGATATTGGCTTCCAGCGGAATAACCAGGACCCAAAACCACCAGTACAGCCAGCCGATGGTATACCCCGCCCAGCGGCCGATGGCTTTATCAGCATAGGTGGAAAAGGAGCCGGTATCCGGCGTGGCGACCGCCATTTCGGCCAGCATACGCATAATCATCACCACCAGCAGCCCGGCAAACAGATAGGCCAGCAGCACTGCCGGGCCCGCCTCGGCAATGGCGACGCTGGATCCGACAAATAAACTCGCGCCGATCACCCCGGCGATAGATAACATTGTGACGTGGCGCGACTTCAGTCCCGCCCCTAAATCCTGTGATTGCGACAGTTGCCCCATCATTTACCCTCTCGAAGTGTGTCACCTGGGAGAGCACCCCGACATTCCCGCGCCGGGGCACGCGTATAATTATTGTTTTGCAGGTCTCGTCTTCATTCCCTTACTAACGTACTTCGTTTCCGCATATCTGTTGTTTTATGCCTGTTTCGCCTCGGTAAAGCAGTCGGCGATGATCTTCAGCCCCTGCTCGATCTGCGCCTCTTCGATGGTCAGTGGCACCAGGATGCGCAGTACGTTGTAGTACGGCCCGCAGGAGAGCAGGATCAGGCCTTTGTCGCGCGCGCGGGCGACGATATCCGCCGTGAGTCTTGCATTCGGTCTGCTGTGGTCGCCTTCTTCAAACAGCTCGATGGCGATCATCGCTCCCAGACCGCGGACATCGCCGATCTCCGGATGATTTTCAGCGATCGCCAGCAGGCCCTGGCGCAGGGTATCACCGAGCTGGTTGGCTTTTTCCAGCAGGTTTTCCTGCTCGAAAATCTGCAATACCGCCAGGGCGGCGGCGCAGGCGATGGGGTTGCCGGCGTAGGTGCCGCCCAGTCCGCCGGGGGCGATGGCGTCCATCACCTCCGCACGGCCGGTGACGCCCGCCAGCGGGAAACCGCCGGCGATGGATTTGGCGAAGGTGGTGATATCCGCCGCGACGCCCATCTGCTCCATGGCGAACAGGGTACCGGTGCGGCCCGCGCCGCTCTGAACCTCATCGGCGATGAGCATAATGCCGTGCTCGTCGCACAGGGCGCGCAGGCGCTGCATAAAGGCCGGGGAGGCGGCATAGAATCCGCCTTCACCCTGCACCGGCTCGATAATGATGGCGGCGATATCTTCCGGCGCGGCATCGTTTTTGAAGATGCGATGGATGCTGGCGATCGCCTCGTCATCGCTGACGCCGTGCAGCGCGCACGGGTATAGGGCGCGATAGACGTGGCCCGGCATTAAGCCCATACCGGCGGAGTAAGGATTCACTTTACCGGTCAGCGACAGGGTGTAGTGGGTACGGCCGTGATAGGCGCCGGTGAAGGCGATAGCGCCGCTGCGCCCGGTTGCCGCGCGGGCGATCTTCACCGCGTTCTCCACCGCTTCCGACCCGGTGGTGACCAGCAGGGTTTTCTTGGCGAAATCACCTGGCACCTTCTGGTTCATCTTTTCGCACAGCGCCAGGTAGGGCTCGTAGGCCAGCACCTGGAAGCAGGTATGGGACAGCTTTTTCAGCTGGTCCTCCACGGCGGCGACAATCTGCGGATGCAGGTGGCCGGTATTGAGCACCGCGATACCGCCGGCAAAATCGAGATATTCCCGCCCTTCGACGTCCCACACCCGGCAGTTCTCCGCGCGCTCGGCGAAGATAGGATGGATCTGGCCGACGCCGCGCGGGACCGCGTCGCTGCGACGCGCCATTAATGCTTTATTGCTGTTCATCCGACACTCCTGTTAAAGGCCAATACACATGTATTTGATTTCTAAGTAGTCTTCGATACCGTACTTCGACCCTTCGCGGCCGAGGCCGGAGGCCTTAACGCCGCCGAACGGGGCGACTTCGGTGGAGATAATGCCGGTATTGATGCCGATGATGCCGTACTCCAGCGCTTCGCCGACGCGGAAAACGCGGCTCAGATCGCGGGCGTAGAAATAGGCGGCGAGGCCGAACTCGGTATCGTTGGCCTGGGCAATGACGTCGGCTTCATCTTTAAAGCGGAACAGCGGGGCCAGCGGGCCGAAGGTCTCCTCTTTCGCCACTTTGGCGCTGTCGGGAACGTTGACCAGGATGGTCGGCTGGAAGAAGTTGCCGCCCAGGGCGTGCGGTTTGCCGCCGGTGACCACCTTCGCGCCTTTGGCGATGGCGTCGGCAATGTGTTCTTCAACTTTGGCGACGGCTTTCTCGTCGATCAGCGGGCCGGTGGTGACCCCGTCCTGCAGGCCGTCGCCAATGCGCAGTTTTTCCACCGCCTGCTGCAGCTTCTCGGCGAAACGTTCATATACCCCGTCCTGGACGTACAGGCGGTTGGCGCAAACGCAGGTCTGCCCGGCGTTGCGGAACTTCGACGCCAGCGCCCCCTCGACGGCTTTGTCGAGGTCGGCATCGTCGAAGACGATAAACGGCGCGTTGCCGCCCAGCTCCAGGGAGACTTTTTTGATGTCTTTCGCGCACTGCTCCATCAGCTGGCGGCCAATCTCGGTCGAGCCGGTAAAGGAGAGCTTGCGCACCAGCGGGTTACTGGTCAGTTCGCCGCCGACCGCGCCGGCTGAGCCGGTGACCACGTTGAACACCCCGGCGGGGATCCCGGCGCGATTGGCCAGTTCGGCCAGCGCCAGCGCGGAAAACGGCGTCTGGCTGGCCGGTTTCAGGACCATGGTGCAGCCCGCAGCCAGCGCCGGGCCCGCTTTGCGGGTGATCATCGCCGCCGGGAAGTTCCACGGGGTGATGGCGGCGGTAACGCCGATGGGCTGCTTAATCACCAGCAGGCGCTTGTCGGCCTGGTGGCCAGGAATGGTGTCGCCGTAAATGCGCTTACCTTCTTCGGCGAACCACTCAATAAAGGAGGCGGCGTAGCTGATTTCACCTTTGGCTTCCGCCAGCGGTTTCCCCTGCTCGAGGGTCATCAGACGAGCGAGATCGTCCTGATTCTCCATCATAAGATCGAACCAGCGGCGCAGAATGTTCGCCCGCTCTTTGGCGGTGAGGGCACGCCAGGCGGGAAGGGCGCGGTTAGCGGCCTCGATCGCTTGTCGGGTTTCGTCGGCGCCCATTTTCGGCACGCTGCCGAGCTGCTCGCCGTTGGCCGGGTTGGTCACCGCAATCACGTCGCCGTTGGGCGCATCGCGCCACTGACCATCAATCAGCGCCTGCTGGCGAAACAGAGTCATATCGTTGAGTTGCATAATCGCTTCCTGTCTTCAGGGGGTTAACGGGTAAAAGCGGCGTGTAGTGTCTCCACGCTACGTGCCGCACGCAGCGTGCGTCCGGGATTGCTCTGGCTGGCCAGCAGGGTCTGCACCTTGCTGACGATATGCGCGCCGATCGGGATAGCCGACGTCGCCGCCGGCGACGGCGCGTTACAGGTGTGAATGGAACGCGCGGTGGTGACAAAGAGAAAATCGTCGATCAGTTTGCCCTGCGGCGACACCGCCTGCGCCCGCACGCCGGCCGGCCACGGGCGTAAATCGCTGAGCGTCAGGCTCGGGCAGTATTTCTGCACCAGCCGCAGATAGCCGCTTCTGCACAGCGAATTCTTCATTTCGCCCAGTCCGGAGCGCAGGTTGTTTTGCAGCACCCGGCGGATGCCGGGCGAGGTGAGGATCTCCAGGGTATCGGCCAGCGAGATATCACGCTTGCGATAGCCTTCGCGCTTCAGGGCCAGCACGGCGTTGGGGCCGACGGTGACGCTGCCGTCGATCATGCGGGTCAGGTGGACGCCGAGGAACGGCATCGCCGGATCGGGGATCGGATAGATCAGATGGTTGACGATCTGATTGTGCTGCGGGGCAAGCTGGAAATACTCCCCGCGGAACGGGCAGATGATAAACCCGGGATCGACGCCGAGCATTTTCACCAGCCGATCGGCCATCAGCCCGGAGCAGGTAATCAGCGTCGAGGCCTCATACTCACCGCCCTGACGGGTGCGGATCACCACGCCGCTGGCGTGTTCTTTCAGGGCGCTGACTTCGGCGTTGTAGACAATGGCGCCGCCTTTCGATTCGAAGTTCTTCGCCATCGCCGCCGCCACGTCGCGGTAGCTGACGATGCCGCTGGAAGGGACGAATATCCCGCCGAGCCCGCTGATGTTCGGTTCGCGCTCGCGTAGCTCCCCGGCGCTTAGCCACTCGCGCTGCAGGCCGTTGGCGGCGGTGCGATCCCACAAGGCGCGCATCCGCTCCATCTCCAGCGGCGAGGTGGCGACCAGCATCTTGCCGCAGACGTCATAGCGGATGCCGTTCTGCTCGCAAAAGGCCTTGGTAGCGCGGTTGCCGGCGAGGCAAAACTGCGCCTTGAGGCTGCCGGGGGTGTAATACACCCCGGCGTGGATCACGCCGCTGTTGTGGCCGGTCTGATGGCAGGCCGGGCCGGACTCTTTTTCCAGCAGCGCAATGCGGGCGTCCGGGTAAATCTCAATTAACTGCATGGCGGTCGACATGCCGATGATGCCGCCGCCGATAATCACGAAATCATACATCCGCTCAATTCCTTCGCCTGAAAACCCTTATTGATGAGTCTGGTAATGATTCGTGGAATACGCAAAGTAGCCGCGCTGGCGCATCAGCTCGCGGCGCAGGTCCGGGTGCGGCGTAAAGCGGTCGCGGCCGTGCAGCCAGAACAGGTTGTTAATCAACAGAAATTTGCCTACCGGCACCGGTATAGAAAGAATGTTTTTGCTGGTCTCCAGCGCGTCGGAGAGGCGGCTCAGCCAGGTGCCTTCTTCGAAATCTTTCGGCTGGACGAACTGGTCGATATAGCGCATCACCGGGCGACCCAGCTGGTCGACGTCGAACACCGGGTGGAAAACATCTTTGCTGACGTTTTTGCTCGGCGGCGCGGCCCAGCGCATCGGGCGGCGGGCGAGCGGGTCGCGGAAGAATTCGTCGAGGTGCTCCCAGTCGTCGAGATGCAGCAGCAGGGAATTGCCGCCCTGCATGTTCTGCTCGTCGATCTTCATCATCAGCACGTAGTCGGTTTGCTCTTCGACGTAGGTACCGTCGTTGTGCAGCTCCATCACCCGGTGCGGCTGGCGCAGGTAGCTGTCGGAATTATCGACGTTTTTCACCACGAAGCGGGCGTAATACTGGCCGCTCATGGCGTCGAAGTTGGAACGGCCAATCAGGTGGGCGACGGCGGTGGCCAGCTTGACCATCTCTTCGGCCTGGCTGACGTTATCGATCCCTTCGCCGTTGATCAGCAGCGCGCCTTCCGCGCGATCGAGCAATGTTTTGATCAGCAGCGGCTGCAGCTGGTTGCCGCACAGATCGTCGAGGATCTTGCCCACCTGGAAGCGTAAGAAAGATTTGTACTCCAGCGCCTGCACCGGCCACTGCGCGACCTGCTGCAGAAACTGGGTGGTGGTGTCCGCGGAAAAGGTGAGCTCCAGCAGGCGCGGCGACTGGGCGGAAGGGGAGACGGTAAAGCCAGGGTATTGCTGGGCTAACGGCGCGGGTGTCGGTTTTACTGCGGTCAGGGCGTTCATCAGGATCGTTCCTCGCTGTAAGGTCAGGGTGATGTTCATTTCGTAGCCATAAATTAAAAATATCTACATTTTTATAAAATGCGTACGAAATGGCCTTTTTGTTTCCATTTTGTGATCTGACAACAATTATTTAACAATGCGGGAGGGGGATAAGGTGGTGGTGAAAGTTGAGGAGCAGAGCGAGCGGCGGATAGCGCAAAAAATGGGGGGTAGGCTGACGGGAAATCGTAATACCGGTCACAGTTTTTAATCTGCACAATACCCTTACCAGATGAAGGTGTTAATATTCAGCCGGTAAATACCTTTCAATGCTCACCGAGGCTTCGATGCTGGAGAATGTCATTATCAGATAATCAGCTTCCCGACCTGCCCAGGCCGGACTGATTATCGCTGCGCTTAAACCTTACGCACACACCTGCGGGTGTAGGCATGTTTTCGCACATGATAATGAACAGGTTTCAGTATGAATTTATCCCGTCAGGAACAACGGACCTTACACGTACTCGCCAAAGGTGGCCGTATTGCGCACGTCCGCGATACCTCCGGCCGCATTACCGCCGTCGAATGCTACACCCGGGAAGGGCTGTTGCTGAGCGACTGTACCCTCGCGGTCTTCAAAAAGCTCAAAACCAAAAAGCTGATTAAGTCGGTGAATGGCCAGCCGTACCGGATCAACACCACCGGTTTGAATAACGTTCGCGCACAGGCGGACAACCGCTGATACAGCGACCCGGGCAGGGTCGCTGCCCGGGCGTATGGCTCTCAAGGAGAAACACCCATGATCGATATCCCTCGCATTTTTACTATCAGTGAAAGCGAACACCGTATTCATAACCCTTTTACCCCGGAAAAGTACGCCACGCTGGGACGGGCGCTGCGAATGGCGCCGGGCACCACCATTCTTGACCTCGGCAGCGGCTCCGGCGAGATGCTCTGTAGCTGGGCGCGCGATCATCAGATCGTCGGCACCGGGGTGGACATGAGTCTGCTATTCAGTCAGCAGGCGGCCGCCCGGGCAGAAGCGCTCGGGGTGAGCGACCGGGTGACCTTTGTGCACCAGGATGCCAGCGGGTATGTCGCCAGCCAGCCGTGCGATATTGCCGCCTGCGTGGGGGCAACGTGGATCGGCGGCGGAGTGGCAGGCACGATTGCGCTACTGAAGCAGAGTCTTAACCCAGGCGGCATGCTGCTTATCGGCGAGCCATGGTGGCGCAAACGCCCCGCCACGGCGGAAGAGGCGGTTGCCTGCGGCGCGCAGTCACCCGATGACTTCCTGACGCTGCCGGCGCTGGTCGCTCACTTTGGCGAACTGGGCTATGACGTGGTGGAGATGGTGCTGGCCGACCAGGAGGGCTGGGATCGTTATGAAGCGGCGAAATGGCTGACGATGCGCCGCTGGCTGGAGGCCAATCCGCACGATGACTTCGCGCCGGAGGTTCGCCAGCAGTTGACCACTGCGCCGCTACACCACGTCACCTGGACCCGGGAATATCTCGGCTGGGGCGTGTTTGTCCTGATGGCGCGTTAACCGGTATGTCGGTAGCGTCAGGAGGCGCTACCGACCATTTTCAGACCTTCAGCTCGTCGTAGCTGACCATGACGTGCTGGCGAAAGGCGGGCCGTGCGGTTAGCCGTGCATAATACGCCGCAAGGTGGGGGAGGGGACGACGGGTGATATCGATGGCAAAGTAGCGGTACAGCACATGGCCAAACTGGATATCGGCCAGGGTGAAGGTATCGCCCACCAGATAGCGACTGCCGGCGAGACGTGCCTCGGCAATCGCCAGCTTTTGCTCCAGGGCCGTCACCGCCGCGGCGATGGCCTGCGGATCCCGCTCGGCGGCGGGCGTGCGCACCACGCACCAGAACACCGGCGCCGTAAAGCCGAGGGCGATATTCTGCTTTGACCACTCGGCCCAGCGATCAACCTCAGTACGAGCCAGCAGTTCGCCCGGCCAGAAGGCGTCGTCGGCGTAGCGACTGGCTAAATAGCGAAGGATCGCGCCGGTTTCCCACAGCGGCGGATTTTCGTCATCCTGCAGCACTGGCACCGTACGATTGGGATTGAGCTGATAAAACGCCTCGCTGTCGGTACCGCCATAGCGATGCCCCACGTCGAACCGGAGATAGTCCAACCCAAGCTCGCCAACACACCACATCAGCGCCTGCACGTTAGAGGAGGTTTTTCGGTCCCAGATGGTCAGCATCGGGATCTCCAGAGAATAATGAAAGAAGGAGCATAGCAGGTTGGGTTGAAAAGAGGAGGGGGCACAAAAGAAATGAACCACCTCGCCGCGCAGGGGGCGGACGCGCTGGTCAGATGTTCAAACCAGGGGCGTAGCTGAGCCAGCTATTCAGTGCACAGTATAAGAGGAAGAAATAGAGGGCAGCAGTTTGCCCTCTGTTTACTTGTGTGGTTTTGTACTAAGGTGTGGCGCTAAAAAACTCGCCAAACTTGACGGCCAGCCAGCCGACAGGCGTCGTGGCGCCGCCGACGATATTGGTGATCTCGGCCATCCCTTCCGGCACTGGAATATGCGAGTTCACCGCCGCCTGAGTGTATTCTTGCGAAATGTCCGTCCCGACATACAGGATGCAGGTCACGATCAGGGTTCCGGTTATGAACATGCGGAACATATTTCGTTTACAGAACGGCGTGACCATTGCCAGCAGGAACATTAATGAAGCCAGATCGACAAAGGGCAGTACGCGGTTGCCGGGCAGAATGATAGACAGCACCACAGCCATAGGGATTAACAGCAGACCGGTCGCCAGTACCGAAGGTTCACCGATCAGTAACGCCGTATCCATCCCGATGTAAAAATCGCGCCCCGGGAATTTAGCCTTCAGTTTTGCTTCAGCGGCATCACGGACAATCAACAATCCCTGCACCAGAATTTCAATCATTTTAGGCAGTAGCAGCATGGCGGCTGAAACCTTAATGGCCAGTGAAACGGCAGCAGATACGTCATATCCCGCCAGGAAGGCCAACAGCAGTCCCAGCACAAATCCCAGGGTAAGAGGCTCGCCAAAAACGCCGAATTTTTTATTAATACTTTCCGGATCGAAATTGATTTTATTGATAAGCGGGATCTTATCAATGATGTAATTACAGGCAATGCCAAACGGCACGTAAGCTATACAGGTAAGATGTGGGAATGATATCCCTTTAAGATTATAGTTTTTTTGTAAATATGGAGCCGTTAAATCTGCCGCCAATAGCGTCAACACAAAAATAGCGAATGTAATACCGACCGAAAGCCAGTAATTTCCCGTTCCGGCATAGACCACAGACCCCATGATCAGGAAAATCCAGTAGTTAAAAATATCGATATTCACCGTTTTGGTTAATTTCAACAGAAGCATAGCCAAGTTGATGACGATAAAGCCCACCACGACGGGCAGCATCAGCGGCGAACCCCAGCCAATGGTCGATGCGGTAGGCCAACCGGTATCAACGACCGTTAACTGCAGGCCGATACGCTCAACCATCGCCTGCGATGCGGGGCCCAGATTTGTCAGCAGCAGGCCAATCACCAGCCCCACCCCTTCAAAACCAATGCCTACCAGCATTCCTGCTTTAAATGCCGTACCGATTTTAACGCCAAAGCAAAGCGCGATAATAAAGAATATTACTGGCATCATTACTGATGCCCCCAGACTAATAATGCTGTTGATAATATCCATAATGATTCCTTAAAAGGCGGGCGAATTGGGCACGAGTTAACCCGTGCCCATTGGGCCCTGTTAATACCTTTAATGGTTCTTTTAGTATTTAACTGAGTTTCTTTAAAAGGATCTCAGCGAAGAGTTTGGGCGAATTACTGAATGCGTCAATGGTACTCCCGGCAATATGCGGCGTAATGGTCACGTTATTCAGTGTATAGAATGCACTGTCGTCAGGGAGTGGCTCGTCATCAAAGGTATCAAGCGCGGCGCCCATGATTTGCCCGGATCTGAGCGCATCAATCATCTCTTTTTCATTGATTAACCCGGAGCGTGCCGTGTTAACAATGATGGCACTGCGCTTCATTAGCGCGAAATGGTGTGCGTTAATCAGATTTTCGGTTTCCGGCGTCAGGCGAGCATGTAACGAGATAACGTCGGCGCGTTGTACCAGTTCGTCCAGAGAATCGACTTTCTCATAACGTTCATGGTCTGCAACGTACTTATCGTAAAAGATAATCTCCGTGCCAAAGCCACTGAGAAATCCCGCGACCAGTTGGGCAATATGACCGAGGCCAACCAGCCCCACGACTTTTCCGCCAAGCTCCGGGATCGCCTGATGGTTCGGACTGTCTTTACGCCAGTATTTGTCACGCAGGGCATCGTGTGAACGGGCGATATTGCGCATTTCCGCCAGGATCATGCCGACCGTGAATTCGGCGACGCTGCGAGCGTTACGCCCCGGTGTGTTTATCACCTCAACGCCCCGGGCGTTCGCCACCTGAAGATTCACGTTTTCCACGCCACCGCGGAGCACGCCTACATATTTCAGCTTTGGTAGTTTATCGAACACCGCAGTATTGACGGGGGCAAACTGAGTGATCAGGATGTCAATATCATCCGTTCCCTGAAGCAGCGCTTCCGGTAAGGCCACCGCTTCTGCTCCTTCCTGTTCAACCCGCAGATTATCTTCCTGAAGTTTCTCAACGGAGTCATGTGACCACTCGCGTATTTCTACTTCAATTCCCTTATCCCTGAGCGCTTTCAGTCCTGATTCCATCATCGCTGCATTGATAAACAGATCGGCAATTGCCAGACATTTCATAATGATTCTCCCTAGATTAACGCATCAACATACCGCCGGTAACGTCCAGAGTTGCTCCCGTCATATAGCTGGTCTTAGGAGAAACCATGAAGACTCCGATGTCGGCAATTTCTTGCGGCTGGGCCACGCGGCCCACCGGAATACGACTGACGTAATAGTCAGGGTTTTGCTCAATGTTCTTACGGATCATCGCAGTATCCATGATCCCGACGGCGATATTGTTCACATTGATTTTTTGTTTGGCGACTTCCCGCGCCAGAGAGATAGCAAAGGCGACCAGGCCGGCCTTACTTGCCGCGTAGTGCGCATGTCCCGTCGTGGAGCCGTGGAACGCGGCCTGCGAGGTAATATTCAGAATGCTGCCCATCTGGTCATGCTGCAGGCAGTGATTTACAAACAGCTGGCTGAGATGGAAGATGGCTTTCAGATTGACATTCATCACCAGATCCCAGTCCTGCGGGCTGATCTCGGTGACGTAGCCGCTCAGCCAGATCCCGGCGTTATTCACCAGAATGTCGGCTTTGCCCAGTCTGTCGATACAGGTGGCAAACAGATTTTCCCGGCTCTGCTCGTCAGAGAGATCGGTTTTGACCGCGATGATCTCTACGTTCGCGCTGGCCTTCACCGTTTCGATCAGCCGTTCGGGATGCTCTTCCTCACGCATATAGGTAAAGCAGATATTGACGCCTTCTTTGGCGAGAGAAAGAACAAACTCTTTCCCCAGGCCGGTTGCGCCGCCTGTCACGATGGCCGTACGATTCGTTAAATTCAGATCCATTTTTTCCTCACTTAGTGCGCGATGTAGTTGCTGCAGCTTTTCCACGGCGACTGCATTTCTGATAACAGGTTTTTATAAAGCTGGTATTTGGTCTGGTAGACCCGGTGGTTTTCCGGATTAGGGGAGACGGTGCGTGAGACATGGACCATGTCGTTTGAGGCCGCAAATACCTCCGCAAACCAGCCCACCATGACGGCGGCGGTCATCGCGGTACCCAGGGTCCCGTGCTCTTTGACGTCAACGATTTCCAGCGTGGCCTGGAATATATCGGCGAATATCTGCAGCCAGACCGGGGAGTTCGTGACGCCGCCAGCAATACGAATAGTGCGGCTTAACTTCGGGTTAATATTGCGTAAACGCTCGGTGTGGTAGAGATGGCTGAAGGCCACGCCCTCATATATCGCCCGCAGAAAATGGGCTTTTTTATGAAAGCTATTTACACCGATAAAGCCGGCCGAGGCGTCGGGAATGGTGTTAGAGCCAAACACGAACGGAAAGAACAGCAGGTGACTTTCATCCGGCGTCGTTGATGAAACCAGCTTATTGCACAGGTCATAGACCGACGATCCTTGTTCGGCGGAGGTTTTCCGATCGCTCTCCATAAAGTTGTTAATAAACCACTCCAGGTTGCTCGCGGAGGTGGGGCTGGCCTCGGTGATGAGCCATTTACCTTCAATGGGATAAATGGAGGTCATAAACAGATCTTTATCAATAACCGGGTGGTCGGTAACGTATTCGTTTATGCTCCAGGTGCCGGTGACGATCGCCATCTTATCGAGACTGTTAATCCCCGAGGCAATGGAAGAGGCCGAGATATCAAACACCCCGCCAGAAACCGGCGTACCTGCGCATAAACCGGTCAGACGGGCCACGTCGTCAGTGATTTTTCCGCAGCATTCTGTTGAGCGTTTGATGGGGGGCAATTTGTCCCGCAGTTCATCAAGTCCCCACCATGCCAGTAGTTCATCGTCATACTGGCAGTCACGTACGTTGATCAGGTTGGTCCCTGAGATATCGGTCAGCTCAAGAAAAGCCTCTCCGGTCAGGTAAAAACGGATCAGGTCCTTGACCATAAAAATATAACGCGCTTTTTGCAGCGTCTCGGGCTCGAACTCCTTCAGCCATGCCAGCAGGGCGACAGGTTGTCCGGCCCAGATGGACTGCATTGTTTTTGGCAAAATGTCGGTAAGGAATTCTGGCGAGCGTTGCCATCTCTCAACGTACTCTTTTGCCCGGCTATCGGTGGATATAATGCCGTTACGCACCGGGTGACCTTCTTCGTCGACCAGATACAGACCGTTACCATGACCGGTGACGGCCACTCCTTTTATCTGGCTGGCGTCGATACCTGATTGCGCAATCGCTTTTTTAATCACTTCGACATTAGCGGCCCACAGCTCATCGATACTGCGCTCTGTGTGGAATTCCCGGGGTGTCAGCATCTGCGTGGATTTTGAGGCGATGGCGAGCACCTGTCCTTTACGGTCATAGATGGCTGCCTTGGTGACGGTTCCACCATTGTCGATGCCCATGACGTATTCATCTTTCATTCGCGTGGACTCCTTATTGGTTACCATAAGCCGGGCTCGCTGGTGGTTATCCCTTTAAATCCGGCATGGAATATTTTATCTACAAGGTATTTGCGCTTAACAAAGCCTCCGGCGATGAATACCACATCAAAGCCTTTCAAATTTCGGCTAATCAACTCCAGACACTGGCAGGCATATTCAGCAGGTAAGATTTCAATTGCGTCCGGTGGACTGTGTTTAACAATATCGAGCGACTGATCAAGCGATCGCGAATCGATAAGTAAAACCCGATATACGGTCAGCAATCCCTCCTTTTTGGCGTAGCGTAGCGCGGAGAGATTGGAAGAAATAACACCATCAACCTTGTAATAATTTTTCAGCAGATTGATCCCCGCCTGATCCGGTTTAAAGCCGCCCAGTAATTCAAGGTGAACGAGGACCTTCTTACCGCTTTGATGGCATTTGCCAATCAGCGACTGCAGATTGCCGATATTCGCTTCGGATAGCAGTACATATTCTGACTGGCAGGATAATGCTTTCTCAAAGTATTTATACTTCCTGATGGAAGGGATGATGGTGTTATTTGAAATCATATTAATTTCCGATGTTATTTAGCCATGTAGAGGCTGTATGCATCTTCCGCTGTTGCGTTTTCATGGATGATGGCATTCAGGCCTGCTACCACTTTCGCCGGCTGCGGATCCTGGGTAATGTTTCGTCCTACAGCCACGCCTTTCGCACCCATCTGCATACAGTGCTGAACAAATTTGAAGTAACCGTCGATGCCGGTTTTTGGCCCTCCTAAGGCAAGCACCGGCACGCCAGCAGCTTCAACGATCAGTCGGTCCTCTGGTGAACCGGTAAAACGCGTTTTGATGACGTCCGCGCCCAGCTCCACCGCTGCGCGGGCCGATGCAGCGATGATGGCCGGATTGTTAGAATCATCGCTGGTGACGGGATAACCATACGGGAGCGATTCGACAATCAGCGGTACGTTCCAGCGATCCGCTGCCTGCGCGAGTTGCATCGCCATAATGTGGGTTTTTTCTTCATTGAAGGCGCCGGGGAAGGTCATGCAGACCACGCCCTCGGCAGCGACTTTAAGCGCATCTTCGACGGAAAAAACGGGGGTAGTATCGGGAACGGTATTGTCAAAGATACTGACCGTGCTGTCGACGCGTAAGACAACGGGAACGCTGTTTAATGCTTCCCGATAATTCTTCAACATGCCGTACGTGACGAGCGCACAATCCAGGCCGTGTTCCACCAGAGCAGGGAGCTGATTTATCGTATTATCAATACCATTTGTTTTCGTGGAAAAATAGTAGCCATCCAGCGCTAAGGTCACGGATTTACCATCTTTTGCGAATATTCTTGCGAGACGACGTTCTTTAGACATTTATTTACTCCTGAGATAAAAAAACAAAAAAAAGCCCTCAGAGACTCGCGTCTCTGAGGGCTTTCTGTTCACATACCCTTTTGATAATGGTTCGGGATTCCAAAGCATTATCAATGCAATTTTTTAGCAAAGTGAGAAAGGTTTAACTTTTTTAAATTAAATCTGTTCTCTTGCGTGATTAAATAACTAACACACGCGATAACTTATTGTCCAGTTGGTATCGTTGAAATGAGAGATTCATCACATCAATATGTTGTATTCCATGAGAAGTGCCGGGTTAAATACAGAAACAGAACCTTTAAAAACCAGGCAATAATGCATCCGGTCAAGGGTGAGAACGCCAGGCGTTTATTTCATCCGCATGAAGATCGCATCCATGCATGCCTATGCCTGCAGGTCGTCATCTACAACGCGCATTTATTCCTGTCCGGATGGCGTACAAAAACGCTATAGCAATGTTGTCGGCATGGCGATCTGTCCCTACTGATTTCATCCTGCCGCCCGGGCAAATTACTCATCCGCTTTGTGCGCCCAGGCAGGCATCGCCGTCAGATAACGTTTTGCCCGTTTCCGTGATTCCGCTACGCCCACCTTTTGCCAGGAGTCGAGAAAAGCCGCCAGACCGGATACGGCCTCTTCCCAGGATTTCAGATTACCGTCGCTGTCGCTGCAATACGCGCAATATTTATCGCTGGCCCCTTGCGCATCAGGTGCGGACATCGGCATTCCGCAGGCCTGGCAAAAACTTTCGTGCTGTGTCATAGATCGCCCCTCCTGTCGTTTGGTTGTCTACTAAACATACAGAATTTACGCATGGCGCTTAGCGTTTCAGATCAATAGATCCTGCCGTAACCGTTGTTGGGGATCTTCTGCCGGGGAGTGCGGGAGGGATAACGGGAACTTACTCCGTATCGCTCAGCTATCGCCTCCCTTATTTTTTATTGATGCAACGGTTGGTCGCAGGCCGCGAGTATGGATTCATGCATCGCTTCGGAAAGTGTCGGATGCGCAAAGATCATCGACAGGAGACTTTCGTCTGTGGCCTCCAGGTGACGGGCGATGCCAAAGCCCTGGATCTGTTCCGTGACCTGTGCGCCAACCATATGCGCGCCCAGCAACTCGCCGGTTTCAGCATCGAAAATCGTCTTCACAAAACCCTCTGTCTCGCCGCTGGCCAGCGCCTTACCATTGCTCTGATAAGAGAACTTACCGATCCTGACGGGCCGTCCCCTGGCCAGAGCCGTCGATTCCGTCAGGCCCAGACTGGCAACCTGAGGCCGGGCATAAGTGCAACCGGGCACATAGTCGCGATCAAGCGGATGGGCGCCTTCGATACCGGCCAGTGTCTCAACGCAGATCACGCCTTCGTGGCTGGCCTTGTGCGCCAGACACGGCGGGCCGGCTACATCGCCGATGGCATAAAGCCCGAATACGTTAGTGCGACAAGCCGCGTCCGTCTTGATAAAACCGCGGTCTAACTCAACGCCCAGCGTTTCCAGCCCCAGATCTTCAATATTCGGCTGTACGCCGACCGCCAGCAGCACACGTTCGACATCCTGGGAATATTCGCCGCCGGTGTTTTTCAGTGTGCAGCGCACCCCGGTATCGGTGAGCTGTACTTGCGTCACCAGGGTCTGGGTATGGACCTGAATACCGCGTTTTTCGAATGACTTACGCACTGCTGCAGACACCTCGGCATCTTCCACTGGCAAAATCTGCGAAGCTAGCTCGACCAGCGTCACTTTACAGCCCAGATCGTTATAAAGGCTGGCGAACTCGACGCCAATCGCCCCTGAACCGATGATTAAGAGCGATTTGGGTAATAGCTTAGGCCGCAGCGCCTCGAAATAGGTCCAGATATATTCGCCATCTGGCGTGATGGCTGGTAATGCGCGTGGCCGGGCGCCGGTTGCCAGGATCACGTGATCGGCCCGGTAATCGCGCGCTTCACCGCGTGCATCCTCGACCGTGATTTGCCCCTTGCCGCGCAGCCGCGCTGTGCCATCAATGACCTGCACGCCATTTTTCTTCAACAGGTACGCAACCCCTGCGGTGAGCTGTTGCGATACGGTACGGCTAAACTGCACCAGTTTTTGCAGATCGACGTTCACCTCGCCCACGCTGATGCCCAGCTGACTGGCATGGGTGATAGTGTGCGCAACCTCAGCGCCATGCAGCAGCGCCTTGGTTGGAATGCATCCCCAGTTCAGGCAGATGCCGCCCAGATGCTGTTTTTCCACTAATGCGGTACGAAACCCTAGCTGACCGGCACGGATGGCGGCAACGTATCCCCCAGGACCACCGCCGATGATCAGCACATCGTATTTATCGTGCATAGCTCGTCTCTTGGATAAACATCAAGGTCGGGGTTTCAATCAGTCGCTTGAGTTCCCGGAGAAAAGCCGCACCTGCCGCGCCATCGATGACCCGGTGATCGCAGGATAGCGATACCGTCATTTGGTGGCGCGCGACGATTTGCCCGTCGCGTACTACCGCCCGGAGCTCGCCGGCGCCAATGGCGAGGATTGCGCTTTGCGGTGGATTGATGATGGCGTCAAACTGCCGGACGCCGAGCATTCCCAGATTTGACACGCTAAAGGTCCCGCCCTGGAACTCTTCCGGCTTCAGCGTGCCCGCTTTGGCTCTGGTCACCAGCGAGTGAATTTCGTTCGATATGTCGCTAATCGATTTCCGGTTCGCCGAGCGAACAATAGGGGTAATTAGCCCGGCAGGCAGCGCAACGGCCACCGAAATGTCGGCATCCGCAAAGCGGCGGATACTTTGTGTCGCTTCATCAAACTGGATGTTGACGTCAGGCACGGCCACCAGAGCCAGGGCGCAGGCCTTCACCAACAGGTCATTAACCGAAATCTTGACGCCGGGTACTTCGCGGTTAATGTCCTGACGTAACGCTAACAGTCGTTCCAGATCGAGATCGACGTTCAAACGGAAATGGGGAGACTGTTGCTTGGACGTTTGCAGGCGAGAAGCGATAGCCCGCCGCATACCGGACATCGGGATGCTCTCAAAGGGTGCCGGGGCACTCTCCTGCACAGGGCTGGTCTGCGGTTGCTCGTCGAGTAACAACGCCGCGGCCAGCACATCATCGCGACTCACCCGACCGCGTGAACCGCTGCTTCGGCAGTCATGTAAGTTGATACCCAGTTTGCCGGCCAGACGGCGCGCCAGCGGGGTAGCCGATACCTGGCTATCATCGGCATGCGAGCGGGGCGCTTTGCTGCGACGAACGGGGGGCGTCGGAGAGGCCAGACGACCGCCGGCGGCAATGATCGCGCTTTCCAGATCAGAAACAGAGATACGCTCCCCGCGCCCGCTGCCGCGGACTTTTTTCAGGTCGACACCCCAGCGGGCAGACAGTCTTAACGCATGGGGCGTGGCATTAACCTGAGTCACATCGGTCACGCCTTGCAGACTGACGGGGATATCGGTCTGCCCAACAGGGGGCTCGGGGCTGTTGGATGGCGGGGAAACAATGGAAGCTGGCTTAGCGCCTGCCTGTGCCGCTACGCCCGGCGCGGCAGACTCCGGGCCAGGGGTTGCGGGTTTCGCCGAAGCCAGGCTGGCAGCAAATTCGTCCAGTTCAGCATCGCTGACCGACGCGTCAGCCGCCAGGGCCAGCACGGCGCCTACCTGAAGCGTCTCACCCTCGCGGGCGATTATCCGACGTAACGTACCGGCAAAGGGTGCCTCCAGCACATTAACGATTTTACTGGTTTCAATCTCACAGATTTCCTGCCCTGGGGTGAAGCTGTCACCCTCCTGGATTGCCCACCGAGCGAGCAAGCCTTCCTCCATGGAAAGCCCCCACTTTGGCATTTCAAGCGTCTTGATTTCGCTCATCGGTTAATCCTCCAGCACTTGACGAACGGCGGCTTCGATACGTTCTACGCCAGGGATCCAGAGTTTTTCGAGAGCAGGGGAGAACGGGACCGGCGTGTGTGGCGGCGTCACCAGCAGAACGGGCGCTTTGAGGAAATGGAATGCCTGGGACGCAATCAGCGCCGCGACATCATGAGCAAAACCGAAGCGTGCCGCGGATTCGTCGACAATCACGACCCGCCCTGTGGAAGCCACCGATTCCAGAATCCCTTCCTCATCCAGCGGCGAAATGGTTCGCGGGTCGACTACCTCGACCGAGATCCCCTCTTTGGCCAGATTGTCCGCCACCTGGTTGGCTTTATGCACCATTGCCGACAGCGCAATGATGGTGACGTCCTCTCCTTCGCGGGTATAGTTGGCTACACCTAGCGGGATGGTATAGCTCTCGTCCGGTACCTCGCCCTTGAGGTCGTACAGCATTTTATGCTCGCAGAATACCACCGGGTCGTCGTCGCGAATGGACTGGATTAACAGACCCTTGACGTCATAAGGCGTCGAGGGCACCACCACCTTCAGCCCTGGCGTGGTGGCAAAGATATTATAGGGTGACTGTGAATGCTGGGCCGCGGCGGAAAACCCCGCGCCGATCATACCTCGCATCACCAGCGGGGCCCTGGCTTTGCCACCAAACATGTAGCGGAACTTAGCCGCCTGGTTGTACAGCGCATCGTGACTCACGCCAAAAAAATCCATGAACATCAATTCCGCGACCGGCCGCAGACCCGTCGCTGCGGCGCCGGCCGCCATACCGATAATGGCCGACTCGGTAATGGGCGTGTCGATCACCCGATCGGAGCCGAACTGCGTCCACAGCCCTTTAGTGACCCCAAGCACACCGCCAAAGGCTTCTATCTTCGCCTCTTCGGGCGCATTTCCGCCATGACCGCCACGTAAGTCTTCACCGATGAGCACCACGCGTTCATCGCGTTTCATTTCCTGGGCCAGGGCTTCCTTGACCGCTTCACGATAAGTTTTAATCGCCATAGTTATCACCCTCAGTATGAGACGTACACGTCTGTCAGCAGGTCTTCCGGAGCCGGATAGGCAGCGGCGCGGGCCTTCAATACCGCATCGTTGACCAGGGCTTCTACTTCCTCGTCAATCGCCGTTAGTTCTTCCTGGGTGATATGCTGCTTGACCTTAGCGGTAAAAATCTCCAGCGGATCATGTTGTTCACGCAGGCGTTGCACTTCACCTTCCGCGCGGTATAGCGCGGGATCGCCCTCAAAATGACCATGCCAGCGGAAGGCTTTGGCCTCAATGACGCTTGGGCCACCGCCTTCTCGCGCACGCTTGACCGCCTCTGAGGTTGCCTCATAAACGGCAAAGAAATCGGTGCCATCGACGGTCACTGCCGGCAGGCCGAAGCCAGCGGCGCGTCGGGCGATATCACGCCCACCCACGGCGTAGTCGTGACCGGTCCCTTCGCCGTAACCGTTGTTCTCGAAAATAAAGACGGCTGGAAGCTGGAGCACGACGGCCATATTGATGGCTTCAAAGACCAGGCCCTGATTAGAACCCCCATCGCCCGTAAAAGAGACACCGACGTTGCCGGTTTTTAGCGTCTTTGCCGTTAGCGCGGCGCCGATGGCCAGGGGAGGGGCTCCCCCAACGATAGCGTTCGCTCCCAGCATTCCTTTCGACAGATCGGCAATGTGCATCGACCCGCCCTTACCGCGACATAACCCGCTGTCCTTACCGAATATTTCGGCCATCATGCCGTGAATGTCACAACCTTTAGCAATACAGTGGCCATGTCCACGGTGTGTTGAACCAATGAAATCTGCGCTCGTTAAATTTTCGCAGACCCCCACCGCGATGGCTTCCTCGCCGGTGTAAAGGTGAATGAAGCCCGGAATATCACCGCTGGTATTTTCCTGATGCAACCGCTCTTCAAAGGTCCTGATCTCCCGCATCTTGCGGTAAGCCTGCAATAACGCCTGTTTGCTGAGCATCGTTTAATTCTCCTCAATAAAGGTCACCCAGGCGGGGCCAACAGACAGGGCGGATAACCCTGGCCACACCCATGCAATGAATCTACGAGCGGTTAAAGGGAGTGCGAAGCCACCTTCATGGGGGGGGAGGTGGGGGTTTTCATGCTTGAGGTCAAACTTTCTAAATTTTGTGTAGTAATAAAGTTTGGCTGTCCCATGCCATTCCGGGGGCTGGCGTACAATTGAAAAAAAACAAAGCGAGTAGATAACCACGGATGAAGCCATCGGATTTAGAAAGTCGCCAATCACCCTCACTGGTCTCCGGGCCATTGCGGCTGACGCGAGGCTTGCCGCTAATCCTGACCAAATTCGTCCCGCCTCGCTCCTCGATACAATTGCTGGAGCGCCCCCGGCTGCTTCAGCTTCTCAGTCCCGTTCAGCAGTGCCGGCTGGGCGTCGTCTGCGCCGGCGCTGGATTTGGCAAAACCACGCTGTTGGCGCAATGGCATCAGCAGATGGTCGCCCAGGGCGAACGTATCGCCTGGCTGAGCCTCGATGAGGATGATGATGACGTATGGCAGTTTATTCCTTATCTGCTGCAAGCATTGCGTCCACTCTATGCTGACTGGGACGCCGATTTCTGGCGTGACATGGAAGAACAGAAGCTCTCCAGCTCCGAGCAACTGCTGGCCGGGCTCATTAACCAGCTACACTACTGCCCGCATGACGTGTACCTGATTATCGACGACTTCCACGTGATTAACGATCGTGGGGTCTATGAAGCGCTGGGGTATTTAATCAAGCATGCGCCTGCCGCCTTGCATCTGATCATTGGCAGCCGTTTCCACCCGAATCTTGCGCTGAGCCAGCTGCAGGCCCAGGACCAACTGGTGGAGATCTATGATCGAGACCTGCAATTCACGCTCGAAGAAACAAAACACTATTTTAGCCGCACGGTTGCGCTACCCCTCAGCAACCACCATGCACAGCGGCTACAGTCCGTGACAGAGGGCTGGATTGCAGGGATGAAGATCGCTTCATTGTCGGCAGAATTACAAAATAATCCCGAGCATCTGTTGCGCAATATGCATGGAGGAACACGATCCATTGCCCGCTATCTGAAAGAGGTGGTACTGGATCCGCTGCCGGAAGAGGTTCTCGATTTCCTGGTGAAAACGTCCTTCCTCAGTCGGTTAAATGCCGAACTATGCAATGCAGTGACTGGACGAGATGACAGTCAAGCAATGCTGGCATGGATTGAGCGACACAACCTTTTTTTGTCAGCCCTTGACGAACAAGGCTACTGGTTCCGCTACCATCCTCTGTTGCAGGAAAATCTTCGGACTATGCTGCAGCAGAACAACGCTATTGATCGCAAACAGCTACATGAATTAGCCAGTCATTGGTTCGTCGAACAGAAGCTGTGGTCTGAGGCGGTACGCCATGCGCTCAGCGCAGGCAAGCCGGTGCATAGCCCCGTGCAGGATGGCGCAAGCGCTCAGTCACTGGCGGAAGAAGGGGATATCGATACCCTGATCTCATGGATGCATCATTTACCGCCCAGCACCGATCCTTCGCGCATTGACCTGCAAATTAACCTGGCCTGGGCACTGGCGCATTATTTCCACTTTGATGAGTCGAGGCAGCTGCTTGATAACCTCGATCAGATGGTACTTCATCATCGTGAGGATTTAACCCGCAGCACCTGGTGTAAATTGCGCGTTGTGCGGGCAATTTGCGAAGCCTTTGCGGAAAACATCCCGGAGAGTCTGGCTATTGTTCAGCCGTTGCTGGCCGAAGTGCCCTGCGGTGACACCTGGGTTGATGGTCTGATATGCAATATTCTCAGCTATTGCCATGTTGTTAACCAGCGCTATCACGACGCGCTGGAGGTTCAACAGCATATGCCCTCTCCGGAAAGTCCTTTAGATAATCTGTTTGTCTCGGTTTATCGCGCGTTTATCATTGCCCAATGCCATCTTTGTCAGGGCGATCTGGGAAAAGCCGGGTGGTATGCAGAGAAAACGTTGCGTCAGGCTGAATGTTATACCGGTACCCAGTCGACCAGTGGCGCGACGCTGGCGCCGCTGCTGGCGGAGATAGCCTATGAATGTCAGAGGGGTGACTCGCCCGATCATCTGTTAGCCGACCGGCTCGAATTCATCGACCGATTCAGTCCACCCGACGCGCTGAGTCGTTGCTATACCTATCTCGCGCGTCAGGCTCTGGATGGCGATATGCCGTATGAGGCCGAGCGATTGCTGGAGCATGCGCAGCGTCTTGCGGTGTCTCGCGGCTGGCAACGGCTCCAGGCCATGATGTTAGCCGAGCAGGTGAGGGTGCGACTGCAGCGCGGCAATTTCACAGGCGCAGAGCAACTGCAGCGACAGCTTGAACAAATGTCCGCCAGCTTCAGAATGGATGCCGAACATCCCTGCCAACGCGCTATCGTTATGTCTGCATCCCTTAGCCGCAGCCGGCTTCTTCTCGCCAGAGGCCTGGCGCCGCAAGCCTGTATTCTCCTGGCTGAGATGGTCTCCGATCAGGAAAGCCGGGGGGACAGGTTAACCGCAGCGCGTCTGCGTACGCTCTGGTCATTGGCCTTGTGGCACAGCGGCAAAACTGCGGCAGCGCGCACGACATTTCAGCCAGTCGTGCAGCTGGCTGAACAACAGCATCTCAAAGGCCCCTTTCTTGACGCTGGCGATACATTGCAACCTTTGCTTATCGGTATGAACGATTCCTCTTCGGCTTGCACAGTGGAAAGGGGAGTGCAGGGACCCTGGGCAGACAAGCGCGCGCCTGCAGACAGAACACCGTTTAATAGTGGAAGCCCCGATATTCATGGGGAGCTCAGCGAGCGAGAGTTGCAGATATTACAGCTGATCGCTGAAGGTCAGATGAACAAAGAAATCGCTCGCTCCCTCGCTATTTCTGCCGAGACGGTCAAATGGCACATCAAAAACATCTACGCGAAGCTTAAAGTGAATAGCCGCACTCAAGCGATGAGCCGGGCGCTGGAGATGAAATTACTGGATTAACGGTTTGAACAGGGGGGGCTGGGCGCAGAATATTATTCAAACGAGCCACTTTCTTAACGGGCTATGAGCCATGGATAAGTGAGGTACTTGTAAGTCCATGGGGAGCTCTCTGAACAGTGATGGCAGTTTTGATGCCCAGGCTCAGCGATATGAACATTGGTTTTAAGGAGGCGACGCCAGGGGAAAGTCATCCCAGAGAGGCTTTAGGGGAGTGTTTTCTGTAACGTTTTGATTGAAGTGGTGCCGATAATAGGAGTCGAACCTACGACCTTCGCATTACGAATGCGCTGCTCTACCAACTGAGCTATATCGGCCCTGCAAGAGGTGTTCACGAGCGTGAATCACGAGGCAAAAGGTTAGAACTTAGCGGGCGATGCGTCAATAGTCAGTGGAATCAACTGCCTATTTTTGCATCGCCCGTTCTCATTTACGCACGAATGGTATCGTCGCCGAAACCAATCCACTTATAGGTGGTTAACGCTTCCAGTCCCATCGGGCCGCGGGCGTGCAGCTTCTGAGTGCTGACCGCCACCTCCGCGCCGAGGCCGAACTGGCCGCCGTCGGTGAAGCGCGTGGAGGCGTTCACATAGACCGCGGAAGAGTCCACTTCATTGATAAAGCGGTTGGCGTTACGCAGGGTGCGGGTCAGGATGGCGTCGGAGTGCTGGGTGCCATGTTCGCGGATATGGGCGATAGCCTCATCCATATCAGCCACCACTTTGACGTTCAGATCCAGCGACAGATACTCGTCGTCATACTGCTCCGCCTTCACCGGCTCGACCTTCGCCGGGCCGTTCTGCAGCGCGGGCAGGGCGGAAGGGGCGGCATGCAGGGTGACACCGCTCTCGGCCATCTGCTTGCTCAACGCCGGCAGGAAGGTGTCGGCGATGTTGCGGTGCACCAGCAGCGTTTCCACGGTATTGCAGGTGCTCGGCCGCTGGGTTTTGGCGTTGACGATGATCTTCAGCGCGGGGGCGATCTCGGCGGTTTCATCAACGAAGATATGGCATACGCCAATCCCGCCGGTGATCACCGGGATCGTGGATTGCTCGCGGCACAGCTTGTGCAGGCCCGCGCCGCCGCGGGGGATCAGCATATCGATGTATTTATCCATCTTCAGCATTTCGCCCACCAGCGCGCGATCCGGGCTCTCAATGGCCTGTACCGCGGCGGCCGGCAGGCCGCACTCCTGCAGCGCCTGCTGGATCACCTTCACCGTGGCGGCGTTGGTGCGCCAGGTCTCTTTCCCGCCGCGCAGGATCGCCGCGTTGCCGGTTTTCAGGCACAGGGAGGCGACGTCGACCGTCACGTTGGGACGCGCTTCATAAATCACGCCGATCACCCCCAGCGGGACGCGGCGACGCTCAATACGCAGACCGCTGTCCAGCAGCCCGCCGTCGATCACCTGGCCGACCGGGTCGGCCAGATTGCACACCTGGCGCACATCGCTGGCGATGCCGCTCAGACGCGCCGGGGTCAGCGCGAGGCGATCGAGCATCGCTTCACTCAGGCCATTGGCGCGAGCTTCGGCTAAATCTTCCGCGTTGGCGCGCAGAATATCGTCGGTCTGCGCTTCCAGATAATCGGCGATCTTTTCCAGTACCTGATTCTTTTCCCGGCTGGAGAGTAACGCCAGCTGCCAAGAGGCCGCTTTGGCGGCAATGCCCATTTGTTCCAGCATTTTCAGCTCCTTAACGGATGATCATATCATCGCGGTGGACGGCCACCGGGCCGTATTCGTAGCCCAGAATGGCATCGATTTGCTGCGAGTGCTGGCCGGCGATAAGGCGCAGCGCATCGCTGTTGTAGCGGCTGACGCCGTGAGCGATGTCGCGTCCTTCGCTATTGCGGATGCGGATCACTTCGCCGCGGGAGAAGTTGCCGCTGACGATTTTGATGCCTTTTGGCAACAGCGAGCTGCCTCTTTCGAGGATCGCCTGAGTCGCGCCCGCATCGACGGTGAGTTCACCGGCCGGCGGCGCGCCGAAGATCCAGCGTTTACGGTTCTCCAGCGGAGATTCCTGGGCGTGGAAGCAGGTGCCTACCGGCAGGCCTTCCATCGCGTGGCCGATGACGTCCGGGCGGTTGCCGGCGGCGATGATGGTATCAATCCCCGCGCGGCAGGCGACGTCCGCGGCCTGCAGCTTGGTGCCCATGCCGCCGGTGCCGAGTCCGGAGACGCTGTCGCCGGCGATGGCGCGCAGCGCGTCGTCGATGCCGTAGACGTCTTTAATCAGCTCCGCCTGCGGGTTGCTGCGCGGGTCGGCGGTGAACAGGCCAGGCTGGTCGGTTAACAGCAGCAGCTTATCCGCCCCGGCGAGGATCGCGGCCAGCGCGGAGAGATTGTCGTTATCGCCCACTTTGATTTCAGCAGTGGCGACGGCGTCGTTTTCGTTAATGACCGGGACGATGCTGTTATCCAGCAGGGCGCGCAGGGTGTCGCGGGCGTTGAGGAACCGTTCTCTGTCTTCCATGTCGGCGCGGGTCAGCAGCATCTGGCCAACGTGAATGCCATAGATAGAAAACAGCTGTTCCCACAGCTGGATAAGACGGCTTTGTCCCACCGCCGCCAGCAGCTGCTTGGAGGCGATGGTGGCGGGCAGTTCCGGGTAACCAAGGTGCTCGCGCCCGGCGGCAATGGCCCCGGAGGTCACGATGACAATACGGTGTCCCATGGCGTGCAGCTGTGCGCACTGGCGCACGAGCTCGACGATATGGGCGCGGTTCAGGCGACGGGACCCGCCTGTTAAAACACTGGTGCCCAGTTTTACCACCAGCGTCTGGCTTTCACTCATGATTCTCTGCCGTTCAAAAGGAATATCGATATCGAGCTGATGTTGTAGCAGGAGTCGGCCCGCTTGCCAACACCCGGGGCGGCGGGCGCGCCATTTTATTGCGCGGGATCGGGCATTCTGGAGAGGGAATGTGACAAAAATATGTCAGATACATTTAAATACCCTTTTTTATAAAAAGTTCCATCTTGTCATAAATATTTAATATCCCGGCGTTAAAAAACCTCCAGTTTTTGATGGGCGAGCGCCCGCAATTGAATAGCGCGTATAAATAAATCACCAGGACTGAATAATGAAAAAGAGTACTCTGGCATTAATGATGATGGGCTTTGTGGCTTCAACAGCGACGCAGGCAGCGGAAGTTTATAATAAGAACGCGAACAAGCTGGATGTGTACGGCAAGATCAAAGCCATGCACTACTTCAGCGATTATGACAGCAAAGATGGCGATCAGACTTACGTGCGTTTCGGTATTAAAGGCGAAACGCAGATTAACGAAGACCTGACCGGCTATGGCCGTTGGGAATCTGAATTCTCGGGTAACAAAACCGAGAGCGACTCCAGCCAGAAGACTCGTCTGGCGTTCGCTGGGGTGAAGCTGAAGAACTACGGTTCTTTCGACTACGGCCGTAACCTTGGCGCCCTGTACGACGTGGAAGCCTGGACCGATATGTTCCCGGAATTCGGCGGCGATTCCTCTGCCCAGACCGATAACTTTATGACCAAGCGCGCCAGCGGCCTGGCGACCTACCGCAACACCGACTTCTTCGGTCTGGTGGATGGCCTGGATCTGACCCTGCAGTACCAGGGTAAAAACGAAGGCCGTGAAGCGAAGAAACAGAACGGCGACGGCGTCGGCACCTCGTTAAGCTATGACTTCGGCGGCAGCGACTTCGCCGTCAGCGCAGCCTACACCAGCTCCGACCGTACCAACGATCAGAACCTGCTGGCCCGCGGCCAGGGTTCGAAAGCGGAAGCCTGGGCGACCGGCCTGAAATATGACGCCAACAATATCTACCTGGCGACCATGTACTCTGAAACCCGCAAAATGACCCCGATCAGCGGCGGCTTTGCCAACAAAGCGCAGAACTTTGAAGCGGTGGCCCAGTATCAGTTTGACTTCGGTCTGCGTCCGTCCCTCGGCTATGTGCTGTCGAAAGGGAAGGATATCGAAGGGGTGGGGAGCGAAGATCTGGTTAACTACATTGACGTGGGCCTGACCTACTACTTCAACAAAAACATGAACGCCTTCGTGGATTACAAAATCAACCAGCTGAAAAGCGATAACAAACTCGGCATCAACGATGACGACATCGTCGCGCTGGGCATGACCTACCAGTTCTGATCAACTTCAGAACCACCCGCCGCAGCCCAGGCTGCGGCTTTTTTTTTTAGCGGCGATTCTTCGCCAGATGCAGGGTGTCGCTGTTCATGGTGATCTGCGCGTTATACTCCTTCGGCAGACGACGCGCCTGATAGAACGCGGATTCCCAGTAAGGGTTGTCCAGCGAAGAGCGCATCACGCCCTGGCTGCTCGAGGCGTGAAGGAAATTATGATCGGTATCGTAAAAGCCAACGTGCATCCCGGCCCGGGTGCGGAAGAACACCAGATCGCCGGGACGTAAATCCCGCTTATTGACCCGCACGCCCATGTGCAGCAGCTCGCGGGTGGTGATCCGCTCCATCGGCAGGTTAAAGCGATCCTTCAGCGTGCGCCAGACGAAACCCGAGCAGTCGACGCCGCTTTGTTCAGTACCGCCCCATTCATAGGGGGTTCCCTGCCAGGTGTGCATCTGATCATGCAGGGCCGCCACCACCGGGATCAGATCGTCCGATCCGCTATCAATGGTCATATCCGCATGAGATTTTGTGTTCTTTGCCTGTTTCGGTGAGGAGGAGCATCCTGCCAACAGCAAAAAAGGAATTAACAAGAGAGCATGCTTCAGTTTTGGCTTCATATCGTTATTTTCGAAGTAGCAAGCAGACTGCTTTGTTTTATAGCCGATTAAAAAGAACGGCTAAATAAGCTGATGCCGCCTTTACGTTTATTTACGATTAAAAATAAACAACGATGGGATGGATCAGCCATAAAGGGCAGTTGTCACTCCGCAACAGTCTGTGCCAGGATTCTGTCATCAACATCTCACGAGGCATTCCATGACGCATAACGCCATCGCCACCGAGACTTTACCCGGCGCCGCTTTCGACGCGGGGTGGATGACGTCTGCGCCTCATCATTGCTTCGCCACGCTCTGCCCACCGCCTCCCCCTCCAGACCGGGTTGTTTTCGGCGCTTAACGCCGTCTTTCCAGGCGCTTACCTGCCGGTATGACGCTTGATACCTTGTGTTTGACGTTCGGGAGCATGCTATGCACGTTCGCTATTCTCTGCTCGCCTCGCAGGCGACAACGGCCACCTTTGTGCTGCTGTGGGGCAGCGCGGCCATTTTCACCCGCTGGGGACTGGACAATGCCTCGCCGATGGCGCTGCTGGTCTTTCGTTTTCTGATTGCCCTGGTCGCGCTGGCGCCGCTGGCCATCGTCCGTCGGCGCTGGCTGCCCGCGCCGGGCACCCGCCTGCAGACCGCGGCCACCGGCCTGATGCTGATTGGTGGCTATTCGGTCTGTTACTTCGAGGCGATGGCCAACGGCGTGACGCCGGGACTTATCGCCACCATGATGGGGATCCAGCCCATCCTCACGCTTTGCGTGGTGGAGCGCCGCCTGCAGGGGCGGCGGCTGCTGGGGCTGCTGCTTGCCCTGGCGGGGCTGGTGCTGCTGGTATGGCGCAGCCTGGCGGCGTCGCCAATGGCGATGGCGGGGATCCTGTTTGCGCTGGCGGCTTTGCTGCTGATGACTTTTGGCGCGCTGTGGCAAAAGCGCAGCCGTCAGTCGCCGGCGGATGTCCTGCCGCTGCAGTACGCCGTTAGTCTGGGGCTGTGCCTGTTGATCGCCCCGGTCAGCGGCTTCCGGTTTACCGTTAACGTCGGGTTGATTATTCCGGTGTTGTTTCTCGGGCTGCTGATTTCGGTGGTCGCCCAGCTGCTGCTGTATCGTCTGCTGAGCGCGGGAAATATCGTCAATGTCACCAGCCTCTTTTATCTGGTGCCGGCGATCACGGCGCTGCTGGATTATCTGCTGCTGGGCAACCGGCTGCCGGCGGCGGCGATGATCGGTATGGTGGCGATCGTCGGCGGGATCGTGCTGGTGTTCCGCACCGGTAGGGGCCGCGCCGGCTGATGGCGAGCCGGGCGCTGCGGCGTCCGGTTCATTTTCCTGTCATCTTTTTTACGCATGCTCCCGGCAGCTTATTTTGACCAGTAAGGGAAAGTACCATGGGCAACACGCTGACGATTTTTGATCTCGATAACACCCTGATACAGGGCGATAGCAGTACGGTCTGGAGCCAGTTTATGGTTCGTGAAGGGCTGGCGACGCAGAAGGGGTATCTTGCCCGCGAGGCGCGGCTGATGGCGGATTATGACCGGGGAGAGATGAATATCGCCGATTATGTGGCCCTGATCCAGGCGCCGCTGGCCGGAATACCGAAATCGGACGTTGATGCGCTGGTGGCCCGCTGCGTGCGCGAGGCGATCCTGCCCCGGGTCTATCCGCAGGCGTGGGAGCTCATTCGTCGTCTGCGGGCCGAGGGGGAGCAGATGCTGATTATCTCCGCCTCGGTTAGCCTGCTGGTGCAGGCGGTGGCCGCCGCGCTGGAGATCGATCAGGCGCTGGGCATTGACGTGGCGATGGTCGACGGCGGCTACAGCGGTGAAATCGACGGGATCCCCAGCTATCAGCAGGGGAAGGTGGCGCGTCTGGCGCAGTGGCGCGAGGCGCATCCGCAGTATGACGGCGAGGTGACGTTCTATACCGATTCCATTAACGATCTGCCGCTGTGCCTGCATGCGGATCGCGTGCGGCTGGTCAATCCCTGTCCGCAGCTGCAGGCGGCCGGTGCCGGATACGGCTGGCCGGTGCTGAGCTGGCGGCTGGAATAGCGGAGCGGATAAATGTTTCTTCGGGTTCAGTCGTTCCAGGCCGGATAAGCTCTGTAGGCCGGGTAAGGCGTAGCCGCCACCCGGCATAAAAGCAGCTCCGTACCCGCTGTCATCGCCCGGTGGCGCTGCGCTTACCGGGCCTACGATGTGTCAGCCAGTGAGAGGACCCCGCAGGCCGGGTAAGGCGTAGCCGCCACCCGGCATAAAAGCAGCTCCGTACCCGCTGTCATCGCCCGGCGGCGCTGCGCTTGCGCGGGCCTACGGGGTGTGAACCTGTGAGAGGATCCTGTAGGCCGGGTAAGGCGCAGCCGCCACCCGGCACAAAGGTGCGCTAGCGTTCGTCCTGATACAGCGGCACCACGGCGCCGCCGATATAGCGACGGCGCAGCCAGGCGGAGAGGGTGTCCATGATCATCACCACCGCCACCAGCAGCAGGGTGATAAACATCACCACATCCCAGTTCCACAGGCGCATATTCTCGGCATAGATAAGCCCAATACCGCCGGCGCCGACGAAGCCCAGCACCGCCGCGGAGCGGGTGTTGGATTCAATCTGATACAGGCTCAACGCGAGGAAGGTCGGGAACGACTGGGTAAAAATGCCAAAGCGATGCTTTTGCAGGCCGTTCGCGCCCACGGCGGTCAGTCCGCGCCCGGGGGAGCGGTCCACCGCTTCGTGTCCTTCCGCGTACAGCCGTCCCAGCAGGCCGGTGTCCTGCATGATGATCGCCAGCACCCCGGCCAGCGGCCCGAGGCCTACCGCGCGCACGAAAATCAGCCCCCAGATAGCCATGTCGATCCCGCGCAGCACATCAAACAGGCGGCGCATCAGCAGGGCGAGGGTCCCCAGCACCACGCCGCGCATGATGTTGCGGGCGGCGAAGAAGGAGAGCAGCAGCGCCAGCACCGTGGCGGTGAGCGTCCCGGCGAAGACGATAGCCAGAGTGATGCCGATTTGCGTGAAGTAATAGCCGAACGGCCAGTTCCAGAAGTCGTGCCAGACGAACATCCGCGCCAGATAGCGGCCAATCTGCTGTAGGCCGGTGGTCAGCTGTTCGCCGCTGATGCCGAACTGCAGAAAAAACCAGACGTAATAGAGCAGGCAGGCCAGCGCCACCAGTCCGACGTAGCGCAGGTAGCGCCCCTGGACCTGATAGAGCTGCTTATGCTGCCGCCGGCTGGCGGCGAGATCCGGTTGCATGTACCAGACGCTCATTTCTTACCCTCCAGTACCCACAGGCGCAGACGACCGGACAGCATGTCCAGCGCCGACACCACCAGAATGATCAGCAGCAGGGTGATGCTCACCTGATCGTAGCGGTCGAGCTTGATGTTGGTCATCAGCTCCTGGCCGATGCCGCCCGCGCCCACCAGCCCGAGAATGGTCGACGAGCGGAAGTTGATTTCAAGCCGCATAAAGCCATAGGAGAGAAACAGCGGTTTCACCTGAGGCCACAGGGCGAAGCGAATTTTCTGCAGCGGGGATGCGCCGCAGGCCGCCAGGCCGCGTACCGGTTTGTTTTGCGCGCTTTCCACCGCCTCGTAGAACAGTTTGGTCAGGCTGCCGACGGTATGCAGCATGAGCGCCAGAAAGCCCGGAATCGCGCCGATGCCGAACGCCATCACAAAGATCACCGCCCACGCCAGCTCGGGCATGGTGCGCAAAAACGCCACCAGCACGCGAATGGCAAAGCGCACCGGCGCCGGGGACCAGGCGTTATTGGCGGCAAGAAACGCGAAAACCGTGGCAATGGCGACGGCCACCAGGGTTGAGGCCAGCGCCAGCTGCAGAGTTTCCCAGATCAGCGGCAGCTGGATCGGCAGGCGATAGCCCCACCAGGCCAGCGAGCCTTTGGTCTGCACGTCGGCGAACAGGTTGCCGGCGCTCAGGGGCGGAATGGTCTCTGCCATATAGTCAAAGAAATGGGGCAGCGAGTGCCAGATAGTCAGCAGATTAAATTCCGCGGCGCTGCCGGCGGCAAAATAGAGCGCCAGCAGCAGCAGCGACCAGCAGACGGCATCGCGCTTTTGCCGCGAGCGTACCTGCTGGTAATAGCGTTCAAATTCGGTGTGGGTCGTCTTCATGCGTCGGGGATCTTCAACGTAGCGCCGCCGCTTACCCTGGGACAAGCAGGCGGCGTTGAGGCAGGATTAACGCGCGCTCACCAGCTCGCGTTTCATATCAATAATCTGCTGGAAGTCAGCCACGCTGCCCGGGCCGATGTGCTGAGTACCGCCCATCGCTTTGATAAAGCAGGCGTGATCCTCAGTATCCAGTTTTTTCACCGCCGCCACGACCTTCGCTTTAAAGTCCGCTGGCAGCGCATTGCTCACCAGGATCGGGCCGTTCGGGATCAGCGGCGATTGCCAGATAATGCGGATCTGCTTCATCAGATCCGGATGATCCATGCGAATCAGGCGGTTGAACGCGCCGGTGGTGTAGCCGGTGTTGTAATCGCCCACCATTGAGGCCCAGGTGACCGCGCCCGCGAACTGGCCATTCAGCACGCCGAGGATGTCCTGCTCGTGGCCACCGGAGAAGGTGACGCTGGAGAAGGTGTTGTTGTATTTGTTGTCGGCGTTACCGCCAAATTTTTCTTTAAACGCATGGTTAGGGATCAGATACCCGGAAGTGGAGTCCGGGTCGGCGAAGCCGAAGGCTTTGCCTTTTAAATCGTCCAGCGTTTTATACGGGGAGTCAGCTTTGACAATCACCACCGAGTGGTAGCCGCGAGACTGATCTTTGTCGTCCACGGCGATACCGACGATATCCACCGCTTTGGGGTTATTAAGATAAACCGAGGCGTAAGAGGAGGGAGACATGCTCAGCACCACGTCGACTTTCCCTCCCAGCAGACCCTGGATCACCCCGGAATAGTCGGAAGAGTTGCGCAGTTTGGTGTCCACGTTCAGCTCTTTATCGAGGAAGGCCTTCACGCACTGGTTATCGCCGATTTGCTGGGTGGCGTTCTGGCCGCCGAGAATGCCCAGATTCAGCTCTTTCGGCTGCGCCGCCGCTGCCTGCCATGCCATCATCATGCCCGCGACCATTGCGGATAAACGAACTGCGCCAGTCATAGATTTTTTCATTATGTTGCCCGTGTGAGTGAAATTAATGCAATTGGCTAACTTCATCGCCGTACAGCATCTGCAGCACATCCTGCGTCAGCCGGGAGGGGTGATCGTCAAAAATAAGCTGACCGCTGGCGACGCCGATAACCCGGGTGCAGTAGGTCTTAACCAGCTCTACCGAATGCAGGTTTACCATCACGCTGATGCCCTGCTCGCTAATTTCGCGCAACACATCCATGATGCGCTGGGTGTTTTTCGGATCCAGCGAGGCGACAGGCTCGTCGGCCAGCAGGATCCCGGGGTTTTGCATCAGCGCCCGGCAGATCGCCACCCGCTGCATCTGCCCGCCGGAGAGGTTCTCCGCCCGCTGCAGCGCGTGCGGCAACATGTTCATCCACTCGAGCAGCGCAATGGCGCGCGCCCGGTCGGCTTCAGGAAAGATTTTAAACAGCGATTTCAGGGTTGAGGTCTGGCTGAGGCGGCCCAGCAGGACGTTGGTGAGCACATCGAGACGGGGCACCAGGCAGAAGTCCTGAAAAATCATCCCGCAGTGGCTGCGCCAGGCATTGAGCGCGCGCCCTTTCAGCCGGGAGACATCGTGCGGGGTACCGACTTCCGGGTAACTAAGAATTTCGCCGCCGCTGGCGCTGTGGGTGCCGTTGAGGACATGCAGGAGCGTCGATTTACCGGCGCCGGAGCGGCCTATGATGCCAACCATTTCGCCAGCGTGCAGATCAAAACTGATGCCGTCCAGCACCTTGTGCTGGACTTGATAAGCTTTACTCAGATTACGCACGCTTAAGACCTTCCGCTGCCGGCCGGCATTGAGTTCGGTGAACGGCTGGAAATCAGTTTCGGCCACCGCGGCAAGAGAGCTGTTCATAAGAGTGTCCAGGTTCGTCATTAACTGGCCACTATTAATAGGTCTTTATGTGAAATTTCGATGACGGTATTGCGAACAAACCGTGAACAGGCGGGAAAGGGCGGCGGTGAGCGGTTCACCGTGCGCGGTACGCTGGCGAAGCGCCGAAAAGCGGCTATGCTTTCGGGAACGCGGAGACTGGCGTCCCCGTGCGGCAGGAACCCATCGGCAAAACTCGTTTTATCTTGCTAATGAGGTCTGTTTAATCGAATAGATAATGCTTCTGCCTTTGTTTAGCATTCATCATTCCGCAAAATTAACATATATATAACTATTTTGTGCGGCATGTTAATCTATTTATGAGTCTTATGCATTGGTGAATCATCCTGGTTATTGCTGATTTTTAGACTTATATTCTTTATTTTTGAATAAATTTGGTTTATTTGACAACTGCATTCTGCCCTTCATTAAGAATATTCCTAACATAATAGGGTGAAGATCCTGGGTAATATAAAATTCTGCTAAGAATTGAGGGTTATATTGCTAATAACCTTATGAAAATAAATACCTTTTTCTTTCGCTCAAAAATGAGATATTTTCAGTTTTTGTAAATATTGACCTGGGCGCGAAATTCATTGCCTTCCCGCATGTTGACACTCCATAGGAAAAAACTTAAATTCAACGCCAAGCAGAAAATAATTATAGTTTAACCCCGCTTATTCAATACTGATAAGTAATGCGTGTCTTATTTAATGGCGATTTACTAAAGGAATCGAATACGCCAGTAAACTTTATAGGCCTGGCAAGCAGTGACGTTTTAAAAATGATTACTTCAAGGACTATGAGGTTAAAAACTATATGGAATATAAAAGCTGTTCCGATAAGTATATTTGGTCTGCCGATGACTCCTACTTCTATAAAGGATTGTCCGAACTGATTGTAGATATCGACGAATTAATTTATCTGTCGCTAGAGAAAATCAGAAAAGATTTCGTGTTTATCAATCTCAATACGGCTTCGTTAAACGAGTTTATCAGGCGCGACAGCGAATGGCTATCCGCGGTAAAGGGGAAACAGGTCGTATTAATTGCGGCCAGGAAGTCAGAAGCCTTAGCGAATTACTGGTATTACAATAGCGATATTCGCGGCGTGGTATATGTTGGCCTGAGTCGCGATATTCGAAAAGAGCTGGCCTATGTGATTAATGGCAGGTTTCTCCGTAAAGATATTAAGAAAGATAAAATTACAGACCGGGAAATGAAAATTATCCGCATGACCGCCCAGGGCATGCAGCCGAAATCGATCGCCAGAATTGAAAATTGTAGCGTGAAGACAGTATATACCCATCGGCGCAATGCCGAGGCCAAGCTGTATTCCAAAATATACAAATTAGTTCAGTAACACCCAGGCAAGTTAATTTTTGAATGGTTCACCGGGACATCATGTCCTTAATTCAACTCAGGAAGAAAAAGCGATGAAAAAAAAGGTTCTGGCAATAGCTCTGGTAACGGCGTTTACCGGTATGGGCGTGGCGCAGGCTGCTGACGTAACGGCTCAGGCTGTAGCGACCTGGTCTGCGACCGCCAAAAAAGACACCACCAGCAAGCTGGTGGTCACCCCGCTCGGCAGCCTGGCGTTCCAGTATGCCGAAGGCGTGAAAGGTTTTAACTCACAGAAAGGTCTGTTTGACGTGGCGATTGAGGGTGACGCAACGGCGACCGCCTTTAAGCTGACCTCGCGTCTTATCACCAACACCTTAACCCAGCTGGATACCTCCGGCTCCACGCTGAGCGTGGGCGTGGATTATAACGGCGCAGCGGTGGAAAAAACCGGTGATACCGTGATGATCGATACCGCCAACAACATTCTGGGCGGCAACCTCAGCGCGCTGGCTAACGGCTACAACGCCAGCGGCCGTACCACCGCGCAGGATGGTTTCACCTTCTCGATCATCAGCGGCACCACCGACGGCACCACCGCCGTGACCGATTACAGCACCCTGCCGGAAGGGATCTGGAGCGGCGACGTCAGCGTACAGTTCGACGCCACCTGGACCAGCTGATCCTTGTGATGCGCCAGCAGGGGGGCTCCCCCTGCTTTTTTCACGGACGGAATTGTTATGAAAAAGCACCTTCTGGCCCTCGGGCTGCTGCTTGCCGGAGTATCGCCGGCGCAGGCGCTGGATGTCGGCGATATCTCATCGTTTATGAACAGCGGCAGCAGCACGCTGAGCAAAACGATCAAGAACAGCACCGACAGCGGCCGCCTGATCAATATCCATCTCGAAAGGCTCTCTTCCCCGCTGGACGACGGACAGGTTATCCCGATGGATAAACCGGATGAGGTGCTGCTCACTCCCGCCAGCCTGCTGCTACCCGCCCAGGCCAGCGATGTGATCCGCTTCTTCTACAAAGGCCCGGCGGATAACAAAGAGCGCTACTACCGCATTGTCTGGTTCGACCAGGCGCTCAGCGATGCCCAGCGCGATAACGCCACCCGCAGCGCGGTGGCCACCGCTTCCGCTCGCATCGGCACCATCCTGGTGGTGGCGCCCCGGCAGGTGAACTACCGCTTTCAGTATGCCAACGGCTCCCTGACCAACACCGGGAATGCGACGCTGCGGATCCTCGCCTACGGCCCCTGCCTGAAGGCCGCCGACGGTAAGGAGTGCAAAGAGAACTACTACCTGATGCCGGGTAAATCACGCCGTTTTACGCGCGTGGACACGGCGGATAAAAAAGGACGGGTTGCGCTTTGGCAGGGTGAGCAGTTTGTTCCCGTGAAATAGACAGCTGTGCAGATGGATAACGACGATGCCTCTACAACGGATTTCCCCAGGACTGAAAACGCGGCTTGCCTTCGGCATGTTTTTTTTGTTCATTCAGCCCGACGCCAGTGCGGCGGCCCCAGGCGCGCAGCAGATTGGCGGGGTGATTATTCCGCAGGCCTTCAGCCAGGCGCTGCAGGACGGCATGAGCGTTCCTCTTTATATTCATCTTGCCGGCAGCCAGGACACCCGGGACGATCAGCGGATCGGCAGCGCCTTTATCTGGCTGGACGGCGGCCAGCTGCGCGTTCGGCAGATCCGGCTGGAAGACAATGAGGGTAACGCCAGCGTCAGCGAACAGACCCGACAGCAGCTGATCGGCCTCGCCAACGCCCCGTTCAGCGAGGCGCTCACCATTACTCTGACCGAGAGCGCGCAGCTGGATCTCAGCCTGCGCCAGCTGCTGCTGCAGCTGGTGGTCAAGCGCGAGGCGCTGGGCACCGTGCTGCGCTCGCGCAGCGAAGACATCGGCCAGTCCAGCGTCAACGTCCTGAGCAGCAACCTGAGCTATAACCTCGGCGTCTATAACAACCAGATGCGCAACGGCGGAAGCAACACCTCCAGCTACCTGTCGCTGAACAACGTCACGGCGCTGCGTGAGCATCACGTGGTGCTCGACGGCTCGCTGTACGGCATCGGCAGTGGTCAGCAGGACAGTGAATTATATAAAGCCATGTATGAACGCGATTTCGCCGGCCACCGCTTTGCCGGCGGGATGCTTGACACCTGGAACCTGCAGTCTCTGGGACCGATGACCGCTATTTCGGCGGGCAAGATTTACGGCCTTTCCTGGGGGAACCAGGCCAGCTCCACCGTCTTCGACAACAGCCAGTCCGCCACGCCGGTGATTGCCTTTTTACCGGCGGCGGGCGAGGTGCATCTCACCCGCGACGGCCGGTTGCTGAGCGTCCAGAACTTCGCCATGGGCAACCATGAAGTGGATACCCGCGGCCTGCCGTACGGTATTTACGACGTGGAAGTGGAGGTGATCGTCAACGGGCGGGTGGTCAGCAAACGCACCCAGCGGGTCAATAAGCTGTTCAGCCGGGGACGCGGCGCCGGCGCGCCGCTGGCGTGGCAGGTATGGGGCGGCAGTTTTCATATGGATCGCTGGTCGGAGAGCGGAAAAAAGACCCGGCCAGCGAAAGAGAGCTGGCTGGCGGGCCTCTCGGCCTCCGGGTCGCTCAGCACCCTGAGCTGGGCGGCAACGGGCTATGGCTACGACAACCAGGCGGTGGGAGAAACTCGCCTGACGCTGCCGCTGGGCGAGGCGATCAACGTTAACCTGCAAAACATGCTGGCCAGCGACAGCTCGTGGAGCAGCGTCGGCAGCATCAGCGCCACGTTGCCGGGGGGCTTTAGTTCAGTGTGGGTCAACCAGGAGAGAACCCGCATTGGCGATCAATTGCGGCGCAGCGATGCCGATAACCGGGCGATCGGCGGCACCCTCAACCTGAACGCGCTGTGGTCGAAGCTGGGGACGTTCAGCGTGAGCTACAACGATGATCGCCGCTACAACAGCCATTACTACACCGCGGATTACTATCAGACGGTCTACAGCGGCGCCTTTGGCTCGCTTGGCCTGCGGGCGGGGATCCAGCGCTATAACAATGGCGACAGCAGCGCCAACACCGGGAAATATATCGCCCTCGATCTGTCGCTGCCGCTGGGCAACTGGTTCAGCGCCGGGATGACCCATCAGAACGGCTACACCATGGCTAACCTCTCAGCGCGTAAACAGTTTGATGAAGGCACCATTCGCACCATCGGCGCCAATCTGTCGCGGGCCATCTCCGGCGATACCGGGGATGACAAAACCCTCAGCGGCGGGGCGTATGCCCAGTTCGACGCCCGCTACGCCAGCGGCACGCTGAACGTCAACAGCGCAGCGGACGGCTACGTCAACACCAACCTCACCGCCAGCGGCAGCGTCGGCTGGCAGGGCAAAAATATCGCCGCCAGCGGACGAACCGACGGCAACGCCGGGGTGATCTTCAACACCGGGCTGGAGGACGATGGTCAAATCAGCGCCAGGGTCAACGGGCGGATCTTCCCGCTCAGCGGTAAGCGTAACTATCTGCCGCTCTCGCCTTATGGCCGCTATGAGGTGGAGCTGCAGAACAGCAAAAACTCGCTCGACAGTTACGACATCGTCAGCGGGCGCAAGAGTCATCTGACTCTCTATCCCGGCAACGTGGCGGTGATTGAGCCAGAGGTGAAGCAGATGGTCACCGTCTCCGGTCGTATTCGGGCGGAAGACGGCACGCTGCTGGCGAATGCGCGGATTAACAACCATATCGGCCGTACCCGCACCGATGAAAACGGCGAGTTTGTTATGGATGTGGATAAGAAATACCCCACGATCGATTTCAGCTACGGCGGCAATAAAACCTGCGAAGTGGCGCTGGAGCTCAGCCAGGCGCGCGGCGCCGTGTGGGTGGGGGATGTGGTTTGCAGCGGCCTCTCGTCGTGGGCGGCGGTGCAGCAGACAGGAGAAGAGAATGAAAGTTAACCCATTAATCGCCCTGGCGATCCTCGCGCTGCTCTGGCCGGCGGCTGCGCTCAGGGCGGCGGTGACCAAGACCACCTGGTCGGATGCGCCGGCGCGCGAGTTTGTGTTTGTGGAAAACAACTCCGACGACAACTTTTTCGTCACTCCCGGCGGGGCGCTGGATCCGCGCATGACCGGCGCCAACCGCTGGACCGGCTTAAAATACACCGGCTCCGGGACCATCTATCAGCAGAGTCTCGGCTATATCGATAACGGCTACAACACCGGGCTCAATGCCAACTGGAAGTTTGATATGTGGCTGGAAAACTCGCCGGTTTCGCACCCCTTAACCGGCCTGCGCTGCATCAACTGGTACGCCGGGTGCGATATGGCCACCAGCCTGATCCTGCCGCAGACCACTGACGCCAGCGGGTTCTATGGCGCGACGGTGACCAGCGGCGGCGCGAAGTGGATGCACGGTATGATGTCGGACGCGTTTTATCAGTATCTGCAACAGATGCCGGTCGGCGGCAGCTTCACGATGACCATCAATGCCTGTCAGACCTCGGTGAACTACGACGCCAGCAGCGGCGCGCGCTGTAAGGATCAGGCTTCCGGCAACTGGTATGTGCGCAACGTCACCCACACCAAAGCCGCGAACCTGCGGTTGATTAACACCCACTCGCTGGCGGAGGTGTTTATCAACAGCGATGGCGTGCCAACCCTTGGGGAAGGGAACGCCGACTGCCGGACGCAGACCATCGGCAGCCGTTCAGGATTAAGCTGTAAGATGGTCAATTATACCTTGCAGACCAATGGGTTAAGCAATACGTCGATCCATATTTTCCCGGCGATCGCCAACTCGTCGCTGGCCTCGGCCGTCGGGGCGTATGATATGCAGTTCAGCCTCAACGGCAGCTCATGGAAGCCGGTGAGCAATACCGCCTATTACTACACCTTCAATGAGATGAAGAGCTCAGATGCGATCTATGTGTTCTTCTCCAGTAACTTCTTTAAGCAGATGGTGAATCTCGGGATCAGCGATATCAATACCAAGGATCTGTTCAACTTTCGCTTCCAGAACACCACCTCGCCGGAGTCAGGCTGGTATGAGTTTTCCACCTCCAATACGCTGATTATCAAGCCCCGTGATTTCAGCATCAGCATTATCTCTGACGAATATACCTCGGCGCCGTCGCGGGAGGGGTATGTCGGCAGCGGTGAACCGGCGCTCGATTTCGGCTACATCGTCACCACCAGCGGTAAAACGGCCGCCGACGAAGTGCTGATCAAAGTGACCGGACCGGCGCAGGTGATTGGTGGGCGCTCCTACTGTCTCTTCAGCTCCGATGACGGTACGGCGAAAGTGCCGTTCCCGGCGACGCTCTCTTTTATCACCCGCAGCGGCGCGACGCAGACCTACGACGCCGGGTGCGATGACAGCTGGCGGGATATGACCGATGCGCTGTGGCTGACCACGCCGTGGACCGATATCTCCGGCGAAGTGGGGCAGATGGATAAGACCACGGTGAAATTTTCGATTCCGATGGATAACGCCATTTCGCTGCGGACGGTAGACGATAACGGCTGGTTTGGCGAAGTCAGCGCTTCAGGAGAGATTCATGTCCAGGCGACGTGGCGCAACATTAACTAAGGCCCTGCTGACGCTGAGCTGCCTGCTGGCGGCGCCGCTGGCGCAGGCGATCTCGGTCGGCAATCTGACCTTTTCCCTGCCGGCTGAAGCGGATTTCGCCAGCAAACGGGTGGTCAATAACAATAAAAGCGCGCGGCTGTACCGGATCACCGTCAGCGCCATCGACCGCCCTGGCGGCAGCGAAGTGCGCTCCCGGCCGGTGGATGGCGAACTGCTGTTCGCCCCCCGCCAGCTGGCGCTGCAGGCCGGGGAAAGCGAATATTTCAAATTTTATTATCATGGGCCGCGGGATAACCGCGAGCGCTACTATCGGGTCTCGTTTCGTGAAATTCCCACCCGTAACCTGACGAGGCGCAGCCCGACCGGCGGCGAAGTCAGCATGGAGCCGGTGGTGGTGATGGATACCATTCTGGTGGTGCGCCCGCGCGAGGTGCAGTTTAAATGGTCTTTCGATAAGGCGGCCGGGACGGTGAGCAACACCGGCAATACCTGGTTTAAGCTGCTGATTAAACCCGGGTGCGATTCGACCGAAGAGGAGGGCGACGCGTGGTATCTGCGTCCCGGGGACGTGGTTCGCCAGCCGGCATTGCGCCAGCCGGGGAACCACTATCTGGTCTATAACGACAAATTTATTAAGATCAGCGATACCTGTCCGCTGAAGCCCCGCCCCGCGGAGTGAGCCTTATCCGGCGGTCGCGCGGCGGGTAAAGCGCCGGCTGGCCAGCAGGCTCAGACCGCAGCACAGCAGGTAGTACACCGCGCCGGTGAAGACGAAGATCGCCAGGGGATAGATTTGCACCCGGTTGTTGACCTGGCCGGCCACGGTGGTCAGCTCCGGGACGTTGACGATAAACGCCAGCGAAGTGTCCTTCAGCAGGCCGATAAAGATCCCCACCAGCGACGGCTGAACGTTGCGCAGCGCCTGCGGGAGCAGCACCAGGCGCAGCGTTTGCCCGGGGGCGAACCCCTGGGTCAGCGCCGCCTCATACTGTCCTTTCGGCAGCGACTGCAGCCCGGCCAGCACCGAATGCATCACCGAGGCGGCGGTAAACCACGCCAGCGCCAGGGTCACGGTCACCGCGCCGGGCAGATCGCCGCCGGTCAGCATCGGCAGCAGATACCACAGCCAGAAGATGACAAATATCAGCGGGATGCCGCGGATAATTTCCGCCCAAAGGAACAGCAGACGTCGCGTCAGCCCGCCGTAGCGCCAGGCCAGCCCCGCCAGCGCAATGCCTCCCGGCAGCGCCAGCAGCGTGGCGCCGATGGCCATCAGCAGGGTCAGCGCCACGCCGCCGGGCAGGCCCTCCGCCAGCCGGCCCCACAGCAGGTAATCAAGATTATCGGCGATCACCGCCAGATTAGCGTTCATGTTGGGCGCTCCGTTGCAGTTTTCTTCCCGGGCCGAGACGCGTTAGCGCCACGCCCATCGCCACCCCCAGCGCCAGATACAGCGCGGTGCCAACGGCAAACGCCTCCAGGGCGTGCGCGTTATAGCTCTCAATCTGCCGCACCTGATAAGTCAGTTCCGCAAAGCCGATGCCGCTGGCCAGCGATGAGAGTTTCATCAGGTTGAGATACTGGCCGACAATCGGCTGCCAGGCGTTGGCCAGTCCCTGCGGCAGGAGGATAAAGCGCAGCTCCTGCCACGGGGTAAAGCCCTGCGACAGCGCGGCTTCCCGCTGCCCGTGGCTGACGGCGCGCAGTCCGGAGGCGATCTCTTCCACCAGAAAGGCGGAGGTAAAGACCCCCAGCCCCCACATCGAGCAGAGGAACTCCGGCGTCAGCCACCAGACATTGCCCGGCAGAATGGACCAGGTGTGCTCGTCGTTTACCACGTCTTTCACCGCCAGCGGCAGCAGGTTCCAGGCGGCAAAGTACCAGAACAGCAGCTGGACCAGCAGCGGAGTATTGCGAAACAGCGAGACCCACGCGGCGACCAGCCCGCGCCCCACGCGGCCGCCGCCGAGACGCAGGGCCAGCAGCAGGACCGCCAGCGCAGTGGCGAGCAGGATCCCGGCGACGCTGACCCAGACGGTGGTGAGAAAACCAGAGATAATCCATTGCAACGGCTGTCCGCTCAGGACGCCGTGCCAGTCAAGCATCGGCGTCACTCGAGGCTCTCCTGGTGCAGCGGATCCAGCACCTTCTGCAGAAAACGCCGCGCGCGGGCATGCTGCGGATGGGCGAAAAACTCAGCCGGCGGGGCGACCTCGAGAATGTCGCCGCCGTCGATAAACACCACCCTGTCGGCAATTTCGCGGGCAAACTGCATCTCGTGGGTCACCACCAGCATGGTGATCCCACTGTGGGCGAGGTTTTTCATCACCTGCAGCACTTCGCCGATCATCTCCGGGTCGAGGGCCGAGGTGGGCTCGTCGAACAGGATAATCTGCGGCGAGGAGGCCAGAGCGCGGGCGATGGCCACCCGCTGCTGCTGGCCGCCGGAGAGCTGCGCCGGCATCTGCTGCGCTTTCTCCTCCAGCCCGACCTGGCGCAGCAGCGCAAGCGCCCGCTCCTGAGCCGCGCTTTTTCCCCAGCCGTGGACGCGCTCCAGCGCCAGCGTGATGTTCTCCTGCGCCGTCAGGTGGGCGTAAAGGTTGAACTGCTGGAAGACAAAGCCGACGCGGCTGCGCAGCTGGCGCAAGGCGCTGCCGCTCAGCCGGCTGGTGGGTTTACCGTCGATCAGGATCTCGCCGCCGCTTAAGGATTCGAGCTGGTTGATCAAGCGGATCAGCGTCGATTTTCCCGATCCGGAAGGACCGAGGATCGCCACCACTTCGCCGGGCTCGACCTGCAGGTTGATGGCGTTAAGCACCTGATGATCGCCGTAGCGCTTGGCCACCTCACGAAACGTTATGCTGGCGCGCTGCAGACGTGAAAAATCCGCGGCCGGGGCCGCGGAGTGGGAGAATAAACCCGAGAACATATTATTTCGCTTCTATGGTAAAGGCGCGCGGCTGCGGCGTTTTAGTGGCAGGGCCAAACCAGACATCGTAAATTTTCGCGGCTTCACCGGTTTTCTCCAGCTTCACCAGCTCATCGTTGACGGCTTTCAGCAGGGCCGGTTCGCCTTTCTTCACGCCCACGCCAATCTCTTCTTTGCTGAGCAGATCGGGCAGAATTTTAAACTTGGCTTTATCCGGCGCTTCCGCCAACAGACCGGCAAGGATAGTGCTGTCCTGGGTGATGGCCTGGACGTTGCCGTTGCGCAGGGCGGTCAGGGCCAGCGGAATATCGTCATAGGAGAGGACGCGAGCCTGCGGGAAACGCTGGTGCAGGGCCTGTTCGCCGGTGGTGCCTTTCACCGCGCCGATGCGCGCTTTGCTGTATTCATCAAGCTTATCCGGAGAACCGGCCGGCACGAGGAACTGCTGGCCGGTGACGAAATACGGCGTTGAGAAATCAATAACCTGGGCCCGCTCCGGGGTGATGGTAATGTCGGCGACGATCAGGTCGGCTTTGCCGGACTGCAGCAGCGGAATACGGTTGGCCGGGTTAGTGGCCACCAGCTCGAGTTTGACGCCGAGCGCTTTCGCCAGCGCCTGGGCAAAGTCGACGTCGTAGCCGACGATATGGTGGGTTTTGGCGTCTACGGAGCCGAACGGCGGGTTGGCGTCAAAGGTGGCGACTTTCACGACGCCAGCGGCTTTGATGTCAGCCAGCTGGTCGGCCTGCGCCTGCGAGGCGAGCAGCAGCATACCCAGCGCCAGTGCGATTTTTGTGGTTTTGTTGCGCATAGTTTTTCCCCTGAATCCCTGTTTTGTTTTGTGGACATCACGCTCCCATAAATTGCCCATCGGCGGCAAAGAAGAAAAAATTCTTATCTATAACCAAAAAGAACTTAACAAACCTGTGGGTATTCTTTATGCGCCGCTGGCGTTTTCCCGGTGCGACAACGACCGCCGAACGGTTCCCTCTCCCTCAGGGAGAGGGTTAGGGTGAGGGGAAAAGGACCGGGAGTAATATGCGCCAGCCAGGATTGCAAATTCGGAATTAATATTTCCCGCGCCCGGCCAACTGTGGTTGAAATAGACCCAGGCGATACGCTTCCCGACAGAGGAGAAAACGAAAGTGGCATTGTGGCAACGGTTAACGGGCTGGCTGGCTTTTTTGTCCAACGGTGAAGCCGGACAGCAAGATACCCAACGCGTCATGGAGGCGATCCTGCCGGTGGCCAGCCTTTACGGCGTGGACATTGGCAACGTGGAAACCCGGTGGTTCCGTCATGATAAGACATACTGAGCGACGCAGGACGCGAGAAGCCTACTGGAACGAGGTGTGCTTTGTGTAGCAAGAGACTGCCTGAGGTTGCGGCCTCGCAGGAGGCGCCGCCGCAGCCCAGGCAGTTTTGACCATGCCTATCCCCCCAGATACATCCGCTTAATTTCCGGATTAGTCAGCATCTCCCGCGCCGCGCCTGACAAGGTGATCCTGCCATTCTCCAGGACATACGCCCGATCGGCGATCGCCAGCGCGGCCGTCGCATTCTGCTCCACCAGCAGCACCGTCATATTCTCTTCGCGCAGTTGCTTAATGATGCCGAACAGCTCGCCGACAATTTTCGGCGCCAGCCCGAGGCTCGGTTCATCCAGCATCAATAACACCGGCTCGCTCATCAGCGCCCGGGCGATGGCCAGCATCTGCTGCTCGCCGCCGCTCATGGTGCCAGCCATCTGATGGCGCCGCTCCTTGAGCCGTGGAAAGAGGGCGTACATGCGATCGCGCAGGCGGGTGTAGCCGGCGAGATTATTGTAAGCGCCCATGCGCAGGTTCTCTTCGATGGTCAGGTTGGTAAAGACCCGGCGTCCCTCCGGCACCAGCGCAAGCCCGCGGCGCACGATCTGGTGGGTCTGGCTGCGCGAGATATCGTCGTTAAGGAAGCTGACGCGCCCGCTGGAGCGCACCAGGTTGACGATCCCATTGAGGGTGGAGGTTTTACCGGCGCCATTGCTACCGATCAGGGTGACGATCTCCCGGTCATAGACGTCGATATCGACGCCCTTCAGCCCCTGGATCACGCCGTAAAAAACCTTCAGTTCCCGGGCGTTAAGCATAATTGGCTTCTCCCAGATAAGCGGAAATGACGTCCGGATGCTGGATCGCCTCGGCCATCAGGCCGCTGAACAATGGCTTACCATACTCCAGGACCATCACCCGTTCGCACAGGCGGTTGACGAAGGGCATATCGTGCTCGATTAACAGGACGCTGAGCTGATAGTCATGGCGCATGCGGAAGATCAGCTCCGCCAGATCCTCGGTCTCCTTTGGGTTCATCCCGGCAGCCGGCTCATCGAGCAGCAGCAGCTTCGGCGCGGTGGCCAGCGCGCGGGCGATCTCCACTTTGCGCTGGTTGCCATAGCTCAGGTTCGTGGCCTGCATATGGGCGAAGTGGGCGATGCCGATATCCTCCAGAATGGCCATCGCTTTGGCCTTCGCCGCCCGCTCGGCCGGAAAGTAGCGGCCAATGTGCAGGGCCGCCTCCAGCAACGAATAGCGGCTGGCCCGGTCGAGCCCGACCATCACATTCTCCAGCACCGTCATAGAGTTAAACAGCCGGATATTCTGGAAGGTGCGGGCGATCCCGGCGTTCACCACCTGGTTGGGCTTCAGCCCCTTCAGCGAGGCGCCCGCGAGGGTGACGCTGCCGCTGGTGGGCTTATAGTTGGCGGTGATGATGTTAAACAGGGTGGTCTTACCCGCGCCGTTCGGGCCGATAAGGCCAAAGATCTCCGCCTCGTCAACATGGAAGCTGACGTTGTCGATGGCCCGCAGGCCGCCAAACTGCATGGTGACGTCCTGCACCTGCAGGATGATTTTATTTTCCGCCATAGCCGCCGCTCCTTCTTCCGGTCTGCCAAATCTCTTTTTTCCCCAGCAGCCCTTCGCGGGCGAAGAGCATGATAATCAGCAGCAGCAGGGAGAAGACCACCATTCTCAGGCCCGGATAGGCGCCGAGATCGTGACCGAAGAACTGCAGCGGCTGGTCGAGAAAGCGCAGCCACTCGCCGCTGCCGACCACCAGCACGGTGCCGAGCAGGGCGCCGGTGGTGCTGCCGAGTCCGCCGAGGACGATAATAATCAGCAGCTGGAAGGTGAGCATAAAGTCGAACAGCCCCGGGGAGATGGTGGTCAGCAGGGAAGCCAGCAGACCGCCGCCGATCCCTTCGAAGAAGGCGCTGGTAGCGAAGGCGCAGGTTTTAATGCGGAAGGTGTTGACCCCCATGGCGATCGCCGCATCTTCGTCGTCGCGAATAGCTTTCATCATCCGACCATACTTCGACCACACCAGCTGGAGGATCATGCCGGTGGCCAGCAGGGCGAACAGCCCGCACCAGAACAGAAGATGCGGCTGCTGCGGAATATCGTTCAGCCCGATGGCGCCGTTGGTGATTTGCGGGTTGTTAATGGCGAGGATCTTGATGATAAACCCGAAGCCGAGGGTGACGATGGCCAGGTAGTCGCCCCGCACCCGGAAGACCGGTACGGCGAGGCACACCGCCAGCGCCGCCGCGCACAGGCCGCTTATCAGCAGGGCGGGGAGGAAACCCGCGTGCAGGCTGAGGATCCACGGGCTGGGGGCGGCCATTTCAAACATGTCTACCTTGCTGTCGCTGGAGAGGATCAGCAGGGCGGTGACGTAGGCGCCCACCGCCACGAAGCCGTTCGGCTCCAGCGACAGCTGGCCGGTCACGCCGTTGATCAGGTTGTAGCTGACCGCGAGGATCATAAAGATAAAAATGGTGCTGATGACGCGAACAATGTAGTCATTGAAAACCACGTTGATTCCGGCCAGCAGCGCGATACAGATGACAATAATGGCCAGGTTGCGCAGCTGCGCCCCGGCGGTCGTCGTCGCGTTGAGCATCAGAAACGGCTCCTTTCCAGACGTTCGTCGCCCATAATGCCGACCGGGCGGAACAAGAGGACCAGAATCAAGAACAGGAAGGCGAAAGCATCTTTATAGCCGCCCAGTTCGGGGAAGATCGCCACCGCGACCACTTCGGTAAAACCGAGGATAAAGCCGCCCAGCACCGCGCCGGTGACGCTACCGATCCCGCCGAGCACGGCGGCGGCAAAGGCCTTCAGGCCGATAAGCACGCCCATCAGGGGATCGATCGTTGGGTAGCTGATGGAGTAGAACACGCCGCCGAGCGCCGCGAGGCTACTGCCGAGGGCGAAGACCAGGGAGATGATCCGGTTGGCGTCAATGCCCATCAGGCGCACGGTGTTGACGTCAAAGGCCACCGCGCGGATCGCCATCCCATAGCGGGTGCGGTACAGCAGCCAGAGGATCGCCAGCAGCAGCAGGACGGTGATCAGCGGCACAATCCACGCCACGTTGGTAATGATGACGCTGCCAAAGGCCCGGGTCTGGTTGAAAAAGTCCGGGGCGGAGAAGAAGCGCGAGCTGCCGCCGAACAGCACGTTAAACAGGTTTTCGAGGAAGAAGCTGACGCCGATGGCGGTGATCAGCATGGAGATTTTCGAGGCCTGACGCAGCGGACGATAGGCAACCCGGTCAATCAGCATACCAAACAGGCCGCACAGCCCGAGGGTCAGGAAAACGGCTACCCCGAAGGGTAGCCCAACCGAAGAAAATAAAAACAGCGTACTAAACGCGCCGACCATCATCACGTCCGCATGGGCGAAGTTGATCAGCCGCAGCACGCCATAAACCATCGTATAACCGATGGCAATCAGGGCGTACATGCCCCCAAGACTCATTCCATTGACCACTTGCTGGAGAAAAATGGCGCCGTCCATTTTGTAGCCTCGTCACAACTTAAGGGTTAACCACGGTACGAAACGCCAGCTTGCCATCTTTCACTTCGTTGATGACCGCGCTGCGAATGGCATCGCCGTTCTGTAAGGTCAGCGTGCCGGTCACGCCCTGGAAATCTTTGGTGGCGCGGATTTTTTCATTTACGCAGACCCGATCGTGGGGATCGCTGCACTGGTTCATGGCGTTGACGATGACGTTATAGGCATCCGCCGCCATTGCGCCCCAGGTATGGGTCGGCTGCTGGTATTTGGCTTCCCAGGCTTTGATGAAGGTTTCCCCCGCCGGGGTCTGCTCTTTGGCGTTCGGCGAGTAATAATCGGTGGTCATATAGCCGTTGACCGCGTCTTTACCGACATCGAAGAAGACCTGATCCGCGGCCAGTCCATCGCCGCCCACCACCGGTTTGTTGAGCCCCAGCTGTTTAGACTGCACGGCAATCAGCGCCCCTTCGGTGTAGTAGATCGGCATGTAAATCATGTCGACATTCTTCGCCTTGACGCTCGCCAGCTGGGCTTTAAAGTCCTTGCTGCCGCCCGGGGCCTGGACCTCGATGGGAATGGTGCCGCCGTTTTTCAGGAACTGGGTGCGGAACGCTTTCGCCAGGCCGACGGAGTAATCGTTGCTGCTGTCAAACACGATGGCGGCGGTTTTGGCTTTCAGATCGCGGGAGGCCAGATTGGCCCCGACCACCCCCTGGAAGCTGTCCGAGAAGCAGACCCGGCTGACGTAGGGATGGTTGCGGGTGACGCGGTCGTTGGTGGCGGTGGAGGAGACCAGCGGCGTTTTGCTGTCATCGGCGATCTTGGTCATCGCCAGGGTGTTGGAGGAGGTGACTTCCCCGATAACGGCATCCACTTTATCGCTGGAGACCAGGCGCTGCATGGCGTTGGCCGCTTCGACTTTGTCGCTTTTATCATCGATAACGATAAGCTTGATGGTATCGCCATTTTTTAACGTCGGGGTGATGGCCTGAATAATGTCCAGCCCTTTCTGCGACGGCTGGCCATAGCCGCTGAGGGCGCCGCTCAGGGGTAATACCACCCCGATTTTAATTTCCGCTGCCTGCGCGCTGCTGGCGCCGACCAGCGCGGCAACCAGCGTGGCCATTAAAGACGCTTTCCCGGAAAACGATTTCATGGGTATTTCTCCGTCGGTCGATTATTTATCTTTAACCATCAATGACTGCATAACATTGAGGAATAATGCGCCAGCTTATCCGGCGAATTATTGGCTGTTATGTTGAATAGATAACGAGATATATACCCTAAATAATTCGAGTCGCATGAAGGCGGCAAGTGAGCGAGTCCCCAGGCGCTTACAGAAGTAAGTGACTGACAGCCAACGCACATGCAACTTGAAGTATGACGGGTATTTTTAATGCGCTGAATTACCTTACAACGTCCGTTTCGTTTTTACTCATGCAATATTCTTATTACCTGCAGGCAAGGGCATAAGGCTGGCGACCACACGGTTTTTGATACGGTGAACGCATTTTGCCGGGTGGCGACAGGCGCCTTACCCGGCCTGAAAACAGGCAATATACCGGTTAAACGGTTTTCGTCGGCCCGCGCAAGCGAAGCGCCGCCGGGAAATTTCAGCGTGCACCCGAATATAATATTCAGGTGCGCCCGGTAATATTAACAATGTATTCTGCTGCTCACGTGACTTATTATTTTAAAGGGGGCAATGGTTTTATTTTCCCATGCAGCGCCGGATTATCGCTTTCATCTTTCAGGCGCACTCCGGTAAGCCGTCGTAAAAAAGCCTGCTCCAGCAGCCAGGCCAGTTTAAAGGCGGCGGCGTCATGGCTCAGCCCTTCCGGGCGAATATTGGAGATACAGTTGCGCTCCGACTCCAGCCGCTGCCGATGCGGCTGCCAGGTGAGGTAGACGCCGAGGCTGTCCGGTGAGGAGAGACCCGGTCGTTCGCCAATCAAGATCGCCACCGCGCGGGCTTTCAGGGTTTCGCCAATATCATCCCCCAGCGCCACCCGTGACTGATGCGCCAGCACCACCGGCGCCAGGCCGATACCCAGCGTCTGCAGATAGGGCAGCAGGGCGCGGATCAACGGCACCGCCTGGCGCTCTACCGCCCATGAAGAGAGGCCGTCGCCGATCACCAGCAGCAGGTCGGCGGGGCGGACGCCGCTGGCGGCGAGGTCGGCGCGGCTTTCGTCGGCAAGCTGCCTTCCGAGATCCGGACGCCGCAGATAGGTGTGACGGTCCGGCGCGGCGCTGTGCACCGTCAGAGCGTCGAGGCCGAGCGCCGCTAGCGGCGCCACCAGCTGCTGGCTGGCGAACGGCTGATGAATGGCGTCCCGCGCTCTGGCGTGGGCCAGACCAAAGTTGAGGACTTCGCGGGTCGGCAGGCTGGCGCCGCTGCGCCCCAGGGCGATCCGCGCATCGGTAAATTCACGCAGCGGGTTCCAGGCGTCGGGACGGTTCATACGGGGGCTCCTTGCGGCAGGACGGACAGCAGCGGATGGCGGGCGTCGGTGAGCCGCAGCGCGCCGTGCGGATCGATAATTTGCATCTTCGCCAGCCAGTCGGCGAACTCCGGGGCATGCTTTAAGCCCAGCAGGCGACGGGCGTACAGTGCGTCATGGAACGAGGTGCTCTGGTAATTGAGCATGATATCGTCCGCCCCGGGCACGCCGATCAGGAAGGTGAGCCCGGCGGCGCACAGCAGGGTCAGCAGGGTGTCCATATCATCCTGATCCGCTTCCGCGTGGTTGGTATAGCAGACGTCGCAGCCGATCGGCAGGCCCATCAGCTTGCCGCAGAAGTGATCTTCCAGCCCGGCGCGAATAATCTGCTTGCCGTCGTAGAGATACTCCGGACCGATAAAGCCGACCACCGTATTGACCAGCAGCGGTTCAAAGTGGCGGGCGACGGCGTAGGCCCGCGCCTCGCAGGTCTGTTGGTCGACGCCGTGGTGGGCGTTGGCCGACAGGCAGCTCCCCTGCCCGGTCTCAAAATACATCACATTGTTGCCGAGGGTACCGCGACCGAGGCTGAGGGCCGCTTCGCGGGCCTCCTGCAGCATGGCAAGATTGATGCCGAAGCCGCTGTTGGCCGCTTCGGTTCCTGCCACCGACTGAAACACCAGATCCACCGGCGCGCCGCGCTCAATCAGCTGCAGCGTATTGGTGACGTGGGTCAAAATGCAGGACTGGGTGGGAATGGCGAAGCGCTGGATAATATCGTCCAGCATCACGTTCAACTGCGCCAGCACCGGTAAGCTGTCGCTGGCCGGGTTGATGCCGATCACCGCGTCCCCGGCGCCGTACAGCAGCCCGTCGAGCATACTGGCGGCAATGCCTTTCAGGTCATCGGTGGGATGGTTGGGCTGCAGGCGCACGCTGAGGTGGCCGGGCAGGCCGATGGTGTTGCGAAAGCGCGTCACCACCTGACATTTGCTGGCGGCGAGGATCAGATCCTGATTGCGCATCAGCTTGCTTACCGCCGCCGCCATCTCCGGGGTGATAGCGCGGGCGACCCGCTGCAGCGTGGCGGTATCGGTGGCATCGTCCAGCAGCCAGTCGCGGAAATCGCCGACCGTCAGGTGACGCAGGGCGGCAAAGCCCTGCGCATCGTGGGTGTCGAGGATCAGGCGGGTCACTTCGTCCTGCTCGTAAGGGATAAGCGGATTGTCGAGGATGTCGGTCAGCGGCACCTCGGCGAGGGTCATTTTCGCCGCCATCCGCTCTTCGGCTGAGTGGGCGATAACCCCCGCCAGGGCGTCGCCGGAGCGGGCCGGCGACGCTTTCGCCATCAGCGTTTTCAGACTATCAAAGCGCCATACCTGGCCCGATAGCGTGGTTTTATACATGCCGCCTCCTCAGGAGACCGTTCGCAGTTGAGGATCCACTGGCGCCCGTTCACGGGCCGCTGCGGTTTTGCGGAACCACAGGTAGCCGCCGAGCATCATCGCCGCGAAAATCAGCGCCAGCAGCAGGTTATACCAAACCATCGCCACCAGGCAGAGCACCGCCATGCCGAGGGCAAAGGCCGGCGCCAGCGGGTAGAGCGGCGCGCGGAACGGACGGATCAGCTTCGGCTCGCTACGGCGCAGTTTGAACAGCGCCGCCATGGAAGTGATATACATAACAATAGCCCCAAATACCGACATGGTGACGATGCAGGCGGTTAGCGGCATGCCGCTGATGGTGATCAGCGAGTCGGAGAAAATCGCGGCGATGCCCACCACGCCGCCGGCGAGGATCGCCAGATGCGGAGTGCGGGTGCGGCGATTGAGGGTGGCCAGACCGGCGGGCAGATAGCCGGCGCGGGCGAGGGAGTAGATCTGCCGCGAGTAGCCCATAATGATGCCGTGGAAGGAGGCGACGAGGCCAAACAGCCCCAGCCACACCAGCATATGCAGCCAGCCGCTGCCGTTGCCCACGACCGTCTTCATCGCCTGGGGCAGCGGATCGTTAATATTGGACAGCGCGCGCCAGTCGCCGACGCCGCCGGCGAAGACCATCACCCCAATCGCCAGCACCGTCAGCGTCAGAATGCCGCCGCCCAGGGCGCGGGGAATGGTGCGCTGCGGATCTTTGGCCTCTTCGGCGGCCATGGAAGCCCCCTCAATGGCGAGGAAGAACCAGATAGCGAACGGAATGGCGGCGAACATCCCCGGCAGCGCCAGGCCGCTAAAGCTTTCCGCGCCCGCCCAGCCGTTAGTGATGAAATGGCTCCAGGAGAAGCCGGGGGCGACTACGCCCATAAACACCAGCAGCTCGAAGATGGCCAGCAGGGTGACGATCAGCTCGAAGGTGGCGGCGATGCCGACGCCGAGGATATTGAGCGTCATAAAGATCACGTAGGCGCCGCAGGCGACCCATTTCGGATCCAGCGCCGGAAACTGCACGTTGAGGTAGGCGCCGATGGCCATGGCGATGGCCGGCGGGGCGAAGACGAATTCAATCAGAGTGGCAAAACCGGCGATAAAGCCGCCGGTGGGCCCGAAGGCGCGGTAGGCATAGGCGAAAGGGCCGCCAGCGTGCGGGATGGCGGTGGTCAGCTCGGTAAAGCTGAAAATAAAGGCGCAGTACATGGCGGCGACCGCGAGGGCGACGACCATAAACCCCATCGTGCCCGCCTGCGACCAGCCGTAGCTCCAGCCGAAGTACTCCCCGGATATCACCAGTCCGACGGCGATCCCCCATAAACGAAAACTGCCGAGCGTTCTTTTTAAGGTGGTGGTGTGCTCTGTCATACGTGTTGCCTCGCCAGATAGAAAGGTTCTGAACGACAGGCTGCAAAGAGAGTGCCAGAACGTTGTCCGTCGCGATGAGGCGCCAGTTCGGGGAGCGCCCGTCGGCGCTGCGCAAAAATGGGGCAGGCTGCACGCTGTCGGCGCGCGACCTGGTGCAGCGGCTTTGCTTTTTCAGCGGCGGCACGGTATAACACTTCTTCTTTTGGATGTTTAGATGTCTATACGTTTATACGCATCATGACCCGGGCAAGCGGGTTGGCGTGAGAAAATAAAATGCAAAGCACAACACAACAACAAGGTGGGCAACTGAAGCGCACCATGAAAACGCGTCATCTGATCATGCTGTCGCTCGGCGGCGTGATTGGCACCGGCCTGTTCTTTAATACCGGCTATATCATCTCCACCACCGGCGCGGCCGGGACGCTGCTGGCGTATCTGATTGGCGCCCTGGTGGTCTGGCTGGTGATGCAGTGCCTCGGCGAACTGTCGGTAGCGATGCCGGAGACCGGCGCTTTCCACGTTTACGCGGCGCGTTACCTTGGCCCGGCGACGGGCTATACCGTGGCGTGGCTCTACTGGCTGACGTGGACGGTGGCGCTGGGTTCGAGCTTTACCGCCGCTGGCTTCTGTATGCAGTACTGGTTCCCGCAGGTGCCGGTCTGGATCTGGTGCGTGGTGTTCTGCGCGGTGATCTTCGGCCTTAACATCATTTCGACCCGCTTCTTCGCCGAAGGCGAGTTCTGGTTCTCGCTGGTGAAAGTGATCACCATCATCGCGTTTATTATTCTCGGCGGCGCGGCCATTTTCGGCATCATTCCGATGCAGGATGGCTCCCCGGCGCCGGGCCTGCGCAATATCACCGCCGAAGGCTGGTTCCCGCACGGCGGCCTGCCGATCCTGATGACCATGGTGGCGGTGAACTTCGCCTTCTCCGGGACGGAGCTTATCGGCATTGCCGCCGGGGAGACGGAAAACCCGCATAAGGTTATTCCGGTTGCCATCCGCACCACCATCGCCCGGCTGATTATTTTCTTTATCGGCACCGTATTTGTGCTGGCGGCGCTGATCCCGATGCAGCAGGCGGGGGTGGAGAAAAGCCCCTTCGTGCTGGTGTTTGAAAAGGTGGGTATCCCTTACGCGGCGGATATTTTCAACTTCGTGATCCTGACGGCGATCCTCTCGGCGGCCAACTCCGGCCTGTACGCTTCCGGGCGGATGCTCTGGTCGCTGTCGAACGAGAAGACGCTGCCGGCCTGCTTTGCCAAAGTCAATAAACGGGGCGTGCCGGTGACCGCGCTGTCGGTGAGTATGCTGGGCGGCGTGCTGGCGCTGTTCTCCAGCGTGGTGGCGCCCGACACGGTGTTTGTGGCGCTGTCGGCGATCTCCGGTTTTGCGGTGGTGGCGGTGTGGTTGAGCATCTGCGCCTCGCACTTTATGTTCCGCCGCCGCCATCTGCAGCAGGGTAAGGCGCTGAGCGACCTGCAATATCGCGCCCCCTGGTATCCAGTGGTGCCGATTCTGGGCTTTGTGCTGTGCCTGGTGGCCTGCGTGGGCCTTGCTTTTGACCCGAGCCAGAGAATTGCGCTGTGGTGCGGGATCCCCTTTGTGGCCCTGTGCTATGGTGCCTGGTATCTTACTCGTTCACGGAAAATGACTCAGGAGCCCCAACATGTCGCAGACTAATCCGTTTACCGCCCTGCTTGCCGCCCAGCCTTTCGTGCTGCTGGACGGCGCTATGGCCACCGAGCTGGAGGCACGCGGCTGCGATCTGGCTGACAGCCTGTGGTCGGCGAAAGTGCTGCTGGAGAACCCGCAGCTGATCCGCGATGTGCATCTCGACTACTTTCGCGCCGGGGCGCAGGTGGCGATCACCGCCAGCTATCAGGCCACCCCGGCGGGTTTTGCCGCACGCGGGCTGGATGACGCGCAGTCCCGGGCGCTGATCGGCAAAAGCGTCGAGCTGGCGCGCAAAGCGCGCGAGGCGTACCTCGCCGAGAACCCGCAGGCCGGCACGCTGCTGGTCGCCGGTTCGGTGGGGCCGTATGGCGCGTTTCTTGCCGACGGCTCGGAGTATCGCGGCGATTATCAGCGCAGCGCGGCAGAGTTCCAGGCCTTCCACCGGCCGCGCGTCGAAGCGCTGCTGGATGCGGGCGCCGACCTGCTGGCCTGTGAAACCCTGCCGTCATTCGCCGAGATCCAGGCCCTGGCGGCCCTGCTGCAGGAGTATCCCCGCGCTCGCGCCTGGTACTCCTTCACACTGCGCGACGCCGAACATCTCAGCGACGGCACGCCGCTGCGCGAGGTGATGGCCGCCCTGGCGGATAACCCGCAGGTGGTGGCGGTGGGGATCAACTGTATCGCGCTGGAAAATACGCCCGCGGCGCTGGCGCATTTGCACAGCCTGACGGCGCTGCCGCTGGTGGTCTATCCTAACTCCGGCGAGCATTATGATGCGGTGAGCAAGACCTGGCATCATCATGGCGAAGCCTGCGCCAGCCTGGCGGATTATCTGCCGCAGTGGCTGGCGGCCGGGGCGAAGCTGATCGGCGGCTGCTGCCGCACCACGCCGAAGGATATTGCTGAGCTTAACGCGAAGCGCTGAGTTTTTTGCCGGGTGGCGCTGCGCTTACCCGGCCTACACCTTGCGCGATCCGTAGGGCGGGCAAGGCGCAGCCGCCACCCGGCGCCAACCATCTGCCACCAACCAATCGCTCAAAATCAACTATCCTTTCCCGCTTTTGTTCTAAAAACGATTCGCTATTAGCCAGAATTTTTAATTACTTCATCTCCATCCTGATGCCGGAAATACTGCACCTATAACAACTCAGGGGAAGCAGACATTATGGCATTCACATCGCGAATTACTCTTCTGGCGGCGCTGGCCGTCGCCGCCTTCCAGGCGCAGGCGGTCAACGTTACCGTGGCGTATCAAACCTCCGCTGAGCCGGCGAAAGTCGCCCAGGCGGACAACACCTTCGCCAAAACCAGCGGGGCGACCGTCGACTGGCGGAAATTTGACAGCGGCGCCAGCGTGGTGCGGGCTCTGGCCTCCGGCGATGTGCAGATCGGCAATATCGGCTCCAGCCCGCTGGCGGTGGCCGCCAGCCAGCAGGTGCCGATTGAAGTGTTCCTGCTTGCCTCAAAGCTCGGCAACTCCGAAGCGCTGGTGGTGAAGAAAAGCATCACCAAACCGGAAGATCTGATCGGCAAGCGCATCGCCGTGCCGTTTATCTCCACCACCCACTATAGCCTGCTGTCGGCGCTCAAACACTGGGGCATCAAGCCGGGCCAGGTGCAGATTATTAACCTGCAGCCGCCGGCGATTATCGCCGCCTGGCAGCGCGGGGATATCGATGGCGCTTACGTCTGGGCGCCAGCGGTTAATGAACTGGAAAAAGAGGGCAAGGTGCTGACCGATTCCGCGCAGGTTGGGGAGTGGGGCGCGCCGACCCTCGACGTCTGGGTGGTCCGTAAGGACTTCGCCGAGCAGCATCCGGAGATTGTCAAAGCGTTCGCTAAAAGCGCCATCGACGCCCAGCAGCCCTACATCGCCAACCCGGAGGCATGGCTGAAACAGCCGGACAACATCAGCAAGCTGGCGCGCCTGAGCGGGGTGCCGGAAGCCGATGTCCCGGGGCTGGTGAAGGGCAATACCTATCTCACCGCCGCTGAGCAGGCGCAGGCGCTGAACGGGCCGGTCAATCAGGCCATCGTGGATACCGCGCGCTTCCTGAAAGAGCAGGGCAAAGTGCCTGCGGCGGGAACCGATTATCGTCAGTACGTGACTGACCGCTTTGTGAAGTAAAGGAGGCGGCGATGCTGCAAATCTCGCATCTTTCCGCCGACTACGGCGGTAAACCGGCGCTGGCGGATATCAACCTGACGCTGGAGAGTGGGGAGCTGTTGGTGGTGCTGGGGCCCTCGGGCTGCGGTAAAACTACCCTGCTGAACCTGATTGCCGGATTCGTGCCCTATCAGCACGGCAGCATCACTCTCGAAGGTCAGCGGGTGACCGGGCCGGGCGCAGAGCGCGGCGTGGTCTTCCAGAATGAAGGTCTGCTGCCGTGGCGCAATGTGCAGGATAACGTGGCGCTGGGTCTGCAGCTGGCGGGCGTGGATAAAGCGCAGCGCCGGCAAGCGGCGGCGCAGATGCTGAAGAAGGTGGGTCTCGAAGGGGCGGAAAAACGCTTTATCTGGCAGCTGTCCGGCGGTCAACGCCAGCGGGTGGGCATCGCCCGGGCGCTGGCGGCGAATCCGCAGCTGTTGCTGCTGGATGAGCCCTTCGGCGCGCTTGACGCCTTTACCCGCGAGCAGATGCAGACATTGCTGCTGAAACTGTGGCATGAGACCGGCAAACAGGTGCTGCTGATCACTCATGACATTGAAGAGGCCATCTTTATGGCCACCGAGCTGGTGCTGCTGTCGCCGGGGCCGGGACGGGTGGTGGAGCGGCTGCCGCTTGATTTCAGCCGTCGCTTTGTCGCGGGCGAATCCTGCCGCAGCATCAAATCCGACCCGCGGTTTATTGAACAGCGGGAATACATTTTGAGCCGGGTGTTTGACCAACGGGAGGCTTTCTCATGAGCGTGGTACTGAACGACAAACCGCGTCAGACGACGCTGAAATGGCGCTGGCCGCTCTCCCGTCAGCTTACCCTCAGCGTGGCGACCCTGGCGGTGCTGCTGGCCGTCTGGTGGGCGGTCGCGGCGCTGCAGCTGATTAGCCCGCTGTTTCTGCCGCCGCCAGGACAGGTGTTGCAGAAGCTTATCACCATCGCCGGGCCGCAGGGCTTTATGGATGCGACGCTCTGGCAGCACCTGGCGGCGAGCCTGACGCGGATCGTTATCGCGCTGCTGGCGGCGGTGCTGATCGGCGTACCGGTGGGGATCGCCATGGGGCTCAACTCAACGGTGCGCGGGATCCTCGATCCGCTGATCGAGCTTTATCGTCCGGTGCCGCCGCTGGCCTACTTACCGCTGATGGTGATCTGGTTTGGCATTGGTGAAACGTCAAAGATCCTGCTGATCTACCTGGCGATTTTCGCCCCGGTAGCGATGTCGGCGCTGGCGGGGGTGAAAAGCGCGCAGCAGGTGCGGATTCGCGCCGCCCGTTCGCTGGGCGCCAGCCGGGCGCAGGTGCTGTGGCTGGTGATCCTGCCCGGCGCGCTGCCGGAGATCCTCACCGGGCTGCGCATTGGTCTCGGGGTGGGCTGGTCAACGCTGGTGGCCGCTGAGCTGATCGCCGCCACCCGTGGGTTAGGGTTTATGGTGCAGTCCGCCGGCGAGTTTCTCGCCACCGATGTGGTGCTGGCGGGGATCGCAGTCATTGCCATTATCGCCTTTTTACTGGAACTGGGGCTGCGCGCGCTGCAGCGCCGCCTGACGCCCTGGCATGGAGAAGTACAATGAGTGAACGTCTGAGCATTACCCCGCTGGGGCCGTATATTGGCGCGCTGGTGACCGGGGCGGATTTAACCCGTCCGCTGAGCGACAACCAGTTTGAGCAGCTGTATCACGCGGTGCTGCGTCATCAGGTGGTATTCCTGCGCGAACAGAATATCACCCCGGCGCAACAGCGCGACCTGGCGCTGCGGTTTGGCGACCTGCATATTCATCCGGTCTACCCTCACGCCCCTGGCGTGGAAGAGATTATCGTCCTCGATACCCACAACGATAATCCGCCGGATAATGACAACTGGCATACCGATGTCACCTTTATCGACACGCCGCCCGCCGGCGCCATTCTGGCGGCGAAAGAGCTGCCGGCGACCGGCGGGGATACTCTGTGGACCAGCGGCATTGCCGCCTGGGAAGCGCTGTCAGAACCCTTCCGGCAGCTGCTGAGCGGCCTGCATGCGGAACACGATTTCCGTAAATCGTTCCAGGAGTATAAGTACAACCACACGGAAGCCGAGCATCGGCGCTGGCAGGAGGCGGTGGCGAAGCATCCACCCCTGCTGCACCCGGTGGTGCGTACCCACCCGGTGACCGGCAAGCAGGCGCTGTTCGTTAATGAAGGCTTTACCACGCGGATTGTCGACGTGACCGAGAAAGAGAGCGCGGCGCTGCTGAGCTTCCTGTTTGCCCATATCACCAAACCGGAGTTTCAGGTGCGCTGGCGCTGGCAGCCGAACGATGTCGCTATCTGGGATAACCGGGTGACGCAGCATTACGCCAATGCCGACTATCTGCCGCAGCGGCGCATTATGCACCGGGCGACGATTCTCGGCGATAAGCCGTATTTCCGGGCGTCGTAGCCGCGGTTAATGTTGCCTGCAGAACTACCCCTGCCATCCGCCACCCTGGCCGGATGGCAGGATAAACCGGCTATCCGGCCTGCAAAGCTAAATGCGCGCCAATATAGCGCTGATAGCGGTTCGCTTTCAGATAGGTCAAATCCACCAGCACCAGACCATCCACGCAGTTATTGAAATCCGGATCGCTGCCGAAATCGATAAACTGCACGCCGCCCGGCTCGCACACTTCCGAGTACTGCTTATACAGCGGCGGGATCGCGCAGCCGAGGTTGCCGAGCAGGGACTTCAGCCGGGCCAGGTCGTCGTTGTAATCCTCCCCGCCAAACTGCGCCAGCACGTCGGGCAGCGAGGCCGGATAAGGGCGACGGGACTCCGCCAGCGGGTGCGTCGCCGGGAACCACAGCCGGTAGAACGCCACCAGCAGATCGCGAGCGGCGGGCGGCAGCCCACCAGAAATCGATACCGGGCCAAACAGATAGCGATAGTGCGGGTAGCGCGCTAGATAAGCGCCGATGCCGGACCACAGGTAGTCCAGCCCGCGTCGACCCCAGTAGCGCGGCTGGATAAAGCTGCGCCCCAGCTCAATGCCGTGCTGCAGGATGTCGTCCATTCGCCCGTCGTAGTGGAACAGACTGGAGCTGTAGATCCCCTCCAGGCCGCGCTTTGCCAGCTGTATGGCCGTCGGCATAAAGCGGTAAGCGCCGACGATCTCGAGGTCTTCTTCATCCCACAGGATCAGATGCAAATAGTCGTCATCATACCCGTCGATATCCCGCCGTTTGCCGCTGCCTTCGCCAACCGCGCGGAAGGCGATTTCCCGCAGGCGTCCCAGCTCGCGCAGCAGCGGCGCCTCCTCCTGACCGTTGCGCTGCCAGAGGTAAATCACTTTGCCATCGGCGGTGCGGCCCAGGCATTCGGCCTTGTGCAGTTCGCGTTTGAGCCGCGCCCGATCTTCCGGGCGGGCGATGGCGCTTTCAGTTTTGAACTGCCCAGGCAGCCCTTTGCGCAGCTGTTCAAGGTGCTGATAGCAGCGGCCGGTAAGTTCGCGAGCGCTGGACTGGGCATCGAACCAGCTCGACCAGGGGATCTGCTGGCCGATACGCACCGGCAGGCTGCTGTTGCGCCGGCGAAACATCTGCTGCATCAGCAGGAGCAGCGGCAGGTTGTCGGAGACTAGGGTGCTGGCGTAAAACAGGGCGCTGTTGTGGGCATGAATCCACGCCGGCAGCAGCGGGGCGCGATATTTCGCCGCCAGCTTAATAAAGCCCGAGTGCCATTTTTTATCGCGAATGCCGCGACGGGTAAGGCGAGAGACTTCCCCCGCCGGGAAGAAGATCAGTACCCCACCGGCCTGTAGCTGCTGGTCCATCTGCTGCAGCGCCGTTTTAGCGGTGCGGCCATGAATATTATCCACCGGGATAAACAGCGAGCTCAGAGGCTCAAGGTGGGTGAGCATGCGGTTGGTGACCACTTTGACGTCGCGTCGCACGCGGGATACCGCATACAGGAGCGCCAGGCCGTCGAGGGTGCCGGTGGGGTGGTTAGCGATAATGACCAGCGGGCCATATTCGGGGATTTGTTCGAGATCGTGCGCCGGGATGGCGCAGCGGATATTGAGGTATTCCAGCACCTGTTCGACCGTATCAAGCCCCTTCAGGTGGCGGTGACGGTCGGCAAATTGTTGAAACTCTTCCTCATAAAATAGCTTTTTTAACAGTTTCTTTTGCCAGGGGGCGGGCCTCGCCTGAGGCCACAGGTCATCGAGTACGTTGTCGAGACTAAACATAGTGGCTCCTCCTCCGTCCTGCCCAGACAGTAGAAGGTGGAGATGTCGTTCAGATTACAGTTGGGTGAAGATTCGGTCGCAGCAAGCGAGGTTTCCCGGATAGCGGCTAACGCCTCATCCGGGCTACGGTTGGCGCCGATTTGTAGCCCCGGTAAGCGTCAGCGCCACCGGGGAGAGGGAGGCTTAACGGAGGATGTTTTTCTCGGCCAGGTCGAGGGCGAAATAGCTGAAGATCAGATCGGCGCCCGCGCGTTTGATAGCGCCGAGGCTTTCCAGAACCACTTTCTCTTCATCGATAGCGCCCGCCTGGGCGGCGAATTTGATCATCGCGTACTCCCCGCTGACCTGGTACGCGCCGAGCGGCAGATCGCTGCGTTCGCGGATATCGCGCAGAATATCCAGGTAGGCGCCCGCCGGTTTCACCATCAGGCAGTCGGCGCCCTGGGCTTCATCGAGCAGCGACTCGCGAATAGCTTCCCGGCGGTTCATCGGGCTCATCTGATAGGTTTTACGATCGCCCTTCAGCGCGGTACCGGCCGCTTCGCGGAACGGGCCGTAGAAGGAAGAGGCGAACTTGGTCGAATAGGACATGATCGCCGTATTGGTGAAGCCTGCTGCGTCCAGCGAGCGGCGAATCGCCTGCACCTGACCATCCATCGCGGCGGAAGGGGCGATGAAATCCGCGCCGGCGGCGGCAGCGACAACGGCCTGTTTGCCGAGGTTTTCCAGGGTCGCATCGTTATCCACCCCGTGGTCGCACAGCACGCCACAGTGGCCGTGGGAGGTGTATTCGCAGAAGCAGGTATCGGACATGACGATCATCTCCGGCACCGTGGACTTACAGATCCGCGACATACGCGCCACCAGACCATTTTCATTCCAGGTATCGCTGCCGGTGGCATCGGTGTGATGAGAAATACCAAAGGTCATCACCGAGCGAATGCCGGCATTGGCGATGCGTTCGATCTCGCGCGCCAGATATTTTTCCGGAATGCGCATCACCCCGGGCATGGCCTCGATCGCTTTGTAATCATCAATTTCTTCTTCAACAAAGATCGGCAACACCAGGTCGTTCAAACTCAGTGTTGTCTCTTCAAACAGGGCGCGCAGCGCAGCGGATTGACGCAGGCGGCGGGGGCGAGTGATTAAATCTGTCATGGTTTGCCTGATTTTGTGAAATGAAAGAGGGTAGTGTAACTGAAATGGCAGCGGGATGTTTCGCCAAAACGATCGTTATGTCGCATCGGCGAAACCTCCCCCGGGCTTACTGACTGGCCGTCTGCATGTTGGGCTGCATGCCGCTCAGCTCGCTGACCAGATCGTTGATGCCATCGCTCATATTGTTGAAACGGGTTAACGGCGAGCGGGTCACTACCACAAAAGCGCCGACGTTAGCCTGCGGATTCATCGCCATATAGGTGATAAACCCGCCGCCGCCGCCGGTTTTCTGAATAATCCCCGGATGGCCATTCTTCGGCTTCATATACACCCAGCCAAGCCCTAGCGCGTCGGCGCGGCCAGGCACGTCCATACCGATCACCCGAGTCAGCTGGTTACGCTGATAAATCAGCGTCTGCATCCGGTCGGCCTGCTGGCTGCGGGTATAGAAATCGGATGACAGGAACTGCTGCATCCAGCGCATCATATCCCCCGGCGTCGAGTAGACGCCGCCGCTGCCGATCGCCGCCAGAGTGTTGTTACACGGGCTGGCGCCTTTCTCCGGGATCATCAGCCGCTGGCACTGATCCGGCGATGGGGTAAAAGTAGTGTCCTTCATCCCCAGCGGCCGGGTGATCTGCTCTTCAAACAGCTGCGGATAAGGTTTGCCGGCGGCGGTGGAGAGCGCGTCCGCCAGTAAATCGAAGGCCAGATTGGAGTAGGCCGCTTGCGAGCCGGGCGCGGTCTTCAGGGTGGCGGTTGAGAGCCAGTTCCAGCGCTGCTGGCGGGTTGGCCAGACAAACACCGGACGATGAGCGGCGCCGCCAGGCTGTTCGCGCGGCAGGGCGCTGGTATGGGTCGCGAGATTCACCAGAGTGATTGGTTTTCCCTGCCAGTCAGGCACTCGGGCGCCCGGCGGAGCGTATTTGCTCAGCGGATCGTTGAGTTTCACCACCCCCTGGTCGAGCAGCTTCACCAGCATCTCGCTGGTCATCAGTTTGCTGAGGGAGGCGATACGGATCACCGAGTCGAGCTGCGGGTGCTGATTATTCCCCGGGCGGGTTTCGCCAAAGCTGCGAAACACACGCTGATTGCCATCGATCACCACCAGCGCCATGCCGGTGGCGCCGCTGCCGTAGTAGATATGATTGGCGTAACGATCGACCACATCCGAGGCGAAAACCGGGTCAACGGTAGGCTGTGCGGCCTGCACCGAGGTCCACGACGCCGCGCACAGCGCAGCAAAAATGAGCAAACTACGTTTCAACGGAGATCATCCATTAAATAAATAAAAAAGAAGAGGGTATTTATACTACGAAGTGGCGCAGAACAAAGCGGGATTCACGACATTCCTGCAGGAAAAAGGTAACGGTGCGTAAAAAAGACTTTTTTACGCTTTCGGATACCGGCTTTTTTCGCCGGCGCGTATGATGACCGTTTGGCTGAAGGTTTGCGGGAGAAAACAATGGCGGCTCAACGGGTAGTGATGGTCGTGGATATGCAAAACGGCGTGTTCGCCACGCCGCGTCTGGCGCGCGAGCGCTGCGTCGCGCAAATTAATCGTCTGGTGCGCGCGGCGGATAAAGTGATTTTTATTCAGCATGATGAGGCCGGCGGCCTCGAAGCCGGCAGCGAAGGCTTCGCCCTGCTCCCTGAGCTGGAACAGCCGGCCGGCGCGCTGTATGTCACCAAAACCGCCTGCGACGCCTTCTACCACACCTCGCTGGAGCAGGTGCTGCGGGAACACGACATTCACCAGTTCGTCATCTGCGGTTGCGCCACCGACTACTGCCTCGACACCACCATTAAAAACGGCGCCAGCCGCGGGTACGGCATTGTTATCGCGGAAGATGCCCACACCACCGCCAACCGCCCCGCCGCGCAGGCCGCGACGCTGATCGCCCACTACAATGAGGTGTGGCGTACGCTGACCGTTCCTGGCAATCCTTTACAGGTGAAACCCACAGAAACAATTCTGCACGCCTGGCAGCAGAACTAAGCTGTTGATATCCGGTCTTATCATCCGTCTGCCCCGCGAGAGCGCTTTCACGCGGCGGCCGACGTATGCGTCGTATACAGCAATAGCAGAACGATAAGAAGTTAGCAGGAGACAATGATGTTTAAATCTTTTTTCCCCAAACCGGGGCCGTTTTTTATTTCTGCCTTTATCTGGTCGCTGCTGGCGGTGATCTTTTGGCAGGCGGGCGGCGGCGACTGGCTGCTGCGGGTCACCGGGGCATCGAAGGATGTGGCGATCAGCGCGGCGCGCTTCTGGTCGCTCAACTATTTGGTGTTCTACGCTTACTATCTGTTTTGCGTCGGCGTGTTTGCGCTGTTCTGGTTTGTCTACTGCCCGCATCGCTGGCAGTACTGGTCGATTCTCGGCACGTCGCTCATCATCTTCGTCACCTGGTTTCTGGTGGAAGTGGGGGTGGCGATCAACGCCTGGTATGCGCCGTTCTATGATCTGATCCAGAGCGCGCTGGCCACCCCGCATAAGGTCAGTATCAACCAGTTTTATCATGAGATCGGCATCTTTCTCGGCATCGCGCTCATCGCGGTGATCATCGGCGTGATGAACAACTTTTTCGTCAGCCACTACGTCTTCCGCTGGCGCACGGCGATGAACGAACACTACATGGCCCACTGGCAGCATCTGCGCCATATCGAAGGCGCCGCGCAGCGTGTGCAGGAAGATACCATGCGCTTTGCCTCCACCCTGGAAGATATGGGCGTAAGCTTTATCAACGCGGTGATGACCCTGATCGCCTTCCTGCCGGTGCTGGTGACGCTCTCCGAACACGTTCCTGACCTGCCCATCGTCGGTCACTTGCCGTATGGCCTGGTGATTGCCGCGATCGTCTGGTCGCTGATGGGGACCGGCCTGCTGGCGGTGGTGGGGATTAAGCTGCCGGGTCTGGAGTTTAAAAACCAGCGCGTGGAAGCGGCCTATCGTAAAGAGCTGGTCTACGGCGAGGACGATGAAACCCGCGCCACGCCGCCGACGGTGCGCGAGCTGTTCAGCGCGGTGCGTCGCAACTATTTCCGTCTCTATTTTCACTATATGTACTTCAATATTGCCCGCATTCTCTATCTGCAGGTGGATAACGTTTTCGGCCTTTTCCTGCTGTTTCCGTCGATCGTTGCCGGTACGATTACCCTCGGGCTGATGACGCAAATTACCAACGTTTTCGGCCAGGTGCGCGGTTCGTTCCAGTACCTGATCAGCTCGTGGACGACGCTGGTGGAACTGATGTCCATCTACAAACGTCTGCGCAGCTTTGAGCGCGAACTGGACGGCAAGCCGCTGCAGGAAGCAATCCCGACATTACGTTAATCAAGACAAGGAAGCAGGATGGCCGCACGTTTATCGCGCATTATACCCGGTTCATTGACGCTGCTGGCGGCCGTGGTGCTCAGCGCCTGTACCAGCCAGCAGGCGCCGGTGCTGAAAGAGGGTGAGAAGCCCGTTGACGTGGCGTCGGTGGTGCGGCAGAAAATGCCCGCCAGCGTCAAGGATCGGGAGGCCTGGGCGCAAGCCATCGCCACCGCCTTTGACAGCCAGAAGCTGGCGCCGACGGAAGAGAACGTCTGCTCGGTGCTGGCGGTCGCGCAGCAGGAGTCCAATTATCAGTCCGATCCGGTGGTGCCGGGGCTGAATAAAATCGCCTGGCAGGAGATCGACCGCCGGGCGGAAAAAATGCACATTCCGCTGTTTCTGGTCCATACCGCGCTGAAGATCACCTCGCCAAACGGCAAAAGCTACAGCGACCGTCTGGACAACGTGAAGACGGAAAAGCAGCTGAGCGCTATTTTTGATGACTTTATCGGGATGGTGCCGATGGGGCAGAAGCTGTTCGGCTCCCTGAACCCGGTGCACACCGGCGGCCCAATGCAGGTCAGCATCGCCTTTGCTGAGCAGCATACTTCCGGCTACCCGTGGAAAATGAACGGTACGGTGCGCCAGGAGGTCTTCAGCCTGCGCGGCGGCCTGTGGTTTGGTACCTATCATCTGCTGAACTACCCGGCCAGCTACAGCGTGCCGTTGTACCGTTTTGCCGACTTTAACGCCGGCTGGTATGCCAGCCGTAACGCCGCCTTCCAGAACGCGGTGGTGAAAGCCAGCGGGGTGAAACTGGCGCTCGACGGCGACCTTATCCGCTATGACAGCGATGAGCCGGGCAGCACCGAGCTGGCGGTACGTCGCCTGGCGGGCCAGCTGGGGATGAGCGACAGCGAGATCCACAGCCAGCTGAAAAAGGGCGACAGCCTGGCGTTTGAGAAGACCGACCTCTATCAACAGGTTTTCCGTCTCGCTGATAAAAAAGCGGGCAAAACCCTGCCGCGGGAGATGTTACCGGGGATCCAGCTTGAGAGTCCGAAAATCACCCGTAATCTGACGACGGCGTGGTTTGCGAAACGGGTCGATGAGCGGCGGGCAAGCTGTATGGCGCGGCGTTAACGGCGCCGACGCCAGCGTACAATGATCGCCAGCAGCCCGATGAACGCGCAGCCGACCAGGAAAGGGATCAGGCCAAAGAGGGTGCCAACGGCGAGACTGATGTCGACCTGCGGACGGCTGGCGTCCTGGGCCTGCATCAGGCGCTCAAACACCCCCGGGGCGTGGATCAGCATGCTGAGCATCTGCGCACCGGCCCAGCAGCAGATCAGCACGAACAGCCCGTAGGCGACATGGCTGCCGGTCAGCGCCCCTCTTTTTTTATTTCCCAAAAGCGATTTTGAAAAACTGAATTCAGCCATAGGCCCTCCCACCTCTGTACTGCTGGTTTTTTCTCCAGCTCTATGGCAGGTATTCTGGCAGTGCGACGCCGTCGCCAGTATCAGATTGCTGGTAATTGCCCTCCAGGAATAATCCTGTTTTCGCCGTTGTGTTAACCGCGCCACAGGAAGGGAAAAGGGAGACCGGCGTCGCAATCCAGCAACATTCTCCATATCGCTACAGACCGCCGCGGGCGGCTATGCGAAGATGCGTTTTTTGCTGTTGGAGGCCGCATGAAGCTCACTGATAAAATTCGCCGCGACTGGCACTACTACGCGGTGGCGCTGGGGTTAATTTTTATTCTTAATGGCGTGGTGGGGCTGCTGGGGTTTGAGACGCAGGGCTGGCAATCCTACGCCGTCGGTCTGGTCACCTGGGTGATAAGCTTCTGGATTGCGGGCTTTGTGATCCGCCGCCGCCCGGCAGAAGAGGCCTGAGGCCGCCGCTGCCAGGCGGGGTAAAACGCGTTTTAGTTCATGGAGGTTTTCAGCGCCCGGTCCGCGGCATGGCGCTCCAGCGCCAGCTCAATCAGGCGGGTGATCAGACTGGTGTAATCGAGGCCGCTGGCCTGCCACAGCTTCGGATACATACTGATATTAGTGAAGCCCGGCAGGGTGTTGATCTCGTTGATCACCACCTCGTTGTCGGCGGTGAGGAAGACGTCGACGCGGGCCATGCCGCTGCAGCCCAGGGTCTGGTAAGCCTGCACCGCGATAGCGCGGATCTTGTCGTTGATCTCCGGGGCGATGGCGGCCGGGACCACCACCTTCGCGCCCTGGTCGTCGATATACTTGGTGTCGTAAGCGTAAAACTCGCTGTTGAGGACAATTTCACCGCAGGTGCTGGCTTGCGGATGGTCGTTACCCAGCACCGCACACTCAATTTCCCGCCCTTTAATGCCTTGCTCCACCACCACTTTATGGTCAAATTCAAAGGCCAGGGCCACCGCCTGATGGTACTGCTCTTCGTTTTTAACTTTGCTGACGCCAACCGACGATCCCTGGTTGGCCGGCTTAACGAACAGCGGCAGGCCCAGCTTCGCTTCGACATCGGCAAAGCTGAACTGCGCGCGGTTGGCGCGGGTTAGGGTGATAAACGGCGCAACGGCGAGACCGGCGTCGCGCAGCAGGCGTTTGGTCACATCTTTGTCCATACAGGCCGCAGAGCCCAGCACATCGGATCCGACGAAAGGCAGATTGGCCATGCGCAGCATCCCCTGCAGGGAACCGTCTTCGCCCAGCGTGCCGTGGACGATGGGGAAAATTACATCGATGGCCGCCAGCGGCTGGCCGCTTTCGGCGTTAATCAGTTGCTGCGCCTCGCGGCCCGGGATCTGCGCCAGGGTCACCGTTGAAGGGCGCAGGGCGATGCGGGCAGGATCCTGAGCGTTGAGCAGGTAGTTGCCGGCGTCGTTGATGTGCCATAGCCCCTGTTTATCAATCCCCAACAGAACCACATCGAAGCGTGATTTATCAATCGCTTCCACGATATTCTTCGCTGACTGCAGCGACACTTCATGCTCTGCCGACTTACCGCCAAAAACGATCCCAACCCTCATCTTTGCCATTTCAACTTCCATCCAGATTACATCAAAGGGCATAACATACCATGTGAAACCGCCGCCTGCCTGCCATAATATTTACCTGATCAATTGACGGGAGCGGGCGTGAGAGGAAAGACGCTGCTGGTGCTGGCCGGGCTGCTCGGCGCGGGCCTTGTGGGATATCGCTATCTGCCGCCACACCTGAATCCGCTGGCGCCGCTGGCCCTTGACGATCCCCCGGGCTGGCTGACGTCGTTCAAGCTGCGCAGCCTGACGGCCGACCAGTGCGCCTCCCTGCTGGCGGAGGCCAACCGCCGGCGGCTCATCGCCAGCCAGCCGGTGGCCGACAGCGAGGGCGCCTGCCCGCTGCGTAATGTGGTGCGGGTGGCTAATTTTGGCTCGGTGCAGTTGAGCAGTAGTTTCCTCGCCAGCTGCCCGCTGGCGCTCAGCAGCGCGCTGTACGTCGAGCAGCAGGCGAAGCCGCTAACCCGTCAGCTGATGGCCAGCGATCTGCGCCAGATCGATCATCTCGGCAGCTTCGCCTGCCGCAATATCTACCATCGGGAACAGGCGCGGCGTAGTGAACACGCGACGGCGGATGCCCTTGATGTTAGCGGCTTCCGCCTGACGGACGGCAGACGCATCAGCGTCCTGCAGGGCTGGCGCAGCGCTCGCTCTCACCCCTGGCTGGCGGCGCTGTTAAGCAACAGCTGCCCTTACTTCGGCAACGCGCTGGGGCCGGAGTACAACGCGGCGCACGCCAACCATTTTCACTTTGGAATGCGCGGGCAGGGCTTCTGCTTTTGAGCATAAAGCCCTGTGAGCAGCCTGAATGACCAGAAAATGCTTCGTCAGCCTCTCATGCGCAGTCATAAAACACCAAACTCACCGCCAGCGCATCTATGGTAGTACACCAGTGCAATGAAATTGCTAAGCTAGGTAATAATTGGCAAATCATTAATGAATACGCGTAGTTATGGAATCCTGGAAGGTTAATCTTATCTCCGTCTGGTTTGGTTGCTTTTTTACCGGCCTGGCGATCAGTCAAATTCTCCCCTTTTTACCGCTCTACGTCTCCCAGCTGGGCGTCACCTCGCATGAAGCGCTGTCGATGTGGTCGGGGCTGACCTTCAGCGTCACCTTCCTGGTCTCGGCGATCGTCTCGCCGATGTGGGGGAGCCTGGCGGACCGCAAAGGCCGCAAGCTGATGCTGCTGCGCGCCTCGCTGGGAATGGCGATCGCCATTTTGCTGCAGGCCTTCGCCACCAACGTCTGGCAGCTGTTTATTCTGCGGGCGATCATGGGCTTAACCTCCGGTTATATCCCTAACGCCATGGCGCTGGTGGCCTCCCAGGTGCCGCGCGAGCGCAGCGGCTGGGCGCTGAGCACCCTGTCGACGGCGCAAATCAGCGGCGTGATCGGCGGCCCGCTGCTGGGCGGCTTCCTGGCGGACCACGTCGGGCTGCGAATGGTCTTTTTTATTACGGCGATCCTGCTGACCATCAGTTTTCTGGTGACCCTGTTTCTGATTAAAGAGGGCGTTCGCCCGCAGGTCAGCAAAAGCGATCGTCTCACCGGGAAACAGGTCTTTGCCTCCTTGCCCTATCCGGGGCTGGTGATCAGCCTCTTTTTCACCACTCTGGTGATCCAGTTGTGCAACGGCTCAATCGGCCCGATTCTGGCGCTGTTTATCAAGTCGATGGCGCCGGACAGCAACAATATCGCTTTTCTGGCCGGGATGATCGCCGCGGTGCCCGGGGTGTCGGCGCTGATCTCTGCGCCACGTCTGGGTAAGCTTGGCGACCGCATCGGCACCTCGCGGATCCTGCTGGCAACGCTCTGCTGCGCGGTGGTGATGTTCTTCGCCATGTCCTTTGTCACCACCCCGCTGCAATTAGGTACGCTGCGTTTTCTGCTCGGCTTTGCCGATGGCGCGATGCTTCCGGCGGTGCAGACCCTGCTGCTGAAATACAGCAGCGACAGCGTCACCGGGCGCATCTTTGGCTATAACCAGTCGTTTATGTATCTTGGCAACGTCGCCGGGCCGCTAATTGGCGCTTCCGTATCAGCGATGGCCGGCTTCCGCTGGGTGTTTATTGCTACCGCCATTATCGTTTTCATTAACCTCTGGCAACTGGCATGGATGCTGCGCCGTACCCGCCGGGCGAATGCCTGAACCTCTGCTGACGGTATTTAACGCAATACCGTCAGCGTTATTCAACGTCGGTCGATTTACCATTACTTTTTGTTATCGCCATTGCGTGAGCGCTATTCCATTTTATTATTTCCGACGTCATTTAGTTATAAACAGACCCGGTTGTGATTAAACAATACTATTTATAGTGGTATTTTGTTGTGGTAAAACGTTTCGCTGTATATTGGGTGTTGCGACGATTCTTATTTTAAGTAATTCTGGGGTCCGTCATCAGGTATGACATCTCAATCGAAAAACAGGCCTCGCATAAGGAACTGGTGCTATGAAGAATCTCATTGCTGAGTTACTGGTTAAACTGGCGCAAAAAGAAGAAGAAGCAAAGGAACTGACGGTGCAGGTTGAAGCGCTGGAGATCGTGGTCACCGCATTATTGCGCCATATGGAGCATGATGCCCAGCAGGCATTGATTCAGGATATTGAGCAGGCGATAGACCAGGTGACGCCTTGTCCGCCGGTCAACGACCAGGATGCCATCCTGCTGCAGCAATATCTAAAGAAGCTGTTGCGGCATCCTCGTAGCTAATCTTTGCGACGCGACAAGGATGCCGTCATTTTTCTGTCATCTCCCTTTTATAAAGTCTCCCACGTTTTGTTTTTTTAAGTATTTTTTACATGGAGATGACAAAAGTGAAATTAAGCGCCCTGTTTATTGCCCTGCTGCCTCTGCTGGGCTCGCCGGTTATTCATGCGGAAACCACGACCGCGCCGGTTCTGGAAAATCGCGCTGCCCAGGGAGATATCACCACTCCCGGCGGCGCGCGTCGTTTAACGGGCGATCAAACCGAAGCGCTGCGCGCCTCGATAATCAATAAGCCGGCCAAAAACATTATTTTGCTGATTGGCGATGGGATGGGCGATTCTGAAATTACCGCTGCGCGAAATTATGCGGAAGGGGCGGGCGGTTTCTTTAAAGGCATTGACGCCCTGCCGTTAACCGGGCAGTACACGCACTATTCGCTGGATAAAAAAACCGGTAAACCGGACTACGTCACCGACTCGGCGGCCTCCGCCACCGCCTGGACCACCGGCGTGAAGACCTATAACGGCGCGCTGGGCGTCGATATTCATGAGAACGCGCATCAGACCATCCTCGAACTGGCGAAAGCGGCGGGACTGGCCACCGGCAACGTTTCCACCGCCGAGCTGCAGGACGCTACCCCCGCGGCGCTGGTGGCGCATGTGACATCGCGTAAATGCTACGGCCCTACGGTTACCAGCGAAAAATGCCCCAGCAATGCGCTGGAGAAAGGGGGCAAAGGCTCCATTACCGAACAGCTGCTGAACGCCCGGCCGGATGTCACCCTGGGCGGCGGCGCGAAGACTTTTGCCGAAACGGCGACGGCGGGCGAGTGGCAGGGCAAAACCCTGCGTGAGCAGGCGGAAGCGCGCGGCTACCAGATTGTGACCGACGCGGCCTCTCTTGCCGCCGCGACGGAAGCCAGCCAGGATAAACCGCTGCTGGGACTCTTCGCCGACGGCAATATGCCGGTACGCTGGGAAGGGCCCAAGGCGTCTTATCACGGTAATATCGATAAGCCGCCGGTAACCTGTACCCCAAACCCGAAACGCGACGCCTCGGTGCCGACGCTGGCGCAGATGACGGAGAAAGCGATTGACCTGCTGAGCCGCCACGAGAAAGGCTTCTTCCTGCAGGTGGAAGGTGCCTCCATCGATAAGCAGGATCATGCGGCGAATCCGTGCGGCCAGATCGGCGAAACGGTTGATCTCGACGAGGCGGTGCAGAAGGCGCTGGAATTTGCCAAAAAAGACGGCAATACCCTGGTGATCGTCACCGCCGACCATGCGCACGCCAGCCAGATCATCCCGGCGGATAGCAAAGCCCCGGGCCTGACTCAGGCTCTGAATACTCGCGATGGCGCAGTGATGGTCATGAGCTACGGCAACTCAGAGGAAGAGTCGATGGAGCACACCGGCACCCAGCTGCGCATTGCGGCCTACGGTCCGCATGCGGCTAACGTCGTCGGCCTGACCGATCAGACCGACCTCTTCTCAACTATGAAAGCTGCCCTGAGTCTGAAATAAGTCGCTGCCGGTGGCGAAATCGCGTCACCGGCTGGTTTTTTTTCTATCTGCGTCCAGACTTACAACGATCCACTCACAGAAGGATGGTGCGATGAAAATAACCTTACTGATGACCCTACTGTTTGGCTTGATCTTTATCAGCGCGGTTGGCGCGGCAGAAAAAACGCCCACTCCTCAGCAGCAAAGGATGACGGACTGCAATCAGCAAGCGTCAGCCAAAACGCTGAAAGGGGAGGAGCGCAAAACCTTTATGAGTCAGTGCCTCCAAAAAGAGACCACGACCTCGCAAGGAAAGCCCCTCACGCCCCAACAGCAGAAGATGAGCGACTGCAACAAAGCGGCTTCGGCAAAATCACTGAAGGGCGATGAACGCAGTACCTTCATGAGTAGCTGCCTGAAGAAAGCCTGAAAAAAAGGGAGCGCACGCGCTCCCTTGTTCTTTGACCTCTCAGGGCTTGCAGCCCGCCAGCTCAGCTTCAGGAGCGGCTCAGCTTCTCTGATTTTTCCATGCACTGGCTGATGGCTTCGATCACCGCGGAGCGGAAGCCTTTTTCTTCCAGCACGCGCACGGCTTCGATGGTGGTCCCGCCAGGAGAGCAGACCATATCTTTCAGCGCTCCCGGATGCTCACCGCTCTCCAGCACCATTTTGGCAGAGCCCATCACCGCCTGCGCGGCGAATTTGTAGGCCTGGGCGCGCGGCATCCCGCCGAGAACGGCGGCATCGGCCATCGCTTCGATAAACATAAAGACATAGGCTGGCGCCGAACCGCTCACACCCACCACCGGATGGATCATCGGCTCGGCAATTTGCTCCGCCTGGCCAAAGCAGCGGAAAATGGTCAACACTTCAGCCACATCTTCGCTGCTCACCAGCGCGTTTGGCGTAACGGAGGTCATGCCGGCGTTAACCAGCGACGGGGTATTGGGCATCGCGCGAATAATTTTGCGATCGTGGCCGAGCGCGCGCGCCAGCTGGTCAAGCGTGACGCCGGCGGCGATGGAGACCACCAGCGACTCTTTATTCAGGCTGGAGGCGATATCGCCCAGCACTTTGGTCATGATCCCCGGCTTCACCGCGCCGAAGACGATATCGGCAATTTGCGCCACTTCCTGGGCGCTATCGGCGGCGTTGATGCCGTACTGGTCGCGCAGAGCCGCAACCTTGTCCGGCGACGGGGTGTAGACCCAAATTTGTCCCGGCTGTACCTGGCCGCTGGCGATCAGTCCACCCAGAATGGCCTTACCCATATTGCCGCAGCCGATAAAGCCAATTTTCTTATCCATCACCATTCCCCTCTGCTTTTTTCGTTACGATCTGATTAGCTTATCATCCTGGCGCTTTCATGGGGGAGAAAAGCAGGTAACATTGGCGACACTTATTGCAGGTAACAGGAGCTGGCATGGCCATTTGGGTGGATGCAGACGCGTGTCCGAACGTGATTAAAGAGATATTGTTCCGCGCGGCAGAGCGGACCCAGACGCCGCTGACGCTGGTGGCGAACCAGCCGCTGCGCGTACCGCCGTCGCGTTTCATCCGCACCCTGCGGGTTGAGCAGGGTTTTGACGTGGCGGATAACGAAATTGTCCGTCAGTGCGCGGCGGGGGATTTAGTGATCACCGCCGATATTCCGCTGGCGGCGGAGGTGCTGGCGAAGGGCGGGGCGGCGCTCAATCCGCGCGGAGAGCGCTACAGCGAAGCGACGATCCGCGAGCGGTTGACGATGCGGGATTTTATGGAGACATTACGGGCCAGCGGCGTTCAGACCGGCGGCCCGGATAGTTTATCGCAGCGCGATCGGCAACAGTTTGCCGCCGAGCTGGAGAAGTGGTTGCTGGCGGTTAAACGTCAGCAGGGTTAAACCCAACTGTCGTCATCGCTGCCAATATCATCATCGCCAAAGCCGGCGTCGAAGTCGTCGTTCCAGGTGTTGTCGGCAAGGAACTGATCGTCTCCCTGACGGAACGGATCGTCACCCGCGGCGGTCTCCTGTGCGGCGGGGGCGTCAGCATCAGGCTGCGGCTTCTCTTCGATGATATTCACAATCTCCTGCGGGTGCGAGCCGCTGAACATGCTGGTCAGCATATTGCCCAGCACCACCCCGCCCGCTACGCCTGCGGCCGTTTGCAGCGCGCCCGCCATAAAGCCGCCGCCGCGTGCGGCAGCCTGCGGGGCATAGCTCTGCTGCTGCTGTGGGGCATACTGCGGCTGTGAGCTGGCCTGCGGGCGACCGTATTGCTCCGCGCCCGGGATCGGGTCAGAACCGCGTGACGAGCCGCCGCCGCCAAACAGGCCGGAGAGGAAACCGCCGCTGCTTGGCTTCGCCGCCTGCAGCTGGCTGACCTGGCTCTCCAGCGCCTGGATGCGATCGTTGAGCTGTTTAATCGCGGCTTCCTGGATAAGGATGGTTTGCGCCATATAGTAGGGGGCAGCCGGCTGCGCGCTCACGTGTTGGGCAATCCGCTCCTCGGCGCTGGCATCGCGCGATGCACTGTGCGCCTCAGCCTCTTTCAGCCGGGAAAACAGTCCATCAATAAGGCGTTGTTCTTCAGATTGCATGTTACATTCCTCTGTCACACTGTCGAATAGGCATCAGGGTGCGTCTGAAACACGATGTTGTAAATATGTTGCTTCGTAAAGCTATGCATAAATGTGTTACCGTTTACGCCAGCAGTGGATAAAAAATAACGCCAGGCAGAAAAGTAAAGCTGGTTAAACACCAAATGCAATGATAAGTTTACATCAAGAGCCCTTTGCCTCACTGCGGTGATGGGGTGTAAAGAAGTTGTGTAACGTTTTATTTACGACTACGTTGCGGAACAGACAGCGATAATACGTTCTTTCGTTTTCCTTTTTTTGCGACAGACGGAACCAGGGGGTCTTCGGTTATGACACAGCCAATCTTTCTCATCGGGCCACGCGGCTGCGGTAAAACCACCGTCGGCCATGCGCTGGCGCGAGCGCGACATTTTCAGTTCTCCGATACCGATCATCGGCTGCAGGCCCATGAGCAGCGGACGGTGGCGGAGATCGTGCAGGCGGAAGGGTGGGCGCGCTTTCGCGAGCTGGAGACCCTGTCGCTGAAGGCCGTGACCCTGCCGAATACGGTGATCGCCACCGGCGGCGGCATCATCCTCGCGGAATGTAACCGTCAGTTTATGCGGGAGAACGGCGTGGTGATTTATCTTCAGGCGTCGGTGTCGGCGCTGATTGACCGTCTGGAAGCCTACCCGAAAGCCGAACAACGGCCGACGCTCACCGGGAAACCGGTGCGTGAGGAAGTGGGCGAGGTGCTGGCGCAGCGTGAAGCGTTATACCGTGATGCTGCCCATCATATTGTCGATGCTACAGCCTCCCCAGATCGGGTGGTGGAGCAAATTATGACCATGCTGTGCGGCGCGACGGCAGCTCCGGTAAGTTAAGAATTTACTTACATTAAGGCGGCGAGGGGCGCCTATACTTGATAGTTCTGATACCGGAAGAAGGAAGAACTATGCCAAACAGACCCCCATATCCGAGAGAAGCGCGCGTGGTTGCGGTAGAGAAAGGTCCTCAGGGTCAGACGGTGACCTGGTATCAACTCCGCGCGGACTATCCTGAGCCCGATTCGCTAATCAGCGAACATCCTACCGAGCAGGAAGCCGTGGATGCCAAGCGGCGTTATGAAGATCCCGACAAGTCTTAACCCCTGAGCCCGGATTGCCTGTCCTGCGGGCAATATCGGGCGTATCTCACATTTTTTATTTATCAGTCGTACTAATGAATTTCTAACACACGGATTTTTCAGGCACGCCGCCGCCGCCCGGTAATCTTTACATTCAACCGCGGCGTGGAGCTGCTACGCTTCTCGACGGTTGATTTTTACTCACCAGGGGGGCGAATGCTGTGTGTGGTAAGCCTGTGTTGAAGCAGTGGTAGTGAAAAGGTACATGATATGAGTAGTGCAACGATGGCAATTTTGACCATCGGCGTTGTGCCGCTGGCGGGAGTATTACCGCTCCTGACCGAACATATCAGGGAAGAACAGATCGCTCACATCAGCCTGCTGGGCGAGATGACGCGTGACGACGTGATGGCAGAGTACGCCGTGGGTGACGGCGAACAGGGTCTGTTGACCTTGCTCAGCGATAACCAGCTGGTGATGGTGTCGCGACAAAAAATTGAACGTGATGTTCGCAGCGTGATCGCCATGCTGGATCGACAGCATTTTGATGTGATCCTGCTGCTCAGCTCCGAACAGCTGACCGGTTTTACCACCCACCACGCGATCCTCCTCGAGCCGCAGCGGATCATTCCGCCGCTTGTGGCGTCGATCGTCGATGGGCACCAGGTCGGGGTGATCGTGCCGGTGGAAGAGATCATGCCCATGCAGCGACAAAAGTGGCATTCACTGGAGAAGTCACCGTACTACGCGTTGGCCAACCCGTTTACCGGTAGCGACAGTGAGCTGTTAACCGCCGGTAAAGCGCTGCTGGAGCAGGGGGCCGACGTGCTGGTCCTCGACTGTCTCGGTTACTATCAGCATCATCGCGATGTGTTACAAAAAGCCCTTGATGTCCCGGTTTTGCTGTCGAATGTGCTGGTTTCCCGACTGGCGGCAGAACTATTAGTCTAATGTGTTAATTTCACGTGACAGGGGCAAGGAGCGCCCCCTATATTGAGCCTTTCAACGACGATCAGAAGGGCTTGTTTATGCTTCAAAGCAATGAATACTTTGACGGAAAAGTGAAATCCATTGGCTTCACCAGCAGCAGTACCGGTCGCGCCAGCGTTGGCGTGATGGCGGAAGGAGAATACACCTTTGGTACGGCGCAGCCGGAAGAGATGACGGTGGTCAGCGGGGCGCTGAATGTCCTGCTGCCGGGTGAGACTGAGTGGAAAGTATACGCCGCCGGCGAAGCCTTCAATGTGCCAGGCAACAGCGAATTCCATCTGCAGGTGGCTGAGCCAACCTCCTATCTGTGCCGCTATCTGTAAGTCAGCGTAACGCCCGGCGCTTGCCGCCGGGTTGTATTTTTTTCCTGTCAGGCAGGAAAGAAAGCGGCGCTTAGCGCTGCGCTTCGCCGCCGAGCCCTTCCACCAGGCTTTGGATCAGGGCAGCCAGTTCGCCGGTCATTAAGATAAAGTCGGCGTCAAAGCGCTGGGCGAAATCTTCCCGATCGATATCTTCGTTTTGGTCGCGTAATTCATCGCAGAACTTGAGGCGCTTAATTGACGCGTCGTCGCAGATCACAAACTGAATACGCTGCTGCCAGTCCAGCGCCAGCTTGGTGACGACCTTCCCGGCCTCAATGTGCACAGCGATTTCGTCGCTGACCAGATCCTGCTTCTTGGCGCGGATCACGCCGCCATCTTCCAGCATCGCTTTCAGCTCGGCTTCGTCCAGCAGCTGGAAGCCCTGCGCTACGGTGCCGGAGCGGACCCACTCGGTCAGCGTCAGCTCGATCGGATTCTCCAGGGTCAGCGGCACCACCGGCAGCGAGCCGAGGGTTTTACGCAGCAGGGCCAGGGTATCTTCCGCTTTTTTCGCGCTGGCGCAGTCCACCATGATCAGGCCGTTGACGGTGTCGATCCACATCATCGTCTGGCTGAAGCGGCTGAAGGCGCGCGGCAGCAGCGAGTGCAGCACTTCATCTTTCAGGGAATCTTTCTCAGTCTTCTTCAGCTTGCGCCCCTGATCGGCTTCGAGCTTCTGGATCTTCGCCTCCAGCGCCTGCTTGATCACCGGCGACGGCAGGATCTTTTCTTCTTTACGCGCGCAGATAATGATCTGGCCGTTCGCCGTATGCGTCAGCGCGTCGCTGTGCGATCCCATCGGCGATACCCAACCGGTTTTCGCCATATCCTGGCTGCCACAAGGGGTAAATGTCAGCTCGGCCAGCTGTTTTTCCATCTCCTCGGCGCGCAATTCGATATCGCGGCTGAGACGGTAAACCATTAAATTTTTGAACCACAGCATGATAATTTCCACGGCTTTGTCGTTAAATCAGGCGGGCATGATAGCGAATTGTCGCTATGCTTGCATTGTTAATCGGGGTGAGGAGCTGAGCGTGCGTATTGGTATTGATTTAGGTGGTACAAAAACCGAAGTGATAGCCCTGAGCGACCAGGGAGAGCAGTTGTTTCGCCATCGGTTACCCACGCCGCGGGAGGATTACCGGCAAACCATCGAGACTATCGCTACCCTGGTGGCGATGGCCGAGCAGGCGACCGGACAGCGTGGCACCGTGGGGATGGGGATCCCGGGCTCGATTTCGCCCTATACCGGGGTAGTGAAAAACGCCAACTCGACCTGGCTCAACGGCCAGCCCTTTGACAAGGACCTCAGCCTGCGCCTTGACCGCGAAGTCCGGCTGGCTAACGACGCCAACTGTCTGGCGGTGTCGGAAGCGGTGGACGGCGCGGCGGCGGGGGCGCAAACGGTGTTCGCGGTGATTATCGGCACCGGCTGCGGCGCGGGCGTAGCGCTCAACGGGCGGGCGCATATCGGCGGCAACGGTAACGCCGGCGAGTGGGGACATAACCCATTGCCGTGGATGAACGACGATGAGCTGCGCTACCGTGCGGAAGTGCCTTGCTACTGCGGTAAACAGGGGTGTATCGAAACCTTTATCTCCGGCACCGGCTTTGCCACTGACTATCAGCGGCTGAGCGGCAAGGGGTTAAGCGGCAGCGAGATTATGCGCCTGGTGGGTGAAGGTGACGAAAAAGCTGAACTGGCGCTGAGCCGCTATGAACAGCGGCTGGCGAAATCGCTCGCCCACGTGGTGAACATCCTCGATCCGGACGTCATCGTGCTCGGCGGCGGGATGAGCAACGTCGAGCGGCTGTATCAGACGGTGCCGGACCTGGTGAAACAGTGGGTCTTCGGCGGCGAGTGTGAAACGCCGATCCGTAAAGCGATGCACGGCGACTCCAGCGGAGTACGCGGCGCGGCATGGCTGTGGCCGCTACAGGGGACCTGAACCACTCCCCCTCACCCCGGCCCTCTCCCGGAGGGAGAGGGGGAAAGGCGGCGTCGGTGGTTGGGGGTGTGGCAGGAACCCCCGGTCTCTTGCGGGGAGAGGGGTAATCGCAACAGCGTACGAAACGGAAAACCAGCGCCGGACGGTTCCCTCTCCCCCCGGAGAGGGTTAGGGTGAGGGAACATCGTAATGACTCAGACCTCACTCCACCGCAAACGCTCTATCCAGCCGACTGTAGCCCAGGCCATTTATCTTTTTCACTTTGATCTGCACCGGAATGCGATCTTTCATCGCCTCCACGTGGCTGATCACCCCGATAATCTTGCCGCTGGCGTTGAGGGCATCCAGCGCGTCCAGCGCCGTGTCCAGCGTTTCGCTGTCGAGGGTGCCGAAGCCCTCATCAAGAAACAGAGAGTCAATCCGCGTCTTATGGCTCACCAGGTCTGACAGCGCCAGCGCCAGCGCCAGGCTGACGAGGAAACTTTCGCCGCCGGAGAGGGTGCGGGTGTCGCGCACGGCGTCGGCCTGCCAGGTATCGACCACCTCCAGCTCCAGCGCTTCGCTGGCTTTGCGCTGCAGCAGATAGCGCCCGTGCAGGCGGTTAAGCTGCTGGTTTGCCAGCCAGACCAGATTATCCAGCGTCAGCCCCTGGGCGAATTTGCGGAACCGATCGCCGGTGCTGGAGCCGATCAGCGAGTTGAGATAGCCCCAGTCATCCGCCAGCTGCGCCGCCTCTGCAATCTGCCGCTCCAGCGCCTGCTGATGCTGACGGCTCTCTGCGTCCTGCCTGAGCTGCTGACGGATCTCGCCCTGGCGGGTGGTGTTGTCCCGCAGCCGCTGGGCCAGGTCGTGCAGCTGAGTTTGCAGGGCGGGGATGTCCGCGTCCGTCCCTTGCGGACGCAGCGCCAGGTGCGCCTGCTGCTGCCGGGTCGCCTGCTCGCAGAGCGCCGTCGCCTGCTGAAGCTGCTGCTCCAGCGTCTGTTTTAACTGCGTTAGCCGCTGGGCGGTCTCGTCGTCCAGCAGCGCGGCGAGGAACGCCTGCCGATCGTTAAAGCGGCTGGCGGCCAGGGCGGCGGTAAATTGCGCCTGCGACTGGTCCAGGCGCGCCTTCTCTTCGGTCTCCAGCTGCTGCTGGGCGACAAGCTGGCTGTGCAGCGCCAGGCACTCTTCGTGGATCGCGCGCCAGTTGTCGGGGATCGCCGGTTCCGCTTCAGCTTCAGCCTCTGCCTCGTCGCTGGCTGGCAGCGTCTCGAGCAGCGGCTGCAGGGCGGCAATCTGCTCCTGAATGGCGCCATGCCGGGTCTGTTGCGCCTGCCACTGGGAAAATTCGCTTTCGCGAGCGTTCAGCCAGGCGGATTCTGTCCCTTCTTCCGGTAGGGTCAGCGTCAGGGCCTGCAGGGCGCTCTCCAGCCCCTGGCGCGTGGCCGTCAGCTGCTGCAGAGCCTGGCGCTCCAGCGCCTCCTGATCGTTGAGCTGGCTTTGCAGCATCAGGCGCTGGCTGAGCTGGTAGAGCTGTTGCTCGTAGCGCTCCTGCTCCTGGATCCAGTCGTTTATCTCTTGCGCAATATCCCGCGTGACCTGCAGAGAGGCGCAGGTTTCCTGCCATGCTTTAGTGAGCGCTTGCTCTTCCTCAGCGAGCCGCCCGGCCGCTTCGGTCTCACGCTGGAGCTGCTGCGTCAGGGCGTTGACCTGCCCGAGGATCAGCAGACCTTCTTCTTTTAGCGCGGCGACCTCTTTTTCCAGCGCATCGCGGCGGCGCTGATTATCCGTGACTGTTAGCGAGGCGTATTGCTCAATCGCCGGATGTTCACAGGAGCCGCACAGCGGGCAGGGCTTACCCGCCTCAAGCCGGGCGCGGTAATCTTCCAGATCTTTAATCGTTTCTTCCCGCTGGCAGAGCGCTTTCAGGTCGAGATAGTGCTGGTTTTTGTCTTTGTACTGCGCCCGGCGTTGCGCCAGGGTAGCGTTGAGTTTTGCCTGCTCCGCCTGCGCCTGCTGTACGCTTTCGGCGTTCTGGCGCAGACGCTTGCGCAGCAGCTGATGCTGTTCATGCAGGGAGAGCAGCCGCTGGCGCAGCGGTCGCGACTGGGTTTGCTGCGCTATCGCCGCCGCAACGTCATCGGCGCTCAGCGACAAAGGGCTGGCCGGCAGCGCGGTCAGCTTCTCGCGCAGCGCGGCCAGGCGGCTGGTCTGGGCCGTCAGCTGCTGTTTATCCCGCGTTAGCTGCGAAAATTGCGCCCGCCAGCCGGCAATCTCCTGGCCCCACAAGCGGAATCGCTCATGGGCCGCCAGCCACTGCGCCAGATCGGTCAGTTCAGCCTGCCGCTGCTGCTGGGCGTGCAGGGCGCTGCGGCGGATGCGCGCGCGCAGCGCCGTGCTGGCAAGTAAGCGAGCATTTACTTCATTGATTCGCTGGCGGGTTTGCTCCAGGCCTGCCGCGTGCTCCTGATGGCGCTCCCACAGGGGGCGCAGCTGGGCGACGGGCTGGGCCAGCTCAAGCTTCGCCAGCGCCGGCGCGGCGTCGGCCAGCGCCTGGCGGGCCTGCTGCTGGCCGCTGACCGCCTGCTGCTGCTGCTGCGCCAGCTCGTCGCGGCGCGTTAGCCACTGGAGCTGCCGCTGCTGGTTTTGCTGCTGCGCCAGCAGGGCTTTCTCTTCGTCAGTAAGCACCTGCAAACTTTCCTGCAGCGCCTGCTGCTGGGCCTCCGTCAGCAGGACGATGCCCGCCGCCTGGGCTTCGAACTTCTCCAGCGTATGGCGAGCGGCTTTGTGCTGCTCATAGACCATCGCCGAAATCTGACCGTAGATTTCCGTGCCTGTCAGCTCCTCCAGCAGCTCCGCGCGATCGCTCGGCTTCGCGTTCAGGAAGGCGGCAAATTGTCCCTGGGAGAGTAGCATCGAGCGGGTGAAGCGGCCATAGTCGAGGCCGGTGAGCGTCGCGGTTTGCTCCAGCTTATCCGAGACCTTATCGGCGAGGATTTTGCCGTCGGCGCAGCGCGCCAGCTCTACGCGGGGCGCCTGCAGATTGCCATCCGGCTGGTTACGCGCCCGGTTCTGGCTCCAGAAGGCGCGGTAGGCGATGCCCTTCACTTCAAACTCCACCTCCGCCAGACACTCGGCGGTATCGCGGGTCATCAGGTCGTTTTGCGACTGGGAGACTTTATTCAGGCGCGGCGTCTCATGATAGAGCGCCAGGCAAATGGCGTCGAGCAGGGTGGTTTTCCCGGCGCCGGTGGCGCCGGTAATGGCGAACAGGCCGTTGCTGGCGAACGGCTCGGCGGTAAAGTCTATCTTCCATTCCCCTTTCAGGGAGTTGAGGTTTTTCAGACGCAGACTGAGGATTTTCATGCGTTTTCGTCCTCCGCGGTGAGCGTATGCAGCGTATGGGCGAACAGCTCGTGCAGCCGGGCGCGCTTCTCATCGTCAATCTCGGTCAGCGCCAGCCGGCGCTCGAACACCTCTTCCACCTTCAGTTCGCTGAGGGTCTCCCGCTGGGCGTTGAGCAGTATTTTCTCGCGCTGCTCGCGGCTGCGGCGCACCAGCAATACTTCCACCGGCAGATCCTCCGTCAGCGCCTGAATTTGACGCTGAATATCGTGCAGGTACTCCTCGGTGGTGATTTCGATATCCAGCCACACCGGCGGGTCCTGTTCAACGCCGCGCCAGTGCTCCAGCTGGGCGGTGATGGCGGCCAGATCGCCTTTGATGACCGCCAGCGGCTGGGTGACGGGCACCTCGAGGGTTTCCACGGCGCTGAGTCGCCCATCGCTAAAGCTCACCAGATGCACCGATTTCGCTTTGCCGGTTTCATCAAAGCTCAGCGGCAGCGGCGAGCCGCTGTAGCGGATGTGCTCGCAGCCGCCGACCACCTGCGCCCGGTGAATATGGCCCAGCGCAATGTAGTCGGCAGGGGGGAAGTGCTGCGCCGGGAAGGCATCCAGCGTGCCGATATAAATGTCGCGAACGGCATCGCTTTTGCTGGCGCCGACGGTGGTCAGATGGCCGCTGGCAATGACGGGCAGCGGGCGATCGCCGCGCAGCGCGCAGGCCTGCTGATACTGTTCCTGATAATAGTCGCTGATGGCGTGCAGCAGCTGCTGCTGTTTTTCCCGACCGGAGTGGCCGGCCTGGCTGATGACCAGCTCGCGCGGGCGTAAAAACGGCACCGGGCAGAAGATAGCCCCAGGGGTGCCGTCGCGCCGCGGCAGCTCAATGGGCGGGCAGCCGGCGTTCGCCACGACGGTGGTGTGTAAAAAGGCGAGGATATCGCGGGATTCATTGAGCATTGCCACCGAATCGTGGTTGCCCGCCAGCACCACCAGGCGACAGCCGGTCTGCTGCAACTGGACGACAAAGCGGTTATACAGTTCGCGAGCGTAGCTCGGCGGCGATCCGGTATCAAAAATATCGCCGGCCACGATGATGGCGTCGACTTCATGCTCCTGCGCGCGGGCCAGCAGCCAGCTCAGGAAGGCGTCATGTTCGGCCGCACGGCTTTTGCTGTAAAAATTCTGGCCCAGGTGCCAGTCGGAGGTGTGAAGGATGCGCATAAATCTTCCCTAGCGAAAAAAGCATGAGCGGCAGTATACCATTTGTCGGAGAGGGGTAAGTCCGCGTCATGCTTCAAAATACCCGATCATCAGACGGTCATTTTTTTCATAAATCTGTCACAAAAGTGACGCATAATGACGCCGCACTTCTATACTGATGGCTAAAAAACACAGGGTAAATAATGGCGAGAAGAATTCTGGTCGTTGAAGATGAAGCTCCAATCCGCGAAATGGTCTGCTTTGTTCTGGAGCAAAATGGCTTTCAGCCTGTCGAAGCGGAAGATTATGACAGCGCGGTGAATCAACTCAATGAACCCTGGCCTGATTTGATTCTCCTTGACTGGATGCTGCCGGGCGGTTCGGGGCTGCAGTTTATTAAGCTGCTCAAGCGCGAGGCGATGACCCGTGATATTCCGGTGGTGATGCTGACCGCGCGCGGAGAAGAAGAGGATCGCGTTCGCGGCCTGGAGACCGGGGCGGACGACTACATTACCAAGCCTTTCTCACCGAAGGAGCTGGTGGCGAGAATCAAAGCGGTGATGCGCCGTATTTCGCCGATGGCGGTGGAAGAGGTGATTGAAATGCAGGGGCTGAGCCTCGATCCCTCATCGCACCGGGTGATGACCGGCGAAAGTCCGCTGGACATGGGGCCAACGGAATTTAAATTATTGCATTTCTTTATGACCCATCCAGAGCGGGTGTACAGCCGCGAGCAGCTGCTGAACCACGTTTGGGGAACCAACGTCTATGTGGAAGACCGCACGGTGGACGTCCATATTCGTCGCCTGCGCAAAGCGCTGGAACACAGTGGCCATGATCGGATGGTGCAAACGGTTCGCGGCACGGGGTATCGTTTCTCCGCCCGTTTCTGAATTTTGACAGGAGTGTGACCCGTGCTGGAACGGCTGTCATGGAAAAGGCTGGCGCTGGAGCTCTTTTTAGCGTGTATTCCGGCCCTGATTCTGGGGGCGTTTGTGGGTCATTTGCCGTGGTTTTTACTGGCGGCAGTGACCGGTTTGCTGATCTGGCATTTCTGGAATTTGATGCGCCTGTCGTGGTGGCTGTGGGTGGACCGGAGCATGACCCCTCCGCCCGGCCGCGGCAGCTGGGAGCCGCTGCTGTATGGTCTGCACCAGATGCAGATGCGTAATAAAAAGCGTCGACGTGAGCTGGGAAGCCTGATTAAACGCTTCCGCAGTGGAGCGGAATCGTTGCCGGACGCGGTGGTCCTGACCACGGAGGAGGGGGCCATTTTCTGGTGTAATGGCCTGGCGCAGCAGATTTTAAACCTGCGCTGGCCGGACGACAGTGGGCAAAACATTCTTAACCTTCTGCGCTATCCTGAATTCGCCACCTACCTGAAACAGCGTGATTTTTCAAAACCGCTCAATCTGGTGCTGAATAATGCCCGTCATCTGGAAATTCGCGTGATGCCCTACAGCGACAAGCAGTGGCTGATGGTGGCGCGCGACGTGACGCAGATGCACCAACTGGAAGGGGCGCGGCGTAATTTCTTCGCTAACGTCAGCCATGAGCTGCGCACCCCGCTGACGGTGCTGCAAGGCTATCTGGAGATGATGCAGGAGCAGGTGCTGGAAGGGGCGACCCGTGAAAAGGCCCTGCACACCATGCGTGAGCAAACCCAGCGTATGGAGGGGCTGGTGAAGCAGCTGCTCACGCTGTCGCGTATTGAAGCCGCGCCGGCGCTGGCGATGAATGACCGCATCGACGTGCCGATGATGCTGCGGGTGGTGGAGCGCGAGGCGCAGACTCTCAGCCAGGATAAGCAGACGCTGTTTTTTACCGTCGATGAGCAGCTCAAGGTGCTGGGCAACGAGGAGCAGCTGCGCAGCGCCATTTCTAACCTGGTTTATAACGCGGTGAACCACACCCCGCCGGGCACTGAAATTCGCGTCAGCTGGCAGCGAACGCCGCAGGGGGCGCTGTTCAGCGTCGAAGATAATGGGCCAGGCATTGCCCCGGAGCATATTCCCCGTCTGACCGAGCGTTTCTATCGGGTGGATAAAGCCCGCTCCCGGCAAACGGGGGGGAGCGGCCTGGGGCTGGCGATTGTCAAACACGCGGTCAACCATCATGACAGCCGACTGGAAATAGAGAGTACGGTGGGCAAGGGAACCCGTTTTAGCTTCCTGCTCCCGGAACGATTAATTGCCAGAAACGACACCTGAGCGGCGCACTGTCAGCTTATCTTGCCAATGACCAGCTTCGGCTGGTCATTTTCATTGGCAGTCATTTTCCCCTCGCCTATTTAATGAACGTGCGCTGCTTTTTTGTTCGCATGATAAGCCACGGGTTTTCCATCAATATGGTAAATGATTCTGGTGTTAAACTGATAATTGGCATAATCATCTGCTTTTGCGATCGTGCCTTGCTTTAAAACGTTATAAGCGTTTAAATTGCGCCTGCGCAGTCGATGACAGACTGCTTTTGCGTGGTAATACCAAAAACAATTCTTTCCCACGCCGCTTCGGGAGCATATCTCGCTGAGTTTACCGGCAATCGCCGCTGTATCGTCCCTGAGAGGGTAGCGCGGTATTTTTCCATTTTTTTACAACACCACATCCACAGGCAGTAATGAATTTATGACCCATCAGTTAAAATCTCGCGACATCATAGCGTTGGGCTTTATGACCTTCGCGTTGTTCGTTGGCGCAGGCAATATTATTTTCCCTCCGATGGTTGGCTTACAGGCGGGCGAGCACGTCTGGACGGCGGCGATCGGCTTCCTGATCACTGCGGTGGGTCTGCCGGTGCTGACGGTGGTGGCGCTGGCGAAAGTCGGCGGCGGCGTTGAAAGCCTGAGCACCCCGATTGGTAAAGTGGCGGGTATCCTGCTGGCGGTGGTGTGTTATCTCGCGGTAGGACCGCTGTTCGCGACCCCGCGCACCGCGACCGTCTCTTTTGAGGTCGGGATTGCGCCGCTGACCGGCGACGGCCCGTTGCCGCTGCTGATCTACAGCGTTATCTACTTCGCGCTGGTGATCCTGGTCTCACTCTATCCGGGTAAACTGCTGGATACGGTGGGAAATTTCCTTGCGCCGCTGAAAATTATCGCCCTGATTGTGCTGGCGGTCGCCGCGGTTGTCTGGCCGGCGGGCCCGATCAGCGACGCGATGGAAGCGTATCGTACCGCGCCATTCTCCAATGGCTTCGTTAACGGCTACCTGACCATGGACACCCTCGGCGCGATGGTGTTCGGGATCGTGATTGTCAATGCCGCACGCTCCCGCGGCGTCAGCGAAGCGCGTTTGTTGACCCGCTACACCGTCTGGGCGGGCCTGATGGCAGGCGTCGGTCTGACCCTGCTGTATCTGGCGCTGTTCCGTCTGGGCTCTGATAGCGCCACCCTCGTGGACCAGTCCGCTAACGGCGCGGCAATCCTCCACGCTTACGTGCAGCATACCTTCGGCGGGGCGGGTAGCTTCCTGCTGGCAGCGCTGATCTTCATCGCCTGCCTGGTGACGGCGGTGGGTCTGACCTGCGCCTGCGCTGAGTTCTTTGCCCAGTATCTGCCGTTCTCCTATCGCACGCTGGTCTTCATCCTCGGCCTGTTCTCGATGGCGGTCTCCAACCTTGGTCTGAGCCACCTGATTCAGGTGTCGATTCCGGTGTTGACCGCTATCTATCCGCCGTGTATCGCACTGGTTGTATTAAGCTTTACCCGCAGTTGGTGGCATAATTCGTCACGTGTTATCGCGCCGGCCATGTTTATCAGTCTGATGTTTGGTATCATTGACGGGATTAAGTCATCGGCGTTTGCCGCTATCCTGCCGGCCTGGACCGCGCGTCTGCCGCTGGCGGAGCAAGGTCTGGCCTGGCTGATGCCGACCGCCGTGATGGCAATCCTCGCGGTGATCTGGGACCGTGCCGCCGGACGTCAGGTGACCTCCAGCGCGCACTAACCGGCGTTGAGGACAAGCGTTTAACCACGGGACTTCGGGTTCCGTGGTTTTTTATTTTTTGTGTTAAACGGCATTGAAAAACCACGATGGAAAGTAGTAACAAGCTTAAGCGCGGGCTAAGCACCCGGCACATCCGCTTTATGGCCCTGGGTTCCGCCATCGGCACCGGGCTTTTTTACGGTTCAGCCGACGCGATTAAAATGGCCGGACCCAGCGTACTGTTGGCCTACATTATCGGCGGCGTCGCGGCATATATCATTATGCGCGCGCTCGGTGAGATGTCGGTGCATAACCCTTCCGCCAGCTCATTCTCCCGCTATGCTCAGGAAAACCTCGGCGGACTGGCGGGCTATATCACCGGCTGGACCTACTGCTTTGAAATCCTGATCGTCGCCATCGCCGACGTCACCGCCTTCGGTATCTACATGGGCGTCTGGTTCCCGACGGTGCCGCACTGGATCTGGGTGCTCAGCGTGGTGCTCATCATCTGCGCCGTCAACCTGATGAGCGTCAAGGTGTTTGGCGAGCTGGAGTTCTGGTTCTCGTTCTTCAAAGTGGCCACCATCATCATTATGATCCTCGCCGGGTTCGGCATCATTATCTGGGGGATCGGCAACGGCGGCCAGCCGACGGGCATTCATAACCTCTGGAGCAACGGCGGCTTCTTCAGCAACGGTTGGCTGGGAATGGTGATGTCGCTGCAGATGGTGATGTTCGCCTACGGTGGTATCGAAATCATCGGTATTACCGCCGGTGAGGCGAAAGATCCGGAGAAATCCATTCCACGCGCTATCAACTCGGTGCCGATGCGCATTCTGGTGTTCTATGTCGGCACGCTGTTTGTCATTATGTCTATCTATCCGTGGAACCAGGTGGGTACCGACGGCAGCCCCTTTGTCCTGACCTTCCAGCATCTGGGCATTACCTTCGCGGCCAGCATTCTTAACTTCGTGGTCCTGACGGCCTCGCTGTCGGCGATTAATTCCGACGTGTTCGGCGTGGGTCGTATGCTGCACGGCATGGCCGAGCAGGGGAGCGCGCCGAAGGTGTTCGCTAAAACCTCGCGTCGCGGTATTCCGTGGGTGACGGTGATGGTGATGACCATTGCGCTGCTGTTTGCGGTATACCTCAATTACATCATGCCGGAAAACGTCTTCCTGGTGATCGCCTCGCTGGCCACCTTCGCCACCGTGTGGGTGTGGATTATGATCCTGCTGTCGCAGATTGCCTTCCGCCGCCGTCTGTCGCCGGAGGAGGTCAAAGCCCTGAAATTCAAAGTTCCCGGTGGGGTGGCAACCACGGTTGTCGGCCTGCTGTTCCTGGCGTTTATTATCGCCCTGATCGGCTATCATCCGGACACCCGCATCTCGCTGTACGTCGGTATGGCGTGGATTGCACTGCTGCTGCTGGGCTGGGTCTTTAAGACCCGTCGTGAGCGCCGCCTGGCGCAGGCACAGTAATCAACATCGCCCCGGTCTGCATCGCGCGACCGGGGCGGCTTGCCGACCCGCGTCCTCCCCCGTTATCCTCCCCCAAAAAATCCTGTGACGATGAGTTCTGCGCCTGACGGCTATGGCAAGGTGTGCCCATTCTGCACAATGAGGATTCACGATGTTGAAGGCATGGCACCTTCCGGTTGCACCCTTTATCAAGGTGCAACAGGACCGACTGTTTATTACCCTGTGGTTGAGCGGTGAGTCGCTGCCGCAGCGGATCACGCTGCGCGCGGAAGAAGATAACGAAGAGCTGTCGCTGCCGATGCAGCGCCTCCGCCAGGCGCCGAGGCCGGGTGTGGTGGCATGGCGCGGCGAAATCTCTCTCGCCAGCGGTCAGCCGCGCCGCCGCTACAGCTTTAAGCTACTGTGGGCCGACCATCAGCGCTGGTTTACGCCGCAGGGCTTCAGCCGTTTCCCGCCGGCCAGGCTGGAGCAGTTCGCCGTCGACCTGCCGGACGCCGGCCCGCAGTGGGTGGCCGATCAGGTTTTCTACCAGATTTTCCCCGATCGCTTTGCCCGCAGCGCTGCGCGTGACGCCGAACAGGATGCGGTCTATTACCATCACGCGGCGGGACGGGAGATTGTGCGCAAGGCGTGGGACGAACCGCTTACCGGCGAGGCGGGCGGGTCGACGTTCTACGGCGGGGATCTCGACGGCATCAGCGAAAAACTGCCTTACCTGAAGCAGCTCGGCGTCACCGCCCTGTATCTGAACCCGGTCTTCGCCGCCCCCAGCGTGCATAAATACGACACCGAGGATTATCGGCGCGTCGATCCGCAGTTTGGCGGCGACGCGGCGCTGCTCCGCTTGCGCCACAACACCCAGCGGGCGGGGATGCGCATGATCCTCGACGGCGTGTTCAACCATACCGGCGATTCCCATCCCTGGTTCGATCGCCACCAGCAGGGCAGCGGCGGCGCCGGCCACCATCCGGACTCCCCGTGGCGCGACTGGTTTACCTTCTCCGGGGAGGGGCAGGCGCACAACTGGCTGGGCTATGCCAGTCTGCCGAAGCTCGACTATCGGTCGACCAGCCTGGTCAACGAGATCTATGCCGGCGAGGACAGCATCGTACGCCACTGGCTGAAGGCGCCGTGGAGTATGGACGGCTGGCGTCTGGACGTGGTGCATATGCTCGGCGAAGGCGGCGGGGCGCGGAATAACCTGCGGCATATCGCCGGCATCACCCAGGCGGCGAAACAAACGCAGCCGGAAGCCTTTGTCTTTGGCGAACATTTTGGCGACGCGCGCCAGTGGCTGCAGGCGGATGCCGAAGATGCGGCAATGAACTACCGCGGCTTCACCTTCCCGATCTGGGGATTCCTCGCCAATACCGATATCTCTTACGATCCGCAGAAGATAGACGCCCAGACCTGTATGGCGTGGATGGATAATTATCGCGCCGGGCTGTCGCATCAGCAGCAGCTGCGGATGTTCAACCAGCTCGACAGCCATGATACGGCGCGTTTTAAATCTCTCCTTGGCAAAGACGTAGCGCGTCTGCCGCTGGCGGTGGTGTGGCTGTTCAGCTGGCCCGGGGTACCGTGCATCTACTACGGCGATGAGGTGGGCGTAGATGGTAATAACGATCCGTTCTGCCGCAAACCGTTCCCGTGGGATCCGGCGCTGCAGGATACCCAGCTGCTGGCGCTGTATCAGCGAATGGCGAAACTGCGTAAAGCCCACCAGGCGCTGCGCTACGGCGGCTGCCAGGTGATTTACGCCGAGGATAACGTGGTGGTGTTTGTCCGCGTCTACAAACAGCAGCGGGTACTGGTGGCGATTAACCGCGGCGAAGCCTGCGAAGTGGTTATCGAGGATTCGCCGCTGTTGGACGTGGGGGGCTGGACGCTGCAGGAAGGCGCTGGCGCCTTCCATGACGGGGTGCTGACCCTCCCGGCTATCTCCGCCTGCGTCTGGTCAGGCCGTTAACGATAGAGCTGGCTCAGCAGGTCGTCGCAGAGGAGCGCCTCCCGCCACCAGCGCTGAGCCAGTCCGTCATTCCCGCTGCGCCAGGCCATGTAGGTGATATCTTTTTCCCGCCAGCCGGCGACGCTTTTCTCCACCAGACAGCCTTTTTCCAGCCACGGGCGGGCGATATGACGCGGCAGAAAGCCGCAGCCCAGCCCGGCGCACAGCAGTTCGACTTTGCTGGCGAAATCATCGACGCCGATTTGCGGCTGTTCATCAAGCAGATTGCTGTTCAGCGGATGGCAATAGCGGGCGCTGTCGCGGATCACCACCGCCCGGTGCTGGCTGAGCTGCTTATTGCTGAGCGGCGTTTCCGCTCCGGCCAGCGGGTGGGCCGGGGCGACCACGAAAATGTTATCCAGCGCGCCGAGGGTTTGCCATGACCACTCGGCAGAGGTGGGCGGCTCATTGATGGCGCCGAGGATAATATCCGCGCCATGGTGGGTCAGCTCTTCCCATGAACCGGCGAGGGTGTGATGACTGAAGTTCAGCCGGGTCTGCGGGTTTTGCGCGTAGAACTCGGCGATCAGCGGCAGCAGGGCCGAAAAGGGAAACGAGGCGTCGAGGGCGATCGCCAGCTCTCGCTCCCAGCCCGCGCTCAGCTGCTGGGCCTGCTTTTCCAGATCTCTGGCGGCGCTTAAAAGCTGTCGCCCCTTCTCCAGCATCAGCCTCCCGGTATCAGTAAATTTTGCCCGATGGCCGGAACGATCCAACAAGACGATCTCCAGATCGCTCTCCAGCTTCTGGATCATATAGCTCAGAGCGGCGGGGGTTTTATACAGCGACTCTGCGGCGGTGGCGAAGGATCCGTGTCGGTCCAGCGCATCAAGGATCATCAGAACATCAAAGTTTACGCGCATCAGGAGTTTCCATTCATTAATTTCCCCTTGTTGTACCTAAGCGCAATAATCAATGCCAGTGAATAAATCAGAACAGTTTGCCGTAAAATTTTGATGAACGCTGGCATGAGTAAATACTAACCGCTGACAAAATATAAACCACAAAAAAACTTTAATAACTTGTTAGAAATAACTGGCTATACTCACCATGCTTTATCAGTCAGGATCTACACGACGCATTAACCATCATGTCATCTTTTTAACTAATTGATTAAGAAGGTATTTAATGTCTATTCGTGAACTGCTCGATCCCACTAATTCCGCCCTTATCTTTATTGATCATCAGCCACAGATGTCATTTGGCGTGGCGAATATCGATCGCCAGACCCTCAAAAATAACACCGTGGCGCTGGCTAAAGCCGGCAAAATTTTTAATGTACCGGTGATTTACACTTCCGTAGAGACCAAAAGCTTCAGCGGTTATATTTGGCCGGAATTATTGGCCGTGCATCCTGACGTCAAGCCGATTGAGCGTACTTCAATGAACTCCTGGGAAGACGATGCCTTCGTTGCGGCGGTGAAAGCGACCGGCCGTAAAAAGCTGGTGATCTCCGCTCTGTGGACCGAAGTTTGCCTGACGTTTCCGGCGCTGATGGCCCTGGAGGCGGGCTACGAAGTGTATGTGGTCACCGATACCTCCGGCGGTACCTCTGTCGACGCCCATGAGCGCTCCATTGACCGGATGGTGCAGGCGGGCGCGGTGCCGGTGACCTGGCAGCAGGTGCTGCTGGAGTACCAGCGCGACTGGTCGCGCAAAGCGACTTACGATGCGGTGATGGACCTGGTGCGCGAACACAGCGGCGCTTACGGGATGGGCGTGGATTACGCTTATACCATGGTGCATGGCGCGCCAGAGCGTAAAGCTTAAATACACTTCACCCTTCAGGCTGCCTCTTTGTTAGCTGGGTTTGCCCGCCCCGGTCACTGACTTATGTCAGCTCCCGGGACGTGCCGGCTTGCCGCCTCGACGCAGCATGAATGACGTTGTGTATGGTCATCTATGGCTAATGGCGAGAATCATCCTGCCATTCCCCTGAAGCAAGGAATCTTTATGGCGCAGCAAAAATCGGTGACCCTGGTCATCAGCCATCTGCTCGATCCGCAACACGGCCAGCGCTACGAAGAGTGGCTCGGCAAAATCATGCCCATCGCGGCTGAGTTTCCCGGCCATCTCGGGGCGAATGTGATCCGGCCCGCCGCAGGGCAGAATCTGTGGAGCGTGATTATCCGCTTCGACACCCTGGAGCATCTCTATGCCTGGACGCAGTCGGAAACCCGTCGTCAGCTGGTGGCGGAAATTGCCCCGCTGCTGACGGAGGGCGATCGGACGGAGGTGCGGACCGAACCGGCCTTCTGGTTTACTCCGCCGGTGGCGAATGTGCGCCAGCCGCGGCGCTGGAAACAGTTTCTGATCACCCTGCTGGTGATTTTCCCCAGCACCAACCTGGTGCCGACGGTGACCGGCATGCTGTTGCCGTCGCTTAAGGGGAGCCTGCTGCTGCACCTGATCAATGATGCCTGCGTGGTTGCGCTGGTGGTCTGGTTCTGGATGCCCATCGTGACCCGCCTGTTTGCTGGCTGGTTGAAGAAAAACTGAGTCAGCCTCCCCAAGGAGTGTGTTATGTCGCAAACTGCCACACTGATTCTGACCCACGGCCAGATTCATACCCTCGATCGTGCGAATCCGCTGGCGGAAGCCGTGGCCATCGCCGACGGAAAAATTGTTGCCACCGGAAGCCACGATCGGATCATGAGCTTTGCCGCCGAGGGAACGCAGATCGTCGATCTCAAAGGGCATACGGTGATCCCGGGCCTCAACGATTCTCACCTGCATCTGATCCGCGGAGGGTTGAACTACAACCTTGAGCTCCGCTGGGAGGGCGTGCCCTCTCTGGCCGATGCCCTGCGAATGCTTAAGGATCAGGCGGATCGCACACCGTCGCCGCAGTGGGTGCGGGTGGTCGGCGGCTGGAGCGAATTCCAGTTCGCCGAACGACGGATGCCGACCCTGGAAGAGCTAAACGACGCGGCGCCCGATACGCCAGTGTTTGTGCTACATCTCTACGATCGCGCACTGCTGAACCGCGCGGCGCTGAAAGCCGTGGGGTATAGCAAAGAGACGCCGGATCCGGTTGGCGGAGAGATCGTCCGCGATAGCCACGGCAACCCGACCGGGATGTTGATTGCCAAACCAAACGCCATGATCCTCTACGCCACCCTGGCCAAAGGGCCGAAGCTGCCGCTGGATCTGCAGGTGAACTCCACCCGTCAGTTTATGCGCGAGCTGAACCGACTGGGGCTGACCAGCGCCATCGACGCCGGGGGCGGTTTCCAGAACTACCCGGAAGATTACGAAATTATCGAGCAGCTGCACGCAAAAGATCAGATGACCGTGCGCATCGCCTACAACCTGTTTACCCAGCGACCGAAGCAGGAGCTGGAGGACTTCGAGCGCTGGACCGATATGCTGAAGCCGGGGCAGGGAACCGATTTCTATCGCGCCAACGGCGCCGGCGAGATGCTGGTGTTTTCGGCGGCGGATTTTGAAGATTTCCTGCAGCCGCGGCCGGATTTGCCGCAAGGCATGGAAGATGAGCTGGAGCGGGTGGTGCGCCATCTGGTTGAACATCGCTGGCCGTTCCGCCTGCATGCCACCTACGACGAGTCCATCAGCCGGATGCTGGACGTGTTTGAGAAGGTGAACCGTGACATTCCGTTTAATGGCCTGCACTGGTTCTTCGATCATGCCGAGACCATTACCGAGCGCAACATTGAGCGGGTGAAGGCGCTGGGGGGCGGCATTGCGGTGCAGCACCGGATGGCCTTCCAGGGCGAATATTTTGTCGATCGCTACGGCAAAGAGGCGGTGAAACATACGCCGCCGGTAGCGAAAATGCTGGAGCTGGACGTACCGGTAGGGTTAGGGACCGATGCCACCCGCGTCGCCAGCTATAATCCGTGGACCGCGCTGTACTGGCTGGTCTCCGGGCGCACCGTTGGCGGGATGGCGATGTATGACGACAACAACCGCCTGCCGCGCGATGTCGCGCTGGAGCTGTGGACGGCGGGCAGCGCCTGGTTCTCCAGCGAGCAGGGTAAAAAGGGGCGTCTGGCCGCCGGTCAGCTTGCCGATCTGGTGGTGCTGTCGAAGGACTATTTCAGCGTCGCGGAAGAGGAGATCAAAGGCATTGAGTCGGTGCTGACGGTGGTTGATGGCAAAGTGGTGTACGCCGCCGGTCACTTCTCGCCGCTGGCGCCGCCGCCGATCCCGGTGCTGCCGGAGTGGTCGCCGGTGGTGAAGGTCCCGGGCCATTACCGTTCCGCTCCGCCAGCGGCGGCCAAAATTGGCGCCATAGTCCAGATGCACCAGTGCTGCGGTAGCTGCGGTGTCCACGGCCATCAGCATGATATCGCGCGGAAATCGTCGATCCCGGTCTCCGACGAGCAGGCCTTCTGGGGCGTGCTGGGTTGCTCCTGCTTTGCCTTCTGATGCCTGACGCCTCCGCCCCGGTTGCTAAGGGCGGATGGTCTCAGCCACCTTTCACGCATCAATAGCGCTGCTGTGAGCCAAAAAGCGCCATGCGGCGGGCAATCATTTCGCGTACTGGCTGCAGTCCCTGGGCGATCACTTTCCGCGGATCGTTCACATCGTGCCCGGTATCGGCAGCAAAGATCGCCTTCACCTGCTGGCACCAGGCGTACATATTTTCGGTATTAACGTTAATCTTGGCGGTGCCGCAGGCAATCGCCCGGCGCATATCCTCATCGGCAATACCGGTGCCGCCATGCAGCACCAGCGGAACCTTCACCCGCTCGGCAATGGCTTTCATCTCGGTAAATCCCAGTCGGGCTTTGCCTTTATACAGGCCATGGGTGGAGCCCAGCGCGGCGGCGAGGCAATCCACCTGGGTTTCTGTCACCAGGGTGTAGCACTCCTGCGGATCGGCGTAGATGACTTCGGAATTGACAATGCCGTCTTCACTGCCGGCGATAGTCCCCAGTTCGGCCTCCACGGAGATACCTTTGCTGTGCGCCAGCGTCACCAGATGGCGAGTAATAGCCAGGTTTTCCCTGAACGGCAGATGCGAGCCATCAAACATAATGGAACTGAAGCCGGCGGCGATCGCCGCTTCGCAGGCCTCCCGGGAGGTGCCATGATCCAGATGCAGCGCCACCGGAACATCAATATGCAAATACTCCATGGCGTTAACTACGATGTCATGAATACATTTTAACCCGAGCATATGCTTAACCGTGCCGCCGGACACGCCCAAAATAACCGGTGAGCGGCACTGCTGGGCGGTGCTTAATACGGCGCCGACCCATTCCAGATTATTAATGTTGAACTGACCGACGGCGTAGCCGTCCCGCAGGGCATGCTGAAGCATGTCCTTCATCGACACTAACATATTCACCTCTTGATATTTATTAAATGCAGTTATTCTTCAAAATATTGCTTTAAGTTTCTCTCGTAGTTATTTAACGAGTGGTGGACGACCGCCAGGTCCGGCATAGATTCCCGTACCCCTTTTTTCTCAATAGAAATGGCGGCGGTCAGGCTGGCAAATAAAATAATATTATCTATGTGCCATGAGTAGTGGACGCCATAGGTGAAGGCACCGTGAAATACATCTCCGGCTCCGGTGGTATCAACGGCATTGCACAGCCAGGAAGGAACGATCTGCAGCATACCGCTTTTTAAAAAAGCGCAGCCTTTTTCGCCAAGGGTAATAAATGCTTCACCGCGGCAAATTTTATTCAGCTCAATCAGCGCCGCTTTAATTTCTGCTTCGGTGCTCAGCGAGCGATAGCTCATATAATCGCGGGCAAAATGTTCGCTCACTACAAAATAGTCGGTCCAGGCTGCGAGTTTTATATTGCTGGCGCGCAGTGACCCGCCGTCCATCACGACTCTGGCGTTCGGCAGTTTCTTAATTAAATATTCACTGATTTCCGGCTCATGGCCGTCAATTAAAATGGTGACCGGCTCCTCGGCGGCAATCAGTCGTTCGGCGAGGTCGTCCAGTTTGAGCTTTTGATCGTAGGTCAGGGAAGGCGGTGTCTGCATCTTGCGGGTAATAATCGTTCGCGAACCCGTTAAGCGATTGACCAGCACCGAGGCCAGCGGGGTGATCATGTCATCGGAGAAAACCACCTGGCTGGTATCCACCCCCGCTTCGGCAAACTCATCGATAATGCGCTGACCGTAAAGGTCCTGATGCAGATGGCCGATGTAATAGACCTCCTCACCCCATAATCCCAGCAGCCAGGCCGCATTGGCCGCCGGGCCGCCGCCGCTTTCTATAAAATCATGACAAAAGTTTTTGGTATTCTCCTGGGGCCATTCATTGAGAAAGAAAAACTGATCGAAACAGGCAAATCCAATGGACAAAATAGCCATAACCACTCCTGATTATTTGTCAGCGGCGGGAAGCGTGACCTTCCCGCAGGGAAAAATGACCTCGCTTATTCATTTTTCTGCTTGGCAGTAAGCTCCTCATAGCTGAGCGTGTTGCCCACTACCCGTACCTGACGGAAGCAGAAAGGCACCAGCAGCGCGACGAGCAGCGCCAGACAAATCAGGTAGATAGTGACCTGGCCAAACTGGGTGAACGCGTTACCGATAATGATGCCCCACACTGCGAAGTCGAAATCGGCGAAGGTGCTGTTTTCAAACCCGAGGTTGCCGAGCGCCGGCAGCAGCATCGCCGGCAGGAAGGCGAGGAAGATCCCGCCGATAAAGGCGGCGATGATACACCCGCGCTTACCGCCCAGCTTGTCGGCAAAGACCCCGGAGGTGCCGCCGCAGAAGAAGTGCGGCACCATGCCGGGAATAATCAGCGCCATGCCCAGTCCGCCGAGCATGAGCATCCCGACCAGACCGCCCACAAAGGAGCTGATGAATCCCACCACCACCGCGGTGGGGCTAAAGGTGAAGAACACCGCGCAGTCAACGGCCGGGATGGAGTCCGGGATCAGTTTCTGGCTGATGCCCTGGAATGCCGGCACCAGATCGCCGAGGATCAACCGCACGCCGTTGTAGACAATGGCTACGCCAACGGCGAACTGCAGACCGGTCAGCACGGAGAAGATCAGCATATTCTGGTCGGTGATGGTGCTCAGGTACGCCGACCCGGCGACAGCGCTGCAGATGAAGTAGATAACAAACATCACGATACCGGTGGTGACGGTGGTATCGCGCAGAAATCCCCATTTCTCTGAGATTTCGGTATCGGCGAAGGAGTTTGCCGGATTGCCGGTCCGGCTGGCGATCCACGCCGAGAGGTAGTAGCCCAGGGAGCCGAAATGGCCCATGGCGATCCCGCCGTCTTCGGTTACCTGCCTGGTGTAACGCTGGCCAATGGCCGGGGAAATGGCCGACCATGAGCCCAACAGGAATCCGCCGATCAGGATCAACATCCAGCCCTGGAACTCCGCCGCCTGCAGGACGGCGGAGAACAGGCAGGCGAGAAAGAACGAATGATGGCCGGTGAGAAAGATATATTTATATTTGGTGCAGCGGGCTATGATCAGGTTGAAAATAAAGCCCAACAGCAAAATACTCATGGTTTCCACGCCCAGCATTTTCTGGGCGACGGAGACAATGGCTTCATTGTTAGGAATAACGCCGCGGATATTAAATCCAGCTTCGATAATACCGCCCAGCGGGTTGAGATTGGCAACGATAACGCCTGCGCCAGCGCTCAGCATCAAATAGCCTAAAATCGGCTTTAATGTGCCGGTAAGGAGTTTGTTGCCGGGGGAGCGCAGCGCCACTAAGCCAACGAAGGCGATAAGCCCCATTAAAAAAGCGGGTTGACTGAATATTTCCGTTAAGAAACTAAGAATAGCCTGCATGGTCGTTCCCTCTATGCTGATTAAGAGTGAGTCGCAGCAATTTTCATCAGCGCGTCGGTAATATCCTCGGCGATTTTTGCTTTATGGACGTAGCTGCGAATAATGGCGACATGACAGTGGGCCGGAAATTGATTTGCCAGTTCTTTGATCGTGACGTAAAGGTCGGCTTTTTCCCCGACGGCGTTAGCAAAATCGACCGAAGCGACGTCCGCTTTGATACCTAATTCTTCACAGATCTTCTTCACATTATTCGCAGCCATCAATGAACTGCCAATACCGTTACCACAAACCGTTCTGATAACTAACATAATGACTACTCCATTTGTTTTTGGATGAAATGTAAGACTGAATTCACGTCATTTTCCTGCTGAAGAAAAGTCACGATATCTGACTCGATCAGCGAGGCAATCAGTTGGATCATTTTGATATGACTGTCAGCATCGGCGCCGGCGATCGCGATGACGACGGTAACCGGATCGAACTCATCGTGGCCGAAGGTCACTGGTGTGGCGGTGGTGACAAGCGAAAATCCGGTCTGCAATGCCCCTTTTTCCGGGCGGGCGTGCGGCATGGCAATCCCGTCATCTATCACGATGGCGGCGCCAAAATCCTCGTATACTGTCAGCATCTCGTTGACATATTCGGCGCTGCAAATCTGGCGCCTGGCGAGTAATGAACCCGCCAGTTCGATGGCCTCCTCCGCATGGGAAATATTCTGCTTCAGGGCGATTAACGTCGGGTCAAAAATAATATCCATTCTCTTCTCCTGAACGTATTCCTGTTCCTGAGTAAAATCATGACCAAATACATTGATAAAAATGATGGATGAGATCACATCCGCGGTTTTAAATATTGATGGCGATCACATCGACGGCAAAGTGCTGGCTGAAAATCATATAATTAATTTATTTGTTTTTCAGACTGTTATGAAGTGGTTGAGATTTAACGCTGAAATTTGACAGAGAAAAAATGAGAGGCAGAGCGAAATTTTTCAGCAGAAGTGTATTGCTGGTCACAAATATCAGCGGGTCATTTTCTTAAATTTTGACGCCGCTAACAAAAAAGGCCCGCTTGAGCGGGCCTTTTATAAAAACGTGTGCCGATTACAGGCTGGAGACGTTTTCGGTCAGGTATTTTGCCACGCCTTCCGGAGAGGCAGCCATACCTTCTTTTCCTTTTTCCCACTGCGCCGGGCAGACTTCGCCGTGCTCTTCGTGGAACTGCAGCGCGTCAACCATGCGCAGCATTTCGTCGATGTTACGGCCCAGCGGCAGGTCGTTAACCACCTGGTGGCGAACCACGCCGTTGGCGTCGATCAGGAAGGAGCCGCGCAGCGCTACGCCTTCGTCCGGATGCTCGATACCGTAAGCTTTCTGGATTTCACGTTTGATGTCGGCAACCATCGCGTATTTAACCGGGCCGATACCGCCCTGGTCTACCGGGGTATTACGCCATGCGTTGTGCACGAACTCGGAGTCGAAGGAAACGCCAACCACTTCCACGCCGCGTTTCTGGAATTCTTCGTAACGTTTGTCGAACGCGATCAGCTCAGACGGGCAAACGAAGGTGAAGTCCATCGGCCAGAAGAACAGAACGGTAGGTTTACCGTTGGTGTGCTGTTTGAAATTGAATTTCTCAACGATCTCACCATTACCCAGCACAGCGGCTGCAGTAAAATCCGGCGCTTGACGAGTGACCAGAACCATTTGATTCTCCTGTAATTACTAAGGTTATTTGGAACGCAACGCGGGCAAGTATAGAGCCTGTCCGCCAATAACACAAAGAGGCGCTGACAATCGTTCAGCCAGCTTTTACCTATCAATGTCGCAGCGATTACAGCTGTTTGTTTTTCGCCTGACGCATCATCTGCGGATAAAAGCGCCAGAACTGCCCCTCCAGCCGGTCGTAGTGAGTATCCAGATCCTGCCAGGAGTCGCGCAGCGCCTCGAGACGCGGGCGGCGGCTGGCCATGCCATTGAGCACGCGCTGAATAAAATCCATCTCCTGATAGCGCTCCAGCCAGCGCTCCGACCAGAGGTATTGATTGAGATTGACGAAGCGGGGCGGCGAGTCGGGCAGGATCGGCACGATCTGCCGCTCGGCGTAGCGCACGAACTCGTCCAGCGGCAGGTCAGGGGAGAGTTGCGCCCAGTGCTGCGACAGGAAATGATCCCACATGACGTCGAGGGTGATGGGGGCGACGCGGCGGGTCTGCGGGCGAAACCACTCCCGCGCCTCTTTGACTTCCGCCAGGTTGTCAGTCAGCACGTCAATTCGCCGATGCATATAGATGCCATCGACGATCGCCGCCGGATAGTCGCCCTGCGGGTTGCCGCGCACAAAGTCGGCCATCAGATTGCCGGGCAGCGAACTGTCGGCGAGATGGGCCAGGTGCAGGTGGGCGAGAAAATTCATAGCGACGACATCCTTTAAATACTTTATGGCGAGCAGAGTGAGCGGTGTAGCGCTGCGCGTCGCCCTGAACGGCAGCCCCGGTGCCCGAATGGCGTGCTGTCTGGCCGCGCGCGGCCCTCTGCCACCGGTGATGCATTCGGCTGCCGCATGGCGGCATTCGGAATGATTTGGAATATAGATTATGTCATTCGTCCGGAGGGGTAAAGGTTGCAGGCAGAACGCCCCGGCACTAGACTACCCGCCTCTTTATTCAGTCTGAGTTACCGTCATGCGCGTTACCGATTTTGCTTTTGAACTACCCGAATCTCTGATCGCCCACTATCCGATGCCTGAGCGCAGCAGCTGCCGCTTACTTTCCCTGGACGGGCCGACGGGCGCGCTGACGCATGGCACCTTCACCGACATCCTCGATAAGCTCAATCCCGGCGATCTGCTGGTGTTTAACAACACCCGGGTGATCCCGGCGCGTCTGTTCGGTCGTAAGGCCAGCGGCGGCAAGATCGAAGTGCTGGTGGAGCGGATGCTGGATGATAAGCGCATCCTCGCCCATATTCGCGCCTCGAAAGCGCCGAAGCCGGGCGCCGAGCTGCTGCTGGGCGACGACGAGAGCATTCAGGCCACCATGCTGGCGCGTCACGGCGCGCTGTTTGAAGTGGAATTTAACGACGAGCGCCCGGTGCTGGAGATCCTTAACGGGATTGGCCATATGCCGCTGCCGCCCTACATTGACCGCCCGGATGAAGACGCTGACCGCGAGCTCTATCAAACCGTCTACGGCACCAGGCCGGGCGCGGTAGCCGCCCCGACCGCTGGTCTGCACTTCGACGAACCGCTGCTGGATAAACTGCGCGCCAAAGGCGTTGAGATGGCGTTTGTCACCCTGCACGTGGGCGCGGGTACCTTCCAGCCGGTGCGCGTCGACAGCATTGAAGAGCACACCATGCACTCTGAATATGCGGAAGTGCCGCAGGAGGTAGTCGATGCGGTGCTGGCGGCTAAGGCGCGCGGCAATCGCGTGATCGCGGTGGGCACCACCTCGGTACGCTCGCTGGAGAGCGCGGCGCAGGCGGCGAAAGACGCCCTGATTGCGCCGTTCTTCGACGATACGCAGATTTTCATCTACCCGGGTTATCAGTACCAGGTGATCGATGCGCTGGTAACCAACTTCCATCTCCCTGAATCCACATTGATTATGCTGGTGTCGGCGTTTGCGGGTTATCAGCACACCATGAACGCCTATAAGGTAGCGGTGGAGCAGAAATATCGCTTTTTTAGCTACGGGGATGCGATGTTTATCACGTACAATCCGCAGGCTATTTCTGAGCGTCCCTGAAGAGGCCGGCCCGCCGGCTTTTTGGACGCCATGACGCATTTTTTTAGCCACGGAATCATTCCGTGGCGAGTATGAAAACGTCGGACTGTTTTTCTGACGCAGGAGCAAGCATGAAATTTGAACTGGATACCACCGACGGTCGCGCCCGCCGCGGTCGCCTGGTGTTTGAGCGCGGCGTGGTCGAAACACCGGCCTTTATGCCCGTTGGCACCTACGGCACCGTCAAAGGGATGACGCCGGAAGAGGTGGAAGCCACCGGCGCGCAGATTATTCTCGGCAACACCTTCCACCTGTGGCTGCGCCCGGGTCAGGAGATCATGAAGCTGCACGGCGATCTGCACGATTTTATGCAGTGGAAAGGACCGATCCTGACCGACTCCGGCGGCTTCCAGGTGTTCAGCCTTGGCGATATCCGTAAGATCACCGAGCAGGGCGTGCATTTCCGCAACCCGATCAACGGCGATCCGATTTTCCTCGATCCGGAAAAATCCATGGAGATTCAGTACGATCTCGGCTCTGATATCGTGATGATCTTCGACGAATGTACGCCGTATCCGGCGGACTGGGATTACGCCAAGCGCTCAATGGAGATGTCTCTGCGCTGGGCGAAGCGCAGCCGTGACCGTTTCGATAGCCTTGGCAATAAAAATGCGCTGTTCGGCATCATTCAGGGCAGCGTTTACGAAGATTTACGTGATATCTCGGTGAAAGGTCTGGTAGAGATTGGCTTTGATGGCTACGCTGTCGGCGGTTTGGCGGTCGGCGAGCCGAAGGAAGACATGCACCGTATTCTGGAGCACGTCTGCCCGCAGATCCCGGCCGATAAACCACGATACCTGATGGGCGTCGGGAAGCCGGAAGATCTGGTGGAAGGGGTACGTCGCGGTATCGATATGTTCGACTGCGTCATGCCGACGCGCAACGCGCGTAACGGCCACCTGTTCGTCACCGACGGCGTGGTGAAAATCCGCAACGCGAAGCACAAAAGCGATACCGCGCCGCTGGACGCCGAGTGTGATTGCTATACATGTCGCAATTATTCACGCGCTTACTTGCATCACCTTGACCGTTGCAACGAAATATTGGGCGCGCGTCTCAATACCATTCATAACCTGCGCTACTATCAGCGTTTAATGGCTGGTTTACGCAAGGCTATCGAAGAGGGTAAATTAGAGAGCTTCGTGACCGATTTTTACCAACGTCAGGGGCGTACCGTGCCTCCTTTGAACGTTGATTAATTTTAATAATGAGGGAATTTCAATGAGCTTTTTTATTTCTGATGCGGTAGCGGCAACGGGTGCACCGGCGCAGGGCAGCCCGATGTCTCTGATTCTGATGCTGGTGGTGTTCGGTCTGATTTTTTACTTCATGATCCTGCGTCCACAGCAGAAGCGCACCAAGGAACATAAGAACCTGATGAACTCCATCGCCAAAGGTGATGAAGTGCTGACCAACGGCGGTCTGGTCGGTCGCGTGACCAAAGTAGCGGAAACTGGCTACATTGCTATCGCGCTGAACGATACCACTGAAGTGGTTATCAAACGTGACTTCGTTGCTGCCGTTCTGCCGAAAGGCACCATGAAGGCGCTGTAATCTAACTTTTCCCAAAGGGAACTGCCGTGTTAAACCGTTATCCTTTGTGGAAGTATGTCATGCTGGTCGTCGTCATTGTCGTCGGCCTGATCTATGCGCTTCCCAACCTGTATGGTGAGGATCCGGCTGTTCAAATCACTGGCGCGCGCGGCGTCGCCGCCAGTGAGCAAACGCTGATCCAGGTCCAGAAAACTTTACAAGAAGAAAAAATTACCGCGAAGTCTGTGGCACTGGAAGAGGGCGCTATTCTTGCGCGCTTCGACACCACTGATACCCAGCTGCGCGCGCGTGAAGCGCTGCTTACCGTGCTGGGTGACAAATACGTCGTGGCGCTAAACCTTGCTCCGGCAACCCCACGCTGGCTGGCGGCACTCTATGCCGAACCGATGAAGCTGGGTCTTGATCTGCGCGGCGGCGTGCACTTCCTGATGGAAGTCGACATGGACACCGCGTTAGGCAAACTGCAGGAACAGAACATCGATAGCCTGCGCAGCGAGCTGCGCGACAAAGGCATTCCTTACGCGACCGTGCGCAAGGAAGACAACTACGGTCTGAGCATCGTCTTCCGCGACAGCGCGGCGCGCGACCAGGCTATCTCTTATCTCAGCCCTCGCCATCGCGATCTGGTGATCTCCTCTCAGGGTGACAACAGCCTGAAAGCGGTGATGACCGATGAGCGCCTGAAAGAAGCCCGTGAGTACGCGGTTCAGCAGAACATTAACATTCTGCGTAACCGTGTGAACCAGCTAGGCGTCGCCGAACCGCTGGTTCAGCGTCAGGGCGCTGACCGCATCGTCGTTGAGCTGCCGGGTATCCAGGATACCGCGCGGGCGAAGGAGATCCTTGGCGCGACCGCGACCCTCGAGTTCCGTCTGGTCAATACCAACGTTGACCAGTCCGCCGCCGCCTCTGGCCGCGTACCGGGCGACTCGGAAGTGAAGCAGACGCGTGAAGGCCAGCCGGTGGTGCTGTACAAGCGGGTGATCCTGACCGGTGACCATATCACCGACTCGACCTCCAGCATGGATGAGTACAACCAGCCGCAGGTCAACATCTCGCTGGACAGCGCGGGCGGTAACATCATGTCCAACTTCACCAAGGACAATATCGGCAAGCCGATGGCGACCCTGTTCGTGGAGTATAAAGACAGCGGTAAGAAAGACGCCAACGGTCGGGCTATCCTGGCGAAAGAGGAAGAGGTGATTAACATCGCCAACATCCAGTCGCGTCTGGGTAACAGCTTCCGTATTACCGGTATCAGCAACCCGAACGAAGCGCGCCAGCTGTCGCTGCTGCTGCGTGCCGGCGCGTTGATTGCGCCGATTCAGATCGTCGAAGAGCGGACTATCGGCCCAACCCTTGGTATGCAGAACATCAAGCAGGGTCTGGAAGCCTGTCTGGCCGGCCTGGTGGTCTCCATCCTGTTCATGATCCTCTTCTATAAGAAGTTCGGTCTGATTGCGACCTCGGCGCTGATTGCCAACCTGGTGCTGATTGTCGGCATTATGTCCCTCATCCCGGGGGCGACGCTGACCATGCCGGGCATCGCGGGTATCGTGTTAACCCTTGCGGTGGCGGTCGATGCTAACGTTCTGATCAACGAGCGCATCAAAGAAGAGTTGAGCAACGGGCGTACCGTTCAGCAGGCGATTGACGAAGGTTATCGCGGCGCGTTCAGCTCGATCTTCGACGCCAACGTGACGACGCTTATCAAAGTGATCATCCTGTACGCGGTCGGTACCGGTGCCATTAAAGGGTTTGCGATTACTACCGGTATCGGTATCGCGACCTCAATGTTTACCGCTATCGTCGGCACCCGTGCCATCGTGAACCTGCTGTACGGCGGCAAGCGCGTTAAAAAGCTGTCTATCTGAGGAGTGCGTTGTGGCACAGGAATATACTGTTGAACAATTGAACCACGGCCGTAAAGTCTGGGACTTTATGCGCTGGGACTACTGGGCCTTCGGCATTTCAGGTTTTCTGCTGATTGTGTCGATCGCCATCATCGGCGTCCGCGGCTTTAACTGGGGTCTCGATTTCACCGGCGGTACGGTGATCGAAATTACCCTTGAGAAGCCGGTCGATCTCGACCAGATGCGCGATTCCCTGCAAAAAGCGGGCTTTGAAGAGCCGCAGGTGCAGAACTTTGGCAGCAGCCGCGACATCATGGTACGTATGCCGCCGGTGCATGACGCCAACGGCAGCCAGGAGCTGGGCAGTAAGGTCGTGACGGTGATTAACGAATCGACCAGCCAGAACGCGGCGGTGAAGCGCATTGAGTTTGTCGGCCCGAGCGTCGGTGCGGACCTTGCGCAAACCGGCGCCCTGGCGCTGATTGCCGCGCTGGTCTGTATCCTGATCTACGTCGGCTTCCGCTTCGAATGGCGTCTGGCGGCGGGGGTGGTTATCGCCCTGGCGCACGACGTGGTGATCACCATGGGCGTGCTGTCGCTGTTCCATATCGAAATCGACCTGACCATTGTGGCCTCGTTGATGTCGGTTATCGGCTACTCGCTGAACGACAGTATCGTGGTATCGGACCGTATCCGTGAAAACTTCCGTAAGATCCGCCGCGGTACGCCGTACGAGATCTTCAACGTGTCGTTGACCCAGACGCTGCACCGTACCTTGATCACCTCCGGGACCACCCTGATGGTGATCCTGATGCTGTTCCTGTTCGGCGGCCCGATTCTGGAAGGCTTCTCGCTGACCATGCTGATCGGTGTTTCCATCGGTACGGCTTCTTCTATCTACGTCGCCTCCGCGCTGGCGTTGAAGCTGGGCATGAAGCGCGAGCATCTGCTGCAGCAGAAGGTGGAAAAAGAAGGGGCGGACCAGCCGTCAATTCTGCCGTAATACGGTTCAGTTGAAATGAAGCAATCCCGGCCCAGGCGGCCGGGATTTTTTTTGCCCGCGACAAAACCTGCTGACAGTATGCTGTCAGGAGCCCTCCCATACACTCCTTTTGAACTCAATAACGAGCAGGAGGAAGTATGAATAACGTGATTAATTGGTTTGAAATTCCGGTCGCCGATATGGATCGCGCCGTCGCGTTTTATGAGCCGGTGATGCAGGTGACGCTGCGTCGCGAAACCATGGACTGCGCCGAGCTGGCGGTGTTCCCGCATCAGGACCCGGCCCCCGGCGGCGCGCTGGCCAAATTTGAGGGTATCGCGCCTTCAGCGCAGGGCGCTATTATTTACCTGCATACAGACCATCTTGCCGCCACACTCGACCGCGTCGCCTCGGCGGGTGGGGCGTGTGTTTTCGGGCCGCTGACGCTGCCGAATAATATTGGCACCATCGCGCTGTTTACTGACAGCGAGGGCAACCGCGTCGGCCTGCACCAACCGGCTTAACCTGAACTTTTTGTGAATTGAAACATGACCCGACGCGCCGACCGTTTATTTCAGATTGTGCAGATCCTGCGCGGCAGGCGGCTCACCACCGCCTCGCTGCTGGCGGAGCGGCTGGGCGTGTCGGAGCGCACCGTGTATCGCGATATTCGCGATCTCTCCCTCTCCGGCGTGCCGGTGGAGGGGGAGGCGGGTAGCGGCTACCGGCTGCTGGCGGGCTACGATCTGCCGCCGCTAATGCTGACCACCAAAGAATCCGAAGCGCTGATCGCCGCGATCCGGCTGCTGAAAACCTGGGGCGGCGAGGCGCTGTCGCAATCGCTGGAATCCGCACAGGAGAAGATGCTGGCGATCCTGCCGGAGGCGCGCCGACGCCAGGCGGAGCAGACCCGCCTGTTTGCCCCCGATCTCGGCGCCCATCGCTATGCCAAAACCTTCTTTGACATCATTCATCAGGCGGTCTCCGGCCAGCAGGTGCTGGCGTTGCGCTATCAGGATGAGTCCGGTCGGGTGACCGAGCGCGACGTGCTGCCGCTGGGGCTGTTTTTCTGGGGGGAGCGCTGGCTGCTGGTAGCCTGGTGTGAGCTGCGCAATGATTATCGCAACTTTCGCCTCGACCGCTGTCTGGCGGTCAGGGCGACCGAGCGTCGATTCAGCGAGTGCGCCGACCGCTCGTTAAGCGATTTTCTGCGCAAGGTCCGGTGCGACGTGTGGGAGAAATAAAAACGCCCGGATGGCCCGGGCGCTGTCTTGCCGTTTCAGCAATTAGAAGTTGTAACCAACCACGAAGTAACCACCCCAGCCGGTTGAGCGGACGCTGAAATCGCCATCGCCGAAGTTCAGCTTGGCATCGTCAGCCCACTGGCCGCCGTTATGGAAGTAACGGGCCACTACCGAGTAGTGCCAGTGCGCGTAGTTCAGCGCCAGGATGTGGCTGGAGGCGATGGAGTTGCTGGTGCGCGCGTGCTTCCCGTTCAGATCGTAGAAGTTGTCATCGCCGAGGTCAGAACCCCAGTCGAAGTTGGTGAAGCCGATGTAGCTCAGCGAACCGCCCCACAGGTCGGTCAGCGGCACAAAGTATTTCACTTTGAAGCGGTAGCCGTCCCACTCGTTCTCATTGGACGCGCCGTAGTTCTGCCACTGGTATTTGGCGTAGACGTTCAACGACAGGCTCATCGGCAGGCCGGTGTCGATATCGGTACCCAGACCCATATACCAGGTGCTCTGCTCCTGGGAATCATTGCGGCCCATATCGTAGATATAGTTGTTCGCGAAATACCACTCTTTGAACGGCCCAAAGCTCAGATCGGTGTTGGTCAGCTTGTCGATAGAGAAGCGCGGTTCGATCTCCATAAACAGCGGAGAACCGTTGTTCCAGATACCTTTTGCCGTGCTATTGCCGCCGAAGAACACCGGAGCATCGATATAGCCGTAAAAATCAAACCAGTCTTTTTTGGCGAACGCTTCGTATTCCAGATAGGTATCGTTACGGATCTGCGGTCCGAAACGGGTGTGGTAGCTCCCTACCACGTTAACACTCTGGTGCCACCAGTCAGACAGATACTGCGGTTTGTCGTTTTCTGCCGCGCCCGCGGTAAAAGAAGTGGAGAGCGCCACAACCGCACCCGCTGCCAGTAATGTTTTTTTCATAGTAATGCCACTGTTTAAATTGAGCCTGAAGGCGTTAAAAGAAGTGCCGAAGCGTTTCTAAATATTTCGTCTTTCTGTGGGGGTCTATTATAGGAATCATTGCTCACAAAAATACGTGTTGTTTCACATAACCAGAACATGCGTAATCGATTGCGTTCACGATTCTATGCATTTCTTGACAAAATGCTACTGAAAATCGCGATGCAGAACGATTTCTAATGAACTCTTGTGAAAAGTTGTAAGTGGAGAAGAATGACGGGGCAGGATGTCGCCGGGCAGGGGAAAGCCCGGCGCAAAGGCTTACTGTGCGGCGGCGGGCTGGATATCGTGGACGCGAATAAAACCGACTTTGTCCGGCGTCACGTTCAGGCGCAGCGGGATGTTGACATCGCTGGGTGCGAGGATGCTGGCCGGGGCGCTGATCAACTGATCCTGAACATTTACTTCCTGGTAGCTGTGGGTAGTGCCGGTGATCTGTCCGGAGGCGACGGTGGCGGTAAAGGCCGGCAGCGGATCGTTGGATTCGCCCTGAATACGCAACGTCAGGCGTGACCCGTCGCCATCCGGCGTAATGCTCGCCACCGACATGCGCAGGGTGCCGATCTGGCTCTCCAGCCGCGCCGGGGTTTTCGCCTCCGGCAGCAAATAGACGCCGCGGGTAGATTTCGCGTTCAGCGCGTTTTGCTGGGTAATTTTGATCGTTTGCTGATTGAGCTGGGTCATCTCCTGGCTCAGGGTGCTCACGCTCTGGTGCATCTGGCGGATTTCGCTTTGCTGGGCGCAGGCGGTAAGGGTAAACAGGCTGCCCGCGATGGCGAGTTTCAGGTAACGTCTTGTCATGGTCAGGATTCCGTTTGCAGAGGATGCTTAATGGTAGCCAAACCGCCTGTCTCTCCCATAGATCCTTTGTCTCAAAAGCTCTTTCTTTGTAGTCAGGTCACTTCGCGGTAAACTACCCTTCAGTTTAACTACCTGTCAGGACGCGCTATGCATTGCCCTTTCTGTTTCGCCGTGGATACCAAAGTGATTGACTCTCGTCTGGTGGGGGAAGGCTCTTCCGTGCGTCGCCGTCGGCAGTGTCTGGTCTGTAATGAGCGCTTTACCACCTTCGAAGTGGCGGAGCTGGTGATGCCCCGGGTGGTGAAGAGTAACGATGTGCGTGAACCCTTCAACGAAGACAAGCTGCGCAGTGGGATGCTGAAAGCGCTGGAGAAACGTCCGGTCAGCGCCGATGACGTCGAAATGGCGGTCAACCATATCAAAACCCATCTGCGCGGCACCGGCGAGCGCGAAGTGGCCAGCAAAATGATCGGCAATCTGGTGATGGAACAGCTGAAAAAACTGGATAAAGTCGCCTATATTCGCTTCGCGTCGGTCTATCGCAGCTTCGAAGATATCAAAGAATTCGGCGAAGAGATCGCCCGCTTACAGGACTAAGCCATGCAGGACGAAATGTACATGGCGCGTGCGCTTAAGCTCGCCGCCCGCGGCCGCTTTACCACCCATCCTAACCCTAACGTTGGCTGTGTCATTGTAAAAGACGGCGAGATCGTCGGCGAAGGGTTCCACTATCGCGCCGGCGAGCCGCACGCCGAAGTGCACGCCCTGCGGATGGCGGGGGAACAGGCGCGAGGCGCCACCGCCTATGTCACCCTTGAGCCCTGCAGCCACCACGGCCGTACGCCGCCGTGCTGCGATGCGCTGATTGCCGCCGGCATCAGCCGCGTGGTCGCCGCGATGCAGGATCCGAACCCGCAGGTGGCGGGGCGCGGCTTGTACCGTCTGCAGCAGGCCGGTATTGAAGTCAGCCACGGGCTGATGATGAACGAGGCGGAAGCGCTGAACAAGGGCTTCCTGAAGCGGATGCGCACCGGTTTTCCCTGGGTGCAGCTCAAGCTGGGTGCTTCGCTGGACGGCCGCACGGCGATGGCCAGCGGCGAAAGCCAGTGGATCACCTCCCCGCAGGCGCGACGCGACGTGCAACGTCTGCGCGCACAGAGCCATGCCATTCTGACCAGCAGCGCCACCGTACTGGCGGACGATCCGGCGCTGACCGTGCGCTGGCAGGAGCTGAGCGCCGATACCCAGGCGCTGTATCCCCAAGAGAATTTGCGCCAGCCGCTGCGCGTCGTGATCGACAGTCAGAACCGCGTCACGCCTGAGCATCGTATTGTGCAGCAGGCGGGGGAAACGCTGTTTGCCCGCCTGGGCGCCGATGAGCGCCAGTGGCCGGACAGCGTGCGCACGCTGCTGGTTCCGGAACATAACGGCCATCTCGATCTGGTGCTGCTGATGATGCTGCTTGGCAAACAGCAGATCAACAGCGTCTGGGTGGAGGCGGGGGCCACGCTTGCCGGGGCGCTGCTGCAGGCGGGGCTGGTCGACGAGCTTATCGTCTATATTGCGCCTAAACTGTTAGGCAATGCGGCGCGTGGATTATGCGCGCTGCCGGGGCTTGAAGAACTGAGCCAGGCGCCCCATTTTAAATTCAATGAGATACGTCAGGTTGGCCCGGATGTCTGCCTGCATTTAACCACTGCGTGAGGCTTTCCTGATTATTAGGAAGCAGCGCTCAGAATAATATGATAAAATCCGCCCCCCTTGCGGGGCACATGAACCCGAAGGAAGAGTATGAACATTATTGAAGCTAACGTTGCTACCCCGGACGCCCGCGTCGCCATCACCATTGCGCGTTTCAACAACTTTATCAATGACAGCCTGCTGGAAGGTGCGATTGACGCCCTGAAACGCATTGGTCAGGTAAAAGATGAAAACATCACCGTTGTTTGGGTTCCAGGCGCGTATGAGCTGCCGCTGGCGGCTGGCGCACTGGCGAAAACCGGTAAATATGACGCGGTGATCGCGCTGGGTACGGTGATTCGCGGCGGTACCGCCCACTTTGAATATGTGGCAGGCGGTGCCAGCAATGGCCTGGCGCACGTCGCTCAGGACAGCGAAATCCCGGTAGCCTTTGGTGTTCTGACCACTGAAAGTATTGAACAAGCCATTGAGCGCGCTGGCACCAAAGCCGGTAACAAAGGCGCAGAAGCTGCGCTGACCGCGCTGGAAATGATTAACGTATTGAAAGCCATCAAGGCCTGATTTTTGTAAGGGGAATTCCGTGAAACCTGCTGCTCGTCGCCGCGCCCGTGAGTGTGCCGTTCAGGCGCTCTACTCCTGGCAGTTGTCCCAGAACGACATCGCTGATGTCGAATACCAGTTCCTGGCGGAACAGGACGTAAAAGATGTTGATGTTCTGTATTTCCGCGAACTGCTGTCCGGAGTGGCGACTAACAGCGCGTACCTCGACGGCCTGATGAAGCCCTACCTGTCCCGTCAGCTGGAAGAGCTGGGTCAGGTGGAAAAAGCGGTGCTGCGTATCGCGCTGTTTGAGCTGTCCAAACGCGATGACGTACCGTATAAAGTGGCCATCAATGAAGCTATCGAACTGGCGAAAACCTTCGGCGCTGAAGATAGCCACAAGTTCGTCAACGGTGTGCTGGACAAAGCGGCTCCGGTAATTCGTCCCCACAAGAAGTAAACTGCAGGCCGGGTTTTGCGAGGGTCGTCTCGCAACCCGGCCTTATTTATTATTTTGCTGAGGCATAACGTATGGCATGTGGCGAATTCTCCCTGATTGCCCGTTATTTTGATCGCGTTAAAAGCGCTCGTCTTGATGTCGAGACCGGTATCGGCGACGACTGCGCTCTCCTGAATATTCCCGAGAAAAAAACGCTGGCAATCAGCACCGACACTCTGGTGGCGGGCAATCACTTCTTACCCGATATCGACCCGGCCGACCTCGCCTATAAAGCCCTGGCGGTGAACCTGAGCGACCTCGCAGCGATGGGCGCGGAGCCGGCGTGGCTCACCCTGGCGCTGACCTTGCCGGAGGTGGATGAAGCCTGGCTGGAAGCCTTCAGCGACAGCCTGTTTGTCCAGCTTGACTACTACGATATGCAGCTGATTGGCGGCGACACCACCCGTGGCCCGCTCGCCATGACTCTGGGTATCCACGGCTTTGTGCCGCCTGGGCGCGCCATGAAACGTTCAGGTGCGAAGCCGGGAGACTGGATCTATGTCACCGGTACCCCGGGGGACAGCGCCGCCGGCCTGGCGCTGTTGCAGAACCGGCTGACGGTGGATACGCCGACTGACGCCGACTATTTGCTGGCCCGTCACCTGCGTCCGATGCCCCGCGTGCTGCAGGGCCAGGCGCTGCGCGACCTGGCGACGTCGGCGATCGATCTCTCCGACGGCCTGATCTCCGATCTGGGTCATATTCTCAAAGCCAGCGGCTGTGGCGCGCGCATCGATCTTGATGCCATGCCGTACTCTGACGCGATGCTACGCCAGGTTGATTCTGAGCAGGCGCTGCGCTGGGCGCTCGCCGGTGGCGAAGACTACGAGCTGTGCTTTACCGTACCGGAACTGAACCGTGGGGCGCTGGACGTGGCCCTTGGCCATCTTGGCGCGCGTTTTACCTGTATCGGACAGATTGCGCCGGAGAGCGAAGGTCTGCAGTTTATCCGCGACGGTAAGCCGGTCACGCTTGATTTAAAGGGATACGATCACTTTGCGTAGTCGAGACGAGGCGCTTAGCCGCCTGAGTATGCGTAATCCATGGCATCTGCTGGCGACCGGTTTTGGCAGCGGCTTAAGCCCGGTGGTGCCGGGCACGATGGGGTCGCTGGCGGCGATCCCGTTCTGGTATCTGATGACTTTTCTCCCCTGGCAGCTCTACTCGCTGGTGGTGATGATGAGCATCTGTATCGGGGTCTATCTGTGCCATCGCACGGCCAAAGATATGGGCACCCATGACCACGGCAGCATCGTCTGGGACGAGTTCGTCGGGATGTGGATCACCCTGATGGCGCTGCCGACCCTGGACTGGCAGTGGGTGGCCGCCGGCTTCGTCATTTTCCGTATCTTCGATATGTGGAAACCGTGGCCGATTCGCTGGTTTGACCGCAATATTCACGGCGGAATGGGGATCATGGTGGATGATATCGTCGCCGGCGTGATCTCCGCCGGCGTGCTGTATGTTATTGGCCATCACTGGCCCATCGGTCTGCTTTGACCGCTTCTCCCCGGCAGCGCCATGCTGTCGGGGAAATCACGCCCGTCACTTAAATCCCACCACCGGGTGCGGCTGATAGGGCGCCTCCAGTTTGTCGATCTGTTCCGGCGATAGCGTCAAATCCACCGCCTGCAACAGGTCATCGAGCTGTTCCTGACGCGACGGACCGATAATTGGCGCGGCGACGCCGGGCTTGCTTAACAGCCAGGCGAGGGCGACCTGCGCGCGACTGGCGTCGAGCTCTTCCGCCACGTCCGCGAGATTCCCGGCGATCTGCGCGTCGTTCTCTTCGCTGGTGCTGTAAAGCGATTTGCCGAACTCATCCGAGACCAGCCGGGCGGTGGTCTCACCCCATGGGCGGGTCAGCCTGCCGCGCGCCAGCGGGCTCCACGGGATCACCGCTACGCCGTTACGTTGGCACAGGGGCAGCATCTCATTCTCTTCTTCCCGGTAAATCAGGTTGTAGTGATCCTGCATGGTGACGAAGCGCGCCCAGCCGTTCTGCTGCTGAAGCGCCAGCGCCTGGGCAAACTGCCGGGCATGCATGGACGAGGCGCCGATATAGCGCGCTTTGCCGGCTTTCACCACCTCGTCCAGCGCTTCGAGCGTCTCTTCAATCGGGGTGCTGTAGTCCCAGCGGTGGATCTGCAACAGGTCAACATAGTCCATACCGAGACGGCGCAGGCTGTCGTCGATAGAGCGCAGGATCTGCGCCCGGGAAAGCCCTTCCGCCAGATCGCCGACCTGGTGATAGACCTTGGTGGCGACAACCACCTCGTCGCGGCGGGCAAAGTCGCGCAGAGCGCGGCCGACGATCTCTTCGCTACTGCCGTCGGAGTAGCTGTTTGCGGTATCGAAGAAGTTGATGCCGCCTTCAATGGCGTGCTGGATGAGCGGGCGACTGCTCTCTTCCGGAAGCGTCCAGGCGTGTCTGCCGCGGTCCGGCTCGCCGAAAGTCATGCAGCCGAGGCAGAGTCGGGAAACACGTAAGGCAGTATCGCCGAGGGGGATATAGTGCATGGTGCGCTCCTGCTATTCATCAAGGGTATCCCTTAAGCATAGCAGGAGCGGGAGGGGCGATTATGCCAGCCAGTCGAGGATTTTGGCTTCAATACCGGCGGCATCGAGGCCGAGGTCGGCGCGGATCTCTTCCTGAGTGCCCTGCGGAATAAAGACGTCCGGCAGGCCAATATTGAGCACCGGTACCGCCCGGCGATGGGCCATCAGCACTTCATTCACGCCGCTGCCGGCGCCGCCCATAATGGCGTTCTCTTCCAGCGTCACCAGAACGTCGTGCTCGCCTGCCAGCTGCAGGATCAGCGCGGTATCCAGCGGCTTCACAAAGCGCATGTCCACCAGGGTGGCGTTGAGTTTGTCCGCCACCGCTGCGGCCTCCGGCAGCAGGGTGCCGAAGTTGAGGATCGCTACCTTCTCGCCCTGGCGTTTCACTACCCCTTTGCCGATCGGCAGCGATGCCAGCGGCTCCAGCGTCGCGCCGGTGCCGCTGCCGCGCGGATAGCGCACCGCGCAGGGGCCGTCGCTGTAGTGGTAGCCGGTGTACAGCATCTGGCGGCATTCATTTTCATCGCTCGGCGTCATCACCACCATATCCGGAATACAGCGCAGGAAGGAGAGATCGAACGCCCCCTGATGCGTCTGGCCGTCTGCGCCGACAATCCCGGCGCGGTCGATGGCAAACAGCACCGGCAGCTTCTGAATAGCCACATCGTGGATCACCTGATCGTAGGCTCGCTGCAGGAAGGTGGAGTAGATGGCCACCACTGGTTTGTAGTCGCCAATCGCCAGTCCGGCGGCGAAGGTGACTGCATGCTGCTCGGCGATGGCGACATCAAAGTACTGATCGGGGAATTTCTTCGAAAATTCCACCATCCCTGAACCTTCGCGCATCGCCGGGGTGATGGCCATCAGCTTGCTGTCTTTGGCCGCCGTTTCGCACAGCCAGTCGCCGAAGATTTTCGAATAGGAAGGGAGACCGCCGCTGCTTTTGGGCAGTACGCCGCTGGTATGGTCGAACTTTGGCACCGCGTGGAAAGTGATCGGGTCTTTCTCGGCGGGCTCATAGCCGCGGCCTTTTTTGGTCATAATATGCAGGAACTGCGGGCCCTTCAGGTCGCGCATGTTCTTCAGGGTGCTGACCAGACCGAGCACATCGTGGCCATCCACCGGGCCGATGTAGTTAAAGCCCAGCTCTTCAAACAGCGTCCCAGGCACCACCATGCCTTTGATATGCTCTTCGGTCCGCTTAAGCAGTTCTTTAATCGGCGGTACGCCGGAAAAGACCTTTTTGCCGCCTTCGCGCAGGGTGGAGTAGAGCTTACCGGAGAGCAGCTGCGCCAGATGATTATTCAGCGCCCCGACGTTCTCGGAGATCGACATTTCATTGTCATTCAGCACCACCAGCAGGTCGGGTTTGATATCCCCGGCGTGGTTCATCGCTTCAAACGCCATCCCGGCGGTGATCGCCCCGTCGCCAATCACGCACACCGCGCGCCGCTGTTTATCCTCTTTCGCGGCGGCGATAGCCACCCCGATGCCAGCGGAAATGGAGGTGGAGGAGTGACCGACGCTCAGCACGTCGTACTCGCTTTCACCGCGCCACGGGAAGGGGTGCAGGCCGCCTTTCTGGCGAATGGTGCCGATTTTGTCGCGGCGGCCGGTCAGAATTTTATGCGGGTAGGCCTGGTGACCGACGTCCCAGATCAGGCGATCGAAGGGCGTGTTATAGACGTAGTGCAGCGCCACGGTCAGTTCCACCGTGCCGAGGCCAGAGGCAAAGTGACCGCTGGAGCGGCTGACGCTGTCCAACAGGTAGCGCCGCAGCTCATCACACAGCTTCGGCAGGCTCTCTTTTGGCAACAGGCGCAACTCCTGGGTGGAATCTACCAGCGCCAGGGTCGGGTATTTGGCAATATCAAAACTCATCAGAGACTCATTTATTGTTTATTTATCGCGCTGAATAATGTAATTCGCGAGCGCTTCCAGTGCCGAAGTATCCAGAGATTGTGCGGCCAGTTCATCTAACGAACGGCGGGCATCAGCGATCAGGTCGTGCGCTTTCTTCCGGGCTTGCTCAAGACCCAGGAGGGCGGGATAGGTGCTTTTACCCAATTGCTGGTCGGCACCCTGACGTTTGCCAAGGGTCGCAGTATCCCCTACCACGTCGAGAATGTCATCCTGGACCTGGAAGGCCAGGCCGATATTTTCCGCATAGCGATCCAGCGCGGGCAGGGCGGCACGCCCGCGCTCGCCGGCGCTCAGCGCCCCCATGCGGACGGCGGCGCGGATTAGCGCGCCCGTTTTGTGGCGGTGGATACGTTCCAGCGCCTGCAGATTCACCTGCTGTCCTTCCGCCTGTAGATCCAGCGCCTGGCCGCCGCACATGCCCGCCACGCCGCTGGCCTGCGCCAGTTCGGAAACCATCGCCAGACGATCCCGGTCAGGGACGTCCGTCATCGGCGCATCACTGAGTATAGAGAACGCCAGCGTTTGCAGGGCATCTCCCGCAAGAATTGCGTTGGCTTCGCCAAATTTAATATGGCAGGTCGGCAGTCCGCGACGCAGATCGTCATCATCCATCGCCGGCAAATCATCATGCATCAGAGAATAAGCATGAATGCATTCGACCGCGGCGGCAGGGGCATCCAGCGTGGTGCGGCTCACGCCGAACATCTCGCCGGTAGCGTAGACAAGGAAGGGACGCAGGCGTTTACCGCCTAAGAGTGCGCCATAATGCATCGCTTCCACCAGCGGAGTGTTCTGAAAGGGCTGCGGCGCGATAAAACGGCGCAGCGCCTCGTTAGCCTGTTCCACACAGGCCTGCAATTGTTGCGGGAAATCCATTTATTCAGCGTCCGGCGTAAAAGGCGTGGTCGGGGAATCTTCACTATCCGCCAGCAGGATCTGCACGCGCTGTTCGGCCTGCTGCAGCTGGCTTTGCCCCTGGCGGGCCAGCTGGACCCCGCGCTCAAATTCGCTGAGCGCTTCTTCTAACGGCAAATCGCCGCTTTCCAGACGGTTTACGATCTGCTCCAGTTCGCCCAGTGCAGTTTCAAAGCTGGCCGGGGCCTCATTTTTCTTTGGCATAGTGAATATAGACTCTTGTTATTTCGCGACGGCAATACCGGGTATGGTAACGAAGTCACGCGTGTAAGCAAATAACGCGCAATGGTGATATACTCCGCGCCCAGGATGCAGGCACCGGTGTGCGCTGCTTTACAACTTTTGCTTAAAGCCCCGTCGGGCTTGCCAACGAACTATTGTCGCCATGAAGTTTATCATTAAATTGTTCCCGGAAATCACCATCAAAAGCCAATCTGTGCGGTTGCGCTTCATTAAAATCTTAACCGGGAACATTCGTAACGTTCTCAAAAACTATGACGAGACGCTGGCCGTCGTTCGCCATTGGGATCATATCGAAGTTCGCGCGAAAGATGAAAATCAGCGCCCGGCTATTCGCGATGCGCTGACCCGTATTCCCGGCATCCACCATATTCTGGAAGTCGAAGACGTACCGTTCACCTCGCTGCACGATATTTTTGAGCAGACGCTGCCGCTGTGGCGCGAGGCGCTGGAAGGCAAAACCTTCTGCGTGCGGGTGAAGCGTCGCGGCAAACATGAATTCACCTCAATTGAGGTGGAGCGCTACGTCGGCGGCGGCCTGAATCAGCATATTGAAACGGCGCGCGTGAAGCTGACCGACCCGGACGTTACCGTCAATCTTGAGATTGAAAACGATCGCCTGCTGCTGGTGAAAGGCCGCTATGAAGGTATCGGCGGTTTCCCGATCGGCACGCAGGAAGATGTGTTGTCGCTGATTTCCGGCGGCTTTGACTCCGGCGTCTCCAGCTACATGCTGATGCGCCGCGGCTGCCGCGTGCACTACTGCTTCTTTAACCTTGGCGGCGCCGCCCATGAGATTGGCGTCCGCCAGGTCGCGCATTACCTGTGGAACCGCTTCGGCAGCTCTCACCGCGTTCGCTTTGTGGCGATTAACTTTGAGCCGGTGGTCGGCGAAATCCTCGAAAAAGTGGATGACGGCCAGATGGGCGTGGTGCTCAAGCGCATGATGGTCCGCGCCGCGTCAAAAGTCGCGGAACGCTACGGCGTGCAGGCGCTGGTCACCGGCGAAGCGCTGGGCCAGGTCTCCAGTCAGACTCTCACCAACCTGCGCCTGATCGACAACGTCTCCGATACCCTGATCCTGCGTCCGCTGATTTCGCATGATAAAGAGCACATCATCGACCTGGCCCGCGAGATCGGTACGGAAGATTTCGCCCGCACGATGCCGGAGTACTGCGGCGTGATCTCCAAGAGCCCGACCGTGAAGGCGGTGAAGGCGAAGATTGAAGCGGAAGAAGAACACTTCGATTTCAGCATCCTCGATAAAGTGGTGGAAGAGGCGAGCAATATCGATATCCGCGAAATCGCCCAGCAGACGGAAGAGACGGTGGTGGAAGTGGAAACCGTGAACGGCTTTGGCGCCAACGACGCGATCCTCGACATTCGCTCCATCGACGAGCAGGAAGACAAGCCGCTTAAGGTCGAGGGGGTTGAAGTTGTTTCTCTGCCGTTCTACAAGCTGAGCACCAAGTTTGGCGATCTCGATCAGAGTAAAACCTGGCTGCTGTGGTGCGAACGCGGAGTGATGAGCCGTCTGCAGGCGCTTTATTTGCGCGAGCAGGGCTTCAGCAACGTGAAAGTTTATCGCCCGTAACAGATTGTTATGATGCAAAAGGCCTTCCTTGATGGAAGGCCTTTTTACTATTGGCTGGGGAGTGTATTAGCGCAGGGTCAGCGCCAGGTCATTGAGTTGATCGATGACAATATTCCAGCCCTCGAAAAATCCCATCTGCTCATGCTGCTCGCGGGTTTCATCATCGGCATGCAGCACTGTGGCCGTATAGCGACACCCGCCCTGTTCATCGGCAAAAGTGATGATGGCCGTCATCGCGAAGGGGGAAACGGCGGGGCGATAATCCGCCGTCAGCATCGAGGTCATGACGATTTTTTGTTGCGGGATAACCTCAAGAAAACAGCCGGGGTTATCACTGCGTTCACCGTCAGGGCCGTGCATCACGGTGTGAAAGGCCCCGCCGGCGCGAAAATCAAAGGTCAGAACCTCGGTTTGCCAGGGCTTCGGGCACCACCAGGTTCGGAGTAATGCCGGGTCGGCCCACGCGCGCCACAGGGCTGCGGCGGGCGCGCTGAGCAGGCGGCTGATAACAAGATCGCGAGAATCGGTTGCGCTACGGGACATGCTACGACTCCTCAGGAAAAGGGGGAGCCAGTCCGCGGCGCGGACCGGCTATCAGGCTTCGTAGTAATTATAGATGCCGGCGGCCATCACCAACTGTGAGGCGACCTCATACGCTTTCTCGCGCCCCACCAGCAGATCGATCATTTTCAGGGCGAAATCAATCGATGTCCCTGGACCCTGGCTGGTTAACAGATTCACCCGCGGATCCCAGACCACCCGCTTATCCTGCCACTGATCGGCGGGGATCTGCGCCTTCAGCGCTGGAAAACCGGTCATGTTGCCGATCGGGAACAGATGATGAGGTACCAGCACGGTCGCCGGAGCGGCGCAGATAGCGGCCACAATGCGCCCAGAGAGATGAAACTGGCGGACGGTTTCCACCAACAGCGGGCTGTCGCGAAAGCACTCCGCTCCCTTGAGGCCGCCCGGGAGGACGATAATATCGAAATCGCCATCGGCCACCTCGACCAGAGGAGCATCCGCCAGCAGCTTGACGCCGCGCGAGCAGACGATGGTCAGGCCGCCGTCGCTGGCGACGCTGGCGGTGGTCACCTTCACCCCGCCGCGGACCAGCAGGTCGATAGTGGTGACCGCTTCGGTCTCTTCGCTACCAGGGGCGAGGCAAATCAGTGCCGACGCGCTCATATTCATTCTCCTTACGCTTGACCAGTTCAAATAAGCGGGCGTTTTCCGGTACGGCAACGCCGTGGGCGCGGGCGCGGTTGAGCAGAAAACCGGTGATATAGTCGATCTCCGTGTGCCGCTGGGCGCGAACGTCCTGCAGCATGGATGAGATATTTTCTGCCGTACTTTCAATCACCTGTTCGACATAAAATAGCAGGTTTTCCGCCGAGGTATGAATACCTTCGCGCTCCATCACTGCCGCCACCTCGCGACAAATGGCCGCAACTTCCTGCGGATAGTCGCGCAGATCGCCATTTTTACACCCTTTTATCGCGGTCAGGGGGTTAATCACGCAGTTAACCGCGAGTTTGCGCCAGGTGGCCGAGAAAATATTGTTGTGCCAGGCGACATCCGGCAGCACGTTCTGCAGCACTTCAGCGAGGTAGCTGTAGTCCTGTTCGTAGCTTTTCGCCGGCCCGATATGCGTGGTGCCCTGGGCGACGTGGATGATGACATTACCGTCCCGGCGAGCCGCCTGGGTGGTGGAGGCCAGCAGCAACGGCTGTTTCACGCTGCGCAGCTCCTCGACGGTTCCCATGCCGTTATGCACCAGCACAATCGGCGTGGTGTCCGGCAGGATCGCGGCCAGGTGCTTCACCGCGTTTGAAACCTGCCAGGCTTTTAAAGTGACAATCAGCAGCTCGCTGCTGGCAAGAAAATCGGGATCGTTGGCCGTCAGCGACTCGTTGAACACCGAGCCGTCGGTTTCAATGACGTTGACGCTACAGAATGGCTGCGGCACGCGCAGCCAGCCCTGGACTTCATGTCCCTGTTTGCACAACGCGGTCAGCCATAGTTGTCCCAGTGCACCGCATCCCAGTACGGTTACTTTCATTGTTCCTCCTCATCTGCCGCTACCCCAGGCGCTGATGACTAAAGTCTATCTCGTCGCTTTTCGCATCGTCGCACGGAAAGGGGGTTTCGGCGTCGTCGGGCAGCATGGGGAAAATAGCGCGAGCGTTGCGTAATCAGCTAAGCTTCCGGGATAACAAGTTGAGTTATGCCGCGTTGCAGGTATTATGCAACGCAAAAGAAACGGAAGGAGAGGAAAAGATGCCATCTTTCGATATTGTCTCTGAAGTTGATCTTCAGGAAGCCCGTAACGCGGTAGACAACGCGAGCCGCGAAGTCGAGTCGCGTTTTGATTTTCGTGGCGTTGAAGCCACGTTTGAATTAAACGACGCCAACAAGACCATTAAAGTGCTGAGCGAGTCTGACTTCCAGGTGAACCAGCTGCTGGATATCCTGCGCGCCAAGCTGCTCAAGCGCGGCATTGAAGGCACCTCCCTCGACGTGCCGGAAGATATCGTACACAGCGGTAAAACCTGGTTTGTTGAAGCGAAGCTGAAGCAGGGCATTGAAAGCGCGGTGCAGAAGAAGATCGTTAAACTGATCAAAGACAGCAAGCTGAAAGTGCAGGCCCAGATTCAGGGCGAAGAGATCCGCGTGACCGGTAAGTCCCGCGACGATCTGCAGTCGGTGATGGCGCTGGTGCGCGGTGGCGATCTGGGACAACCGTTCCAGTTCAAAAACTTCCGCGACTAAGGCGGCCGACAGACAGCAAAAAGCGGGGAATTCCCCGCTTTTTTATACCCCTTTGATGAGCTGCTCTATCTCGAAGCGGTTGGTGACTTTGCTGTCGATTTTGATATACACCGAACGCTCCTCGGGCACCACCAGCGCCTGATGAACCCCGCTGGCATTCAGCAGACGCGCCTGCAGCGCGCTGTCGACCACCACGCCGTCCGGTACCTCTACCCGCAGGCTGCTGACGTAGGGCGGCTCGCTCATGGTGCTGGCCACCAGCAGCCACAGCATCGCCAGCAGGGCGCCCAGCAGAAACACAGTCTGCGAATCAAAGAAACCATCGACCCAACCGCCAAGGGCGCCGCCAATCGCCACCCCGAGGAACTGGCTGGTGGAGTAAACGCCCATCGCGGTGCCTTTGTAGCCCGCCGGCGACTCTTTGCTAATCAACGACGGCAGCAGCGCTTCCAGCAGGTTAAACGCCAGGAAGAAGAGCTGAACGCCCGCCACCAGCTCCCAGAAGTAGCCTCCGGCGCCCCAGAGGACAATCTCCGCAATCAGCAGGATGGCGACGCAGAGCAAAAAGACGCGCTTCATCTTACGCTTCACTTCGGCGTAGATGATAAACGGCACCACCGAGATGAAGGAGATAACCATGGTGACCAGGTAAATCTTCCAGTGCTCGGCGGCCGGGAAGCCGGCGGCCTCCAGCTGTCCGGGCAGCGCGACAAAAGTGGACATCAGCATGATGTGCAGGCACATGATGCCAAAGTTGAGCTTCAACAGGCGCGGCTCCGCCAGCACCTTGCTAAAGCAGCCCTTCACCATCCCGGATTCGCGGTTAAGCACGTGGTTCTGGCTGTTGGGAACCACCCACAGGGTGAGCAGAATGCCGACGGTCGCCAGGATGGCGATCATCCAGAACAGGGCGTGCAGACCCAGCTGATGGGTAATAATCGGCCCCAGCACCATGGCGATAGCGAAAGTGACGCCGAAGCTGACGCCAATAAACGCCATCGCTTTAGTGCGGTTCTGTTCGCGGGTGAGATCGGAGAGCAGGGCCATGACCGCGGCGGCGATGGCGCCGGAGCCCTGAAGGGCGCGGCCAAGAATGATGCCCCAGATGGAGTCGGTGAGCGCGGCGATGACGCTGCCGAGCACGAAAATAAGCAGGCCGCCGACGATCAACGGCTTACGGCCAATACGGTCAGATAACAGTCCAAAGGGGATCTGGAACACCGCCTGCGCCAGACCGTAGATGCCGATCGCCAGGCCAATCAGCGCTTCACTGGCGCCCTGCAATGCCATGCCATACGTGGTCAGAACCGGCAGGACCATAAACATGCCAAGCATGCGCAGGGAGAATACCGTCCCCAAACCCCAGGTCGCGCGCAGTTCCCCTGGCGTCATTTTGTTATCGTTCATTACCACCTCAATATAAAAACTGCGCCTAGTGTAGCGGCGGGGGGTAAGAAGCGTAAATAAATGTTTGTTTAACAGATATTACGGGGCTGTTGCGCGATGCGACAAGTTGGTAAAAATCAATAAACCAGTGGAGGAGGACTCCACTGGCGAGGGGGAAAATTAAGGTAAAGTAAAGTCAACCCACTGGCTGCCGGCATCAGCCGATTTGACGCATTGCTCGACCCAATAGACGCCGTGCAGACCGGCTTCGACGTCCGGATACCAGAAGTCTTGCAGGAAGGCGCGATCGTCACGGTCCGTAGCGTCAATCGCCTGCGCATAGCGGCGATAGAGGTTGGCCCAGGCTTCAAACAGCCCTTCCGGATGACCGCCGCCGATGCGATCGTCCGCCAGCGCGTTTGCGCTCAGGTAGGGCATCCCGCGTTCCAGAATGCGCGCCGGCTCGCCCTGCACCTCATAGCTGAGCTGGTTAGGATGCTCATCCCACCATTCGATACTCGCTTTTTCGCCGACGATGCGTACTTTTTGCGAGTGCATGGCGCCGCTGTTCACCGCGCTGGTCCACATCGAGCCAACCGCGCCGTTGTCATATTCCATCAGGACAAAGGCGTTATCTTCCAGCGGCGCGCGAGAGGGAACAAAGCTCTGGCGGGAGCACATCAGCCGTTTGATATTGAGCTGTGGCGCCATGGTTTCGGCGACAAACAGCGGATGGGTGGCCAAATCTCCCAGCACATAGCTGGGCCCGGCGAACTTCGGCGTCACGCGCCAGCGGGTGGATTCTGCCTGCAGCTCCACGGCCTGGTTATGAAAGCCGTGGGCGAACTGCATATTGACGATGCGGATCTCGCCGAGCAGCCCATCGGCAATCATCTGCCGCGCCTGCTGGATCATCTGATAGCCGGCATAGCCGTAGGTGACGCCGACGATTTTGTTCTGTTTTTTACTCAGGTCCACCAGTTCGCGTGCCTCTTCGGCGGTAAAACAGAGGGGCTTTTCACAGATGACATGGAGGCCCGCTTCCAGCGCCGCTTTGGTGATGGCGAAATGGGTATTATTCGGGGTGGTGACCGAGACGACCTCGATCCCGTCAGGACGCTGCGCCTCTTCACGAAACAGGGTCTGGTAGTCGGCGTAGCAGCGCTCCGGCGCGATGCCAAGCTGCTCACCGAACGCGCGCCCGCGCTCGGCATCGACGTCAAGCGCGCCGGCCAGTAGGGTGTAAACATTGTCACGCAGCGCCGCACAGCGGTGGCTGTAGCCGATCTGGCTGGTTCCCCCGCCGCCGACCATGCCCCAACGCAGGGAACGGGATAAGGGTTTCAGACCGTTTAACATGGTGCTCTCCTTTTTGAAATCATTCGCACTCTGAGGCGCTCAATGCCGACGCCTGCGGCAACGCGCATCCGGATAGACTGACCTAAACTTAAGGAAATGTTTGTTCTGTTTCAATTGTATTGTGGAATTTATTTTTCATATATGCGAAGGGGATCGAATAAGCAGAAGTTTATTTTCCGCTGGGTTGAAAAGGAGAGGGGAATCAACGGCGACGGGTACAGGCCGGAATGTGGCGGAATGCTTTTCGTTAAAGAGCAAGATGAAATAAATTTTCTTTTTAACCTCAACGTGCGGTGCAATCCGCAGATTGCACCGGAGGAAGACGACGACATTACGCTCCGCGCACAGATGCGGGGGCTGGCGAAGCGGCGGGAGGATTACCGGCCGCAAAGATACCCTTCGCCGCCAGGCCTGCGACGGTGAGGGCTGCCGGGATGCCGAGGATCAAAAAGACGCTTTCGAAGGGCAGGTTGAGCGCCATCATCTCAGCGCCGGCAAAGGCGCTGAGGATCGCGCCGATCCGCCCGACGCCGTGCATCCAGCTGGATCCCGTCGCTCGCGCCTGCGTGGGGTAGTAACGGGCGGAGAGGGCGTTCATGCCGGTATTGGCGCCGTTCAGGCAGGCGCCGCTGATAAACGCCAGCATACAGAGCAGGGCAAAGCTGCCCGCCGCGTAGCCCATCGCCATGGTAAACAGGCCGCCGACGGCGTAGATCATCCCCAGCGCGCGATGGGGATTGATGCGGTCCATCAGCCAGCCGGCAAACAGCGAGCCGAGGGTACCTCCCGCCTGGTAGATGGCCGTCATGACGGCCGCCTGGCTGACGGTAAGCCCGACCTCCTTAACCAGCGTTGGCAGCCAGCTGCCGAGAATATAGACGAGGAACAGCCCCATAAAGTAGACCAGCCATAGCATCAGCGAGCCAAAGCCATACTGGCGGGAGAGCACAATGCGCATCGCATTCCCGGCCGCCGGCTGCGCCGGCAGGATAAACGTCACGTTGTCGCTGATTTGTCCGGGATAAAGACGATTGAGGATGGTGCGAATGCGCGCCGCAGGCGCTTGTTTTATCACCAGAAAACGAACCGATTCCGGCAGCCGCCAGATAAGCAGGGGGGCAAACAGCAGCGGCAGAATGCCGCCGAGCGCCATCAGCGAGTGCCAGCCAAACTGCGGGATCAGCCATGACGCGGTAAATCCTCCGGCCGCCGCGCCGAAGGTGAAGCCGCAGAAGATGACGGTAATAATAAATGAGCGCTGGCGTTCCGGAGCGTATTCCGACACCAGCGTCCCGATGTTCGGCATCGCGGCGCCCAGTCCGAGGCCGGTCATAAAGCGGAAGAACATCATCTGCTCAATGTTGTGCGAGAAGGCGGTGGCGATGGTCCAGAAGCCGAAGAAGAAGACGCTGTTGATGATGATCTTCTTGCGTCCCAGCCAGTCGGCGAGCGGGCCAGAGAAAATCGCGCCCAGCGCGAGGCCGATCAGCGCGGCGCTAATCACCAGGCCCAACTGGTGGTTGCTTACCCCCCACTCCAGCTTCAGCGTCGGGGCGATAAAGCCCATGATCGCGATATCAAACCCATCAAGAGCGATAACGCAAAAGCCGAGAAAAATAATCTGCTTTTGAAAGCGGCTCAGAGGATTACGGTTAATTAACTCTCTGACATCCAGGCGTTGAGTCTGTGTCATAGCGTATTCCTTATGCGCAGGAGCGCAGGTAGGGCTGCGCGGCATTGAACAGTAATTGCGCCCGCTGGAGGGGCGGCAGGGCGCCCTGCTCACCGTCCAGCGGCACTTCGAGGGAGACCGGTAGCGTTGCCGGCAGTGCCGCCATCAGACCGTGCAGATCCAGACCGCCTTCCCCCGGCACGTTGCGCGCTGAGCGGGCCTGGCGGATGAGCTCCTGCTCGCTTTCCGGCCGCTGCGCCGCGCCATCGCAGAGTTGCATATAGTTCAGATGATGCGCGGGCAGGCTGGAGAGGGCGGCGAGCGATTCCCCCGCGCGCCAGAAATGAAGGGCGTCCACCAGGATGCCGATATCTTCCCGCCCGCTGGCGGCGATCAGCGCCTGCGCATCGGCGATCGTGCGCAGCTGGGTCCAGGGCATCGGCTCAAGGTTCATGGTCAGGCCAAATGAGCGACCGGCCGCGGCGAGAGTGGCCAGGTTGTCGGCGCTGCGCTGCAGGTTGTCGTCATTCCCGGCGACTAACACCTGTCCGGCGCCAAGCCGCGCGGCGGTCTCCATAAAGCGCTGCAGCCGATCGTCGAGGGTAAACCCCGGGCTGAGGCGGACGATCTCCACGTCCGAGACGCGGATGCCGGTTTCCATCAGCGCGGCCAGGGTCGCGCGGACGGCGGGGGTATCGCCCAGCATGTCGTAGTCCGGGTCGGCGGGTGTGGCGGGCAGCAGCCGCAGTCCCACGTGGGTAAAACCGGTTCTGGCCGCTATCCGCACCTGTTCGGGGGGAGGGACATCGAGCAGGCTCAGCGCGGCGAGCGATAGGGTACGCATGTTCATAAATGGCTCCGGTACAGTTGCAGGTGAAGTTAGCCAGGGGTATTGCCGTCCCTGGTTTTTATTGCTTTGTTTTTATTGTGTTTGCCGCCAGATTTTTGCCCACCAGGTAGCCGAAGGTCATAGCCGGCCCGAGGGTGATCCCTCCGCTGGGGTAATAGCCGCGCATCACGCTCGACATGTCGTTGCCGATGGCGAACAGGCCCGGTATCGGCTGCTGCTGCCCATCCAACACCCGAGCGTGTTCGTCGGTTTGTAACCCGCTAAAGGTGCCCAGCGAGCCGGGCAGAATGCGCACCGCGTAGAACGGCCCTTCGCGCAGCGCTCCGAGCGTCACCTGATGGTCACCCTGCGCGCGGTTATAGGCCGATGCGCCGCGGTGAAAATCGATGTCTTCACCGGTGCTGGCAAAATGGTTAAAGCGTGCAACGGTTTCCGCCAGCGCATCGGTATCGATGGCGCACCGCTTCGCCAGCTCGGCAAGGGTGTTTCCTCGCCGCAGATAGCCGGTACGCAGCCAGGCGGTAGGGGAGAACGGAAAGGGCCTGGCGTGGCCCAGGCCATAGCGGCGCAGCGCGCGCCGATCGGCCAGCAGCCAGGCCTGCGGCGTGTCGCCCGCAGGCGTCGCCGCCAGCAGGGCGGCGATAAAGTCGTGATAGGAGTCGGCCTCGTTAACAAAGCGTTTGCCGTTAGGCAGGACGGCGATCACCCCGGGCTTGGCGCGTTCCACCAGATGGGGAAACATCAGCTGCTGGCCGCTGGCGAGGGTGACGCGGGACACCGGCGCCCAGGCCAGCGGGTGGCGCAGGCGGGTATCGAACTGGCCGCCGGCGGATTCGCCAAGGCGGATCCCCTCGCCCTGATTGTCAGGCGGCGCGGCGGAGAAATGGCCGTAACCCTCCGCGGCATGAGGCACCACCTGCGCCAGGCGCTGCCGATCGTGGGGAAAACCGCCGCAGGCCAGCACCACGGCGCCCGCTTCGACGAGTATCTCCCCGCCGTCGCTGCGCAGCACTGCACCGGACACTCCCTGCGGACCCTGCAGCAGTCTGACCGCCGGGGCGTTGAGCTGAAAACGCACCCCGGCGTCGAGGGCGGATCGCAGCAGACGGGCGACCAGCGCATTGCCATTGACCAGATGCAGCCCTCGTCCTGCGCGCAGCCGCTGCCAGCCGTGGCGCAGCAGGCGGCGGGCGGCATACAGCGCAGAGCGCGGCGAGCGGGTAGCGTTGAAAAAATGCGCCATGTCCGCGCCGCCGGCGATGCCCATCCCGGCAAGACTGATGGTCTCCAGCGGCGGGCGCAGTCGGTGGAGCCAGTCGCCGAGCAGGCGGCCATCGTAGGGCTGAGCGGTGACCGACCGCCCACCGTTCGCCGCGCCCGGCGACGCGTGAAAGTCCGGCATGGTGCTGCCCGACAGAAACTTCACCGCCGTCCGTTGATGAAAAAAATCCACCATTTCCGGCCCGTAATGCAGGAAGGTCTGCAAGCGAACGTCGGCGGCTTCTCCCCCCATCTCATGCTGCAGATAGGTCAGCGGGGCATCGGCCGCTTCGTCGATGCCCTCCGCTCGCGCCAGCGGGTTGCAGGGGATCCACAGCCAGCCGCCGGACCAGGCGCTGGTCCCGCCGAGCACTGACGCTTTCTCCGCCACCATGACGCTGGCGCCGTGCACTGCCGCGGTGACCGCGGCAGAGAGTCCCGCCGCGCCGGATCCGACCACCAGCACATCCACCTTCACAGGCCCGCTCATGATGGACTCCTTATTGCAATGGTGAAAAAGCGGTGGGGCGCATCAGCACCGATTCGAGGCGCTCCACGGCGGCCAGTTCGCGGTTTTTCCGCGAGAAGGTCTGCCAGCGCTCGTCCTGGGCCATCCGTGCGCGGCGTACCAGACGATCGTCCAGGCTTTCGTAAGCCCAGATGTGCACTACCTGATTGACCACGCCGATCTCGGTAAAAAAGAAGCCGATCAGTTTGCCAAGATGGTCAGTTTGCACCGCCAGGGCATCGCTTTGGTACAGCGCCAGCCAGTCGGCCATTTTCAGCGGATTGATGGTGTAGGTGCGTTTTTCGTAGATCATGATGTTTTCCTGATTAGTGGGTGGCGGGTTGCGCCAGATGGCAGGCGGCGAGGTAGCCAAACGTCAGCCCCGGGCCAAGGGTGATGCCGGGACCCGGGTAGGTGCCGGCCATCAGCGAATCCATGTCGTTTCCCACCGCGTACAGCCCCGCAATGGGGTTGCCTTCAGCGTTGACGACCTGGGCATCGGCGGTGGTGACCAGACCTCGAGAAGTCCCCAGATCGCCGGTATAGAGTTTGATGGCATAGAACGGCGCGCTGAGCAGGGGAGCGTTGCAGGCGTCAGGATGACGGCCCGGATCGCCCATCGCCCGGTTATAGCTGTTGCCGCCTTTGGCAAACTCACGGTCCACACCCTGCGCGGCGTCACGATTGTAGCGGGCGACCGTCTCGCTCAGGGCGTGGGCATCCAGCCCAAGCTGCTGCGCCAGCGCGGCCAGGGTATCGGCTCTATGCAGATAGCCAGCGGCGATCAGGGCGTCATTGTTCACCGGCGCCGGGCGCGCCAGCCCGAGGCCGTAACGCTTCATCGCCTGCGCGTCGCACAGTAAAAAGCAGGGGGCATTCTCCGCTGCACGCTGCATCGCGCTGGCAAAATGGTGATAGGAGCTGGACTCGTTAACGAAGCGTACCGCCCGTTGATTGACGGCAATCACGCCCGGCTTGGCCCGGTCGGTCACCAGGTGGGGGAAGCGCTCCTCGCTGCCGTCGGCCCGGGTCAGCACCGATACCGGCGCCCAGAAAAAGTTGGACGCGCGATCGGCTCCCTCGCGAGCGTTAAGTGCCGCCGCGAGACGCAGCGCGGCGCCATCATTGGCTGGCGGCGACATGGTGAAGTGCTCTCGGGTGTGAGGCCGATAGCGCGCCGCCAGCGCGCCAGCGGCAAAGCCGCCTGCGGCTAGCACCACCCCACGGCGGGCGTGTAGGGTCTCTTTTTGCCCCTGATAGTCAATCTCTACCCCGGTGACCGCGCCTTGCGATTCGCACAGCGCCAGCACATTGACATTCAGCCGAAGGCTCATGCCTTTACGCAGCGCCGTGGTCGCCATGCGGGCAATCAGCGCATTGCCCATCGCCAGGCGGGTGCCGCGAGGATATTTCACCCGGTCGCGGGCGTAGCGCAGCAGCAGCCGGGTGCAATGGGCCAGGGAGCGCAGCGAGCGACGCATATCGAGAAAATGTTGAATGTCGACGCGGTTGACCATCATCCCGCCAAACAGCAGCATCCCCGGCGGAGGCGAGCGCAGGTCGCGAAACGCGTCCCCCAGTTCACGGCCGTCATACTCGACCACCTCCAGCGCCCGACCGACGTCGACGGCGCCGGGCTCATCCGGATAGTAATCGGGTGAGAGCGGGCGCAGGCTATATTTCACCGCCCCCTCGCGCTCCAGAAAGGAGAGGGCCTCTCGCCCGGCGCGGACAAACGCCTCGGCGATATCTTCGCGGTAGTGGGCCTCGCCGATAATGGTTCGTAGATAGGTTTTGATCGCTTCGGCGCTACCGCTTTTGCCCTCGGCGCGCGCCTGGTCGGTATCGTGCAGCCACACGGCGCCGCCGGAGATAGCCGAGGTGCCGCCGAACTGACCGGCTTTCTCCAGCATCAGCACCGACAGCCCTTTGCAGCTGGCGGTGACCGCGGCGGCAAAGCCAGCGGCGCCACTGCCGATGACGATCACATCCCAGCTTTTCATGCCGCCGCTCCCTGCGCCGACGGGATGGCGCCGATAAACTGGCCCATCAGCGTCATCTGCGCCAGCGCCATTTCCGGCCCAGTCTGTACCCGGCAGCCGCGGGCGGCGGCGAAGGTGAGCAACGGCGTCATCACCGGGGCGGTGACAACGTCGGCCACGTGGGTGGCGCTGTCGAGCGTCTCCAGCAGCGCCTGGGGTAGGGGCAGTGCATCAAACCCGGCCATGCCGGCCGGCGAGCCGTTGATCAGCAGATCGACACCGTGCAGGCTGTCCGGCAGCGTGCTCAGTTGCACCGCCGGAAAGGCCTCGGTCAGAAGATCGTGCAGGCGTTGCCGGGTGGCCGGGTTTTGATCGTGCAGCGCCAGTTGGCGGATCCCCGCCTCGCACAATCCCCAGGCGATGGCGCTGCCGACGCCGCCGCAACCGGAGAGCAGCGCCTGCTTACCTGCCGGCTGAAAACCCTGTGCCTCGGCGGCAAGCTGAAATCCGACGCCGTCCAGCATATCGCCCTGTAACCGGCCATCCGCCAGCTTGCGGATCACATTGATGGCGTTGAGTCGGCGAGCGCGCGGCGTAAGCTCGTCGACCAGCGCGGCGGCGCGTTGTTTATGCGGTACCGTCACCAGCACGCCGCTCATGTTCTGCCAGCCGCGCAGGGCGTTGAGGTAGGCGGCCACCGCGTCCGGGACGATATCCACCGGGATCATGACGCTGTCCATGTGCTGTTCGGCAAAGTAGCGGTTGAAGTTATCCGGTGATTTCACCTGGGCGATCGGATGACCAATCACGGCGACAACCTGGGTAGTTCCACTGACCATTTCAAACCTCATTTGTTAAATGAATGTTGTGAAAGTATTTCAGCGGAAGCTGGGAGCGACAACGCAGAATTCGGACATGTTGGTTGTTAATCGCACCATCGCTGCGATAATCGCAGGAAATCGATAATGATGTTGCAAAAATGTGAGCGAATATGCAAAACACCATTCATCCACGCGATCTGATCGTCGGTTTACAAAAAGGGTTGGCGTTGATCCAGCTTTTTTCCAAAAACTGCCCAAAGCTCACTGTTGCCCAGGCGGCGAAAATGAGCGGTCTGACGCAAAGCGCGGCACGACGTTTTTTGTTGACGCTGCTGCATGATCGTTATTTGCAAACCGATGGGCGCTATTACTGGCTTACCCCGAAGACCCTGCGGCTTGGCTAGGCCTATGTTGATTCGGCGCAGTTTCCACGCATGGTGCGACCGATTGTCGAATACATCGCCAGCCGGACCGAAGAGCACGCCTCGGTGGGGGTGGTGGATGAAGATGAGCTGGTCTATATCGCCCGCAGCCGGCATACGCCGTTTAACTCCACGTCGGTTCGGCTAGGGGAGCGGGTGCCCATCTTCTGTACCGCCGGGGGGCGATTATGGCTGGCTTCGCTGCCGGAAGCAGAGTGTGAAGCGGTTCTGCAGCGCATTACCCGGGAACAACGCACGCCCTATACGGTGACCGACGTCGCGCCGCTGATGGAGAAAATCGCTCAGGTGCGGCGTCAGGGATACGCCACTATTGAACAGGAGTTTGAGATTGGCATGCTGGTGCTGGCGGTACCGTTAACCGACAGGGAAGGAACCTGGTGGGGAGCGCTAAGTCTGACCAGCCATCAATCGCGGACCTCGCTGGAAGCGTTATGCCGTGATCATCTCGATCTGCTCTACAGCGCGCAGGCGATGCTGGTGGGGTAAACAGGGCAGCCGATGCGCTGCCCTCGGCAAGATGTCGCTTAGGCTGATGCTTTGTTCAGGAAACTGCTCCAGTCGCTGGCGGCGTTATCGACAAAGGTGTTCCAGCTGTTGCCGGCGGTATTGACGAAGCTTCCCCAGTTATCCTTACCGGCGGTCACAAAGGTTTCCCAATTTGACTGACCGGTCAGGAAGGAACCAAACGCCATTGTGCTGTCGCAGACGAACGAGGCGAATGCGTTGCCAGAGGTGAGGACAAATGAGGTGAAACCGATGCCCGAGTTGGCGACGAAGCTGGCGAAGCCGCTGGCCGCGCCGAACAGGTTAAAGCCGCCGGAGATGTAGTCCATTTCGTTCAGTGTTAACTCTTTCATTGCAATTCCTTGTATTGAATATTTCCAAAACGGGCATAAGCCCGAGGCGAAAGGTAGCACCGTAGAGCTGAACGGGGCGAGCGACGTCCGGTTGGTATAAGCTCATTTTTTCCTCATTTATTAGCGGGTAGCTACGAAAACGGTGTGGGGGAGGGGAGGGAAGTATGAATTGAGAAAGGAAAAAGACGTGAAACAGAAAAGAAAAAGCCCCGTAAAAACGGGGCTTTATATCATACTGGAGCCGGTGATTATCTCACATAAGCCAGCAGACTATGTGAATCCGGCACCATAAAGTCAACGGACATCATCACGGACAGCGCAGTGATGGCAACGATGGAAAAGACGAAGAGCTTACGCGCCCAGACTTTATCATCTGCCACTTTGTAGCCGCGCAGCGCCATGCCCAGCCACCAGACGCTGACCGCTGCCGCTACGACCAGGTATTTGTACCCGGCATAGCCGCCCAGCGAGAGCATCAGGGTCGCAACGGCAAAGGCGACGATGTACAGCGTAATATGGTTTTTGGCGACCGATATACCTTTCACTACCGGCAGCACCGGAATATTCGCCGCCTGATAATCCTTGAAGCGGAAAATCGCGATGGCGTAGGAGTGAGGCATCTGCCACAGGCTAAAGATAGCCAGCAGGATAGCCGCACCGCTGTCGAAATCACCGGTCACTGCGCAGTAGCCAATCACCGGCGGCGCTGCGCCGGAGAGTGAGCCAATCAGCGTGCCATAGACGGAGTGGCGTTTCATGTACAGGCTGTAGACGCCGACATAAACCACGAACCCCATCACCCCCAGCCAGCAGGCCAGCGGATTTGCGCCGAACCACAGCAGCATAAAGCCAGCAATACCCAGCAAGGTGGCGTACACCAGCGAAGCTTCTGGCGAGATCAGCCCTTTGACCAGCACCCGGTTTTTCGTCCGTTCCATCTTACGATCGATGTCCCGGTCGATGTAGTTGTTGAATACACAACCCGAGGCGACCACCAGGGATACTCCAAGGAGCGTCCAGACGAACAGCGGATAGTCGATGTGGCCTTTGGAGGCCAGCAGGAAACCGCCGATCACGGAGATCAGGTTGCCAAAAATAATGCCTGGTTTCGTAACTTGCAGGTATTGCTTAAACATACTCGCCGCTCTTAGTGCATCATCATGTTGTAGTTCAGGTTCCACATAATCCAGATGGAGCCGACAACCACGATCGCAATGATGATTACGGTGAAGATAAATGCGGTCAGGTTCCAGCCTTCATCGGACTTGCTGTTCATATGCAGGAAGTACACGAGGTGTACCACGATCTGCACCACAGCGGTCACCAGAATGGTGCCAAGGATAACCGCATGCGAGGCGGAGCCACTCATCACCATGGCGAACGGAATGACCGTCAGGATGATGGACAGGATAAATCCTGTCATGTAGCTCTTCACGCTGCCGTGAGAAGCGCCGCTATGATCGGTAGAATGACTCATTACATCGCCCCCATCAGATAGACAACCGAGAACACGCAGATCCACACCACGTCCAGGAAGTGCCAGAACAGGCTCAGGCACAGGATACGGGTGCGGTTAGTGCTGGTCAGGCCACGACGTGAAACCTGGAACATCAGCACCGCCATCCAGATAAGACCGGAGGTCACGTGCAGACCGTGGGTGCCGACCAGCGCGAAGAACGCGGACAGGAAGCCACTACGATCCGGACCAAAGCCTTCCATGATCAGGTGATGGAATTCATAGATTTCCATCCCGATAAATCCGGCGCCAAACAACCAGGTCAACGCCAGCCAGGAAACCACCTGGCTCTTGTTGTTTTTGTACATGGCGATAGCCGCCATGCCGTAGGTGATGGAGCTGAACAGCAGCAGTGCGGTTTCAACCAGAACGAACGGCAGTTCGAAAATATCTTTGCCAGTTGGTCCGCCGGCTGTGCCGTTCACCAGAACGGCATAGGTAGCAAACAGCGTAGCGAAGATAATGCAGTCGCTCATCAGGTAGATCCAGAAACCGAATACCTTCATCGGTCCTGTATCATGGTGCCCGTGTTCATGCGCGTGGGCAGTATGCGCAAGAGTATCAGTTGCCATTTTTCAGCCCTGCTTTGTTAATCTCATCGAAATGCTGTTTTTCCAGTTTTTCGACTTCTGCAACCGGTACGTAGTAATCCACGTCCTCGTCAAAGCTCTTAATAATCCAGGTCGCTACGATGCCGATGAAGCTGGCGATCGCCATCCACCAGATATGCCAGATCATGGCGAAACCAAATACCGTAGCGAAGGCGGCAATGACGATGCCAGCGCCGCTGTTCTTCGGCATATGAATTTCTTCATAGTGAGCAGGCTGTTTGTACGCTTCACCTTTCTCTTTCATTTCCCAGAAGGCGTCACGCTCGTGAACCTGAGGAACGATAGCGAAGTTGTAGAACGGCGGTGGAGAAGAGGTTGCCCACTCCAGCGTACGGCCACCCCATGGGTCACCGGTCAGGTCACGGTTCTGATCGCGGTCGCGAATAGAGACGTAGAACTGAATCAGCTGGCACAGGATACCGCAGGCGATCAGCGCCGCACCGCAAGCTGCAACAACCAGCATCGGGTGGAACTGCGGATCGATCTGCTGGCTCAGACGACGGGTCATCCCCATGAAGCCCAGCACGTACAGCGGCATAAACGCCACGAAGAAGCCGATGATCCAGAACCAGAAAGCGCGTTTGCCCCAGGTTTCGTTCAGGGTGAAGCCAAAGGCTTTCGGCCACCAGTAGGTCAGACCGGCGAAGCAACCGAACACCACACCGCCGATGATAACGTTATGGAAGTGCGCGATCAGGAACAGGCTGTTGTGCAGAACGAAGTCCGCGCCCGGTACCGCCAGCAGCACACCGGTCATCCCACCGACGGAGAAGGTGACGATAAAGCCGATAGTCCACATCATCGCCGAGTTGAAGACGATGCGGCCCTGATACATGGTGAACAGCCAGTTGAAGATCTTAACCCCGGTCGGGATCGCGATAATCATGGTGGTAATACCGAAGAAGGCGTTTACGTTCGCGCCAGCACCCATGGTGAAGAAGTGGTGCAGCCAAACGATGAACGACAGAACGGTAATACAGACGGTTGCCCACACCAGAGAGGTGTAACCGAACAGACGCTTACGCGAGAAGGTCGCGGCGATTTCGGAGAAGACCCCGAACACCGGCAGAACCAGGATGTACACTTCCGGGTGACCCCAGGCCCAAATCAGGTTGATGTACATCATCATGTTGCCACCCATATCGTTGGTAAAGAAATGGGTGCCCAGGTAACGATCCAGGGTCAGCAGCGCGATGGTGACGGTCAGAATTGGGAAAGAGGCGATAATCAGGATGTTAGCGCACAGAGATGCCCAGGAGAATACCGGCATCTTGAACATGGTCATGCCCGGGGCGCGCATCTTGATAATGGTCACGAAGAAGTTAATACCGGTCAGGGTAGTACCGATACCGGAGAGCTGCAGCGCCCAAATCCAGTAGTCTACCCCTACGCCAGGACTGTATTCAATTCCCGACAGCGGCGGATAAGCCAGCCAACCGGTCTGCGCGAACTCACCGACGCCCAGAGACAGGTTAACCAGAATCACGCCCACAACGGTGAACCAGAAGCTCAGGTTGTTGAGGAACGGGAAGGCTACGTCGCGTGCGCCGAGCTGAAGCGGAACTACCAGGTTCATCAGACCGATAACGAACGGCATCGCCACGAAGAAGATCATGATAACGCCGTGGGCGGTAAAGATCTGATCGTAGTGATGAGGCGGCAGGAAGCCTGCTTCCCCGGCCGAGGCCAGCACCTGCTGGCTACGCATCATGATGGCGTCAGCAAAGCCACGCAGCAGCATGACGATTGCCACGATAACGTACATGATACCGAGACGTTTGTGGTCGACAGAAGTCAGCCACTCGTTCCATAGGTAGGACCACTTACCGAAGTAAGTGATGGCTGCCAGAAGCGCCAGTCCCCCAATGATAATCGCAGCCACCGTTACCACGATAATAGGTTCGTGGTAGGGCACTGCATCCAGTGTAAGTTTTCCGAACATCGTTTTCTTCCTCGGCCCCTTAGTGAGCGGTTTCCGCGTGGCTCATGTCCATGCCTTCCATCCCGTCGTGAGCGGCATGCTCGCCTTCAGGTTTGGACATGTTCATGCTCTCGTGAGACATGAATTTGTTCACAACATCTTTGAACAGATCCGGTTTCACGTTAGAGAAGTATTCCACTTTGTTGTATTCGCTAGGCACAGCCACTTTCTCGAACGCGGCCATAGAGTCCATGGCGTTCGGAGACTGTTTCGCTTTTTCAACCCACTGATCGAAAGTTGCACGATCCGGGGTAGCAATCGCTTTGAACTTCATACCAGAGAAGCCCGGGCCACTGTAGCTAGCGGAGATACCGTCATAAGTACCAGCTTCGTCAGCAATGAGGTGCAGCTGAGTCTGCATCCCGGCCATTGCGTAGATCTGGCTGCCTAAGCGCGGAATAAAGAACGAGTTCATCACCGAGTTAGAGGTCACTTTGAAGTGTACCGGTACGTTCGCCGGGAAGGCGATTTCGTTAACGGTAGCAATACCCTGTTCCGGATAGATAAAGAACCATTTCCAGTCCATCGATACGACTTCGATGGTGATTGGTTTCTCGTCATGGACAAGCGGTTTGCTTGGCTCCAGTGCGTGAGTGGTTTTCCAGGTCAGAACGGCCAGGAACAGGATGATCAGAATAGGTACCGTCCAGACCACAGCTTCCACTTTATTGGAGTGTGACCAGTTCGGGCTATACTTCGCATCTTTATTGCTCGCGCGATACTTCCAGGCAAATCCTACTGCCATCAAGACGGCGGGAATAACGACAATCATCATCAGGCCGAAGGCCGTCAGAATCAAAGAGCGTTGCTCCAGTCCAATCTGTCCTTTTGGGTCAAGGAGTGCAGAATCACAACCACTGAGTAATACAGTACCTGCGATTAATGACATCCATCCCAAACTTTTATTGTATTTCCTGAGTCTCATTGAACGACCTCAATTCCACGGGATCTGGTGGCGTTTAAAGTGTATGGGCATTTTACGGTAAGGTTGCATTACTGTAAACATGATTGGATCTCTGTCAGTTCTGTGTTAGCGGCTTCTGCTTGGTTTGTCACATATGTTACGTAGTGTTACGTAATCGCTTGCAAAGCCTGATTTTCGTGGGATCGATAACGAAAGGGATAAGAAAAGGTGTACTTAGCGGCGAATGGGCATAACCACCCAAAAATTAGAACAATTGTTTAACATTTAATTATCAAATAAAAGACATTGTGGAAACGTGAAATAAAAACGGCGTAGCTGAATCGGTTAAATTATTTAAAGAATCGAATGAAAACTGTCAATAATTTCCAGAAAACAAAAACGCACAAAACAACAAATAGCGCGGCGGGGAATATAAAAGCGTTAATAAGCCGTTATAATTACGTTTCGTAATTACAACGGCTAATAATGATGCAGCGTCCTTAAATCAGGTGGGTTTTACGCAGCGCCAGGTAGTCGAGCAGGCCGCCGAACAAAATACCGCCAACGGCGGTCAGCGCGGCAACCTCCAGCAGGCCGGACAGGAAGCTGAACGACGTATAATCCAGCGCGTTGAGGATCAGCAGACCCAGCCATACCGCCAGCAGCAGGCAGCCCAGCGTCAGGATCCCCAGCGCCAGCGCATAGGCCTGCGGATATTCGCTACGCGGTATAAAGCTTGCCGTGCGTTGGGTATGCTCGAGCGTTTGTCGGCACAGCAGCAGCAGCGCGATCCCCGGCACCGCCGCGACCACGGAGAAGAGATAGAAGGCGGACCAGCCGTGGGCCTCGACAAACCAGCCGGCAATCGGCCCGACGTACACGCGGCCAACCGCGGACAGCGCCGAGAGCAGCGCGAACTGGGTGGCGGAGAACGACTTGTTGCACAGCGTCATCAGCAGCGCCACAAACGCCGCCGTCCCCATTCCCCCGCACAGATTTTCAAAGAATACCGCGGTCGCCATGGAATAGAGGTGCTTATCGGTAATCGACAGCAGCCAGTAGCCGGCGTTGGAAACCCCCTGCAGCAGACCGAAGATCAGCAGCGCCCGGAACAGCGTCAATCGCTGCATCAGGACGCCGCCGTACAGGGCGCCAAGAATGGTGGCGAACAGGCCTAAGGTTTTGTTCACCATTCCCACCTCGCCGGCGTCAAAACCGACGCCGCGGATGAGAAAGGTGGTGGTCAGACTCATGGCAAAGGCATCGCCAAGCTTATAAAGAACGATGAGCAGCAGAATCAGCCAGGCGTTGTTACGGCCGAAAAAATCGCGCAGCGGTTCAGCTACCGCCTGCTCCAGCGACCGGGGAACCGGGATAACGTCGCTTGGCTCGGGCGCCAGCAGCGTGGCGATGATGCAGGGCACCAGCAGCGCCGCCATCAGCCAGTACATGCCCTGCCAGCCGAGATAGCGGTCGGCGATCCACAGGGCCAGACCACCGGAGACCAGCATCCCGAGGCGATAGCCCAGCACGCTGATCGCGGCGCCAGCGCCGCGCTCTTCCGCTGGCAGAACGTCGGTTTTCCAGGCGTCAAAAACAATATCCTGCGACGCCGAACAGAAGGCGATCACTACCGCCAGCGCCGCCATCCAGCGCAGCTGGGAGGCAGGTTCGAGAAAACCCATCGCCGCGATGGCCAGCAGAAGCAGGACCTGGGTGGTCACCAACCAGCCGCGACGGCGCCCGAGAAACGGCGGCGTGTAGCGGTCCATCAGCGGGGACCAGAGGAATTTAAAGACATAGGCCTGGCCGACAAGCGAGAAAAAACCGATCGTTTTCAGATCGATGTTTTCCACCGTCATCCAGGCCTGCAGGGTACCGGAGGTGAGGGCCAGCGGCAGACCGGAGGCGAAGCCGAGGATCAGCAAAATCGCTGATTTAGGCTGCTGAAAAATGCGTAAGTAGTGACTGGACATAGCATAAAGCACGAACCCGGCGGAGGCCGGGTTCGTGGGGGCATTAACGCGCGTTTTGCTTGATGAAATCGTGGATGCTGGTGTCCTGCGCCATATCGGCGATGGTATCAGTCAGGACGCTGTTGACGGCATCAGCGATGTTTTTGTTCGAGGCCTGGAAGGCACCTTCTACCGAGTAGCTGGCGCGGTAGTTTTTGGTCATCTTCGTGCCGTTTGCCGCGGTGGCGATGATGGCGATATCGGCTTTGGTGGCGATGTTGTAGCGCACGTTGCCCTGGGAGACGTCAGCGTAGAGTTTGTTGACGATGATCTGCAGATCGACTGCGCCGTTCGGGCCAATCATGTAGCCGCGCGCGGTCATTTGTTTCTCCAGCACTTCCTGCAGCAGGAAGCGCAGATCGCGGGAGGCGGTAAGGGTGACCTGTTGGTTGTCGCGCGTCACTTTCGCCAGCGCCTGGTCCGGACGCTGGTCGGCGCCGTTGATGCTGACGGTCACGCCCATAAGGCTAGGATCCTGCTGCGGCAGCGTGATTTTCGGCGATACTTCAATGGTGGTCGGCGGCGTGGCGCATCCTGCCAGCATAAACATGGCGACCAACGGGAAAAGGATCTTCTTAAGCATGTTCAGGTCTCAACGCATGGTGTTGTTATAAGGAAAATTACCGCCATCATAGCATTGCCAACGGCAAGGGGAAGTGGCAACGCGTGTAAATCCATCGCCCTGGCGGTTTTCTGAGCGTCCCGCCACGGTTAATCGCTCTTTCCCCGGCGGATCTGGCGACCAGAGCCAGTAAACGTGATACTTTTGAATGAAAATATCAGAACAATGCTAATTTTTTGTTGTTTTCTCCTAATGGAAGCGGTAAAAGCGGCTAACATTTAAATGGAGTGGCGGCATCTCAGCGTTGTCGGAGGAGAAAATTCATGATGATACGTGAACAGATCGAAGCAAAACTTAGAGCAGCGTTCGACCCGATGTATCTCGAAGTCGTGGATGAAAGTTATCGTCACAACGTCCCAGCGGGCTCTGAAAGTCATTTTAAAGTGGTGTTAGTGAGCGATCGCTTCACTGGCGAGCGTTTCCTAAATCGCCACCGTATGATCTACGGCACGCTAACCGAGGAGCTGTCGAATACGGTGCACGCCCTGGCGCTGCACACCTACACGATTAAAGAATGGGAAGCGCTACAGGATACGGTTTTCGCCTCGCCGCCGTGCCGCGGCGCGGGGAGCATCGCCTAGAAATCCCATTTGCAACCGCTGGCGCTTTTCCAGTATGTTGCTTGCAGATTTAGCAAAAACGGCCTACGGGCCGTTTTGTTTTGCCTGGAAAATGCGCAAACTCAGCGCTTTTGCGGACAAAATTGAGCGGGAAATGTGAAAAATGCCGCAGCACCAGGCGACAACCGTTCTCGACTCACAAAAGTGATGCCGCTATAATGCCGCGTCTTATATATGAATGTCTTCGGGATGATTCTGACGACAGGGAATGTGTTTCTGATTTGAAGAGGGCATCCCGGTTCTGCGAAGCCACCTACACGCGCTTCCAGAGTTGACCGAGCACTGTGATTTTTTTGAGGTAACAAGATGCAAGTTTCAGTTGAAACCACTCAGGGCCTTGGGCGCCGTGTAACGATTACTATCGCCGCTGACAGCATCGAGAATGCTGTCAAAAGCGAGCTGGTCAACGTAGCGAAAAAAGTTCGCATTGACGGCTTCCGTAAAGGCAAAGTGCCGATGAATGTTGTTGCTCAGCGCTATGGCGCTTCCGTTCGTCAGGACGTGCTGGGCGACCTGATGAGCCGTCATTTCGTTGACGCGATCATCAAAGAAAAAATCAATCCGGCCGGCGCGCCGAACTACGTTCCGGGCGAATACAAACTGGGTGAAGACTTCACCTACGCGGTAGAGTTCGAAGTGTATCCGGAAGTTGAACTGCAGGGTCTGGAAGCGATCGAAGTAGAAAAACCGGTTGTTGAAGTGACCGACGCTGACGTTGACACCATGCTGGAAACCCTGCGCAAGCAGCAGGCAACCTGGAAAGAAAAAGAAGGCGCGGTTGACGCTGAAGATCGCGTAACCATCGACTTCACCGGTTCCGTAGATGGTGAAGAGTTCGAAGGCGGCAAAGCTTCTGACTTCGTACTGGCGATGGGCCAGGGTCGCATGATCCCGGGCTTCGAAGACGGTATCAAAGGCCACAAAGCGGGTGACGAGTTCACCATCGACGTGACCTTCCCGGAAGAATACCACGCAGAAAACCTGAAAGGTAAAGCGGCTAAGTTCGTTATCAACCTGAAGAAAGTTGAAGAACGTGAACTGCCGGAGCTGACCGAAGAATTCATCAAACGTTTCGGCGTGGAAGATGGTTCCGTCGCTGGCCTGCGCGCTGAAGTGCGTAAAAACATGGAACGCGAGCTGAAAGGCGCTGTGCGTAACCGCGTGAAGTCTCAGGCTATCGAAGGTCTGGTTAAAGCTAACGACATCGACGTTCCGGCAGCTCTGATCGACAGCGAAATCGACGTGCTGCGTCGCCAGGCTGCTCAGCGTTTCGGTGGCAACGAGAAACAGGCTCTGGAACTGCCGCGCGAACTGTTCGAAGAGCAGGCTAAACGCCGCGTAGTGGTTGGCCTGCTGCTGGGCGAAGTGATTCGCACCAACGAGCTGAAAGCTGACGAAGAGCGCGTGAAAGGCCTGATCGAAGAGATGGCTTCTGCTTACGAAGATCCGTCAGAAGTGGTTGAGTTCTACAGCAAGAACAAAGAGCTGATGGACAACATGCGCAACGTGGCGCTGGAAGAGCAGGCTGTTGAAGCCGTGCTGGCGAAAGCCAAAGTGTCTGAAAAAGCCACTTCCTTCAACGAACTGATGAACCAGCAGGCGTAATTTCGCCGCGATTGTTCAAGGTTCGGGCAAAAACCCGTTGCCGAAAGGCGGCGGGTTTTTTTTTAGCTAATGATAGCCTCAGGCACGGTGCTAAAACGCATTTACCATGATAGCGTTACAGCAAAAGCTTGTTATGCTTGAAATATGGCAACGCCATCCCCATTACCGAGGGAGGCAACTGCATCCGCAATCGCACGCGTGTTGAAGAGGCGGTGACGCGTTCAGCGGATAGAAACTGTGGCTGATAATCCGTCCGTAAGGTTACAATCAGTGCAGCAGGTATTTTAAAATTACTCCAGGAGACGGAAATGTCATACAGTGGCGAACGAGACAACTTTGCACCCCATATGGCCCTGGTGCCGATGGTCATTGAACAGACCTCACGCGGTGAACGTTCTTTTGATATCTACTCCCGTCTGCTTAAGGAACGCGTCATTTTTCTGACCGGCCAGGTCGAAGACCACATGGCAAACCTGATCGTGGCGCAGATGCTGTTTCTGGAAGCGGAAAACCCGGAAAAAGACATTTACCTGTACATTAACTCTCCGGGCGGGGTGATCACCGCCGGGATGTCGATTTATGACACCATGCAGTTCATCAAGCCGGACGTCAGCACCATCTGTATGGGCCAGGCCGCGTCCATGGGCGCGTTCCTGCTGACCGCCGGGGCGAAGGGCAAGCGTTTCTGCCTGCCGAACTCCCGCGTGATGATCCACCAGCCGCTGGGCGGCTATCAGGGGCAGGCGACGGATATTGAGATCCACGCCCGTGAAATCCTGAAGGTGAAAGGACGCATGAATGAGCTGATGGCGCATCATACCGGCCAGTCTCTTGAGCAGATTGAGCGTGACACCGAGCGTGACCGCTTCCTGTCTGCTGCGGAAGCCGTGGAGTACGGACTGGTCGACTCTATTTTGACCCATCGTAATTGATGCCCTGGGCGTAAGGGTGCCGCTTTACGCTTCATCCTTCTCGCCACGTTTGCTGAGCGGTTGGCATTTTTCCGGACGCTTGCCGGGCAGGCAGGCGGCCGGTCGCTTCGCTACCGCCGCGATGTAGCGCGAAGGATTTTGTGTATATACTAATGAAGGGCGGCACAACGCTATATGGCGGCTTGCGCCTGAGAATGGCATTTGCGTCGTCGTGTGCGGCACAAAGAACTTAAAAAGAGGTTTGGACTCATGACAGATAAACGCAAAGATGGATCGGGCAAATTGTTGTATTGCTCTTTTTGCGGCAAAAGCCAGCATGAAGTGCGTAAGCTGATCGCCGGGCCATCCGTGTATATCTGCGACGAATGCGTTGATTTATGTAACGACATCATTCGCGAAGAGATTAAAGAAGTTGCGCCGCACCGCGAGCGCAGCGCGCTGCCGACGCCGCACGAGATTCGCCACCACCTTGATGACTACGTCATCGGTCAGGAACAGGCGAAAAAAGTGTTGGCGGTCGCGGTATACAACCACTACAAACGTCTGCGCAATGGCGATACCAGCAATGGCGTAGAGCTGGGTAAAAGTAACATCCTGCTGATCGGGCCGACCGGCTCCGGTAAAACGCTGCTGGCGGAAACGCTGGCGCGCCTGCTGGATGTGCCGTTTACCATGGCGGACGCCACCACCCTGACCGAAGCCGGTTATGTGGGTGAGGACGTCGAAAATATCATTCAGAAACTGCTGCAGAAGTGCGATTACGACGTGCAGAAAGCGCAGCGCGGCATCGTCTATATCGACGAAATCGACAAAATTTCGCGTAAGTCCGATAACCCGTCGATTACTCGCGATGTCTCCGGCGAAGGCGTGCAACAGGCGCTGCTGAAGCTTATCGAAGGCACCGTCGCCGCCGTTCCACCGCAGGGCGGGCGTAAACACCCGCAGCAGGAGTTCCTGCAGGTTGATACCTCCAAGATCCTGTTTATCTGCGGCGGCGCGTTTGCCGGTCTGGACAAAGTGATTTCCCACCGTGTGGAAACCGGCTCCGGCATTGGTTTTGGCGCGACGGTTAAAGCGAAGTCCGACAAAGCGAGCGAAGGCGAGCTGCTGGCCCAGGTCGAGCCGGAAGATCTGATCAAGTTTGGTTTGATTCCGGAATTCATCGGCCGTCTGCCGGTCGTGGCGACCCTGAACGAGCTGAGCGAAGAAGCGCTGATCCAGATCCTGAAAGAGCCGAAAAACGCCCTGACCAAGCAGTATCAGGCGCTGTTTAGCCTTGAAGGCGCAGAGCTTGAATTCCGCGACGAAGCGCTGGATGCCATTGCCAAGAAAGCGATGGCGCGTAAAACCGGCGCCCGTGGCCTGCGTTCCATTGTGGAAGCGGCGCTGCTGGACACCATGTATGATCTGCCTTCGATGGAAGATGTCGAAAAAGTGGTCATTGATGAGTCGGTTATCGCCGGTCAGAGCAAACCGCTGCTGATCTACGGCAAACCGGAAGCGCAGCAGGCATCTGGCGAATAATTAGCCATTTCACTCAAGCAGTTAACAAAAAGGGGGGATTTTATCTCCCCTTTTATTTTTCCTGCATTCCCGCCGTTGAATGTGTGGAATACATCCCCATATACTGGATTACATATTAACGACGATGCAGTGGAGTGTGGCGTCGTCGGCTACCTGGCGGACTTTAAACTAAGAGAGAGCTCTATGAATCCTGAGCGTTCTGAACGCATTGAAATCCCCGTATTGCCGTTGCGCGATGTGGTGGTTTATCCGCACATGGTCATACCCCTGTTCGTAGGGCGGGAAAAATCTATCCGTTGCCTCGAAGCGGCCATGGACCATGATAAAAAAATCATGCTGGTTGCGCAGAAAGAAGCGTCGACGGATGAGCCGGGTGTAAACGATCTTTTCACCGTTGGAACCGTGGCGTCTATTTTGCAGATGCTGAAGCTGCCGGACGGCACCGTGAAGGTGCTGGTCGAAGGGCTACAGCGTGCACGCATTTCTGCGCTGTCTGATAATGGCGAGCATTTCTCGGCGAAAGCGGAGTATCTCGACTCGCCGGCGATTGACGAACGTGAGCAGGAAGTGCTGGTTCGTACCGCTATCAGCCAGTTTGAAGGCTATATCAAGCTGAATAAGAAGATTCCACCGGAAGTGCTGACGTCGCTGAACAGCATCGACGATCCGGCGCGCCTGGCGGATACCATCGCGGCGCATATGCCGCTGAAGCTGGCGGACAAGCAGTCCGTGCTTGAGATGTCCGACGTCAACGAACGTCTGGAATATCTGATGGCGATGATGGAATCGGAAATCGATCTGCTGCAGGTTGAGAAGCGCATTCGCAACCGCGTCAAAAAGCAGATGGAGAAATCCCAGCGCGAGTACTATCTGAACGAGCAAATGAAAGCGATTCAGAAAGAACTCGGCGAGATGGACGACGCCCCGGACGAAAACGAAGCGCTGAAGCGCAAGATCGACGCGGCGAAAATGCCGAAAGAGGCGAAAGAGAAAACCGAAGCGGAACTGCAGAAGCTGAAGATGATGTCGCCGATGTCTGCGGAAGCGACCGTCGTGCGTGGCTACATCGACTGGATGGTGCAGGTGCCGTGGAATGCGCGCAGTAAGGTCAAGAAAGACCTGCGTCAGGCCCAGGAGATCCTCGATACCGATCACTATGGTCTGGAGCGCGTGAAGGACCGCATCCTTGAGTATCTCGCGGTGCAGAGCCGGGTGAACAAAATCAAGGGGCCGATCCTCTGCCTGGTGGGACCGCCGGGGGTAGGTAAAACCTCGCTGGGGCAATCTATCGCCAAAGCGACCGGCCGGAAATACGTCCGCATGGCGCTGGGCGGCGTGCGCGATGAAGCGGAAATTCGCGGTCATCGTCGAACCTATATTGGCTCGATGCCGGGCAAACTGATCCAGAAAATGGCGAAAGTGGGGGTAAAAAACCCGCTGTTCCTGCTGGATGAGATTGACAAAATGTCTTCCGATATGCGCGGCGACCCGGCTTCTGCGTTGCTTGAGGTGCTGGATCCGGAACAGAACGTGGCCTTTAACGACCACTATCTGGAAGTGGATTACGATCTCAGCGACGTGATGTTCGTGGCGACTTCCAACTCCATGAACATTCCGGCGCCGCTGCTGGACCGTATGGAAGTGATTCGCCTCTCGGGTTACACCGAAGATGAAAAACTGAACATCGCCAAGCGTCACCTGCTGCCGAAGCAGATCGAACGCAACGCGCTGAAGAAAGGCGAACTGACCGTCGACGACAGCGCCATTATCGGCATTATTCGTTACTACACCCGTGAAGCGGGCGTTCGTAGCCTAGAGCGTGAAATCTCCAAGCTGTGCCGTAAGGCCGTTAAGCAGCTGTTGCTGGATAAATCGCTGAAACACATCGAAATTAATGGTGAGAATCTGCATGATTATCTCGGCGTGCAGCGCTTCGACTATGGCCGCGCCGATAGCGAGAACCGCGTCGGTCAGGTGACCGGTCTGGCGTGGACGGAAGTGGGCGGCGACCTGCTGACCATCGAAACCGCCTGCGTACCGGGCAAAGGCAAACTGACCTACACCGGATCGCTGGGCGAGGTGATGCAGGAGTCGATTCAGGCTGCGCTGACCGTGGTACGTTCGCGGGCGGACAAGCTGGGGATTAACGCCGACTTTTACGAGAAGCGTGATATTCACGTCCACGTACCGGAAGGGGCGACGCCGAAGGACGGTCCGAGCGCGGGGATTGCCATGTGTACGGCGCTGGTCTCCTGCCTGACCGGCAACCCGGTACGCGCCGATGTGGCGATGACCGGGGAGATTACGCTGCGTGGACAGGTGCTGCCGATCGGCGGTCTGAAGGAAAAACTGCTGGCGGCGCATCGCGGCGGTATTAAGACTGTTCTGATTCCTGATGAGAACAAACGCGACCTTGAAGAAATTCCGGATAACGTTATCGCTGATTTGGATATCCATCCGGTGAAACGAATCGAGGAAGTTCTGACACTTGCGCTGCAAAACGAACCGTTTGGCATGCAGGTTGTGACCGCGAAATAGTGATTCTGCGCAAATTGCGCTAATAAAAATAGGGCTGGTAAGTCATTTCGGACTTGCCAGCCTTTTTTTGTGTAGCTAACTTAGATCGCTGGCAGGGGGGTCATCGACAACTGCTGTTGTAAGGGCATGACAGTCCTGATATAACTGCTGCGCGGTCGCACTATGAAGGACTCTGGTGCGATATAAATTATAAAGAGAGGAAGAGAACAGTGAATAAATCTCAACTGATTGACAAAATTGCTGCGGGTGCGGACATTTCTAAAGCTGCAGCTGGACGTGCGTTAGATGCTTTAATCGCTTCTGTTACTGAATCTCTGCAAGCTGGGGATGACGTTGCGCTGGTAGGTTTCGGTACCTTTGCTGTTAAAGAACGTGCCGCCCGTACTGGTCGCAACCCACAAACAGGTAAAGAAATTACTATCGCTGCCGCAAAAGTGCCGGGCTTCCGTGCTGGTAAAGCGCTGAAAGACGCGGTGAACTGATCGGCTTTCCCGTCAGGGAATGTGACGAAGTACAAGGGCGCATCGTGAGATGTGCCTTTTTTATTGCCTTTTCAGACCACTTTATGTGTGTTTATCGCCACTTGTGGGCTGACAATCACCCTGTTTTCTTGTCAAAATACGTCCTCACGCGCGGCGGCCATCACGTGCTATGCTGCGCGAGCTAAAGTCATCTACAGCGGAGCGTTGTTACACCATGATGGACAACCTACGCACGGCCGCCAACAGCGTCGTGCTCAAGATTATTTTCGGTATCATTATCGTCTCGTTCATTTTGACCGGGGTGAGTGGTTACCTGATTGGCGGTGGCAAAAACTATGCCGCAAAAGTGAATGGCCAGGAGATTGGCCGTGGGCAGTTTGAAAACGCCGTCGCCAGCGAACGTAACCGTATGCAGCAGCAGCTTGGCGACCAGTTCTCCGAGCTGGCGGCGAACGAAAACTACATGAAAACCATGCGCCAGCAGGTGCTGAACCGCCTGATTGACGAGTCGCTTCTGGATCAGTATGCCCGCGAGCTGGGCCTCAGCATCAGCGATGAGCAGGTGAAGCAGGCGATCTTCCAGACCCAGGCGTTCCAGACGAACGGTAAGTTCGACAACCAGCGTTTCAGCGGTATTGTCGCCCAGATGGGGATGACCACCGATCAGTACGCCCAGGCGCTGCGTAACCAGCTGACCACGCAGCAGCTGATTAACGCCATTGCGGGTACCGACTTCATGCTGCCCGGCGAGTCCGATCAGCTGGCGGCGCTGGTGTCTCAGCAGCGTGTCGTCCGCGAAGCGACCATCAACGTCAACGCCCTGGCGGCAAAACAGACCGCCAGCGATGAGGAAATCAACGCTTTCTGGCAGCAGAATCAGGCCCGTTTTATGGCGCCGGAGCAGTTCCGCGTAAGCTACATCAAGATGGATGCCGCCAGCATGCAGGAAAACGCCTCTGACGAAGAAATTCAGTCATGGTATGACCAGCACAAAGATCAGTTCACTCAGCCGCAGCGTAACCGCTACAGCGTGATTCAGACTAAAACTGAAGCTGATGCGAAAGCGGTACTGGCCGAGCTGCAAAAAGGCGCCGATTTCGCCACGCTGGCAAAAGAAAAATCGACCGATATTATCTCTGCCCGCAACGGCGGCGATATGGGGTGGATGGAAGATGCTTCTACCGTGCCTGAGCTGAAAGACGCCGGCCTGAAAGAGAAAGGCCAGCTCTCCGGGGTGATCAAATCCTCGGTTGGCTTCCTGGTGGCCCGTCTGGACGACGTCCAGCCGGCGCAGGTCAAGCCGCTGGCTGACGTGCGCAATGACATTGCGGCGAAAGTGAAGCAGGAGAAAGCGCTGGATGCTTACTATGCGCTGCAGCAGAAGGTGAGCGATGCGGCCAGCAACGATAATGAATCGCTGGCGGGCGCGGCGCAGGTCGCCGGACTGCAGGTGGTGGAAACCGGCTGGTTTGGCCGCGATAACCTGCCGGAAGAGCTGAACTTTAAACCGGTCGCTGACGCTATCTTCAACGGCGGTCTGGTCGGCGTGAACGGCGCGCCGGGCAGCAACTCCGACATCATTACCGTTGACGGCGATCGAGCCTTTGTTCTGCGTATCAGCGAGCACAAAGCCGAGGCGGTGAAACCGCTGGCCGAAGTGAAGGCACAGGTCAGCGATATCGTTAAGCACAATAAAGCGGAACAGCAGGCGAAGCGGGATGCCGATAAGCTGCTGGCGGCGCTGAAAGACGGCAAAGGCGATGAGGCGATGAAGGCGGCTGGCCTGAGCTTTGGCGCACCGCAGACGCTTTCCCGTACCGGCCAGGATCCGCTGAGCCAGCTGGCATTTACTCTGCCGCTGCCGCAGCAGGGCAAACCGGTCTATGGCGTTGGCAGCAACATGCAAGGCGATGTGGTGCTGGTGGCGCTCGATGAAGTGAAAGCAGGCAGCATGCCGGAAGAGCAGAAGAAGGCTATGGTTCAGGGGATTACCCAGAACAATGCCCAAATCGCTTTCGAAGCGCTGATGAGCAACCTGCGCAAGGCGGCGAAAATTAAGCTGGGCGACAGCATCGACCAGCAGCAGTAATTTCGCGTCATTTCGCAAAAATACGCAACACCATGTAATCCTCAAGGGCCGCTTTCGCGGCCCTTTCCATTTCTGTGATTTGCCTTTTGTCGGCCATCCGCACTGACGCTATCGTAGCCTTGCTGTCTATACACAAGGAGATATCAGCATGAAATATGGAATAAAAGCACTGATGGCCGCGGGCGTTCTGGTTTTCGCGGTAGGCGCACAGGGCGCGCTGGCTGCCCCCGCCAGCGGCAAAGCGGCGGTAACCAAAGAGCATGTCCAGGCGTCCTCTTCGGCGAAGGCGAAAGCGGAGCCCGGCGAGGCCAACAACGGGGCGACCAAAGTCAGCATTAACCACGCCAGCGCCGAACAGCTGGCGCAGGCTCTGAATGGCGTGGGGTTGAAAAAAGCCCAGGCGATTGTCAGCTACCGTGAGGAGTACGGACCGTTCAAAACCCTTGATGATCTGAAGCAGGTCCCGGGGATGGGCAGCGCGCTGGTGGAGCGGAATTTATCCCATCTGACGCTGTAAATTTTTTGCCAGCGCTTGCACAGCGGTGATTTTTTGCCAGGATAAAGAGGTTGCATCAAGTGGTGTGACCTCTTACCTCATAAACAACAATAACAGAAAGGCATTGATGCTATGCAGACACAAATTAAAGTTCGCGGCTATCATCTGGACGTCTACCAGCATGTGAATAACGCACGCTACCTGGAGTTCCTTGAGGAGGCCCGCTGGGATGGTCTGGAAAAGAGTCCGGCATTTCATTGGATGACCGAGAAAAACATCGCCTTCGTGGTGGTGAACATTAATATTAACTACCGCCGTCCGGCGGTCCTGGGCGATGTGCTGACAGTGAGCAGCAAACTGGAGCAACTCAACGGCAAAAGCGGCACGCTCAGCCAGGTGGTCACTCTCAACCCCAACGGCGAGGTGGTGGCCGATGCGCTGATTACCTTCGTCTGTATCGATTTGAAAACCCAGAAGGCGCTGCCGCTGGAAGGGGAACTGCGTGAGAAACTCGACCAGATGAACTTGCGCTGACAACCGTCGCGTGCGTGCGTGCCGGGCGGTGGCGCACCTCCACCCACGGAAGGTGATGAACCCCTTGCCCCGGTAAGCGTAGCGCTACCGGGGAAGTTGAACTGAAGCTTTTGGAAGATACCTCTGCGGAGGCTATGCCTGTATCAGCCCGGTTTTTTGCTTCATCACCGCCATTACCCCGAGTTTATCGGCCAGATACTGGTTAAGCCCGTTAGCGCGCAGGTTGCAGGCGGCGCACTGGCCGCAGCCATCGCCCTTAATGCCGTTGTAGCAGGTAAGGGTTTCCCGGCGCACCAGATCTAACTGACCCCAGTAGTCGGCCAGCGCCCAGGTCTCGGCTTTGTTCAGCCACATCAGCGGTGTTTCAAAGCGTATGTCTTTCGCCATTCCAAGGCTGACGGCGTGGTGCAGCGCTTTGACAAACTCATCGCGGCAGTCCGGGTAGCCGGAGAAGTCGGTCTCGCACACGCCGGTGATGATAGCTTCGGCTTTTACCTGATAGGCGTAGATGGCCGTCAGGGTTAAAAACAGAATATTGCGCCCCGGGACAAAAGTGTTGGGAATGCCCTCGGCATCAGGCTGATAGTCCGGTACCGGAATGTTATCGCGGGTCAGGCTGCTGACTGCCAGTTCATTGAGCAGGGTAACGTCCAGCACTTTATGCGCGACGGCGCCAAGTTTCAGGGCGAGTTCGCGCGCAACGTCGATTTCCGCGCGGTGGCGTTGGCCATAATCAAAAGTGACGCAATGCACTTCATCATACTGTTGCAGAGCCTGCACCAGACAGGTGGTTGAATCTTGTCCTCCGCTGAAGACAACTACGGCGCGTTTCATGGCAATTCCTGACTAAATGAGTAAAGGCGATATGGTAGCGCCAGACGCCCGCCACCACCAGCTCTGTCACGTCGACGCCGGCAGCCAGGCGCTGGCGAAGTCGAACCAGCCGCGGGCGTTGAGGCGCAAGCCATTGACTCCCGGCGGGGCGCTGATGCGATAGTTGTATTTAAACAGCGGCGTCATGATGGCGTCTTCCATCAGGCTGTTAAATACGTTGCGCAGCGCATCGTTGCGGCTGCGGGCTTCCGGCTGCGCCTGTACCGCGTCTAATGTCGCCTGCAGATGGGCATATTGCGCCCCGGTCAGCAAATTGGGCCACAGCATATCGCAGCGCAGCCACTGCTCCAGGGCATACTCCGGCGCTTCGCCGATCAGGCGGTCGCCCATCATCAGGTCGGCCTGCCCCAGATGTTGGCAGCCTTCCCAGTTTTTGGCGTCATGGAACAGCAGCGTCAGCTCGCAGCCGAGCACAGCCAGCCGCTGTCTCAGCTGTTCGGCCATGGCGTGGAGTTCGACCGGCAGATGGTAGAGCAGCGTGAGCCTGGCCGGCAGCGGCACCGCGCTGTTTTCCGGCCCCTGCGGGATGGACCATCCCGGCAACACCTCATGGCTTGGCGTAATCAGATCCTCGTCGAGCGGCAGCGTGTCCAGCAACGACGAGCGGTGAATTATCGATACCAGCCGCTGGGCCTGCGCTTTGCTAAGCCGAGGGCTGTGACGCAGGGTCAGATAGCAGAAGCCAAGACTGATGCTGTTGCTGACCTGGCGCAGGTTATGCAGCTCTTCTCGATCGCCAATAGTGATCTGCACCGGGTGGCGGCAGCTGGTCCCGAGATCGCGATCGAAGAGCTGGGGGGTGATCCAGTACTCCACCGCCTGGATCAGCGGATGCCGCAGGTGGTAGCGGGGATGGTTCTCCAGGCGGACGAGTTCCGGACTAAACCGCTTCAGGCGGAACGGTCCGCAGCCGATGGCCGGATCGTCAGGATGGGCCAGCACGCTGCAATAGCTGGCGAGGCGGAACGGCAGCCAGTAGTCAGGACGATGCAGCGTGATGGTCAGGCACTGGGCGTGAGTGACATCGATGCGGCTGATGCTGGCGAAGAGGGTCCGCAGGGCGGGCAGTTCCAGCAGCAGCAATAAGCGCTGCCGCAACTGTGCGGTTTCCACCGCATCGCCGTTGTGCCAGCACAGTGTGGAGCGGATATAAAACTGCCAGCGCAGGCCGTCAGGGGAGACCTGCCAGTGGTGCGCCAGATCGCCGATCGGCATATTGTCACCTTCGTCGAAGCGCGTCAGCCCGGCATAGATCTGCCCGGCCAGATGCTGCTCGGCGCGTCCGGGCAGAAAGCCGGGACGCAGCGGCTCCAGCGGGCGATAATAGGGAATACGCAGCGTCGGGGTATTGTTTTGCCATTGACCGCCCAGAAAGGGGTGGAGCAGGGCTTTCAGCTCCACCGGGGCCAGCTGCGCCAGCTCCAGCGCGTTTTGCTGCTGACCTTTATGCAGCGCCTGCTCCATCATCTCATTGCGCAGACGTTCCGGCGTTTTGTAAAAAGAGAGCAAGCCGCGCTTGCCGCGCCCGGAGCGGGCCTGCCAGCTTAACCATCCAGCTTCCTGCGCCTGACGCAGTAGGGTACGGACGTGGCGTTCGCTGCAAAAACAGCGTTCCGCCAGCTCGCCGACGGTGACCTGCTGCTGCGCCCCGGCAGAGGGCTGCCACAGCCGCTGGTACTGGTTTAAACGGTGTAAGAGTCGCATAAGCGCTGTCGCCCACCGGGCCGCAATAAACCCGGAACAATTTATATTATCTATTCACTATTACTTCCGTATATCCCAGGTGATACTGCAACACAAGCGAAGCCCATCACACATCGGGGAAAACACCATGGCAAAACTGGCAGCATTTGATATGGACGGCACCTTACTGATGCCGGACCATCGTCTCGGAGAAAAGACGCTCACCGCGCTGAAACGGCTGCGGGAACGCGATATCACTCTGACGTTCGCCACCGGCCGCCATGCGCTGGAGATGCACCATGTGATGGGTGAATTTTCCCTGGACGCATTTCTGATCACGGGCAACGGGACGCGCATCCACTCGCTGGAAGGGGAGGAGCTGTACCGTCAGGATCTCAATCCCGAGGTAGCGGAAGACGTGCTGCATAGTCGATGGGATACCCGGGCCAGCATGCACGTGTTTAATGACGGCGGTTGGTTCACCGGCCAGGCAAGACCTGAGCTGCTGAAGGCGCATGTCTTCAGCGGGTTTCGCTATCAACTGTGCGATCCGAAACGTATGTCGGCGCATCATGTCACCAAGATCTGCTTCTGCGGCGATCATGACGATCTGCGCCGCCTGCGGATCCAACTGAATGAGGCGCTGGGCCAGCGCGCGTTTCTCTGCTTCTCGGCGATGGACTGTCTGGAAGTGCTGCCGGTTGGCTGCAATAAAGGCGCGGCGCTGGCGAGGCTGAGCCAGCACCTGGGACTCTCCCTACAGGAGTGCATGGCCTTCGGCGATGCGATGAACGATCGCGAGATGCTTCGCAGCGTCGGGCGGGGGTTCATCATGGGCAACGCGATGCCGCAGCTGAAAGCCGAGCTGCCGCATCTCCCGGTTATTGGCGACTGCCGGCATCAGGCGGTCTCCCATTTTTTAACGCATTGGCTGGATAATCCTGATCTTCCTTATTCCCCCGAATAGAGAGACCCTTCCAGCAAGCCAGATAGCATTCTATCTGGCTTTTTTTATGTTCTGCCGACCAGCCGGGCGATCTCCGCCTGCCAGGGTGCGATATCGCCGATGTTGGCCGCCACCCACTGCGGGTTGTAATAGCTTTCCAGATAACGCTCGCCGCTGTCGCACAGCAGGGTGACGAGGGAACCCGTGCGTCCTTCCTCGCGCATCCGCGCGGCCAGCTGCAGCACGCCCCACATGTTGGTCCCGGTCGAGGCGCCGACTTTTCGCCCAAGCTGCGTTTCCAGCCACAGAGCAGTGGCCACGCTCGCCGCATCCGGCACGCGCAGCATCTCATCGACAACATCGGGAATAAACGATGGCTCGACGCGCGGGCGGCCGATGCCTTCAATTTTGCTGCCGATCGGGCTGCGCAGGCTGGCGTCGCGGGTCTGCCAGTAATCGAGGAATACTGAATTTTGCGGGTCGACAACCATCAGCTGCGTCTCGTAACCCTGGCTGCGAATATAGCGGCCAATGGTCGCCGAGGTCCCCCCGGTGCCGGCGCTCATCACGATCCACGACGGCTGCGGGTGCGGCTCATGGCTCATCTGGCGGAAAATACTGTCGGCGATATTGTTATTGCCGCGCCAGTCGGTGGCCCGCTCGGCGAAGGTAAACTGATCCATATAGTGGCCGTTCAGTTCACGCGCCAGCGTTTCGGAAGCCGCGTAGATTTCGCAGGCGCTCTGCACAAAATGGCAGCGTCCGCCGTAGAACTCGATCTGTTCGATTTTTCGTCTGGCGGTGCAGGAGGGCATCACGGCGATAAACGGCAGCCCCAGCAGGCGGGCGAAATAGGCTTCAGAAACTGCGGTCGAACCCGAAGACGATTCGATAATCGTGGTGCCTTCTTTGATCCAGCCGTTGCACAGGCCATAGAGAAACAGCGACCGCGCCAGACGATGTTTGAGGCTACCGGTCGGATGCGTACTTTCATCCTTCAGATAAATCGGGATCCCCGGAAAACCAGGCAACGCCAGGCGAATCAGGTGTGTATCGGCGGAACGCTGATAGTCGGCGTTAATTTCACTAATGGCGTGTTTTACCCAGGCGCTATTCATCTCGGATTCCTGTTTGTCATTTTGTGCCCAGCTTAGCGGATTGTGCGGGAAAAATTGTTGCTATTTGACCTTTCAATTACAATTGCGGGAGTAAATTATTCTCTCTGGTGGCCTTATGTTAGATAAAATTGACCGTAAGCTGCTGGCGCTGCTGCAGGAAGATTGCACCCTCTCTTTGCAGGCGCTGGCCGATGCCGTTAATCTGACCACGACCCCTTGCTGGAAACGCCTGAAACGACTCGAGGATGAGGGTATTCTCCGCGGGCGCGTCGCCTTACTGGATGCGGAAAAGGTGGGGCTGGGGCTGACGGCGTTTGTCCTAATCAAGACCCAGCATCACAGCAGCGACTGGTATTGCCATTTTGTGAGCGAAGTGACGCAGATGGCTGAAGTGCTCGGCTTCTGGCGGATGGCGGGGGAGTATGACTATCTGCTGCGGGTGCAGGTGGCCGATATGAAGCGCTATGACGACTTTTATAAACGGTTGGTGAACAGTGTGCCGGGGCTGTCGGATGTCACTTCGAGTTTTGCCATGGAACAGATAAAATACACCACCGCCTTGCCTGTCGAATAACGGTATTGCGCCGTAACCCATAACCAATCAGGATCTTACTGCTTGCGATTATTTGCACAACTCAGCTGGTATTTCCGCCGGGAGTGGCGCCGCTATCTTGGCGCAATTGCCCTGCTGGCCATTATTGCCGTCCTGCAGCTTGTTCCGCCGAAGGTGGTGGGCATTGTGGTCGACGGCGTGACGCAACAACATTACACCGCGGAGAAGGTGTGGATGTGGATCGGCGCGCTGGTGCTGATCGCGGTGATGGTCTACCTGCTGCGCTATGTCTGGCGCGTGCTGCTGTTCGGCGCCTCTTACCAGCTGGCGGTCGAACTGCGGGAAGACTTTTACCGGCAGCTGAGCCGCCAGCATCCGGCGTTCTATTTGCGCCATCGCACCGGGGATCTTATCGCCCGCGCCACCAATGACGTGGACCGGGTGGTGTTTGCCGCTGGTGAAGGGGTGTTAACCCTGGTGGATTCCCTGGTGATGGGCTGTGCGGTGTTGATTGTGATGTCGACGCAGATTAGCTGGCAGCTCACCCTGCTGGCGCTGCTGCCGATGCCGCTGATGGCCCTGGCGATCAAACGCAACGGCGATGCCCTTCACGAACGTTTTCGCGTCGCCCAGGCGGCCTTTTCCAGCCTCAACGATCGCACGCAGGAGAGCCTGACCAGCATCCGCATGATTAAGGCGTTCGGGCTGGAGGATCGCCAGTCGGCGCAGTTTGCCGCCGATGCGGCCGATACCGGAGCGAAAAATATGCGCGTGGCGCGAATTGACGCTCGCTTCGACCCCACCATCTATATCGCCATCGGGGCGGCGAACCTGCTGGCCATCGGCGGCGGCAGCTGGATGGTTATCCACGGCAGCCTGACGCTGGGGCAGCTGACCAGCTTCGTGATGTACCTTGGCCTGATGATCTGGCCGATGCTGGCGCTGGCGTGGATGTTTAACATCGTGGAGCGCGGTAGCGCGGCCTATGGTCGTATCCGCACCCTGCTCGAAGAGGCGCCGGCGGTGGACGACGGGACCGAAACGGTGCCGGCAGGCCGCGGCGTCCTGCAGGTCGCTATCTGCGATTTCATCTATCCGCAGGCGAGCAAACCTTCACTGGAACAGGTTAATTTTACCCTTCAGCCGGGGCAAATGGTGGGCATCTGCGGGCCGACGGGCGCCGGCAAAAGCACCATTCTGGCCCTGCTGCAGCGCCATTTTGACGTCACCAGCGGCGAGATCCGCTTTCACGATCTGCCGCTACCGCGTCTGCAGCTCGACAGCTGGCGCGAACGGCTGGCGGTGGTCAATCAGACGCCGTTTTTATTCTCCGATACCGTCGCCAATAATATCGCGCTGGGAAAACCGGACGCGACGCCGGAACAGATTGAGCGGGTGGCGCGGCTGGCCAGCGTGCATGACGACATTCTGCGTCTGCCCCAGGGGTACGATACCGAAGTGGGCGAGCGCGGCGTGATGCTCTCCGGCGGCCAGAAACAGCGTATCTCTATTGCCCGCGCCCTGCTGCTGGAGGCCGAAATTCTGATCCTGGATGATGCCTTATCGGCGGTGGATGGCCGTACGGAGCACCAGATCCTGCACAACCTGCGCCAGTGGGGAGAGGGGAGGACGGTGATTATCAGCGCCCACCGGCTGTCGGCGCTGACCGAGGCCAGTGAAATTCTGGTACTGCAGCATGGGCATGTCGCCCAGCGCGGCCGCCATGAGGCGCTGGCCGTGCAGCCAGGCTGGTATCGCGACATGTATCGCTATCAGCAGCTGGAGGCCGCGCTCGACGAGGTTCCCCAGGAGCAAGAGGAGGTCCTGGATGCGTAGCTTTACCGAACTCTGGCCGACGCTTAAACGCCTGCTGGCCTATGGTTCACCGTGGCGTAAGCCGCTGGCCATCGCGGTGGCGATGATGTGGATCGCGGCGGCGGCAGAGGTGAGCGGTCCGCTGCTTATCAGTTATTTCATCGACAATATGGTGGCGAAACATACTCTGCCGCTGAAGCTGGTGGCAGGCCTGGCGGCAGCCTATATCGGTCTGCAGCTGCTGGCGGCGTTACTGCACTATAGCCAGTCGCTGCTGTTTAACCGCGCCGCGGTTGGCGTGGTCCAGCAGTTACGCAGCGATGTGATGGATGCCGCCCTGCATCAGCCGCTCAGCGAGTTTGATACTCAGCCGGTCGGGCAGCTTATCTCCCGGGTAACCAACGATACGGAAGTCATTCGCGACCTGTACGTGACGGTAGTGGCGACGGTGCTGCGTAGCGCGGCGCTGATCGGCGCGATGCTGGTGGCGATGTTTAGCCTCGACTGGCGGATGGCGCTGGTGGCAATCGCGATTTTCCCGGCGGTGCTGATCGTGATGATCATTTATCAGCGCTATAGCACGCCGATCGTGCGCCGGGTGCGCGCCTGGCTTGCCGACATCAACGATGGCTTTAACGAAGTGATCAACGGCATGGGTGTCATTCAGCAGTTCCGCCAGCAGGCGCGTTTTGGCGAACGGATGCGTGAGGCCAGCTACGCCCACTACCTGGCGCGGATGCAGACGCTGCGCCTCGACGGTTTTCTGCTGCGTCCGCTGCTGAGTCTTTTTTCCTCGCTGGTGCTGTGCGGGCTGCTGATGCTGTTCGGCTTTAGCGCGGCGGGCACGATTGAGGTCGGGGTCCTGTATGCGTTTATCAGCTATCTCGGGCGCCTTAACGAGCCGCTCATTGAGCTGACCACCCAGCAGTCGATGCTGCAGCAGGCGGTGGTCGCCGGCGAACGCGTTTTCGAACTGATGGACCGTCCGCGCCAGGCGTGGGGCGCCGATGACGCGCCGCTGAGCAGCGGTCGAGTGGAAATCGACCATCTCTCCTTCGCCTACCGCGGGGATCGTCTGGTCCTCCAGGATATCACGCTGGATATCCCTTCCCGCAGCTTTGTGGCGCTGGTCGGGCATACCGGCAGCGGGAAGAGTACCCTCGCCAGTCTGATGATGGGCTATTACCCGTTAACCCACGGGGAGATCCGCATCGATGGCCGGCCGCTCGCTTCTCTCAGCCACAGCGCGTTGCGTCGGGGCATCGCGATGGTGCAACAGGATCCGGTGGTGCTGGCGGATACCTTCTATGCCAACGTCGCGCTGGGCCGGGACATCAGCGAAACCCAGGTCTGGGAAGCGCTGGAGGCGGTGCAGCTGGCGGCGGTGGCGCGCAGCATGAGCGACGGCCTGTACACCCAACTGGGCGAGCAGGGCAATAATCTCTCCGTCGGACAGAAGCAGCTGCTGGCGCTGGCGCGCGTGCTGGTGGACACCCCGCAGGTACTGATTCTGGATGAGGCGACAGCAAACATCGACTCCGGTACCGAGCAGGCGATCCAGCAGGCGCTGGCGAAGGTTCGCCAGCATACCACCCTGGTGGTTATCGCCCATCGGCTGTCGACCATCGTCGAGGCGGATACCATTCTGGTTCTGCATCGTGGTCAGGCCGTCGAGCGGGGCAACCACCAGCAGCTGCTGGCGGCGAAAGGCCGCTACTGGCAGATGTATCAGCTACAGCTGGCTGGTGAAGAGCTGGCGGCCAGCGCCAGAGAAGAGTCGCTCAGCGCCTGATGCACCACCAGCAGGCAGCGAAGGCTGGGCGGCCTGTCGTGGTGCAAAAACGTTACATCAAATGCACCGCTGTGGTGCATTTTTGCCCGTTAAATGCCTTTGCGCCGGCTAATGCCTGACCTCTCGCCTGTTTTTTGCCATCAAAGGGCCGCTAAGCGGCCTTTTTTCATTTCTGGCATAGCCCTTGCTTTATATCCATCGTGTTAGCTGCGGCCATTACCGAATACTGACTGGAGGGGACTTATGAAGCTGGTTACCGTGGTAATCAAACCATTCAAACTGGAAGACGTGCGTGAAGCCTTGTCTTCCATCGGCATTCAGGGCCTGACGGTCACTGAAGTCAAAGGATTTGGCCGTCAGAAAGGACATGCGGAGCTCTACCGCGGCGCCGAGTATAGCGTCAACTTTCTGCCAAAAGTGAAGATTGATGTGGCGATCGCCGACGATCAGCTGGATGAAGTTATCGATGTCATCAGCAAAGCGGCTTACACCGGAAAAATTGGCGACGGCAAAATTTTTGTCGCTGAATTGCAGCGCGTCATTCGCATCCGTACCGGCGAAGCTGACGAAGCGGCACTGTAATTTCCAGACCACACAGTGATGGGGAACGAAACAATGAAAATGGCAACAATGAAATCGGGTCTGGGGGCATTAGCCCTTCTTCCGGGGCTGGCGATGGCCGCGCCTGCGGTGGCGGACAAAGCCGATAACGCGTTTATGATGATTTGCACCGCGCTGGTTCTGTTTATGACTATCCCGGGGATTGCGCTGTTTTACGGCGGCCTGATCCGCGGTAAGAACGTTCTTTCCATGCTGACGCAGGTGATTGTCACCTTTGGCCTGGTCTGCGTACTGTGGGTCATTTATGGCTATACCCTGGCCTTCGGCACCGGCGGCAGCTTCTTCGGCAGCTTTGACTGGGTGATGCTGAAAAATATTGAACTGAAAGCGCTGATGGGCACCTTCTATCAGTATATCCACGTCGCCTTCCAGGGCTCGTTCGCCTGCATCACCGTCGGGCTGATCGTCGGGGCGCTGGCTGAACGTATCCGTTTCTCCGCCGTGCTGATTTTCGTGGTGGTGTGGATGACGCTCTCCTACGTGCCGATTGCGCATATGGTCTGGGGCGGCGGTCTGCTGGCGACGCATGGCGCGCTGGATTTCGCCGGCGGCACCGTTGTGCACATCAACGCCGCGGTCGCCGGGCTGGTGGGCGCGTATATGATGGGCAAACGCGTGGGCTTCGGCAAAGAAGCGTTCAAACCGCATAACCTGCCGATGGTGTTCACCGGCACCGCTATCCTCTACGTGGGTTGGTTCGGTTTCAACGCCGGGTCTGCCAGCGCAGCGAATGAAATCGCGGCCCTGGCGTTCGTTAACACCGTCGTGGCGACCGCCGCTGCTATCCTGGCGTGGACCTTTGGCGAATGGGCTCTGCGCGGCAAACCTTCACTGCTGGGCGCCTGCTCCGGGGCAATTGCCGGTCTGGTTGGCGTTACGCCGGCGTGTGGTTATATCGGTGTCGGCGGCGCGCTGATCGTCGGTATCGCCTCTGGCCTGGCGGGTATCTGGGGCGTGACTGCGCTGAAACGCTGGCTGCGTGTGGATGACCCTTGCGACGTCTTCGGCGTTCACGGCGTCTGCGGCATCGTCGGCTGTATTCTGACCGGTATCTTCGCGGCGACTTCTCTGGGCGGCGTCGGTTATGCGGAAGGCGTCACCATGGGCCATCAGCTGCTGGTGCAACTGGAAAGTATCGGCATTACCGTGGTCTGGTCCGGCGTCGTCGCTTTTATCGGCTACAAAGTAGCGGATATGACCGTAGGGCTGCGCGTGCCGGAAGAGCAGGAGCGCGAAGGGCTGGACGTCAACAGCCATGGCGAAAACGCTTACAACGCCTGACAGAAAACCCTTCTCCATGTAGCAAAAAGCCTCCCGTAGGGGAGGCTTTTTTTATGCGTTGCGGTTGCGCATCACCCCTTCCTGCACCGTTGAGGCAACCAGCGTGCCATCCTGGGTGTAGAACTCGCCGCGGACGAAGCCGCGGGCGCTGGAGGCCGAGGTGCTTTCGACGCTGTACAGCAGCCACTCATTGATATTAAACGGCCGATGGAACCACATCGAGTGATCGATAGTGGCGACCTGCATGCCGGGCTCAAGGAAACCAACGCCGTGCGGCTGCAGCGCCACCGGCAGGAAGTTAAAGTCCGAGGCATAGCCCAGCAGATACTGATGAATGCGCAGATCGTCGGGAACGGCGCCGTTGGCGCGCAGCCACACCTGACGCACCGGCTCGGCGATATGGCCTTTCATCGGGTTATGAAACTCCACCGGGCGGATCTCCAGCGGCTTATCGCAGAGGAATTTGTCTTTCACCTGCGGCGGCAGGAGATGCGCCAGCTTGCGGGCAATGTCGGTTTCCGAAGGCAGCCCATCAGGGGAGGGGGCGGCCGGCATCGCTTTCTGATGTTCATAGCCGTGCTCTGGCGCCTGGAAGGAGGCGGTCATATAGAAGATCGGCTTCCCGTTCTGGATGGCGGCGACCCGGCGGGCGCTAAAGCTGTTGCCGTCGCGCAGCACCTCCACATCGTAGACGATCGGTTTTTGACTGTCGCCGGGGCGCAGAAAGTAGCTGTGAAACGAATGCACCAGACGTTCAACGGGCACGGTCTCTTTTGCCGCATACAGCGCCTGGCCCACCACCTGGCCGCCAAAAACCTGGCGCAATCCCAGGTCTTCGCTCTGTCCACGGAACAACCCTTCCTCAATTTTTTCCAAATCTAATAATGCCAGCAGGTTAGAGAGTGCCTGACTCATACTTTTCCTCAGTTAACAATGGCGGCGCCGCGCGCGTAATGTGGCAAAGTATAACCTGGAATCGCAAGTGGTCCGATGGGTGTAATAATCTGAATAACAACCGGTCAACAGGAAGAAATCTGCGATCTGTGCCACACTTATTGACGACACGAAAGTTCCTGCCGGCGAAGCGGCGGAACATCCTCCTGGGTATTAAGGGATGATAAGGAGAACATCATGAAATTTGCCTATATGTTTAGTGCCTTAGCCGTCGCCGCGACGCTGACCGCCTGTGCTAATCACCACTCGAACAATTCTTCGACGCAGGCGGCTGCACCCGACCCTTACGGTATTGCGACGCTGAGCGTGGCGCAGCAGCAGCCGAGCGTCACGGGGACGATTAATATCCGCCAGAGAATCGCTTTGCCGCCGGATGCGGTGCTGACGGTGACCCTGTCGGATGCTTCTCTGGCCGATGCGCCAGCCCGCGTATTGTCGCAAAAAGCGGTGCGTACCGAAGGCAAGCAGGCGCCATTCAACTTTGCACTGCCTTACAACCCGGCAGATATTCAACCGAACGCCCGCATTCTGTTGAGCGCAGCGATTACGGTTAACGGCCAGCTGATGTTCATTACCGATACCGTGCAGACGGTGATCAACCAGGGGGGCACCCATGCCGACCTGACGCTGGTTCCGGTTCAGCAGACCGCCGTGCCTGTCGCACAGTAAGCTCGCTAAGCCCCCGAATGGGGGCTTTTTTTTGGTCTTCAGTAAACCCAGCGATAGCGCTGGAGATCGATATGGCCGCCGCCGGAGACCTGCACCCCTTCGGCCAGCAGCGCCTGACGCTGCCGCTGCAGATCGGGGCCGGTGAGGGAGATATCGCCATGGCGATTGACTACCCGATGCCAGGGCAGAGTGGACCCTTCCGGCAGACGCTTCAGCACACCGCCCACCTGGCGCGCCGCGCGCGGCGAACCAGCCAGCCTGGCGACATCGCCATAGGTCGTGACATACCCTTCCGGTATCGACGCCACAATGTGCCAGACACGTTGGGGAAATGTATCGTGCGGATCCATATTCAGTCCTGTTACCCGAAAAACGCCAGCATAAGCGCTGATCTTCAGGCTGTACAGCCTGCCCGATCAGGCGGGCTGTTCGACGGTGAACGTCAGAGCGAGGCCGAGGATCTGCATGCCATGGACATTGTCGGAAGGTGAACTGGCGATGAGGCTCTCAAGGAATTTTAACCGCTGCGAGGTCGCGTTGATGATCAGCTTCGCGCGCAGGCCCGGCATGGTCAGCGACGATATGGGGTATACCACCCGACCGCTGATGTAGACCGGTAGCTTGCGCAGTTCCACCTGGCGCAGGACGCCGACGGTGGAATAGAGCAGCGCCAGCGGCGTGACCGCCCGCACCGGCGCCTGACTGATGGTCACGAAGTCGAGCATTTTTTCAGGGCGCAGATAATTCACCCCCTGAAAGGCGATGGTCATCCCTTCAATGGCGGGTAAAGGCAGAGTGATGGTCTGTGGTGATGAGTCAGTCATTCGATTACCGTCGAGACAAGGTGCTGATGATAAAAGGGGACGCAAGATGGCTAAGTATGGTGGATATCCCCACTGTGTGCTGAGCGCGCGCTCGCAATCTCACAGGTTGAGCGTGAGTGACTGGTTTTATTCGCATTATTGCGCAATAAACCAGCAGGCAGTCGGGGCGTGCTTGCAATTCACCAGGTCAGCAGGGATAATGCGCCAGCGCGTTGGGTAACAACGCTCTCAATGGGGGCTCTGTTGGTTCTCCCGCAACGCTACTCTGTTTACCAGGTCAGGTCCGGAAGGAAGCAGCCAGAGCAGACGACGTGTGTGCCGGGATGTAGCTGGCAGGGCCCCCACCCATTTCGGCCTTCGTAATTTTCCCCTTGTATTTGTGCGGTCTTTTCTGCTGACCAGAATTTATTTCTGATACAGATCACATATTATTTTTAGTTGCTAAAACACCCTCTACTTATTCCATAATATTTACTTGTCATAAATATGAAATGCTACTGAAATATTAATGTCATTTGCGTGTCATAAATAAAGCGCATCTTATTGGTGGGAATTTGTTGCCAGATCCATGCTATAAAATATATCTCTGGATCAGCATGTTAACTTCGTGTATTAATTATGATGATTTTATTGCACGGGAAGCGTAGCTATGACCACAGTGGTTTTGAATGTAAAAATTGACGCTGAGTTAAAAGAGAAGTTGCGTCATTATGCGGAAGTGAATAACGAGAACCTGGGTACGGCAACGGAAAAGCTGCTGCAGCTGGCTTTTCAGCTGGAGGCGTCAGCAGATGAGGCGGGGGTGACGGAAGAGGACATTGACAGCCAGCATACCGAAGAGGAAGCGACGCCATTAACCCCTAAAGAAATCAAAGCATTAAGAAAACTTCTGAAGAAGAAAAAATGAAACAACAATTCTCTACAGCCAGCAACTACAGCGAAGCCTGCGATATGTTGCGCTCAGGATACGTGAAACACGTTCGCCTGAACTGGAATATCGGTAGTGATGAGTTCTTTCGCATTGCCTCCGACTGGTGTGACACCGGCGCTAAAATTAAAAAAGATGAAGATGGCTTTATTATTTCCTTGAAAGGGTTTCCTATTCCGCGCCAGCATTAATGAAATTGCCTTATTTCCGTCACCGGGTTGCCATAACCAGATGGCAGGATACCCAGGCAATTTTATAAAAACATCTCATATACCTCATGGATGACGGACTTTTGACGGGCTGAAGCCAGCCCGTCGATATTTTCTTATATTATTTTCCGCAAACGCGTACTTTCCCGCTGTTCTGCAAGGCTGTGCCACAATGGTTGTAGCGTGGAGAAGGCCTGGCGCAATGCTTCATCCGGCAGCGTAAACGGCAGACGTAAATAGCGATCGAACGCGCCCTCCAGACCAAACCGCGTGCCGGTGCCGATATGGATCCCCTGGCTTTCCGCACGTGCAGAGAACAAAGTGGCTAGCATGTCAGGGAGTTCCACCCAAAAAGAGAGCCCGCCTTCCGGTGGCGTAAAGCGCCAGCGGGGAAAATACTCTTTCATCAGCTCTTCGCACATGTCCCGGCGCGCCTTCAGCATCTCCCGTCGCGGCGGCAGCAGCGTGGCGGCGTTTGCCAGCAGCCAGCTGCAGGCCAGCTGCTCCAGCAGCGGCGTACCCAAGTCCAGAGAGTCGCGGGCCTGAATAAGCGAGGCGATTGTTCGCGTGCTGGCGCGGATCCAGCCGATGCGCAGTCCCCCCCAGAAACTTTTCCCGGCCGAACCGATGGTGATCACCGCGGCGTCGGGATTAAAGCAGGCCAGCGGCGGCGGGGGCGGGGCGTTATACCAGAGGTCGACCATGGTCTCATCGATCACCAGCGTTGTTCGCGTCCTGGCCGCGATGTCCGCGACCCGCTGGCGGGTGAGGGCATCCATACAGCGCCCGGTGGGGTTGTGAAAATCCGGCATCAGCCACGCCAGACGCGGCGCGGTCTGCGCAATGATCGCCGCGAATCCATCGCAGTCCCACCCCTGCTGTGGGAGTGCGACCCCAATGGGCCGGCAGGAGGCGCCCTGAATGGCGCTGATGGCCATTGGATAGGTCGGGGCATCAATGACCACCCGGTCACCGGGGCCGGTGAACAGACGCAGGATCAGCGCGAAGGCGCTGAGCGCGCCGTTGACCACCATCACTTCATCGGGCCGCGTCGGCAGGCCACGTTCGCTGTAGCGCCGGGCAATCGCTTCCCGCAGCACCGGGAGCCCCTGCTGATCGTAACCGGTCTGGGCGAGATAGGGCGGCAGCAGGGTCATGGCATGCTGGAAGGCCTGATGGACCTCCGGACCGGCGCTGAGGGCGGCGGTAGAGAGATTGATCGTCGAGGGGGTCGCAGAGGGCGGCGGCAGGTCGGCAGGGCGTTCCGGCAAAACAATGCGCGACCCGCTTCCCTGGCGGCTTTGGAGAAATCCCTCCTCCCGCAGCTGGCCGAGGGCGCTGGCGATGGTCGTCCGGCTGACGTTGAGGGCCGCCGCCAGCTCGCGCTCGCCGGGCAGGCGCGTCTGTAGCGTCAGACGGCCATCGAGGATCAGCAGGCGGAGCGCTTCCGCCAGCTGGCGCCATAGCGGTGTGCGTGAACTGGACTCCTGCCAGTTGCCGAGCAGGCGTACCAGGGACTGTGTTCCAAAGCGTCGGGCTGACATAGCGATCCACTTTTCCAAAACTGGCCATTAATTATCAGTCCATTTTTGCTGATGATGAGGGCATTCGCAATGATGTTGAGGAAAAAATATGCTTCGTCGCCTACTGCAGTTATATATCGGTCTGGTGCTCTACGGCGTGTCCACGGCGCTCTTCGTGCATGCTAATCTCGGCGCCGATCCGTGGGACGTCTTTCATCTTGGAGTGGCTAAACAGCTGGGGATCAGTTTCGGGACCGTGATTATTCTGACCGGCGCCGCGGTGCTGCTGCTATGGATCCCTATCCGGCAGATGCCGGGGCTCGGTACGGTGAGCAATGTGATAGTGCTGGGGCTGGCGGCGGACGCCACGCTGGCCGTCCTGCCGCCGCTGGAATCGCTGGTGGCGCGCAGTGCGCTGCTGGTGGTGGCGATTGTGCTGAACGCTATCGCCACCGGGATGTACATTGGCGCGGGGTTTGGCCCGGGTCCGCGCGATGGCCTGATGACCGGCCTGCACGCTCGCACCGGCTGGTCATTGCGCGGTATCCGGACGGCGATCGAGCTTTCCGTGCTGCTGATTGGCTGTCTGCTGGGGGGCAAGTTTGGCGTCGGAACCGTCATTTACGCGCTGTCGATTGGACCGCTTATCCAGCTGTGCCTGCCGTGGTTCAGTCAGCCCGTCAACCGCAACGCGGTCAACACTCCCCGGGAGAGCGTCTCCTGAAGGGAACCCGCGCCCTCGTCGTCAAGAAGAGGGCGCTTTGTGGTTTACAGACCGCTCAGGCCATGAAGCATCATGTAGATCCCCACCACAATAATCAGTAAGCCTGAAAACCAGGGCGCCTTGCGCGAGAGGTCGTTAAGCCACGGCCAGCGGCGGGCGGCATGTTTAAGGCTCAGGGCGGCGATAGCCCCTGAAGCCACCAGCGTCAGCGCCAGACCGACGCTAAAGCCCAGCACCAGCGTGGCGCCCAGCGAGAATTTCTTCAGCTGTAAACAGATAAGCAGCACGGTAATGGACGCCGGGCAGGGGATCAGCCCGCCGGTCAGGCCAAACAGCACGATCTGCCCGGTCGTCACCTGACGGCCATCAAAGCGCCGGTTGATCTCCTGGGCATGGGCCCGCTGATGCGCGTCCTGCCACTCCTCCGCCACCAGCGGCGCGGCGGATGAGGACGCATGGTGATGGTCATGGTGGTGATCATGTTCGTGGTGATGATCATGTTCGTGGTGGTGCTCATGTTCATGGTGGTGCTCATGTTCATGGTGGTGATCATGGTGCGTGTGGGGCTGCGATTCGCGCCAGGTGCGCCAGAGCATCCAGCAGGCAATCAGCACAATGACAATCCCTGAGACCAGCTGAAACCAGGGTTCAGAGGTTTGGGCGTTCCAGCCGCGGCCAAACCACAGACCGGCCATGGCGATCAGCCAGACCACCGCCGTATGCGAAACCGTGGCCGCCAGCCCCAGCAGTACCGCCTGTTTTAAGGTTCCTCGCACCGCCACGATAAAGGCGGCCATCATTGTTTTTGAGTGCCCGGGTTCGAGGCCGTGCAGCGCGCCGAGCAGTATTGCGCTGGGAATAAACAGCCAGGCATTGCCCTGCTGCAGAAGGGAAGTGAAATCGTTCATATTGGGATCCTTGCCAAAAGTGCCTTTATCCTACTCCCCCCCAGTAGTAAAATACTACCCCCCAGTAGATAAGGCGGCTAATAAAAAGGATCATGGTATGCTGGCAGGCGTTGCTGACCACGCAGGTCGGTAATCCCGGACAGAAAAAAACGGTGGATCGCGTAATGTCACACACAGTGAGAGACAAAAAGAAGTTACTGACCCGGCTGAAGAAAATTCAGGGGCAGAGTACCGCATTAGAGAAAATGCTTAATCGCGAGCATGAGTGCGCTGAGGTGCTACAGCAGCTGGCGGCGATCCGCGGCGCGGTCAATGGCATGATGCTGCAGGTTATCCAGGGACATCTCACCGACCATGTGGTGAAAGAGCCAGACGAGACGCAGCGTGAGGCGGATCTGGAGACGGTGATGCAGGTGATTAAATCCTATCTGAAGTAGCCTCCGGCAGAGGGCGGCGAAGAGGCCGCGCCCGCTGACCTTCTGCGCAGGCCGCCTGCCGCTTAATGCGCATGGAGGTTCTCTTCCGCCCACAGAATAAACGACTCTTTTGGCAGCGCTTTGCTGTACAGCCAGCCCTGGGCGTACTGAACGCCATGCTGTCTCAGCCAGTCGCGCTGGCTTACGGTTTCCACCCCTTCGGCGACGGTGGCCAAATTGAGCGCCTTGGCCATTTCAATAATGTGCGGCGTCAGCGGCCGGTACTCGAGGGTATCGACAAAGGATTTATCGATTTTCAGCGTGTCGACGTCCAGCTTCTGCAGATAGCTCAGGCTGGAGTAGCCGGTACCGAAATCGTCAATCGAAATGCGGTGCCCGGCCTCGCGGTAGTGTGCGATCACCGGCATGGTGGTCTCCGGGTCGACAAACCCGCGCTCGGTGATCTCAAGGATAATCTGTTCGGCGGCGATCCCCCAGTGCTGCAGCTGATCGTGTAATAGCTTGGGTAGGGTGGGAGAGCGTAAGTCATCCACCGACAGGTTGATGGAGATATGCACTTCCGGCCGCTGCCTCAGCCAGGGGCCCAGGTCGGCAAAAATTTTCCTGACGATATCTTCCGTCAGCTGGGTGATCAGTCCGGTTTGCTCGGCCAGGGGAATGAAGATATCCGGCGATAAAAAGGTGCCGTCGGGTTGCTGCCAGCGCGCCAGCGCTTCGGCCCCGGCGATTTTTCCGTCCTGCAATGAAATAATCGGCTGATAGTGAACCTGAATCGCCTGGGAATTGAGGGCGTCCAGCATACTGTTGCGCGGTGAACGCAGGTGTCTCAGCAGGCGCAGCAGCAGCCAGGTGGCAAGCAGGCTGGTGAAGATGCCGACAGGGAGCCAGAAGATCAGCTGCTGGCGAATACGCTGCTGTAGCGGCAGCGTGGATGACCAGGTCACAATGCCGGATCCCAGCTCGGGAATGCGCTGGATCCGGTAGACCGTATTATCCAGGGTCAGCATATTCAGGTGCGGATCTTTAATCCGTTGCCAGACCTTCGCCGGCAGCGGCTGGCTGCTGATCACCATTTTCAGATGGTCCAAACCAAACAGCATGGTATGGATCTTCTCCTCGCTGGCGGGCACCACATCAATGAAGGAGATGGGATCGATCATTACCATATGCTGCCGGCTGGCCATGGCCGTCATCTGGTGATTAAGGCCAAGATCGTTAATCGAGGTCAGCCAGGTGCGATAGCCGTCGGGGGCAATGTGGTCCGGTGGCGGGAAGGTCACCGCAACGCTATGGTCTTCCAGGGAGGAGCATTGCGGTACGGAATCTTCCAGCCAGAGCACTTCCTGCACGTAGCGATGGGTATAGGCGATCCGGCGGAGGGCGAGCAGATGCTCCGGGCTACAGGAAGCGGCAGAGTGTGAGTCGGCCTCCCGCAGTGCTTCCCGGGCCTGATCGGCGACCTGCAGCGTGCGGACGACAATACGGTTGGAATAATCATCCAGCTCACGATAGAACTGCATTTTGGCCTGCCGCGCCGCCTGCCAGATGCTGAGCGAGATAGGCAGGATGATGGCCAGTATCAGCACTCCTGTAAACAGCGCCATCAGATGCCGGGTCCTCATGCCTGTATCCTTATCGTTCGCCGGGTGTCATCAGTATATGCGAAAGATAAACCGGGCGCAGCGGGAGAAATCGTGCTGCGTGGGCAAAAAAACCGGCATCACAATAACCTGCGATGCCGGGAGAGAAGGATGATTCCGATGCAGCAGAATAAAAATGAGGGTGTGAATGCCGGGCAGGATGTATTCCGGCATTCAGTCGCAGCATACGCTGCGCAGATGACAGCAATATGTTGGCTTAGTGGGCGTCCGGCGCCGTGATATCGGCGCTGATGCGCAGATCGTTCTCATCAAACACCATGCAGAAGCGGTCATCGAAGGCCAGATTAATCTTCTGCCACGGGCGGAAATGGACGTCGCCGGGCAGCAGAACCTTGACGTTATCGTGACCGTAGCACTGGCCGAACAGGTAGGTATTGTTGCCCAGACGCTCCACCACTTCACATTGAAACTCCACCACGGTACCGGTGGAGACTTCCGGCGTGAGGTGCTCTGGCCGGATCCCCAGCGTGACCGCGGCGCCGGGCTTCAGCGGTTGGGTGGCAACGTTCAGGGTGAGCTGATGGTCCTGGGCGAGGGTGACCGTTAAGCGCTCTGCCTGCCAGTCGCTGACGGTGGCCGGCAAAAAGTTCATCTTTGGCGAGCCGATAAAACCGGCGACGAACTTATTGACCGGATTGTAGTACAGCGCCATCGGCGAACCCATTTGTTCGACCTTCCCGTAGTTCATGACTACGATTTTATCGGCGAGCGTCATCGCCTCCACCTGATCGTGCGTGACATACACCATGGTGGTCTTCAGCTCCTGGTGCAGTCGGGCGATATGCAGGCGCATATCGACGCGCAGCTCGGCATCGAGGTTAGAAAGCGGCTCATCGAACATAAACACCCGGGGATTACGCACGATAGCGCGGCCAATGGCCACACGCTGCCGCTGGCCGCCGGAGAGCTGCTTCGGTTTACGATCCAGCAGGTGAGAGAGCTGCAGCGTTTTGGCCACCATTTCCACCTGGCGACGGATCTCCGCTTTCGGCACTTTATTGACTTTCAGCCCATAGCCCATATTCTCCGCCACCGTCATGTGCGGATAGAGCGCATAGGACTGAAAAACCATCGCCACGCCGCGGCGGGCGGGGACCACATCGTTCATCACCTCATCGCCAATCAGCACTTCCCCGTCACTGACCTCTTCCAGCCCGGCAATCATACGTAACAGCGTCGATTTTCCACAGCCGGAAGGGCCGACGAAGACCGCAAACTCGCCATCTTCAATATCGAGATTGACCTGGTGCAGCGTCACCGTGCTGCCGAACCTTTTGGTGACATTCCTCAGTCGTATATTGGACATCCACATTCCCCGAAGTGAGTAGCCGTTGTTTGCCGTTGGCGTGTCGCTGATTTGAGTGTGTTTGTATTACGTGTAACAAATCAGCGTGACGATATTCAACAGCGCTAAAATCATGTCCTGACTATAACTTCCGCGGTTTTTGCGCCATACAGCGGCGTTTCATTTCTGCAAGGATGATCACACAACTGGCAGCTTATGGTAGTTTTATCCCCAATCAAAGCGTAGCGTATAACAAAGGCGAACCAGAATCTGTTTTCTATGTAACAAGGCAGTTTGAAATGATTTTTTTTCTAACTGGCAGACGTAAGTCAAATAAAAAACCATTAAATTGTTATACCTTCACATGAGGTTGATAATGAAAAAGAACACGCTTGCTGCACTGATCCTTACCACCCTCGCGGCGGGGCAACTTACCAGCCTGCAGGCGCATGCCGCCGGGCAGCTCAACGTTTGGGAAGACATTAAAAAATCCACTGGCATCAAAACCGCGGTCAGCGATTTTGAGAAGCAGTACAACGTGAAGGTCAATCTGCAGGAGATGCCTTATGCCCAGCAGCTGGAAAAGCTGCGCCTTGATGGCCCGGCGGGCATTGGGCCGGACGTGCTGGTGATCCCGAATGACCAGCTCGGCGGCGCCGTCGTTCAGGGACTTCTCTCGCCGCTCAACGTTGAGCAGGCGAAACAGGATGCCTTTACGCCAGCCTCTATCAACGCCTTCCGCATGGACAACGCGCTGTATGGGATCCCGAAAGCGGTGGAAACCCTGGTGCTTATCTACAACAAGGACCTGATCGACAAGCCGCTGGACAGTCTGCAGGCCTGGCTGGACTACTCGAAGACCCAGCGCGAGCAGAACAAATACGGCCTGCTGGCCAAGTTTGATCAGATCTACTACAGCTGGGGGGCGATTGGCCCGATGGGCGGCTATATCTTCGCGAAGAACGACGGCGGCGGTTTTAATCCGCAGCAGGTGGGGCTCAATACGCCCGGCGCCGTGGAAGCCGTGACCTTCCTGAAAAAATTCTATGCCGAGAAGGCCTTCCCCGCAGGGATCCTCGGCGATAACGGGCTGAACGCCATTGATTCGCTGTTTACCGAGAAAAAAGCGGCGGCGGTGATCAACGGCCCCTGGGCCTTCCAGCCGTATGAAGCCGCCGGTATCAACTATGGCGTGGTGCCGCTGCCGACCCTGCCGGACGGCAAGCCAATGAGCTCCTTCCTCGGCGTTAAGGGCTACGTGGTATCGACCTGGAGTAAAGACAAGGCGCTGGCGCAACAGTTTATCGAGTTCATCAACCAGCCGCAGTATGTAAAAGCCCGCTATGTCGCCACCGGCGAAATCCCGCCGCTGAAGGCGATGATTGACGACCCGGTGATTAAAAATGACGAAAAGGCCAGCGCCGTCGCCGTTCAGTCGGCTCGGGCGATGGCTATGCCGGGCATTCCGGAGATGGGGGAAGTGTGGGGGCCGGCCAATGCCGCGCTTGAACTGAGTCTCACCGGCAAGCAGGCGCCGCAGGCCGCGCTCGATAATGCGGTGAAACAGATCAAGATGCAGATTGAAGCGATGCAGGCCAGCAATCAGTAATTTACCGTCACGTGAAGTCACCGAGCGGGAGGGGGACCTCCCGTTTGTAGAAGGAGTCGAGTGTGAGCATCCATTCCAGCGAAAATTTTAGCGACGCGCGCGGGCCCGGGCGCCATGCGTGGTGCGGCCTGTTGCTGGCAATCGTGCCGGGTTTCGGCCAGTTTTATCATCGCCAGTGGCTGAAGGGGCTGGTCTTCCTGGTGCTGCTGAGCAGCTTTTTGGGTATTTTTTACGATTTCCTGCGCGAGGGGCTGTGGGGGCTCTATACCCTGGGTGAAGAGGTGCCCCGGGATAACTCTATCTTCCTGTTAGCGGAGGGGATTATCAGCGTGCTGATCGTCGCTTTTGGCGTGCTGATCTATTTTCTCTCGCTGCGGGACGCGTGGCTGAACGGCAAAAAACGCGATGAAGGGGTCGCGCTGAACAGCGTGCGTAAGCAGTACCAGATGCTGCTGAGCGACGGCTTCCCGTACCTGATGATCACCCCGGGCTTTATTCTGCTGGTCTTTGTGGTGATCTTTCCCATTCTGTTTGGTTTCGCCATCGCCTTCACCAACTACAACCTGTACCACACGCCGCCGGCGAAGCTGGTGGACTGGGTGGGGCTGAAAAACTTCGTCAATATTTTCACCCTCTCCATCTGGCGCTCCACCTTTCTGGATGTGCTGCAGTGGACCGTGGTGTGGACGCTGCTGGCGACCACCCTGCAGTGTACGGTGGGCGTGCTGTTGGCGATTCTGGTGAACCAAAAAGATCTGCGCTTTAAGCCGCTGATCCGCACCATCTTTATTTTGCCGTGGGCGGTGCCGGGGTTTGTCACTATCCTCGTCTTTGCCGGGATGTTCAATGACTCCTTCGGGGTGATTAACAACGCGATCCTGTCATTCTTCGGCATCAGTCCGAAGGCATGGCTAACCGACCCGTTCTGGACCAAAACCGCGCTGATCATGATGCAGACCTGGCTTGGCTTTCCGTTTGTCTTTGCCATGACCACCGGCGTGCTGCAGGCGATCCCGGACGATCTGTATGAAGCGGCGACGATGGACGGCGCCAGCGCCTTTACCCGCCTGCGCACCATCACCCTGCCGCTGGTGCTGTACGCGATCGCGCCGATCATCATCACCCAGTACACCTTCAACTTTAATAATTTCAACATTATTTATCTGTTTAACAACGGCGGCCCTGCGGTGGCGGGATCTAACGCCGGCGGGACGGATATTCTGGTGTCGTGGATCTATAAGCTGACGATGTCCTCGTCGCAGTACGCCATCGCGGCGACCATCACTATCCTGCTGTCGATCTTCGTCGTCGGCCTGGCGCTGTGGCAGTTCCGCGCCACCAAATCCTTCAAAAATGACGACATGGCGTAAGGGAAGCAACATGGCTCAATCACCTAGTATTAAACGCGAAAAGTGGATACGACTCTCTCTTACCTGGCTGGTGGTTATCCTGGTCTCGGTGGTGATTATCTACCCGCTGGTCTGGACCGTCGGGGCGTCGCTGAACGCCGGCAATAGCCTGCTCAGTACCTCGATCATTCCGGAAAACCTGTCGTTCCAGCACTATGCCGATCTGTTCAATGGCAATGTGAATTACCTCACCTGGTACTGGAACTCGATGAAAATCAGCTTTCTGACCATGGTGCTGACCCTGATTAGCGTCAGCTTTACCGCTTACGCCTTCTCCCGCTTCCGCTTTAAAGGGCGGCAGAACGGGCTGATGCTGTTCCTGCTGCTGCAGATGATCCCGCAGTTTTCCGCGCTGATTGCCATCTTTGTGCTGTCGCAACTGCTTGGCCTGATAAACAGCCATCTGGCGCTGGTGCTGATCTACGTCGGGGGAATGATCCCGATGAACACCTGGCTGATGAAGGGGTATCTCGACGCGATCCCTAAAGATCTGGATGAGTCCGCCCGCATGGACGGCGCCAGTAGCTTTCGCATCTTTATTGAGATCATCATGCCGTTGTCGAGGCCGATCCTCGCGGTGGTGGCGCTGTTCTCCTTCACCGGCCCGCTGGGGGATTTCATCCTCTCCAGCACCATCCTGCGTACCCCGGATAAATACACGCTGCCTATCGGTCTGTATAACCTGGTGGCGCAAAAAATGGGGGCCAGCTACACCACCTACGCGGCGGGGGCGGTGCTGATTGCCGTGCCGGTCGCGATCCTCTATCTGGCGTTACAAAAATACTTCGTCTCCGGCCTGACCTCGGGCAGTACTAAAGGATAAGCACATGAAAAGATTTACACCCGCATGGCTTGCGGTTTGTCTGGCATGCAGTTTTTCCCTCCCTTCGCTGGCAGCGGACGCGCTTGAAACCCGCGCCTTTCAGGGTATGCCGGCGGACTTTATTAAAGGCGCGGATATCTCCACGCTGCTGGATGCCGAAAAGCACGGGGCAATTTTCTACGACCAGAATAACCAGCGTAAGGATCCGATCGCCATTCTGAAAGAGAACGGCGTCAACTATGTTCGCCTCCGCCTGTGGGTGGATCCGCAATCGGCAAGCGGCGAGGGCTATGGCGGCGGGAATAACGATCTGGCCACTACCCTGGCGCTGGCGAAACGGGCGAAAGCCCAGGGAATGAAGCTGCTGCTCGACTTCCATTACAGCGATTTTTGGACCGATCCCGGCAAGCAGTTCAAACCGAAGGCCTGGGAAAAGATGGATTATCCGCAGCTGAAAACGGCGATTCATGACTATACCCGGGATACCATCGCCCGCTTTAAGCAGGCGGGCATCCTGCCGGATATGGTGCAGATCGGCAATGAGATCAACGGCGGTATGCTGTGGCCGGAAGGGAAAAGCTGGGGGCAGGGGGGCGGCGAGTTCGACCGGCTGGCCGGGCTGCTGAACGCGGCCATTGATGGTCTGAAGGCGAATCTGCGCAATGGCGAGCAGGTGAAAATCATGCTGCATCTGGCTGAAGGGACCAAGAACGATACCTTCCGCTGGTGGTTTGACGAAATAGAGAAACGTCATGTGCCCTATGACGTGATTGGTTTGTCGATGTACACCTACTGGAACGGGCCGATCAGCGCCCTGAAGGCCAATATGGATGACATCAGCAAACGCTATAACAAAGATGTCATTGTCGTCGAGGCGGCCTATGCCTATACCCTGGCTAACTGCGATAAAGCGGAAAACAGTTTTCAGGCCAAAGAGGAAAAGGACGGAGGCTATCCCGCCACCGTGCAGGGGCAATATCGCTATATCCACGATCTGATGCAGGCCGTAATAGATGTTCCCGACCAGCGCGGCAAAGGTATTTTTTACTGGGAGCCGACGTGGATTGCTGTGCCGGGAAATACCTGGGCCACCCCGGCGGGGATGAAATATATCCATGACGAATGGAAAGAGGGTAATGCGCGGGAAAATCAGGCGCTATTTGACTGCCAGGGAAAAGTATTGCCGTCGGTAAAAGTATTTAATTAATTATTTGTCGTTCTTTTCAGGAAGTTTATTATGAATAAATTTGCACCTTTACATCCAAAGGTTAATACGCTGCTGCATGGCGCGGATTATAATCCGGAACAATGGGAGAATGACCCCGACATTATTGATAAAGACATTGCCATGATGCAGCAGGCAAAATGCAATGTGATGTCGGTGGGCATATTTAGCTGGGCGAAACTTGAGCCGCGCGAAGGGGTATTTGATTTCGCCTGGCTGGATACTATTCTCGATAAACTGTATGCCGCCGGCATTCATGTATTTCTGGCCACGCCGAGCGGCGCGCGTCCAGCGTGGATGTCTCAACGCTATCCGCAGGTTCTGCGGGTGGGGCGCGATAGGGTGCCGGCCCTGCACGGCGGCCGTCACAACCACTGTATGTCATCGCCGATCTATCGTGAGAAGACCCTGAAAATTAATAGCCTGCTGGCGGAGCGCTATGCTGCGCACCCGGCGGTGCTGGGCTGGCATATTTCCAATGAATATGGCGGCGAATGCCATTGCGAGCGCTGCCAGGCCCGCTTTCGCGGCTGGCTGAAGGCGCGGTATCAGACCCTGGAGAACCTCAACCAGGCCTGGTGGAGCACCTTCTGGAGCCATACCTATAGCGACTGGTCGCAGATTGAATCGCCTGCGCCGCAGGGCGAAACGTCGATCCACGGTCTGAATCTGGACTGGCATCGCTTTAATACCGCCCAGGTGACCGATTTCTGCCGCCATGAAATCGCCCCGCTGAAGGCGGCGAATGCCGCCCTGCCGGTGACCACCAACTTTATGGAGTATTTCTACGATTACGACTACTGGCAGCTGGCGGAGGTGCTGGACTTTATCTCGTGGGACAGCTATCCGATGTGGCACCGCGATAAAGACGAAACCGCGCTGGCCTGCTACACCGCGATGTATCACGACATGATGCGCAGCCTGAAGGGCGGCCAGCCGTTTGTGCTGATGGAGTCCACGCCGGGCGCGACTAACTGGCAGCCGACCAGCAAACTGAAGAAACCGGGCATGCATATTCTCTCCTCGCTGCAGGCGGTGGCGCATGGCGCCGACTCGGTGCAGTATTTCCAGTGGCGGAAAAGTCGCGGTTCGGTTGAGAAATTTCACGGCGCGGTGGTCGACCATGTCGGGCACATCGATACCCGTATTGGCCGTGAAGTCAGCAAACTCGGTGAGATACTGAGCAAGCTACCGGAGGTCCGGGGCTGTCGCACCGAGGCGAAAGTGGCGATTATCTTCGACCAGCAGAATCGCTGGGCGCTTGATGACGCCCAGGGACCGCGCAATCTGGGGATGGAGTATGAGAAGACGGTCAATGAGCACTACCGTCCGTTCTGGGAGCAGGGCATCGCCGTCGATGTGATTGACGCCGACGCTGATTTAACGCCATACCGGCTGGTCATTGCCCCGATGTTATACATGGTGCGCGACGGCTTTGCCGCGCGGGCGGAGGCGTTTGTCGCCAGCGGCGGCCATCTGGTGACCACTTACTGGACCGGCATCGTCAACGAATCCGATCTCTGCTATCTCGGCGGCTTCCCTGGCCCGCTGCGCAATCTGCTGGGCATCTGGGCGGAAGAGATCGACTGCCTGAATGACGGCGAGTTTAATCTGGTGCAGGGCCTGGCCGGGAATCAGTGCGGTCTGCAGGGCCCGTATCAGGTGCGCCATCTCTGTGAACTGATCCATACCGAAAGCGCGCAGACGCTGGCCACCTACCGGGATGATTTTTATGCCGGAAGGCCAGCGGTGACGGTGAACGGCTTCGGGAAAGGTAAAGCCTGGCATGTGGCCTCCCGCAACGATTTGGCCTTCCAGCGCGACTTCTTTGCCGCCCTGAGCAAGGAGCTGGCGCTACCGCGGGCGATCGCGGCGGATTTACCGCCCGGCGTGGTGGCTACTGCGCGCACCGACGGTGAGAGCACGTTTGTCTTCCTGCAGAACTACAGCGCGCAAAGCCATACCCTGAGCCTGCCGTCAGGGTATCGGGATTGCCTGACCGACGCGGCGGTGTCGGACCCGCTAACCCTGTCAGCATGGGATTGCCGTATTCTCCGTCGCCACGCCTAATCTTTTTTCTCCACGCCTGCTCTGACGAGCAGGCTTTTTTTTATCTATTACCCTGGAGTTTATGATGGTGAGTTTAAAATCTTTCCTGCACTATTTCTCTCCGGCACGTCCGGCACAGCCGTTAAGCGAAGCGGAAAAACAGCAAATCGAGGCGTTGGTTCAGGCCTTCGGCGGTGAAGCGAATATTACCCAAGTGGACGCCTGTATTACCCGTCTACGGGTAACGGTTCGTCATCTGGCAGCCGTGGACTCGGACGCATTACAGCAGCAGGGCGCGCTGGGTGTCATTATTCTTGGCCAGCAGGTTCATGCTATTTTCGGTAAGCAGTCCGATGCGCTACGTCAATTGCTGGATGACCATTTTGCTGCGCGGAAATAAATAAAACGGGATAACCTGAAAACAGGTTATCCCGAAAATAAGACAAAGACAGCAGTGGCAATAATGATTACCGGAGGGAAATTAATGACCTTACAGTTGGAGATATCAATAACGTATTTGTCTTACCAGCGCGATATTACCACCAGGCCTCAACCTGCACGCCGAAATTCCAGGTATTATTCGCCGTCTGGTCTTCAAACGGTTTACCATCTTCGGAATCATTCAGATACGACGCGAAAATACGTAATTCCGGGCGTGACATAAAGTCCGGCCCGTCCGCCAGGCCCAGCGCAATGGTATATTTCTCACCGGCCTGTTTGTAGCTGGTGCCATTGTTATAGCTGTCTTTCTGATAGAAACCGCCGACTTCGCCAATCAGGCGCACGTAGTCGGTGAACTGATACTGCCCGCGGGCGACCAGCGACAGCATCCGCGTTTTATCGGTATAGTCGGTAATGTCATCCGCCGAGCCCCAGGTCAGAACGTGGTTGATGGAGAACTTCTCGGTAATGGGGATCAGACCGGTGTTAATCACGCGATAGCCGGTGGCGTCGTTCACGTAGTTCCACATATCGTACCAGCCGCCGCCCTGGGAGACCATATTCTGCGCCAGACCTTTGTTGGCATACTGCAGCACGGTTTTGTTATAGCCGCCCAGCATATCCTGACTGATTTCACCGGTCAGCATCACGCCATTTTCGGCATCGTACAGTCCGCCGTAGCTGTCCTGTTTTTTGGTGGTGTTCGGCATGGCGTAGTCGATGCCGAATTCGGTCCACGACCCGGACCACGGCTTCCATCCCGCGTAGCGTAAATCGATATAGTTGATATTGACGTTGCTGTCGCCATCGACGCGATAGTCAACGTCGTTGGCATCGCCGCGGATCCACGCCAGCGAGACGGCGCCCGGGCCAAGGGTGTAGTTTTCCACCCCGGCCCCGGAGCCGGAAATGTTCCAGTATTTAGTATCGATGATGTGCAGGTCGTGACGCTGGTAGTAACGTTTGCCGCCCCAGATCACCGCATTCGGATCGCCCGGGATCAGCCCTTTGATCTGCAGGTTCAGCTGACGTAAGCCGAACTGCGCGTCATCGTTCAGCGTGGTTTCATTATCGTTAGAGCCATCGGAGACCATGCTGACCATGCTGTCGAGATAGAAACTGACATCATCTTTTTTGTAGACCTCGGAGCCTAACTCCAGCTCGCCATAGGTATCCGATTCGTTCCCCAACCGGCCCAGCTTGTTCTTTTGCCATTCCGCTTCGCTACCGTCGCCGGAGACCCCAACCCCGGCACGCAAATAGCCATGAAAATCAACGGTCGGGATCGCAGCGGTAGCCGCAAAGGCGGAAGGGGCGATTAGCGCAGCGGCTAATGCTGTGGAAAGGACGCGCAGTGTCGTATTCATCTCTATCCTCTTATTGTTTTGTATTACGTTCACATAACTGATGTCATAAAATGCCTAAATGTAACTTCAGGCAAATGAGATATGATTATTGTGTGACTAAGTGCAAATAATAACGCTGGTTTTTGTTGTGATGAGTGAAGTGTTTCACAATTAACCTGGTTGTGAACGTAATACTTTTTGTGGTGTAATTTTGCGATGAGAGGTAGCGGTGAGCGTTTTTTCAAATGGCCCCTGTTACAATCATGGGATAACAACATAAGGAACCGGACCATGAAGTCTAAAAGCGCTACTCTGGAAGACGTCGCTCGTCATGCGGGCGTCTCTTACCAGACCGTGTCCAGGGTACTCAACAAATCTGCCAATGTATCCGAAGCGACGCGCCGCAAGGTGGAGAAATCGATAGAGGCTCTGCGCTATGTGCCAAACCGGCTGGCGCAGCAGCTGGTGGGGAAGGAGAGCCAGACGGTCGGACTGGTGACGATTTCGCTGGCCTGGCATGCCCCCTCCCAGGTGGCGGCGGCGGTAAAACGCTATGCTAATCTGGAAGGTTACCAGGTCCTGATTTCAATGATTGATGAGAGCGTCAACCAAAGCATCCAGGATTCCATCAATGAGCTGAAGTCTCAGCGGGTGGATAAGGTCATTATCAACGTGCCGCTGGAGACCGAACAGGCGCAGAAAATCGCCGCTGACAATGATGATATCGTCTGCCTGTTTCTCGACGTTGATCCCTACAGCTCCGTGTTTAACGTTTCGTTTAACCCGGCGGACGGCACCCGGGCCAGCGTCAAATATCTCTATGAGATGGGGCATCGGGAGATTGCGTTGCTGGCAGGCCCGGACAGCTCCGTATCGGCGAAACTGCGGCTGAAAAGCTGGCTCGAGACCCTGGATGGCTACGGTCTGAAGCCGGTGACCGTCCTGCGAGGCAACTGGGATGCGCAGAGCGGCTACGCCGGCGCGCTGCAGATGCTGCGGGAAACGCCTAATTTCAGCGCCGTGCTGGTGGGCAATGACCAGATGGCGCTGGGGGTGCTCAGCGCCTTCCATCAGCATCAGGTGGCGGTGCCGGGAGAGAAGTCGGTGATTGGCTATGACGATACCTACGAAAGCTCCTTTTTCTATCCGGCATTGAGTACGGTCTCGCTGGACCTCGACCTGCAGGGGAAAGAGGCGGTGCGGCGGATCCTCGCCAGTACCAGCGGTGCGGCGCATACCTCATCCATCCTGCCGGCGCGCCTGGTGATTCGCCATTCCAGCGGCGCCAGAGTCGAGCAGGGGAAAGATCTGCAGGCTATCGCGGAGCAACTTCGCGCTATCGCCCACCGTCTGGCGCCCTGAAGCCAAAGGCGAGGAAACTCGCCTCTTTGTTATTACCCCTGATATGACCATGGTTGATCTTTGTCGTGGAACGGCGTACCTTAATTGTTATGTTATAACATAATGACGAGGTCATCATGAAAGCCCATATCCATCCTCCCTATCGCACGGTGGTGTTTCACGACACCAGCGCCAATGAATATTTTAAAGTTGGCTCAACCATCCGCACCGAACGCGTGATTGAGCTCGACGGTGAGACGTATCCGTATGTGACGATCGACGTCTCCTCGAAATCGCATCCGTACTACACCGGCAAACAAAAAACGTTCGCCAGCGAGGGTAGCGCGGCCCGTTTCCGCCAGCGCTTTGGCGGCTTCATTGATGCAAAAAGGAAGGCATGATGCAGGTCGTTAACTCATTACGCAGCGCCAAACAGCGCCACCCGGATTGCCAGCTGGTCAAACGCAAAGGGCGGCTGTACGTGATCTGCAAGAGCAACCCCCGCTTCAAAGCAGTGCAGGGGCGCAAAAAACGTCGTTAACGGAAGCTTTCCAGGGGACGGCGCTGCTGACCGTCGGCGGTAAAATTGTCGGCGGCCAGCCATTGGCGCATGGCGCTATCCAGCTGCGGCCATTCGCCATCAATCACTGAAAACCAGTCCGTGTCCCGGTTGTGTCCTTTGCTCACCAGCGCCTGACGAAAACGTCCTTCGTACTGAAATCCCAGTCGCCTTGCCGCCCGGCCTGACGGCGTATTGAGGCTATTGCATTTCCATTCATAGCGACGGTAGCCGAGCGTCTCGAACACATACTGCATCAACAGCCAGTGCGCTTCGGTGGCCATAGCCGTTCGGCTTAGCAGCGGAGAGAAATGGACATGCCCCACCTCGACCACGCCATGGGTGGCATCGATGCGCATTAACGCCAGCGAGCCGACCGCCGTTCCACGCTGCTGGTCAACGACGGCGAAATGGATCGGATCGGCCAGCGTCGCAACCTGCGCCACCCAGGCGCTAAATTCAGCCAGGCTCGTTTCCGGTTCGCGCAGCAGCCACGTCCAGCTGCGGGCGTCGGGCGCCAGCTGATGGGCAGCAAACAGATCGCTGGCGTGGGCGAGGGTGAGTGGTTCGAGCCGACAGCGGCTGCCCTGAAGTACCTGCCGGGTCGGCCAGGGGCGGGGTTGCCAGTCGGGCAGCGCGGCGCCGAGCGCCTGTCCAAACTGATTGTATTCACACATTGCGGTTTCCTTATTGAGGATGTACAGGCAGCGTACGCGCTGGCTGGTTCCATAAAAAGTGCCATTAGAGTATGTTTTTATGGATCCACGAGGAGGCGACATGAATATACCGGACGATGCGTTTTATGGGTTGGTGACGCAGGGGATGCGGCAGCGAACGGACGAAACCCTGCAGCGTGCCCTTTACCACACTTTGCGCCATGCCATCCTGCAGGGAACCCTGGCGGCCAGCTGCCGTTTGCCAGGATCGCGCGTGATTGCCGGTCGACTGCATCTGTCGCGTAATACGGTGAATGCCGCACTGGAGCAGCTGACGCTGGAGGGATACCTGACGCGAAGCCGTCAGGGGACGCAGGTGGTGCCGCTCGCCGCTAGCGGTCGGCAGGAGGTAATCGCGCCACCCGTTGTGCTGTCTGAGCGGCTGCAGGGGCTGCCAGCCGCTATGCGCCGTGACTCGCCGGCGCTGCCGTTTACGCCTGGCATGCCGGCGGTGAACTATTTCCCGCTGCCGCTGTGGCGGCGGTTAATCGATAAGGCATTGCGCGACGAAGGCAGCACGCTGCTGGGCTACGGTGAGGCCGCGGGCGATCCCCAACTGCGGGAGGCTATCGCCCGCCATCTGGCGCTCTCCCGGGGCATCCGGTGCGATATCCGGCAGATCGTCATCACCGAGGGGGCGCTGGAAGGGGTCAACTTATGCGCCTCGCTGTTGACCAACCCGGGCGACAGCGTGTGGCTGGAAGAGCCGGGGTACCTGGGCGCCAGGAGTGGTTTCCAGCGAGCGGGGCTGCGGGTCTGTGGGATGGCCGTCGATGGTGAAGGGATGTGTATTGCCAACGGCGTGGCAGAGCCACCCCGGCTGATTTTCACCTCTCCCTCTCATCAGTATCCCCTTGGGAGCGTCATGAGCGCCGCGCGGCGTCTGGCGCTGGTGGAGTATGCCCATCGGCACGGCGCGTGGATTGTGGAGGATGACTACGACAGCGAGTTTCGCCACAGCGGAGAGCCGATCCCGGCGATGCTGGGGATGGTCCCGGATGCCCCGGTGGTCTATCTCGGCACCTTCAGCAAAACCCTGTTTCCGGCGCTGCGTATCGGTTTTATGGTCATGCCGTCCGCGCTGGCGGATGCCGCTCAGGAGGCCATTGGCGCGCTGCTGCGCGGCGGGCACCGCGCTGAACAGCGTGCGCTGGCCAGCTTTATCGAGATGGGACACTATGCGCGTCATCTGGCAGCGATGCGTCGTCTGTACCGCAAACGTCAGCAACAGCTGCGCGAGGCGCTGGCACAAGAGATTACCGTGCCGTGCGAAGTCCTCGGTGGGGAAGGGGGACTCCATCTGACGTTGGCCATAGAGGGGATCGACGATCAAACGATTGCGCAGCAGGCGCGTCAGTTTCAGCTGGCGCCCGCTGCGCTAAGTCATTTCTATCTCGACCCGCGGCGGGGGCGGAGCGGGCTGGTGCTGGGGTATGGCAATACTTCGGCTTCCCGCTATCCGCTGGCGCTGCGGACGCTGAATCGTCTTATTGCGCAGTACCGGCGCGGGTCAGCGTAAAGACATCGTAAAAGGAGAGTTCGCCTTTGGTGTCGACCATTTTTTTAAGCTGTGCCTTCTGCTCGCTATCGACGTCCGGCGACTGCAGGATACGGTCGATCAGCTGTTGGGGGACAAAGCGGGTGTTGTACCATTCGCCGTTGTAACACACGCGAAAGTCGAGGACATCGATATCTTCGTAACGATAGCGTGGATAGACGTCAAAGAAGAAAAAAGCGTTGAACAGGATGAACAGCACCACCAACAACCAGACCGAATCCACCAGCGTTTCAGAGCGCAGCATGACCACCAGCGTCGCCAGAAACGCAGCATACATGGCAACAAACAGGCCCGGATGGTTGCGGATGAAACTGATGCTAAAACGCGGGCGATTATCGCGTTTTTCCTGCACGTTAAGTTCGTCAATGGTGTGAGTCAGCAGGCGTTGTATTTCTGTCATCTTGGTCCCCGAATTCTGCAATAAGCCCGCCCCGTGCGCCCGATGGATCAGGTGCGGCAGGCTCAGCCTGAAGGTTATTTTATGTTGCAGTATTCTGCGGAGAAAGTAACAGATCAGTTACAGAAAAGCATAACAGTTACGCATTCGGCGGCGGAAGGCGCTTGATGATCTGCGCCGGGTTGCCGCCGACAACGGTACTGGCGGGAACGTCTTTAGTGACCACCGCTCCGGAGGCGATGACCGCATTATCGCCAATGGTCACCCCGGGATTGATCACCGCCCGACCACCAATCCACACATTGTGGCCAATGGTCACCGTTTGCCATATTCCTGGCCGCTGTTTCGGGCCTCAGCATCCAGCGGATGGGTGGCGGTATAGATATGGACGCCCGGCGCCAGCATGCAGTTATCGCCAATATGGATAGGGCAGACGTCCAGCATCACACAGTCGAAATTGGCGTAAAAACCGGCGCCGAGAAAGATATTGTAGCCGTAGTCGCAGCGAAAGCTTGGCTCGATATACGCATCGCCAGCGCGACCGAACAGCTCGGCCAGAATATGCTGACGTTCTTCCTGGGCATTCGGGGCGGAATGATTATAACGGTGCAGCAGCTGTCTGGCGCGCAGGCGATCGGCGCGAAGCGTTGGGTCGCCAGATAAATAGAGCTCACCGGCGATCATTTTGCGTTTTTCTTCACTCATTGGTCTTCCTTATACCTGACGTTAGAGGGTCGCAACAGTATAAAAAAGAAACCGGTTACAAGTTTGCTGTTGGCTGAATGCTGTGATGACTATCACAAAGATGTCCTGCTGAGGCTGGCGATTACCATCCGGTCAGCAGACCGCGTCGGGCGCACTAATTAGCGGATAAATTTCCAGACCGACGTCGGGATTTTATCGTACAGCTTATTCATAGTCAGTTCAGCCAGACGATGATCGGCGGCTGAGTAAAATACCGCCAGCTCATTATCAGAAAGTTCATATTTGTTTTTTTCAATGACGCGCTCCAGCGTGTCAATTGTCTGGCAACGACGTAAGCGCATCAAATAGTCTGTTTTAGTTAATGGCTTATCAGACATAATTCCACCTTTTGATTGTAATAATCCTAACACGAAAGACTGGCCGGATTTTCCCGGCTGGCGTTGACAAAACAACGAAATAACCGATTACCGGATTTTTTCCACTTTTGCAAATCCGTAGAGTTAATGCCGTAGTTACTGAACAACGTAAATGTGTCGTCCAGATATTCGTCAACCTGAGCGATCAGCTTATTATCCTCAGCGTACTTAATTTTATAATTAAGGGCGAATGTGGCAATGTGCTCGATCAGTTCATTTAACTGGAGATTGACAGCCGATGTCGGGTCGTTGACCCAGCCATGGTTGCTCTCTTCCAGGTTTGCAAGGCAGTCATGATACAGCGTTTCGCAGAGAAAGCGTAGTTGTGCGATATCATGTCTTTTTGGCGAGTATTCGTCCATAACGCATCCCCTTTTGAGTGGTTTAAACGACGACTAACAAACACCGTTGTGGGATGAACACGACTAACTGACCTGACACTAACTGAGTAATCCTGCTGATTTAACTATAATCCACTCTCCAGGAGATTTCATCGTGCTATTACGAAAAATTACAATTATCAGAGAGAAATTATCTTAAAAATAGACGAATTAATTTCTGCGGCCCGGGCGCGCAGCCTGAAAAATAGAGATGTCTTATCAATCATTGGCTTAAGACAGGCAGTCGTCGCGTTCAGAAACCGCCGGCCGTGAATGATGATATTAGGATTATTCCTGGTAAATGAGCGTAAGAAGATCCTAAGGGCTAAACAGCGCGATAGATATAGTCTGCAACACATCAATAGATATTAAATGCAGCGCGAAAAATAAACAATGGCAATATGTGCCCTGTCGGTAATGAACAAAAAAAGGGCCGCGGTGGCGGCCCTTTGTTCAGTAGTGCAGATTAATGATGCTCAACCTGATGGCTGTGCTCAATATCTTCCGTTTTCTTACTAAAGCGGCGACGAACCACCACAAAGAACACCGGCACGAAGAAGATAGCCAGGATCGTCGCGGTCACCATCCCGCCCATTACGCCTGTACCGACGGCGTTCTGCGCACCGGAGCCAGCACCGGAGCTGATAACCAGCGGCATAACCCCAAGGATAAACGCCAGAGAGGTCATCAGGATCGGACGCAGACGCATACGCACCGCTTCAAGCGTCGCCTCAATCAGCCCTTTGCCCTCTTTCTCCATCAGGTCTTTGGCGAATTCAACGATCAGTATCGCGTTCTTCGCCGACAGGCCGATGGTGGTCAACAGGCCAACCTGGAAGTAAACGTCATTGGTTAAACCGCGGAGGGTGGCGGCTAACAGCGCGCCGACCACACCTAACGGTACGACCAGCATGACCGAGAACGGAATCGACCAGCTCTCATACAGCGCTGCCAGACACAGGAAGACGACAATCAGCGAGATGGCATACAGGGCAGGGGCCTGGTTACCGGACAGCCGCTCCTGATAAGACATCCCGGTCCAGTCGTAGCCGATACCCGACGGCAGTTTACCCGCCAGCTCTTCCATCAGGCTCATCGCCTCACCGGTACTCTTGCCTGGCGCTGCCTGGCCAAGAATTTCCATCGATGGCAGACCGTTGTAGCGTTCCAGACGCGGCGAACCGTATTCCCAACGCGAGGTGGAGAAGGCGGAGAACGGCACCATCTGGCCATCGCTGCCGCGAACATACCACTTGCCGATGTCCTCAGGCAGCATACGGTATTTCGCTTCGGACATGATGTACACTTTCTTCACGCGGCCGCGGTCGATAAAGTCGTTGACATAGCTTCCGCCCCAGGCAGCGCCCAGCGTGGTGTTAATGTCGCTGATGGAGACGCCCAGCGCCTGGGCTTTTTCCTGATCGATATCGACTTTGAACTGCGGTGTATCTTCCAGACCGTTAGGACGCACGCCGGTCAGCACGTCAGGATGCTGCGCCACCATGCCAAACAGCTGATTACGTGCCTGGGTCAGTTTTTCGTGTCCCAGGCCGCCCTGATCAATCAGCTGGAAGTCAAAGCCGGTCGCGGTACCCAGTTCAACGATAGCCGGCAGGTTAAAGGCGAAGACCATCGCGTCTTTAATCTGCGAGAAGTAGCCCATCGCCCGACCAGTGATCGCTTCAACTTTGTTTTCTTCGCCCGGACGTTGGCTCCAGTCTTTCAGCGAGACGAACGCGATACCGGTGTTCTGGCCGCGGCCGGCGAAGCCGAAGCCGTTAACCGCAAACACGGATTCCACGTTGTCCTTCTCTTTGGTGAGATAGTAATTCGTCATCTCATCCAGCACTTTCTGCGTGCGCTCCTGGGTGGCGCCGGCAGGCAGCTGGGCCATACTCAGGAATACCCCCTGGTCTTCGTCCGGCAGGAACGAGCTGGGAAGACGAACGAACAGCCACGCCATGCCCACCACGATGATCAGATACAGCACCAGATAGCGACCGGTGCTGCGCAGAATGTTGCCTACGCTGTCGGTGTAATGGTGCGTGCTCTTATCGAACATGCGGTTAAACCAGCCGAAGAAACCGGTGGTCGCGCCGTGGCTGCCTTTCTGAATCGGCTTCAGCATCGTGGCGCACAGCGCCGGCGTCAGGATCAGCGCGACCAGCACCGATAGCGCCATCGCGGAAACGATGGTGATGGAGAACTGGCGATAGATGGCGCCGGTTGAACCGCCGAAGAATGCCATCGGGATAAATACCGCCGACAGCACCATGGCGATACCTACCAGCGCGCCCTGAATCTGCCCCATCGATTTACGCGTCGCTTCTTTCGGCGGCAGGCCTTCTTCGGCCATGACGCGCTCGACGTTCTCGACCACCACGATGGCGTCATCCACCAGCAGGCCGATGGCGAGCACCATCCCGAACATCGTCAGGGTGTTTATCGAGAAGCCAAACGCCGCCAGCACCGCGAAGGTCCCTAACAGGACCACCGGCACCGCGATGGTCGGGATCAGCGTGGCGCGGAAGTTCTGCAGGAACAGATACATCACCAGGAAGACCAGGATGATCGCTTCCACCAGCGTTTTAACCACTTCGTGAATAGAGATTTTCACGAACGGGGTGGTGTCATACGGGTAAACGATTTTCATCCCCGACGGGAAAAACGGCTCCATCTTCGCCAGTTCAGCGCGGATCGCGTTGGCGGTATCCAGCGCGTTCGCGCCGGTAGCCAGTTTAATACCCAGACCGGACGCTGGCTGGCCGTTATACTTCGCCACCACGTCATAGCTTTCGCCACCCAGCTCAATTTTGGCGACATCACGCAGACGAACCTGGGAACCATCCTGGTTCACCTTCAGCAGGATGTTGCCAAACTCTTCCGTATTGGTCAGACGCGTCTGTGCGACGATGGACGCGTTGAGCTGCTGGCCTTTCACCGGCGGCGTACCGCCTAACTGACCAGCGGCTACCTGGGCGTTCTGCGCTTTCAGAGCGCTGATCACGTCCACCGGCGTGAGCTGGAAGTTGTTCAGTTTATTCGGATCCATCCAGATACGCATCGCGTACTGGGAACCGAAAAGCTGAACGTCACCGACGCCGCTGGTACGGCTGATCGGGTCCTTCATGTTGGCCGCCACGTAGTCCGAAATATCGTCCTGGTTCATGGTGCCGTTGGTGTTAATAACGCCGACAACCATCAGGAAGCTGCTGGACGCTTTCTCAACGCTGATCCCTTGCTGCTGTACTTCTTGCGGCAGCAGAGGGGTGGCCAGGGCCAGCTTGTTCTGAACCTGAACCTGGGCGATGTCCGGATCGGTACCGGATTCGAAGGTCAGGGTGATGGTCGCCGTACCGGTGGAGTCGCCATTCGAGGACATGTACATCAGGTGATCGATACCGTTCATATTCTGTTCGATAACCTGAGTCACGGTGTTTTGCACGGTTTCGGCGTCAGCACCGGGGTACATGGCGGTAATGGAAATTGCTGGCGGCGCAATCGTCGGATATTGCGCCACCGGCAATTTGAGGATCGATAATCCCCCAGCCAGCATGATGATGATGGCGATCACCCATGCAAATATGGGGCGATCGATAAAGAAATTAGGCATGTCTTAACGGCTCCTGTTTAAGTTAAGACTTGGTTTGTTCTGATGGCGCGTTGCCAGCGGCTTGCTGTTTATCATCAGAAGCTACTTCCTGCGCTTTTACCTGCACGCCTGGTTTGATTTTTTGCAGGCCGGTGACGATAACGCGATCGCCGGATTTCAGACCGTCAGTGACCAGCCATTTATCGCCAATCGCTTGAGAAGCAGTGACCTGGCGGACTTCGACCTTATCGCCTTCACCCACAACCATAACGCTGGCATCGCCGCGCGGCGTACGGGTGACACCCTGTTGCGGCACCAGCAGGGCGTCAGGGTTAACCCCTTCTTCCAGACGGGCACGGACAAACATCCCCGGTAGCAGGGTGTGATCCGGGTTAGGGAAAATAGCGCGCAGCGTGATAGAGCCGGTGGTCTGATCGACGGTGACATCCGAGAATTCCAGCGTGCCGGCCTGCGGATACTTAAGACCGTCGTTAGTCACCAGCTCCACTTTCGCTTTCCCGTTTTCCTGTTTCAGGCGGCCATCGGCCAGCTCCTGTTTCAGGCGCAGGAAATCATTGCTCGACTGGGTGACGTCGACATAGATCGGATCCAACTGCTGAACGGTTGCCAGGGCGGTTGTTTGACCATTTTGCACCAGCGCCCCTTCGGTCACCGCGGATTTACCAATGCGGCCGCTAATCGGCGAGGTGACTTTGGTGTAGGCCAGATTGATGCGCGCGGTTTCAACGGCTGCTTTCGCCGCGACCACGGCCGCATTGCTCTGCTGCGCCGTCGCGACGGCGGTATCGTAGTCTTGTTGACTGATATATTTAGTGCCTAACAGTTTCTGATAACGCTTGACCGTCAGTTGATCCATGTTTGCCGCCGCCTGGGCTTTTGCCAGGTCGCCTTTGGCGCTGTCATAGCTGGCCTGATAGGTGGCTGGATCGATCTGATACAGGGAAACGCCGGCCTGGATATCGCTACCTTCCACGAAGTTACGTTTTAAAATAATGCCACTGACCTGAGGACGAACTTCCGCAATGCGATAGGCGCTGGTGCGGCCTGGCAGTTCGGTGGTTATTTGTAGAGGTGCGGATTTGAGCGTCACAATACCGACTTCCGGCATGTGCTGGGCTCCTTGTTGAGCCGGTTTATCGTCACATCCTGTTAGCGCTAAGCTGCCTGAGAGCATCAGAACGACCGCCAGAGGCGTTAACCCTCTGTTTTTGTTCATATGTAAACCTCGAGTGTCCAATTTCAAAATGTTCAGTGGCTCAAACAACCACAAACCCACTACAGTCTTTCTATTATGGTCGTGCTATGGTACATACATTCACAAATGTATGTAAACGTAACCTCTGTAAAGTCATTAACCTATGGCACGAAAAACCAAACAACAGGCACGTGAAACCCGGCAACTGATTCTGGATGTTGCTCTGCGTCTGTTTTCGCAGCAAGGCGTATCATCTACCTCGTTGGCAACAATTGCAAAAGCTGCGGGTGTAACGAGGGGGGCTATCTACTGGCATTTCAAGAATAAATCAGATTTATTCAACGAAATTTGGGAGCTGTCAGACGCCAGTATTAGCGATCTCGAAATTGAGTATCGGGCAAAATTCCCCAACGATCCACTCTCAGTTATCAGGGAGATATTAGTCTATGTTCTTGAAGCGACAGTGACAGAAGAGCGTCGTCGGTTGATGATGGAGATTATCTTCCATAAGTGTGAATTCGTCGGAGAAATGACCGTAGTGCAGCAGGCCCAGCGGCAGCTCTCCCTGGCGAGCTACGAGCGTATCGAGCAAACCTTAAAAGAGTGTATCGCGGCGAAGCTGTTGCCTGCCAATTTACTCACCCGGCGAGCGGCGATTTTAATGCGCAGCTACCTTTCAGGCCTGATGGAGAATTGGCTGTTTGCTCCCGACTCGTTCGACCTGCATGCGGAAGCGCGTGACTACGTCGCCATCCTGCTGGAGATGTATCAATTCTGCCCCACGCTTCGCGGCCCGGAGAGCCTGCCAGCTTAACGAAGCGTGCGGATGAGCGTGAATTTTTAGCGCAGTCCGCCGCTATTCGCCAGCGATGAGAAGTGCTATTCTGCGCGCTTGCGACGACCCCCGGTATTCTCCGGCATTTGCATTCATTCATATTAACTATGCTGCACACGATCTCCAGGCAACGCGCCACGTTCATCTTTACCATTATGCTGCTCTGTTTTATTGGCCTTTTCAGTCCAGTTCAGGGCCGCGCCGCAGACCTCCCTGACCGGGCGGAGGTGCAGAGTCAGCTCAACACATTAAACAAGCAAAAGGAACTGACTCCGCAGGATAAACTGGTCCAGCAGGATTTGACCCAGACCCTGGAAACGCTGGATAAAATCGATCGCATCAAGAGCGAGACGACGCAGCTCCGCCAGCAGGTCGAGCAAGCCCCGGCGAAGCTGCGCCAGGCGGTGGATAACCTTAACAACCTGAGCGATGTCCCGAACGACGACGCGACGCGCAAGACGCTGAGCACGCTCTCCCTGCGTCAGCTGGAATCACGCGTCACCCAAACGCTGGACGATCTGCAGAATGCGCAAAACGATCTGGCAACCTACAACAGCCAGCTGGTTTCCCTGCAAACGCAGCCGGAACGGGTGCAAAATGCGATGTACAACGCCTCCCAGCAGCTGCAGCAGATCCGTAATCGTCTGAATGGCACCTCGGTGGGCGATGAGACTCTGCGTCCGACCCAGCAGGTGTTGCTGCAGGCCCAGCAGGCGTTGCTCAACGCGCAGATCGAGCAGCAGCGTAAGAGCCTCGAAGGCAACACTATCCTGCAGGATACCCTGCAGAAGCAGCGTGACTATGTAACCGCCTGGAGCAACCGGCTGGAGCATCAGCTGCAGCTGCTGCAGGAGGCGGTGAACAGCAAGCGGCTGACGCTGACTGAGAAAACCGCCCAGGAGGCGGTCACGCCGGATGAAACCACGCGTATTCAGGCCAACCCGCTGGTCAAGCAGGAGCTGGATGTTAACCACCAGTTGAGCGAGAAGCTGATCCAGGCGACGGAGAATGGCAACCAGCTGGTGCAGCGCAATATCCAGGTAAAGAACTGGCTCGACCGCGCCCTGCAGTCTGAGCGGGATATTAAAGAGCAAATTTCCGTGCTCAAGGGCAGCCTGCTGCTGTCGCGCATTCTTTATCAGCAGCAGCAGACGCTGCCGTCGGCGGATGAGCTGCAGGATATGACTAATCGCATTGCCGACCTGCGGCTTGAACAGTTTGAAGTTAACCAGCAGCGCGACGCCCTGTTCCAGAGCGATGCCTATGTCGCTAAGCTGGAAGAGGGGCACAGCGCTGAAGTAACCGATGAAGTGCACGCCGCGCTGCTGGAAGTGATCGACATGCGTCGCGAGCTGCTTGACCAGTTCAATAAACAGCTGGGGAACCAGCTGATGATGGCCATCAACCTGCAGATCAACCAGCAGCAGCTGATGAGCGTCTCCAGCAGCCTGAAAGAAATCCTGACCCAGCAAATTTTCTGGGTGAACAGCAATAAACCGATGGACTGGGAGTGGATTAAGGCCTTCCCGGAAGCGCTGAAAGGTCAGTTTAAGGCGATGAAAATCACCGTGAACTGGGAAAAAGCGTGGCCGGCGGTATTTATCGCTTTCCTCGCCGGATTACCGCTGCTGCTAATTGCCGGCCTGATCCGCTGGCGTTTGCAGTGGCTCAAGGATTATCAGGCGAAGCTGGCTTCTCAGGTAGGCCAACTACGCAATGATACCCAACTGCATACGCCGAAGGCGATCTTTATCGACCTGATCCGCGCCTTACCGGTGGTGCTGGTGATTCTGGCGATTGGCCTGATCTTACTCACCATGCAGTTAAATATCAGCGGACTGCTGTGGGCGTACAGTAAAAAACTGGCGATGTTCTGGCTGGTGTTTGGCCTGTGCTGGAAAGTGCTGGAAAAGAACGGCGTGGCGGTCAGCCACTTTAATATGCCGGCGCAGTTGACCAGCCACTGGCGGCGGCAGATTGTCCGCGTCAGCCTGGCGCTGCTGCCGCTGAATTTCTGGTCGGTGATTTCCGAGCTGTCGCCGCTGAACCTGATGGACGATGTGCTGGGGCAGCTGGTGATTTTCTTCAACTTACTGCTGATCGCGGTGCTGGTCTGGCCGATGTGCCGGGAAAGCTGGCGCGATAAAGAGTCGCACAGCCTGCGCCTGCTGACGATCACGGTGCTGTCTATCGTTCCGGTGGCCCTGATGGTGCTGACGGCGACCGGCTACTTCTACACCACGCTGCGCCTGGCGGGACGCTGGATCGAGACGGTTTATCTGGTAATGATCTGGAACCTGCTGTACCAGACCGTGCTGCGTGGCCTGAGCGTGGCGGCGCGGCGTATCGCCTGGCGCCGGGCGCTGGCGCGCCGTCAGCATCTGGTGAAGGAGGGCGCGGAAGGCGCCGAGCCGCAGGAGGAGCCGACTATCGCCCTCGAGCAGGTTAACCAGCAGACGTTGCGCATCACCATGCTGGTGATGATCGCGCTGTTCGCGGTCATGTTCTGGGCGATTTGGTCGGATTTGATCACCGTTTTCGCCTATCTCGACAGCATCACCCTCTGGCATTACAACGGCACCGAGGCGGGGGCCAGCGTGGTGCGCAGCGTGACGATGGGCAGCCTGCTGTTTGCCATTGTGGCGTCGATGGTTGCCTGGGCGCTAATCCGCAACCTGCCGGGGCTGCTGGAGGTGCTGGTCCTGTCGCGGCTCAATATGCGTCAGGGGACTTCCTACGCCATCACCACCATTCTTAACTATGCGATTATCGCCATTGGGGCGATGACGGTATTCGGGTCGCTGGGCGTCTCCTGGGACAAACTGCAATGGCTGGCGGCCGCGCTGTCGGTTGGTTTGGGTTTTGGTCTGCAGGAGATCTTCGGTAACTTTGTCTCCGGCCTGATTATTCTGTTCGAACGTCCGGTGCGCATCGGGGATACGGTGACTATCGGCACCTTCTCCGGTACGGTAAGCAAAATCCGTATTCGCGCCACCACCATTACCGACTTCGATCGCAAAGAGGTGATCATCCCGAACAAGGCGTTCGTTACCGAGCGCTTGATCAACTGGTCGCTCTCCGACACCGTGACCCGCGTGGTAATCCGCCTCGGCGTCGCCTACGGTTCCGACCTGGATAAGGTGAAGGAGGTGCTGCTGAAGGTGGCGCACGATCATCCGAAAGTGATGCAGGAGCCAGCGCCGGCGGTCTTCTTCACCACCTTCGGCCCCAGTACGCTGGATCATGAACTACGTCTGTATGTCCGTGAACTGCGCGATCGCAGCTACACGGTGGATGAGCTCAACCGCGCCATCGACCGTCTGTGTCGGGAGAATGACATCAACATTGCCTTTAACCAGCTGGAAGTCCATCTGCGAAATGAAAAGGGTGATGAAGTCACGGAAGTGAAGCGGGATGGAAAGGGCGACGATTTAGCTCCCTCCGTCGCGTCTTAACTGAAGAGGGGCGGCGCAACGCCGCCCCTGCTGCATCAGGGCGCCAGCGCGGCGAGCTCCTCGTCGCTAAGCCCGGTGAGTTCCCGCACGATTTGTCTTTCGAGGCCGCGCGCCAGCATTCTGGCGGCGATGCTGCGAGTGGCGGCTTCTCGACCTTCCTGCTCGCCCTCCTGCTGCCCCTGTTTACGGCCTTTCTCTTCCAGCCATTCGGCAATGGTCATCATCAGCTCCTTATGCCTGGGCGACTGCGCCGCCAGCGCGCGGATCAGCGCCCCCGGATGTTCCGTTGTACCCGCCTGCAACATATAGCGCAGCAGCGTATTCAACTGCGCTTCTGTCAGATAGCCTTGCGTCATCAGCGCAATCAGCGGCACCTGCAGCTCGGCCAGATCGCGATGGCGGATATGCTTTTGCAACAGCTCCAGCATGGCCATCCGCCGATGACGGACGATCTGATTATCTGGCATAACGGTGAGGTCCACCAGCGGAAAATCACCGCTATAGAGCGCCTTCGCCAGCGCCGGTTCGGCGAATAGCTGTTGCCAGTTGCGGGGCCAGGGCCAGGGGGTGACCTTGCCGTGATAAAACAGAATCGGCACCACCAGCGGCAGCGTATCGTGGCCAGCGTCCAGATGACGCTGCATGGCGGCCAGCGCGTAGCGCAGCAGTCTAAACGCCATCAGCTTGTCCGGGGTACTCTGGTGCTCAATCAGCGCGTAAACATAGCCCGGTCCGTGGCGGGTGCGCAGTGAGTAAAGGATATCGGAATAGCTGGCGCGCAGGTCCTCTTCAACAAAGCTACCGGAGACCAGCTGCAGCGAATCCAGCTCGCAGATTGCCAGAAACGGCGCGGGCAGATACAGCTGCATGAAATCCTTCGCCACCGCATGATGCATCAGCATCTGGCGAAAAACCGCATCGTGCGGGGTTTGACTGACCTTTTCCATCAATATTGCCTCCATCGGCGTCATGCGCAGAGGACCACTCTGCCAGCACTCCGCCGTGGGCAACATCTTACTTCTGCGGCGTTTGCGAGGCGCTTTCCGCGTTTTTTAACTTGTTTGCATAATCCCGCCTGACAATTTCCAGCGCGTCCAGCACGGTTTGCGCCGGGATCTGATGTGATTCCAGCAACATGATTAAATCGACGGCCAGTTTGACCTCATCGGGGGCATTTTCCAGCGACATCGGACTCTCCTGTTAGCGCGTCAGCCGCGCCAGTACGTTTTCAATCTTATCCAGCGCCTGTCGGCAGCGTGCCAGCCGTCCACTGTAGACCTCGACTTCCCTGGCCAGCCGCTGCTGCTCGTCGAGGCTGGTAGCCTGCGTCAGCTGGCGCTGGCGTTGGTCGCGCATCGCCAGCAGGCGGCGCTCATACTCCTGATGCTGTAGGCGACGGCGCTGCCAGCGGCTCAGCGTTGGCGAGGCATGGTCCCAACTGCGCAGCGACCAGGTGGCGGTTTCGCGACGCAGCGCAGCGATTTGCGCCGCCAGACGCTCGGCGATCCAGGCTACCTGCGGCAACTGCTGGCGCTCGACGGCCTGGCGGAGCTGGTGAAAGTTGTGTTGGGCTTCCGCCAGATAGGCCTGCATCAGCGTGCTGCGGGTGTGGAAGAGCTGGCGGTCAAAGCGCGGGCTGAGGGTCGCGTGCTCCGCCAGCGGCGCCACCTGCGCGGCCAGCTCGCTGAGCTGATTGTTCAGCGTTTGTAAAAGTTGAGCTGTTTTCACCAACCCCCTCCATTCTCCATCAGCCAACTGTGCTACATTAGCCGTATCTGTTTGATAACGATTCACATTATGCCACCTGTTATTTTAACCATTATCGGCTGGCTGGCGGTAGCGCTGGGTACGCTGGGCGTCTTCTTACCGTTGCTGCCGACGACGCCGTTTATTCTGCTTGCTGCCTGGTGCTTTGCCCGCTCATCGCCGCGCTTTCACCAGTGGCTGCTGTATCGCTCATGGTTCGGCGGCTATCTTCGCCACTGGCAACAGTACCGCGCCATGCCTCGCGGCGCCAAACCGCGCGCCATTGCCATGATCGTGGCGACTTTTGCTATTTCGCTGTGGCTGGTTAAGCTTACGTGGGTGCGCATCATGCTGTTGGTCATTCTGGCCTGTCTGCTGATCTTTATGTGGCGCATTCCGGTGGTTGACGCAAAGCAACAAAAGCACTGATGCGCAATAATGCCTGTTGCAATTGTTGCTGACAGCCAGTAAATTCTGGCGTTTTCGAGCGCGGGTAAGCCTGGTCAAAGGTTAAACAAATGTTTCTTTGGCCCCTTTTGCACGCCCGTGGGTAACACCGTTTCAATCAGGCATACACTTATGACCGCAACTGCACAGCAGCTTGAATATCTGAAGAACAGCATCCAGAGTATCGAGGATTATCCAAAACCGGGCATTCTTTTCCGCGATGTCACCAGTTTACTGGAAGACCCGAAAGCTTACGCGCTCAGCATTGAACTGCTGACCGAGCGCTACAAAGACGCGGGAATTACCAAAGTGGTAGGGACTGAGGCGCGTGGCTTCCTTTTCGGCGCACCGGTTGCGCTGGCGCTGGGCGTGGGCTTTGTTCCGGTACGCAAGCCGCGTAAGTTGCCGCGTGAAACCATCGCTGAGAGCTATGAGCTGGAGTACGGCACCGATCAGCTGGAGATCCACGTTGACGCCATCAAACCGGGCGACAAAGTGCTGGTGGTGGACGATCTGCTGGCGACCGGCGGAACCATCGACGCGACGGTCAAACTGATCCGCCGTCTCGGCGGCGAAGTGCAGGATGCCGCTTTCATTATCAATCTCTTCGATCTGGGCGGCGAACAGCGCCTGGAGAAGCTGGGGATCCACTGCTTCAGTCTGGTGCCGTTCCCGGGCCACTAAGCAAATCCCTCCACATAGCCTCGCCGATCGGGCGGGGCTGTGATAGCATGACCCCTTCGTGATTTCACCTTCCAGCGTTTCAGAGCCAGCCCATGAGTTATCAGGTCTTAGCCCGTAAATGGCGCCCACAAACCTTTGCTGACGTCGTCGGCCAGGAACATGTGCTGACCGCACTGGCGAACGGCTTGTCGTTAGGGCGCATTCATCACGCTTATCTCTTTTCCGGTACCCGCGGAGTCGGTAAGACCTCCATCGCCCGCCTGCTGGCGAAAGGGTTAAACTGTGAAACCGGCATCACCGCCACCCCCTGCGGCGTGTGCGATAACTGCCGGGAAATTGAACAGGGGCGCTTTGTCGATCTGATTGAGATTGACGCCGCCTCACGCACCAAAGTCGAAGATACCCGCGACCTGCTGGATAACGTCCAGTACGCGCCGGCCCGCGGCCGCTTTAAGGTCTATCTCATCGACGAAGTCCATATGCTGTCGCGCCACAGCTTCAACGCGTTATTAAAGACGCTGGAGGAGCCGCCGGCGCACGTCAAATTCCTGCTGGCGACGACGGATCCGCAGAAGCTGCCGGTGACGATCTTATCCCGCTGCCTGCAGTTCCACCTGAAGGCGCTGGACGTTGAACAGATCCGCCATCAGCTGGAGCATATTCTTGGCGAAGAGCAGATTGCCTTCGAGCCCCGCGCGCTGCAGCTGTTGTCGCGCGCCGCCGACGGCAGCCTGCGCGATGCCTTAAGCCTGACCGATCAGGCTATTGCCAGTGGAGAAGGGCAACTGACGGCGGCGTCGGTGAGCACCATGCTCGGCACCCTCGATGACGATCAGGCACTGTCGTTGATTGAAGCCCTGGTCGCCGCCGATGGCGAGCGAGTCATGGCGGGCGTCAATGACGCCGCCGCGCGCGGCGTTGAATGGGAGGCGCTGCTGGTGGAGATGCAGAGCCTGCTGCACCGCATCGCCATGGTTCAGCTGTCCCCTTCGGCGCTGGGCGCCGACATGGCCGCGGTCGAAGTGCGCATGCGCGAACTGGCGCGCACCGTACCGCCGGGCGACGTTCAGCTCTACTACCAGACGCTGCTGATTGGCCGCAAAGAGCTACCCTATGCCCCGGACCGGCGGATGGGCGTCGAAATGACGCTGCTGCGCGCCCTGGCGTTTCATCCGCGTAAGCCGCTGCCGGAGCCCGAGGTGCAGCCGGCGCAGGCCGCCGCGCCGCGCCAGCCGGTTTCCCCCGCAGCGCCGCCGCCACAGCCGCCGCAGAGTTTGCCGCCGACCACCAGCCAGGTGCTGGCGGCCCGCAGTCACCTGCAGCGCAGCCAGGGAGCAACCACCCCAAAAAAGAGTGAACCGGCAGCCGCTTCCCGCGCGCGGCCGGTGAATAACGCTGCGCTGGAGCGACTGAGTTCGATTACCGAGCGCGTCCAGGCTCGTCCGGCCGCGGCGGCGCTGGAGCAGGCCCCGGCGAAGAAAGAGGCTTATCGCTGGAAGGCGACGACGGTGGTTGAAGAGACCAAAGTCGAAGTCGCCACGCCTAAAGCGCTGAAAAAAGCGCTGGAGCATGAAAAAACGCCTGAGCTGGCGGCCAAGCTTGCCGTTGAAGCGGTCGAGCGCGACAGCTGGGCGGCAGAAGTGAGCCAGTTGGCAGTACCGAAGCTGGTCGAGCAGGTGGCGCTCAACGCGTGGAAAGAGCAGGAGGGCAATCGCGTCTGTCTGCATCTGCGCTCCAGCCAGCGCCACCTCAATTCCGCCGGCGCACAGCAAAAGCTGGCTGAAGCGCTGGGGGTGTTGTACGGTACGCCCGTTGAATTGACCATCGTGGAAGACGATAATCCCGCGATGCGCACGCCGCTGGAGTGGCGGCAGGCTATTTATGAAGAGAAGCTCGCGCAGGCGCGCGAAGCGATTATTGCGGATAATAACATTCAGACCCTGCGTCGTTTCTTTGACGCCGATCTGGATGAAGAGAGTATCCGCCCCATTTGACTGCAAGTTTGACTTGCAGTCAGTACCTTTAATGATGACTGACTGAGAGAGAAGCCTATGTTTGGTGGAAAAGGCGGCCTGGGTAACCTGATGAAGCAGGCCCAGCAGATGCAAGAAAAAATGCAGAAGATGCAGGAAGAGATCGCTCAGCTGGAAGTGACCGGCGAATCCGGCGCGGGTCTGGTGAAAGTGACCATTAACGGCGCGCACAACTGCCGCCGCGTGGAGATCGACCCAAGCCTGCTGGAAGATGACAAAGAGATGCTGGAAGATCTGGTGGCTGCCGCGTTCAACGACGCTGCGCGCCGTATCGAAGAGACCCAGAAAGAGAAGATGGCTTCCGTCTCTGCCGGTATGCAGCTGCCGCCAGGCTTCAAGATGCCGTTCTGATGCAAACCAGCCCGCTGTTAACTCAGCTTATGGAAGCACTGCGCTGTCTGCCGGGCGTCGGCCCGAAGTCGGCGCAGCGCATGGCGTTTACCCTGCTGCAGCGCGATCGCAGCGGCGGGATGCGTCTGGCGCAGGCGCTGACGCGCGCGATGTCGGAGATCGGCCACTGTGCCGATTGCCGCACCTTCACCGAGCAGGAGGTGTGCAATATCTGCAGCAACCCGCGTCGCCAGGAAAACGGCCAGATCTGCGTGGTGGAGAGTCCGGCGGACATCTACGCCATTGAGCAGACCGGGCAGTATTCCGGCCGCTACTTCGTGCTGATGGGGCACCTGTCGCCGCTCGACGGCATCGGGCCTGATGACATCGGGCTCGATCGCCTGGAGCAACGGCTGGAGGCGGAGTCGATCACCGAGGTGATCCTTGCCACCAACCCGACCGTTGAGGGCGAGGCGACAGCCAACTATATCGCGGAGCTGTGCGCGCAGTATGGCGTCGACGCCAGCCGAATCGCCCACGGCGTGCCGGTGGGCGGAGAGCTGGAGATGGTCGACGGCACCACGCTGTCCCACTCGCTGGCCGGTCGCCACAAGATTACTTTCTGAACAAATGGAGGCGGCTATCGCCGCCTCCGCTTGAAAAATTTCCCCGCTGTCCCCATCTCCCACTCAACGGTTTTTTACCCATTTAAAATGGCATTGTTGAGGTTGAATCAGATGAAAGGACAAGAAACTCGTGGTTTTCAGTCAGAAGTAAAACAGCTTCTGCACCTGATGATCCATTCCCTCTATTCCAACAAAGAAATCTTTCTGCGTGAGCTGATTTCCAACGCCTCTGATGCGGCCGATAAGCTGCGTTTCCGCGCGCTGTCGCAGCCGGATTTGTATGAGGGAGACGGCGAGCTGCGCGTGCGGGTTTCGTTTGATAAAGACAACCGTACCCTGACCATTGCCGATAACGGTATCGGTATGAACCGGGAAGAGGTTATCGACCATCTCGGCACCATCGCCAAATCCGGCACCAAAGCGTTCCTCGAATCGATGGGTTCCGACCAGGCAAAAGATAGCCAGCTGATTGGCCAGTTCGGTGTCGGCTTCTATTCGGCCTTCATCGTGGCGGATAAAGTGACCGTCCGTACCCGTGCGGCAGGCGATAAACCTGAGAACGGCGTGTTCTGGGAATCCGCCGGCGAAGGGGAATATACCGTGGCCGACATCACCAAAGCCGATCGCGGGACCGAAATCACCCTGCATCTGCGCGAAGGTGAGGACGATTTCCTCAACGACTGGCGCGTGCGCTCCATCATCAGCAAGTATTCCGACCATATCGCGCTGCCGGTTGAGATTGAGAAACGGGAAGAGAAAGACGGCGAAACCGTTATCAGTTGGGAAAAAATCAACAAGGCGCAGGCCCTGTGGACTCGCAGCAAGTCTGAAGTTAACGACGACGAATACAAAGAATTCTACAAGCACATTGCCCATGACTACAGCGACCCGCTGACCTGGAGCCACAACCGCGTGGAAGGTAAGCAGGAGTACACCAGCCTGCTGTATATCCCGTCGCAGGCGCCGTGGGATATGTGGAACCGCGATCATAAACACGGCCTGAAGCTGTACGTCCAGCGTGTGTTCATCATGGACGACGCCGAGCAGTTTATGCCGAACTACCTGCGCTTCGTACGCGGCCTGATAGACTCCAACGATCTGCCGCTGAACGTCTCCCGTGAAATTCTGCAGGACAGCAGCGTGACCCGCAACCTGCGCACCGCGCTGACCAAACGCGCGCTGCAGATGCTGGATAAGCTGGCGAAAGACGACGCCGAAAAATATCAGACCTTCTGGAAACAGTTCGGCCTGGTGCTGAAAGAGGGGCCGGCGGAAGATCCGAGCAACCAGGAGGCGATCGCCAAACTGCTGCGCTTCGCGACCACCCATACTGACTCCTCCGCGCAGACCGTGTCGCTGGAAGAGTACGTCTCGCGCATGAAAGAAGGTCAGGAGAAGATCTACTACATCACTGCCGACAGCTATGCGGCGGCGAAGAGCAGCCCGCACCTCGAGCTGCTGCGTAAGAAAGGGATCGAAGTGCTGCTGCTCTCCGATCGCATCGACGAGTGGATGATGAGCTACCTGACCGAGTTCGACGGTAAAGCGTTCCAGTCTGTCGCTAAAGCCGACGAGTCGCTGGACAAGCTGGCGGATGAAGTGGACGAGTCCACCAAAGAAGCCGAAAAAGCGCTGGAGCCGTTCGTTGAGCGTGTGAAAAACCTGCTTGGCGACCGGGTCAAAGAGGTGCGTCTGACCCATCGTCTGACCGATACCCCGGCGATTGTCACCACCGATGCCGACGAGATGAGCACCCAGATGGCGAAGCTTTTCGCGGCTGCGGGCCAGGCGGCGCCGGAAGTGAAATACATCTTCGAACTGAACCCGGCGCATCAGCTGGTGAAACGCGCAGCCGATACCCAGGATGACGCGCAGTTCGGCGAATGGGTGGAACTGCTGCTGGATCAGGCGCTGCTGGCCGAGCGCGGCACGCTGGAAGATCCGAACCAGTTTATCCGCCGTATGAACCAGCTGCTGGCTTCCTGACGCGAACCTGAACGAGTAGCCCGGCCGAGCGACGCGACGCCGGGAACGGGATAAATGCCCCGTCTGAGCGATTTGCTCAGACGGGGCATTTCACATTGGATTGCATAAAATATCTCACCATTAACCGTTTCAGCCGCACCGCCTTCCTTGAGCCATCGCCGTTCTGGTGGTATGGTTTAGCGTTTTTGAAAAATTGAATCGACTTTTGAGGGGATTTTCGTAATGCGTATTATTCTGCTTGGCGCTCCGGGCGCGGGTAAAGGAACTCAGGCTCAGTTCATCATGGAGAAATACGGTATTCCGCAAATCTCCACCGGCGATATGCTGCGCGCTGCGGTAAAATCCGGCTCTGAGCTCGGTAAGCAGGCGAAAGACATCATGGACGCCGGCAAGCTGGTGACCGATGAGCTGGTTATCGCGCTGGTTAAAGAGCGTATCGCCCAGGAAGATTGCCGTAACGGCTTCCTGCTGGACGGTTTCCCGCGCACTATTCCGCAGGCTGACGCCATGAAAGAAGCGGGCATTACCGTTGATTACGTGCTGGAATTCGACGTGCCGGACGAACTGATTGTCGACCGTATCGTTGGCCGTCGCGTTCACGCGGCATCCGGTCGCGTATACCACATCAAATTCAATCCGCCGAAGGTGGAAGGCAAAGACGACGTGACCGGCGAAGAGCTGACCACCCGTAAAGACGACCAGGAAGAGACCGTGCGTAAGCGTCTGGTGGAATATCATCAGATGACGGCGCCGCTGATCGGCTACTACACCAAAGAAGCGCAGGCGGGCAACACCAAATACGCCAAAGTCGACGGCACCAAAGCGGTGGCTGACGTGCGCGCCGAACTGGAAAAAATCCTCGGCTGATAAAGCCTTTTCTCATCCTGCTGCGGCAGGATGAGAACTCCTCTCATTCCTACCTTTTGCTATGATTGGTTCCGTTTAGCGCCATTTCAGCTACAATTGGCTGCGATTCAAATGGTTAAGAGGCGGTAATGCATCAGACGAAAACAGGTATCTTGCTGGCCAATTTAGGCACTCCCGATGCGCCCACCCCCGGTGCGGTGAAGCGTTATCTGCGACAATTCCTCAGCGACAAACGGGTGGTGGATACGTCTCGTCTGCTATGGTGGCCGCTGCTGCGCGGCGTCATACTGCCGATTCGCTCTCCCCGCGTGGCTAAACTCTATCAGTCCGTCTGGATGGAAGAGGGGTCGCCGCTGATGGTATACAGCCGTCGCCAGCAGCAGGCGCTGGCTGCCAGACTGCCGGATACCCCGGTGGCGCTGGGCATGAGCTATGGAACGCCGTCGCTGGCCAGCGCGGTGGATGATTTACTGGCGCAAGGGGTGGGGCACATCGTGGTGCTGCCGCTGTATCCGCAATATTCCTGCTCGACGGTGGCTGCCGTCTGGGATGAGCTGGCGCGGATCCTCGCGAAAAAACGCGCCATTCCCGGTATCTCGTTTATTCGCGATTACGCCGGGCACCCGGACTATATCCATGCTCTGGCGGCCAGCGTGCGCGCCTCGTTTGCCGTTCATGGGGAACCGGATCTGCTGCTGCTTTCCTATCATGGGATCCCGCAGCGCTATGCCAACCAGGGAGATGATTATCCTCAGCGCTGTCGTGATACCACGCGGGAACTGGTCTCCGCGCTGGGGCTGCCACCGGAGCGGGTGATGATGACCTTCCAGTCGCGCTTTGGCCGGGAACCCTGGCTGACGCCGTACACCGATGAGACGCTGAAGATGCTCGGCGAGAAAGGGACGAAGCATATTCAGGTGCTGTGCCCGGGCTTTGCCGCCGACTGTCTCGAAACGCTGGAAGAGATCGCCGTCCAGAACCGGGAAATCTTCCTCGAAGCGGGTGGCAAGCAATATGAATACATTCCGGCGCTTAACGCGGACGCCGCGCATATTGAGATGATGGTCAACCTGACGGCGCCTTATCGCTGATCGCGCGCAGGGCGGGGAATATGCTACTATTTCCCGCTTGTTCCCTGTTATTTAAGCGCCACTATGAAATTTCCCGGTAAACGCAAATCCAAACACTATTTTCCCGTTAACGCCCGCGACCCGCTGCTACAGCAAATTCAGCCGGAGAATGAATCCAGCGTCTCCTGGGTGGTGGGTATCGACCAGACGCTGGTGGATATCGAAGCGAAAGTGGATGAGGCGTTTATCGTGCGCTACGGCCTGAGCGCGGGCCACTCTCTGGTGATTGAAGATGATGTCGCCGAGGCGCTGTACCAGGAGCTGGTGCGCAATAATCTTATTACTCATCAGTTTGCCGGCGGCACGATCGGCAATACCATGCACAACTACTCGGTGCTGGCGGACGATCGCTCGGTGCTGCTTGGCGTCATGTGCAGTAATATCGAAATCGGCGGCTATGCCTATCGCTACCTGTGCAATACCTCCAGCCGTACCGATCTGAACTATCTGCAGGGCGTTGACGGCGCCATTGGCCGCTGCTTCACCCTGATCAGCGATAGCGGCGAGCGCACCTTCGCCATTAGCCCGGGTCATATGAACAAGCTGCGCCCGGAAAGCATTCCGGAAGCGGTGATCGCTGGCGCCTCGGCGCTGGTGCTGACCTCCTACCTGGTACGCTGCAAGCCGGGCGAGCCGATGCCGGACGCGACGATGAAAGCCATCGAGTATGCCAAAAAGCATGATGTGCCGGTGGTGTTAACTCTTGGTACCAAATACGTGATTGCCGATAACCCGGCGTGGTGGCAGCAGTTCCTGCAGGATCATGTCTCGATTCTGGCGATGAATGAAGAGGAAGGGGAAGCGCTGACCGGTTTTGCCGATCCGCTGTCGGCGGCGGACAAAGCGCTGGACTGGGTCGACCTGGTGCTGTGCACCGCCGGACCGGCGGGGCTATATATGGCGGGCTTCACCGAAGAAGAGGCGAAGCGTAAAACCCAGCATCCGCTGCTGCCGGGGGCGATCCCGGAATTTAACCAGTTTGAATTCAGTCGCGCGATGCGTCACCAGGACTGCGTCAATCCGCTGCGTATTTATTCGCACATCGCGCCGTATATGGGCGGCCCGGAGAAGATCATGAACACCAACGGCGCAGGCGACGGCGCGCTGGCGGCGCTGCTGCATGACATCACCGCCAATAACTACCATCGCAATAACGTACCCAACTCCAGCAAACACAAATGCAAATGGCTGACCTACTCCTCGCTGGCGCAGGTGTGTAAATATGCCAACCGCGTGAGCTATCAGGTGCTGAACCAGCACTCGCCGCGTTTAACCCGCGGCCTGCCGGAACGTGAGGACAGCCTGGAAGAGGCGTACTGGGATCGATAAGCGAGTCCCTCTCCCGACGGGAGAGGGCTGTACATCAGCCAGTGACCACTTCACCGGCGGGTGGCGTTTCCAGAAGCTGCAGCATGGCGCGGGCAATTTCCCGCTCGCCCATCACCACCTGATTGGCCCCACGGTCGATAATGTAATCCACTTCATCATCGTAATGGGCGCGGGCGATAATCTCGATATTCGGACATTTTTCCCGTGCGGAGGCGACAATCTCGCCGGCCTCATAGCCGTTGGGAATGGTCAGCAGCAGCCAGCGAGCGCAGTCGAGATGCGCCAGCTCCATGATCTCTTCATTGGCGGCATTGCCCAGCACCGCGCTGATCCCGCGCTCGCGTAGCTCATCCACGCGGGTGCGCGAGGTTTCAACCACCACCAGCGGGATCCCCTGGGCCATCAGCTTCTCGCCCAGCAGGCTGCCGACGCGGCCGAAGCCGACCAGCAGCGCGTGGTTGCAGATATCGACCGGCACCTGCTTCTCGTCTTCCAGCACCTCTTCCAGGGTCTGCTCGTCGAGGGTTTCGGTTTTATCGAGATATTTCTCCAGCAGGGTAAACAGCACCGGGTTGAGCATAATCGAGATGATCGCCCCGGCCAGCACCAGGTTTTGCCCGGCCTGCGGCAGCAGGTTAAGCGCCATCCCCAGGCCGGCGAGAATAAAGGCAAATTCACCAATCTGCGCCAGGCTGGCGGCAATCGTCAGTGCGGTACGCGGCGAGTGGCCAAACATACGCACGAGGAAAAAGGCGGCTGCGGATTTACCAAAGATAATGATCGCCAGCGTCGCCAGCACCGCCAGCGGCTGCTGGACCAGCACCATTGGGTCAAACAGCATGCCGACGGAGACAAAGAACAGCACCGCAAAGGCGTCGCGCAGCGGCAGGGTGTCATGGGCGGCGCGGTGGCTCAGCTCGGATTCATTAAGCACCATGCCGGCAAAGAAGGCGCCGAGGGCGAAGGAGACATCAAACAGCTCCACGGCGCCGAAGGCGATGCCCAGCGCCAGGGCCAGCACCGACAGGGTGAACAGCTCGCGCGAGCCGGTGGCCGCGCTGCGCGACATGATCCACGGCACCAGCCGACGGCCGACCAGCATCATGATGGCGATAAAGGCCACCACTTTGCCAATGGTGATCCCGAGGTCGAGGGCGAGGGAAGCGAAGCCGACGTTGCCTTTCTCCGCCATACCGGCCACTGCCGGCAGCAGGACCAGCGTCAGGACCATCACCAGGTCTTCCACAATCAGCCAGCCGATGGCGATCTGCCCGCGCTGACTGTCAATCAGCTGTCGTTCCTCCAGGGCGCGCAGCAGCACCACGGTACTGGCGGTAGAGAGACACAGGCCAAAGACGATGCCGGTCATCAGCGACCAGCCAAGGGCGGCGGAGAGCGCCATACCCAACAGCGTCGCCACAGCTATCTGGGCGATGGCCCCGGGAATGGCGATCGACTTTACCGCCATCAGATCCTTGAGGGAAAAATGCAGCCCGACGCCGAACATCAGCAGGATCACGCCGAGTTCCGCCAGTTCCGGAGCCAGTTTGGTGTCAGCAACAAAGCCAGGGGTGAAAGGTCCGGCCAGCACGCCCGCTAAGAGATATCCCACCAGAGGAGAAATACGTAGCTTATTGGCAATCATGCCGAGAATAAAGGCGAGCACGAGGCCGCCGACAATGGTGGTGATTAGCGGTGTTGCGTGGTGCATTCCGTCTCCTTTCCAGTGGTGAATCGGTCCATTTTGCTACCCTGTCCGCGTAATAGTTTATGACAAAAACGTTCACTTTGTTTATGAATAATTCTTGAATTGTGCAAAAAAATGCAATTAGGGGATGAAAAGGCACAGAAGGGAAAATCGAGGGAGGAATGCGCGCATCAGGCCGATGGTGCAAGGGGTAACGGCGGCCAACGTTACACTTTGGCCGCCGGATAATCAGGCTTTTTGCCGGTTATCAGGAAGAAATATCGTCAGGAATCCCAGCAGCGGCAGGAAGGCGCAGATTTTATACACCAGGTCGATACTGGTATGGTCCGCCAGCAGGCCCAGCACCGCGGCGCCAAGGCCGCCCATGCCAAAGGCGAAGCCGAAAAACAGACCAGAAACCATACCGATACGTCCCGGCAGCAGCTCCTGGGCATAGACCAGGATAGCGGAGAAGGCCGAGGCGAGGATAAAACCAATGATCACCGTTAAAATCCCGGTCCATTCAAGGCTGGCGTAGGGTAAAACAAGGGTGAAGGGCGCCACACCGAGGATAGAGCCCCAAATAACATATTTTCGCCCAATCTTATCGCCAACGGGCCCGCCAATCACCGTCCCGGCGGCCACCGCGAACAGGAAGGCAAACAGATGCAGCTGGGCATTTTGCACCGATAAGCCGAACTTATGCATCAGATAAAACGTGTAATAGCTGCTGATGCTCGCCATATAGAAATATTTCGAGAAAATCAGCATCAGCAGAATACCTACCGCCAGAATCACCTTATTGCGCGGCAGCGGATTGACGATCGCCGGCTTCGGTTTGCCCTTATTCATCCGGTGCTGTGCGGCGTACCAGCGGCTGATTTGCGACAGCACGACGATAGCCAGCAGGGCGGCCAGTACGAACCAGGCGACGTTGCCTTTACCATACGGGGCGATGATCACCGCCGCCAGCAGTGGACCAAGCGAACTGCCGAAGTTGCCGCCGACCTGGAACAGCGACTGGGCCAGGCCGTGACGGCCGCCGGAGGCCATCCGCGCCACGCGGGACGATTCCGGATGGAAAACCGAGGAGCCGGTACCCACCAGCGCGGCGGCCAGCAGCACCATACCGAAGCTACCGGCCAGCGCCAGGAGGATCAAACCGCAGAGGGTAAAGCACATGCCCACCGGCAGCGACCACGGCATCGATCGTTTATCGGTAATATAGCCAATCACCGGCTGGAACAGCGATGAGGTGAGCTGGAAGGTGAGGGTGATCATCCCGATCTGCACAAAGGTAAGGGAGAACTCGGCCTGCAGCAGCGGGTAGATCGCGAGAATGAGCGACTGGATCATATCGTTAAGCAAATGGGACAGGCTGATCGCGCCTAAGATGCCAAACGAGGTGCGCGCTTTTTGCGGCGGCGCAGCGGGGCCGGACACGGGTTGAGCGGTCTGATTGATTGCCATAGGTTCACGTCACTTTTTTATATAGCTTTCGTTATTTGTACGCCATGCGACTGCCCTGATTTTCCCGGCTACTGCATGGGAAATATGACGAACGGGCTAACGCACTGCCATACAACGCGAAGGCGTATAGAGGATGCAGGTGGAATTATTATCCAACTAACATACCTGCTGATAAGGTTTGAAGGAAGTCGCAATTCTGAAAACATATTTGTCAATGCGGCTAACTCGCTATACTTTCGGCACTTGGGATTAAGTCAGGGAGTGAAGCATGCATTGTTTAAAACACAGCGTGGCGCTGGCGTTATTCGCCGCGTTATCGCTGGGCAGCCTGTCCGCGCAGGCCTATGAGCAGGATAAAACCTATAAAATTACCATCCTGCACACCAACGATCACCACGGCCATTTCTGGCGCAATGACTACGGCGAATATGGCCTGGCGGCGCAGAAAACGTTGGTGGACGGTATTCGTAAAGAGGTGGCGGCTGAAGGCGGTAGCGTTCTGCTGCTGTCCGGCGGGGATATCAATACCGGGGTGCCGGAGTCTGATTTACAGGATGCAGAGCCCGATTTTCGCGGCATGAACCTGATCGGCTACGACGCGATGGCGGTGGGGAACCACGAGTTTGATAATCCGCTGAGCGTGCTGCGCCAGCAGGAAAAGTGGGCGAAGTTCCCGTTCCTGTCGGCCAATATTTATCAGAAAAGCACCGGCGAACGGCTGTTCAAACCCTGGGCGCTGTTTAAGCGCGGCGGGTTAAAAATCGCGGTGATTGGCTTAACCACTGACGATACGGCCAAGATTGGCAATCCAGAATATTTCACCGATATCGAATTCCGCAAACCGGCGGAAGAGGCGAAGCTGGTGATCCAGGAGCTGCAGCAGAATGAAAAGCCGGACGTGATCCTGGCCACCACCCATATGGGCCACTATGACAACGGCAACCACGGCTCTAACGCGCCGGGGGATGTCGAGATGGCGCGGAGTTTACCCGCGGGCTCGCTGGCGATGATCGTCGGCGGTCACTCGCAGGATCCGGTGTGCATGGCGTCGGAAAATAAAAAGCAGGTCGACTATGTGCCAGGGACGCCGTGCGCCCCGGATCGTCAGAACGGCATCTGGATCGTCCAGGCGCATGAGTGGGGCAAATACGTCGGCCGCGCCGATTTTGAGTTCCGCAACGGCGAGATGAAGCTGGTGCACTATCAGCTGATCCCGGTCAACCTGAAGAAAAAAGTGACTTACGATAACGGCCAAAGCGAGCGGGTGCTGTATACGCCGCAGATCGCGGAGAACCCGCAGATGATGTCGCTGCTGACGCCGTTCCAGAACAAAGGTAAGGCGCAACTGCAGGTCAAGATCGGCAGCGTGAATGGTCATCTGGAGGGCGATCGCAGTAAAGTGCGTTTCGTGCAGACCAATATGGGCCACCTGCTGCTGGCGGCGCAGATGGCGCGCAGTAATGCGGATTTCGCGGTGATGAGCGGCGGCGGGATCCGCGACTCCATTGAGGCGGGCGATATCACCTACAAGGATGTGATGAAGGTCCAGCCGTTTGGCAATGTGCTGACCTATGTCGATATGAGCGGCAAGGAGGTGGTGGATTACCTGACCGCCGTCGCGCAGATGAAGCCGGATTCCGGCGCCTATCCGCAGTTTGCCAACGTCAGCTTTGTGGCCAAAGACGGCAAGTTGAACGATCTGAAAATCAAAGGCGAACCGGTGGATCCGTCGAAGACCTATCGGATGGCGACGCTGAGCTTTAACGCCACCGGCGGCGATGGTTACCCGAACATCGCCGATAAACCCGGGTATGTGAATACCGGCTTTATCGATGCCGAAGTGCTAAAAGAGTATATCGAGAAGAACTCGCCGCTGGATGCCGCCGCCTATGAGCCGAAAGGCGAGGTGAGCTGGCAGTAAGCCTGGGTTTCGGGTGAGCTATTTCCACGGTGGCGCTACGCTTACCGTGGCTATGAGTTGGGGAGCCCGGATAAGGCGCGTGCGCCGCTATCCGGGATAGTGTTATCAATCGCGGCGGGCGATATCGGCGAACTTCGCATCCAGAAGCTGCGCCAGATCGCTGGCCGCCAGCTCAATATCCAGCCCGCGTTTGCCGCCGGAAATATAGATAGTGGCAAATTCCTGCGCCGGGGCGTCAATCACCGTCGGCAGGCGCTTCTTCTGCCCCAGCGGACTGATACCGCCCACCAGATAGCCGGTGATACGCTGCGCCACCATCGGGTCGGCCATGTCGACTTTCTTGGCGCCCAGCGCTTTCGCCACTTTCTTCAAATCCAGTTGCCCGGCGACCGGGGTGATGGCGACCGCCAGATGCTTCATATCGCCATTAACGGCGACCAGCAGGGTCTTGTAAACCTGATCGGCATTGAGGCCGAGCTTGCGCACCACTTCATCACCGAAGTTGGTCTCATTGGGATCGTGATCGTAACTGTGGATCTGAAAGGGAATTTTGTTTTTTTCGAGTAATTTAACGGCGGGAGTCATAGCTATCCTTCTTACCAACCGGTTTTGCGTGACGTCAGAATACGCCCGCAGGTTGTCTAAAAAATAGTACCATCTTGCGCAATAGTGTTGGCAGTGATGGTCACTTTGAGCGACAATCAGACGATCCGGGATACAAATCCCGGGATAATAATAATGATGAAATTCCTCTTTGACGGGCCAATAGCAATATTGGCCATTTTTTTATGTCAGCATATCCGGCAGATTCCCTTCGCCATACAGATGCAGCGCGCCGACGGCGACCACGTAGCGCCCCGGCGGCAAGGCCAGCAGCGTCTCGCGCCAGGCGAGATTGCGCTGATGCATCAGCACATCATATAAAGACTGGCTGAAGGTCGTCGGCAGCGATACCGCACCGCGCGACGGCGGTTGCTCCAGCCACCAGCCGATCATGACCTGCAGTAAACGGGCGTTGGTGCGCCAGTGGGTCAGCGTATCTTCCAGCAGCGCCATTCCGCCATCGGGCAGGTCGCGCAGCAGCGCGATCTGGCTGTCGGCGCCTTCCAGCTCCATCACCGCTATGTTGCTCTCGCGGGCGGCCATCAGCAACTGATAATCGATACCGTAATCCGGCCGCAGCCCCAGCTTCTGCGCCTGGGTGGCCTGCAGAACCATCGCCACCTGCCACAGCGGCAGGCTGTCGAACAGCTCGACCGACAGGCCCAGCTCGCCGGCTCGCGCTTGTAGCTCGCTCAGCTGCGCGTCGCTCAGGCGCTCCGCCAGCGGCGGATAAGCGGGGAGATTGCTAAACGGGGTTTCATTGCCGCTGATATCGGCCTCGACGATTAACGCATCGGCCTGGCGTATTTTTTTCAGCAGTTTCGCTGGCGGCGGCGCCATGTCGCGGGTGCCCATATGGATGCTGCCGACGAGGTGCAGATAGCGTTCGCCGGGCAGGACGATATCCATCGCAGGCCAGGAATAAGACGAGCCGACGGCGGCTCGCCACAGCATTTTTATCCGGTTTAACAGGCCCATACGCGCTCCGAAGTGTGAGGCATTCATGCTAGCGCATATGGTGATACACGTCACCCTTCCGGCGGGCTTTTCTTGTCCCGGAAAAAAAGCGGGCGCCGATCCTGTCAGCGTCCGCTTTCCTGCAGCAGCGTTTACTCTTTTGGTTTAAAGCGCAACAGGCGGTTAGCGTTACTCACCACGGTGATCGACGATAGCGCCATCGCCGCGCCGGCGACCACCGGATTGAGCAGCGTGCCGGTCAGCGGCCAGAGGATCCCGGCGGCAATCGGGATGCCCAGCGAGTTGTAGACAAAGGCCCCCAGCAGGTTCTGCTTCATATTGCGTAAGGTCGCCTTCGAAATCGCCAGCGCATCGGCCACGCCGTGAAGACTATGGCGCATCAGGGTGATCGCCGCGGTTTCAATAGCGACATCGCTGCCGCCGCCCATGGCGATCCCGACATCCGCCTGCGCCAGCGCCGGGGCATCGTTAATCCCATCGCCAACCATCGCCACTTTGTGCCCCTGGCTCTGCAGACGCTTAATGGCGTCGGCTTTACCGTCCGGCAGCACGCCGGCAATCACTTCATCAATGCCGGCTTCTTTGGCGATGGCATTCGCGGTAGTGGGGTTATCCCCGGTGAGCATCACCAGGCGGTAGCCCTGACGATGCAGGCGCGCCAGGGCGTCGACGCTGTCTTCGCGCAGCGGGTCACGGATGGCGAACAGCGCGGCCGCCTGACCATCCACCGCCAGCAGCACCGGCGTAGCGCCGCGCGAGGCCTGCGCCATCATCTCGCTTTCTATATCGCTGGTGGCGATATGCTGCTCGTTGAGCAGCGCCTGGTTGCCGAGCAGCAGGCGATGACCTTCCGCCTCACCGCTGACGCCAAGGCCGCGCAGGGTGCGGAAGCCGCTCACTTCCGGCAACGGGCTGTCTCCGGCTTTATCGAGGATCGCTCGCGCCAGCGGATGGCTTGAGCCCTGCTCGAGCGCGGCGGCAAGACGCAGCGCGGTAATCTCATCAACGCCAGCGAAAGTTTTCACCGCCACCACCTGCGGCTTGCCTTCGGTCAGGGTGCCGGTTTTATCGAACACCAGGGTGTCGAGTTCACTGGCGCGCTGCAGAGCATCGGCGTCGCGCACCAGTACGCCGTATTCCGCCGCCCGGCCAACGCCGGAGATGATCGACATTGGCGTCGCCAGCCCTAAGGCGCACGGACAGGCGATAATCAGCACCGTGGTGGCGATCACCAGGGTATAGACGATCTGCGGCGCCGGGCCGAAGAAGTACCAGATCGCCGCGCTAATCAGCGCAATGGCGACCACCGCCGGGACAAACACCGCGGAGATTTTATCCGCCAGCTGGCCGATCTCCGGCTTGCTGCTCTGCGCCTGGCGCACCATGCGGATAATACGTGCCAGCGTGGTCTGGCTGCCGACGGCGCTGGCGGTGAACAGCACGCTGCCGTCCTGCACCACGGTGCCGGCGTGAATGGCATCGCCATCGCCTTTTTGCTGTGGTACCGGTTCGCCGGTGAGCATCGCTTCATCAAACCAGGCTTCGCCCTGGCTTATCACGCCGTCAACCGGAACGCGATCGCCAGTGGTCAGGCGCAGCGTCATGCCGGCCTGAACTTCAGCGAGCGGCAGATCCTTTTCTCCCTCAGGGGTCACCACGCGGGCTGAAGGCGGCGTCAGGTCGAGCAGTTTTTCCAGCGCTTTTGAGGAGCGCTGGCGGGCGCGGGCCTCCAGCATATGGCCGAGGTTAATCAGGCCGATAATCATTGCGCTGGCTTCGTAATAGAGATGGCGGGCTTCCATCGGGAACCACTGTGGCCACAGGTTGACGCTCATCGAGTACAGCCAGGCGACGCCGGTACCGAGGGCCACCAGCGTATCCATGGTGGCGGTGCCGTTTTTCAGGCTTTTCCACGCGCTGCGGTAGAAGTGCCCGCCGGCGAAGACCATCACCGCAAGGGTGACGAGGCCGATGACCAGCCACAGCGAACGGTTGTCGTCGCTGACCATCATGTTATCGCCGATCATGCCCCAGACCATCACCGGCACGCCGACCAGCAGGGCGACAATCGCCTGCCAGCGAAAACGTTTCATGGTGGCGATGGCGGTTTCCTGCTGACGTTCGCGGCGTTCCAGATCGTCCTCGATCGCCTCCGCGCCGTAGCCCGCTTTCTCCACCGCCTGCACTAATTCTGCGGCGGACGCACTGCCCATCACCAGCGCCGTGCGTTCCGCCAGGTTAACCCGCGCCTGTGAGACGCCCGGCACCGCGGCAAGCGCGTTCTGTACCCGGGAGACGCAGCTGGCGCAGCTCATGCCGTTGATCAGCAGCTGTTGACTGTCATCTTCGTCATGGGCTGCCGGAAGCTCAGGAGTGGCCGCTGTCAGTGCTTCCGACGGGATTGATGATTCTGCCAGCGGTTTAGCCTTTGGGTGGCTGAGCTCCGCGCCGTATCCGGCTTGTTTAACGGCTTCAATCAGCGCTTGTGCGCTGGCGCTGCCCGTCACATGGGCTTCAGTGAGGGTGACTTCCGCTTGCTCAACGTCAGGACGCTGTTCCAGACTCTCTTTCACGCGTTTGACGCAGTGGCCGCAGGAGAGGCCATCCAGCGTCAGGTCGATAGTGTTAGACATAAATAACTCCTGAATAATTTTCCGGTCAACGATTGACCAGAACCACTCTTTCATCGAGTATTAAGAAGGTTAAACCTTCCAGCAAGGGGAAGGTCAAGGAGAAAAAATGAATATCAGCGATGTGGCGAAAAAAACCGGCTTAACCAGCAAAGCGATTCGTTTTTACGAAGAAAAGGGGCTGGTGACGCCGCCGTTGCGCAGCGAAAATGGCTACCGCACCTACGGTCAGCAGCATCTCGATGAACTGACGCTGCTGCGCCAGGCGCGGCAGGTGGGGTTTAATCTGGAAGAGTGCCGCGAGCTGGTGGCCTTGTTCAACGACCCGTCGCGGCACAGCGCCGATGTGAAAAAACGCACGCTGGAGAAAGTGGCGGATATCGAGAACCATATCCGCGAGCTGCAAAATATGCGCGCGCACCTGCTGGCGCTGGCCGAATCCTGTCCCGGCGACGACAGCGCGGAATGCCCGATTATCGATAATCTTTCCGGCTGCTGTCATCGCAAGGCGCAGGCTTAACGAACGACGGGTCTGATCCGTAGCGTAATCCCTTCCACGGCGACCACTTCGACTTGACTGCCTGGGGCGAGGTCCTCGTCAGCCATCACCGGCCATGAGCTGTCGCCCACGCGCACGTGGCCGCGGCCGTTTACCAGCGGGGCATCCAGCGTCAAACGGCGGCCTATCAGCTGCTGCCCGCGCTGGTTGAGTTGAGCATCGGCAGGACGCTGCAGTTTGACGCGCTTGCGCAGCCACTTCGACCACAGCCACGCCGCCAGCAGAGTGAGGGCGGCAAACAGCGTGCCTTGCCATTCCCAGCTCAGCGGCAGGAGCCAGGTCAGGGCGCCGGTCACCACGCCGGCGACGCCGCTCCACAGCAGGTATCCGCTGCCGCCCAGCATCTCGGCCGCCAGCAGCAGCCCGCCGAGGCTTAGCCAGAACAGATGAGGGTGGGCGAGGATCATGTCGATCATGATTTTTTCCGATCGCCAGCGCCTTCTTTGATCAGCTCGCTGATCCCGGCGATCGATCCCATCAGGCTGCTGGCATCCAGCGGCATCAGCACCACTTTACTGTTGTTGGCGGCGCCAATCTGCTGCAGCGCATCGGTGTACTTCTGCGCCACGAAGTAGTTGATCGCCTGAATATCGCCTGAGGCGATCGCCGAGGAGACCATCTGGGTGGCGCGGGCTTCCGCTTCAGCGGAACGCTCGCGGGCCTCCGCCTGCAGGAAGGCGGACTGCCGCTCGCCCTCCGCCTTGAGGATCTGCGACTGCTTTTCCCCTTCCGCTTTCAGAATTTCCGCCTGACGCACCCCTTCGGCCTCAAGGATATAGGCGCGTTTGGTACGTTCGGCTTTCATCTGGGCGTTCATCGAGGCGATAAGCTCCGCCGGTGGGCGAACGTCGCGAATTTCGACGCGGGTGATTTTCACCCCCCACGGGTTGGTGGCGTCGTCAACGATATGCAGCAGGCGGGTGTTAATGCTGTCGCGCTGGGAGAGCATTTCGTCCAGCTCCATCGAGCCGAGCACGGTACGAATGTTGGTCATCGTCAGGTTGACGATCGCCTGCTCAAGATTGCTGACCTCGTAGGCGGCCTTTGGCGCGTCAACCACCTGAATAAAGCAAACGGCGTCGATGGTGACGTTGGCGTTATCTCTGGAGATAACCTCCTGTGAGGGGATGTCGAGCACCTGCTCCATCATGTTCACTTTGCGGCCGATGCGGTCCATAAACGGCACGACTAAGCTTAATCCCGGCTGCAGCGTCTGGGTAAAACGCCCGAAGCGCTCCACCGTCCACTGGTAGCCCTGCGGGACGATTTTCACCGCCGCGGCCACAATGACCAGCGCGACGAAAATAAGGATAGGAATAAAAATCAGCATCAAAAACCTCCTGTCTTGTTGCCTGGTGAAGCGCTACAAAGAAATAGCGCGTGTTTAAACTGAGTATATCTTTCTCCACCACCGGGAGAAAGGAAAGTGCGGTAAACTAGCGGTGTTTCAGAAAATAATCAGGAAGCCTCATGAAGGAAAATAACGCGCTTTTGCGTCTCGAGGGTGTGGGATTTAAGACCGACGACGCAGTTATTTTACACAATATCAATCTTGAGCTCAGACCCGGGGAATTTAAGTTGATTACCGGGCCTTCCGGCTGCGGGAAAAGCACCTTGCTGAAAATTATCGCCTCGCTGCTCAGTCCGACCTCCGGACGCCTGTTTTTCGACAATGCCGATGTCGCGACGCTGTCGCCGGAAAGGTATCGCCAGCAGGTCTCTTACTGTGCGCAGACGCCGGCGCTGTTCGGGGATTCGGTTTACGATAACCTGATTTTTCCGTGGCAGATCCGCAATAAACAACCGGATCCGCAGGCGCTGGTGGCCGACCTGCAGCGCTTTGGTCTGGGCGAAAATATGCTGGAAAAATCGATTAATGAACTATCCGGCGGGGAAAAGCAGCGCGTCTCGCTGATCCGCAATTTACAATTTCTGCCGCGCGTGCTGCTGCTGGACGAAATTACCAGCGCGCTGGATGACAGTAATAAACAGAATGTGAATGACATTATTCATGGCTATGCGACGGAAAAGCAGGTCGCTGTTCTGTGGGTCACCCACGATCGCAACGAAATTTCGCATGCCGATGAAGTGATTACCTTGCAGCCTGCCGGCGGAAACATGCAGGAGGTACGGCATGAACGGGCATAACATTACGAACGAATCGTTGGCGCTGTCGATGGTGCTGGTGCTGATCGCTATTCTGGTGAGCTATCGGGAAAAGCTGGCGCTGGAAAAAGATATTCTCTGGAGCATCTGCCGGGCGATCGTGCAGCTGATTATCGTCGGCTATGTATTGAAATATATCTTTAACGTCAATCATGCGGTTCTGACGCTGTTGATGGTGCTGTTTATCTGCTTTAACGCGGCGTGGAATGCCAAAAAGCGCAGCAAGTATATCGATAAGGCTTTTGTCTCGTCATTTATCGCCATCACCACCGGCGCCGGGCTGACGCTGGCGGTGCTGGTGTTCTCTGGATCGATAGCCTTCGTCCCGATGCAGGTGATCCCGATTGCCGGGATGGTGGCCGGGAACGCCATGGTAGCGGTGGGACTGTGCTACAACAATATGGGCCAGCGCTTCAGCAGCGAGCAGCAGCAGATTCAGGAGAAGCTGAGCCTCGGCGCGACGCCGAAAATGGCCTCGGCGCGGCTGATCCGCGACAGCATTCGCGCGTCATTGATACCCACCGTCGATTCAGCGAAAACGGTCGGCCTGGTGAGTTTGCCAGGGATGATGTCGGGGCTAATTTTTGCCGGTATTGACCCGGTAAAGGCGATTAAGTACCAGATCATGGTGACCTTTATGCTGCTGTCGACCGCCAGCCTGTCGACGATTATCGCCGGCTATCTGACCTACCGGAAGTTCTTCAACGCCCGCCATCAGCTGGTGGTGACGCAGCTGAAAAAGCGCCCGTGAACGATCCCGGGTTGCGGCGTTCACGCCTCACCCGGGCGACTAAGGCTAGGTTCCTCATCGTTCGCGTAGCCCGGATAAGCGCAGCGCTATCCGGGGCTGGCAACGGATTAGTACAGCAGCGAATAGAGCTGACGGCGGTATTTGGCGGCCAGCGCATCGCCGGTACCGAGGGCGGCGAGGATCTCCTGCAGCATCTTGCGCGCCTGGCCGTCGCCAGCGCCTAAATCCTTCTGCAGATGGCTGAACAGCAGCGCCAGCGCTTCTTCGTTACGCCCGACCTGATGCAGCTGTAGCGCCAGCTGGGAGGCCAGCTGCGCGTCCTCCGGATTCTGTTCCACCTGCTGCTGCAGCTGCTGGATTTCCGGCGTGTCGGCGGCCTGTTTGAGCAGCTCAATCTGCGCCACCAGACCCTGATAGTGGGTATCCTGATCCTGCAGCGGGATGGTCTTCAGCACGCTTTCCGCTTCATCGGACCGGTGCAGAGCAATCAGCGTTTCCGCCAGCAGCAGGCCAATCTGGCTGTCCTGATTCGACAGCTGCCAGGCCTCCTTCAGCAGCGGCAGGGCATCGGCGTATTTTTCTTCCTGCATCAGGGCCAGGGCCTGCTGCGCTTTCAGCTCCTCTTCGCGGGGCAGGACTTTATCCAGCAGGGCGCGGATCGCTTCTTCCGGCTGCGGGCCTTCAAAACCGTCCACTGGTTGGCCGTTCTGGAACAGATAAACCGTAGGGATGGCGCGCAGACCAAACTGTGAAGCGAGCATCTGCTCGGCGTCGCAATCGACCTTTGCCAGCGTAAACTGGCCGTTGTATTGAGCGGCCAGGCGCTCAAGAACCGGGGTCAGCTGTTCGCAGTGCTGGCTGCGGGCAGACCAGAAGTAAAACAGCACCGGGACGTTCATGGACTGCTGTAGCGTCTGCTGCAGGTTCGCTTCGCTAATGTTGACAATATTCTGTTCGGACATGGGCATTTCTCGTTAGTCGATTTCTGTTTTACATGGGGGCGGCATGCCGCGCTTCAACTCAGCCGTGGATAATTTTGTCCATCGCGCGGGCTGGCAGCAGGCGTTTGAGCAGCGCCACCGCGTGGGTGACCAGGGTGACCGGGTAGCGCAGCTTCGGCTTATCGCTGATAAAAGCGTGGCGCACTTTTTCCACTACCGCCTCCGGCCCGAGGGTAAAACGGGCGGCGATGCCCGGGTTTTCAACGGGCTTGTCGCTTTGCGTCTGGTTGACGTTATCGGTAAAGCGGGTGCGGATCGGGCCCGGCTCAATCAGGCTGACCTTGATACCGCTGTGACGCAGCTCCATGCGCAGCGCGTCGGACCATGCCTCGAGGGCGTATTTACTGGCGGCGTAGGCGCCGCGGCCGGGGCTGGCGATAAGCCCCATCACCGACGAGGTCATCACGATGCGACCTTCGCCGTGCGGCGTCATCGCTGGCAGCAGCAGCATGGTGAGCTGATGGGCACCGAAAAAGTTAGCGGAAAACTGCTGTTCCATCTGCTGGCGGCTGATGGTGTTCAGCGGGCCATAGACGCCGTATCCGGCGTTATTGAACAGGCCGTAGAGACGATTATCGGTCAGCGCAAGCACCTCCGCCGCCGCGCGCTCCACGCTCTGCGGGTCGTCCAGATCGAGCAAAATACCGGTTAGCCCCAGCTCCTGCATCCGCGCCACGTCCTCTGCCTTGCGGCAGGCCGCCAGCACGCGAAAGCCCTGGCGGGTTAAATCCAGTGCGCTTTCCAGACCAATTCCGCTGGAACAGCCTGTCACTAAAACCGTTTTTTGCATAACTTTACCTGTCAGCGACCCCTGGCGTTCAGGAGTCATGATTAACTAAGGGAGCCAGCCGGTTCGCCATCCACTCGGCGATAAACGGCTGCGCGTCGCGATTCGGGTGAATGCCGTCGTCCTGCATCCACTGGGGTTTCAGATACACCTCCTCCATAAAAAAGGGCAGGAGAGGAATAGCGAACTCTTTGGCCAGGGCCGGGTAAATCGCGCCGAAGGCTTCATTATAGCGGCGGCCATAGTTCGCCGGCAGGTGAATTTGCATCAGCAGCGGCTCGGCGTTGGCCGCTTTGATATCCTTAATAATGGTGCGCAGCGTCTGCTCGGTCTGCTGCGGCGGAAAGCCGCGTAGCCCGTCATTGCCGCCGAGCTCAACCAGCACCCAGCGCGGCTGATGCTGTTTAAGCAGCGCAGGCAGACGGGCCAGCCCTTGCTGGGAGGTATCGCCGCTGATGCTGGCGTTCACCACTGGCGTTTTCGCCTGCCACTTCTCATTGAGCAGCGCAGGCCACGCGGCGTTGGCCGCCATCCGATAGCCAGCGCTCAGGCTGTCGCCGAGGATCAGCAGCGTATCCGCCGCCATCGCGCGGCAGGTAAACAGGAACAAAAACAGGAAAGGCACATGCCAGCGGAAAACATACTTGAAGTTCATCATCTTAAGAAGTCCGTCGGTCAGGGGGAGCATCAGCTCTCCATCCTTACCGGAGTTGAGCTGGTTGTCAAACCGCGGCAGACCATCGCCCTGATCGGCGAGTCGGGCTCCGGTAAATCGACCCTGTTGGCGATCCTCGCCGGCCTGGACGATGGCAGCAGTGGGGAAGTATCGATGCTGGGCAAACCGCTGCATCGGATGGATGAGGAGGCGCGGGCGGCGCTGCGGGCGCAGCACGTCGGTTTTGTCTTTCAGTCGTTTATGCTGATCCCGACGCTCAACGCCCTGGAGAACGTCGAGCTGCCGGCGCTGCTGCGTGGCGCCAGCGATAGCCAGAGCCGGGGCGATGCCCGCGCGCTACTTGAGCAGCTGGGGCTTGGCAAACGCCTGCACCACCTGCCGGCACAGCTCTCCGGCGGTGAACAGCAGCGGGTCGCGCTGGCCCGGGCCTTCAATGGTCGTCCGGCCATTCTGTTCGCCGATGAGCCCACCGGCAACCTCGATCGCCAGACCGGGGATAAAATTGCCGATCTGCTGTTCTCGCTTAATCGCGAACACGGCACCACCCTGATCCTCGTCACTCACGATCCGCTGCTGGCGGCGCGCTGCGACCGTCGTCTGCGCCTGGTGGATGGCCAGCTGCGGGAGGAAGCATGATCGCCCGCTGGTTCTGGCGCGAATGGCGCTCGCCGTCGCTGCTGATCGTCTGGCTGGCGTTAAGCCTCGCCGTGGCCTGCGTGCTGGCCCTGGGGTCGATAAGCGATCGGATGGAGAAAGGCCTCAGCCAGCAAAGCCGTGAGTTTATGGCAGGCGACCGCACGCTGCGCAGTTCGCGCGAGGTGCCCGCTGAGTGGATCGCGCATGCGCGCCAGTCAGGGCTGAGCGTCAGCGAACAGCTGAGCTTCGCCACCATGACCTTTGCGGGCGATACGCCGCAGCTGGCGGACGTCAAGGCGGTGGATGACCGCTATCCGCTGTATGGCACTCTCGAGACGCAGCCGCCGGGGCTGAAGCCCCAGGCGGGCAGCGTGCTGCTGGCGCCAAGGTTGATGGCGCTGCTGAACCTGAAAACCGGCGATACGATTGACGTTGGCGACGCCACGCTGCGCATTGCCGGGGAAGTGATTCAGGAGCCGGATGCGGGGTTCAACCCCTTCCAGATGGCGCCGCGGCTGATGATGAATATGGCCGACGTGGCAAAGACCGGCGCCGTGCAGCCCGGGAGTCGCGTCGCATGGCGCTATAAGTTCGCCGGCGACGCTGAACAGCTGGCCAATTATGAGCAGTGGCTGCTGCCGAAACTCGGCCCGGAGCATCGCTGGATTGGTCTTGACCAGGACGACAGCGCGCTGGGCAAATCCCTCGAACGCTCGCAGCAATTCCTGTTGTTATCCGCGCTGCTGACGCTGCTGCTGGCCGTCGCGGCGGTGGCCGTGGCGATGGGCCACTACTGCCGCAGCCGCTACGATCTGGTCGCCATACTCAAGACGCTGGGCGCCGGACGGGCGCAGCTGCGCAAGCTGATTGTCGGCCAATGGCTGCTGCTGTTGACGCTGTCGCTGATAACCGGCGGGGCAGCAGGGCTAGCGCTGGAGCGCCTGCTGCTGCTGGTGCTCAAACCGGTTCTGCCCGCCGCGCTCCCGCCGGCCAGCGGCTGGCCGTGGCTGTGGGCGGTGGGCGCGACCGGCGTGATTTCCCTGCTGGTGGGCCTGCGCCCCTATCGGCTGCTGCTGGCGACCCTGCCGCTGCGGGTGCTGCGCCAGGACGTGGTGGCTAACGTCTGGCCGCTGAAAATCTGGATCCCGACGGTCAGCGCCGTGGTGGTGGGCCTGCTGGCGTGGCTGATGGGCGGCAGCCCCCTGCTGTGGTCGGTGCTGGCCGGGGCGGTGGTGCTGGCGCTGCTGTGCGGCCTGGTGGGCTGGGGATTGCTGTGGCTGCTCAAACGCCTGACGCTCAGCGCCTTGCCGCTGCGCCTGGCGGTGAACCGCCTGCTGCGCCAGCCGTGGTCGACCCTCAGCCAGCTGGCGGCGTTTTCCCTGTCGTTTATGCTGCTGGCGCTCCTGCTGGTGCTGCGCGGCGATCTGCTCGACCGCTGGCAGCAGCAGCTGCCCCCGGAGAGCCCAAACTACTTTCTGATCAATATCGCCCCTGAGCAGATAATGCCGGTGAAGACTTTCCTCGCCGAACACCAGACGCGGGCGGCGGAATTTTATCCGATCGTCCGGGCTCGTCTGACGCAGATCAACGGCCACTCCACGGACGGGAACAAAGACGAAGCGCTGAATCGCGAGCTTAATCTCACCTGGAGCGAACAGCGTCCGGATCATAATCCGCTGGTGGCCGGCAGCTGGCCGCCGAAGCCGGGCGAGGTATCGATTGAGGAGGGGCTGGCGCAGCGGCTGGGGGTGAAGATCGGCGATACGGTGACCTTTACCGGCGATACTCAGGACTTCAGCGCGAAGGTGAGCAGCGTGCGCAAAGTTGACTGGGAGAGCCTGCGGCCCAACTTCTTCTTTATTTTCCCCTCCGGGGCGCTGGACGGGCAGCCGCAGAGCTGGCTCACCAGCTTCCGCTGGGATAACGGTCCCGCGATGTTGACCCAGTTGAACCGCGAGTTTCCTACAGTCAGCCTGCTGGATATCGGCGCCATCCTGCGTCAGGTCGGCCAGGTGCTCTCCCAGGTCAGCCGGGCGCTGGAGGTGATGGTGGGCCTGGTCACGGCCTGCGGCGTGCTGCTGTTGCTGGCGCAGGTCCAGGTCGGTATGCGCCAGCGGCATCAGGAGCTGGTGGTCTGGCGCACGCTGGGGGCCGGAAAATCGCTGCTGCGCGCCACGCTGTGGGCGGAGTTTGCCCTGCTGGGGCTGGTCTCCGGCCTGGTGGCGGCGATAGGCGCCGAAGTGGCGCTGGCGATGCTGCAGACGAAAGTCTTTGATTTCCCCTGGACGCCGGACTGGCGGCTGTGGGTGATGCTGCCGCTGACGGGGGCGGTGTTGTTATCCCTGTGCGGCGGCGGGCTGGGGCTGCGTTTGTTAAAAGGGAAAGCGTTGTTCCGTCAGTTTAACCAGTAAGATTATTGCATTTTGATGATGCGCCGCCGTTTTTGGCGGCGCTTTTATTTTAAGCGCACAAATTGATAACTCGTTGATTTTTAAGCGCACAAAACATTAAAAAACCGACAACACGCTGTACTGATTCGCGGTTAATATTCAGCTGGTAAATATAAGGTTGCTTATTAATCAAGGAAAAACTATGGCACATAAAATAAAAGCGCTGGCGATCTCGATCGGCGCAACACTGGTGTTCACTTCATTTGCTTCTCACGCGGAGATCACGCTGCTGAAACAAGATCCGCAGGCGGGCGATCCGTTAAGCCGGCTTAACTTTACCGTCGGCGGGAGTATTCGTCCGCAATTCAACATGATGACCGGCGATGGCGATAAAGGCTCCTATAAGCGTAACGGTTTCGACGGCGGCACTCGTTTCCGCTTCGCGGCGGATTACTACCTGTTCGATGATATTAGCTGGATCAGCTACTACGAACTGGGGGTGAACATTCCGGCGCTGTTCGACTGGGATAACCACTACGCGGAAGGGGCGAACAATACTACCCGCCGCATGCTGTATACCGGCCTGAAAAGCGATACCTGGGGGACGTTAACCTACGGTCAGCAAAACAGTATTTACTATGATGTGGTGGGGGTGAAAACCGATATCTGGGACTACGATATGATTGCCCAGGCGCCGGGCAACGGTATTAACGGCGATTACGATGGTTCTTATCGTTCACGTAATATGCTGAAATATAAGAAAACCGTTGGCGATGTCGATCTTTACGGCTCTTATCTGTTCGAAGACAGCGAATACCTGCCGGGTAACGGTCTGCGCTATAAACGTAAAGGCGGCGGTTCTGTTGGCGCGGACTACCACATCATGAAGGATCTGACCTGGGGGACTGCGTGGAACTACACCCGCGCCGAAATGCGCGACCCGTCAACTTCCGACAGCAAAACCTATGACCAGAACATCGTCGGTACCGCGCTGAGCTGGACCCCGGATAACTGGACCTTCTCCTTCGGCGGCGGCTGGTATCAGAACTTCCTCACTACCAAAAAAACCGATGTGCATAATTACTTCGCCGGCGACGCCTGGGGGATTGAATATTTTGCGGGCTATAAATTCCCGATCAATCAGTATGCCGTTAAATCTATTCAGCCGTACTTTATGGGCGACCGCCTGCAGTACGTGAATGGCCGCAACTACCAGCGTATCGATAACGGTCTGGGGATTAGCTTCCAGCTGGATTACGGTTTCCGCGTTGACTACGAGCACGTGTTTACCTCCAGCACCGACAATCTGGGCGATATGAACCTGGTGCGTCTGCGCTACGACTTCTAAGCGGTCACATCTCCCCGGTCGCGATGCGCTCACCGGGGCTACAAATCATGCCGACCGGTAGCCCGGCTAAGGCGTTTACGCCGCAAGCCGGGACAATCGAGCATGCGATTACTTCTCCAGCCAGGCGGCGACCTCCTGCCAGCTGCCGCGAAAAATAATCTTCCCGGCTTTTTTCCCCAACTGATAGCGATACATCGGGTCGTAGTATTCTTCCAGTAGCGGCACCAGCCAGGCGAAGTGCGCCTCGGTGCTGGCGGTGCGCTGCTGCTGCGCCAGCGCCTCATCGAGGCGTTCAGTGAGCTGGGCAAAACGCTGCAGCCCCAGGCGACGGCGGATGGCAAACAGGCCGTGATGCAGATACTCGCCGTATGCCTGCCAGCCTTTCTCTTCGCCATACGCGGCGATAAAGTCGCGATACATGCGATCGAAATACTCCTCGCGCAGACGTTCGAGGCGAACGTCAAACGGATCTTCCACCACCGCCAGCGGCGATTGCGCCATGCGGATGCGCAGGCACTCCGGCAGATGGTTGGCGCCGATCATATGGCCTTCATCTTCCAGCACCCAGCGCGTCTGCTGTTCGGCTTTTTTGAGCAGGCTGACCGCCAGGTGGTTTTCAAAGGTGGCTTGCGGATGCTGCGGCTGTAGCGTGCGGCCAAACGAAGAGCCGCGGTGGTGGGCATGGCCCTCCAAATCGATACCGTCCGGTCGCGAGCAAACCAGCTGGGTTTTGCCGTTGCCGGTGCAGCCGCCAATCAGCACGATCGGCCGCTGTACCAGCGCGTCGGTAGCCTGGATCGCCGCCTGGCGCAGCGCTTTATAGCCGCCGACGATCAGGGGGTAATCCACGCCAGCTTCTTTCAGCCACTGCTGGACAATATGCGAGCGCTGGCCGCCGCGGGCGCAGCACAGGTAACCGTGCGGGTAACGGGCGCATGCTTCCAGCCATGACCGGATCCGGCTGGCGCGCAGATCGCCCTGAACCAGCTTATGGCCGAGCGCCAGCGCCGCTTCCGGCCCCTGGCGCTTATAGCAGGTGCCGACCGCGGCGCGTTCTTCATCATTCATCAGCGGCAGGTTGATCGCCGCCGGCATCGCGCTTTGGCTAAACTCCACCGGGGCGCGTACGTCAATCAGTGGCGTATCGCTGGCGAGAATGGCGCGATAATCCGTCCCATTGGTCATGGGGTATCCTCTGAAGTCAAAACAGAAATGGGCTTTACAGCAAGGGGGGGATTGTACGCGCCTCAAGGTGTGCCGGGGAAGGGGATAGATCAAATCCCCGGCACGAAGAGTTTAGCTGAGCTGCGATTGCGCCCAGAACAGACCGCTGGTGTACTCCGCTGGCAGCAGCGGCTTGATCGCTTCCAGCGTCGCGCTCAGACGGTCAGTATCGCTGTCGGTCAGGTTCAGGTGGCCGACTTTACGACCCGGGCGCACCTCTTTATCGTACCAGTGCAGGTGGACCAGCGGCAGCTTCAGCCAGTCGTAATTGAGATCGGTGCCGATCAGGTTGATCATTACCGACGGGCTGTTAACCACTGGCGGCGGCAGCGGCAGGCCGGTAATCGCTCGCAGATGCAGCTCAAACTGGCTGATGGAGGCGCCATTTTGCGTCCAGTGGCCGCTGTTGTGCACGCGCGGCGCCAGCTCGTTGATCAGCAGTCCCTCGGCAGTGACGAAGCACTCCATCGCCATCACGCCGACGTAGTTCAGCTCGTTCATGATCGCCGTCAGCATGCTTTCCGCTTGCTCCTGCTGGCGGACATTGGCCTGTGGGAAGGCGACGCTGGCGCGCAGAATACCGTCCTGATGCAGGTTGCGGGTCAGCGGGTAGAAGACGGTGCTGCCGTCATGGGCGCGGGCACCCACCAGCGACACTTCGCCGGAGAAGTTAATCCCCTGCTCGACGATGCACTCGCCGTAGTTATCGGCCGGTAGCTGATCGATCTCGTTTTCCCGCAGACGCCACTGGCCGCGGCCGTCGTAACCGCCAACGCGACGCTTAACGATCGCCAGTTCGCCAAGGCGGGCAAACACCGTCGGCCACTCGCTTTTATCCGCCAGCAGCTGCCACGGGGCAGTGGCGAGACCAAGCTTGTCAAACAGCTGCTTTTGCGTCAGGCGATCGGCGATAATCGGGAAGACGTCGCGGTTGACGAACGCCGGGTGGCGGGCCAGCTCGCGGGTGAGGGCGGTTTCCGGCCAGCGTTCAATTTCTGCCGTGATGACGCTCTGCTGGAATGGCACCGCTTCCGGATCGGCTTCCAGCCCCACCGGCCAGACGGCGATACCCAGCGGCTCGCCGGCCTGGCGCAGCATGCGGCCTAACTGGCCGTTGCCGAGTACGCATACCTGTTTCATGCCGCACCCCGCGGGTCCGGGTTATCCAGCACTTCATCGGTTTGCGCCTGGCGCCAGGCGCTCAGGCGCTGGTGGAGTTCAGCATCATGCTGGGCGAGGATCTGCGCGGCAAGCAGACCGGCGTTCGCGGCGCCGGCTTTGCCGATGGCCAGTGTGCCGACCGGAATACCGCGCGGCATCTGAACAATGGAGTAAAGGCTGTCGACACCGCTTAAGGCTGCGCTCTGAACCGGTACGCCGAGCACTGGCACCAGGGTTTTCGCCGCAATCATGCCCGGCAGATGCGCCGCGCCGCCTGCCCCAGCAATAATCACCTGATAGCCATTGCTTTCGGCGCTTTCAGCGAAGCTGAACAGCTTATCGGGCGTGCGATGGGCGGAGACCACTTCGACATGGTACGGAACGTTCAGGGCATCAAGAATTTCTGCGGTAAATTGCATGGTAGCCCAGTCGCTTTTGGACCCCATCACGATGGCGATACGCGCCGAATTATTGCGGGAAGACATGCGTCTTAAAACTCCTGTGGGTGTGTTTCACACTGCTTTAGAGGCCACAGAGAATAGCATGAACTGCCGGCAAGGAAAACGGTTGCGTGTGCATGGTTAGCCGTCTTTTGTCTCGCTCTGCGATGACGACGATCGCGGCTTATTGGCCTTGATCTCATTCATGCAACAAGTGATAAGCAGTACTAACCCCCAGGGGAGCATCAGGGTACCCATCATCAGTAAATAGATTTGTACCAGTCGGCTCTCGTGAGGGCGAGTACAGAGCAAATAAATGGCATAGAAATAAATAGCCCACGCCAGCATCGCACACCAGACAAACGTCAGCGTGTTGCCGAGAGCGACGCCGATTAAGGCGATATAACTTATCCCTAACGGATTGAGGATCGTGATGATCATTCCCCAGATCAGCGGCTGGCTCCACTTTTTCCTGCTCATGCTCGTTCCTTGAGAGTGATGTTGTGGAAGACTAGCATGCGCAATGCCGGCAGGAGCATACCTCCGTCCAGGCAAGAGGGGATTTCAGAATTGTGCTCGCGCAGGAATTAGAACGGGAAATGGATCAGTTCGACGTCGTCCGGCGTCACCTTCACCATCGAACCTTCGCTGTGCCAGGCGCCGAGTACCACGCGCCATGCGGGCTGGCCGTTGGCCTGCAGGTCATGGACCGCCGGGCGATGGGTATGGCCGTGGATCAGCCACTGCACGTGATGCCGCTCCATGGCGTTAACCACCGCCTGTGGATTCACATCCATAATTTCCATTGATTTGCTGCTGTTGGCGGCTTTGCTGTCGGCGCGCATGCGGGCGGCGATGCGGCGGCGGACAAACAGCGGCAGAGCCAGGAACAGACGCTGGATCCACGGGGTGTGGACTTTCGCGCGAAACGCCAGATAGCCTTGGTCATCGGTGCACAGCGTGTCGCCATGCATAATCAAGACGTCACGGCCATAGAGGTCCAGTCGCTCTTCTTCGGCGAGCAGGATCATCCCGCTCTGACGGGCGAAGCGCTGGCCGACGAGAAAATCGCGGTTGCCGTGAATGAAGTAGCAGGGCACGCCGGCGTTGACGACGGCTTTGATTGCCGTAGCGATTTGCTGATGCAACGGGTTGGGATCGTCATCGCCGATCCACGCCTCAAACAGATCGCCAAGGATATACAGGGCGTCCGCCTGACGGGCTTCCCCCTGTAAAAAACGCAGAAAACCGGCGGTGATCGCCGGTTCTTCTGTTTGCAGGTGCAAATCTGCAATAAAAAGTGTCGCCACGAATTACTCGCTGACGGTGACGCTTTTGATGATCACATCGTCTTTCGGCACATCCTGGTGCATGCCGCTGCGGCCGGTGGCAACCGCTTTGATTTTGTCAACCACGTCCATGCCTTCAACCACTTCCGCGAAGACGCAGTAGCCCCAGCCCTGCAGGCTTTCGCCGGAGAAGTTCAGGAAGTCGTTGTCAACCACGTTGATGAAGAACTGCGCGGTGGCAGAGTGCGGCGCCTGAGTACGGGCCATCGCCAGCGTGCCGCGGGTGTTTTTCAGACCGTTGTTTGCTTCGTTCTGAATCGGAGATTTGGTCGCTTTTTGTTTCATGCCAGGTTCAAAACCGCCGCCCTGAATCATGAAGCCGTTGATAACACGGTGGAAAATGGTGTTGTCGTAGAAACCTTCGCGGCAGTAGTCCAGGAAGTTTTTAACTGTTTCCGGCGCTTTGTCGTCAAACGTTTTGATTACGATATCGCCATGATTGGTGTGGAAAGTAACCATTTTTGCATCCTGTTCCGATGAGTGTGGTGCCAGCACCCGGTGTCGGGTGAGATATAGGGGGGTGTTATAGCATAACCGCGGGGGTCGATGCACCTTGCAATGTGTGCTGCGTCCTGTCTGAATTATGGGTATTATAGAGGCTTCATTACCCACACACGTCTACACGGAATCTTCGATGTTAAAAATTTTTAATACACTGACGCGCCAGAAAGAGGAATTTAAACCTATCCATGCCGGGGAAGTCGGCATGTACGTGTGTGGTATTACCGTTTACGATCTCTGTCACATCGGCCATGGGCGTACCTTCGTCTCTTTTGACGTTGTGGCGCGTTATCTGCGTTTTCTCGGCTATAAGCTGAAGTACGTGCGCAATATCACCGATATCGACGACAAAATCATTAAGCGCGCTAATGAAAACGGCGAAAGCTTTGTCGCGCTGGTCGATCGGATGATCGCCGAAATGCACAAGGATTTTGACGCCCTGAATATTTTGCGTCCCGACAGCGAGCCGCGCGCGACGCATCATATTGCGGAGATCATTGAGATTACCGAGCAACTGATCGCCAAAGGCCATGCCTATGTGGCGGATAACGGCGACGTAATGTTCGATGTGCCGACAGACCCGAACTACGGTTTGCTGTCGCGTCAGGATCTCGATCAGCTGCAGGCTGGGGCGCGCGTCGACGTGGTTGACGTCAAGCGTAATCCGATGGACTTCGTCCTGTGGAAGATGTCGAAAGAGGGCGAGCCAAGCTGGCCGTCGCCGTGGGGCGCAGGCCGTCCGGGATGGCATATCGAGTGCTCGGCGATGAACTGCAAACAGCTGGGCAACCATTTTGACATTCACGGCGGCGGTTCCGATCTGATGTTCCCGCATCACGAAAACGAAATCGCTCAGTCCACCTGCGCCCATGACGGCGAGTACGTTAACTACTGGATGCACTCCGGCATGGTGATGGTCGACCGCGAGAAGATGTCGAAATCGCTGGGCAACTTTTTTACCGTCCGCGACGTGCTGAAGTATTACGATGCCGAGACCATTCGCTACTTCCTGATGTCCGGCCACTATCGCAGCCAGCTGAACTATAGCGAAGAGAACCTCAAGCAGGCGCGTTCGGCGCTGGAGCGTCTGTATACTGCGCTGCGCGGTACCGACAAATCCGTCGATGCGGCGGGCGGCGAAGCCTTCGAAGCACGCTTTATCGAGGCGATGGACGATGACTTCAACACCCCGGAAGCCTACTCGGTGCTGTTCGATATGGCTCGCGAAGTGAACCGTCTGAAAACCGAGGACGCGGCCGCGGCGAACGCCATGGCGGCCCACCTGCGTAAGCTTGCGTCGGTGCTGGGGCTGCTGGAGCAGGAGCCGGACGCCTTCCTGCAGAGCGGCGCGCAGGCTGACGACGCGGAAGTGGCGGAAATTGAATCGCTTATCCAGCAGCGTCTGGACGCGCGTAAAGCGAAAGACTGGGCGGCGGCGGATGCGGCGCGCGATCGTCTTAACGAGATGGGTATCGTGCTGGAAGATGGCCCGCAGGGCACCACCTGGCGCCGGAAGTAAGCCATAAAAAACGCCCGCTTAAGCGGGCGTTTTCCTTTTCGCTGTCAGGCCGTGACGGTGACGCTCTGGCCTTCAAAGCTCACTGTCTGACCGGCGACGATTTTGCAGCGTTTGCGAGTTTCCACCGCGCCGTCGACTTTTACCAGCCCGTCGGCGATGGCGATCTTCGCCTGGGCGCCGCTTTCGCTCCAGCCTTCGAGTTTCAGCAGATCGCACAGCTCAACGTGCGGGTGTTTTCCTAAGGAAAATGTCGCCATCTCAGGCCTCCTCAACGTCGTGGTACTCTTCGCACGCCTGCAGCGTGTTCTGAATCAGAGTGGCGACGGTCATCGGGCCAACGCCGCCGGGAACCGGGGTGATGTAGGACGCGCGTTCAGCGGCATCTTCATACACCACGTCGCCGACCACTTTGCCGCTTTCCAGACGGTTAATGCCGACATCGACCACAATCGCCCCTTCTTTGATCCATTCGCCAGGAATAAAGCCCGGTTTACCCACCGCGACGATCAGCAGGTCGGCGTTTTCGACATGATGGCGCAGGTTTTTGGTAAAGCGGTGGGTGACGGTGGTGGTGCAGCCGGCCAGCAGCAGCTCCATGCTCATTGGGCGGCCAACGATATTGGAGGCGCCAATGACCACCGCATTCAGGCCGTAGGTGTCGATATTGTAGCGTTCCAGCAGCGTCACGATACCGCGTGGGGTGCACGGACGCAGGCGCGGCGCCCGCTGGCACAGGCGGCCAACGTTGTAAGGATGGAAGCCGTCAACGTCTTTATCCGGCGCGATGCGCTCAAGAACTTTGACGTTATCTATCCCTGCAGGCAGGGGCAGCTGAACCAGAATACCGTCGATGGTCTTATCGGCATTCAGGGTGTCGATAAGCTCCAGCAGCTCGGCTTCGCTGGTGGTTTCCGGGAGATCGTAAGAGCGGGAGACGAAGCCCACTTCTTCACATGCTTTGCGCTTGCTGCCGACATAAATCTGCGAGGCCGGGTTGCTGCCGACCAGCACGACGGCCAGCCCAGGGGCGCGTTTTCCGGCCGCAACGCGAGCCTTCACTTTTTCCGCAACCTCAGAGCGTACCTGCTGCGCAATCGTTTTACCGTCAATAATTTTTGCTGCCATCAGAGAGAGGATTCCATCTGTATCTTTACGAAAGGGGGATGAGGATATTTTGTCAGAAGCCGGCCTCGCTGTCAGTCCTCGTTTGCTGTTTTATCCTGTCTGCGGTGAATTTAGCCTGTTTTGACCCTGGTTATTACATGGTTATTGGTGCGTTGCGCCTGGCCACTCAGTCGATTTACTGGCGTAAGAGCCCCGCTGGTACGCTTCTTGTACAGTTGGTGGAGGATATTTCGCCAGCGTCGTATAAGCTCCACAGTTTCCTGGCAAAATGGATTGACTCAACCGACGTGGACCGTATAATTCCAGGCGTTTCACTCCGCGAAGCACTCGCTTCTCAGGGCGCCCTTAGCTCAGCTGGATAGAGCAACGGCCTTCTAAGCCGTAGGTCACAGGTTCGAATCCTGTAGGGCGTGCCATTAAAAAACAATAAGTTATGTCAGTTTTAACCCAGTCGGATTTCCTCCTTGTGTCGTATTTGTGTCGCTAGCGACAAAAATGGCCAAAATTTTCCGTGCGTGTTCAGTCAGGTGGTTCGGCGCCAGGTGAGCATAGCGACGGACCATTTCGATGATTCTAATGTCTTCCAGTATCTGTCGGACGATGGCCAGTGAGAGTACAGCATTACGGCTCTGCAATATCGAACAGAATGGTTAATGCTGGTTATAGCTGAGTGCAGAATAAGCGCTCTGCAGGAATGTGAAAATATGTTGCCGGTAACAGGCTAATAGTCATTATAGCTTTAGGTTATGTCTGACTGGGTTAAGTATCGCATTTTAAGCTGGCGTGAGGTACAGTTGTTAAAGATCAATATTGAACACTATTTGAAAGCATACCCTCGATGTTCATCCACTGCCTGGAAAGATCCAAATGAACATCAAATTCGTCGCCATCTCCGTATTCGCTGTTGTGTGTGTCTTTGCATCAGATATTTCCATCGCCAAATCGAATTCCTTAAGCGATGATCAGGTCAGGCAAAGAATTATTGATGACTCTGTCGCATCCTATCCCGGTACCTGTGCCTGTCCCTTCAATACCGCCCGGAACGGCAGCTCGTGCGGTGGCCGCAGTGCCTGGAGCAAAGCTGGTGGGTACTCACCTATTTGCTACAAGAAAGAGGTAACAAAGGAAATGGTGAAGGCGTGGCGACAAGAGAATCAATGATAATAATCATTATCTGAACCAGGTGATTACTTACACTGGAATTGTAGGTTAAATAATATTAAATGATTATTTCGAATACGGCAGGCCATTTGCAGTAAGCACTGTTCTGTTAGAGGCGGCAGAGGCCACGGCATATATTATTTAACCTTGTGATATTTGACCCCAGCTAATATTTTTCCCCTCTCTGACGGATTAAGTGCCACATATCCTGTTACGAAGAGCACGGGGTTACTCACACATAAGACACTCCCTCTTCTCACGACAAAACCGGTTCAGCGTGTTGTGTGTGGAGACAGTACCCATCAACTCAATCTGATAACAAAAAGTTTAATTTTTTTCCCCGCCGCCCTGACTATAGTTAGGGCACTTTCACTTGCCCAAAAGGTCACGATTATGAAATTAGTTATCGCCTCCGTAATTTCCCTTCTCAGCTTCAGCGCGCTGGCGGCGCCAGAGGGCACGCTCAGCGTACACATTCTTAATCAGCAAACCGGGCTCCCTTCGCCGGGGGTGCAGATTGAGCTGGATAAGCAGCAAGGGGAGAGCTGGCAGCATATCGCCACCGGCAAAACGGATGCCGATGGGCGGATTAAATCGCTCTATCCGCAGGCGGAAAATATGGAGCCGGGGGTTTATAAAGTGACGTTTAAAACCGGTGACTATTTTAAAAGCCAAAACATGAATACGTTCTTCCCGGTGATTCCTGTTATTTTCAATGTCACAAAGCAAAATCAAAAACTGCATATCCCGCTGCTGCTCAGTCAGTACGGATACTCTACCTACCGCGGCAGCTGATGACCCAAGCCGCTATCCAGCCAACGCCTGCGCGTCTCCCGCAGGCGTCACCCTTTCCCCGCACAACGACCTCCACGCCTAACGCCCGGTCTCTTCCTCTTTTACGTGTTAATGGCCTCGCCGGACATCGCTGGCAGGGTGGGAAATCCTCAGATACGCAGACCGTGAGGAAAGGTCAATACCAGGGATAAATCTCTGGCGGGCCGGAAAGCGCTGCGCCTACACCGGCAGGAGGCTCATCATCAGCCAGGCGATGGCGATGCAGATAAGCGTCATCGACAGCACAAAATTCATGGTAGCTCCTCTTCATCCTTTCTGTACTCAGCGTAAATTTTGACAGCGCTGATCGCCTTTATCCTTGGCGATTTGTGCCGCTATCCGACGATGGGGTGGGGAAAGATGGCCTGTTTCCCCGGGAAGGCCAGCAAAATATCCTCTTTGTCAGAGTTATAGTGATGACATCAATGAATAAGCTGCATCACATTGGTTATGTTGGTCTTTCCGCCTGAAGAATGACTTCAGGTCGCTGATAAGCTGCTGGGGGAACTGACAGGATGAGCACCACACCGTTAACGCTTTCTATTGCCGGGCAACCGACGCCCATCACCCTGCCGCAGGTGCCGGGAACCCGGGGCCATGTGGGAGTCGACATACGCGAGCTGAATCACTCCGGATTCTGCAGCTACGACCCTGGCTTTGCCAACACCGCCGGATGCCAGTCGGCGATCTCGTGGATCGATACGGAAAACAGCGTGCTGCTGCACCGCGGCTATCCGGTGGATCAGCTGGCTCGCCAGTGTGATTTTCTCGAGGTGGCGTACATCATGCTGCGGGGCGACGCGCCGGATGAGGCCAGCTATCAAACGTTTCGCGAGACCATCACCCGCCATACCCTGGTGCACGAGCAGATAGCCCGCATGTGCAGCGGCTTTCGCCGCGATTCGCACCCGATGGCGCTGATGTGTGCTCTGGTGGGGGCGCTGGCGGCGTTCTATCATGATGTTCTGGACGTGGAAAATCCGCAGCACCGGGCGCTGGCCGCCACGCGGCTGCTGTCGAAAATGCCCACTATCGCCGCCATGAGCTACAAGTACACCATTGAACAACCCGCCGCCTATCCGCGCAACGATCTCTCCTATGCCGGAAATTTCCTGCAGATGCTGTTTGCTATCCCGGCCGAAAAGTACGTCCTCAATCCGGTTATCGAGCAGGCGATGAACCAGATCCTGGTCCTGCATGCCGATCACGGGCAGTGCGCCTCCACCACCACGGTGCGCGCGGCGGGCTCCTCCGGAGCGAACTTATTCGCCTGCGTCGCCGCCGGGCTGGCATCATTATGGGGACCGATGCACGGCGGCGCCAATGAGTCGAGCATGCGGATGCTGGAGGAAATTGAAAGCGTCGATCAGGTTCCGGCGTTTCTGCGTCAGGCAAAGCGCGACCCGCAGGCATTTCGCCGCCTCGGTTTTGGCAACTCACGCTACCGTCACCGTGACCCGCGCGCCGATATCCTGCGTGAAACCAGCCATCGGGTCCTGGCGGAGGTAGGCATGTCTGACCGTCTGCTGCAGGTGGCGATGGCCCTTGAGGACGTGGCGCTGACCGATCCCTACTTTGTGGAAAATGGCCTGTCGCCGAGCGTGGATTTTTATACCGCGGTGATCCTCAAGGCGATGAATCTGCCTTCGTCGATGTTTGCGGTGGTCACCGCGGTCGGTCGGACGGTCGGCTGGGTGGCGCACTGGAACGAGATGCACCAGGCGCCGCTGACCATCTACCGGCCACGGCAGATTTACGTTGGCGAGGGCTATCGGGATTACGTCTCCCGACGCGGCGAGCGGTCAACGGGCCCGCAGTGACTGCGGGCGAGGCGAACGTCAGCGCGACCTTTGTGGTGACCTATAACTGATCGGCCTGACGGCGCGGCGCCGTCAGGCATGTGCCAGTAAAGGAAACATCAACTTCCTGTCTTTAAACAAGTTTTCCTTCTGGTCATAGACAAAGAGGATATCTTCTCCCTCAATCTTCTCGTACTCGCCGAGCCGGTCTTCATTGGGGGTAAAGCCGAGGATAGCCTGGTAAACATGGTCATCGGCCAGCTCGTTGACCAGCGTCGACAGGCTTTTGCCCGCATCGCAGAACAGGTCAAAGCAGATCAGCACCGGACCGTTTTGCATGGCGATAACCACTGCCTCATTTTTTGCCGAATAGTAAACGAAATGCTTCATAAAGGCTGAGCAATAAAACATCAGCAGGCCAAAGTTGTGCTCCACCCGCAGCGGTGAGAACGGGTTGGATTTTTCATAGTAATGGCGGAGCAGGGCGACATCGTCAGCGCTGTCCATATCCAGTTTGCGAAAATCACCAGCGCGCGGAGCGACCGGCATAATATATTGATGCTCTTCGCTGCGGGTGAAACCAAATTTGGGGTAAAAATCCACCGTGGTGGGATTGGCAAATAAAAAGAAGGCGTCCGCCTCCTGCTGCCAGTCCTGCAGAATATGGTGGATAAGCTGGCCGGCTAATCCCTTATTGCGGTGGTCCGGTTCGGTCATCACGGTACCAATCTGAATATACCGCCGGGGCTCGCCCTGCCAGCGCAGATCGATGATGTTGGCCGAGGCGTTAGCGATAATTTTATTACGTTCGACAAAGGCGTAGGGGATATAGGCGTCAGTCCAGTAACCTTGCTGATACCACTCTTCAAAAGACAGGTCGAAAGTCTTAACGGCAAGGTCAATGAAGCTTTTTCTTAATATGTTATTTTCTCTGACTTGCTTCACTAATTGATAATTCATTGTCATAGTTCCTTCTCACTATGGCTTCTGAAAGCGACGACGTCGGCAAAGGCACTTGCGTCGAATGAGCGCTGTAAACGTAGCATATCTGGGAAAAGGATCCGCAATGTCGATGCTTAACCTTTGCCCGAGTCACAAATAACCGCATGAAGGCGTCACAAATGACGTTGAACATCCCGCCGCGCAGCACGTTATCTCCGTGCTGCAGAGCAACCAAGGGGCCAATGCAACAGGCGATGAGAAAATATGCTGTTTGTTTTTTGGGCAACCAGTCGCGCTGTAGAGGTCTGGTTTATTTTTTTATGCGTAAAAAAGGAAGTTTTACGCGATGTGGCTAATAATAGAGTAGCCGCAATCGCAAGACTGAAATTAGTGATTGAACAACGTATAATATCGTGCTTTGTGTCTTAGTGTTACCGCACGAATTGGAAAAATACAACCGGCAGGATCCGCTACTTTATTTCGCGGTTTTTGCTCAGCTATTATTGAGTGAATTAACAGGATTACTATGTCAAATTTACCCAAATTTTCCCGCGCGCTGTTGCACCCGCGTTACTGGCTGTTATGGCTGGGAATTGGCCTCTTATGGCTGCTGGTGCAATTACCGTATCCGGTGATCTACCGACTGGGCACTGCGCTCGGGCGGCTGGCAATGCGGGTGATGAAAAGCCGCGCACGGATTGCCAGACGTAATCTCGAACTCTGCTTTCCCGCGATGAGCGTCGCCGAGCGTGAGGCACTGCTGGTGAAAAACTTTGAATCGCTGGGCATGGGGCTGATGGAGACCGGCATGGCCTGGTTCTGGCCGACGCACCGGGTGGCGCGCTGGACCGAGACCAGCGGCGTAAACGAGGTGGTCGAACTTCTGGAACAAAAGCAGGGCATCTTACTGATCGGTATCCATTTTCTGACCCTCGAAATGGGGGCGAGAATGTATGGCATGTTTACCCCGGGGATCGGCGTCTACCGGCCCAATGATAACCCGCTGATTGACTGGCTGCAGACCTGGGGACGCTTGCGCTCGAACAAGACCATGCTGGATCGAAAAAATCTGAAAGGCATGGTCAGGGCGCTGAAAGAGGGAGAGATCCTCTGGTACGCGCCGGATCATGACTACGGGCCGGCCAGCAGCGTTTTTGCGCCGCTGTTTGCTGTCGAGCAGGCGGCGACCACCACCGGCACCTGGATGCTGGCGAAGATGTCCGGGGCGACGATTGTGCCGTTTGTTCCGCGACGCAAGCCTAACGGTATGGGATATGAGCTGATCTCCCTGACGCCGGAGCGCACGCCGCCGCTGGCCAGCGCCGAGGTTACCGCGGCGTGGATGAACCAGATTATCGAACAGTGCATCCTGATGGCGCCTGAACAATATATGTGGCTGCACCGGCGCTTTAAGACCCGCCCGGAAGGGGTGCCGCCGCGTTACTGAACGCTGCGGCCAAAAAATCAGCGCACCGGTAGCACGCTTATTAAATCGCCGTCTATACTGAAAGAGCCTGATCTAAGGCCCATTCCAAGGAGATTGCAGGATGAAAAAAGTGATAGTCGCGTTAGCCCTTTCCGCCGTTGCATTTGGCGCGTCCGCCGCGCAGTTGATCACCAAAGAAGAAGCTAAACACTTCAAACTGACCAAGGTCGGACCGATCTCGGTGGGGCCGTCAGGTGGGCAGTTCTCTTCACCTTCCGATCTGCACGATCAGCTCTCTAAGCTGGCCGATGAGAAAGGCGGAAAGTACTACGTGATTACTGCTGCGCGTGAGCATGGTCCTAACTTTGAAGCCACAGCGGAAGTGTATAAATAATCGATTCTTCCGCGTGCCATAACGGCACGCCACTGACTGAGCCTGGAGCGCATTACGCCTCCGGGCTTATTTTTTTCCGCTGCCCACGTTCCGCCGGCTAAGCGGAAGCGAAAACGTTTTTTATCGCTATATATGAATTTGATGATCACGATGTTAATGAAATATTGCTTTTTATTGTCGCTAAAAGGCGAATTCCAACCTAATGCCTGAGGGAGTGACCCCTGGCAAAAATAGGTAGGACAAATGTGTTATCATCGCGCCTTTCCCTTTTTGTCTGGGGCTTTCTTGTATGCTACAACCTGTTGTTCGCGTCGGTGAATGGCTGGTAACCCCCTCTGTAAACCAAATCAGCAGGAAGGGGCGCCAGCTTACCCTTGAACCGCGTTTAATCGACCTTCTGGTCTTTTTCGCTCGCCATCCGGGGGAAGTGCTTAGTCGGGACGAGCTTATCGAAAACGTCTGGACCCGGAACGTTGTGACCAGCCACGTCGTCACGCAGAGTATTTCTGAACTGCGCAAGTCGCTCAAAGACGGCGACGACGTTAGCCTTGAGTACATCGCGACGGTACCCAAACGGGGGTATAAGCTCACGGTGCCGGTGATCTGGTGCACCGAAGAAGGGGAGGAACTCGCCCCACAGATGGAGGCGCTGACGCCTTCGCCTTCGGTCGCCGCGACCGCGCCGCCGGCTGCCGGTGCGCCGCCCGATGCGCCCGTCTCCGCCGCCGATCCCGCCGTGCCAGCTCCCGCTCCGACAGTGGCCAGCGCGCCGTCAGTGCGTAAACGGCTCACCACCGCCCTGGTGTGGGGACTGTTCCTGTTGGCGCTGGGCACCTGCGTGGCGCTGGTGGCGCTGTCGAGCATGGAATCGCGGCCGCCGGTCAACAAGGCGCGCCTGTTGCTTAATCCGCGCGATATCGATATCCACCTGGTGAATGGTAACTCCTGTACCAACTGGTCGTCGCAGCACTCCTACGCGGTCGGCCTGGCCAGCCTGATCACCACCTCGCTGAACACCTTCTCGACCTTTATGGTGCATGACAAAACGGACTACAACATCAATGAGCCGAGCAGTTCCGGTAAAACGCTAACCATTGAGTTCGTCAATCAGCGCCACTACCGGGCGCAGCAGTGCTTTATGTCGGTCCAGTTGGTGGATAATGCCGACAGCTCGACGATGCTCGATAAGCGCTACTTTGTGACCAATGACAACCAGCTCACCATCCAGAACGATCTGATGAACAGCCTGTCGGATGCCCTGACGCAGCCGTGGCCGGCGCGGATGCAGGCGATGCTCAGGCAGTATCAGCCGTCGCAAAGCGTGGCGTTAACCTATTTCTACCAGTCGCATCAGCTGTTAATGAAGGGCGATGTTGACTCATTAAGTAAGGCCAGCAGCCTGCTGGATGATGTGATTAAACGGGCACCTGATTTTATTTATGCGTATGCCGAAAAGACGCTGGTGGATGTATTACGCCATTCGCAACAGCCGCTGGATGATAAACAGCTGGCAGCCCTCTATAGCGAAGTTGAGCGGGTAGGGGAGATGCCAGGTATTAAAGACATGGCGATTTATTATCAAATAAAAGCGGTGGATTTGCTGGGGAAGGGCAAAGTCGATGAAGCGAATACCGCTATTAACAGTGCGATCGATTTAGAGATGTCGTGGCTGAATTATGTGCTGTTAGGCAAAGTCTATGAGATGAAAGGTGAGAACCGGCTGGCAGCAGATTCTTACATTACGGCGTTTAATTTACGCCCCGGGGGAGACACATTGTACTGGATTGAAAACGGGGTTTTCCAGACGTCGGTCAACCGGGTGGTTCCGTATCTCGATAATTTCCTCTCTTCAGAATAAGTAAACCCTCATCGTGTGCAAGGTTTTGGGCATAATGAGGTTAAATTTATGTTTCTCATGAAGCCTCTTGTTGTTATTTGTATTTAGCATTCAGGAGGCTTTAAATAACAGTTCGGCAACACGCCGCATCTGGTTTAAGTGCATGTAAAACAATAATGTTTATCTTTTTCTGACACCCTGTTGTCATGTTTATATGTTAAGCGAAAAAGGTCAAAATATCATTTGTCTGATGTTTGTTGTTATTTCACTTTATCTTTAGGACTTATCTCGTACAAATCAGTAATCTTGTTGGCAGTTGGTCGGGTCAATTAATGGTTCTGTATCATGATCTGTACCTCCCAAATAAACTTAGGAGAAAAACAACCATGAGTTCTGCCAAGAAGATCGGGCTATTTGCCTGTACCGGTGTCGTCGCCGGTAATATGATGGGGAGCGGTATTGCATTATTACCTGCGAACCTGGCCAGCATCGGTGGTATTGCCATTTGGGGCTGGGTAATTTCAATTATTGGTGCGATGTCTCTGGCTTATGTTTATGCCCGACTGGCCACTAAAAACCCGCAGCAGGGTGGCCCAATTGCTTACGCAGGAGAAATATCTCCGGCATTCGGTTTCCAGACCGGTGTGCTTTATTATCATGCAAACTGGATTGGTAACCTGGCTATCGGGATTACCGCGGTTTCTTATCTGTCTACGTTCTTCCCCATTTTAAATAACCCGGTGCCAGCAGGGATTGCCTGTATTGCCATCGTGTGGATCTTTACTTTCGTTAATATGCTCGGCGGGACCTGGGTCAGCCGTCTGACCACCATTGGTCTGGTGCTGGTGCTTATTCCAGTGGTGATGACCGCGGTCGTCGGCTGGCACTGGTTTGATGTCGCTACCTATCAGGCGAACTGGAACACCTCCAGCACCACCGATAGCCACGCGGTCATTAAAAGTATCCTGCTCTGCCTGTGGGCCTTCGTTGGCGTAGAATCCGCCGCCGTGAGTACCGGGATGGTGAAAAACCCGAAACGTACCGTACCGCTGGCTACCATGCTGGGTACTGCGATGGCCGGTATCGTCTATATCGCCGCGACTCAGGTTATCGCCGGTATGTATCCTGCTTCTCAGATGGCCGCGTCGGGTGCGCCGTTCGCGATTAGCGCCTCCACCATCCTCGGCGGCTGGGCTGCGCCGATGGTATCCGCTTTCACCGCCTTTGCCTGCCTGACTTCTCTGGGCTCGTGGATGATGCTGGTTGGCCAGGCAGGTGTCCGCGCCGCCAACGACGGTAACTTCCCGAAAGTGTATGGCGAAGTTGATAGCAACGGTATCCCGAAAAAAGGCCTGCTGCTGGCCGCGGTGAAAATGACCGCGCTGATGGTACTGATTACCCTGATGAACTCCGCCGGTGGTAAAGCCTCTGACCTGTTCGGCGAACTGACTGGTATCGCGGTACTGCTGACCATGCTGCCTTACTTCTACTCCTGTGTTGACCTGATTCGTTTTGAAGGCATCAACATCCGTAACTTTGTCAGCCTGATTTGTTCGGTACTGGGTTGCGTGTTCTGCTTCATCGCGCTGATGGGCGCAAGCTCCTTCGAACTGGCCGGCACCTTTATCGTTAGCCTGATTATCCTGATGTTCTACGGTCGCAAAATGCACCAGCGCCAGAACAACACATCGGATAGCAACAGCCCCGCTAACGCGCACTAATCAGTAACCCTTTTTCCTGAGGCTCCTTCCATCACCTGTCATAGCGCGACGGGAGGGGCTTTCTACATCTGGAGATTTGACTATGAACGTTATTGCAATCATGAATCACATGGGGGTTTACTTCAAAGAAGAACCCATCCGTGAACTGCATCGTGCTCTCGAACGCCTGGACTTCCGCATTGTCTACCCGAACGACCGTGACGACTTATTAAAACTGATCGAAAACAACTCTCGTCTGTGCGGCGTGATCTTCGACTGGGATAAATACAATCTCGAGCTGTGCGAAGAAATCAGCAAAATGAACGAGTACATGCCGCTGTATGCGTTCGCTAACACCTACTCCACGCTGGACGTTAGCCTGAACGATCTGCGCATGCAGGTTCGCTTCTTCGAATATGCGCTGGGCGCTGCGGAAGATATCGCGAACAAAATCAAACAGAACACTGACGAATATATCGACACCATTCTGCCGCCGCTGACCAAAGCGCTGTTCAAATATGTGCGTGAAGGCAAATACACCTTCTGTACCCCGGGCCACATGGGCGGTACCGCCTTCCAGAAAAGCCCGGTAGGCAGCATCTTCTACGATTTCTTTGGCTCCAACACCATGAAATCCGATATCTCGATTTCGGTTTCTGAACTGGGTTCCCTGCTGGACCACAGCGGCCCGCACAAAGAAGCGGAAGAGTATATCGCTCGCGTATTCAACGCTGAACGCAGCTATATGGTCACCAACGGCACCTCTACCGCCAACAAAATCGTCGGTATGTACTCCGCGCCGGCCGGCAGCACCGTGTTGATTGACCGTAACTGCCACAAATCGCTGACTCACCTGATGATGATGAGCGACATTACGCCGATCTACTTCCGTCCGACCCGTAACGCCTACGGCATCCTCGGCGGTATCCCGCAGAGCGAATTCCAGCACGCGACTATCGCCAAGCGTGTGAAAGAGACGCCGAACGCGACCTGGCCGGTACACGCGGTGATCACCAACTCGACTTACGATGGTCTGCTGTACAACACTGACTTCATCAAGAAAACCCTGGATGTGAAATCCATCCACTTTGACTCCGCGTGGGTGCCTTACACCAACTTCTCGCCGATCTATGAAGGCAAATGCGGGATGAGCGGCGGCCGCGTCGAAGGGAAAGTGATTTACGAAACCCAGTCCACGCACAAACTGCTGGCGGCGTTCTCTCAGGCGTCGATGATCCACGTGAAAGGCGACGTTAACGAAGAGACCTTTAACGAAGCCTACATGATGCACACCACCACCTCTCCGCACTACGGGATCGTGGCGTCCACCGAAACCGCGGCAGCGATGATGAAAGGCAACGCCGGTAAGCGCCTGATCGACGGCTCTATCGAACGTTCCATCAAGTTCCGTAAAGAGATCAAACGTCTGAAAGGCGAGTCTGACGGCTGGTTCTTCGACGTATGGCAGCCGGAACATATCGACGGCCCTGAATGCTGGCCGCTGCGCTCCGACAGCGCATGGCACGGTTTCAAAAACATCGATAACGAACACATGTACCTCGACCCGATCAAAGTCACGCTGCTGACTCCGGGGATGAAGAAAGACGGCACCATGGATGACTTCGGTATTCCGGCAAGCATCGTGGCGAAATATCTCGACGAACACGGCATCGTGGTGGAGAAAACCGGTCCGTACAACCTGCTGTTCCTGTTCAGCATCGGTATCGACAAAACCAAAGCGCTGAGCCTGCTGCGTGCGCTGACCGACTTCAAACGCGCGTTCGACCTGAACCTGCGGGTGAAAAACATGCTGCCGTCGCTGTACCGTGAAGATCCTGAATTCTATGAGAACATGCGTATTCAGGACCTGGCGCAGAACATTCACAAACTGATTGAGCACCACAACCTGCCGGATCTGATGTTCCGCGCCTTCGAAGTGCTGCCATCGATGGTGATGACCCCGTATGCAGCGTTCCAGAAAGAGCTGCACGGTCAGACGGAAGAAGTGTACCTCGAAGAGATGGTCGGCCGCGTCAACGCCAACATGATCCTGCCGTATCCTCCGGGAGTGCCGCTGGTGATGCCGGGTGAAATGATCACCGAAGAGAGCCGTCCGGTGCTGGAGTTCCTGCAGATGCTGTGCGAAATCGGCGCCCACTACCCGGGCTTCGAAACCGATATCCACGGCGCCTATCGTCAGGCGGATGGTCGTTACACCGTTAAAGTGCTGAAAGAAGAGAATAACAAGTAATAGACGCACACCAGGGAAGTGGCTTGCCACTTCCCTTTTTCACGCTGCAAGGAGAACACATGAAAACACCCTCACAGCCGCGCGCGATTTACTACATCGTTGCGATCCAGATCTGGGAGTACTTCAGCTTTTACGGCATGCGCGCCTTACTCATCCTCTACCTCACCCACCAGCTTGGCTTCGACGACAGCCACGCCATCAGCCTGTTCAGCGCTTACGCATCTCTGGTTTACGTTACCCCTATTCTCGGCGGCTGGCTTGCCGACCGCCTGCTCGGCAACCGCACGGCGGTGATTGCCGGGGCGCTGTTGATGACTCTCGGCCACGTGGTGCTGGGCGTTGAGTCGACCTCCGCATGGAGCCTGTACGTCGCGCTGGCGATCATTATCTGCGGCTATGGCCTGTTCAAATCCAATATCAGCTGCCTGCTTGGCGAACTCTACGCCCACGACGATCCGCGTCGCGACGGCGGCTTCTCGCTGCTGTACGCCGCCGGCAATGTCGGCTCCATCGCCGCGCCCATCGCCTGCGGGCTGGCGGCCCAGTGGTACGGCTGGCATATCGGCTTCGCCCTGGCGGGAATCGGTATGTTCATCGGACTGATGATTTTCTTAAGCGGCAGCCGCCATTTCCGGCATACCCGCGGCGTCGATAAACCGGCGCTGCGGGCGGTGAAATTCGTGCTGCCGACCTGGGGCTGGCTGCTGGTGATGCTGTGCCTGGCGCCGGTGTTCTTCACACTGCTACTGCAAAACAACTGGTCCGGCTATCTGCTGGCGATCGTCTGCTTGTTTGCCGCCCAGATGGTGGCGCGGATCATGATCAAAGCGCCCGAGCATCGTCGCGCGCTATGGCAGATCGTCCTGCTGATGCTTGCCGGGACGCTGTTCTGGGTGCTGGCTCAGCAGGGCGGGAGCTCGATTAGCCTGTTTATCGACCACTTTGTTAACCGCCGCCTGCTGAACTGGGAGGTGCCGACGGCGCTGTTCCAGTCGGTTAATGCGGTGGCGGTGATGGCGGCCGGCGTGGTACTGGCGTGGCTGATGCGCCCGGAAGGCAGCGTACGTTCGGTGCTGCGCGTCTGGTTGAAATTCGCTTTCGGCCTGCTGCTGATGGGCGGCGGCTTTATGCTGCTGGCGCTTAATGCCCGCCACGGCGCCGCTGACGGTCAGGCCTCGATGGGCATGATGGTCGCCGGGCTGGCGATGATGGGCTTTGCCGAACTGTTTATCGACCCGGTGGCGATGGCGCAAATCACCCGCCTGAACATGCCCGGCGTCACCGGGGTGTTGACCGGGATCTACATGCTGGCCACCGGCGCGGTGGCCAACTGGCTGGCGGGCGTGGTCGCCCAGCAGACCACCGAATCGCAAATCAGCGATACGGCGATTGCCGCCTATCAGCATTTTTTCTCGCAGATGGGCGAATGGACCCTCGGCTGCGTGGCGGTGATGGTGATTATCGCCTTTGCCGCAGCCTGTAGCGTCGGCAAACGCCGCGCGGCGGCTGGCGAACTTCCCGGCGGCGGCGCCTGATGCGCGTCCCGGCGGGCTATCGGCCAGCGCGATTTATCGCCCCGGTAAGCGCAGCGCGACCGGGGGTATTCCATCAACAGCGGAGCGCAAAGCCGCTCCTTGCACAGCGTAGTGAACAGGAGGAGGATATTCTGGCAGGCGCGGAAGCCAACGATAAAAAATACCGTTAGTGAAGGCATAGCTGAGTGAGATCAGCTTGAAGTGAAGCCAGATTCGTTACTCTTGTTCTTCGGTGTAAAGCCGGAGACAGGCCGCGCGGAAGGGTGACCTGGTTCAATTTATCGAAGCTAGTTTGAAAGCAAGGTTATGAGGAACCCATATGTCTGAACAACAAGCACAAGGTGCCGATGAGGCCATTGACCTTAATAATGAACTGAAAACTCGTCGCGAAAAACTGGCTGCGCTGCGTGAGCAGGGCGTAGCTTTCCCCAACGATTTCCGTCGCGATCATACCTCTGACCAATTGCACGCTGAATTCGATGCGAAGGATAACGATGAACTCGCTTCCCTGAACGTTGAAGTTGCGGTGGCCGGCCGGATGATGACCCGCCGCGTGATGGGCAAAGCCTCCTTCGTCACCCTCCAGGACGTCGGCGGCCGTATCCAGCTGTACGTGGCCCGCGATGACCTGCCGGAAGGCGTCTACAACGAACAGTTTAAGAAATGGGATCTCGGCGACATCATCGCCGCCCGCGGCAAGCTGTTCAAAACGCAAACCGGCGAACTCTCCATCCACTGCACCGAGCTGCGCCTGCTGACCAAAGCCCTGCGCCCGCTGCCGGATAAATTCCACGGCCTGCAGGATCAGGAAGTCCGCTATCGCCAGCGCTATCTGGATCTGATCGCTAACGAAGAGTCGCGCCATACGTTCCGCATCCGCTCGCAGATCCTCGCGACCATGCGTCAGTTCATGGTGGCCCGCGGCTTTATGGAAGTGGAAACCCCGATGATGCAGGTGATCCCTGGCGGCGCGTCCGCCCGTCCGTTTATCACTCATCACAACGCGCTCGATCTCGATATGTACCTGCGCATCGCGCCGGAACTGTATCTGAAACGTCTGGTGGTCGGCGGTTTCGAACGCGTGTTTGAAATCAACCGTAACTTCCGCAACGAAGGGATCTCGGTACGTCATAACCCAGAGTTCACCATGATGGAACTGTACATGGCGTACGCGGACTACAAAGACCTGATCGAACTGACCGAGTCGCTGTTCCGCACCCTGGCGCAGACGGTTCTGGGCAAAACCGAGGTGCCGTATGGCGACCAGGTTTTTGACTTCGGCAAGCCGTTTGAAAAACTGACCATGCGCGAGGCGATCAAAAAACATCGTCCGGAAACCAACATGGCGGATCTGGATAACTTCGACGCGGCGAAAGCGCTGGCGGAATCTCTCGGCATTCAGGTAGAGAAAAGCTGGGGTCTGGGGCGCATCGTCACCGAAATCTTCGATGAAGTGGCGGAAGCGCACCTCATCCAGCCGACCTTTATCACTGAATATCCAGCGGAAGTTTCCCCGCTGGCGCGCCGCAACGACGTGAACCCGGAAATCACCGACCGCTTCGAGTTCTTCATCGGCGGCCGCGAAATCGGTAACGGTTTCAGCGAGCTGAACGATGCGGAAGATCAGGCGCAGCGTTTCCAGGATCAGGTCAACGCCAAAGCGGCGGGCGATGACGAAGCGATGTTCTATGACGAAGACTACGTCACCGCGCTGGAGTACGGCCTGCCGCCGACCGCCGGTCTGGGCATCGGTATCGACCGCATGGTGATGCTGTTTACCAACAGCCATACCATCCGCGACGTAATCCTCTTCCCGGCCATGCGTCCGCAGAAGTAATCTGTTGCACTCCCTCCCGGCCCGCGCCGGGAGGTCTCCCCGCATGAGTCACATCACATTGCTTGCCTGGCCGGATGAACCGGTCACCGCAGTCTATCGGCATGGTGTGCCCCCGCCGGGGAGCAGGGAGTTTACTCTATTTTTTGCAACGTGCCGCGCTGGCTGCCGTTTGTCCAGTTGCCGTTAAAGGCGTCGTTGAGAGTAAAGGTTGAGTTTTTCACCCGGAAAGTCAGCTTACCCTGGCTCGCTTTCGCGTCCTCCACCAGATGACCATGAGTTTTCACCGTTTTAGCGGTGACGGTAATCTCATCAATTTTATCGCCATATTCAGTATAAACATACCAGGTGCCCAGCCAGGGGCCGAAGCCGCTGCTGGCCTGCTGCGCGGCGGCGGCATTCTCGGCTTTGGTTTTATGAATATCGCAGGTGGTCCCGTCGGTCATCTGCGTACAGCCGGAGCGTTCAAGCTGCTCCCGGTATTTCGCGCTAATGGCGTGGGCCGGCGCGGCGGCGACCAGCGCCAGGGTGAGGGTGGTGAAAAGCCAGGTCTTATTCATCTTATTGTTTCTCATTGCGATAGCGGCGCGCATTGTCATAAAGGTTGATACACATTGGTGTATTCTCCGGGGGCGTCAGAATAAATATAACCGCAGCCATTCCTGACAAATAATGAGCAGAAAGGCGAAGAGTTATTTATTTGTAAAAACATCATTACCCTGATTTTATTTATCACCGTATCTTCCCGCTGCTTGTCATATTATTGCAGAGAGAATGTTAAGTAATTGATGTTTTAAAAGCGATTATTTGTCACTTACGCAAATAACAGCAGGCCAGGCCTGGGCGCAGGGCTAAAGCCCGCGCTGGTGCAGTATTGAGTTTTTTTCATATTGCTATCATCATATTTCGAATGAAAGGGATAACCTCTGAAACGGGTTATTAAGCCAGTAATTTTTATCTGCAAAATAAGCCTGCAGCAAGCATTATTTCCATTAATTTTTCAGGGCTACTGGCGACAACGGATATTCCGCCCGCGGCAATGATGGATTTCCATCATTTCTCCGTTTTCATCGCTGGTCGTCGCCTGCTTATAGTGACGGCACACCAGACGACTGGCTGAAAAGGAGATAAACATGGCGACAGAGCACCTGCAGTGGGGCATTAGCCCCCTGTGCTGGACCAACGATGTGCTGGAGGATTTAGGCGGCGATATCCCTCTCGACACCTGTCTGCGCGAGGCGCGGGAGGCGGGATTTCAGGGCATTGAGTTAGGGCGCAAGTTTCCCCGCCAGGCGGAGACGCTGGGGCCTCTGCTGGCGGCGGCTGACCTGCGGCTGGCGTCCGGCTGGTACAGCGGCTTACTGGCTGACCGCAGCGCAGAAGCGGAGCTTGAGGCGGTGCGGGGCCACGCGCAGCTCCTGCAGCAGCTCGGCGCCAGGGTCATGGTCTATGGCGAGTGCGGGCAGCTGCCCGGTGAAACGCCGCTTGATGAGCCGATCTCGCTCTCGCCGCCGTTAAGCCGCGTCAGTCTGACGGCGTATTGCCATAAGCTGAATACCTTTGCCGACCTGCTGCTGCGGGACTACGGTCTGCGGCTGGCCTATCACCATCACCTGATGATGCTGGTGGAGCACGACGACGAGCTGGAGCGGTTTCTGTCACAGACCCATGACAACGTCGGGCTGGCGTTTGATACCGGACACGCCTTCGTCGCCGGGGTCGATATCCCGCGCGTGCTGGAAAAATATGGTCACCGTATCCGCCATCTGCATCTGAAAGACGTCCGTCCGCAGGTGTTGGGGCGCCTGTATCGCGAAAACCTGAGCTTTAACGAGGCGGTGCGCGCCGGGCTGTTTACCATCCCTGGCGACGGCTGCATCGACTATGCGCCGATCCTCGACTTTGCCCGCGACAGCGACTACCGCGGCTGGCTGATTATCGAAGCCGAGCAGGACCCGGCGATGGCGCCGCCGTTGGCCACCGCCCGCCGCGCCTTCGCCTGGCTGGCGCACCATTTCTCGTCCCCTTCATCATCAGAGGAGCACGCATCATGAGCGCGCGGTTAAATATTGGTCTCATCGGCTCCGGTTTTATGGGCCAGGCGCACGCCGACGCTTACCGTCGCGCGGCCATGTTCTATCCCGATCTGCCGAAGCGCCCCTATCTTTACGCGCTGGCGGATCAGGATCAGGCGCTGGCCGAACGTCATGCGGTGAAGCTGGGGGCGGAGAAGGCTTACGGTGACTGGCGCGAACTGGTGAACGATCCGCTGGTGGACGTGGTGGATATTACCTCGCCGAACCATCTGCACTACACGATGGCGATGGCGGCGATCGCGGCGGGTAAACATGTCTATTGCGAGAAGCCGCTGGCGGTTAACGAGCAGCAGGCGCAGGAGATGGCGCAGGCGGCCCGGCGCGCGGGGGTGAAGACCATGGTGGCCTTTAACAACATCAAAACCCCGGCGGCGCTGCTGGCAAAGCAGATTATCGCCCGGGGCGATATTGGCGAACCGGTGCGCTTTCGCGGCACCTTTGATCAGGGGTTTTATAACGACCCGAACCTGCCCTGGTCCTGGCGCTGCTCGAAAACCCTCGGCGGCAGCGGGGCGCTTGGCGACCTCGGCGCCCATACCCTGTCCGTCGCCCAGTTTTTGATGGGCGGGATCCGTGAAGTGACCGCCAGCGCGCAAACCTGTCTGCGCCAGCGTCCGGTACCGCAGACCGATGCCGGGTATGCCAGCCGGGTCGCGGCCGATGCCGAGTGGCGGGAAGTGGAAAATGACGATCAGGTTCAGTGTCTGGTCAATTTCGACAGCGGCGCCGCGGGGGTGATTGAGGCCTCGCGCATCGCCGCCGGGCGCATCTTCGGCGTGTTCTGGGAGGTCTCCGGCACCGAAGGCACGCTGTATATGGACGGGGAGCGCTTTAACGAACTGCAGGTCTATCGCTTCCGCGATGACAAACACGACCGCGGCTTTAAAACGCTGTATGCCGGGAGCCAGATCCCGGCCTATGCCGGCTTCTTCGGCTTCGATTTTGGCGGCGGCGGGCTGGGCTATTTTGACGTCAAGGTGATTGAAGTGCATGACCTGGTGCAGGGGATTTGCGGGGACGACGACTGCTATCCCAGCTTTGAATTTGGTTTACAGAATCAGCGTGTGCTGTCGGCGATTGAAGCCTCGATGGTCAGCCGTCGCTGGGTTAACGTGGTTAAGGATTAAGGAGCCGCTATGTTTCCCTCACAATTACCGACCCCGCGCCGCCCGGCGGCGCAGAGCATTCCCTCCCTGCGCTGGGGCATTATCGGTCCAGGCTGGATCGCCGAGCGTTTTGTGCACTCATTGAAAACCCAGAGCCGGCAGCAGGTGGTGGCCGTTGCCTCCCGCAGCCAGGCGAAGGCCGACCGGGTAGCCGCGGAATGGGGGATCCCCCAGGCTTACGGCCATGTGGCGGAGATGCTGGCGCGTCCGGATATTGATGCGGTGTATATTGCGACGCCGCACAACCATCACTTTCCCGACGGCATGCAGGCGCTGAAGGCGGGCAAACACGTGCTGATTGAGAAGCCCTTCGCGCTCAACCTTGGCGAAGGACGTGAACTGCAGGCCGAAGCCGCCCGCCAGGGAAAACTGGCGCTGGAGGCGATGTGGTGCGATTACGCGCCGAAGTATGATGTGATCCGCCAGCTGCTGGAGGATGGGGTGCTCGGCGACCTGCATACCCTGCTGGCCGATCACGGCGAGTATTTTACTACCGACCACCGCATCTTTAATGCCGACCTTGCCGGCGGGCCGATGATGGATCTCGGCAGCTATCTGACCTCGTTTGCGCTGATGGTAGGCGGCATGCCGCAGGAGATTGTCGCCCGCGGCAGCGCGACGGCAGAGGGGCTTAACGGCCAGACGTCGATGTTGTTCAGCTGGCGGAACGGGATGCAGGGGCTGTTAAACACGACGTTGTTCAGCAACACGCCGGGCGGGGCGGTGGTGGCCGGACGTCAGGCGACCCTGACGATCGACGGTCAGTTTTACGCCCCCGGCGGGTTCACCCTCGCCGCCAGCCAGGGCGGGCAGGCGCTGCGCTGGGAAGAGCCGCGCAATCGCTACGACCAGCTGTTCTGGCAGGCGGAGCATTTTGCCTGGTGCGTCGGTCAGGGGCTGCAGGACTCGCCGCTGCGGCCGCTCAGTCGGGTGCTGCAGAATCTGCAGGTGATGGATGAGGTGCGGCGCCAGGTGGGCGCGGTGTTTAACGAAGAACGCTAAGGGGCCGGCCGGGCTTTGGTTTGCAGGCAGCGCGAGCGTGTCCGCCATTGCCCGGCAGCGGGACGCGCACGGTGCCGGCTGTCCTTGCCCGGCGGCGCTGCGCTTGCGCGGGCCTGGAATATCTATGCAACCGTTTGATATTAAAGCGGATTAATGCCTGTGCTATGTAGGCCGGGCAAGGCGTTGCCGCCGCCCGGCATAAAGGCAGGTTCAGAGCCTGATAGCTGGTGCCACGCAACCCCTCATCGACAGTCGTCGACGGCGACAAACTGGCCGCGCTGCAGAGACTGAACGGCCGCTTCGGCAATCGCCTGCGCCTGCAGGCCGTCCACCAGGCCGGGCAGGTCGGCCACGGTTTCGCCATTCAGAGCGCGGATAAAGGCGTCAAGATGCTGGTAATAAGATCCTTGCACCCGGCTGAACCAGTCCGGCCACAGGCCTGGTTCAATGCGCTGATTGCCGCGCCACAGGGTAGGGCCCGCCGGCGACTGGCTGCCGGACTCCAGCGCGCCCTCTGCGCCCAGCAGGGTGATCCGTTCATCATACCCGTGGCCGGTGCGGCGGGTGTTGTCCAGCTGCGCCAGCGCGCCGCCGCGCATCTGCATCATCAGGATGGAGGTGTCAACATCGCCAAATTCGGCGATTTCCGGCAGGGCCAGCGCCGCGCCCATCGCCGCCACGGTATGCACTTCATCGCCGGTGAGAAAGCGCAGAAGGTCGAAGAAGTGAATCGCCTGATCGCGCATCTGACCGCCGGAGCTGCGCAGATAGTCGAGCGGCGGCATGCTGGAGGCGCGGCAGACCATCTGCACCAGCTCCACCCGACCGATCGCGCCCTGCTCCAGCTGGCGGCGGAGCTGCTGATGGCTGCTGTCGAAGCGCCGGTTAAAGCCGACGGTGACCGGCACGTTCAGGGGAAGCACCCGCTCCACCACCTCGCGGGCGCGCGCCAGGGAGAGGTCGATCGGTTTTTCGCAATAGACCGCCTTGCCCGCCCGGGCGGCGGCTTCCAGCAGTTCGGCATGCGACGGGGTTGAGCTGGCGATCAGCACAGCGTCGATGGCGTCGCTACGGAGAGCCTCGCTCACTGTCACCGCCCGGGCGCCATAGCGGGCGGCCAGCGCCTGGGCGCGCTCCGGCGCGACATCGGCTACCATCGTCAACTCGCTCCCGTCATGACGGGCGAGGCTGGCGGCATGAACCTGACCGATAAAACCACTGCCTACCAGGGCAAAACGTTTGCAATTCATTATTTTTCTCCAGAATGGCGAAGGGACGGTGCCACCATAATCGGTTTGCTAAACTCACTGACACTGCCGTTTTGATGTATTTCCATCATTGAAGAGAGGGGCGATGAAAAACATGTCACTGGCGATGCTGGCCAGACAGATTGGCGTCGGCGTGGCCACTGTGGACCGGGTGCTGAACGAACGCGGCGGCGTATCGCCGCAGACCACGCGCAAAGTGCTGCAGGCGGCGCGGGAGGCGGGGCTGAAGCGGATCCTGCCGGAGGAGCACCGCTTTCCGTGGCAGATTGAGCTCTTTCTCAGCAGCAATGACTCGTTCTTTTTTCCGCAGCTGGCGCAGGATTTCGCCGCCGTCGCGGATAGCCTCGGCTATCGCCGTCTGACCCTGCACCGCACCTTTGTCCCGGAGTCGCAGCCGGCGACCCTGGCCCGGCGCATTATGCGCAGCTGCCAGCAGCGTCAGGGGATCATCGTCTTCGGCAATGACCACCCTGTGGTGCATGACGCGCTGCGCCGCTGCCGGGAAGCGGGCGTCCCCGCCATCACCCTGGCGACGGATCTGCCCGGCGCCGACCGGCTCTGCCACGTCGGGATCAATCAGCTGCAGGCTGGCCGCACCGCGGGGTTAATGATGGGGAGAATGACGCCGCGGCCCGGGGAGGTGCTGATGGTGAGCGGCCGGGAGGATTACAGCGCGCATCGCCTGCGCATCCAGGGGTTCCGCGAGGTGCTGAGCCAGCGCTTTCCCCACCTGCAGCTTAATGAGGTGCTGGCGGGCGAGGAGCGGCGGGAGCAGATCACCCGCCTGCTGGAGCAGGCTCTGTGCCGCAGCCGGCATATTGTCGGGATCTATAACACCGGGCTTGGCAATACTCAGATAGCCGAGGCGCTGGCTCGCCACCGCCGCGAAAGCGACGTCTGCTGGATCACCCATGAGCGCTACAATACCACCCGCCAGCAGCTGGCCCGGGGCAGCCTGGCGTTAACGCTCGATCAGAACACCCGCCAGCACGCCCAGCTGGCGATCGACCTGATGCTGCGCCATCTGGAGTCCGGCTATCAGCCGCAAACCTATGCCGACGGGAAAGTCGACTTTATCCTCTACAGCGCCGAGAACGTGGACTAAGGCGTGCGGCGCCTCCCTTCCTGACAACACGGATTTCCCCGGCGGGTAAATGCCAACCCCGCCGGGGGCGATCGCTTTAAAGCGTTGTCTGCCTCTCATTTTTCGCTCATTTATGCAGCAATGTTAGATGTCTGTCAAAATTCTGTTACTGCATAGTTTTAAAATTTTCATTTCAGTTATTTACTTATAAAAGTTTCAAATGTCTTGTTAATGAAATAAATGGTCTGGAATTCATGGTGTGGCATAAATGGACTGATGTTTCAAAAAAGTGGTGATAAAACAGCCATTATTTGTGATTCCGATCACGACGAAATGCGGAAAACCCCGCAGCGCCGTCGCCGTCACAACAGACATTTGTCGCAACCTGACTGAAATTAATTTTTCATTTTGTTTCATTCACCGGCGTACCTACAAAATCAAGGATCAACTATGAATATTAAGAAAACGATTGTTGCCTCTTTGTTAGCCTGCATGCTGCCTGCGGTGGTTATGGCAAAAGATGTCTCCATTGGCGTCTCGATGGCGCTGTTTGACGATAACTTCCTGACGATCCTGCGTACCTCGATGCAAAAAGAGATGAAAAAAGATGGGGTGAAATCGCAGATCGAGGACGCGAAAGGGGATGTCTCCCAGCAGCTGCAGCAGGTGCAGAACTTTATCGGCCAGGGGGTGGACGCCATTATCGTTAACCCGGTGGATACCAATGCGGTGAAACCGATCATGGATCAGGCCACCAAGGCCGGGATCCCGCTGGTATTTGTGAACCGTCGCCCGCAGGCGGAGCTGACCGACAAGATGGCCTATGTGGGGTCGGACTCGATTCTCGCCGGCCGTCTGCAGATGGAAGCGCTGGCGAAAGCGATGAACGGTAAGGGCAATGTGGCGATCCTGCTCGGCGACCTGGCGAATGAATCCACTCGCGACCGCACCAAAGGGGTGGAAGAGGTTGTCGCCAAATACCCGAACATCAAAATCGTGCAGAAGCAGACCGCGAAATTCACCCGCAATGACGCCGTGGACGTGGTCAGCAACTGGATGACCAGCGGCGAGGATATCCAGGCCATCGCCTCCAACAACGATGAAATGGCGATCGGCGCCCTGCAGGCGCTGGGTAAAAACCCGAACCATATTCTTATCGCCGGCGTGGATGGCACCCCGGATGCGCTGCAGATGCTGAAGAGCGGCAAGATGATCGCCACCATCTTCCAGGATGCGAAAGGCCAGGGTGAGGGCGCCGTAGACGCGGCCATCAAGCTGGCGAACGGTGAGAAAGTGGAGAAAATCATCGACGTGCCGTATCAGCTGATCACCAAAGAGAACATGGCTGAATTTACCAATCGTAATCAGAAATAATCCTGGCCAACCTGTGGTACGGAGGTGGATGTATGAACGCTTTTGCCCTTGAAGCCGAAGGTATCAGTAAGTTCTTCCCCGGCGTGAAGGCGCTCGACAATGTCTCATTACGCGTGCGCCCGGGAACGGTGCACGCCCTGATGGGCGAGAACGGCGCCGGTAAATCCACGCTAATGAAGTGCCTGATCGGTATCTATCGCCCGGATAAAGGATCGATTCGCGTGAAAGGTGAGCCGGTGGAGTTTACCGACACCATGGATGCGCTGCGCTCGGGGATATCGATGATCCACCAGGAGCTGAATCTGGTGCCGCATATGACGGTGGCGGAGAATATCTGGCTGGGGCGCGAGCCGATGAAGTACGGCTTTGTCGACCACGGCCAGCTGACCCGCCAGACCCAGGCGCTGCTGGATAAGCTGAATATTCGCTTAACCGCCGACCGGCTGGTGGGGGACCTGAGCATCGCCGCCCAGCAGATGGTGGAGATTGCCAAAGCGGTCTCATGGAACGCGGATATTGTGATCATGGATGAGCCCACTTCGGCGCTGACCGAAGGCGAGGTAGCTCACCTGTTCACCATCATCCGCGACCTGCGGGCCCAGGGCAAAGCGATCATCTATATCAGCCATAAAATGGATGAGATCTTCGCTATCACCGATGAGATCAGCGTCTTTCGCGATGGGACCTGGGTGGGGAGCAAAAACACCACCGAATTTACCCGCCAGTCGCTGATTACCCAGATGGTGGGCCGCGAATTAACCCAGCTGTTCCCGAAATTTAATAACACCATCGGCGAAGAGGTGCTGACGGTGCGCAATCTGACGCGCCAGGGCGTGTTCCATGATGTCAGCTTTACCGTGCGTCGCGGCGAGATCCTCGGCGTGGCCGGGCTGGTGGGCGCCGGGCGCAGCGAGGTGATGGAAAGCCTGTTTGGCATGGAACGCTTCGACAGCGGCGAAGTGCTGATCGACGGGGCGCCGGTGACCATTGATTCCCCCTCCGTGGCGATTGAAAAGGGAATGGCGTTATTAACCGAAGACCGTAAAAAGTCGGGCCTGTTTCTGGTGCTGTCGGTGCTGGAAAATATGAGTATCGTCAAAATGCCGGAATATATCGGCAAGAGCGGTTTTGTCCAGCACGTGAAAATGGCCGAAGACTGCATGGAGCAAATCCGTCGGCTCAATATTAAAACGCCGACGATGGATCAAATTATTAATAACCTCAGCGGGGGGAATCAGCAAAAAGTTCTGATTGCGCGCTGGCTGTTAGCGCAACCGAAAATCTTAATTCTCGATGAGCCGACCCGCGGCATCGACGTCGGGGCGAAGGCGGAAATTTATCATCTTATCAGTGAACTGGCGAACCGGGGGGTGGCGGTCATTATGGTCTCCTCTGAGCTGCCGGAAATCCTTGGCATGAGTGACCGGGTCATGGTGATGCATGAAGGCCGTATCACCGGCATCCTGGAAAAAGACGAAGCCGACCAGGAAACCATTTTGTCGTTGGCATCCCATTGAGGCACAGAGAATGAGTAATATGAAATTAACGGCGGCTCCGGCCAGCGAGGGTTCCTCCTTCTTCGCTAATTTGCGGCATAAAATGCCGAAAGATACCGGCATCTTTGTGGTGATGCTGGTGATTGCCCTGACCTTTGAAATCGCCGGCTGGTATGTTCGCGACCAGTCGTTCCTGCTCAATACCAACCGCCTGGTGCTGATTGTGCTGCAGGTGGCGATCATCGGCATCATCGCCGTCGGCGTCACCCAGGTGATCATCACCACCGGGATTGACCTCTCCTCCGGCTCGGTTATCGCCCTCGCGGCGGTGGTGGCGGCGAGCCTTGCGCAAACCTCCGACAGCCTGTCGCCAATGTTCCCGGCGCTGGTCAACCTGCCGGCGGTGATCCCGATTTGCGCGGGGATCGGCGTCGGCCTGCTGTGTGGGCTGACCAACGGTTTCCTGGTGACGCGAACCGGCATCCCGCCATTTATCGCCACCCTCGGGATGATGGTCTCGGCGCGCGGTCTGGCGCAGTATTACACCCAGGGCAATCCGATAAGCTTCCTCTCCGACAGCTTTACGGCGATAGGCCAGGGGGCGATGCCGGTGATCATCTTCTTCGTGATTGCCGCAGTGTTTCACATTGCGCTGAAGCATACCCGGTATGGCAAATATGTGTATGCCATCGGCGGCAACATGACCTCGGCCAAAGTGTCCGGCATCAACGTGAATAAATACCTGGTGATCGTCTACACCATCGCCGGGGCGCTCTCCGGGCTGGCTGGGGTAGTGCTGGCGGCGCGCGTCAGCAGTGGCCAGTCGAGCATGGGGATGTCCTACGAGCTGGACGCGATTGCCGCGGCGGTGATCGGCGGCAGCAGCTTAATGGGTGGGGTGGGGCGCATTACCGGCACCCTGATTGGCGCGATGATCCTTGGCCTGATCAAGAGCGGCTTTACCTTTGTCGGCGTCGATGCCTACGTGCAGGATATTATTAAAGGGATCATTATCGTCGCGGCGGTGACCATCGACATGCGCCGCAACCGGAAAAAACGCTAATCTTATCAACTGGCGGCAACGGCGAAGCGCGTCGTTACCGCCAGCCCTGTCCAGAAATAAACAAAATACGTCCCGCCAGGCGCCGGCTGTCTGTTTTTCCCGCGCTGCGCATCCTGTACAGTTTCGCGACTTTTGTTGTCCATTCGCCAGGGGGCCACGCCTTGCCCCCTGTTTCTGGAGTCGTATGAATACACCATCCTTAATCAAATCCTCGCCGCTCTCGCGACCGGGGAGAAGGGGCATTATCGTCAGCCTGCTGGCGGGACTGGCGATCCTGATCCTCAGTCGGGGCGTGAACCTGCCGGCCAGAGAGGTTTACCGTGAGATGCATACCCGGCAGCTGGAGGAGGATGCGCGGTGGGTGGCGGAACGCCTTGAACAGCGGATGAACACCCCCGCTCCGCAGCGGGAAGCGACCTGGCCGCTGGCGGTGATGCGCGCCGATCTGCATACCCTGGCCCGGCAGCGGCATTATCGGCTACTGCTGGTGAATGGCGACGGGCATCTGCTGCCGGCCAGCGTGCTGGCCCAGGTGCAGGCACAGTTCCCGCGGGAGATGCAGCCGCCGCTGTTCGGCAGCCATTACCAGACCATTCAGCCCTTCGCCCCGCATCAGCGGATGTTAAGCCGGGCGCTGAACGGCAATGCCGGCCTGGCGGGCTGGAATCTCGTGATGCTGGCGCCGGACGGCGGATTGCCCTCGCTGCTGATGGCTTACCGCTGGCAGGTAACAATTGGCCTCGGCGTGGTGCTCGCCAGCGTGCTGCTGACGCTGAGGCAGGCGGCGCGCGCCCGGCGAAAACGCTAATCGCCGCCGGCGCCGTCAGGCATGGCGAAACTGCAGGGTAGCGGGCAGATAGCGCTGGAGCGGCTCCGGCGCCTGGCCGTCGATCAGCTGGCTGAGCAGATCGTAGCAGTGCCAGGCCAGCTGGCGATTATCCTGCTGCACGGTATCAATGCGCAGGGAAAGTGAATCGTACAGATAGTGATCGTCGAAGCTGGCGAGATGAATATTGGAGTCCAGCAGATGGTGCTGGCTCATATAGCGCAGGACCCCTTCCAGCAGGCCGCAGGCCGCGGTGAACAGCGCCTTCGGCGGCCGTCCCAGCCGCGCGCAGAGCGCGGCGAACATCTCGTAGCCGGAGCTGGGGTGATAGTTGCCGTTGATCACCCATTCGGGACGCAGCGTAACCCCCGCCTGAGCCAGGCCCTGGGTGAATCCCGCCAGCCGGTCGCGCGAAGGCGATAGCCGCGGCTGGCCGCCGAGAAACCAGAACTCGTCCGCATGCTGAGGGGCGATGCGGGAGATCAGTTCGGCCGTTGGGGTGACCGAGTCAGTCATCACCAGCGGCAGGGCGCTGTCGCTGGGGGAGCGGTCAAACAGCACCACCGGCAGCTGTTCGCTGAGCTTCAGGTAGTCGGCATCGCTGTGCATGCACGAGGCGACGATCAGGCCGTCGACCTGGCGGGCAATCATGTTATTGACCACCACGCTCTCCTGGCCGGGGTTTTCGTCGGTGCAGGAGATAAGCAGCTGCACGCCGGCTTCCCGGCAGAGCGTCTCAAGCTCATGGGAGAAAACGGCAAACCCGTAGTTGGTGATTTCCGGCACCACCAGGCCAATGGTATGGCTGCGGTTATCACGCAGCGAGCGCGCGTGAATGCTCGGCTGATAGTGCTGCTCGCGGGCGATCGCCAGCACGCGCTCGCGCGTCTCCTGCGCCACGCGCAGCTCTTTGCCACGACCGTTGAGTACCAGGCTGGCGGTCGCTTTGGAGACGCCCGCCAGTTCGGCGATATCTTTGATAGTTACGCGTTTGGTTTTCATCAGTACCCGGGAGCCTGAAAGCAAAACGCTTATTCTACCATGCATGGCCGCAGCAGCCAGCGGCAGAATGCCACCGGCGTCGCACCGCTGAAGATGAGCTGCCCCGGATAGCCCGGGAAGAAGCGGCTGCTCATTACCCCTTCGCCATCGTTGATGAAAATTTCCACACTGGAGCGGTCGATAAAGATCTGCAGCCGCCGCGCCTCGCCGCGCCAGTAGCGATGATGCATCTCCGCCGTCTGCAGGCCGCGGCGCGACAGGCGCAGGCCGTCGCGGTTGACGGTGAGCTGTAGGGCGCCGGCAAAATCCAGCCCCAGCGTGCTGTTGGGGGCGATGTCAAAGGCCAGCTCCATCGGGGCGAGGGGCAGGGTCTGCCCGCGCCAGCCCTGGGCTTCCCCGCGCAGGGCGGTCAGTTCGCGCAGCGGACGCTGATACAGGGCACCCGACTGCCAGGCCAGTTCGCGCACGCAGGTCATCTGGTGGATCCATCCCTGCGCGCGGGTGGGCTGATGCATCTCTTCCCCGTCCGGGACGCCCATCCAGCCGACCAGCAGGCGGCGGCCATCTTCGGCCAGCATGGTCTGCGGCGCGTAGAACTCAAATCCGCTGTCCAGCTCGTGCAGCGGGCCATGGTCGAAGGCGCCGCGTTCGGCGTCGAAACGGCCTGCCATCCACACCGCAGGATAGGTATTGAGAAAACGCTGAGCTTCGCGGGCCAGCCCCTGCGGGCAGCAAATCAGCAGGTGGGTGTCCCCCAGCGGAAACAGGTCCGGGCACTCCCACATGTAGCCACCGTTCGCCAGGCCGTTAACGTCATGCCCGGCTATCTCGCCCACCAGGCGCCAATCCCGCAGGTCGCTGGCGGTAAACAGCAGCACTTTGCCGCGCTGTTGCACATCCTGCGCCCCGAGGACCATGTACCAGCGCCCGTCCTGGCGCCACACCTTAGGGTCACGTACATGGCCGGTATAGCCTTCCGGCAGCGGCAGTACCGGCCCCAGCTTGCTGAAGGTGCCATCGGCATTTTCCGTCGCCAGACATTGCCAGGCGGTGCGCCCGCCGTCGGGGAACTTCACGTTGCCGGTGTAGCACAGGGTCAGGGTACCCTCGAACTCGACTGCGCTGCCGGAGTAGCAGCCGTTGCGGTCATACTCTTCATCCGGCATCAGGGCGATAGGTTCATGCCGCCAGTGCAGCAGGTCGGCTGAGCTCCAGTGTCCCCAGCACTTATAGGTGTGGTCGCAGGCGAGCGGGTTCCACTGATAAAACAGGTGATAACGCCCGGCGACCTGGCAAAAGCCGTTGGGATCGTTCAGCAGTCCGCTGACCGGCGCCAGATGCCATTGCGGGTAATGGTCGTCGGCCAGCGCCTGCGGCTGGCCCTGCATAACGGCCTGCAGGATCGCAGGCAGGCGTGACGGTAATGACATTATTCAGCGTCCGTTTTGTATTTCAGCGTCAGAGAGAGCGCGAAGGCCACGGCGAAGGCGATCGCCATCCCGATAATGTAGTTCAGCAGCGAACTGGCCTGCACGATGGCCATTCCCGGGATCGCCGTCAGGCCCACCGCGGTCATGTAGACGTGCATCGACACCACCCAGGCGCCGCCGGCGGCACCGCCCACCAGCGCGGCGATGAACGGTTTCACAAAGCGCAGGTTAATCCCGAAGATCGCCGCCTCGGTGATCCCCAGCATCGCCGAAAACGCCGACGGCAAGGTAATGGCTTTGATTTTGGCATCTTTGGTTTTAAACCACACGGCAAAGCAGGCGCCGCCCTGAGCGACGTTGGCCATCGCCCAGATAGGCAGCAGGAAGTTGACGCCGATTGACGGATTGCCGAGCAGACCCGCCTCAATGGCATGGAAGCTGTGATGGATACCGGTAATGACGATCACCGAATAGAGGCCGCCGAACAGCAGGCCCGCCAGCCAGCCGGCATGGCTGATAAGCGTGCTGAGGATAAACGAAATGCCGTCGCCGAGCGCGCGCCCGGCCGGGCCGATCAGCAGTAGGGCGATAAAGCCAGAGATAATCACCGTCAGGAACGGCGTGAGGATCAGATCCAGCGCGTCAGGAATAACGCGGCGCAGCCGTTTTTCGACAAGGCTCATAAACCACACCGCCAGAAGCACCGGGAAGACCGTACCCTGATAGCCGATCATCGCCACTTCGATGCCGAAGAAATTCATGGTGTGGAAGCCGGCGGCGACGCCCCAGGCGTTGGTCAACGCCGGGTGGGTGAGGATCCCGCCGAGGGTCGCGCCCAGATAAGGGTTGCCGCCAAATTCGCGGGCGGCGGTAAAGCCGATCAGGATCGGCAGAATAATAAACGCCGCCGAGCTGCACATATCCAGCATGATATAGATAGCGTTGCCCGGGTCGACCCAGCCGTAGGTTTTCACCATCCCCAGCAGGCCCATCAGCAGGCCGGAGGCGACGATGGCGGGAATAATCGGCACAAAGATGTTGGACAGCAGGCGGGCAATGCGCTGGAACGGGTTCAGCTTTTTCGCCGCCAGGTCGGCGGCTTCGGATTTGCTCGATTCGCTGATACCCGCCGCCTGGATAAAGGCAGCATAGACTTTATTGACCACCCCGGTGCCGAAGATGATCTGCATCTGTCCGGCATTACGAAAGCAGCCTTTCACCCCGTCGATTTTGCCAATCGCCTGCTGGTCGGCGAGCGCGTCGTCGACCAGCACCAGCCGCAGCCGGGTGGCGCAGTGCGCGGCGCTGGCGATATTTTCCTTGCCGCCCAGCAGGGGAAGCAGTGAGCGGGAAATCTGTTCAAAATCCATAGTACCCTCTGAATGCATGATGATATGGCGTGGGCGGCGCCGGCCATGGCTGGCACCGCGAACCTTATATTTATGTTTTACTTACCCTGTCGCCCGGGTTCACGTCAGAACCAGGTCTCCATTTGCATACCGAACGACCATTCGCCGCCCGATTTGAACCCGTTGCTGCCTAACGCGTCGTCGTTGGCGTAGTTATCCAGCTTTTTGCTCCAGTCCATCCACGATGTATAAAAGCGGATCTCCGGGCGCGAGAAGAAGTCGCCGATGCTGCCGACCTTGAAGGTCGGGGCGAAGGTCAGCTTGTAGAAGCTGCCATTGACCGCATGGCGATCGTTGTAGCCTTCAGGCTGCAGATCCATGTACTGATAGCTGCCCTCCCAGGCGAGGGCGAAGTTCTGCGTCACTTCCTGAATCAGACGCAGGTTGAGAGTGGCCCACTGATAGCTGTCGCCATCGACATAGCGATCTTTACTGCTCTGCGCCAGCACGGCCGGGGCAATAAACCAGCGATCGCTCAGCGGGGTGGTGCCGTAGCTGGCGAAACGCCAGGTGTTGGCTCCCGGACGCAGCGCGCCGTCGGAGCCGATGCCTTTGACCTCGGCGCCCAGGCCGTGACCGTACAGCAGGGCCGTTTTGCTGGTCCCGTCGCGCAGGCCATAGAAGCTCTCATTGTGCAGACCCAGCAGGGCATGAACCCCGGTGTTAGCGGCATCGCCTTTCACCAGATTGCCGTTTGCGTCCTGGCGGTCGTCATTATCTTTCGCCCGCATCCCGCTGACCATCATCTGCACCGGGCCGGCAAAGTTATTCATGCTGACGATATAGTTCTGCACGCTGTTGCTGCTGTCGGCGATATCGCCAAAGTTGCGGCCGTATAACGAGAAGTTGCTGCGCAGGCTGTCGTTCCACTTCACGTCGTAGATCCCGCCGCCGGTCCCGGCGAGGAACACCACATCCGAGTCAATCCAGTGGATATCGAAGTTGTCGCGGTCAAAGCGCTTCCCGGCCCACAGGGTCGAGCCTTTGAACGGACCCTCGAAGGTCGGCAGGTTGCCCAGCTCGACGAACGCCTGGCGCACGTTCAGGTCGCTGCTGCTCGCCGTCCAGTCGTTATAGGTGGTTTGCCCATCGGCCACCATCACTTTGAACCGGGTGGTCGCCCCGTTGTCCAGGGTCTGCTTATGTTCGAGGTTCATTTCCACATAGGTGTCGGCCTGGTTGCCCAGACGACCAATGGCGCCGCCGGTTTCCCCGGCGGGGGTCATATAGGCCCCGGATTTCGTGCTGGCGGCGGAGTCGTTCATGATCACCCCGGAGCGGGCGTAGCCGTGGAACTCAAAGCCGCCGGGCCGTTCGGCTTTTTCTTCCAGTTGGGTGGTGCGTTTGGCCACCTGCTGGGTGGTGGCCTGGGTTTGTTGCTGCTGCTGGGTTAGCTGCTGAACTTTCTGCTCCGCCGAGGCGGCGCGGCTTTCGGCAGTGCTGGCGCGAGTCTCGGCATCCTGCAGACGTTTTTCCAGGGCGGCGAGACGCGCTTCAATGCTGTTCAGGTCTGTCTGCCCATGGGCGGCGGCGGCGCCGGTTAGCAAAGCAATAAGAATGGCTAACTTCCGTTTTTTATACATGTTGGTGACATCCAAAGGTAAATCAGTGAGTGTGCTAACGTTTGCTAAACCGGTTTAGTTAATATGGTAAACATGTCGGTAATGCGGTGAAAATAAAAATTGCTAAACCGGTTTAAGAATTGTGATGTCGCCAGCAAAGTGGGCCGTTAGCCGGCCCAACGGGATCACAGCGAGCGCTGAAGATCGTCCCTGTAGGGCAGGGCGGTCATGGCGCCTTTGGCGGTGGTGGCCAGCGCGCCGCAGGTTTGCGCCAGCGTGAGGTCGGGAGCCAGGGCGGCGAGGTTGTCAGGGATACCGTGGGCGGCGAGTCCGGCGAGCAGCCCGGCGACAAAGGCATCGCCGGCGCCGGTGGTATCGACGGCGACCACCGGGCGGGCAGGGAAGTGGCTAACCTGCCCGCGCAGCGCGGCCTGCACCCCCGCTTTGCCCTGGGTCACCAGCAACAGCGTCGGCTGGAAGCGGGCGTTCAGCCGGGCGATGCCGCTGACGATGTCGTCGCTGCCGCTGATAAAAGCCAGCTCCTCTTCCGAGAGTTTTATGGCGTCGGCGAGGGCCAGCGCCCGGTCGAGACAGTCGCGCAGTTCCTGCGGATCCTGCCACAGGTCGCTGCGGATATTGGGGTCGAAGCTGACATAGCCCCCGGCGCGCTTTATCGCCTCCATCGCCGCGAATGCCGTGCTGCGGCTCGGCTCCGCGCTGAGAGCGATAGAGCAAACGTGCAGCCACTGACCGGCGGAAAACGGCGGAAGATCCTCAGGCGCAAGAAACAGGTCGGCGCTCGGGCGGACCATAAAGGTAAAGGTGCGCTCTCCGTGGCGATCGAGATCGACCACCACCGTGGAGGTGCGCTGCGCCGCATCGAGGCGCATATAGTTCACATCCACCTTCTCCTGCGCCAGGGTGTGACGCATAAAGCGGCCGAAGGGATCGTCGCCGACGCGGCCGATAAACCCGCTATCGCCGCCGAGCCGCGCCACGCCGACCGCGACGTTGGCCGGCGCGCCGCCGGGGCATTGCAGCAGGCGGCCCTCTCCGTCGGGCAGGAGATCGACGACCGCATCGCCGAGTACCCAGATTTTACCATTCATAGGACTAGTTCCTCTTAGCTAAACTTTGTTAAACCGTTTTAGCTAATTAAAGCACAGCCTGGCGGCAAGCGGAACGATTGGCGGACGAAAGGGCGGGGCGAGGGTGAAAAATGTGAGCCAGGCGGAATATTTCGCCACTCCAGATCTGGACTTTTCCTTCCTGACCCGCTTAGGTATAGTTCCACAGGCCGCGGTTAGCCCCGCCGCGGTGATAAAAGGTGAAGGAGTGCGTAGCGCGATGAACCCCAGTTTTGGCGATATTTACGATCGGTACCAGAAGCTGACGCTGACCACGCACCTGCCGGCGGTGATCGCCTGCAGTGAAACCCTGAGCCTGAGTAAAGACCAGCCGTTTCTGCCGCAGCCGGGCTATCTCTATTTTTTGCTGCAGGGGCAAATGACGCTGGCCTTTGGTGACGAGCAGAACCTTATTGGGATTGTTATCGCGCATATGCCGTTAGGGTTGCTGGAACATTATTGTCCGTCGGTGGCGCTCTATTATCAGTGTCTGGGCGAATGCCAGCTGGCGAAAATATCCGCCAGCGATTTTGAACGGATATTCTTTCATTCGTCGCCGGGCTATATGCAAGAGCTGACCACGATCCTGGCCTATATGGGTATATTTGCCCTTGATGCCCACTATGAACGCGGCAGCCAGACTAGCTTTCAGACTATTAAGTCGATGCTGTCGCGCTATTTATATCGCGCTGAAATCGATGGCGGGCAACATGAAAGTCTGTCGGCATTTATTATTAAACGGACCAATCTCTCGCGCAGCTATGTTTATCAGGTGCTGGCCGCCCTGCGCGAGGGGGGATATATCACGGTGAAAAAAGGCAAACTGATTTCCATCGACCGCTCTATTCCTGAGAAATTCTGATTCAGATTCGTCGGCTCCCCGACATAACGTCGCTAAAATCCGCCCGGGCAAAGCGCTAAGCGCGCGTTTTCTCCCGGCCCTGCTACGCCTGAATCTGGCCGTTTTATTTATTTAACCTTGCACTCTGGAGTTATTTTATGACCCTGGACTATGTGGCGCTGGCGATTCTGATCGCCGTGGCCTTAATACTTTTTTATGGCGTGATTGTTATTCACGATATTCCTTATGAAATCGCCAAAGAGCGGCGCCATCCTCATCAGGATGCGATTCATTATGCCGGCTGGGTCAGCTTATTTACCCTGCATGCCCTGTGGCCCTTGTTGTGGATCTGGGCGACGCTGTGGCGCGAAGACCGCGGATGGGGGATGCGCCGCATCGCTGACGACCAGCAGGTGCTGCATCAGCGTCTGGAAACGGTGGTCCAGCGGCTGGAGCAGGTGCAGCGCGAAGTGGACCTTCTGAAAGCGAAGGAGGCAAAATAATGGAAACGTTAATGTTGCTGACCTACGCCGCGCTATGCATCGTGGTGTTTAAAGTCTTCCGCATCCCGCTCAATAAGTGGACCGTGCCGACGGCGGTGCTCGGCGGTATCGCCCTGATTGGCGCGGTGATCTTCGGGATGAATTACAACTTCCCCTATACCGACGTCGGCAATCAGGTGTTTCGCACCGTACCGATTGTGTCGCAGGTGCGCGGTCGGGTGCAGAGCGTACCGGTGAGGCCTAACCAGAGGCTGCATAAGGGCGATGTGCTGTTTACTCTCGACCCGACGCCGTTCCAGGCAAAGGTGGACGATCTGCAGGCGCAGATTAAAGCGGCCAGCCAGGATGCGCTCTCCCTCAACGCCGCGTTAAGCCAGGCGGAGGCCGAGCTGAGCAGAGCGGTGGCTCAGCGCGACCAGTCGCGGCGGGAGTATGCCCGCTTTCGGGAGGGGCATGCCCAGGGCGCCTTCTCCGATCAAATGGTCGATACCCGTCTGCAGACGTGGAAAGCCGATGAAGCCAGCGTCAGCGCGGCTCAGGCGAAAGTGGTTCAGGCGCGTAACGCGCTGGACTCGGTGGTGAAGGGCAAAAATACCACCGTGGCCTCCCTGCTGGCGCAGCTGCAGAAGGCTCAGTTTCAGCTGGATAACACCGTCGTCCGCGCCCCGGAAGACGGCTATGTCAGCACCGTCGGCTTACGCCCTGGTACCATGTCCACCGCGCTGGGAATGCTGCCGCTGATGACCTTTGTGCCGGTGGAGGGTGACGCCTCGCGGGAGTATGTCGCGGCATTTCGCCAGAACGCCCTGCAGCGTCTGTACAAAGGCGAGCCCGCGGAGCTGATGTTTCCGGCCATCCCGGGCACCGTCTTCCGTGGGGAAGTGGCCGATGTGCTGCCGGCGATTGGCGAGAGTCAGTTTCAGGGCCAGGGCAAACTGCTGACCACGGACGCACTCAATACCCATGGCCGGGCGCTGGTGGTGCTGAAGGTGACCGATCCGCGTTTTGCCGAATACGCCCTGCCGCAGGGTGCTACCCTCGAGGCGGCGGTCTACTCAGATCACCTGAAAGAGCTGTCGCTGATCAGGAAGATCCTGATCCGCATGAAGAGCTGGGAAAACTACATCTATCTCGATCACTAAGCCGGCGGGCGCGGGGAGGACCAACCATCCCCGCGCCGCGGTCAGGCCTCGCGGTCCACCAGCCCGTCAATAATCACCTGCCGCACCCCCTGCGAACAGGGTTCAATACGGCCGCGCACGCCATAGACGGCCGCCAGGGTCTCAGGGGTGATGACCGTGGCCGGGGTGCCGTCGCCAAGCAGCTGGCCCGCTTTGAGCATCAGCACGTGGTCGGCGTGACGCAGGGCAATATTGATGTCGTGCACCACCACCAGAGTCACGATGTTGCGCCGCCGGGTCTCCCGGCGCACCAGATCCATCACGTGAAACTGGTAGTTGAGGTCAAGCGCGCTGAGCGGTTCATCGAGTAGTAGCAGGCGCGGCTGGCGAATCAGCGACTGGGCGAGACCCACCAACTGTTTTTGCCCGCCGGAGAGCTGATCGAGGTAGCTCATCGCCAGGTGGGCAATTCCCAGCTGTCGCAGCAGCGCCATCACCTCTTCCTGCTGCTGAGCGCTGTGGCGTCCCCCGGCGGCGCGCTGGGCCACGATAATCGACTCCAGCACATGCAGATGCACGCCGGCGGGGAGCGTCTGCGGAAGATAGACCACCTGTTCTGCGCGACGTGAGAACGGCTGCGTCAGCAGATTTTCTCCCTCCAGGCGCAGCTCGCCGCGGCAGGGGCCCAGTCCCGCCATCGCTCGCATTAACGTCGATTTACCGCTGCCGTTTGGCCCCAGCAGCGCGGTGATTTTCCCCCGCGGCAGATGGGGAACCGTCAGGTTCTCGATCACCTTGCGTCTGGGGTAGCCAGCGCTGAAGTGAGACAGCGACAGCCCGGATAACGTCTGGTCGCTCATACTTGCCCCCGGTGACGTAAAATAATGCTCAAAAAGAACGGGACCCCTACCAGGGAAGTGACGATCCCCACCGGAATAATGGCCCCCGGTATCAGGTTCTTCGAGGCGATGGAGGCCAGGGAGAGCACCAGGGCGCCGATCAGCGCGCTGGCGGGCAGGTAAAAGCGATGATCTTCGCCGAAGAGCATCCGCGCAATATGCGGCGCCACCAGGCCGATAAAGCCGATTGGCCCGACAAAGGCCACCGAAAGCGCCGACAGAATGCTGATCCGCAGCAGCGTGGTCAGGCGCAGACGGCGAACGTTAATGCCAAAGCTGATGGCCCGGTCCTCGCCCAGCCTTAGGGCGGTCAGCGCCCACGCGCTGCGCAGCGACAGGGGCATCACCAGCGCCAGGGCGACCAGCAGGATGGCGACTTTGCTCCAGGAGGCGCGGTCGATGCTGCCCATGGTCCAGAACACCAGCCCCTGCAGAGTGTCTTCATTGGCGATGAACTGCAGCATCGAGACCAGGGCGTTAAAGGTAAAGACCAGCGCGATGCCGAACAGAATGACGCCGGAGGTAGCCACCTGGGTCCAGCGGGTAATGCCATCCAGCAGCAGGGCCGCCAGCAGGGCGAAGATAAAGGCGTTGGCCGAGATAAACCACTGGCCGGGAATACCGGGCAGACCAATACCCAGCACAATCGCCAGCGCGGCGCCAAACGCCGCAGCCGAGGAGACGCCCAGGGTAAACGGGCTGGCCAGCGGGTTATTGAGGATGGTCTGCATTTCGGCACCAGCCAGTCCCAGCGCCAGACCGACGATAATCGCCATCACCGCATAGGGTAGGCGGATATCCCAGACGATGGCGCGAATGCCCGGATCGGCGCTGGCCGGATCGGTTAACGTCTGCCACAGGCTCTGCAGCGGCAGTCCGGAAGGGCCGAGCATAAAATCGAACAGCAGTGAAGCGACAATCAACAGCGCCAGCAGCAGCAACAGCAGCAGGCGGCGACGCACGATATGGCGATAATGATCCATCACGCCAGAAGTCCCGGCGGGCAGCTCGTCGAGCACGGAGTCGGAGGTTAAACGCATGCCGGATTACTCGCTCTGCTGCCAGGAAAAGACGAACGGCTGGTCCGGCAGGTCGGTGAAGTGACGCACGATATAATGGTAAGTCTCATCAGGGTTGAGATCGCGGAAGGCCTGCGGATAGATATCTTTCGCCAGATATTCCATGCCGACAATATTCCACGGATGGTTATAGAAGTGGTGATAGACGCCATAGGCCCGCTTTTCCTGTACCGCCGGGATCTGGCTGACCCCCGGTCGCGCCAGCAGCGTCTGCGCCTGGGCTTTCACCGCCTCCGGCTTAACCTCATAGCCGAGGGGCAGCACCTGGCTGTTTCCGCGCTTCGAGCCGGTCATTATCCAGGCGTCGGGCTTCATGCTGATGATTTTCTCCAGCGAGACGAACCCGGAGGCGCCCGGCAGCAGCTGCGAACCGATATTGTTCGCCCCGACCGCCTCCACCAGCCCGCCCCAGCCGCTGTGGCCGTGAGTAAAGCAGCAGGCGTCGCTGTTGCCGGCCAGCGCTTCCACGAAGACGTTGGCCTTCGGCGTGATGGTCGCGGTTTTCTGGCGAATCGACTGCAGCTGCTGACGATAGTAATCGGTAAAGGCTTTGGCCTGGCTCTCGCGGTTGAGGACTTTGCCCAGCAGGTCGATGCTGGGAGCGGTATCTTTCGCCGGGTCGATCTCATAGTCGACAAACAGCACCGGAACGTGCAGGGCGCTGAGCTTGTCGATGACGCCGCTCTCCATCAGCGCTGGCCTGGCGCGCAGCTGGGCGATCATCAGATCCGGCTGGCGGGCGATGACGCTTTCAAGATCGACATTCCCCTTGTCGCTGAAGCCCATGTCAAGGATCGTGGCCGACTGCGGCCACGTCGTTTTCAGCATCTGCCAGGTGGCAACGTCCTGCTTTTTCGCCAGATTATTCCATGCCACCAGCCGCTTAAACGGATTGTCCCGGTCCAGCAGGGCGAGGGTCATAATGTCGCGGCCATCCTGCAAAATAATACGCTGCGGCTCTTTAGCCAGGGTGACCTGCCGGCCGTCGAGGTCAGTAACCGTCAGAGGATATTGGGTTGCATAGCTGAAGAAGGGAGTCGCGATCAGCGCAGTAAGCAACAGCGATCTTACTGATTTTCTTGCCATAAAATGAGTTCCGTTTGCCAATTTATAAATATAATGATTCTGAGAATTATTCTCGAGTAAACGTCAACGGCAAGTATATCAAGCGCAAATTTCACGAAATGTAACAAACATGTTGGAAATTATGCCAACGCCGACAGGGCGCGCAGCGGCAGCATTTTCTGCCATGGTTGCAGGTCGAAGACGTTTTTCAGGCTAATTCCTAATGTCATCCCCGGTTCGTTGTGCCATCCTGAATACGACTCATAACACGACACGTGAGAGAGGATATTATGAAAAAAGCAATGATTGCGTTATCGGCTATTCTGGTTGCGGCTCCGGTTTTTGCTGCGACAACACATGCAACAGATGATACCGTCGCGGCGGCCAATGCCAACGCCAACACCGCTAAAGAGAAGCTGCACCAGGCCCAGCACGAGGGCGAAGAGCAGCAGCTGAAGGCGAAACATGCGGCCGAAGGCAAACAGGATAGCGTCGGCAGCCAGGTGAGCGAAGGCGCGCAGAAGACCTGGAACAAGACCAAAGAAGGGACTGAGAAAGGTTGGGATAAGACCAAAGAGGTCAGCGAAAAAGGCTGGAACGCCACCAAATCCGGCGCAGAAAAGGGCTGGGATAAAACCAAAACCGGCGCTGAAGAGTTAAAAAATAAAGTGACTGAGTAAGTCCTGATATCAGTCTGAATAAAGGTCGCGAGAGCGGCCTTTTTTATTGCTCGTACTCCCCCATAATGCCTTCCCCGACAGCAGAAACCCCAGATGCCAGGAATCGTCCTGGTTAAGCGGATACTCACTCTTTCTTCACATTTTCCCGTTACAAAGAACTTCAATCAGGAGGTGTACGATGAAAAAGATGATTTCTCTGGCGGTAATATTATCCACTGTGCTGAGCGTCCAGGCCTTTGCCGATGGCCCAAACGACGGCCATCGTCCGGGGCAGCCAACGGTGTGGCAGAACGGTTCGGATCATCATGGGCATGCGCCGCAGGGCGGACCTGACGCGCATCGTCAGGGTGACCATGACCAGCGTGGCCCGGATCGTGACGGGCATGACAAGCGCGATCAGGCACGGCATGAGCAGGACCATTTCGCCTGGCGCGGTAACGATTTCCGCAAAGGCCACCCGGCTCCGGCGCCGTTCCGTGGCGATGAGTATCGCGTCCGTGACTGGAGCGACCGCGGCCTGCCGCCCCCGCCGGAGGGCCATCACTGGTCCTATATCGACGGTAACTATGTGCTGATCGCCGCGGCGACCGGGATCATCACCTCGATTCTGGTGAGCGGCGCCCTCGGCCACTAAATGCACGTCTCCCAACGCCGGGCAGGGAACACCTGACTCGGCGATGGATCACCGCCGGGGCTACGGGTTCAGTTCTTCATCCGGCCAGTATTTATAGCCATTGACCATCGCCTGGGCGGCCAGCCCCTTGTCGGTGATTTCATAGACGTTCACTTTTGACGGCAGCGAGGAGGTGTCCTTCGCTACGCCGTTCGCGGAGGCGGCGATCGGCGCGATGCCTTTGTCATCATATTTCGCCGCGGCGTTCGCATCGGCGCCGACCATATATCCCTGGCGGATAAAGGTCTCCAGGGCCGCTTTATCATGGAAAACCAGCACCGTGCGTTGCTGTTTAATCCCCATCCCCAGGCCGGCGCCGCCCTGGGCCATTTTCATATAGGTGTCCTTCCCGGTGGCCTTATCCCGCACCACGCCGTAGCCGCTGCCAAATCCGAACAGCAGGATCTTGCTGCTGTTGTTGGCGAAGACCGCATAACCCTTCGCATGCTGAATATCGCTGCGGGCCTCGGGCTGCACGGTGTAAAGTTTATTGAGGGTTTCGTTGCGCATCTTCTGAATACTGGCCCGCTGCTGGCTGGCGGTATCCCCCTGCGCGCTGCAGCCCGCCAGCGCGGTCATGGCGACGAGGAAAAGCGTCTGTAATCTCATAGAAGTCTTTTTATTTATATCTGAATACGGCCGGAAATAGTAGGGTAAATAACGGTTAATCCTCCATAAAATAAACATTTATTTTTAAATTTCACCGTTTTGAATGCTTTTTACACTGCCGCGAACGCATTATTAAATAAGATGCCGTCATTTCCGATATTAGAAATCCTGCTTGCATAAAGTTTTCACCACGATACCGTGTTAAGTCCTTACGATATTTCCCGGAGAGCGGCATGAGTGATTATGTAATTCCAGAAATTAAAGCGACGGAAGCGGAAATGATTTCTCTGCGTCATTATTTACATGCCAATCCGGAATTAAGTCTGGAAGAGTTTAATACCAGCGAACTGGTCGCCAGCAAGCTGACCGAGTGGGGCTATCAGGTGACGCGCGGCCTTGGCAAGACCGGGGTGGTCGGCAGCCTGAGCAAAGGCGATTCGCCGCGCACCATCGGCCTGCGCGCCGATATGGACGCACTGCCGATCGAGGAAACCACCGGTTTACCCTGGGCCAGTACGGTATCGGGGAAAATGCATGCCTGCGGTCATGACGGCCATACCACCATTCTGCTGGCGGCGGCGAAATACATCGCCTCGCCGGCCTGTCAGTTCAATGGCACGGTGCATCTGATTTTTCAGCCGGCGGAAGAGGCTATCGGCGGCGCCGATTTAATGATTAAAGACGGCCTGTTTGAGCAGTTCCCCTGCGAACGCATTTTCGGTCTGCACAACATGCCGGGGTTGCCGGTGGGTAAGCTGGGCTTCTATGCCGGCAACTTTATGGCCTCGGCGGACACCGTCAAAATCACCCTTACCGGCTACGGCGGCCACGGCGCCCATCCGGAGCGCACCGTCGACCCGATCGTCGCCGGCGCGGCGCTGGTGATGGCCCTGCAGAGCATCGTGGCGCGCAACGTGCCGCCGGGCGAAACGGCGGTGGTCAGCGTCGGCACCTTCCAGGCCGGTATCGCCTCCAACGTCATTCCGGAGAGCGCGGTGATGGAGCTCAGCGTGCGGGCGATGAAGCCGGAAATCCGCGACCTGCTGATCAAACGTATTCACGAGCTCAGCGAATTTACCGCTAAAAGCTATGGCGCCAGCAGTGCGGTGGAGGTTTACGACTCCTACCCGGTATTAACCAACAGCCCTGAAGAGACTGACTTCGCCCGAGCGCTGGCTCTGGAGGTGTTTGGCCGCGAAGGGGTGCTGGAGTCGGTCTCGCCGATGAACGCCAGCGAGGATTTCGCTTTTATGCTGCGCGAACGTCCGGGCTGCTACTTCCTGCTGGGCAACGGCGAGAAGGGGGAGAAAGGCGGCTGCATGGTGCATAACCCCGGCTACGACTTCAACGATGACATTATCACCACTGGCGCGACGCTGTTCGCCCGTCTGGTGGAAAAGCACTGCCGTTAACCTCTGGAGAAGAACTGAAATGAAAAAATCACTACTGCTATGGCTGGCGTTAATGGCGTCGACGTCGGCGCTGGCCGAAGGGGGAAAGGCGATCCGCTTTGGCGTCGACCCGACCTTCGCGCCGTTTGAATGGAAGGATCCGCAGGGCAAGCTGGCGGGGTTTGATATCGATTTAGGCAACGCCATTTGCCAGCAGCTGCAGGCGAAATGCGTGTGGGTGGAAAGCAATTTCGACGGCATTATCCCGGCGCTGAAGGCGCGGAAATTCGACGCCATCCTTTCCGGGATGTACATGACCGAGAAGCGTAAAGCGCAGATTGCCTTTAGCGACAAGCTGTATAACGGGCCGGTGTTCCTCGTGGCGCGTAAAAATACCCTGAAAGGCAATACGCCGGAGCAGCTGAAGGGCAAAACCATTGGCGTCGAGCAGGGCTCGGCGCAGGAGACTTACGTTAATCAGCACTGGCGTCCGCAGGGGATCAACATTGTGGCCTACCAGGGGGCCGATAGCGTGGTGCGCGATCTGGAGTCCGGGCGCATCGACGGCGCGGTACTCTCCGGCATGATGGCCGACTACAGCTTCCTGCAGCAGCCGCAGGGTAAGGAATTCGCCTTTGTCGGCGGCCATCTGCAGGATGATACGCTGTTTGGCGCCGGGGCGGCTATCGGCTTACGTAAAGACGATGAGGCGCTGCGTCAGGAAATAAACGGCGCGATTGCGAAGATCCTTGCCGACGGCACCTATAAAAAATTAGCCAGCAAATATTTTAGCTTTGATGTTTATTCCGGGACATAATGTCTGAGTGTACCCGCGGGCATGGATCGCCCGCCGTAAGATTCCTTTTCTGATTATCCAATCGACCTCCTCTCCTGACCATTGTGGTTACCTGAGGGAAGCAGAATATAAGCTAAGGAGTACTCGGCATGATGACACGTCCCTTGGGCAAAACCGGATTTTCCATCGCCCCGTTAGTGTTTGGCGGTAACGTCTTTGGCTGGACCATTGATGAAAAAACCAGTTTTGCCCTTCTTGATGCTTTTGTTGACCACGGCTTTGACGCTATCGATACGGCGGATGTTTATTCCCGCTGGGCAGAGGGCAACCAGGGCGGCGAATCCGAAACCATTATTGGCCGCTGGCTGCAGGCGCGTCCCGGCATGCGCGATAAGGTCAAAATCTTCACCAAAGTCGGCTCCGATCTCGGCCTTCCCGGCCATAAGGGACTCAGCAAAGCCTGGATCCAGCAGGCGGTAGACGACTCCCTGCGCCGCCTCAATACCGACTATATCGACCTCTATTTTTCCCACTGGCCGGATCCGCAAACCCCGGTAGCGGAAACGCTGGAGGCTTTCCACAGCCTGCAACAGGCGGGGAAAATTCGCGCGATGGGGGCCTCTAACCTCGATGCAATGCAGCTGGCGGGGGCGCTGGAGGTAGCGCGCAAGGGCGGCTTGCCTGCCTGGCAGGTGCTGCAGCCGGAATATAACCTCTATCACCGCTCCGCGTTTGAAGGCGCGCTGTGCGATCTCTGCGTCAGCCGCGATATCGGGGTGGTGACCTACTACAGCCTGGCCTCGGGATTCTTAACCGGTAAGTACCGTCAGCCGTCGGATCTGGCGCAGAGCCAGCGCGGAGGGGGGATTGGTAAGTACCTGAATCCGCGCGGGATGCGGATTATCGATACCCTGGTGGCGGTCGCGGATGAGCAGGGGGCGAAGCCGGCGGAAGTGGCCCTCGCGTGGCTGATCGGCCGCGAAGGGGTGACCGCGCCGATCGCCAGCGCCACCAGCGTGGCCCAGGTGGAAAGTTTTGCCCGCGCGGCGGCGCTGAGCCTGAGCGCGGAGCAGGTGGCGCGACTGGACAGCGCCAGCGCCTGAGTCACGCCCTCTTCCCGGCGGGGAGAGGGTGGACAAATGGCGCGGACCGCAGGCCGGGTAAGGCGCAGCCGCCACCCGGCGAAATAACGGCACAATCGTCAATTTCCCTGTTTGCAATGCGCCTGGCAGGGCTACAACTTCTATGTGATTTCCGGACAGATTGCGCTCCCGATATGTCTTCTGCGCTATGTCTCTTATGGCGCTGGGAGCGCACAGGGGGCGGCCAGTCGCCGCCGCCCCCTGTACCCCCGGGCTCCGGCCAGCAAAATCGCCGCTGCGCGGTCCCTTCGACTTATCCCTGCAGGCTTCGGGTCGGGCCGAGGCAGCGTCCGTGCAAAACACGGCCCTCAGCCCGCATCCATGCGGGCTGCCCCGGCCTTCCGGGAACGTCTCAGCGATTTTGAGGCCGTCAGCACCGGCAGTTTCAGTCGTGCAAGTGGGTAAATCAAGGACAGGTCGCACGAACCCTGTAGGCCGGGTCAGGCGCAGCCGCCACCCGGCATAAAGCGGCTCCGTACCCGCTGTCATCGCCCGGCGGCGCTGCGCTTGCCGGGCCTACGATGTATCAGCCTGTGAGAGGACCCCGTAGGCTGGGTAAGGCGTAGCCGCCACCCGGCAACATGACGGGCAGGGGGCCTGAAAGCGTGCCCGGCGGCGCCCCTTTATTCCTGATGGCGGGTGAGGTTGAGGATCTTCGCGCTGGCGCCGACCGGGAAATTGCTGAGGGCGCCGAAGTCGCTGCCCTGATAGCCCATGATCTTGCCGTCGGTGCGCATCTGCTGAAGATCTATCAGGATCACCCCCAGCGTGGGAATGATTTTCTCGCGCCAGACAAACAGATAGAGATCCTCCGCCACCTGCACGTAGTGGCAGCGGTCAACATCCGCCAGCCCTTTTTCCACGCCGTCCAGACATTGCCAGGCGTAAAAATTATCGTTGAGATAGATGTGCTCATAGCGCTCAGTCGGGCTGTAGGTGTACTGATTGCGCATGCCGACCAGCGCATCGGTAAAGCCCGGCAGCGGCCCCGGCTGCGCATCCAGGCGGGCGAAGACAAAGCGCGTTTCTACCGCGGTCAGCGGCAGGCCTCGCTCCACCCGGCTGAAAGCGTCCAGCCGCGCGGCGGCTTCGTCCGGCAGCTGGCCGTAGACCAGGGTGGCGTTGCGCTGCGTCAGGTTGCATACCGCGCTGACGCTGGCGTTATCCCGCTCCGGGTCAAGGAAGTCGATAAACAGAATATCCGGGCGCAGGGCGGTCGCCCGCCAGGGGGCGCGCTTGCCGTTCCAGCTTAGCGTCTGCTCATCTTCGATGATCAGCTGCTGCGGCTCACTTCCGGCGACATAAAAGGTAAAGCGCTCGCCTGCGGGCAGGCTGGCGGTGGCGAGTAAATTACCGTGTGGCGCAAAACCATCGGCCAGCGCGCCGACCTGGATAAATACGGCTTCTGAAGTCATTAGGGCTCCTGAACAGAGTAGGGCGTTAGGCAAACGCCAGAGTGGGAACATCGACGATACTGGCGCCGCCGTCGGCGACCAGCGTGGCGCCGCTGATGATGGCGGCCTGCGGCGAACAGAGAAACTGACAAGCCTCGGCTATCTCCTCGGGGCTGGCGGGGCGGCGCAGCGGAACGTCGCGACAGACTCGCTGATAAGCCTCAGTCAACGATAGCCCTTCCGCCTGCATCAGCGGGAGCATCTCTTCATCCGCCATCGGCGTGGTGACCCAGCCGGGGCAGACGGCGTTGGCGCGCACCCCCTGGGGACCGTAATCGCGGGCGACGGAGCGCATCAGGCCGATTAAGGCGTGTTTGGCGGTGACGTAGCCGCAGGCCTGCGGACCGGCGGCCAGCGAGGCGATGGAGGCGACAAACAGCACGTTGCCACGGCGGGTAATCAGCGAGGGCAGGCAGGCGCGAACGCTGGCGAAGGCGCTGGTGAGATTGCCGTCCAGCGCCTCGCGCCACTGGCGGTCGCTGGTCTCGGCGGCGGGGCTGTTGCCCATCCCGCCGGCGCTGCAGATGAGGACATCAACACCGCCGCTCTGGTCGAGAATGGCCGGCAACAGCCGCTGGCGCCACACCTCGCCGTCGGCGGCATCGCCCATCAGCGCCGTGGCGCCGGTCTCATCGGCAACAGCCTGCAATGGCGCCTCGCGCCGTCCGGTAATAAACACCCGGTCGCCTGCGGCGCGCATCAGCCGCGCGCAGGCGGCGCCAATTCCGGTTCCGCCGCCGGTGATCACCACGACTCTCGCCATTCGCTCTCTCCTGTAATGGGGTTTCCGATTACCTTAAAAAGCGCGTCAGCTCCCGGCTATCGCCCGGAAGAACGATAGCCGCGGGGTTAATGGATCTCGCTCACCGGGATCGCCTGCGGCGCCGGAACCGGCTTCATGGTGGCGGGATCAACCGCCAGATAGCGTCCGGTTTTGCTGTCGATACCGACGTAATCGATCATCTTGCCCTGCGCCCGGGTGACCATGGTGCGTCTGGCGAACGCCTCGTAGGCCTCGCTCATCGCTTTGACCCGATCGGGATGTTGGGCCGCGACGTCATGGGTCTCCAGCGGGTCGTCGTGCAGATTAAACAGCTGCCACGGCGCGTCACCGGCGGTGAGGCCCCGCGGCACCAGCCGCCGCAGCTTCCATTCACCATCGACCCACGCCGCCTGATGGTGCAGCTCAACGCCGTATTTCCCGCGCGGCGGCGCCTGTACTTCGCCGGTGAGATAGCGCTTAAAGCTGACGCCGATCATCGGCAACACCGGCTTCTTCGCCAGCGATTTGTTCGGATCGATACCGGCGAATTCATACAGGGTCGGCGCTACGTCGTACACCGCCATCGTCGAGGCGTCGATGTGACCGTGGCGCGTGATCCCGGGACCGGCGATCATAAAGTCGGTGTTAATCCCGCCCTGGGCGCTGGTGGTCTTATGGTAGTTGGCGTAGGGGGCGTTGCTGACGTTGGCCCAGTGGGGGCCGTAGGAGACAAACGAGCCTTTGCGGCCGATGTTGTCATAGCGGTTATCGAACTGCTTCCAGAATTCCGGGGTAGATTCGTAGTAGAAACCCTGCGCCGGGTTGGCGCCGTTATCGGTTAAAAAGACCAGCAGGGTATTTTTATCGCGCCCGGTCTGCTTCAGTGTTTCCATCAGGGTGCCGATTTGCGCGTCCATATTGGCGATCATCGCCGCATACACCTGCATCACTTTCGCCGTATATTTCTGCTGCTCCGGGGTCAGCGCCTCCCACTCTTTATCCAGTTCAAGGTGCGGCAGCGGGGTGTCGTCATGGATAATTCCCAGCGCTTTCAGGCGGGCGATGCGCTGGCGATAGACCTCGGCGTAACCCTGCTCATACTGGCCTTTGAAGCGCTTGATCCACTCGTCGGGGGCCTGCAGCGGGTCGTGCGGGGCGGTGAAGGCCAGCCAGGCGAAGACCGGTTGTTCCGGCGGCGTATCTTTAATCCAGCTATTCATCTGCCGGGCGTAGGCCTCGCTGGAGTAGAAATCATCCGGTAGGGAGACGCGCTCGCCGTCGCGGGTGTAGTAGGTGTGGAAGGCTTCAACGGTCCCGAGCGGGACGGCGTCGTTAAAATGGCTGGTGCCGCCGCCCATAAAGGCGAAGGCGTGGTTAAAGCCGCGGTCCTTCGGCGTGGCGCCGGGAACAAAACCGAGGTGCCACTTGCCGGCCATCAGGGTGTTATAGCCCGCGTCTTTAAAACGCTCGGCCATGGTGGTGACGCGGTCGGTCAGCCGCAGCTCGTAGCCCTCCTTGCCAATGGTGCTGTCGTACCACCACATACCGCCCATCCCGGCCTGCTGGTTGCTGTTACCGGTGAGCAGCATCGAACGCGCCGGGGCCGACATCGGCGAGGTGTAATACTGGCTCATGCGCATCCCCTGCTCGGCCATCGCCTGCAGGTTGGGGGTGGGGATTTCGCCACCGAAGGGGCTGATGTCAGAGTAGCCCATATCATCGGCGATAATCACGATGACGTTCGGACGCTCTTGCTGGGCGGCGTGCGCGCCACCGGCGAGGATCACACTGACCGCCGCGGCCATGGCTGTTTTATTCACAACGGATTCTCCTGTTTCTGCGGGTATCACTTTCAGAGCAATGGGCTACGCCGGATGCGCGGCCCCGACAAACGCGGCCCGCCAGGCTTGTAGCCCTTGAAGGTCGCGGGAAAAGGGGCGCACGGGCGCCAGAATTTCGCTAAAGAAGCGGTAGTAGCCGCCGCAGAGGCGGTTGTTGCCCGCGGCGTTCAGATGCGCCGGGCAGCCGCCCTGGCAGACCATTTTGACCGCGCAGGTCTGGCATTCGCGGCGCAGGCTTTTCTGCTGACCGAAAGGCAGCTGCACCGAGGCGTCGACCGCGTGCGCCAGCGTCATGTCGTCAAGGCGGCCCAGCCGATGTTCGGCGTTGATCAGATGGTCGCAGGCGTAGAGCTCTCCGTCGGGCTCCATCACCAGATTGCTGCCGCAGCGGGCGCTGTGCACGCAGCTGCCGCTGGTGTGAGTGAAGTACTGCGCCCACGCCTGCTCGATATTGATGACGAACACCCGCCCCTTGTCGCAGCGCTTCTGCCACTGCCGCCAGATGCCGACCATAAAACGCCCCCAGTTATCGGCACTCAGCTGATAGCCCTCGCGCAACGCTGCGCCTTCGCTCATCAGCGGCTGAAACTGTAGATAGCGCGCGCCGAGGCTGACCAGCCGGTCATAAATCGCCGCCGCGTGGGCCGCCATCTCGTTATGCACCACCACCAGCAGGTTAAAATCCACCTGATGCTGGTGGAGAAAGCCGATGCCGCGCAGTGCCGCCGGCCAGCTGGCCCGGCCGCGTTTATCCGGACGATGCTGGTCCTGTAGCGCTTCGCTGCCTTCGAGGCTCAAGCCGATAATAAAGCGATGCTCGCGGAACAGCCGGCACCAGGCGTCGTTGATCAGCGTGCCATTGGTCTGCAGACTGTTGCTGATGGTGACGCCGTCGGGGGCATAACGCGCCTGCAGGGCGAGCGCTTTTTTGTAAAAGCTCAGGCCGGCCAGCAGCGGCTCACCGCCCTGCCAGACAAAGTTGATTTCCCGCGCGCCGACGGGCTGGGCCGCGATGTAGCGGCGGATAAACTGCTCCAGCCGCGCCTCGTCCAACTTGTTGACCGGCGTTTCATCCTGGGGGTAATAGCAGTAGCGGCAGGCGAGATTGCAGGCGGGGCCAATCGGCTTCATCAGAATATGAAACGGCACCGGCGAGCGCGGCTCAGCGGCCAGCGGAATTTGCTGCTGGCGCAGGGCGGCGATATTCAGCATCGGCTTATCCTCGGTTAATGACCGGCGCTGTTGCTATTATTTTGGCAACAGCGGGTCAGGCGTAATCACATGATTAAGCCGCGGCGAAAATTAATGGCATCCTGTTAAGGGTATAAGTGAAAAAAAACAGAAATCCATCGTTCTTAAGGATGAGAGAGACGCGTCCGGGATAGGGTTTTTTTATCACCAGAGGCAGGTACGCCGGGTATTAATCTTTTTTGTTTATGTTTTAACGCCGCTATCGTAAGGCATGGCGAGTGTGTTTTTTAAATGCTTTATATAACAATGCATTGCTGAAAATTTTGTAACGGCTATCACATTGTTAATATGTTAATGATTGTGTTACTTAAATGTGAAATGTATGCTTCAATTATCGGTAGTCATCCATGTGTCATGCACCATCATCTCGACGGGGAGGCCCTATCATGTCTGCTTTGTTAAAAGCCAGCCGTAATGATGCGATAATAGCCCGTTGTTTACAGACTATTTCTCAGTTAATTCCACTGACTTCAGCGGTGTTTTATCGAGTAAATAACCGGTTAAAACCCGAAAACTATATATTGCATAATATTTCCGATAATACGCACCAACAATATCTGGAAAACTTCCAGCCGCTGGATCCGCATTTACCGGCGCACTTTAGCCACCAGAACACCACCGTGGCGGCGATGACGCCGCGGCTCTGCGATCGCAACCGGCATTATTATCATGAATTTATGTTGCCGAATAACGTGCGTGACATGACCGAGATCTTCATCCGCCGCGAGCGGCGGATCATCGCCGGTATCTCGCTGATGCGCGACGTGCCTTTTTCCAGCGAAGAGCGTCATCGGGCCCAGGCGGTGCTGCCGCTGGTGGAGTTGGCGATCCGCGACTGCCTGCAGGAAGAAGATGACCTGCCCGCTATCCTGACCGCCAAAGAGCGGGAAATCGTCGGCATGGTGCGCGAAGGGGCCAGTAATAAGCTGATTGCCCGCCAGCTGGATATCTCGCTCTCGACGGTGAAAACGCACCTGCGCAATATCTTCGCCAAGACCGAAGTGGTCAATCGTACCGAACTGGTTTCCCGAACCTGGATGCCGGCTGCTCAGCGTACGCTGCATCTGTGATCTGACTTTCACATCCCGCGCGCGCCGTGGCAACACGGCGTTTTCCTGATGCCTGTGGGTATCACTCCCTGGAGGATCCTCCGGGGGGAGGCTTTTTTGACCGGAGCACGCCCTACGATGTCGAGTACACCTGTCACTGATAATGCGCTTTCCCGGCCCGCCGGGCTGGTGGTGTCCCTGCGTTTGCTGGCGGCGATTGTGATTTTTGCCGCTATTGCGCCGGGTATTCTGATGACCGCGCCGGCGGTGGCGGCGCAGCTGGCCAGCGAATGGCAGCTAAAACCCGGGCAGGTAGGCTGGCTGTTCTCAGCGGAGCTGGGGGCGATGAGCCTGGCGACGCTCCCGGCGTGGTGGTGGATGAGTCGCCTCGACTGGCGGCGGGTCGCCCTGATGGCCGGGGCGGTGTTTCTGACCGCCAACCTCGCCTCGGCGGTGGTCACCCAGTATGAGACGCTGCTGGCGGCGCGCTTTATCGCCTCACTGGCGGGCGGCACGCTGATGATTCTGTGCATCAGCTGCGCGGCGGGAACGCCGAACCCGTCGCGGGTCTACGCCTTTTGGGTGCTCGGGCAACTGCTGTTGGGGATGCTTGGCCTGCTGGCGCTGCCCGGCCTGTTCGCGACCTTTGGCCTGAAGGTGGTGTATCTGATCCTCGCCGCCATCATGCTCTGCTGCCTGCCGCTGGTGTCCGCTTTCCCGCCGCGCTTTCAACCGCTCTCTGCCTCCCGCCAGCAGCCGTCGACGGCGCTGTGGCGTCAGGCGCTGGCGGTGCTGGCGGTGCTCACTTTCTATATCAGCCTCAGCGCAGTGTGGACCTTTATCGGCACCATCGGCAGCACGGCGGGGCTGAGCCCGACGCAGGTGGGGCTGGTGCTGGCGGCGGCGACGGTTTGCGGCATTATCGGCGCCGGCGGCGCGGCCCTGCGCGGCACCCGGCGCGCCGATCGCTTACCGGTGTGGTTGGGCTATGGGCTGCTGATAGTCAGCGTCGGGCTGCTGGTTGGCCAGCCGCTGCTGGCGCGCTACGCCATCGCGGCGCTGCTGTTTAAGTTCACCTGGACCTTCGTGCTGCCCTTTATTCTCGCCCGCGTCGCCGGGCTCGATAACAGCGGTCGGCTGATGAACAGCATCAATCTGGTGATCGGCGGCGGCATGGCGGCCGGCCCGGCGCTCGCGGGGGCCTTACTGCAACACTTCGCCAGCGCCGACCCGCTGCTGGCGGCGGCAGGTGTCTGCGCGCTGCTGTCACTGATTTTAATTGTGGCGGCTTCCGCCGCCGGGAAGGGTTAGCCCACGGGAGGATAGAGTGAAAAGAAAAACCGGTTTCTTCTTTGATGAACGTTGTTTCTGGCACAGTACCGGGCTGCACGCAGTGACGCTGCCGGTGGGCGGGTGGGTACAGCCACCCGCCGGCGGCGGTCATGCCGAATCGCCGGAGACCAAACGGCGGATGAAAAACCTGATGGATGTCTCCGGGCTGACGCCGCAGCTGGCGCTGCGCAGCGCGGCGCCGGCGAGCCTTTCGGACCTGCGGCGGATCCATCCCGACAGTTATCTGGAGCGCTTCAAGGCGATAAGCGATAACGGCGGCGGCATGCTGGGCAAAGAGGCGCCGCTGGGGCCGGGCAGTTATGAAATCGCCTGTCTTTCCGCCGGGCTGGCCTGCGCGGCGGTGGAAGCGGTGCTGAAGGGGGAACTGGATAACGCCTATTCGCTGTCGCGTCCGCCCGGACACCACTGCCTGCCGGACCAGTCGATGGGCTTCTGTTTTCTTGCCAATATCCCCATTGCCGTGGAGCGAGCGAAAGCGCTGCTCGGGCTCGGCAAGGTGGCGATCATTGACTGGGACGTTCACCACGGCAACGGCACCCAGCACATCTACCTGCAGCGCGACGACGTGCTGACTATCTCCTTGCATCAGGACGGCTGCTTCCCGCCGGGCTACTCTGGCGAGGAGGATCGCGGCGTGGGGGCGGGGGAGGGTTACAACATCAATATTCCGCTGCTGGCCGGCGCGGGGGATGACAGCTGGCGCTATGCGCTGGAAACCATCGTTATTCCGGCGCTGGCGCGCTTTGAGCCGGAGCTGATTATCATCGCCTGCGGCTATGATGCCAACGCCATGGATCCGCTGGCGCGCATGCAGCTGCACAGCGACAGCTTCCGGGCGATGACTGAACAGGTCCAGCAGGCGGCGGATCGCCTGTGCGGCGGGAAACTGGTGATGGTGCACGAAGGCGGCTACGCCGAATCCTACGTGCCGTTCTGCGGCCTGGCGGTGATGGAGGCTCTGAGCGGCATCCGCACCGAGGTCCAGGATCCGCTGCGGGAATTTATTCAACAACAACAGCCGCGGGCGGAGTTTGCGCAGTTCCAGAGGCAGGCTCTCGATCGGCTGGCGCAGCAGTTTGGCCTGCTATAAAACGCCTCAGCTTCCCCGCGGTGATGGCGGGGAAGTCAATGCTTTCTCTTCTACGATTTCACCGCGCATCCACTGACTTACTGCCTGATCGGTCATCGCCAGCACGCTGAGCAGCAGCATCCGCTGCTGCGCTTCCAGCCGCAGATAACGGCGCAGCGGCGGCATTTTACAGACCACTTCGCTGGCGGCCCAGGGTTCAATGCTGCAGCGCCAGCCGCGACCGTCAAAGGTCAGCGAAAAGCGGCGGTAGTCCAGCTCGCTTAAGGTCTGCTGGAGATTAGGAAAACCGTTGAGATAGCCGGCGAGTGCCTCGCTGCCTTTGCCGCCGATAAAGCGGATCGGCTGGCGTTTCCACCAGCCGGATTGATGGGCGCGAATGTTACCGCGTACGGGCCGGGTCACCGGCCCCTCGACGACAAACTCGCAGCTGTGAATGCTGGCCATAAACAGCCGCTTCTGACGCACGCTGAAGGTCACGGCGGTGGCGTTGTTCAAGCGCAGCAGCGCGCTGCGCTCGCTCAGCTTTTCGCAGGGCCAGCCGGCCAGATCGCGCTGCACCGCGTTCATTAACGGCGTTTCAAACCAGGGGACGGAGGACATCTGGCGTCATCTCCCCGCGGGTCTGTTTTTCGTAGTTGTTGATGGCGCGCTCCACTACCTCTTCCACCACCAGCGGCTTGAACGGATTGACGCGCTGCACGCACACCGTCCAGAACAGGGCGTAGGCGGCGGTCAGGCCGAGCATAATGCCGAACGGCACCAGCACCTGGCGACTGTCCATCCCCGGCGGGGTGATATTGACGATAGCGATGATAATGCCGACGCTGGAGATAATCTGCGGCAGTGGGAACCACGGCGAGCGGTAGGCGCGCGGCAGGTCCGGGCGGCGAATGCGCAGCATCACCACCGACAGCGTCACCAGCAGATAGGCGACGCCCCAGGCGCAGACCGCGGCGAGGATCAGCGGCACGATGCGGTCCAGATCGCCGTTCAGATACCAGGCGTGCAGGCAGGGGATCGCCACCCCGATGGCGATGGCGATTACCGGCGTTTTAAAGCGCGGATGCAGCCAGGTCAGGAAGCGGGGCAGCGCGCCGTCCAGCGCCATACCGTAGATAATGCGCGGCACGGCGGCCATCAGCGTATTGATGGTGGCGCAGCCCGCCAGCAGCAGCCCGACCCCCAGCCAGTACTGGCCGGCGTGGCCCATCACCCGCTCGGCGAAGGCCGGGATCGCCATCGGCGTATCCAGCAGATGGACGTTGTTGGCCGCGTCGAGCACGGTATTCTCCACCTGGCGGTTGATCGCCGCACCGTAGATAAACATGCAGCTGGCGACCCCCAGCAGGCCCAGCGCCATCGCCCGCGGTATGGTGCGGTGGGCCTGTTTGATCTCCGGCGCCATCGGCGTCACCAGTTCGCAACCGACGAACATAAACATCGCCATGCCGATATAGCCGAACAGGCCGTTGATATCGCTAACGTTCAGCGGTGTGCCGAACCAGCCGGAAAGATGAGTCACCGGCGCCATAAAAATGCCGCACAGGCCGAAAATGGTCAGCGTGGTCCACATGCCGAAGGTCAGCACCACTTCGACCTTGCCGAAGATTTCCACGCCGATGGCGTTCAGCAGGCCGAAAATCACCACCATGCCGACGCCCACCATCCAGGTGTTTTGGTGAGCGGCCATCTGGGCGTTGATCGATTCGAAGTTCACCAGCGCCATAATGCCCGCCAGGATCGTCTCCGCCGTCCCGGCGAAAATATGGACGATCAGATAGGCGCACAGCGCGCCGGTGATAGCGAAAAAGCGGCCCATGCCGCAGGAGATATAGTCGTACACCGAACCGGTGGTGGGAATGAGCGTCGCCGCCTCGGCAAAGGTGGTGACCTGCGCCTGCATCATAATAAAGGCCAGCAGCACCGCCAGCGCGAAGGTATCGCCGCCCATGCCGAAGCCGCTGGTCACCGTCAGGATCACCGGGCTGGCCATAATCAGCCCGACGGAGCTGGCGAGGGTGGTCGGGAAGCCGACGACGCCGCGCTCAAGATGGCTGGCAAGTCTGTTACTAAACATAGTCAACCTCTGCACAATAATGGGGTAGGGCAGGGAATAGCCAGCGCCACTCCCGGATAGTCATAATTTAGGCGGGCATCCTGCTCAACGAATATCGTCCGGAAGGTGGAGGGTGGCGCATGATTCTGTGACGCAGTCCATGAATGTGAGGGTGGATAAACAAGATGACCCCGAAAACCGGGGCCATCCGTCTTGCCACGTTGCGCCTGTTTCTGCCGGGTGGCGGCTGCGCCTTACCCGGCCTACGATCCGCGCGGCCTGCCTGTAATTTATTCACCATGCTGACTGAAACTGCCGGTGTTGGCGGCCTCAAAACTCCCGGTGGCGCTGCCGCTTACCGGGGCTACAGCGCTGTGCGATTTGGTAGCCCGGAGAAGGCGCAATGCGTCGCCTCCGGGTCCCCCCCCTGCGCCGCCGGGCAGTATCAGCGCGTTAGCGCGTCTCGACGTTCGCCAGGTAGTGCTTCACAAAGCGCGGCGTCAGGATTTTCCACTCCACTTCGGTGCCCTGTTTAACAAACCAGCTATCGCCTGGCGCAAAGCGCTGCGGTTCACCGCCGGCGACGGTCAGCTCTACTTCGCCTTCCAGCACGGTGGCGTGTTCGGTAAACGGATAGGTCATGGTAAAGCTCCCCTCAGTGGACGAAAACAGTCCGCAGGTAAAGGCATCCTGCGGCTCGCCGTAGATCATCGCCCCGGCCACCTGCGGGTCGCCGGCGGTCGGCGTCGCGCCGAGCAGGCTGACGCTGCCGATTGGCTGCAGGTCGGGCACCGGGTGTTTAAGTTTAAAAGCGTGCATAGCGTTCTCCTGGTTAACTCCGGCCTTTCCAGAAACCGGCGGTTTGATGCATCAATTTTCCGGCGGTGACCAGCAGCAGGCGCAGGCTGTCACGGCCGTGGATGGTCGCGTGGGGGATGCTGCTCAGCAGACGATAGCGGTCTGAACCGCCGTTGATCCCTTCGGCGAGGATTTTGCACACGATGTGCGATGGGGTGACGCCGAAGCCGGAGTACCCCTGGACGTAAAAGACGTTGTTGTGATCGCGTAGCGTGCCGATCTGTGGAAACAGGTTGGCGCTACAGGCCATTGGCCCGCCCCAGGCGAAATCGATCTTCACATCCTTCAAATAGGGGAAGACCTCCGCCAGCAGGGTGCGGTTCCAGGCGGCGAAATCGTTCGGCGTATACTCCACAAAGCGGGTGGCGCTGCCGAACAGCAGGCGGTTTTCCCGGGTGACGCGGTAGTAGTTAATCACCGGGCGAATATCGCTGAAGGCGCCGCGCAGCGGGCTGATGCGCTCGATCAGTTCATCGGAGAGCGGCTCGGTCGATACCTGATAGGAGTAGGTGACCAGCGTTTTGTTGTAGATCTCCGGCTCCATATTGTTGAGGAAGCTGTCGCAGGCCCACAGCAGTTTGGCGGCTTTGACGCTGCCCATCGCGGTACGTACCCGCACCTGTTTGCCGTAATTCACCTCCACCACCGGCGAGGATTCGAAGATCTTCACTCCCAGCGAATGGGCGGCCTGCGCCGAGCCGAGGAGCATATTGAGCGAATGGATCTGGCCGCCGCCCATATGTTTCAGCGCGCCGCAGTAGACCTCGGAGCCCACCACCTGCTGCACCTCTTTCCCGGTATACAGCTCGATCTCTTCATCCGGGGTGGCAGCCTTAAACTCCTTCTCCCACTGGCGCAGCGTTTTCAGTTGCCGCTGGTTATAAGCGAGATAGCCATAGCCGGGGACGAAATCGGCGTCGATATTATATTTGCGGATGCGTTCGCGAATGATGCCCGCGCCAAGGTTGGCTATTTTAAACAGCGTTTCCAGCCCTTCTTTGCCGACGTGCTTTTTCACCGCTTCGATGTCGTGACCGATACCGGCCATCACCTGGCCGCCATTGCGCCCGGTGCCGCCATAGCCGAGATGGCGCGCTTCCAGCACCACCACGTTGGTGATGCCCTGTTCCGCCAGCTCAAGGGCGGTGTTAATACCGGAGAAGCCGCCGCCGATAATCACCACGTCGGCTTCAATATCTTCCCGCAGCGCCGGAAAATGGAGGTGGTATTTCTTCGTCGCGCCGTAGTAGTTCAGCGCATCGATTTTGATGTTCATCGCGTTACCCTGTGGTCTTGCCTCGCTCAAGTGCCTCATCACAGCACGCCGCGCGGGCGTTGAATATCGTCCGGAAGAATGACGTTCTTTAGAACGATAGGCGGCGGCGGGAAGCCGTGCTGTGATGGGCCAACGTTGCTGAAAAAACGGGTACTGACGATGAGCGAGATAACCTTACTGGCGGAAGTGACCGCCTTTTTACGCCAGCCGCACGGGCAGTTTATCGCCGGTGAGCGAGAGGCGGGCCGCGGCGCGCCGTTTGCGGTGATCAACCCGGCCACCGGGCGGGCGATCGCCGAGGTCACCGCGGCGGATAGCGACCAGGCGGATCGCGCGGTAGAGAGTGCCCGCCAGGCGTTTAATCAGTGGCGCGAAATGCCGACGCTGGCGCGCGGAACCTTGCTGCTGAAGCTGGCGGATGCCCTGGCTGAGCATCGCGAAGCGCTGGCGCAGCTGGAAAGTCTCTGCTCCGGCAAGACCATCACGCTGGCGCGCATGCTCGAGCTGGATCAATCGGTCGCTTTCCTGCGCTACTTCGCCGGCTGGGCGGGGAAAGTCACCGGCGAAACCCTGAATGTGTCGCTGCCGTCGATGGCCGGGGAGAAATATACCGCCTTCACTCGCCGTCAGCCGCTGGGGGTAGTGGTGGGCATCGTGCCGTGGAACTTCTCCATCATGATTGCCGTCTGGAAGCTGGCGGCGGCCCTGGTCTGCGGCTGCACCATTGTTCTCAAGCCGAGCGAGTATACGCCGCTGACGCTGCTGCGCGTGGCGGAGCTGGCGAAAGCGGTGGGTATTCCGGACGGGGTGATTAACGTGGTCAACGGCGCCGGCGGCGAGATTGCTCAGCGGCTGATTACCCATCCGGCCTGCGCCAAGGTGAGCTTCACTGGCTCGGTGGCCACTGGCGAGAAAGTCCAGCAGTCGGCCAGTGCGTCAGGTAAACGGGTGACCCTTGAGCTGGGGGGCAAAAACGCCGCGCTGTTCCTGGATGATCTGACGCCGGAGGCGATGGTCAACGGCATTCTGGAAGCCGGCTACCTGAACCAGGGGCAGATTTGCGCCGCCGCGGAGCGCTTTTATCTGCCGCAGGGTAAACTGGATGCGGTGCTGGCGCTGCTGAAAGATAAGCTCAGCGCCTTCGCGCCGGGATCGCCGCTGGATGAGCGCACGCTGATGGGGCCGCTGGCCAACCGCCAGCAGTATGACAAAGTGTTGCGGCTCATTCAGACCGCGCGCGACGAGGGCGATACCATCGTCTGCGGCGGCGAAGCCCTGCCGGGGGAGGGCTATTTCCTGCAGCCGACGGCGGTCAAAGTGCGCAGCGAAGAGAGCACCCTGATGCGCGAGGAGACCTTCGGCCCGGTGTGCAGTTTTATCGGTTATCACAGTGAAGACGAGGCGCTGGCGCGGATCAATGCCTCGCCGTATGGCCTGGCGGCCAGCGTCTGGTCGGATAACATTCGCCTGGCGCTACGCTACTCGGAGGCGATTGAGGCCGGCATCGTGTGGGTCAATATGCATACTTTCCTCGACCCGGCGGTACCGTTCGGCGGCATGAAGGGCTCGGGCATCGGGCGCGAATTCGGCAGCGCGTTTATCGATGACTACACGGAGCTGAAGTCGGTGATGGTGCGCTATTAAGTTTTGTCGGTGGAGGTAGCCTTAACCGGGCTTCAGGCGTCTGCGTAGGCCCGGTAAGCGCAGCGCCTCCGGGCAAGGACAGCGGATGGACAGCCGCGAATGTGCCAGGCGACGACGGCGCCTTGCACGGCCTGAGTCCGTGCAAGCGAAGGTTAATGTCGCCGCCGCCATAACCCCTCGCAACTTGCGACAATCCCCCCTTAGTGATAAAAGGTGCCCCTTCGCAAAAACACACAGGGGAACGACGTGAAAGACGCGTCAACGTCGTCGGATGCCGTAGAAGAGAGCGGCCCGACGCTTCATCGCGGTTTACAGAACCGACACATTCAACTTATCGCCCTTGGCGGCGCGATTGGCACCGGGCTGTTTCTCGGCATTGGTCCCGCTATCCAGATGGCCGGTCCGGCGGTATTACTGGGTTACGCCGTTGCCGGGATTGTCGCTTTTCTGATCATGCGCCAGCTGGGCGAAATGGTGGTGGAAGAGCCGGTATCCGGCTCCTTTGCCCACTTTGCCTACAAATACTGGGGCCCGTTCGCCGGCTTCCTTTCCGGCTGGAACTACTGGGTGATGTTCGTGCTGGTGGGAATGGCGGAGCTGACCGCCGCCGGGATCTACATGCAGTACTGGCTGCCCGACGTCCCGACCTGGATCTGGGCGGCGGCCTTCTTCCTTATTATTAACGCCGTCAATCTCGTCAACGTGCGCCTGTATGGCGAAGCGGAGTTCTGGTTTGCGCTGATAAAAGTGCTGGCGATTATCGGCATGATTGCCTTTGGCCTGTGGATGCTGTTTGGCGGCCACGGCGGCAGCAAAGCCGGGTTCGACAACCTGTGGAAACACGGCGGCTTCCTCGCCACCGGCTGGCACGGTCTTATCCTGTCGCTGGCGGTGATCATGTTCTCCTTCGGCGGGCTGGAGCTTATCGGCATCACCGCCGCTGAAGCGCAAAACCCGGAAAAGAGCATTCCAAAAGCGGTCAACCAGGTGGTTTATCGTATCCTGCTGTTCTATATCGGTTCGCTGGTGGTGCTGCTGGCGCTCTACCCGTGGGTGGAGGTCAAATCCGACAGTAGCCCGTTCGTGATGATTTTCCATCATCTCGACAGCAACCTGGTGGCCTCCGCGCTGAACTTCGTCATTCTGGTGGCCTCGCTGTCGGTGTATAACAGCGGCGTGTACTCCAACAGCCGGATGCTGTTCGGCTTGTCGGTGCAGGGCAATGCGCCGACGTTCCTCGCCCGCGTCAGCAAGCGCGGCGTGCCGGTGAACTCTCTGCTGCTCTCGGGGATTATCACCTCACTGGTGGTGGTGCTGAACTACCTGCTGCCGCATGAAGCGCTGGGACTGCTGATGGCCCTGGTGGTGGCGACGCTGCTGCTGAACTGGATCATGATCTGTATGGCGCACCTGAAGTTCCGCGCCGCCCAGCGCCGCAAAGGGCGTGAATCGAAGTTTAAAGCGCTGCTGGCGCCCGCCAGCAACTACTTCTGCATTGCTTTCCTTGGGCTGATTCTGGCGCTGATGTGCACTATCGACGGGATGCGCCTGTCGGCGATCCTGCTGCCGGTGTGGATCCTGTTCCTGTTTATCGCCTTCAAACTGCTGCGCCGCCCGGCGTAAGCGAGATGCCCCGCCGTCCGGCGGGGCTGCCTGGCTTTTTATTGTGATCCTCTTCGCAGGTGGGGCATTTGCCTGGCGATCTTCTTTTTGTAATCGATTACTTTTGTTTGGAGCTATTTTGTAATCGATTACTTTTCTGAGGGCGAGCAACATGGTCACAACAACAGAAGGTCGGGAAAGTGTCCGCGTGAGCCACCGTTTTCTGGTGCCGCGGCTGTCGTTAATGATGTTTATGCAGTTCTTTATCTGGGGCAGCTGGTCGGTGACCCTGGGGCTGGTGATGACCCGCTATGAGATGTCATTGCTGATCGGCGATGCGTTCTCCGCCGGGCCGATCGCCTCCATCCTGTCCCCCTTTGTGCTAGGGATGCTGGTGGATCGCTTTTTCGCCTCGCAGAAGGTGATGGCGGTGATGCACCTGGCCGGGGCGGCGATCCTGTGGTTTGTCCCCCAGGCGCTGGTGGCGCAGAATGGCGCGCTGCTGATTGGCCTGCTGTTCGGCTATACGCTGTGCTATATGCCGACCCTGGCGCTGACCAACAATATCGCCTTCCACAGCCTGGCTAACGTCGATAAAACCTTTCCGGTGGTCCGCGTGTTCGGCACCATCGGCTGGATTATCGCCGGGATCTGCATCGGGGTGACCGGCATCTCTGACACCACCGGCATCTTCACCGTGGCGGCGCTCTGTTCGGTGGCGCTGGCGATCTACAGCCTGACGCTGCCCCACACCCCGGCGCCGGCCAAAGGCATGCCGGTTCAGTTTCGCGATCTGCTGTGCGCGGACGCCTTCTCGCTGCTGAAAACCCGCCATTTCCTGATTTTCTCCCTCTGCGCCACCTTAATTTCCGTGCCGTTAGGCACCTATTACGCCTATACCGCGTCGTATCTGGCGGATGCCGGCGTTAAGGATGTCAGCACCGCGATGTCCTTCGGCCAGATGTCAGAGATCGTCTTTATGCTGGTGATCCCGCTGCTGTTCCGTCGCCTCGGGGTGAAATACATGCTGCTTATCGGCATGGCGGCGTGGTTTGTTCGCTATGCCTTTTTCGCCCTCGGGGTCAGCGAAGAGGGGCGCTTCCTGCTCTATCTGGGTATTTTGCTGCACGGCGTGTGCTATGACTTTTTCTTTGTCGTCGGCTTTATCTACACCGACCGCGTGGCGGGCGAGAAGGTCAAAGGCCAGGCGCAGAGCATGATTGTGATGTTCACCTACGGGATCGGCATGCTGCTGGGCTCGCAGATCTCCGGCGCGCTGTATAACCATCTGGTGGCCGGCCAGAGCGTGCCGCAGGCCTGGGTGACCTTCTGGTGGATCCCGGCGGTGGCCGCCGCGGTTATCGCGCTGATTTTCCTTTTCTCTTTCCAGTACAACGAGAAAGAGCCGCACTAATTTTACAGGAGGGGGTATGAAAACGATCAAGGGACCGGGCATTTTTCTGGCGCAGTTTATCGGCCCGCAGGCGCCGTTCAACACCCTGGCGGGGATGGCGCAGTGGGCCGCCGGCCTGGGGTACAAGGCATTGCAGATCCCCTGCAACCACCCGGCGATTTTCGATGTCGAGCGGGCGGCGGCGAGCCAGACCTACTGCGACGAGGTCCGCGGCACCCTGGCGGAGCATGGGCTGGTCATCAGCGAGCTGTCCACTCATCTTGAAGGACAGCTGGTGGCGGTGCATCCGGCGTATGACGCGGCGTTTGACGCCTTCGCCCCGGCGGCGCTGCACGGCGATCCGCAGGCGCGCCAGCGCTGGGCGGTGGAGAAAGTGCGCCAGGCGGCGGTGGCCTCCGGCCGCCTGGGGCTGCAGGCGCATGCGACCTTTTCCGGGGCGCTGGCATGGCCCTTTTTTTATCCGTGGCCGCCGCATAATCAGTCGCTTCTGGATGAGGCCTTTGCCGAGCTGGCCCGGCGCTGGCGGCCGCTGCTGGACCTCTTCGACGAGCAGGGGGTCGATGTCTGCTACGAGATCCACCCCGGCGAAGACCTGCACGATGGCGTGACCTTTGAGCGTTTTCTCGCGCGGGTGGATAACCATCCGCGCTGCAATATGCTCTATGACCCGAGCCACCTGCATCTGCAGCAAATGGATTACCTGACCTATATCGATATCTATCATGCGCGTATTAAAGCGTTTCACGTCAAGGACGCCGAATTTCGCCGCAACGGGCGCAATGGCGTCTACGGCGGCTATCAGCCCTGGCAGCAGCGGGCTGGCCGTTTCCGCTCTCCCGGCGACGGGCAGATCGACTTCAAAGGGGTGTTCAGTAAGCTGACCGAATATGATTTTGACGGCTGGGCGGTGCTGGAGTGGGAGTGCTGCCTGAAGGATGCCGAGACCGGCGCGCGCGAGGGCAGCGAGTTTATTCGTCGCCATATCATTCCCGTTGCCGGACGGGCCTTCGATGACTTTGCCGCCGGTGGGAGGGAATAACATGATTCAGGTTGCGATTATTGGGGCTGGGTTTATTGGCCCGGCGCATCTGGAGGCGCTGCGGCGGCTGGGGGATATCGAGGTGGTGGCGCTGTGCGACAGCAGCCTTGAGGCGGCGCAGCGCAAGGCGCAAGCGTTGAATATTGCCCATGCCTACGACAGCGTGGCAGCGCTGCTGGCCCATCCGGGGCTGCAGGTGGTGCATAACTGTACGCCGAACCATCTGCATGCCCAGATTAACCGGCAGATCCTCGCCGCCGGGCTGCACGTCTTCTCCGAAAAACCGCTGTGTATGACGGCGGAGGAGGCGCGGGAGCTGGTGACGCTTGCCGCCCGGGCCGGCGTGGTGCATGGCGTCAGCTTCGTCTATCGCCAGTTCGCCATGGTCCAGCAGGCGGCGGCGATGATCCGCCATGGCGAGGTCGGCAGGATCTTCGCGGCGCACGGCAGCTATTTACAGGACTGGATGCTGCTGGAGACCGATTACAACTGGCGGGTTGATTCGGCGCAGGGCGGCGCATCGCGGACGGTGGCTGACATCGGCTCCCACTGGTGCGATACCGTGCAGTTTATGACCGGTCGGCGGATTGTCGAGGTGATGGCGGATCTGTCTATCGTCTGGCCGACGCGTAAAGCGCCGGTCAATGGCAAAGCGACCTTCAGCGCCGTTCACGAGGCGCAGGGATATGAAACCCGGCCTGTCGATACCGAGGACTTTGGCTCGGTGCTGTTGCGTTTTGACGATGGCAGCAAAGGCAGCTTTATGGTTTCTCAGGTGAGCGCCGGGCGGAAAAACCGTCTGGCGGTGGAGGTTAACGGCAGCCGCTGTTCTCTGGCCTGGGATCAGGAAGTGCCCCAGCGGCTGTGGATCGGCCACCGCGAGCAGCCGGATCGGCGGCTCAGCGACGACCCCAGCCTGCTGTGGCCGGAGATCGCTGACAGCGCCCATTACCCCGGCGGCCATATTGAGGGCTGGCCGGACGCCTTTAAGAATATGATGGGGCATTTTTATCAGGCGGTGCGCGCCGGGAAGATGCCGGAGGCCGGGGCCCGACGCTTCGCCGCTTTCGACGACGGCGCCGATGTGATGTACATCATCGAGGCGATCGTCAAAAGCCATCAGCAGCAGCGCTGGGTGAGCGTCGAACGCTGAGGGCGGGGGAGCGAAGGATTATTTCACCCCAAGATAGCCGTCGAGATAGGCACCGGAGAGTTCGTTGCCGAACAGGACGGCATCTTTATTTTCCATTGCATTATCCCATTTGTCGCTGGCGTTGCCGGTAAAGGCGTGCTCGGTGCGGGTGCCCTGCGCCGCCTGCTGTTTGATGGCCTCCGCGGTGCGGCGGGCGTCGCTTTCGCTCATGCCAGCGGCTTTATCCTGCTGGCCGCGGGCGTACATCGCCGTGAAGGTCGGCAGGTTTAAACGGTAATTTTCCTGACGGTTGACGGTGAAGTTGCCGCCGACAAAATCGGAGCGGTGGGCGACGAACGCGTAGGCGTGGCGTTCCGGTGACGATTTTGACGAGGTGCAGCCGGTGATCGTTGCCAGGGCACAGCTGAGGGCGAGAATCGCGGTGGAGAGCCTCATGGGGATATCATCCTTAATCATAAAAGAACAAATGGGGCACAGGCGGTCTGTTGCGCCTCCTGCGCTAATGAGAATATGAAACGGCAAAAGGATGCGCGTTATCGGGGCGGGAGAGAAGCCCTGATTATTAATAGTGTCCCGAGACGCCGTCTCACTGAGCCACGCTTTCGCGCCAGGCTGGCAGGCCAACCAGAGCTCATTTATGATAGCCTGCAGGATCCACCTCTATCGCAGGAAGTGCAGGGTTTATGTCTATTCAGAAAATTGCTCGTCTGGCCGGCGTTTCGGTGGCCACGGTGTCGCGGGTGCTGAACAACAGCGATACGGTAAAAGCCAAAAACCGTGAGCGCGTGCTGCAGGCGATCAAAGAGAGCAACTATCAGCCGAACCTGCTGGCGCGTCAGCTGCGAACCGCCCGCAGCAATATGATCCTGGTGATGGTCTCCAATATCGCTAACCCTTTTTGCGCCGAGGTGGTGAAAGGGATAGAAGAAGAGGCGGAGAAGAACGGCTACCGCATTCTGCTGTGTAATTCCGGGTCGGATCTGGCCCGCTCGACCTCGGGCCTGCAGCTGCTCTCCGGCAAAATGGTCGACGGCATTATTACCATGAACGCGCTCTCCAGCCTGCCGGAACTGACCACCATGATTGGCGATGCGCCCTGGGTGCAGTGTGCGGAGTATGCCGATACCGGCAGCATCTCCTGCGTCGGGATTAACGACGTCGAGGCGGCTCAGGGGGCGGTGTCCCGGCTGGCCGACGGCGGCCGCCGTCGCATCGCGCTCATTAATCACGACCTCAGCTATCGCTACGCCCGCCTGCGCGAGCGCGGCTATAAAAGCGTGCTGCACGTGCACGGTCTGGCGTATCAGCAGGTGACCTACGCGCAGGATCTTAGCGCGGCGGCCGGTAAACGGGCGATGGAGCAGCTGCTGTCGCAAGACGAGAAGCCCGACGCGGTGTTTGCCGTTTCGGACTCCCTTGCCGCCGGGGCGCTGCGGGCAATTGACCAGGCTGGACTGCGGGTGCCGGAGGATATCGCGGTGATCGGCTTCGACGGCACCGAGCTGGCGGAAGTGGTCTCCCCGCAGCTGACCACCGTTGAACAGCCCTCCCGGGCGATCGGCCGCACGGCGGTGGATCTGTTAATGAAACGCATCGACGATCCCGACGCTGCCGTTGAGCGGGTGATGATGGACTGGCGCGTGATAGCCCGCGCCAGCGCCTGAGGTCAGCGGGAGAAGGCGCCCGCCAGCGCGCGAATGTCGTTGCCGGTGGGCGTCTGATGAATGCGTAAGCCAAACTCCTCCACCACGGCGAAGACATGGTCGAAAATATCCGCCTGGATCCCCTCATACTCCGCCCACACCACGGTGTTGGTGAAGCAATAGATCTCGATCGGCAAGCCGTTGGCATCCGGCGCCAGCTGGCGCACCATCAGGGTCATATCCTGGCGGATGCGTGGATGATGACGTAAATACTCCTGCAGATAGGCACGGAAGGTGCCGACATTGGTCATTCGCCGCTCATTGAGAACCGACTGTTCCCCGGCATACTGCTGGTTCCAGGCGCTAATTTCCTCGTGGCGCGAATCCATATAGGGTTTAAGCAACTTCGCCCGGATCAAGCGCTGCTGCTCCTGTTCATCGAGGAAATGAATGCTGGTGGTGTCGATGTTGAGGCTGCGCTTAATGCGGCGGCCGCCGGAGGCCGACATGCCGCTCCAGTTTTTAAACGAGTCGGAGACCAGCGACCAGGTCGGAATGGTGGTGATGGTATTATCCCAGTTACGTACCTTGACCGTAGTGAGGCCGATATCGATCACCGCGCCGTCGGCGCCGTATTTCGGCATCTCCAGCCAGTCGCCAAGCTTGAGCATATCGTTGGCCGAGAGCTGGATACCGGCCACCAGGCCAAGGATCGGATCTTTAAATACCAGCATGAGCACCGCGGCCATGGCGCCGAGCCCGCTAATCAGGATCGCTGGCGACTGGCCTATCAGCAGGGAAATAATCAGGATGCCGATAATAATCGCCGTCACCAGCTTAATTCCCTGGAATATCCCCTTCAGCGGCAGCTGAGAGGCGGCGGGAAATTTCTGCGCCAGCTTTAAGATCACATCCAGCAGTGAGAAGAAGGACAGCATGGCATATATCATCACCCATAGCTGAGCCACGGTGGTTAATATTTCCGCGGCCTCGCTGCCTTTTTGCAGCCACAGCACCGCCTGCACGTTGACGATGATCCCCTGCAGGGTAAAGGCCAGTCGGTGAAAGAGTTTATTCTGCGTGATGATTTGCAGCCACAGATGGCTGCTGGCCAATGCCCGTTTTTCAAAAGCGCGAAGCACCACTTTATGCAATATCAGATGCACGACGACGGCGGTGAACAAGATAATGCCGAAGATAATCATCAGCGAGCGGGTGGGAGTTATTTCGATTCCTAAGGCGGCAATTTGCGATATTAATTCCTGCATAACGTCTCCTGAATATCCAGCGGGTATGATGACCGCTGGATAACGATTATGCAAATCACCGCCGCCGGTATTACGACGCTACCGTCGCCGGCTGTCGGTTGAGATGATGACGCAGCCACAGCGCGATGGCCCCCAGCAATAGCATCATAGCCACCTCGACCAGCAGAAAATCAATCAGCGCCTGCGGATAGTTTCCGCCGCCGCGACGGGCCAGCGCCAGGAACAGCGAGCCGAGGATAGCCGGCCCAAGGCCGAGAGTCGCCTGCTGCAGGGTACTGAGGATGGCGCTCCCGGCCCCGGCGTCGCTGGCGCTGATATCGCGCATACCAATCCGGTAAAAGCTGTTGACGATCAGCGCCTGGCCGTAGCCGATCAGCGCCGTGGCGGGGACCAGCGTCAGGGCGGTGGTGGCGATCCCGAAGCGGGAGAAGGTGGCGCACAGCAGCAGTAGACCGGCGATCTGCACCGCCAGACCGGTCAGCAGGATCCGCCCCATGCTGTAGCGGGCGATAAGCCGCGGGGCATACAGCGCCGAAATAAAATAGGCCACGCCGAGGGCGATAAAGCTATTGCCGGACTGCCACGGCGCCATCCCCAGCCCCTCCTGCATGGTCAGCGCCATGCAGAACATAAAGCCGGACCAGGCGCTGAAAAACAGCAGGGCGATGGCCATCCCGAAGCGGATGCTGGTCAACTGCAGCAGACGCGGCGGCAGCAGGGGATGATCGCCACGCTGCTGCTGGCGCAGGGCGCTCTGACGCATGGCGAACAGCAGCGGCAGGACCGCCACCAGCATCAGCTGCAGCCACAGCGGCCAGCGCAGCTCCGGACCGAGGGCCATCGGGAACAGCAGGCAGCAGAGGATGAGGGCGAGGTACAGCGTGCCCTGCCAGTCAATCCGCGACGGCGTCTCACGACGGGTTTCCGGCACATAGCGGCGGCTCAGGGCCAGCACCAGCAGGCAGATCGGCACATTGATAAAAAAGGCGTTGCGCCAGCCCAGTCCGGCGATGTCCGCCGATACCAGCCAGCCGCCGCCCATCTGTCCGACAATAAAGGCGATCCCGCCGATCCCGCCGTACAGGCTGATAGCCCGGGCGTGGGCCGGGCCTTTGAGGGTGACGTGCAGGGTGGCGAGGATCTGCGGCACAATCAGCGCCGCCCCGGCGCCCTGCAGAGTGCGGGCGGCCAGCAGGGCGCTGATGCTGTTCGCTATGCCGCACAGCAGGGAAGCAATGCCAAAGAGCGCGACGCCCCACATAAACAGGCGCCGGCGGCCATAGTTATCGCCAAGCTTACTGCCCATCGCCAGGCAGACGGCAAAGGCGACACCGTAGAGCGCGACGATAAGTTCCAGCTGCGTGGCGCTGGCCGCCAGGGTATGGGTGATGGCGTCCAGCGCCACATTGGTGATCGAGGTATCAATAAGCGGCAGCATCTGGCCGCCCAGCAGCAGCAACAGACCGGCGCGGCCGGGTGAAACAGCAGACGTTTTCATGGGAATCTCCATTGCGTCATTCAGCAGACCGACGTAGCATTACCGATAAATTAAACGGGTACCAGTTCCTGTCTATACTGGTACTGGAACTACCATGCTGGAGGGGTGATGACCACGATGCCGCAACGGGAGTCGACGTTCGCCGTGCCGGACGATCGGCGCAAACAGCTGGGGGCGTTTCTGCGCGCCCGCCGTGAAAGCCTCGATCCGCAGCGCCTGGGGTTACCCCGGGTGGGCCGCCGACGCACGCCGGGTCTGCGCCGGGAAGAGGTGGCGATGCTCGCCGACGTCGGCGTTACCTGGTACACCTGGCTGGAGCAGGGGCGGGAGGTGAATCCGTCGGAGGCAGTGCTGGTGGGGGTGGCGAATGCCCTGCAGTGCAGTCCGCTGGAGACCCGGCATCTGTTCGTGCTCGCCGGGCTGACCCCGCCGGAAGCCACCCAGGTGACGGCGTGCGAAGGCATTAGCCCCGGCACCCGCCGCATGCTGGACAGCCTGATGCCGCAGCCGGCCAGCATTCAAAAACCGAACTTTGATATTGTGGCCTGGAACGACAGCTTCTGCCGCCTGATGGGTGTCGATTTCGCCACCCTTGCGGAAGAAGATCGCAACTGCATTTATCTGTATCTGACCCATGAGACCTGGCGCAGCCGGATTGAAAATCGCGATGTGCTGCCGACTTTTGTCTCCTATTTCCGCGCCGCGATGGCCGAGCACCGTGGCGATCCGGCATGGGAAAACAAACTGGCGCGCTTTTTCGCCGCCTCGTCGGAGTTTGAAGCGCTGTGGCATCAGCGCTACGAGGTGCGCGGCGTGGAAAACCAGATTAAACATTTTAACCACCCGCAGCTCGGGCGATTCAGCCTGCAGCAGATGTACTGGTATTCGGCGCCGCGCAATGGTTCGCGTCTGCTGGTCTACCTGCCGATGGACGAGGCGGGCGAGCAGGCGCTGGCGTGGCTGGACCAACATTCATGACAAGGACTCAGATGGTTGAGAATGTGCCATCTTCGGGTATTGCCCGGCTGGGCTGCTGGACGGTTCCCTCTCCCTCCGGGAGAGGGGCAGGGTGAGGGAAAGCACTGCAGGGAAGTCTTTTATGTTATCTGCGACTTCAGCGCACATTGCGCTCCCGGTTAGTCTTCTGCGTTATATCTCTCATGACGCAGGGAGCGCACAGGGGGCGGCCAGTCGCCGCCGCCCCCTGTACCCCCGGGCTCCGGCCAGCAACATCGCCACTTCGTGGTGCCTTCGACTTATCCCTGCAGGCTTCGGGTCGGGCCGAGGCAGCGTCCATGCAAAACACGGCCCTCAGCCCGCATCCATGCGGGCTGCCCCGGCCTGCCGGGAACGTCTCAGCGATGTTGAGGCCGCCAGCACCGGCAGTTTCAGCAGCCCCAGGACCCGCGGTGATTTGGGTTTGTAGGCCGGGTAAGGCGTACGCCGCCACCCGGCAAAAAGGCGAGCATATTAGCGAAAACAGGTTTGTCATCAGTCTCAAGGAATGCCTATGAACGTAACCCGAAAAGAGCAGCGCATTATTCAGCGCGCGCTGAATGCCTGGCAGGCCAGCGGGGAGTTAACCCCGGCGGACAGTCAGCGGCTGGCGCACACGCTGCGCGTCTCCCCCTTCGACTGGCGGCGCCTGAGCCGCTATGCCTTCTGGACCGCGCTGGCCTGCGTGCTGATTGCTCTGGGCAGTCTGTTTGCCGACAGCGAACTGGTGGCGTGGCTGCTGAGCCTGTTCAGCCACTCGGCGCTGACGCGGATCCTGCTGCCTGCACTGCTGGCAGTCGCCTGCTACGGCTGGGGTTTTCGCCGCCAGCAGCGGGAGACGCAGTGGCACTACAGCACCGAGGCGATTTTGTTTCTGGGCGTCGTCTTTACCGCGTTGGCGCTATGGCAGTTGGGTGAACGGCTGGATAACGGCAGCGGCCATATCGCGCCGCTGTTTCTGGCCGGATGCATGATTTACGGCGCTATCGGCTATGTAGCCCGCTCCGGGCTGGTGTGGCTTTTTTTTCTGCTGGCGCTGGGCAACTGGTTTGGCGCAGAAACCGGCTATGTCTCGGGGTGGGGCGCCTACTGGCTGGGCATGAACTACCCGATTCGCTTCGTCCTGTTCGGCGGCGCGCTGCTGGCGCTCTGCTACGGCGCGCAGTCCTTGCTTCGCCAGCGTCAGCTGTTTACCGTCAGCAAGGCGATGGGCCTCACGTACCTGTTTATTGCGCTGTGGATCCTGTCGATTTTCGGCAATTACGACGCTGACAGCTGGTACAACGTAAGCCAGGCGCGACTCCTGCCGTGGGGGCTGCTGTTTGCCGCGGCGGCCGGCGTCTGCATTTTTATCAGCCTGAAAACCGATGACGCCATGCTGCGCGGCTTTGGGTTAACCTTCCTGGCGATCAATCTCTATACCCGCTTCTTTGAGTTTTTCTGGAACGGGATGCACAAAGTGCTGTTTTTCTTGATCCTTGCCGTCTCGCTGGCGGTGATTGGCCGCTATGCCGAGCGCATCTGGCACGCGGGGAACGTTAAGCCATGAAAAATTAAGCGCTTTTAAAGAAGTGTGGCTGACGGCAGCGACGTCCTGCGCGAATTGTCGTATAAGCGAATTTTACGCTTTTGACAGGGGAGCGAGATGAACAAGGAGTCGATTTTTCGCCAGCTAGAACAACGGATCGCCGGGCGAGCGCTGACGGCGGAAGCGCTGGGCGAGTTTAACGCTATGGCCATTGCCGATAGCTTGAAGCAAAAACGCAGCATCATCAGCCATCATCTGAATAATCTCCATCGCGAGCAGCGGGTGGTCAAAGTGAATGGTCGCCCGGTGCTGTTTTTACCCGTTACCGTTCTGCGCGATCATCACCGCCTGGCGGTTCGGCACGGCGAATACGCCTCCATTCAGGCGCTGTGCGCGGAGCGTCAGGATAGTCTGGCGCAGCTGATTGGCGCGCAGGGCAGCCTGCAGGAAGCATTGCGCCAGTGCAAGGCTGCCATCAGCTACCCTGGCGCAGGTCTGCCGCTGCTGCTGCGGGGCCCTACTGGCACCGGGAAAAGTTTTCTAGCTCGCCAGCTCTGGCACTACGCAATAGATGAAGGCATTTTACCTGCCGATGCGCCTTTTACCGTATTTAACTGCGCCGAGTACGCGAATAATCCAGAACTACTGACCTCGAAGTTATTTGGTCATGCGAAGGGGGCCTTTACCGGCGCCGATAAAGCCGTTCCTGGTCTTATCGAGACCAGCAACGGTGGGGTGTTGTTTATCGATGAGGTTCATCGGCTGCCGCCCGAAGGTCAGGAAAAGCTGTTTCATTTTATGGATAACGGTAGCTGGCGCCGGCTGGGGGAGAGCACCGATGAGCGCAGCGCCACGGTGCGGCTAATTTTTGCTTCAACCGAGGATCTGGAAAAACACTTCCTGGCGACCTTTATTCGCCGTATTCCGGTCATTGTAAAAATTCTGCCGATCGCTGAACGCGGCCAATTCGAGCGGCTGGCGTTTATCCACCACTTTTTCCGCCGTGAAGCCCAGCGTTTGAACCACGATCTGGCGCTGGATGGCGAAATCGTCAGCCAGCTCATGCGTGAAACGCTTGAAGGAAATGTCGGTGGGCTGGAAAATTTGATTCGCAATATTTGCGCCAGCGCCTGGACATTTGGCGAACGTGATAGCGGTCTTTTACACATAAAAGCGGGTTTGCTGCCCGACCGATTACTGGCGGATGCGCCTTTTTCCCTTCAGCAAAATAGCGAGCGGGTTATGATTTACCGCGATGGCGACGCGCAGCCTCTTTTTTCTGGTCGTCACCATGAATACCAACGGCTAACGGAAAATATTTGTAGCCTGTGCGAGGAGTTGGCTCAGGATAATATTAGCGTGCGGACCTTTGAAAAGCTTATTTATCAGAACGTGACGCTCTATCTTGATGCGCTGATGAATCAGGAGAGTACGGTCTCTCTGCAGGACAAACGGCTGCGCTTTATTGAAGATGTGGGCAAAGCAATCGCTGTCAATTATGACCTTCAGCTAAATGTCGAATTCGCTTATCTTACCGGCCGCTACCTCACCAGCCTCCCTCTGGCGCCGCGTAGCGTTGCTGAGCCCGTGCGTCTGGTGATGCAGCGCTGGCTGGACTCCTCGGCGGGGCTGGCGCAGCGTATCGCAGAGAAACTACTGGATGTCGTCAATAATAAATACGATCTGCTCATCGATACGCTTGACCGCCTGGCGGTTGCCGCTATCGTCAGCAATGCGATTGATGCGACCAGCGGCGGAAAAGTGAAAGCGCTGATAATCGCCCACGGTTATTCGACCGCCAGCAGCATTGCCGGCGTTGCCAACCGCCTGATTGGCGAGAAGATCTACCAGGCCATGGATATGCCGATGGAGGTGGCGTTTAACGATGTCAGTCGCGCCGTGGTTGATTATCTCCAGCATACGGACACGCGTGCGGGTGTGATGGTGCTTATTGATATGGGCTACACCAAGGAGATTGCCGATGCGCTTTTGTCGGTGATTCACGGCCCGCTGGTGGTGGTGGATAACGTCACGACCCGCATGGCGCTGAACGTTGCCAGCGAGATCGCGCTGGGAAAAAACATCGAACAAATCGCCGAAGAGATCGTGCCGCTTAATCAGTCGCGTTGGGATGTGTTCTGGCCCGCAGAAAAAAAAGAGCGTGCGCTGCTGGTGACCTGTATTACAGGTATCGGTACCGCATTTAAATTTAAAAATCTGATGGAGAAGAGCCTGCTCAACGATTTTGATATTAACATCATCGCCTGCGAGTATACGCGCTTAAAAAACAGTCGTACGGCGGTATCGTTGCTCCACCAGTATGAAGTTATTGCGGTCGTGGGTACCCACGACCCGCAGCTGGCCGGAGTGCCCTGGGTTGGCATTGAGGAACTACTTGGCGAGCAGGGGCATCGACATCTGAGTCAGCTCTTAAGTGGCTATCTTAATGAAAAGCAAATTGCGCTGATTAATAAAAATATGGTTCGTGAGTTTTCGCTGCATAACGTTGTCAACTCTCTGACGATACTGAATGCCGGAAAAACCATGGGCCATATCGAAACCATTATCGCTGAGTGGCAAAATACGCTTGGTTTTCATTTTAATAATAACTTAATTATCAGTTTATATGTGCATCTCAGCTGTATGATTGAGCGTCTGGTAATGCGTAATGAAATTAGCCATTATAAAGATCTTGAGCAATTTACCCGCCAGCATGGCGAATTTATTGCCATGGTGAATCACTCGTTCCAGCGCCTGAAAATACTCTATAACGTGGCGCTACCGGTAGCGGAAATTGGCTATATTCACGATATTTTTGAATTACGTATTGAAGATTTTAGCTGGTAATTCTCAACGCAGCCCCGGAGAATTACGCCGGGGCTGGCAGGCGGTTAGCGAATCAATATTCGACTTTCCACATATAGCGGCGGGTGGTCAGCGGGTGGTTGCGGGCGGTGGCCAGCGCCAGGTTGTAAACATCCAGTACGCAGTTGTGCAGCAGGCCGCAGAAATATTCGCGCACGCTGGCGTGCAGTGTGTCGATTCCCACCTTTTCCACGTCAATAATCTGCAGTTTTCCCTGGTAACGTTCGATAAAGCGGATCGCGCGGTCATCCAGCGGGCGTGTGCGGCCGCTGCTTTTTAATAAAATAAACGGCGTTCCCGCTTCGGTAATCTCAAAGGGACCGTGGAAATACTCGCCGCTATGGATGCTCGCGGAGTTAATCCACTGCATCTCCAGCAGAATACAGATGGATTCCTGATGCGCGGCGCCGAATGAGGGGCCGCTGCCCATCATGTAGATGACCTTTTCGCTCTTCCAGGCTTCGGCAAAATGGCGCGCATCCGCCTGAACCTGCTGCTGAGCGCCGCGTACCACGGATTCAAAACTGGCAAAGGCGCTGACCATCTCATCGTAATGGGCGTATCCCTCAGTTTGCGCAAGCACTTCCAGCGCCAGCCACAGGCTGTATGCCGCTTTTTGCTGCGTCGGATCGACGGTTTCGGGATAGCGCGCCCAGCAGTATTCAATAGTGTAATCGCTGTGTTCGCACAGCGGCGTGCCAGGGGTATATACCAGTCCAATAGTGGCGGCGCCTTTCTGACGCGCGATGCGGGCGGCTTCCACCGTTTCAGCGGTGTTGCCCTGCTGCGAGGCGAGGATCACTACGCTGTTTTTACCTAACGCGTTCGGCGTCGCGTGGACAAATTCATTACTGGTAACATAGCCGACGGCCAGCTTTTTAGCTTCACAATCGAGAAAATATTTCCCCGGCCAGAAACCGGTTAATGAACCACCGCAGCCAACAAACCATACGCGCTCAATGTGCTGCTTAGATAAAATATCGCGAATAATAGTATGTGCGTTTTTATGAGCTATAGACATATTGGTCTCCTTGAGATGTAACGGGTCCTCCGCTGAATAGCGGATAACTTTTACTATGCGTCAATTAATTGGGTTGTTTACTTTTCATTTTCTGGTGGAACTGCGGATCCTTCGGTATCGCGGGATCGATGCCCTTCACTGGTGGCAGTCGGGCACAAACCATTTGTAACGGAATGATATATTCAAAGACCGCAAAGTCGGGATCGTTAATAAATGCGAAGGGCATATTTTTGCCGTTATTTTCGACTTGTGGACCAATGCGATAAATATGCTGAGTCCAGCCGCCAAGTATTTCCGCCAGGCGATCCTGACGCTCATCGGGAAACGGATCGAGCATGATCAGGGTAGAGCGCTCGTCGAAGGCGTTATAGATCCCGTGGATGAACTCCTCAAATTCGTAACCGGCAACCGGACAGCGTAGCGTTTCAAGCATCTTTAGCGCACCTTCCTGAACGGTGCCAAACAGCCTTGCCGGACCGGTCAGGCGAATGTCCGCGCTGTCGATAAGCGGTCGGGCATGGTTGAGAACCCACGCCTGCGAGGCCTCAATGAGCGTCGGCAAATGATTAAACGTGGTATCCATGCGGATGAGTAGCGCTTTGCGCTCCTCATCGCTCAGGCGCCGCTGGCGACTGGCGACAGCAAGCGCCAGCAGCATCAGATTAAGTATGGTGCAGTGATACCCTTTGGTTTTAGCGCCAGCCCGCTCTTCTCCACAGGGTACTGTTAAGACCAAATCTGCCGCCCGGTCGATAACGGCTGGCGCTTCCCCGGCCATGGAAGCGGTGAGATGCCCGGCTGCCCGGGCGCGTTCCATTGCGGCGAGGGTAGAGAGGCTGCCGCCTCCCTGAGAAATGCCGATGACCAGCGCTTTGTCGCTGAGGGTCAGCGCCGAATCATCCAGCAGAAAAGGCCAGTAGACATCAACGGGTAGCCCGCACCACTGCTGCATAAACGAGCGGGCGGTCAGCGCGCCGTGATAAGAGGTACCGGAGCCGGTCAGGATAATACGCGTGATGCCGCGCTCCGTTAGCGCTTTCGCCGCCTGCCAGAGATCTTCCCGCGTCTGCGTCAGCATAGCGAGCAGACAGGCGGGTGTTTCATTCATATAGTCTTCTACGTGCATGGGGATATTCCTCTTCTTAAAGCAGGCCTAGCGCGCTGGCCGCCATGCCAAACGCGACGGTTCCTAGCAGGATCCAGTTAATATTGACTCCCTTACGGATCAACTTGTACATCCCGAGGGTGAAAAGCAGCGGCAGCAGCGAAGGAAGAATTTTGTCAATAAACTCCTGCGCCTTCATGGTGGTCTGCCCGGCGGTAAAGCTGAGCGGGGTGGTGATATCTATCATGCTGGCGGTCATCGCGCCGACGACCATGAGGCCAACAATTGATGCGATATAGGTCACCCGGTCCATAAGGCCGCTTTGGTAAATTCTCATCAGCCAGGTCGTACCCGCCCGGTAGCCGAGCTTCAGGCCATACCAGCGGCACAAAAGATGCGGCAGGTTATAAACTAACAGCGCCAGTATCGGTCCCAGCAGGCTGCCCTGCTGGGCGAAATAGATACCCATCCCGGCGGCGATAACCTTTAATGATCCCCAGAAAATGGAGTCGCCGATGCCCGCCAGCGGTCCCATCAGGCTGGTTTTAATCGCGTTTATCGACTCCTCATTAAATTCGGGGTTACGTTGGTTCTCTTCTTCCATGGCAATCGACAGGCCGAAGATAAAGGTCGAGAGATGGGGCGTGGTGTTAAACAGCACCAGATGACGCTGCAGGGCGCGCCCCAGCTCCGTTGGGTCCTGATAGATACGCTTCAGGGCTGGCGACATGGCGAAGGCGTAGCCCATATGCTGCTGGCGCTCGTAGTTCCACGAGCCCTGTAGCGTAAAGGAGCGCCAGAACACGCTGCGTAAATCGCGGGCGGTGATGCGGCTTGCGTCATCGCTTTGCGGCTGGGTAGCGCCAGTCACAGTTTGCGTCATTTCGCTCATGATTAGCTCTCCTGCTGCTTAAGATTAAGGAACTGGCTGATGATAAATGCCAACACCACAGCGAACAGCGCAATGGCGATGATATCCAGTTTGGTATATGCCGCTATCAGAAATCCCAGACCGAGGTACGGCATCAGTTTGCTGCTGAGCATCATGCTGATCAGCAGGGCGAAGCCGAGCGCTGGCAGGATCTTACTGGCGACGATCAATCCGTTGGTTATCACCGGTGGAATGGCCTCCAGGAACCAGCTTACCGCCGAAGAACCAAGCAGAATGGCAAAAAAAACCGGTAGAAATCCGTTTAAAAAATAGAGTAGCGTCGGACCGGCGAGGTGCATCAGGCCGACCATTCGGGTATTACCCCGTGCCGCATAGCGATCCGCCAGATGACCAAAGCGGGCGTTCACCACGCGCACCAGGATGCCCAGCGTCTGCGCCAGCATTGAGACAGGGATGGCGATGGTGAGCGCAGCCTCCGGACCGCGGCCGGACATGATCGAAAACGCGGTGGCCAATACGGAGCCGGTCACGATATCTGGCGGGTGCGCGGCGCCGATGGCGACGTTGCCGAGGAAAATAAGCTCCAGCGTAGCGCCAATCAGAATCCCCTCATGCAAATTACCGCAGACCAGACCGGTGAGGGCGCACATCACCAGCGGTCGATCGATCATTGATACCCCAAGCAGGCGGCCATCAAGTATCCCCAGAGCGGCGATCAGGCCGAGTAACGTTGCGGTGAGCAACATAGTGACCTCCGAAGTTAAAGTTGGTCGTTAAGGAGTTCAGCCGAGTGGGCGGGTACCTGACGCATCTCCAGCCGAATGCCTTTTTCTTTTAGCGCTCTGCTATGGGCGATTTCCTCGTCGGTCAGATAGATGGCCTTGCCGAATTGTCTTGCCCCTTCCTTCTGTGGCAGACCACCGTAATTAATTGCGCTAATTTCCGGGATTTTTTCCACTAGCGCGAGGGTTTCCGCAGTATTGCCAAGGACCACCATGACTTTTTTATGATCCAACTTGCCGCTGTTAAGCTTTTCCGCCGCCTGTTCAACGGTGGCGATGTCCAGCGTGACGCCCGCTGGCTTTGCCAGGTTAAGCGACATCGTAATGAAGGCATCCGCCGCGGCTTTGGCGTTGGCGACGATGATATGGTCGATATCCAGCGCTCGGGTCCAGGCAAAAACCACCTGGCCGTGCAGCAGCCGATAATCAATGCGCACGAGTTTAATCATGAGATTCTCCCTGTGGGTCAGAGGATGGTTGTGTTATTAGAGGATTGATGAAAACAATGGATTCACGCGCCGCGCTGGTGGCGTAGATAATCGCGGCCTCGGTAGTGGCTTCTTCGCACAGCAGAAACTCCAGCAGCAGAGTCAGATTGATGCCGGCGACCACGAAAACGTTGCGATGTCGCATCAAGACGCTCACGGCGCTATTGTTAATACTGCCGCCAAGCAGGTCGGTGAAGATCACCACTTCATCACCATTCGCCTGGACGATGAGATGCTCCAGGGTTTGCTCCAGCTGTTCGGTGGTCACGATATCTTCGTCATAGGCGCAGACCGGGATAACGCCGTGTTCATCGCCAATCAGCAGCGACAAACTGTTCACCAGTCCGCGAGCAAAATGGCCGTGGCTGGCCACATAGATATGTTTCACCCGGTTTCTCCTTCATCCAGATAGCGGTATCTGTTAAGAGCAAAGGGCGTGCCAGAAATAAAAAATATTATTTATCAATTAATTAAACCAGCTGGTTCACACTAAAGGCGTTATTCCTGGCACAAGCGGGCTCATTAGCGCCAGAAACCTGGCACAAACGGCAGAAAAAGAGGGGAAAGAGTGGGGGAAGAAAGTCCCGGGCGAGACGCTGCTGCGCCATGGCCCAGGCGTTCCCGGCAGAAGGGAATTAAATCTCGGTAATGGTCGTCGACTGCGGCAGACGCGACTTCGGCAGGGTAGCGTTGAAATCCTCCACGCTATGGTGGCCAACCGGGACCACCACCAGGCTGGTGTAGCCCTTGGCTTTCAGGTCAAACTCCTCATCGAGGATCGCAAAATCAACCCCTTCGATCGGCACGGCGTCGAGGCCCATCGCCGCTACGCCCAGCAGGAAATTGCCGACGTTGAGATACACCTGCTTCGCCATCCACTGATCGTCATCTTTCAGCTCTTTGCGGTGCATATCGGCAAAGAAGGTGCGACCCTTGTGGTTAGCGGCTTTTGCGTCAGGAGTGGCGAAACGGCCATCGGCCTCTTCCTGATCCACGACGCGCTGCAGCCAGGCGTCGTCCATCGCGGTTTTCGCGCAGAACACCACCACGTGCGAGGCGTCAAGAATTTTACGTTCGTTGAACACGTAGGTACCGCTGGCGGCTTTCGCCACGCGGGCTTTGCCTTCATCGGTGCTGGCAACGATAAAGTGCCACGGCTGGGAGTTGGTGCTTGACGGGCTGTACTGCAGCAGCGTTTTCAGCTGTTCCGCTTCCCCGGCAGTCAGCTTTTTCGTGGCGTCAAAGGCCTTGGTGGAATAGCGCTTCAAAGCGACCGATACGATATCCATAACTCTTCCTCACAGTTTACAGCACCTTACCGGTGCGTTCAGGAGAGGAAGAGTACAGCGAAGATCGCAAAATGATAAGGGTGAAAAATGCGATAACACTTATCGCGTTTGGCTGAAAATCAGCGCGGACGCAGGCGCTGCTGCGCCTTTTTGCTCAGCTTGTTCACCACCTGGTGCCACGAATCGTCAATCAGCTCGGCCAGCAGATCCTCGCTGATGTCGTCGCCCGGCACCACCGTGATCCAGTGTTTCTTGTTCATATGGTAGCCGGGTTCGATACTGCGATAAATTTCCTGATTGAGCAGCGACTTCTGCGGCTCGGCCTTCAGGTTGACCAGCGCCCGCCCGCGAATGGTCATGGTGATCATAAAGATGCGGCCGTCGACCTTAAACACATCGTACTCCGGCCCAAAGGGCCAGCAATGTTCGGTAAACGGGTAGGTCAGGGCGATACGGTGAGCGCAGGGATGCAGTGTTTCCGGCGTCATTAGGCGTCCGCCTCATGCAGGGCGTTCCACATGGCTTCAAAACCGAGGGCGATAATCTCCCGGGCGCGCTGCGGATCGTGGCTGGCGAATTCGATGGTGGTTTCCGCCAGCGACAAAAACAGGGCGTCGCCAAAGGCGCGATACGCCTCGCTGAGGAATATCTCTTTCACCGACAGCTGGCACATTTCGTTGAGCTCCGGAAAGCTCTCTTTCACCTGGCGGCGGGTTTCGTCAGTGATGCGCTCGCTGAGCGCCATACGGCGGATCGCCTTGTGCTCCATCGGGTTGCGCACGCCCCAGTCGATATAGCTGTTCCAGATATTGCGCGCGTTCTCTTTCGGGCGCTTCTCGTCCGGATCCAGCCCGGCGATCATGGTGCGCACCAGGCGCAGCTTAATGGCGAGGTATAGTTCGTTGAGCAACTCATCCTTGGTAGCGAAATAGCGAAACAGCGTCCCCTCGGCCACACCGGCGCTGCGGGCGATGGCCGACGTCGAGGCGGCGATGCCGGACTGGGCGAAAGCCGCGGTGGCAGCTTCCAGTAACGCTTGCTTTTTATCTTCACTCTTTGGACGAGCCACTACTTTTTTCCTCACGCAGGTTTAAACAAACCGCCGATCTTTGCACGTCTGACCTGGTTGCTGCAACGGCGGAACGCAAAAATTGAAAATCGTCTTGACGACTTTCATCACATTCCTAATAATGAGTGCGTACTCACTCATAATCAAGTTATATCATAAAGCCTCCGGGATGGGGGCTTTTGTCTGGTCAGGATATGAACCGTGTCACTTTCAGCGTGGTCGCCATCATGTTACTCGCAGCAGCAACGACATTGCCGTTTGTCCTCAATGCCGGTTTTGGTAAGGCGCCGCAGGGGGCACAGCTTAGCCAGGTGGAAGCGTCCCCCCACTACCGGGATGGCCAGTTCCATAACCAGCTGCCCACGCCGGGGTTCACCGGGCAAAAAAATATGCTGGCGGCATGGTGGGATTTCCTGATGACTAAACGGGAAAACGCCCGTCCCGCGCAGCCGCTGCCGCTGGTGAAGACCGATCTGGCGACGCTGCCCCTCGGGCAGGACGTGATGGTCTGGCTCGGCCACTCCTCCTGGTATCTGCAGCTGGCGGGAAAACGCATCCTGATCGACCCGGTGTTCAGCGATTACGCGGCGCCGTTCTCCTTTATTAATAAAGCTTTTCCCGGCGACTATCCGTGGCGGGCGGAAGGGATGCCGGAGATCGATCTGCTGATCATCTCCCACGATCATTACGACCATCTGGATTACGCCACCATCCGCGCTCTGCTGCCGAAAATTAAGCGGGTCATTACGCCGCTGGGGGTTGGCTCGCACCTGCGTTACTGGGGGATGGACGGGGCGCTGATTACCGAAGCGGACTGGCAGCAGGCGATTCCGGTTAACGACGAGCTCACCGTCCACGTCCTGCCGGCGCGGCACTTTTCCGGCCGTGGGCTGAAGCGCAACCAGACGCTGTGGGCCAGTTTTCTGTTCGTTACCCCGCAGCAAAAGATTTATTACAGCGGCGACAGCGGCTATGGGCCGCACTTTAAAGCGATAGGCGATGAATTTGGTCCGGTCGATCTGGCGATCATGGAGAACGGGCAGTATGACCAGGACTGGAAATATATTCACATGATGCCGGATGAAACAGCTCAGGCCGCCGACGACCTGCGCGCTCGCGCGGTGCTGCCTGGGCATGCAGGACGATTCGTTTTGGCGAAACACAGCTGGGATGAACCGTATCAACGGCTGGCGGCTGCCAGCGAAGGAAGGGCCTGGCGTCTGCTGACGCCTGTGCAGGGCGAGCCGGTGTGGGTCGCCGATAAGACGCAATCATTTAACGCCTGGTGGCGCTAAGCGCCAGTGCAGTATCAGAGGAGAGAGCATATGACGATTTCCGCTCAGGTGATTGATACTATCGTCGAGTGGATTGATGACAACCTGCATCAACCGCTGCGTATTGATGATATCGCTCGCCATGCCGGGTATTCGAAATGGCATCTGCAACGGCTGTTTTTACAGTATAAAGGGGAGAGCCTGGGGCGCTATATTCGCGAAAGGAAGCTGCTGCTGGCCGCCCGCGATCTGCGTGACACCGATCAGCGGGTCTACGATATCTGCCTGAAGTATGGCTTCGATTCGCAACAGACCTTTACCCGCGTCTTCACCCGGACCTTCAATCTGCCGCCGGGCGCCTACCGTAAAGAGAACCACAGTCGCGCCCACTGAGGCGCGCCCTTCCTGGTTTAGCGTTCGAGCGAAAACCAGCGACGCCACACCCAGCGCAGCACCAGATACTCAATGGCGCCCAGTGCTAAGAACCACAAACAAAACAACACCGTATAAAGCTGGTTGAGATCCATCATATGGAATGTCTCAACCAGCTTTTGCGCCAGCGTCAGGCCCAGCGACGGCGCGGGCAACAGCAGACAGGAGAGCAGAGCCAGGAGCAGGATCCCGGCGGCGGAGAGGAGCGTTTCCAGCGGATGTTTCATGTCATGTTAATCATCAGTTAAAAAACATATTGTCCGGCAAAATAATCCCTAACGCAATATGCTTTGTATTTTACTCGCCTTAATGCGCCTCTGTTTAATATTATGGTCTGCCTTTCATTCCCATGTTAATTAATCTGAAATAATTTGTAATTAAATTAAAATCAGTCTCCTGTAAATTACTGTCATTATTATGCCAGCGCTTTTACAAAACTATAAGTGCTATATCCCACCAGCGTGGCAGCGATGATGGCCAGCAAGATGTACAGCGCAAGACGGCGTCCGCGGTAGATTCCAAACATATTTAACCTCGTTTAGTTTTGGTTTATTAATATTCTGTAATAGTTGGCTCGTGGAATTAACTTACCACATATTTTTTATTTTGCGAAAAATTTAGGCTTGTATTGGTTCACATTTTTATCGGCTTTTTCGCCACCTTTTACTGCATTGGCCAGGAATGATTTCAGGCTTTCCGACTCACGGAATTTATAAGGAAAATGTAATTTGACCAAGATGAATAACCCAAAGTTTACGACGCCCTCGGGCGACACCGCGCCACGGCAGGTCTGGCAGCAGACCGTTGACGCAGTGCTGGCGCAGACCAAAAGCCAGGCCGCTGGGTTAAGTTCCGCAGACGCCGCCGAGCGCCTGAATAGCTGTGGGCCGAACGCGCTGCCGGAAAAGAAAGGGAAACCGGCCTGGCTGCGCTTTCTTGCCCACTTTAACGACGTACTGATTTACGTGCTGCTGGCCGCCGCGGCGCTGACCGCCATCATGGGGCACTGGGTCGATACCCTGGTGATCCTCGGCGTGACGGTGATTAACGCCCTGATCGGCCATATCCAGGAGAGCAACGCCGAAAAGTCCCTGCAGGGGATCCGCAACATGCTCTCCAGCGATGCCCGCGTCCAGCGTAACGGCAAACATGAGACTATCCCGACGCGCGACCTGGTTCCGGGAGATATCGTTATCCTGCGCGCCGGCGACCGCGTGCCGGCGGACATGCGGCTGATTGAAACGCACAACCTGCGGGTGGAAGAGGCGATCCTCACCGGCGAGTCGACGGTGGTGGATAAAATCACCGACGCGCTGGAAGGCGACCTGCCGTTGGGCGACCGGGTGAACATGGTCTTCTCCGGGACCACCGTCAGCGCCGGCGGCGGCGTCGGCGTGGTGACCGCCACCGGCGCGCAGACCGAACTCGGCCACATTAACCAGATGATGGCGGGCATTGAGAAGCACCGCACCCCGCTGCTGGTGCAAATGGATAAGCTCGGCAAAGCGATTTTCGTCATTATCCTCGCCATGATGGTGGCGCTGTTTATCTTCAGCCTCGCGCTGCGGGATATCCCGATGGGCGAGCTGCTGCTGTCGCTGATTAGCCTGGCGGTGGCCGCGGTACCGGAGGGGCTGCCGGCGATCATTTCAATTATTCTGTCGCTCGGCGTGCAGACGATGGCGCGCAAGCGGGCGATTATTCGTAAGCTGCCGACCGTGGAAACCCTCGGCGCCATGACCGTGGTCTGCTCGGATAAAACCGGCACCCTGACGATGAACGAAATGACCGTCAAGGCGATCATCACCGCCGACTGCTGCTACCGGGTGGAAGGCGACAGCTATGAGCCGCAGGGGCGGATCTTCCTTGAGGGGAGCGATGAGCCCGTGCAGGTTCAGCCGGGTACCGTGCTGGAGACCTGGCTGCGCACCATCGACCTGTGCAACGACAGCCAGCTTATCCAGGATGAGCGCGGCCTGTGGGGGATCACCGGCGGGCCAACCGAAGGGGCGCTGAAGGTGCTGGCGGCGAAAGCGCAGCTCCCGGCGGTGGAGGCCCGTCTGGTGGCCAAGATCCCCTTTGACTCGCAGTACAAATATATGTCCACGCTGCAGCACATCGATGGCGATGCCCGGGTGTTAATCACCGGTGCGCCGGACGTCATCTTCGGCATGTGCCGTGAGCAGATGAGCCGCCAGGGCGCGGTGCCGTTCGAGGCGCAGTACTGGGAAGAGGAGATGGCGCGCTTCGCCCGTCAGGGGCTGCGCATGGTGGCGGCGGCCTGTAAGCCGGCCAGCCTTGATGCCACCACGTTGAACCATGAGGATCTGCAGGAGGGACTGATTTTCCTCGGCATCGCCGGAATGATGGATCCGCCGCGTCCGGAAGCTATTGACGCTATCCACGCCTGCCAGACCGCCGGCATCCGCGTGAAGATGATCACCGGCGACCACCCGCAGACGGCGATGAGCATCGGCCAGATGTTGGGGATCACCAACAGCAGCCAGGCCATGACCGGCTACCAGCTGGAGCACATGGACGATGCGGCGCTGGCGAAGGCGGCGGTGGAGTACGACATCTTTGCCCGCACCAGTCCGGAGCATAAGCTGCGCCTGGTGAAAGCCCTGCAGGATAACGGCGAAGTGGTCGGCATGACCGGCGACGGCGTCAACGACGCGCCGGCGCTGCGCCAGGCCGACGTGGGTATCGCGATGGGTATCAAAGGGACCGAAGTCACCAAAGAGGCGGCTGACATGGTGTTGACCGATGATAACTTCGCCACCATCGCCAGCTCGGTAAAAGAGGGCCGTCGGGTCTATGACAACCTGAAGAAGACCATCCTCTTCATCATGCCGACCAACCTGGCGCAGGGGCTGCTGATCATCATCGCCCTGCTGGCGGGGAACATGATTCCGCTGACCCCGGTGCTGATCCTGTGGATGAACATGGCGACGTCGGCGACGCTCTCCTTCGGCCTGGCCTTTGAGGCCGCGGAGCGCAACGTGATGAACCGCCCGCCGCGTAAAACCGGCCAGCACGTGATGGATGGTTTCGCCGTGTGGCGGGTGGCTTTTGTCGGGTCTATGATTGCTATTGCCGCCTTTATCCTTGAGGCCTGGCTGGCGCCGCGCGGCCACAGTCCGGAGTTTATCCGCACCGTGCTGCTGCAGATGCTGGTGACGGCGCAGTGGGTCTACATGATCAACTGCCGCAGCAGCGACAGCTTCTCCCTGAGCATGGGCCTGCTGCGCAACAAAGGCATCTGGCTGGTGACCGGTGTCCTGCTGCTGATGCAGCTGGTGATTATCTATGTCCCGCTGATGCAGAACATGTTTGGCACGGAAGCGCTGCCGCTGCGCTACTGGTTGGTCACCCTGGTCATCGGCATCGCCATGTTCCTGGTGGTGGAAATCGAGAAGCGTCTGACGCGCCGGTTCCGCAAAACGGCCTGATCGATCTCGCGCGCCTCGCCGCAGGCGCGCGTTACTGTCGCAAGGATCCCCTATGATTAAAACCTTCCGCTTTGCGCTGCTGGCTAGCGCCCTGGCCAGCAGCGCCCTGACGGCCACCGCCGCGCCGGCGGTGCCGGTCCGCGTCGCCACGGCCGAACTGGCTCCTCATGCTGAAGAACGCGCCATCCCCGGACGGGTCGAGGCAATCCGCGCCGTCGACATTCGCGCGCGCACCGAAGGGGTGATTGTTCAGCGCCACTTCCAGGACGGGCAGTATGTGACCGAGGGCGACCTGCTGTTTACCCTCGACGACGCACAGCCCCGCGCGGCGCTGGCCCTGGCGCAGGCCGAGCTGAAAAGCGCAGAGGCCTCATTACGCCAGTCGCAACAGCTGCTCACTCGCTACGAGCGACTCATCAACAACCACTCCATCAGCCGCAACGACGTCGACACAGCCCGGATGCAGCGCGACGTCGCCGCCGCTGCCGTGCAGCAGGCGAAAGCCCGCGTCGAGGCCCAGCAGATTGTGCTCAGTTATACCCGGATTGCGGCGCCGGTGACCGGACGGGTGGGCCACAGCGCCCTTCACGTCGGGACGCTGATTAACCCATCCAGCGGAGTGCTGGTGGACATTGTGCAGCTGGATCCGGTGCGGGTCTCGTTCGCCCTCGACGAAGCCGCGTTTTTCAGCAAAACCGGCCAGCATGCCGACATCCACGCTCTGAAGCAGGCGTGGCTGGCGCAGATTGACGTGGATGGCAAACGGCGCGATGGGGTGTTGACCTCCATCGATAACCGGATTGACGCCCGCACCGGCAGCGTGGCGGTGCGGGCGGAGTTCGCCAATCCGCAGCACCGTCTGCTGCCGGGCGGCAGCGTAACAATCCTGTTCCGTCCGCAGGAGCTGCAGTCACGGGTGATGATCCCGGCCGCCGCCGTGCAGCAGGATCCGCAGGGCTTTTTCAGCTGGGTGCTGAAGCCGGACCATACCGCCGGGCAGCGTCGTCTGACCCTCGCGGGACAGCAGGGGCAGCAGTTTGCGGTTGAGAAAGGGCTGCAGGCGGGCGAGCAGGTGATCACCGACGGCGCGCAGCGTTTACGCGAAGGCGCCGCGGTACAGGTGCTGAACTAAGTAAGGAGAAGGGATGCTGACCTTTTTTATCCGTCGTCCGCGATTTGCCATGGTGATCGCGCTGCTGCTGACCTTTGTCGGCGCGGTGTCGCTGAAGCTGATCCCGGTGGAGCAGTACCCGGCGATCACGCCTCCGGTGGTGAACGTTACCGCCAGCTGGCCAGGCGCCAGCGCGTCAGACGTGGCGGAGGCTATCGCCGCCCCGCTGGAGACCCAGCTCAACGGCGTCGATCATATGCTGTATATGGAGTCCACCAGCTCGGATGAGGGAACGTACCGCCTGAGTATTACCTTCGCGGCGGGCACCGATGCCGACCTGGCGGCGATCGACGTGCAAAACCGGGTGTCGCAGGCGCTGGCGCAGCTCCCGCCGGAGGTGCAGCAGAATGGGGTCCAGGTACGCAAGCGCGCCAGCAACCTGCTGATGGGGGTAAGCCTTTATTCGCCGCTGGGCACGCTGTCGCCGCTGTTTGTCAGTAACTACGCCAGCACCCAGGTACGCGAGGCGCTGGCGCGCCTGCCCGGCGTCGGCGAGGTGCAGATGTTTGGCGCCCGGGATTACAGTATGCGCATCTGGCTGCGTCCGGACCGCATGAACGCCCTCAACATCACCACGGATGACGTTGCCCAGGCGCTGCGCGAGCAGAATGTGCAGGGCGCGGCGGGGCAGGTGGGCACCCCGCCGGTATTCAACGGTCAGCAGCAGACGCTGACCATCAACGGGCTGGGGCGTCTGAACGAGGCGGCCAGCTTTGGCGAGATTATCCTCCGCCGCGGCGCGCAGGGGCAGCTGGTTCGCCTCGCTGACGTGGCGACCATTGAGCTGGGCGCCCGCAGCTACAGCTCCGGCGCGCAGCTGAACGGTAAAGCGTCGGCCTATCTGGGTATCTACCCGACGCCCACCGCCAATGCCCTGCAGGTCGCCAGCGCAGTGCGCGCTGAGCTTAACCGCCTGCACACCCGCTTTCCGGCGGATCTCACCTGGGAGGTGAAGTTCGATACCACCCGCTTTGTGGCGGCGACGATCAAAGAGATCGGCGTCTCGCTGGCGCTGACCCTGCTGGCGGTGGTCGTGGTGGTGTCGCTGTTCCTGCAGAGCTGGCGGGCGACGCTGATCGTAGTGCTGGCAATCCCTGTGTCACTGATCGGCACCTTTGCGGTGCTCTATCTGCTGGGCTACAGCGCCAACACCCTCAGCCTGTTCGCGATCATTCTCGCCCTGACGATGGTGGTGGATGACGCCATTGTGGTGGTGGAGAATGTGGAAACCAAAATGGCGGAAGGGCTGGATCGCCTGCAGGCCACCGCCCAGGCGCTGCGGCAGATCGCCGGGCCGGTGATCGCTACGACCCTGGTGCTGCTGGCGGTGTTTGTGCCGGTGGCGCTGCTCCCGGGGATCGTCGGCGAGCTGTACCGGCAGTTTGCCGTGACGCTCTCCACCGCGGTGGCCCTGTCGAGCCTGGTGGCGTTAACCCTAACCCCAGCCCTCTGCGCGCTACTGCTGCGCCCGCGTCCCGCCCGGCCGGCGGCGGTGTGGCGGGCGTTTAACCGTCTCCTCGACGGCACCCGCGACGGCTATGGCCGGCTGGTTGGCTGGATGAACCGCCGCCCCTGGCTGGCGCTGGCGGCGACGGTCGCGGCGGGCGCGCTGGTGGCGTTCAGCTTTAGCTCAATGCCGAAAGGCTTCCTGCCGCAGGAAGATCAGGGTTACCTGTTTGCCAGCGTGCAGCTGCCGGAGGCGGCGTCGCTGGAGCGTACCGAAGCGGTGATGGCCCAGGCGCGCAAGCTGCTGATGGCTAACCCGGCGGTGGAGGATGTGATTCAGGTGTCCGGCTTCAACATTCTCAACGGCACCAGCGCCGCTAACGGCGGGTTTATCTCGGTGATGCTCAAGGACTGGCATCAGCGGCCGCCGCTGGATACGGTGATGGCGGATATCCAGCGCCAGCTGCTGTCGCTGCCGGAGGCGACGATCATGACCTTCGCGCCGCCGACCCTGCCGGGCCTGGGCAATGCCTCGGGATTTGACCTGCGCATCCTGGCGCAGGCCGGTCAGTCGTCGGCGGAGCTGGAGCAGGTGACGCGGGAGATCCTTCAACTGGCGAACCAGCATCCGCAGCTGAGCCGGGTGTTTACCACCTGGAGCAGCAACGTGCCGCAGCTGACCCTGACGGTCGACCGCGATCGGGCGGCGCTGCTGGATGTGCCGGTGGCGCAGATCTTCAGCAGCCTGCAGACGGCGTTCGGCGGCACGCGCGCCGGCGATTTCAGCCTTAACAACCGTGTCTATCATGTGCTGATGCAAAATGAGATGCAGTGGCGCGAGCGGGCTGAGCAGATTAGCGAGCTGTACGTCCGCAGCCGCGACGGCGAGCGGGTGCGGCTGAGCAATCTGGTCACCATTACGCCGACGGTGGGGGCGCCGTTTATTCAGCAGTACAACCAGTTCCCGTCCGTGTCGGTGAGCGGTTCAGCGGCCGAGGGGGTCAGCAGCCGTACGGCGATGGCGGCCATGGAGCAGATTCTGCAGGCCCATCTGCCTCCGGGGTATGACTACGCCTGGAGCGGCATCTCCTGGCAGGAGCAGCAGACCGGCAATCAGGCGGTGTGGATCGTGCTGGCGGCGGTGGCGATGGCGTGGCTGTTCCTGGTGGCGCAGTATGAGAGCTGGACGCTGCCGGCGAGCGTCATGCTTTCGGTGCTGTTCGCCATCGGCGGAGCGCTGCTCTGGCTGTGGACGGCGGGCTATGCCAACGATGTGTATGTCCAGATAGGACTGGTGCTGCTGATCGCCCTGGCGGCGAAGAATGCGATTCTGATCGTTGAGTTTGCCCGCAGCCGGCGCGAAGAGGGATTGTCGATAGTCGACGCCGCGCGCGAGGGCGCCACCCGCCGCTTCCGCGCGGTGATGATGACCGCGGTGTCGTTTATTATCGGCATCATGCCGATGATGCTCGCCACCGGCGCCGGGGCGCAGAGCCGGCGGATCATCGGCACCACGGTGTTCAGCGGAATGCTGGTGGCGACGATGGTTGGCATCCTGTTTATTCCTTCGCTGTATGTGCTGTTTCAGCGTATGCGCGAGTGGGCGCATCGGCGGGGGTAAGCGCGGCGCTACCGGTCGGTAACGGGGATACTCCAGGCTGCAACGACTACCGGGCGGTCCCCTCTCCCTTTGGGAGAGGGGTAGGGTGAGGGTGGGTTTTGCGTTCACGTTGCGTTTGGGCGTGAGCCCCGTCTTATCTGCCGACCTCCGGTTCGCCGATTTCAGCAGGAATCGGCCCTGCTGCACGCCCGTAGATTTCAGGGGCCATATCATAGCGAACAGACTCTGTAGGCCCGGTAAGCGCAGCGCCACCGGGCAAGGACATCGGGCACGGCGGCAATACCTTGCCCGGCCTGCCGTTAATTTATTCACTCTCCTGGCTGGAATGGCCGCCCCCAAACGCGCCCGCTATTTCCTCTCCACCGTTATCATGGTCACGAACGGATGATATTGCCACGGCACGCTGCCGCCTTTGCGGTACATCTTCGACAGGGTGCCGTCGAGATAAAGCATCTGTCGCACCCCAAGCTTTGACTGCGCATAGCAGGCAAAATCATAGAAGTTGGTCTCGCGATCGCTGAGCATAAACACCACCCGGCCTTGCTTATCGATGCCAACCCCGTTGCGCAGTTTGCGCGAGCTGGCGGAGGGCTTCAGCCGCCAGTTGATGACGCCATTCTCAATCAGCATCGGGCCGGACTGCACCGCATAGCGGATGGCGGGAGAGCGTTTGTACGCCGGCAGCGGCACGATTTTCGCCCGGCCGTTCTCCACCAGGAATACGCCGCCGGGGCGGATAAAGAAGTTCCCGCCGCCGGCGGAGCGGTTTACCGGCGTCAGGCGTTTGCCGTCTTCGATATACAGCCCCAGCGGCGCGTAGGCCTTATCGTAAATGCCGCCGTTCATCGCCATCTGCACCCGGCCATCGCCATCGATACCCGCCAGCAGCGAACGCAGGGAACCCCAGGCTTTACCGTGCCGATCCTGCCAGTACATTGCAATGCGCTCTTTCTGCGCATCCACCCGATAGCTCTGCAGGGTTAGCGTCGGGTCGGTGAGGGTACAGGCGGCGCTGGCGACGGCGGCCAGGGGCAGCAGCGCCAGGGGGAGCAGGCAGCGTAATAACATGGGCAATCCTTTCTATGGTCTGCGCCGAGTATACCCGCCTCGCTGTCTTATGCCGCCCAAATCTCACAGTGTTTTTGCACCAGCCCGGAAAGCGAACCGCCGTTGGCGATAAACTCGCGCATCTGCTGCGCCTCGCTGTGCGGCGATTTCGCCTGGCGAACCACCGCCTCCAGCGCCGCCGTCGCCTTCAGCTGATGGGCGAAAGGAGCCAGCCGGTCGGCGAGCTGCAGGATCTCCTGGCGGATGCTGCGCTGCTCCCCGCTGCGCACGTCGGTAAGGGTCCCGTCCAGCCCGTAGCGGCAGGCCTGATAGCGGTTAAAAGGGTACAGCAGATAATCATCAGGCTGGTGCTTAAAGGGGCGCTCCGTCAACAGCCAGCAGGCCAGGGTCTGTATAAAGCCGGCGATATGGATCGCCTGGGCGAGGGTCAGAGGAGTGTCCATCACCCGCACCTCGACGGTCCCAAACTGCGGGCTGGGGCGAATATCCCAGTGCAGATCCTTCATGCTGTCGATCATGCTGGTGTAGCTCAGCTGGCGGAACAGGCGACGAAACCCCTGCCAGTCGGCCACCCACGGCATCGGACCGTTGTCGGGATAAGAGGAGAAGCGGTTGAGGCGCGAACAGGCGAAGCGGCTGTCGGTGCTGTCGAACCACGGCGAGGCGGCGTTGAGGGCGATGAAGTGCGGCACAAAGCGCGACAAGCCGTGCAGCAGATAGATGGCGTCGTCGCCGCTCTGGCAGCCGACGTGCACATGCTGGCCAAAGACCGTCGCCTGCTGCGCCAGATAGCCAAAATGCTCGACGGTTTTGACATAGCGCGGATTGTCGCTGATCTGCTGGCGCTGCCAGGCATGAAAGGGGTGGGAACCCCCGCCGCAGATCTGCAGATGATGATGCAGCGCCGCGCGCTGGACCGCCTGCTGGATGGCGCTGAGCTGGATTTGCGCATGGCTGATGTCGCGGCACACCCCGGTGGCGATCTCCAGCATGCTCTCGGTGATATCGTGCTTGGCTTCTCCCACGGTCAGCTCATGCTGGACGTCGGCAATCAGCGTCGAGGCATCCTGGCTGAGGTCGTAACCTGGCGGGTTCACCACCTGCAGCTCCAGTTCGATACCGAGGGTAAAAGGATCGGAGCGGTGAAAATCGGCTAAAGGCATAGTCTCTCCCGGTCGATGTGTTCCCTGAAGTATAGAAGGGATTGATCCCGAGGGAGAATACGCGGCGGCGGAGGACGGGGATGAATAAAAAAGTGACGCAGAGTGATTATTTGAAATTTGCCATATAGCGGCTGGTGCAATTCTGCAACATATTTCCCGCTGGCGGTGCGACGGAATAAGGTGCAATTATTTTCCCATAATTATCATGGTGATAATATAAGTCCTTCTTATTTTACCGGTCGGTTTTGGCCTATTATCGCCCGCGTAAGAGCTGGTACGCATTTTGCCTGTTAATCCGTGACACTTTATTTAACAGGGATCATGTGATGCACAAAAAGACGTTATTTTCGCGTGCCGGTCGTCTCGCCGTGGCGGTGAGCGGCGCACTGGCCCTGGCGGGCGCCGCCTTACCTGCCAACGCCTCCACGCTGCGGATCGCCATGACCGCCGCGGATATTCCGTTAACCCTCGGCCAGCCGGATCAGGGCTATGAGGGCAACCGCTTTACCGGCATCCCGCTGTACGACGCGCTGGTGGAGTGGGATCTGTCGCAAGGTGAAAAGCCCAGCGGTCTGGTGCCGGGGCTGGCGACCGAGTGGCACATCGATCCGCAGAACACCAGCCGCTGGATTTTCACCTTGCGTCCGGGCGTCAGGTTCCATGATGGGACGGAGGTGAACGCCGACGCCATCGTCTGGAACGTGGATAAGGTGCTGAATAAAGCGGCGCCGCAGTACGCCCCGGGGCAGATCGGCAACACCCTGTCGCGCATGCCGACCCTCACCGGCGCGGAGAAAATTGACGACCACACCGTGGCGCTGACCACCTCGGAACCGGACGCGCTGCTGCCGTACAACATCACCAACCTGTTTATTGTCTCGCCCACGGCGTGGCAGAAGCAGTATGACGCGGTGCCGGCCAGCGCGGGGGATAGCGCCGCGCGCAGCAAACAGGCATGGACCGCCTTCGCCGCCCATGCGGTGGGCAGCGGCCCGTTCAAACTGGAGAAGCTGGTGCCGCGTCAGCAGCTGATCCTCGCGAAAAACCCCGACTACTGGAACAAAGATCGCATTCCCCGGGTGGATAAGGTGGTGCTGATCCCTTTGCCGGAGGCCAACGCCCGCACCGCGGCGCTGCTGTCGAAGCAGGTGGACTGGATTGAAGCCCCGGCGCCGGACGCCATCGATCAGATCAAGTCTCAGGGTTTTCACCTTTACGCCAACACCCAGCCGCACCTGTGGCCCTGGCAGTTCTCCTTTGAAAAAGGATCGCCGTGGCAGGACATTCGGGTGCGCAAAGCGGCCAACCTGTGTCTGAACCGCGCCGAGCTGAAAAGCTACCTCGGCGGCTACATGACCGAGGCCACCGGGGTCTACGAGGCCGACAGCCCGTGGCATGGCAAACCCACCTTCCAGATCAAATATGACCCGGACGCCGCCCGTCAGCTGATGACCGAGGCTGGATACAGCGCCGGCAAGCCGCTGCACGTCACGGTGGCCACCTCGGCCTCCGGCTCCGGGCAGATGCAGCCTTTGCCGATGAACGAGTATATCCAGCAGAGCCTGAAGAGCTGCTTCTTCAATGTGGATATTAAAGTGGTGGAATGGAACACCCTGTTCACCAACTGGCGCCTGGGCGCCCGGGATCCCTCGGCAAAAGGGATCGACGCGATCAACGTCAGCGCCGCGGTCAATGATCCCTATTTTGGCCTGATCCGCTTCTCGACCGCCAAAGCGTTTCCGCCGGTGGCGACCAACTGGGGCTACTTCGCCACCCCAGAGACGGAAAAACTCGCCGCCGCCGTCAAGCACGCCTTTACCCCGGAAGCGATGAATAAAGCCGCCGGCGATCTGCACGCCGCGCTGGTGGATCAGGTGCCGTTCCTGTTTGTCGCCCACGACGTCGGGCCGCGCGCGATTTCGCCCGCGGTGACCGGAGTGGTGCAACCGCAGAGCTGGTTTATCGACCTCAGCCTGGTGAGCAAAAAAGAGTAATCGCGAAAGGGGCAACCGATGATCAATACGCTGCTATACCGCATTCTGCTGGCTATCCCCACCATGCTTGGGGTGGCGGTGATCTGTTTCATGCTGGTGCAGATCGCGCCGGGCGACCCGCTGGTGTCGGTGATGCCGCCGGACGCCTCGGAGGCGCTGCGCCAGACGCTGATGCAGGCCTACGGCTTTGATAAGCCGCTGCCTCTGCAGTTTATCCACTGGCTGTGGCGGGCGCTGCACGGCGACCTCGGTATGTCGGTCGCCACCGGCCGCCCGGTGATAGACGAGGTGATGACCGCAGTGGCTTACTCCCTGCGCCTGGCGCTGCTGGCGACGGCGATCGGCTTCGTCCTCGGCAGCCTGTTTGGCTTTGTCGCCGGCTATTTTCGCAACAGCGTCATTGACCGTCTGGCCTCGGTGTTGTCGGTGTTTGGCGTCAGCGTGCCGCATTACTGGCTGGGGATGCTGTTGGTGATCCTCTGCAGCGTCAAGTTCGCGCTGCTGCCGGCCACCGGCGGCGGGCCGATAGGCGAGGTGGGCTGGCAATGGGACTGGGCGCACCTGCAGTTCATGCTGCTGCCGGCCATCACGCTGTCGGTGATCCCGACCGGGATTATCGCCCGCACCGTGCGCTCGCAGGTAGCCGATATCCTCAGCCAGGAGTTTATCGTTGGCCTGCGCGCCCGCGGCCTTAACGAATCGCGCATCTTCGTCCACGTCATGAAAAATGCCGCGCCAACCGCGCTGGCGGTGATGGGGCTGCAGGTGGGCTATCTGATGGGCGGCTCGATCCTCGTGGAGACTGTCTTCTCCTGGCCGGGGACCGGGCTGCTGCTCAACACCGCCATTTTTCAGCGCGACCTGCCCCTACTGCAGGGCACCATCTGGGTGCTGGCGCTGTTTTTCGTGTTGCTCAACCTGTTGGTGGATATTCTGCAGGCCACCCTCGACCCGCGCATTAAGAGGAGCTGACCATGGTGGATACGGCAACGACGAAAGCGGTCCCGGCCGCGCCGGCCAACGCTTCCCGGCAAGGTTACTGGCGCGGCGTGCTGCGCCGCTTACTGCGCGATCCCGGCGGCGTGGTGGTGGGGGTAGTGATCCTCCTGCTGCTGGCCCTGGCGCTGTTAGGGCCATGGCTTATCGTCAAAGACCCCTATCAAACGTCGATGTTCCTGCGCCTGAAGCCCATCGGCAGCGACGGCTTCCCGCTGGGCTCTGATGAGCTGGGGCGCGACATGCTGTCGCGACTGATTCTCGGCACCCGGCTGTCGCTGTTTATGGGGATTGTCCCGGTGGTGTTCGCCTTTTTTATCGGCGGCGCCATCGGGATCATCGCCGGCTACATGGGCGGCAAAATCAATACCGTGATTATGCGCACCGTGGATGTGTTCTATGCCTTTCCCTCGGTCCTGCTGGCGATTGCGCTGTCGGGGGCGCTGGGGGCGGGCATCGGCAATGCGCTGCTGTCGCTGACCCTGGTGTTTGTCCCGCAGGTGGCGCGGATTGCCGAGAGCGTGACCGCCCAGGTACGGCATATGGACTATATCGACGCCGCCCGGGCCACCGGCGCCAGCGCGTTGACCATTATCCGCGTCCAGGTGCTGGGTAACGTGCTCGGGCCGATCTTCGTCTTCTCCACCGGGCTGATTTCGGTGTGCATGATCCTCGCCTCCGGCCTGTCGTTTCTCGGCCTCGGCGTGCGGCCGCCGGAGCCCGAGTGGGGGCTGATGCTCAATACCCTGCGCACGGCAATCTATACCCAGCCGTGGGTGGCCGCCCTGCCGGGCCTGATGATTTTTATCACCTCCATTTCGTTCAATATCCTCGCGGACCGCCTGCGTGCGGCAATGGCGATTAAGGAGTAAGCGATGCAACCCTTTATCAATATCGATCTCGGCGGGCCGGCGCAGCCGCTGCTGAAGGTCAATCATCTGCTGAAGTACTTCCGCGGCGGCAAAGGCCGGGAGGTGGTCCAGGCGGTGGACGATATCAGCTTCACGGTGATGAAAGGTGAAACCCTGGGGGTGGTCGGCGAGTCGGGCTGCGGCAAATCGACCACCGCCCGACTGCTGATGCAGCTGCTCACCCAGGACAGCGGCGAACTGATCTTCGACGGGCTGGAGGTTGGCTCGTCGCGTCTGCCCATGAAAGCCTACCGTCGCCAGGTGCAGATGGTTTTCCAGGATAGCTATGCCTCGCTCAATCCGCGCATGACCATGGAGGAGAGCATCGCCTTCGGCCAGCGCGTCCACGGCGTCAGCGCCAGAGAGGCCAGCGAATACGCCCGCTATCTGCTGGCGCACGTCGGCCTTGAACCGGCGCGCTTTGCCGACCGCTACCCGCATGCGCTCTCCGGCGGCCAGCGGCAGCGGGTGAATATCGCCCGCGCGCTGGCGATGAAGCCGCGGCTGGTCATTCTTGATGAGGCGGTGTCGGCGCTGGATAAATCGGTGGAAGCCCAGGTGCTGCAGCTGCTGCAGGAGCTAAAACGCACCCTCGAGCTGACCTATGTGTTTATCAGCCACGATCTGCACGTGGTTCGCTGGCTGTCGGATCGGATCCTCGTTATGTACCTTGGCGAAGTGGTAGAGATCGGCCCGGCGGAGCAGCTGTTTACCGCCTCCGCCCACCCCTATACCCGGGCGCTGTTAAGCTCCATGCCCTCCATGGACCCGGAACACCGCACCCTGACCTCGCCGCTGAGCGGCGATCCCCCCAGCCCCATCGCGCCGCCGAGCGGCTGTCGCTTTCACACCCGCTGCCCGCATGCGAAGGCGGTCTGCGCCGAAGTGAAACCGCGGCTGGAGGCGGTCGGGGAGGGGCACCAGAGCGCCTGCCTGATGGCGCAGCCGGCCTCGCTCTGGCATCAGAGCATCCCCCTTAAGGAGGTCAGCCATGTCGGATAACGCCTTTGTCCATGTGCGCGACCTGCGGGTCGTCTTTCGCCGCGACGGGCAGACCATCAACGCGGTCAACGGGGTCTCCTTTGACGTACAAAAGGGGGAGGTGATGGCGCTGATTGGCGAGTCGGGTTCCGGCAAGAGCGTGACCCTGCGGGCGCTGATGCGCCTGCACCCGCCGGGGAGCAGTGAGCTCTCCGGCACCCTGCGGGTGGGTGACGACGCGGTGCTGACGATGAGCGCCAGCCAGCTGCGGCGCTACCGCGGCGGGCGCTGCGCGATGATTTTTCAGGAGCCGCTACTGGCCTTCGACCCGGTCTACACCGTTGGGCAGCAGATTACTGAAGGGCTGCGTCGCCACGAAGGGCTGTCGCGCCAGGCGGCCCGGGACAGGGCACTGGAGGCCCTGCGCCAGGTGCGCATTCCCAGCCCCGAGCGGCGGCTGGACGCTTACCCGCACGAGATGTCCGGCGGGATGCGCCAGCGGGCGATGATCGCCCTCGCGCTCTCCTGTAACCCGCAGCTGCTGCTGGCGGATGAGCCGACCACCGCCCTCGACGCCACGGTGCAAATCCAGATCCTGATCCTGCTGCGCGAGCAGCAAAAGCAGCGCGGGCTGTCGATCGTGTTTGTGACCCACGACATCGGCGCCGCGGTGGAGATCGCCGACCGGGTGGCGGTGATGTACGCCGGGCGGATCGTCGAGGAGGCTTCTATGAGTGAGATCCTGCGCCACCCACGCCATCCTTATACCCGGGTGCTGCTGGGCAGCCGGCCGAAAGAGGGGCTTAAGAAAGGCGATGCCCTGCACTGCATTCCCGGCGCGCCGCCGGATCTGGCGCGCTTGCCGCCCGGCTGCGCCTTTGCCGAGCGCTGCCCGCACCGTCGCCCGGTCTGCGAGCAGAGCCTGCCGCCGACGGAATCCGTCGCGGAGCGCCACGCGGTGAGTTGCCACCGCTGGCGCGAGCTGGCGATTGACGCCAACGCGCAGGCCCTGGCCGTCTGACCGGCGGCAACACACCACGATGAAGACCAGGCGCTGATGCCTTTTTTCCCACCGCCGGTTGCGCTGGCGGCGACCTTGATGTCAGGAGACCACCATGAGCTGTGATGTACTTTTTACCCCCGCGACCGACACCACCGGCTGGCGTATCAATGGCGACCGCCTGTGGGCGTCGTTAATGGATCTCGCGCAGATCGGCGCCACGCCGAAGGGCGGCTGCCGCCGTCTGACCCTCACCGACCTCGACCGTCAGGGGCGGGACCGGGTGATTGGCTGGGCGCGGGAGGCCGGGATGAGCGTCACCATCGATAAAATCGGCAATGTGTTTATGCGTCGGGAAGGGCGCAACCCCAGCCTGCCGCCCATCGTCTCTGGCAGCCATATCGACACCCAGCCCACCGGCGGCAAATTTGACGGCAACTACGGCGTGCTGGCGGCGCTGGAGGTGGTGCGCACGCTCAACGATCTGCAGATTGCCACCGAGGCGCCGATTGAGGTGGTGTTCTGGACCAACGAAGAGGGGTCGCGCTTTGTGCCGGTGATGATGGGCTCCGGGGTCTTTGCCGGGGTCTTCCCGCTGGAGGAGACCTGGGCCGTCACGGATAAAGAGGGCGTCAGCGTCGGCGAGGCGCTGGCGCAGATCGGCTATATCGGCGAGCAGACCCCGGGAGAGCATCCCGTAGGCGCCTATTTTGAGGCGCACATTGAGCAGGGGCCGATTCTCGAAGATGAAGCGAAAACCATCGGTATCGTGCAGGGCGTGCTGGGGATCCGCTGGTACGACTGCGTGGTGACCGGTCAGGCGTCGCATGCCGGGCCCACGCCGATGCGCCTGCGTCAGGATGCCCTGCAGGTGGCGACCCGCATTATGCAGGAGGTGGTAGCCATTGCCGGACGCAGCGAAGAGGGACGCGGCACCGTCGGCAGCGTGCAGGTGTGGCCCAACAGCCGCAACGTGGTGCCCGGAGAGGTCACCTTCTCCATTGATATGCGCAATCTCAGCGATGCGCTGGTGGATGAAATGGATCGCCAGCTGCGGGCGTTTATCGCGGAGGTTGAGCGGGAAAGCGGTCTGCAGGTGGCCCTGAAGCAGGTGAGCCACTATCCGGCGGCGCCCTTCGATGGCGAATGCCAGCAGGCCATTGCCGATGCCGCGCAGCGGCTGGGCTACCCGGCGCGGCCGATCGTCTCCGGCGCCGGGCATGACGCAGTGTATATGAGCTACCTGGCGCCGACCGGGATGATTTTTATCCCCTGCAAGGATGGGATCAGCCATAACGAAATGGAGTATGCCTCGCCGGAGCACGTCGCCGCCGGCGCCAACGTGCTGCTGCAGGTGATGCTCCAGTACGCGCGGCCGCTGTAGGCGGTCGCCCTCCCCGGCGGGGCGACCTGTTTCCAGCCGTTTGTCATGTGGTAGCCCGGGTCAGCGGTTACGCCGCCGAAACCCGGGACGGCGGATGTAGGGGCGGTCAATCACTGCTCCTGCTCTCTGCGCTAACCCGCCGGCGGCCACATTTGCGCGAGCCCATCACGCACAGCACCACGCCGAGGGTAACCGCCAGCATCAAGGGGCTGACGGTTTCGTGCAACAGCGCCGCCGACAGGCCAAGCCCGAAGAACGGCTGCAATAGCTGGAGCTGGCCGACGGCGGCGATCCCGCCCGCGGCCAGCCCTTTGTACCAGAAGATAAAACCGATCAGCATACTGAAGAGCGACACATAGCCGAGCGCGGTCCAGGAGGAGGCCGATATGGCATGCCAGGACGCAGGCTGAACCATCAGCGAGGCGGGGAGCATCAACGGCAGGGCAATCACCAGCGCCCAGCAGATCACCTGCCAGCCGCCGAGCTCCCGCGTCAGCTTCGCCCCTTCCGCATAGCCGAGGCCGCAGGCGATAACTGCCGCCAGCATCAGCAGATCGCCGCTGAGCGACGTCGCCGCACTTTGCGTCAGGGCGAATCCCATCACCAGCAGGCTGCCCAGCAGCGAAAAGATCCAGAAAGCGCGCTGTGGACGCTCGCCGCCGCGCAGCACACCAAAAATAGCGGTCATCAGCGGCAGCAGACCAATAAACACAATCGAATGCGCCGAGGTGATGCGCTGCAGGGCCAGCGCCGTGAGCAGGGGAAAGCCGATCACCACCCCTGATGAGACGATGATCAAGGGCACAAGCTGCACCAGGCGCGGGCGTTTCTGGCGAAAGCCGACCAGCAGGGCGATGGCAAGCAGCCCGGCGATGGAGGCGCGCAGAAAGGTCAATAACAACGGATCCATATCCTGCACCGCCAGCCGCGTCGCGGGCAGGGAACCGCTAAAAATAATCACCCCCAGTAAACCATGAAACCATCCGGACCAGGGACCGGGCGCCGATTTATCCAATATTGAATCTACCACGTTAACCTCGCGTTATCTGATTGGGCTGCGCCCGCTTGAGCATCGTCAGTGGCGATGGTAATGTGGCCAATCTGATACAATCAAATTATTGTCATAGATACATTTCACGATGAAAGCTCGATACAAAGCCGTTGTCGACCGATACGCGCAGGCGATCCGCAGCGGGCAGCTGCCCGCCGGCAGCCGTCTGCCAACGCACCGTACCCTTGCCGCCGATGAACGCCTCTCGCTGGCCACCGCCACCCGCGTCTACCGTGAACTGGAAGAGATGGGGCTGGTTAGCGGCGAAACCGGCCGCGGCACCTTCGTGCGCGACCTCGCGCTGCCGCCGGGGCATGGGGTCGATCAGCAGGTGGTGGCCGCTGACGTCGTGGATCTTAACTTCAACTACCCTTCGCTGCCGGCGCAGGGCGATGCGCTGCGCGAGGCGCTCAGGCAGCTGGCGATGGCGGGCGATATTGATTCGCATCTGCGCTATCAGCCTCACGCCGGGCGGCTCGCCGAGCGGGACATTATCGCCCGCCATTTGACCTGCCGACACTTTGCGCCGGCCGCGGAAAATGTCCTGATCGTTAACGGCGCACAGCACGGGCTGGCGGTGACCGTTATGGGGCTGTTACGTCCGGGCGATGTGGTGGCGGTTGATGCTCTGACCTATTCGGGCTTCAAGGTTCTGGCGGCGCTCTATCATCTGGAGCTGGCGGCCATCCCCTGTGGGGCCGAGGGGCCGGACCTGCAGGCGCTTCATGCGCTGTGCCAGCAGCGGCGAGTGCGGGCGGTGTATACCATGCCGACGCTGCACAATCCGCTGGGCTGGGTGCTCAACGCCGGGCAGCGGCAGGCGCTGGCCGACCTCGCGCGCCAGCACGATCTGCTGATTATTGAAGATGCGGCTTACGCCAGGCTGGTGAGCCGCCCGCCGCCGCCGGTGGTCAGCTATGCGCCGGAAAGAACGGTGTATGTCACCGGATTTTCGAAAAATATCGCCACCGGACTGCGCGTGGGGGTGGTGATTTCTCCGCCGCGCTATCGGCCGGAGATTGAGCGCGCCATCCGGGCCACGACGTGGAATACGCCGACGCTGATAAGTTCGCTGATCTGCGCCTGGATTGAAGATGGCACGGTGGCCCGCTTTGAAACACAGAAACGCCAGGATGCGCGGCAGCGGCAACAGGTGGCCCGCGAGGTGCTTTGTGGGCTTCCCGTTGTCAGTCATCCCGATTCGTACTTCGTCTGGCTGCCTCTGGGGGAAGAGAGCCGGGCCGATCGGCTGGCGAACGCGCTGATGGAACAGCGTATTTCGGTGTCGACCGCCGAGCCGTTCTGCGTCTCCGCCACGATTCCACAGGCGCTGCGCATTGCGCTCGGATCGGTGCCTTTCGACAGTCTGCGCCCGGCGCTGCTCAGCGTGCGCGATGCCGTTGAGTACGAACAATTTCGCTAACCCATCTGCTCCAGCTGGCCGCGCAGGACCTCCACCCCCTGGGCGATGGCGTCGGGGTTAATGGCGTGGAATCCCATGCGAAAGTAGTTATCCGGCGGCGCGGCGCTGAGAAAATGGCGCGCCCCGGGCTCAATCAGCACGCCGGCGTGGGCGGCGCGCCAGGTGAGCTGCTGGGTGTTGATCTGCGCCGGGGTCTGCAGCCAGAAGGCGTTAGCGTGTTCGCTCCCCGCCAGCGCGCGACAGGACGGCAGATAGCGCTGCAGGGCGGCGTGCAGGCGCTCCCAGCGCTGGGCGGAGTCGTAGTGGTAGCGCCGCAGATGGGTTTCATAATGTCCCTGGGCGAGGAAATGGGCCATCTGGTACTGAATGTTGGTCGGCGGATGGCGATAGACCAACCGGCGCAGGGCGCGCGCCTCGTCGATCAGGTCCGGGTCGGCGACCATAAATCCCAGCCGCAGCCCCGGCGATAGCGCCTTTGACAGGCTGCTGACATACACCACCCGGCCGCTGCGGTCGCTGGCCTTCAGCGCCGGCAGCGGGTTGAGGGTAAAGTTACTCTCCGAGTCATAATCATCTTCAATGATCACCGCGTCATGGCGGGCGGCATGCTCCAGCAGCTGGCGACGCCGCGCGCTGCTCATTGCCACCCCGGTGGGCACCTGGTGGCCGGGGGTGACATAGTAGTAATCGCAGGGACGTTCGTTAAGCACGATCCCCTCTTCATCCACCGGGTGCGGCACCACCTCGGCGTCGGCGAGCAGAAAGGTGTTGATGGCTTCGCGAAAGCAGGGGTTTTCGACGCCAATGCGGGTGGTGGAGGAGAGCAGCAGCCGGGTCAGCAGGTAGAGGGCGTTTTGCGAGCCCAGGGTGATGAGAATTTCGTCCGGGGCGGCGACAATGCCGCGCTTGGGCAGCACCCGGGTGCGGATCTGCTCGATGAGCATCGGCACATCCTGGTCAATATGGTCGATGACCCACGCCGGGTCGCGCACCCCGCCGTGCAGCCAGTTCGCCGCCGAGCGCCAGGTGGCCAGCGGGAACTGACGGGTATCGGGCTGGCCGTAGATAAACGGGTAGCGGTAGTGCATCCAGCCCGCCGGTTTGAGGATCGACTCCTGCTGGCTGGGGGTCATCTGCAGCCGGTCGCCCCAGCGTGGTGCAGCCGCTTCGCGCTGCGGTGCACTCTCGACCGCGGCAGGTGAAGCATCGTGATAGTGGGGGTGCAGGTAGTAACCACTTCGCGGGCGGCTAATCAGGTAGCCCTCGTTGACCAGACTTTCGAACACCAGGGCGGTGGTGTTGCGCGAGACGCGCAGCTGGCTGGCCAGCTGGCGGCAGGAGGGCAGCGGGGTGTCGGCGGCGAAGATCCCGCTGAGAATGGCATTCACCAGCGTCTCTCGCACCTGCTCCTGCAAACCGCGACCAGGCTCAAAATCAACGTGTAACAGGTGACGGATCATACGGGGCTCCTCTGGCAATAACGCATCGCGACCACCCGCTAAGCTCAGCAAATTCCATACCACCCTTCCGCCATCTGACACAGCGATGCGGCCCATCTGGCTCTATACGGAATTGCAAAACGCTCCCACATTAAAAACGCATTCAGCCGCCGTGGACCGGAACCTCCCGGCCTCTATTTTGCATAAACCTTTTCGCGTTCTGGAATGAACCCGTCTGGCCAATCCATCAGGGGTGAAATAATGAAAAAATCATTGGCATCAATATGTCTGAGCGCTGTATTAACGGTTGCTTTTTCTTATCACGCCGTCGCGGCCGATCTGCCGGAAATAGAAAAATCCGGCACCCTGAAAGTGGCGACGGAAGATGATTATGCGCCGTTTAACTTTATGAATAATGGCCAGGCCGATGGCTTTAACAAGGATATGCTTGAGGAGTTACGTAAATACGCCAAATTTCATGTCGACCAGAGCATATTACCATGGACCGGATTATTAGCGGCTGTCTCCACCGGGCAATATGATATGGCCTTAACCGGGGCGGTTATTACCGATGAGCGGCTGAAGGTTTTTGATTTCACCCCGCCGTGGGCCTCTGCGCAGCACTATTTTGTCAAACGCGCTGGCGATACCTCGCTAAATACCATTGCCGATCTCAGCGGCAAAAAAGTGGGCGTGCAGGCGGGCAGCGCGCTGCTGGCGCGTTTGCCGGAGCTGAAGGCGATGCTGGAGAAGACCGGCGGCAAGCTGGGACCGGTGGTGGAGTACCCCTCCTATCCGGAAGCCTACGCCGACCTGGCGAATAAGCGGCTGGATTACGTGATTAACGTGGTTATCTCGGTGAACGACCTGGCGAAAGCCAAACCGAAGGTCTTCGCCAAAGGGCTGGCCGTCTCCGGACCTGGCTATATGGCGTGGCCGATCCCGAAAAACTCGCCGCAGCTGCTGGCCTATATGACTAAGTTTATGAACCACATGAAGGAGACCGGCAAGCTCGCCGAGCTGCAGAAAAAATGGTTCGGCGAAACCTATGACAACCTGCCCACCGAGGCGATCACCAGCCCGGAACAGTTTCATAAGCTTGCCGGTCTGTAATGTTCCGCGGCGGGCGACCGCCGCCTGTTGCTGAGAAGGAGGGCCTCATGGATGCAATTTCCTGGCAGTTATTAATCGAAGGCGCATGGACGACCCTCTGGATTTCGGCCATCGCTATCGCCTTCGGGGTGGTGGCGGGGCTGCTGATCGCCCTGGTGCGGATGCTGCGTCTGCCGGTTATCGACCAGCTGCTGGTGGTCTATATCAGCCTGGCCCGCGCGACGCCGCTGGTGACGCTGGTGCTGTTTCTGTTCCTTTCCCTGCCCACGATGGGCATTAACCTCGACAAGAACGTGGCCGCCATCGTGGCGCTGACGCTTAACACGTCGGCGTTTAACGCTGAGATCTGGCGCAACGCCTTCCGCACCTTTCCGCGCGAACAGCGGGAGGCGGCAGAGTCGGTGGGGATGCGCCGCTGGACCTACTTCCGCTACATCATGCTGCCGCAGATGTGGATCGAAAGCCTGCCGGCGCTGGTCAATGAGATGTCGTTTTTGATCAAAGGTAGCCCGGCGATCGCCGTGATTGGCGTGGTGGATCTTACCCGGGTGACCAACCGTATCTCCTCGGTCACCTACGAGCCGCTGTCGCCGATCCTCGCCGCCGGCCTGCTGTATGTGGCGATCATCGGCTGTTTGTTGAAGCTGCAGGGGATCGCGGAACGGAAAGCCAGGCGCCTGGCGCGCTAGCAACGGGAGGTATTATGAATCAGTGGGGCGTTATCTGGTCGGTACGCGATAGCTTTATTGCCGGGTTATTCGCGACCCTCGAACTGTTTATTACCGCCGCCCTGGCGGCCCTTATTATCGGTATTGCGCTGTGCTATTTGAGTGAATATCAAAAGAAAGTCCTTAACCGGGTTATCATTGGCTTTGTCAGCCTGATGCGCGCGATCCCTTTTTTGATCCTCGCCTATCTGCTGTATTACGGACTGCCGCAGCTCGGTATTAGCATGGAGCCGTGGACCGCCGGTTTATTGGCCCTGATTATTTATCATGGCGCCTACTTCTTTGAAATATTGCGCAGCCAGCGGCGGGTATTTTCTGGCGGGTATATTGAAGCGGCGATTGCTCAGGGCTTTTCTCGCTATGCCATTTTTCGGCGGATTATTTTACCCAATATCGTCTCTTCCGCCTTACCGCTGATCGGCAATCAGCTGATTATCTGCCTGAAGGACACCGCTTTCCTGAGCATTATTACCGTTCAGGAGATCACCGCCGCCGCCAACAGCGTCCAGGCGACCTATTTTATTCCGTTTAACGCCTTTATCGTCGCCATTGGGCTTTACTGGGCGATCAGCATTCTGCTGGAACTGCTGATTAAGCGCCTGACCGCCTGGGGAGCCAAACGAGGAATGAGCCATGCCTGAGTCTATTGCCGTAAGCGTCAAAAACGTCTCCAAGCAGTTCGATAATGTGGAAGTCCTGCGGGATATTAACCTGACGGTGGAGAAGGGGACCGTGGTGAGTATTCTCGGTTCGTCCGGGTCGGGAAAATCCACCCTGCTGCGCTGTATGAACTGGCTGGAACAGCCGGACCGCGGTGAAATTCATATCGGCGGTCAGCGGCTGGGGATTGATGAACAGCGCGGCCGGGCGATGTCGCACCGCCAGCTGGCCAAAATCCGCGAGCGGGTGGGGATGGTGTTTCAGAGTTTTAACCTGTGGCCGCATCTGACCGTGCAGCAAAACGTCAGTGAGGCGCTGCTGCGCGTTAAGGGCATGAAGCGGGACGAGGCGAAGGCCATGGCCATGCAGCAACTGGAGAAAGTCGGCATGGCGCACAAAGCCGATGTCTACCCGATCACCCTCTCCGGCGGGCAGAAGCAGCGGGTGGCGATCGCCCGTTCACTGGCGATGTCGCCAGAAGTTATCCTCTTCGATGAACCGACCTCGGCGCTGGATCCGGAGCTGGTGAACGAGGTGTTAGGAGTGATGAAAGCCCTTGCCGCCGAGGGCTACACCATGGTGGTGGTGACCCACGAGATGGATTTTGCCCGCCAGGTGTCCAATGAGGTGGTGTTTCTGGAGAAGGGGCTGCTGATTGAGAAGGCGCCGCCGGAGAAGTTCTTCACCCAACCTGACTCCGAGCGCGTCAGGCAGTTTCTGCAAAGCAGCCGCTAGACCGGCCTGTCCCCCCTGCCGGCAGCGCCGGCAGGGGAAGCGTCGGGCTTCTCTTAATCCCGATCGATGGCGAACGGCTGCCACGCCTGACGCACCGGCATCACCTCTACCCGGTTAATGTTCATATGCGCCGGCAGCGTGGCGATATAAAACATCTGCTCGGCGATATCGCGCGCGCTCAGCGGCGTGGTGCCGCGATAGAGCTTATCCGATGCCGCCTGGTCGCCCTTAGTGCGCACCAGGGTAAATTCGGTCTCGGCAATCCCCGGCGCCAGATCGGTGACTCGCACGCCGGTGCCAAGCAGATCGCAGCGCAGGTTATAGCTGAACTGTTTCACGAAGGCCTTGCTGGCGCCATAGACATGGCTGCCGGGATAGGGCCACTGTCCGGCGATCGAGCCGATATTGATAATGCTCGCTCCGGTGCCATGGCGAATCAGCGTCGGCAGCAGGGCGTGGGTGACCGTCACCAGACCGGTGACATTGGTGTCGATCATCGTTTTCCAGTCCTCCAGCGCCACCTCCTGCGCCGGCAGCGGCGACAGCGCCAGCCCGGCGTTGTTGATCAGGGTGGTGACATCGGCGAAATCGGCGGGCAGCGACGCCACGGCGGCAGCCACTGCCTCGCTGTCACGAACGTCAAGCTCAATAATATGCACCGGCACCTTAGCGGCGAGGCTGTCCTGTAAGGCCTTCAGTCGCGGATAGCGGCGCCCGCTCAACACCAGCGACCAGCCCGCGTCGGCAAACACCTGCGCTGCCGCTTCGCCAAAACCCGAGGTCGCCCCGGTGATAAACACTACGTTGCTCGTTGCCATCTCATTCTCCTGTGCGGTTGTCTCTTCACTATAAAAACGCCGGACGGCAAGGCACAGGGCCAGACGACGGGCGGGGATGTGACACCGTGTCACATCGTTTTGCGCGCACTGGCTCTATCCGATTTGCGCGGCCGCGGCCAATGATGAAGCCAACCACTACGACATGAGAGAGGGCAGGGTATGAAGCTGGCAATTCACAACGAGGTCGCGGTAAGCAATGACGAAGTTCGGCAATTGGATCGCGCCTATGTGTTTCATTCATGGTCGATGCAGGGCAATCTCAACCCGCTGGTCATCGCCGGGGCGCAAGGCTGCGAGCTGTGGGATTATGAGGGGAATACCTGGCTCGACTTCAGCAGCCAGCTGGTGAACGTCAACATTGGCTATCAACATCCCCGGGTGCTGGCGGCCATGAAGGCGCAGCTGGAGACCCTGGTCACCATCGCGCCCGCCACCGCCAACCTTGCCCGCGGCGAAGCGGCGAAGCGCATCGTCGACCTGGCGCCGGCGGGCTTCAGCAAGGTGTTCTTCACCAACGCCGGGGCGGATGCCAATGAGAACGCGATTCGCATGGCGCGGCTCTATACCGGGCGCGACAAGGTGCTCTCGGCCTATCGTTCCTACCATGGCAACACCGGCAGCGCGATCGCCGCCACCGGCGACTGGCGCCGGGTGCCGAATGAGTTCTCCCGCGGCCATGTGCACTTCTTCAACCCCTACCTTTACCGCAGCGAGTTCAACGCCGCGACTGAGGAAGAGGAGTGCCAGCGCGCGCTGGCGCATCTGCGGCGGATCATTGAATGCGAGGGGCCGACGGCCATCGCGGCGATCCTGCTGGAGTCCATCCCCGGCACCGCCGGGATCCTCGTGCCGCCGGCAGGCTATATGCAGGGCGTGCGCGCTCTGGCCGACGAGTTTGGCATCGTGCTGATCCTCGATGAGGTGATGGCCGGCTTTGGCCGCACCGGCAGCTGGTTCGCCTTCGAACAGGATGGCGTGGAGCCGGATCTGGTGACCTTTGCCAAGGGGGTTAACGCCGGCTACGTGCCGGCGGGCGGGGTGCTGATTAGCGAGCCGATTGCCCGCTACTTTGACGACCACTTCTTTGCCGGGGGGCTGACCTACTCCGGCCATCCGCTGGCGATGGCGGCGATTGTCGCCACCATCGACGCGATGAAAGAGGAGAAGGTGGTTGAGAACGCGGCCTATATCGGCAATGAGGTGCTGCGACCCGGCCTCGAGGCGCTGGCGGAGAAGCACGCCATTATCGGCGAGGTGCGCGGTCGCGGCCTGTTCCAGGCGCTGGAGCTAGTAAGCAGCCGTAAACAAAAAACGCCGTTGACCGCCGCCGACATGGCCGCGATCAAAGGGGCCTTAACCGAGGCCGGACTGCTGGCCTTTGTGGTGGAAAACCGCATTCACGTGGTGCCGCCGTGCACCATTACTGCTGAGCAGGTGGCGCAGGGGCTGGCGATTTTTGATGCGGTATTCGCCCGCTTTGCCAGCCTGGCGAAGTAGGGGAGGGGGCCGGATACTGTTCCCCGGCGGCGCGCTTGCCGGGCCTAAACGCCAGCCGGACGGTTCCCTCTCCCTCCGGGAGAGGGCGAGGGTGAGGGGAAGCACTGCAGGTGGTTGTTTATGTTATCGGTGGCTTCAGCGTAGTTTGCGCTCCCGGCTAATCGTCTGCGTTATGTCATTCATGGCGCAGGGAGCGCACAGGGGGCGGCCAGTCGCCGCCGCCCCCTGTACCCCCGGGCTCCGGCCAGCAAAATCGCCGCTGCGCGGTACCTTCGACTTTTCCCTGCAGGCTTCGGGTCGGGCCGAGGCAGCGTCCCTGCAAAACACGGCCCTCAGCCCGCATCCATGCGGGCTGCCCCGGCCTTCCGGGAACGTCTCAGCGATTTTGAGGCCGCCAGCCCCGGCAGTTTCAGTCGCCGCAAGTGGGTAAATTAACGGCAGGTCGCACGAATCGTAGGTCGGGTAAGCGAAGCGCCACCCGACAAAACAACCGCGCATCCGCTGACTTCACCTCATTCGGTGTTCTCCGTTGACCAGCGCGTCGCGATCGAAAAAGCGCTGGATCACGCCCTCCGCCATAAACGCCGCCCGATCGGACATATGGGCGATGACGTCGGCATCATGGCTGACCAGCAGATAGGTCATGCCGTGCTCCTGTTTCAGGCGGTTTAGCAGATTGAGGATTTCCGCCTGTACCGACATATCCAGTGCCGAGGTCGGCTCATCCAGCAGCAGGATCTGCGGGCGCAGCAGCAGGGCGCGGGCAATGGCCACGCGCTGCCGTTGACCGCCGGAGAGCTGATGCGGATAGCGGCGCGCGGCGTCGGCGGCCAGACCCACCTGTTCAAGGGCGGTGGTCACCCGCGAGGCAACGTCGCGGATGCCGTGGATCTGCAGCGGCTCCGCCAGGGTGCGCCACAGGGTATGGTTGGGATGCAGCGAAGCATACGGATCCTGAAACACCATCTGCACGTTGCGCCGCAGCTCGCCCTGAAAGCGGGCGCCCGGCGTAATGGCCTGGCCGAGCAGATCCACGCTGCCGCGCCATTCGCGCTGTAATCCGGCGAGCACGCGCAAAATCGTCGATTTACCGCAGCCCGAGGCGCCGATCAGGCTGAAGGTTTCCCCGGCGTCGACACGGAAACTGGCGGCGGAGACCGCCGTCTTCGCGCCGAATGTTACCTGTAAATCCTGAAGATTAACGATCGCCATGGGCCGTCTCCGTAAAGTCCTGAGTTCTGTCGAGGGTCGGCAGCATCTGGCCGTAAGTATGCGCATTCGGCCGGCAGGTCCACAGGGTGCGGGTATAAGGGTGCGTCGCCGTCGGTAGCGCTCGCGCTGGCATCTCGTCGACCTGTCTCCCCTGGTACATCACCAGCACGCGATCGCAATGCGCGGCCACTAACGGCAGATCGTGGCTGATCAGTAACATGGCCATCTGCCGCTGCGCGCACTGCTCCACCAGCAGCTCGAGGATCTGGTTGCGCAGGCGGGCGTCAAGGGCCGAGGTCGGCTCGTCGGCTATCAGCACCTTCGGGTTATTGAGCAGCGCGAGGGCGATCATTACCCGCTGCCCCATCCCGCCGGAGAGTTCGCCGGGATAGCGGCTGAGGACCGGGAGATCCAGACCGACGGCGGCGATAGCGTCTTTGACCGCCTCGGCGCGCCCGCGGCGGCTGAGACGCTGATGCAGGGTTAACGCCTCTTCCAGCTGCGTCTGAATGGACTGCACCGGATTCAGCGCATAGCGCGGGTCCTGCAGCACCATAGCGATATCGTTGCCGCGCAGCTCGCGCCAGCCGCGGGCGCTAAGGGTCAGCACATCACGCCCCAGCACCTCCAGCCGTTCGGCGCTCACTATCCCGGGCTTGCGCACCAGGCCCATCAGCGCCCGGGCGGTCATTGATTTGCCGGAGCCGGATTCGCCCACCAGCGCCAGCCGCTCGTTGCCGAGGGTGAAGCTGACGTTGTCCACCACCCGGGCGGTGGGGTAGTCGACAGCGAGTCCCTGCACGGTCAGTCGGATGTCAGTCATGTTGCGGCTCCAGAATATCGCGCAGGCCATCGCCCAGCAGGTTAAACGCCAGGCTGGCGAGCAGGATCGCCGCGCCGGGGATGGCAGCGATCCACCACTGGTCGAAAATCACCTGCATCCCGTCGGCAATCATCGCTCCCCACTCCGCCATCGGCGGGCGAGCTCCAAGGCCGAGAAAGCCGAGCCCGGCGGCGGCGAGAATAATACCCGCCAGATCGAGCGCCAGCCGGACAATTGCCGACGGCAGACACAGCGGCAGAATATGGCCGACCAGCAGCCGCCCGCCGCGGATGCCCAGCATCTCCGCCGCGGCGAGATAGTCGCTATGGCGCAGGCGCTGAATTTCACTGCGCGCCTGACGGGCGTAAGCCGGCCAGGTAGTCAGGGCTAACGCCAGCGCGCCGTTGACCAGCCCCGGGCCGAGCATCGCCACGAACGCGAAGGCGAGGATCAACCGCGGCATCGACATCACCACGTCGGTAAACCGCATCAGTATTCGCTCCAGCCACCCGCCATAGTAGCCGGAGAGGATACCCACCAGCAGCCCGACGGGCAGGGTAATGGCGGTTACCAGCGCCACCAGACCCAGCGCCGGACGGGCGCCGTAGAGCAGGCGCGACAGCAGGTCACGGCCGTAGCTGTCGGTGCCGAGCCAGTGCCCCGCGCCAGGTCCCTGCAGACGGGCGGCGGCATCCTGCCAGTTGGGATCGTGCGGCGCCAGCCACGGGGCGAACAGCGCGGTCAGCACCAGCAGGATCACCAGGGCCAGGCCGCTGAAGGCGGCGGGTGATCGGCGCAGACGGCGTAAAAACAGATAAGTCGGCATCAGCGCACCCTCGGGTCGGTTAACCGCACCAGCAGGTCGGTCAGGTTATTGATCAGCACAAAACTCACGCCAATCAGCAGCGTGCCGCCCATGATCGCCGTGGTATCCCCGGCGAACAGCGCGGTGGTGAGATAGCGGCCGATCCCCGGCCACGAGAAGACGGTTTCGGTGAGCACCGCCCCTTCGAGCATCGAGGTCCAGGTGAGGGCGGTCACCGTCAGCAGAGTGCCGCGGATATTGGGCAGGACGTGGCGCAGCAGAATCGTCATCTCTCCGGCCCCTTTGGCCCGCGCCAGCAGAATGTACTCTTTGTTCATCTCGCTCAGGCAGGCGGAGCGGGTCAGGCGGGTGATGCTCGCCAGCGAGTAATAGGCCAGCACCAGCACCGGCAGCGCCAGATGGCCGATGGCATTTTTAAATGCGGCGGTATCGCCGGAGAGCCAGGTGTCGATCAGCGCAAAACCGCTGCGCGGCTCGACAGTGTACTGATAAATATCGTCGAGTCGACCCGGGCCCGGCGCCCACTGCAGCCGGGCGTAAAACAGGGCCAGCATCAGCAGGCCGAGCCAGAAAATGGGCACCGAGTTGCCCAACAGGGTAAAGGTGCGCACCGCCAGATCCCACGGCGAACAGGCGTAACGGGCGCACAGCACCCCGGCGACGATGCCCAGTACCGCGCCGACGATCAGCGCCAGGGTCGCCAGCTCAAGGGTTGCCGGAAAGACCGCCAGCAGGTCGAGAAGCACCGGCTGGCCGGTGGCGCTGGCGATGCCAAGATCGCCATGGGACAGGTTGACCAGGTAGTGCCAGAACTGGACCGGCAGCGGTTGGTCGAGACCCAACTGATGGCGAACCTGGTCGTAAGTCGACTGACTGGCATGGTCGCCGACGATCTGCAGCACGCGGTCGACCGGCGACAGCGCGGAGAGCGCGAAGGTGACCAGCAGCAGCCCGAACAGCGTCAGCAGCAGGGTAAACAGCCCCTGCAGCAGGCGGGTAAAATGAGTGGAAAACGATGGCATGGAAAATGGAAATTCCTGGTATATCAACATGGTTCCCGGCGGCGCGACGCCCACCGGACCCGGGTGGCGAAACGGTCATCCGGGCAGGGCGAGGCCGCCATGCCCGGTGACATAACCCGCTTACTTGGTGACGTTATCGTACCAGACCATATCGGCGTTCAGCCCCTGCTGATAGCCCTTCACGTTGTCGCGCACCACGATCTGGGTTTTCCCCTGGTCAATAAAGACGTATGGCGAATGCTGCAGCAGGGTTTCCTGCATCGTTTTGTACAGGTCGAGGCGTTTCGCCGGGTCCGGCTCCGCCACCGCGGCGAGGGTGGCTTTATTCAGCTCAGGGATCTGCCAGCCGTTGAGCCCGGCCACGGTGCTGGATTTACCATCGTTCCATGCAAAGGCGCTGGCGTTGGAATGGGCATCAAAGTAGTCCGGGATCCACAGGCGGATCGCCGCCTGATGCTGCTTCGCGCGCACCCGGGCATAGACCTGGCTGCCGGCGGCGGGTAGCAGATCCACCTTCACCCCGCCCTGGGCAAAGCTGGCCTGCAGCGACTGGGCGATGGTGATAAACGGCGGTTTGTTCTCCACGTCGAGGGTGAAGTGGGCATCCTTAATGCCCGCTTTATCGAGGATAGCCTTAGCTTTTTGCGGGTTGAAGGTGAACGGATTGGTCTCCAGCGCCCCCGGCAGGCCGGCCGGCAGGAAGCTTTGATGAATAAAGTACTGTCCTTTCAGCAGATTTTTGGTGATGCCTTCATAATCGACCAGCCAGCGCGCCGCCTCCCAGAAGGCCGGATTATTCAGCAGCGGGTTGGCGCTGTTGGCGGTATTAAACACCAGGTAGTTTTGCTCGGCGGACGGGATGCTCAGCACCTTCACGCCGGGTTTATCCTGCAGGGCGGCTATCTGGTCAGCGCCGAGGTCGCGGGCCACGTCGGCATCCCCCTGCTGGATCAGCAGGCGGCGGGAAGCCGGGTCGGGGACATTTTTAATAATAATGCTCTTGATCTTCGGCGCGCCGGTGGGGGAGCTGGCGTTGGCCTCCAGCACAATGGCCTGATGCGGCTGGTAGATGCGCATTTTATAGGCCCCGCTGCCCGCCGAGTGCATCTTCAGCCAGTCGTTGCCGAAGTCGTTATTTTTCGCGTTCGGCGCCACCTGTTTTTCATCAACGATGGAGGCGATGGGGGTGGAGAGAATATTCAGCGCCACCGCCGGGCTGACGTCGGCGGTCCAGTGCAGCGTCAGGGTATGATCGTCAACTTTTTTCAGCTGGCTGGCGATGTTGTCCGGCTGCCAGCCGAGCACGTTGAGAATAAACGCTGGCGATTTATTCAGCGTCACCGCGCGGGTGTATGAGAAAATCACATCTTCCGGGCGCAGCGGATTACCGGAAGCGAATTTGGCATCCGGCTTCAGTTTAATGGTCAGGGTTTTCGCCGCCGGATCGGCCTGCCAGCTTTCGGCGAGAATCGGTACGATTTTTTCAGGGTTGTTGCGGTCCGGCTGCACCAGACGCTGGTAGAGGCTGGGGACCGTCTGAATGCTGGAGAGTTCGTTCGCTTCCGCCGGGTCGAGGCTGACGATATCGTCGAGACCCTGGGCGACCACCAGCGTGTTGGGCGGCGTGGCGGCATGCGCGGCGGTGGAGAGCGCCGTCAGTACCAGTAAAGGCAACAGTTTTTTGGTCATGTGCAATCCCTGAAAAATGGTTATTTTAATTTTTTATGCCTCGCTACGTTAGGCCGCTTGCGAAAAGGCGTAAAGTCAAAATAAGGATATTCTTATGCTAAAAACGCATAATCAAGAACGACAGGTTATTGCCGGTCGCGCAGAAGCGCCTTTCTCCGCTGCGGGCTTCTTGCTATAACGCATTGTCTATTGCGAGGAGGTGGGTGTGCCGGAAATCAATGAGTTTGGCCAGCAGGTGAACGACCTTGTCCCAGGCTGGCAGGGGGCGCGAGTCCTGCGACGGACGGCGTTAAATGGCCGTTTTTGTCGACTGGAGCCGCTGGACGTTGACCGTCATGCGGCGGATCTGTTTGCCGCCTATGCGCTCGGTGACAACAGCGACTGGACGTGGCTGGCGTCTACGCGGCCGGAGAGCGTGGCGGCGACCGCCCACTGGATCGCGGGCAAGGTGAATGATGATGCCCTGGTGCCGTATGCGGTGATTGACCTCCATAGCGAGCAGGCGGTGGGCATCGTCAGCTATATGGCGATCGAACGGGAAATGGGCACGGTTGAGATCGGCCATGTCACCTGGTCGCGACGGATGAAAAACACCCCGCTGGGTACCGAAGCGGTCTGGCTGCTGCTGAAGAACGGCTTTGACCATGGCTATCGTCGGCTGGAGTGGAAATGCGATTCGATGAATGTCGCCTCGCGCCGCGCCGCCGAACGGCTGGGCTTTAGCTGGGAAGGACGTCTGCGGCAGAGGCTGGTGCGTAAAGGGCGGACGCGCGACAGCGATATGCTGTCCATCATCGACGGCGAGTGGCCTGCGCGCGATGCGGCGCTGCGGGCGTGGCTGGCGGCGGAAAACTTTACTGCCGACGGGCAGCAGATCAAACGCCTGGAGGCGTTTCGCTAACTCTGCAAAGTGAATGGGCAGAGCGCATCACGCCAGCTCTGCCCATACAAAGGCTATTTCTCGATCATCTGAATAATTTGATCCCGGTTAATGGCATGTTCATTTCCCGCGATATCCTCATAGGTGATTAACCCAGTATCGTCATCGACCTCCGGTTTTCCGTGGGTGATAATCATCTCACCATTTTTTTTCTCTAATACATAATCGCTGGAACACCCCGCAACGGTGAACGTTAATAATGCCAAACCGAATACTGCAACGAACTTTTTCATTGTGCTACCTGTTGTAAGAAAGCCACAGTGGGCCGCAGAATATGACAGACTAACCAGTTATCGAAAGTGGGTCATAATTAACACCGAATAAAGTATTAACATGGCGACTAACGTAATAACCACAATACGACGCTCAAGGGGCGTGGCCTTTTTCTTAGATTCATCATCTGGTTTTGTTAACATAATATTCTCTCTGTTAGCCCTGTCAGTGCTCCCGATTCCGACACCGGCAGAGGTGAGTTCTCGGCAATATTGTCGGGATGAACGACTTGCTAGTTGTTATTTAATACCCAGAGTTAAAGTAACGATTCCAGTGATAACCATTCAAAGACCCGTTCAGGCATTTTTGGCTAACACAACATTAAAAATCTCATTTTTATGGCTGAAGCTGGCTATGCCTGCCGCAGACTCTGTTGCGCAGGCAGCACGCTTATTATCTTTTCGCACGTAACGGATAAGAAATGCCTGTTATTATCAATGCTCCGGGGCTGGAAACGGCAAACCCCGGATGACGTTATTAAATGATTCTCACCAAAATATTAAAGAGGCCTATTTAAGATGATGAGAATCACAATTCGCCATTAAGCTAATATAATTTTGCAAATAAGCTATAGATTCGTCGGTTTACAAAATAAAGGTACCTTCAATAACCAGACAGGCTTCGCCTGAGAGTTCAACACGTCCGTTATCTTTGATGTGGCAGAAGAGTTCTCCCTTACGGTTGCCACCTTGCTGGGCATGAAGCGTTTTTTTCGCCAGTTTCTCACTCCACAGCGGCGCCAGAAAAGTATGTGCCGAACCGGTGACCGGATCTTCGTTGACTCCCACCTGCGGACCGAACCAGCGAGAACGAAAATCGAAGGTCCGTGATGCGGCGGTGACCACCACGCCACGGGTGTTGAAGGCATTCAAGGCGTTAAAGTCGGGTTTAAGCGCGTCCAACAGCGCTTCGTCATCAATGACGACAATAATATCGGAGGCTTGCCAGGTTTCACCTGCGTCTTCAGCCAGTCCCAGCGCCTTGAACAATCCTTGCGGCGCGGCGATGGGTGACGGAACAACCAGCGGAAAATCCAGGGTATATTTTCCGTCATGCATCGTGACGTCCAGCGCGCCGCTGCGGGTGAAAAAACGCACCCGATCGCGCGCTTGTTGATTGAGCAGCACGCTGGCCGCAGCCAGCGTGGCATGACCGCAGAGATCGACCTCGACGGCTGGGGTAAACCATCGCAATCCGAAACCGTCAGGCTGCCTGACAACAAAGGCCGTTTCCGACAGGTTGTTTTCCGTCGCAATGCGCTGCAGCACGCTATCTTCAGGCCACGCCTCCAGCAAACAAACCGCGGCGGGATTGCCGGTAAAGGGGCCTTTTGAGAAAGCATCGACCTGATAAAAGCGAATGCGCTGCTGTGAATTATTTTTCATTCATCACCTCAAGGTCATTATAAACCGTATATCGTGTTACCCCCAGGGCCTGAGCCGCCTGCTGCACGCCCCCGCGCATTTTAAAAATACCTTTCGTATGCATTTCAGCGACAATTTTCAAACGCTGCGCTTTTTGTATTTTTTTACCCGGCACTGAATATTTATCAATGATTTCCTGGATTGACTGATCGATCAATCCGCCTAAATTAAGATCGACCGCCTCTGCGGCCTCCGCCGGCGATGGCAGCAGCGCGTCAAGGCTCTTGCGTATTTGCTCAAAAGGCGAGGGGTCGACATTAATACAGAAGGCGATAAGCGGATATCCCTCTTCGCTGTAATAAATTGTCGATGCGCTATTGAGCGTTTTCCCTGAAGCGGTGACGGTTTTATAATCGCTTATGGTTCTCGGCTTGTTGTTATTCGTCTTCTGCAGAAGCAGCGCAAAACCGGTATCTTTTTCCGGACCGGCTAATAAATGATCGCCATTACCCCTGCCGCTAACATGACCGTTAATAATTTTGATAATGGAATGTTCTGGGGTAGTGAGATTATGCAACACCACCTCCTGATTCGCTGATAACGTTCCCGCCATGGCGTCCATGGCTGCTTCAAGCGGCCCGGCGATCTGTGCAACCTGCTGTGTGTACTCTGATGTCATGGATGATCCTCTGCTGGAATCGTGGTCAGGAAGCGACCCCGGAACGCTATTTTACCATGGGAGATTCGCTGACAGGATTAAGTTATACGCACAATGTTTAATTATCAACAAAAAGTTGAATTTTTAGCGCTGGCAGCGTAAATTCCGCTGCGCAAAGCGTCAGCGCTCATGTCGGGTGCGTCTTTATGTTATGGAAATATAATGAGAATTTTTGGCTTGATAGTCATTGCCGTTCTGCTGGTGGCCTGCGGAGTCATTCACCCCTTCGGCGACAAAACCATCTATCAGACTTATTCGGTACCCGATCGGCTGGGGCTGCACTGGCGCTATGACTGCATACGCAGCGCCCTGAAGCCGCAAGGCTATGAGGTTGAGCGCATCATCCCCGAGCAGAATGCGCCAAACTTCTTTGATATTTCGCAGCACGGCACACGAGTCGCCCAGATCGATATGTATCAGGTGGCTGGGGCGAGGGCGATAAGTATCACCCTGATATCCGGTGCAAAACAGGTGAATGCTGCTATCGATAGCATTATTCAGCCGTGCCTTGATCGCTAAGGGATGCTGGAAAGGTGAGGAGTGTCCTTTCCGCACGGGAAAGGACAAGCGTGGCCTAAACGGTTAGCGGCGAACCGGCGCGTCGCCAGCGACATAATACGCCGCGGTGCTGCGCGGCAGCGGCTGGCGGCCGCGAATGGCGTCAGCCATCTTCTCGCCGATCATAATGGTGGTGGCGTTCAGGTTGCCGGTGATGATCTGCGGCATAATCGACGCATCGATCACCCGCACGCCTTCCAGACCGTGGACCCGGCCTTCGCCGTCGACCACCGCCATCTCGTCGTAACCCATCTTACAGGTCCCGCATGGGTGGAATGCGGTCTCGGCGTGGTTGCGCACAAACTCATCCAGCTCGGCATCGCTCTGGCAGTCAATACCCGGGCTGATTTCGCGGCCGCGATACTTATCCAGCGCCGGCTGGTTCATGATCTCCCGGGTGATGCGAATGGCGTCGCGGAACTCCTGCCAGTCCTGCTCATGGGACATATAGTTAAACAGGATCGCCGGGTGGGCGTGCGGGTCGCGCGACTTCAGGCGCACGTGGCCGCGGCTCGGAGAACGCATCGAACCGACGTGGCACTGGAAGCCATGCTCTTTTACCGCGTTGGAGCCATTGTAGTTAATCGCTACCGGCAGGAAGTGGTACTGAATGTTCGGCCAGGCGAACTCGGCGCGGCTGCGGATAAAACCGCCCGCTTCGAACTGGTTGCTGGCACCGATCCCGGTGCCGCCGAACAGCCACTCGGCGCCGATCTTCGGCTGGTTCCACCACTGCAGCGCCGGGTAGAGCGAAACCGGCTCTTTGCATTCATATTGCAGATACATCTCCAGATGGTCCTGCAGGTTTTCCCCCACGCCGGGCAGATCGTGCACCACCGGGATATCGAACTGCCTGAGCAGCTCGGGGTTGCCGACGCCGGAGCGCTGCAGGATCTGCGGCGAGGCAATCGCCCCGGCGCACAGCAGTACCTCTTTGTTGGCCGTCGCTTTTGACGGGATAGTGCTTTCCCCCTCCAGCCACTCGACGCCCACCGCGCGCTTGCCGGCAAAAATAATGTGATCGGTCAGCGCATGGGTGCGGATGGTCAGGTTGGGGCGACCGCGCGCCTGGTCGAGATAGCCGCGGGCGGTGCTGGCGCGACGGCCCTGCGGCGTCACGGTGCGGTCCATCGGACCAAAGCCTTCCTGTTGGTAACCGTTAAGATCGTCGGTGCGCGGATAACCCGCCTGCACCCCGGCTTCAACCATCGCCTCGAAGAGCGGATTATTGCCCGGCTTCGGCGTGGTGACGCTCACCGGGCCATCGCCACCGTGGTAGTCGTTGGGCCCGATATCACGGGTTTCCGCTTTCCGGTAGTAGGGCAGGCAGTCGAGATAGCTCCAGTGTTCCAGCCCTGGCGCGGCGGCCCAGTTATCGAGGTCCAGGGCGTTGCCGCGTATGTAGCACATGCCGTTGATCAGCGACGAGCCGCCGAGCCCTTTGCCGCGTCCGCACTCCATGCGGCGATTGTTCATGTACGGCTCAGGTTCGGTCTCGTAGGCCCAGTTGTAGCGCTTGCCCTGCAGCGGATAAGCCAGCGCGGCGGGCATCTGGGTGCGGAAATCGAACCGGTAGTCCGGGCCGCCGGCTTCCAGCAGCAGGACGGTGGTGTTTGGATCTTCAGTCAGTCGTGTCGCCAGAACGTTGCCGGCGGAGCCGGCGCCAATAATGATGTAGTCAAATTGCAAAAAAACCTCCCGGTTAAAATATGGACTGGAATTTACCCATCTCAACCTGGATGGACTTCACCTGGGTGTAACTCTGCAGGGTCATCACGCCGTTCTCGCGGCCAATGCCGGAGTGCTTATAGCCGCCGACCGGCATCTCCGCCGGGGATTCCCCCCAGGTGTTGATCCAGCAGATACCCGCTTCGAGCTGATGAATGGCGCTGTGGGCGCGGTTCAGGTCGGCCGTGACTATACCCGCCGCCAGACCGTAGTCGGTATCGTTGGCGCGGCGGATCGCTTCTTCATCGGTGTCATAGGTGAGGATGGACATCACCGGGCCGAAGATCTCCTCGCGCACGATGGTCATCTCATCGCTGCAGTCGGTAAACACGGTCGGGGCCACCCACGCGCCGTTGTCAAAGCCTTCGCCCTTCAGCACGTCGCCGCCGCACAGCAGGTTCGCGCCTTCTGCTTTGCCTTTGGCGATGTAGCGCAGCACATTGTCACGGTGCGGGAAGCTGACCAGCGGGCCAAAGTTGGTGCGTTCATCGAACAGATCGCCTGCACGGATGCGGCCCACGCGCTCAACGATTTTCTGCTCAAACGCCGCCTTAACCTTCGCGGGGACGAACACCCGGGTGCCGTTGGTGCACACCTGTCCGGAGCTGAAGAAGTTGGCCATCATGGCGATGTCGGCGGCGAGATCGAGATCCGCATCGTCGAAAATAATCAGCGGCGATTTGCCGCCCAGCTCCATCGTCACCTCTTTCAGAGACGAGCCCGCCGCGTTGGCCATCACCTTTTTGCCGCTGGCGACGCCGCCGGTAAAGGAGACTTTAGCGATACCCGGATGCTCGGTCAGGTACTGGCCGGTCTCCGCGCCCACACCCGGCAGGACGTTAAACACGCCGTCCGGCAGACCCGCTTCGGTATAGATTTCGGCAAGTTTCAGGGCGGTGAGCGGGGTCACTTCGCTCGGCTTGAAGATCATCGCATTGCCCGCCGCCAGCGCCGGGGCGGATTTCCACAGAGCGATCTGGATCGGGTAGTTCCATGCGCCAATCCCGGCCACCACACCCAGCGGTTCGCGGCGGGTGTAGACGAACGACGTCTCGCGCAGGGGGATCTGACTGCCTTCCAGCGCCGGGATCAGCCCCGCGTAATACTCCAGCACGTCCGCGCCGGTGACGATATCCACGGTTGAGGTTTCGGAATACGCTTTACCGGTGTCGAGGGTTTCCAGCTTTGCCAGCTCGTCGTTCCGTTCGCGCAGGATATCGACGGCGCGACGCAGGATGCGCGAGCGTTCCATGGCGGTCATCGCCGCCCAGATTTTTTGCCCACGCCGCGCGCTCTCGACGGCGCGGTCGACATCCTCGCGTCCGGCAGCCTGTACGCTTGCCAGGACTTCACCGTTGGCCGGGTTAATGGTCTCGAAGGTGCGACCGCTGGTGGCGGATGTATAACCACCATGGATATAAAGCTGCTGTTCTGCCATTCGGGACATAAATTCTCCTCGGTTATTCGGTCGGTAAATGCTGGCTGATGAAGTGGCTGGTCAGCGACTGCGCCAGCGTCTTATCCAGCGGTTTGCCGCTCAGGGCGGCGCGCAGCCACAGGCCGTCTATCAGCGCCGCCAGCCCGTAGCCGGCCTCCTGGGCCTGCTGGCGCGGCAGCTCCCGGCGGAACTCGTACACCAGGTTCGACAGCAGGCGGCGGCTGCTCACCTGCTGCAGGCGGTAGAGCATCGGCTGGTGCATGCTGCTAGCCCAGAAGGCCAGCCAGGCCTTCATCGCCGCGCTGCTGATCTGCGTCTCATCAAAGTTGCCGCCGACTATCGCCTGCAGGCGCTCTCCGGCGCTGCCGTCCGGCAGAGCGTGCAGACGGTTGAGCACCGCGTCGCGTAGCTGGCTGGTGATGTCGCGCATGGTCGCCTCCAGCAGACCATTTTTGTCTTTGAAATAGTGACTGATGATCCCCGTCGACACGCCCGCCCGCCGGGCGATCTGCGCGATGGTCGCGTCGTGCATTCCGACTTCATTTATTGCGTCCAGCGTGGCGTCGATCAGTTGCCTGCGCCGGATTGGCTGCATCCCCAGTTTGGGCATTTTTGCCACTCCATTCATCAGCGTTGGTTAACTATTAAAGCGGTTTTTGATTGGACGTTCAATATAAAATGTGTCTTAATTGTTACGTGATTGAATTTTAATAGTTACAAAAACAGTGGGGATACTGGATGACAGATCTTTCGCAAAACAGAGAAAAGGACAAAATCAATCCGGTGGTTTTTTACACCTCTGCCGGACTGATTTTGTTGTTTTCCCTGATGACGATCTTTTTTCGCGATTTTTCTGCCGAGTGGATTGGACGCACCCTGGGCTGGGTGTCGAAAACCTTCGGCTGGTACTATCTGCTGGCGGCGACGCTGTATATCGTCTTCGTCGTCTGCATTGCCTGCTCGCGCTTCGGATCGGTGAAGCTCGGGCCGGAGCAGTCCAAGCCCGAGTTCAGCTTGCTGAGCTGGGCGGCGATGCTGTTCGCCGCCGGGATCGGCATCGACCTGATGTTCTTCTCCGTGGCCGAGCCGGTGACGCAATATATGCAGCCGCCGGAAGGGGCGGGGCAGACCATCGAGGCGGCGCGCCAGGCGATGGTGTGGACCCTGTTTCACTATGGCTTAACCGGCTGGTCGATGTATGCCCTGATGGGCATGGCGCTGGGATACTTTAGCTATCGTTATAATTTGCCGCTGACCATCCGCTCGGCGCTGTACCCGATTTTCGGCAAACGGATCAATGGGCCCATCGGCCACAGCGTCGATATCGCGGCGGTGATCGGCACCATCTTCGGCATCGCCACTACCCTCGGCATTGGCGTGGTGCAGCTCAACTACGGTCTGAGCGTGCTGTTCGATATTCCGGACTCGCTGGCGGCGAAAGCGGCCCTGATTGCGCTGTCGGTGATCATCGCCACCATCTCGGTCACCTCCGGGGTGGACAAGGGCATCCGCGTGCTCTCTGAACTGAACGTCGCCCTCGCGCTGGGGCTGATCCTGTTCGTGCTGTTCATGGGCGATACCTCCTTCCTGCTCAATGCGTTAGTGCTCAACGTCGGCGACTACGTCAACCGCTTTATGGGCATGACGTTGAACAGCTTCGCCTTCGACCGCCCGGTAGAGTGGATGAACAACTGGACGCTCTTTTTCTGGGCGTGGTGGGTGGCCTGGTCGCCGTTCGTTGGCCTGTTCCTGGCGCGCATTTCGCGTGGGCGCACCATCCGCCAGTTTGTGATGGGCACCCTGATCATTCCGTTCACCTTTACCCTGCTGTGGCTGTCGGTGTTCGGCAACAGCGCGCTGTATGAGATCATCCACGGCGACGCGGCCTTTGCCGAGGAGGCGATGCTCCACCCGGAGCGCGGCTTCTACAGCCTGCTGGCGCAGTATCCGGCGTTTACCTTTAGCGCCTCGGTGGCGACCATTACCGGCCTGCTGTTCTACGTCACCTCCGCCGACTCCGGCGCGCTGGTGCTGGGGAATTTCACCTCGAAGCTGAAGGACATTAACAGCGACGCCCCGAACTGGCTGCGCATCTTCTGGTCGGTAGCTATCGGCCTGCTAACCCTCGGGATGCTGATGACCAACGGCATCTCGGCGCTGCAGAACACCACGGTGATCATGGGGCTGCCGTTCAGCTTTGTGATTTTCTTCGTGATGGCCGGACTGTATAAATCCCTGAAAGTGGAAGATTACCGTCGGGTCAGCGCCAGCCGCGACACCGCCCCGCGCCCGATGGGCCTGCAGGACCGGCTGAGCTGGAAGAAGCGCCTGTCGCGGCTGATGAATTACCCGGGCACACGCTATACCAAACAGATGATGGAGACGGTGTGCTACCCGGCGATGGAGGAAGTGGCCCAGGAGCTGCGGCTGCGCGGCGCCGCGGTGGAACTGAAGAGCCTGCCGCCGGAAGAGGGCGAGAACCTTGGCCACCTCGACCTGCTGGTGCACATGGGCGACGAGCAGAACTTTATCTACAAGATCTGGCCGCAGCAGTACTCGGTGCCGGGCTTTACCTATCGGGCGCGCAGCGGGAAATCCACCTATTACCGGCTGGAGACCTTCCTGCTGGAGGGCAGCCAGGGTAACGACCTGATGGACTACAGCAAAGAGCAGGTGATCACCGATATTCTCGACCAGTACGAGCGGCACCTGAACTTTATCCATTTGCACAGGGAAGCGCCGGGGAACAGCGTGATGTTCCCGGATGGCTAGCCAGGGAGCCCCCGTCGGCGAAAGACTGACGGGGGCGACGGGCGGTTACTGGTAGTTAAAGGCGTCCGGATGGTTGTCGAGGCTACCGCTGAGGGCGGCAAACAGCACGGTTTTGCCATCGATGGACAGGGCGTCGCTGACGTTAAGCCAGGTCAGCTTCTCCTGGTCGGTTTTTTCATCGACCACCGAGTAAACGCCTGACATCTGTTTGCTTTTCTCCGACCAGATCACCGCGATACGCTCGTGGCCGCAGTCGTGGGGTTTGCAGGCGCTTAACACCTGCCAGGATTCGCTGCCCAGCTTCACCGTCTGCGCCGGCGAACCGGTGCCGCCGGTGGTCACCCAGGCGGGCAGCTGATGGCCTTTGACCATCTGGTTAAACGACGCCCGGGTGGCGCTATCGTGGGCCAGACTGTTCAGCGTGACGTCGCCTTGCGCCATAACGCTGGCGGAGGCGGCTAAGGCGATAATAGCGGTAAGCGTTTTAAACATGTTTCCTCCTGGACTTATTCCGTCCTGATAACAAGCCTCTTTATAGTGAGCGTAGATAATGATTAATGCAAACTTTGACATATATCCCGTGAAGGATTAGCGGCGGTGCGCGCATGGACGTTACGCTAAGCGATATGCCATGATGCGGATTGATTAACTTTTTCCAATATATGCCCTTGTGATAAAGCAGTTAGCGAAATGGCATAGTTATTCAGGCGATAAAGCATGGCGTATGTGAATCATCTACTGACGTTTATTGAGAGTAATCCGGCGCTGGCGGTGGGATTTAACCTTATTCTGCTACTGTTCTCCGGCATATTTGCCCACCTTTTATGCAAGTTCTTGCTGATTAAAGTGGTGCGTAAGGTCTTCTTTGGTAGCCATAAACAGGACGTGCCGCTGGAGAAGGATCGACGCATCGCCGAAAAGCTGTCCAATTTCATTCCGGTTATTATCGTCTATTACGTTCTCCAGTTTATGCCGGCGATGCCGGCATCGCTGGTGACGGCGATTAATACCGTCTGCGGGATCTTGTTTTTTATTTTTATGTCGGTGTTTTTCAACGAGATGCTGGATATTGTTAACAGCTCTTATCTGCGAAAAACCAAACGTAAAAATCATTCCATTAAGGGCTATATCCAGATAGGCAAAATCTTAGTTCACATCCTGGCGGCGATTATGATCCTCGCCGTGATGTCGAATAAATCGCCGATTATTATTATCTCCAGTTTGGGGGCGGTGGCGGCGGTGCTGATGATCGTGTTCCAGCATACCCTGCTGTCGCTGGTGGCGAACGTTCAGCTGTCGTCCAACGACGTGCTCCAGCTGGGGGACTGGATTGAAATGCCTGACAAGAACCTCAGCGGCGAGGTGACGGATATCGCGCTGCACACCATTACCATCCGCAACTGGGACAATACCATCTCCCGTATTCCCACCAAGAATTTCCTCACCGAGACCTATACCAACTGGCAGGCGATGTTCTCCTCCGGGGCGCGGCGGATCATGCGCAGTATCGCCATCGATCAGCACTCGGTGCGTTTTCTCGACCAGGAGATGCTCTCCTCGATGCTGGCCATCCGCGGGGTGAATGAGCCTTTGACCACGTTGCTTGACGGCCGGGATCCCGGCGGCGTGGCGGACCGCTGGTTTGTCGATAACGGCCTGACCAACCTGACTCTGTTTCGCCACTACCTGATGCACTATCTTGCCGAGCGGCCGGATATTATTAAGGAGATGTACATTGTGGCGAGAACGCTGAAACCGTCGCCGTCGGGTATCCCACTGGAGATTTACTGCTTCACCTCCTCGACGCTGTGGAAAGACTACGAAAACACCCAGTCGGCGATATTTGAGTACATTACCGCGGTGGCCGGGCAGTTCTCCCTGCGCCTCTATCAGTATCCCGCCGGGCACGATTTCTGGCGTCTCTCCCAGGAGCACGCCGCCCGGGCTGGCCTGCCGCCGTCGGCCGAAGGCTAAGCGCTGATCTGCTGGCGCCAGAGGGCGATCTCCTCTTCCAGCCAGGCGATGAACCGGGCGATTTCCGGCCGGTTCTCCGCCTGCGGGGAGACGGTCAGCCAGTAGTGCCAGGGGTAGGGGACGGTGACGGCGGTGAGCTGCACCAGCTCGCCGCGGGCTATGGCTCCCGCCACCAGCGAGCGCCGCTCCAGCGCCACGCCGGCCCCCAGGCGAACCGCCTCCAGCACCAGGTTGGAGTCGTTCAGGCGCAGGCCCGCGGGGACGATGGTCTTTTCCAGCCCCGCCTGGCTGCACCAGGGGTGCCACGACTCCATGGAAAAAACGATATCGCTGGCGGCGATCGCCTGCGGGGTGGTCGGCAGGTCGCCGCCGCGATAGTGCGGCGCGGCCACCACCAGCTGTTCATCGGCAAACAGATGCCGGCTTTCCATCCCCTCCCAGTCGCCTTGCCCCATGCGAATGGCCAGATCGATACCCTCCTGCTGCAGGTTGACTACCGCCAGGCTGGTCAGCAGGCGCACCGCGATCTGCGGATGTCGCGCCTGAAAGCGCGCCAGCCGCGGCAGCAGCCAGTGGCAGCCAAAGGAGGGGAGGGTCGCCAGGGTCAGTTCCATGGTGCGGGGTTTGATCTGCACCATCCGCGTGGCGTCGGCGATGTGCTGTAACGCCTCGCGGATTTGCAGGGCATAGAGCCGCCCCTCTTCCGTGATGCGCACCCCGCGGCCGTGGCGGACAAACAGTGAGACGCCGACCAGGGCTTCCAGCTGTTTGATGTGCTGGCTGACCGCCGAATGGGTCACGCTCATTTCGTGGGCGGCCTGCGTCACGCTGCCGAGGCGCGCCACCGCCTCAAAGCTGCGCAGGCTGGCGACAGGGGGAAAATCTGCCATGGTGATCTCTCTGGTCAAGGAGTCGATACGTTAACGTTACTACCGGGTTAGCGGGTTTTATAGCCGCCGTGAACAGGCTGTCGAGGGGATGCAGGCTGTCTCAGTCGGTATAGCACAGGGGAGACAGGCGAACTACCCCGTGGCGCCAGTTTGTTAGTTTTCCTAACCATTGCGGTAAGCATCCCCTGATATTCGCGGGGCGGGTTTTGCAGTAAGGTAAGCCAGCAACCCCTTTATCGCAGGCAGGAGTGACGATGAAACTCATTGGTATGATGGATTCACCTTATGTAAGACGCGTGGCGGTTTCTCTGGCGCTCTATGGCGTGGAATTTGAGAGCCTGCCTCTATCGGTCTTTAGCGGCTTTGACGAATTCTCCCGTATTAATCCGGTGGTCAAGGCGCCGACGGTGATTCTTGATAACGGGACGCAGCTGATGGACTCCACGCTGATCCTCCATTATTTCGAAACGGCCAACCCCGCCGGGCGTCGGCTGCTTCCCGCTCATCCCGAGGCGCTGGCCCACGACCTGCACCTGCTGGGGGTGATCCTCGCCGCCAGTGAAAAAGCGGTCCAGCATGTTTATGAGCACCGTCTGCGGCCGGAAGAGAAGCAGCATCAGCCGTGGATAGCCCGGGTGACCGGCCAGCTGCTCGCCGCCTGTCGGGAATGGGACGCCCGGCTGGCAGACCGCGCTGTCGCCGCGCATCCGGACCAGGTGATGGTCACCAGCACGGTGGTCTGGTCCTTTATCCAGTTGATGATCCCGGCGGTGGTGCCGGCAGCGGAGTTTGCGCATATTCGCGCGCTGGCGCAGAAGGGGGAGGCGCTGCCGGCGTTTCAACAGTATCCTCTGGCTTAACGGCGGGGATGGAGAGGGGCGCCGCAGCGTGGCGCCCTGAAGCAGGAAAGGATCACCAGCAGACAAACCCGCCGTCGACCACCAGGTCTACGCCGGTGCAGAACGAGGCGGCGTCGCTGGCGAGGAACAGCGCCGGGCCGGCCATCTCTTCCACCTTCGCCATCCGCTGCATCGGCGTCTGGCTTTCAAACTCGCGGGTTTGGTGCACCATCTCCGGACGGGTATTCATCGGCGTGGCGGTATATCCCGGGCTGATGGAATTGACGCGGATCCCTTTGCCCACCCACTCCATCGCCAGGCTTTTCGACAGATGGATCACGCCGGCTTTGGAGCAGTTGTAATGCGCCTGGTCGAGGCCGCGGTTAACGATAATCCCCGACATCGAGGCGATGTTGATAATCGACCCGCCGCCGGATTCCAGCATCAGCTCCGCTTCCGCTTTGCAGGAATTCCACACCCCGGTGAGATTGATATCGATCACCCGCTGCCATTGCTCGCTCTCCATCTCCAGCGCCGGATTGGCGTTGGCGATCCCGGCGGCGTTGACGGCGATGTCGAGGCGGCCAAAGCGGCTTTTGGCCAACGCGACGGCGGCGCGCAGGTCGGCCAGCTGGCGGACATCGCCGGTGTAGGCGCAGGCCTGGCCACCAATGGATTCAATATGACTGACCGTTTCCGCCAGCCCACCGTCGTCGCGAAGATCAAAACAGACCACCCGCGCGCCGGCGCTGGCGAGACTGCAGGCGATGGTCTGGCCAATGCCGCTGCCGGCGCCGGTGACAAAGGCGACGCGATCCCGCAGGCTAAACAGCTGTTGTGCAAAGTCTTTACCGATCATAATGATTATTCTCTTCAATATAGTGTCGAACATCGGGAGCCAGGCTTCCCGGTTGGCGGCGCGCCGCGCCTTAACCGGGCTACCGTGCTCAGGACATAATCAAACCGCCATCGATGTTAATGGTCTGTCCGGTGAGATAGCGGGCGTCGTCGGAGGCGAGAAACGCCACCAGCCCGGCGACGTCTTCCGGCTTGCCGGCGCGCTTCATCGGAATGCCCTCGACCCACTCCGCCATCAGCTCGCCTTTGCCGTAGCGCTTCTGCTCGGTGCTGAGAATTTCGCCCCACACGCGGTCGTTGTAATCCCACATTTCGCTTTCAATAATGCCCGGGCAGAAGGCGTTGACGGTGATATTCCACGGCGCCAGCTCATGAGCCAGGCTTTGGGTAATGCCGATCACGCCCATCTTGCTGGCGGCATAGTGCGGGGTATAGATAAAGCCCTGGCGCCCCTGACCGGATGAGGTGTTGATCAGGCTGCCGTGATTCTGTTTCACCATATATTTGGCCGCCTCGCGGCAGCACAGCCAGACGCCGGTGGTGTTGACCGCCAGCACTTTTTCGAAATCGGCTTTTGGCATCCGGTCGTAGTAATCGATGGTGATCACCCCGGCGTTCTGAATCGAGACGTCAATGGTGCCGAAGCGGGCGGCGGCCTGCTCATATAGCCCCTGAACCTGGGCTTCATCGGTGACATCGACCTGCAGCGATAAAATATCCGCCTGATAGCGCTGACGCAGGGTTTCGGCGGTCTCGTGAACGCGCTCGGCGTTGGAGACCATCACCAGATTCGCGCCGTCGCGGGCGAAGCGCTCCGCAATACCTGCGCCGATGCCGCGGCAGGCGCCGGTGATCACCACCGTTTTGTTCTGGAAATCTCGTTGCATATGTTGTTCCCTTTCGCTGAGCCGGGCACCAGGCCCGGCGGAAGATGTGAATCGTTGCCGGTTAGCTGGAGGTGGCGCCGTTGGGGGGGATGGCGGCCAGTTTCTCCTCGTGGCGGCGCATCAGGATGACCTTGCTCTGCAACTTCTGCTGGAACTGGTCGACGACCACGGCGGTGACGATCACCACGCCTTTAATCACCATTTGCCAGAAATCGCTGACGCCCATCATCACCATGCCGTCGGCAAGGAAGACGATGACGAAGGCGCCGATAATCGAGCCGGTTACCCGACCACGGCCGCCGGCCAGCGCAGTGCCGCCGAGCACGGTGGCGCCGATGGCGTCCATCTCAAACATGTTGCCGGTCATCGGGTGCGCGGTTTGCAGCTGCGATGCGACGATCAGGCCGACAAAGGCCGCGCACAGGCCGGAGAAGGCATAGACGAATATTTTCGCTTTCACGATCGGCACGCCGGCGAGGCGGGCGGCGGACTCGTTGCCGCCGATGGCGTAGATGTAGCGGCCAAGCGGCGTTTTGGTGGTCAGCCAGTAGCCCAGCACCAGGAAGCCGATCATCAGCCAGATGGGCAGATAGACGCCGAGCAGGGTGCCGGAGCCGAGGGTGGCGAAACCGGTGTTGCCCAGCGCTTCCATGCCGTTGAGATTCGGGTAGGTGCTCCCGTCGTTAAACAGCAGCGCGGAGCCGCGGGCGACGTACATCATGCCTAAGGTGCAGATAAACGGCGCCACGCCGAAGCGGGTGATCACCGCGCCGTTCACCAGGCCGACCAGCACGCCGAAGATCGCCACGCAGAGGATCACCTCCGGGACGTTAAAGAAGAGGATGTCGCCGTTCCACAGCGGCAGGCCGTTGGTCAGCAGCGCGCCCGCCACCATGCCGCAGATCCCCGCCACCGCGCCGACGGACAAATCAATGCCGCCGGTGAGAATGACCAGCGTCATGCCGATGGCCAGCAGGCCGGTGATCGCCACGTGCTGGGTCATGATCAGCAGGTTAGAAGCGGTCAGGAAGTTGGGTACCATCACGCTGAAGAATGCGATCACCAGCAGGAGGGCGATAAAGGTGCGGGCCTTCAGCAGGTACATATAAATCATATATTTCTGGTTCATGATGGATTCCAGCCTGATTAATCTTGAGGAGTTGAAGCCGCGATTAACTGTTCGCGGGTCACCGCATGACGCGGTAGATCGGCGGTAATGCGGCCATCGGCCATCACCAGGATGCGGTCGGCCAGGGCCATCACCTCATCCAGTTCAGAAGATGAAAACATCACCGCCAGCCCCTGCTGGGCCATTTTGCCGATCAGGTGGTAGACGTCGGTTTTCGCACCGACGTCGATGCCGCGCGTCGGTTCGTCGAGGAACACCACCTGCGGCTGGGTCATCAGCGCTTTACCCAGCACCACTTTTTGTTGATTGCCGCCGCTCAGCGAGGTGATGGGCAAATTGGCGTCGCTGACCTTGATCGCCAGCTGCTGGATCATCGCTTTCACGCAGGTCTCTTCTTTTTGCGGATTCAACCAGCGCCAGGCGCGGCGAAAACCCTGCAGGCTGAAATCAGAGAGCGTCATGTTGGCCTGAATCGACATCATCTGCACCACGCCTTCGCCCTGGCGGTCCTCCGGCACCAGAGCCAGCCCTTTTTTCAGACGCTGCTGAAAGCGTGCTTTGCCGATGCTTTCGCCATTGAGGTGTACCTCGCCGCGCTGGCAGGGCATCAGGCCCACCAGGCCTTTGAACAGCTCGGTGCGTCCGGCCCCCAGCAGGCCGTAAATACCGATCACTTCGCCTTTTCTGAGGGTGAAGGTGACGTCATTGAGCTTGTAGCCGCCGCTGGGATGCAGCGCGGTCAGTCCCTTGACGTCAAGCACCGCGTTGCCTTTTGGCGCCGGTTGATAATCGAAATGTTTTTTCTTATCGCCGACCATCTGCTCGATGATCCACGGCACGCTGGCGTCGCTGACGTGACGCTCGCTGATAAAGCGGCCGTCGCGGAAAATGGTGATGTGGTCGCCGATCTCCATCAGCTCTTCGAGGCGATGCGAGATATAGATAATGGTCACGCCGCGGCGCTTAAGCTGCGCGATCACCTTGAACAGCACTTTCACCTCAGACTGGCTCAGCGCCGAGGTGGGTTCGTCCATGATCAGCACCCGGGTGTCTTTCGACAGCGCGCGGGCAATCTCGACTAATTGCTGGTGGCCGATACCGAGTTCGCCCAGCGGGGTGTAGGGATCGACATCCAGCTCCAGTCGCTCCAGCAGCGATTTGGCCAGCGCGTACTGATATTTTTCGTTGATGCGTCCTTTCTGAAAGAATTCATTTGCCATGAAGATGTTGTCCATCACATTCATATTGGGAAATAAATTCAGTTCCTGGAAAATAATGCTGATGCCGAATTTCTCTGCCTGATGGGTAGAGTTTAAAGTCACCGCCTCGCCATCGAGAATAATTTGCCCGGAGGAGGGCGTTTCCACACCGGCAAGCATTTTCATCATGGTGGATTTACCCGCACCATTTTCTCCGATCAGCACGTTGACCTTATTTCGATAGACCCGGTAATTGACATTATCCAGGGCGGTCACGCCGGGATAGACGCGCGACAGGCCGCGAGTTTCGATAATCACTTCAGACTCAACGGGCTGGGGAGCGACGAGATCGTGCGGCGCCATATTATTGCCCCCCCGCGTGAACGATTTTCGCCGGGGTAATTTCCGGGAGGGTTGGCGGAATATCCCACGCCGAGAAGACGCCGTACACGTCCACGCTGTCGCCGGTTTTGACGTTGGCTGTCTGAATCATTTTGACCGCCTGGCTGTTGATATTCTTGCTGTACTCGCCGAACAGCACCTGGTCGTTAAAGTCCTGATAGCTGGCGCCGCTGTAGCCATCGCGCAGCTGGGTGCCGCGCAGGGTGGGGCCAATTTGCACCGTCACATTGCCGACGCTGGCGTCGGACAGGGTCATCTTGCCGCTGCGCGAGGCGGTATCGAGCTTGCTGACAGTACCTGAAACTTTGACGTAGAAGATGCAGGGGGTTTCGTCCTGCGCGCGGTAGCCAAGGGCTTTGCAGGCGCTATCGATGTCTTTTGCCGCCTTGAGCGCGCTCATCAGTTCCGCCGCCGGGCGCGCTTTCGCCACCACCTGGGGTACGATGCTCTGCTGCCAGGTTTTATCCATGTTCGCCATATGCGGGTTAGGCGGCGATTTCAGATCTGCCAGCTCCTGCTGCGAGACGATGCGACAGCCCCCAAGCGCCAGTACGGCTAGCGTCAGACAGGTTTTCTTAAACATAATGCTCTCCTCTGCGCCCCCGCGGGGGCGCAACCACCCGAACTCAGGACTTAATGTTGAAATCCTGGACTTTATCGGCGTTATCCTGGGTAATCAGAATGCCGCGGAACATCACGCGCTGTTTGGCCGGCTTTTCGCCTTTTTGCAGGTAATTATCCAGATCGGTGACGCCCTGAGCGGCGATGGCCTGCGCTTGCAGCATCACGGTCGCCTGCAGGGTGCCGGCTTTCACGGCGTCGCGCTCATCGTTGCTGCCGTCGATGCCGACGACGATCACATCGCTACGGTTGGCCGCTTTCAGCGCTGCAATCGCGCCGAGGGCGACCGGCCCGTTGCCGCAGATCACGCCTTTCACGTCCGGGTGAGCCTGCAGAATGCTGTCCATGATGCGCTTGCCGTCGATCAGGGTGCCTTTGGCATCCTGTTTCGCCACGCTGACCATATCCGGATACTGGTCAATGACCTGATGGAAAGATTTAGAACGGGTGACGCAGTTATTATCGGCGAGGTTGCAGGTCAGCTCGGCGTATTTGCCTTTCTCCGCCATCTTCTCGACGAAGACGTTGGCGACCTCGGAGCCGGCCTGGAAGTTATTGTGGGTAATTTGTTCCAGCGCCACATCATCAACCGGAATTTCACGGTTAATTAAGACCACCGGAATGCCGGCTTTTTTGGCCTTTTCAATGGCGGCGACGCTGGCGGTGGAGTCGGCGTTATCAAGAATAATGCCCTGCACCTTTTTACCAATGGCGGTGTCGATAAGCTCATTCTGCTTTTTGACATCTTCGCCATGGGACAGCACGGTGGTTTTATAGCCGAGCGCCTGGGCTTTTTCGCTGGCGCCTTTGGCTTCCGAGGCGTAATACGGGTTATCCAGCGAGTTGACCATGATCATAATGGTGCCTTTCTCCGCGGCGTGCGCGGCAAAGGAGAAGGCGGTCAGGGTAGCAGCGGTTAAAAGGGTTATACGTAATTTCATGACTCTGTTCCTGTATTTTTATATTCGAACAAATGAGCCCCTGAGCGGGCAGGCTTTTACGGTCTGAAATTTCCCCTGATGTATTCGGGGATAGCGATATCGTTATGGGCCGGGTTTCTCCTGTGATAAGTGAATGCGTGTTGTCGCGCAGTCTGGCGGTCAGGCTGGCGAGTCCGGTTTCCATAATGTTCGGTCGACCGCATGGCGCCACTCCTGCCAGCGCGTTTGTAAGCGCTGGTGGCGGGCCATGTCGGGCTGAAAGGCGCTGTGTTCGGTTAAGAAGGCCTGCAGATCGGCGGTCGACCCGGGATGGAGCGCTTTGCGGGCCAGCAACGCCGCGCCGATGGCGGACAGCTCCGGCACGTCGCTGCGCATCACCGGGCAGCCGAGCAGATCGGCCTGGTATTGCATCAGCCAGTCATTGTTGGTCGGCCCGCCGTCCACCATCAGCGCCGTCAGGGTGAACTCCTCATGCTGACGCATCGCCACCACCACGTCGGCAATCTGATAGGTGATGGACTCCAGCGCCGCGCGGATCAGATGCGCGCGTTTCACCCCGCGACTCAGGCCGCAGATCACGCCGCGGGCGCTATCGTCCCACCAGGGGGCGCCGAGACCGGTCAGCGCCGGCACGAAGTACACCCCGAGGGTCGAGTCGACGGAGGCGGGAAGGGTGTTCAGCTCATGGGCCAGCTCGGCGGCAGAGAGCTCGCTCAGACCGGTGCTGTCCGCCATCCAGGCGACGGCATCGCCGGTGTGGGGAATATTACCTTCCAGCCCCCACACTAGCTGATCGCCATCGTGCCAGGCGACAGTGGTCGCCAGCGCCTCGATATCGCACTGCGCCGATTTGACCGGCGCCATCACCGATGAGCCGGTGCCGTAGGTGGCTTTCACGCAGCCCGCTTCGCCGAGCGCGTGGCCGAACAGCGCCGCGTGGGAGTCGCCGATCATCGCCATAATGGGAATACCGTCTGGAATAGCGGCCAGCCCTTTGGTATGGCCGAAGAGGCCGCTCGACGGTTTAATTTCCGGCAACGCCGCGCGCGGAATACCGAATAGCGCTAGCATCTCGTCGTCCCACTCGCCGCGGTGCAGATTCAACAACTGGGTGCGGGCGGCATTGGAGTAGTCGCAGCAGAAGGCTTCTCCGGCGGTCAGATTCCACAGCAGCCAGCTGTCGATGGTGCCGAGGCAAATCTCGCCGCGTTCGGCGCGCAGGCGGCCATCGGCAGTCGCATCCAGCAGCCAGCGCATTTTGGAGGCCGAGAATAGCGGGGCGATCGGCAGGCCGGTGGCCTGTTTAATACGCTGTTCCTGACGTTCGTGACGCAGCGTGTCGCAGAACGCGGCGCTGCGGGTGCATTGCCAGGTAATGGCTGCGTTAATCGGTTCGCCGCTGTCGCGATACCAGCCGATGGCGGTTTCCCGCTGGTTGCTGATGGCCAGCGCGGCGACGTTTTCCGCGCCGACGTGGGCCACCGCGCTGGCGATCACCGCCAGCGAGGCGGCCACCAGCGCCTCGCCCGACTGCTCCACCCAGCCGTCGCGCGGCGTTTGGAGCGCCAGCGGCTGCGAGAATTTGACGATAACCTTGCCCCGGCTATCCAGCACCACCGCTTTGGCGTTGGTGGTGCCTTCATCCAGGGCGATGATGAACTCTTTTGCTGTCGCCTGCATCGTGCTCTCCTCGGTCACCCGGTGTCCTGGAACAGCGGAGACGGGATATCTTCCACCGTCTCATGCGTTTACGCAGGCCATGATGTGACATTTCGTTATCATCTTCTTAATCACTGAATATATATTCGATAGTGATTATTTATTTGATACCTTAAGCCACAAACCCGGTGACGGGCTACCGGAAAAATCATCAATTGTGCTGGCAATCACATTTCGCCGATCGGCGAAAGCGGCGGCAGGCGGCTGGAGTGGTAGATTAACTCATTGAATTTCAATGCAATAACTGAGGCAGCCCTGAGGCTAAAAAAGCGCGTCAGGGCGGCAGAGAGGAAAAACAGCGCGGCAGGTTAGTCGCTGACCAGCATGCGGGCGGTAGGATAATCGGTGATTAAAACGTCAATGTAGCCGCCGGTGAGGGCGCCTTTGATGGCCGCGACTTTGTCAGTGCCGCCGGCCAGCGCGACCACGTTCGGGCATTTTTTGACCTTCTCCAGCGCCATGCCGATCACCGGATCTTCATCATCGCGTAACACCGGATGGCCGTTTTTGTCGTAGTAGTGCAGGCAGATATCGCCCACCGCGCCGCGCGCCGCCAGCACCTGCAGCATATCTTCGTGATAGTAGTTCCCGGAGGTTTTCAGCAGCTGGGAGGGTTCGAGAATGCCGATGCCGACGATGGCGATATCCACCTCGTCAAAGCGCGACACTACGTCCGCGACGTCCTTGCTGGCCAGCAGTCGGTTGCGCTCCTCCATGGATCCCTCAATGCTCTGCGACGGCAGCAGCCAGGCGTCGCAGTTCAGGCGCTGGGCGAGGGTCTGGGTAAGAATCGTCGCCTGCACGTTACCGTTGGGCCCGACGCCGCCGAGCAGCTGGATCACGCCGCTGGCCTTCAGGTTCTGCGCATGAACTTCATCGACCATCGCGCGAATGGTTGAGCTCCAGGAGGAGACGCCAATCAGATCTTTTGGCCGCAGACGGGTTTCCAGGTAGTGGGCGGCGGCGGAGCCAATCGCCCGCTTAATGGTGTGATCGCTGGCCTCTTCCTCGGTATCCACCACCACCGCCTGCTTAAGACCGTAGCGATCCTCAAGCCCTTTTTCGAGCTTCAGAAAAATGTTTGACGGCTGTACGACGCTGATTTTGACGACGCCCTCTTTCTGGCAGCGGGTAATGGCGCGGGAGACAAATGACTGTGAGAGCGAGAGAAGTTGGGCGATATCAGACTGCTTTCGTCCTTCCAGGTAGTAAAGCGTGGCAATCTTAACCAATAGCCGTTGTTCATCCTGCTTAGCCATATTAATCCTCGAAAATCATTTATCGCCTGTGTTCAGACGCTTAGCGGCAGCCATATTATTTAGGGTATAGAGGCTTCTATCATACGCGAAAAAAAATCACACTTAAGTGTGACAGGCATCTAACTTTTGCCAATCCTCAAAATCGACTATGGACAAAAACAAAACAGCCAGGTCATAATCGAATAAAGAATCATCATTGAATATATATTCAAGGCGATTCCAAGTCAACGTGTTTCTCCGGGCTAAGTCCGGAGCGGGAGGCAGAATGTTCCTGAGTAGGGCGCTGTGGCAGAAGGCTTACCACCCGGCATAGGGATATCTGGTTTTTTTAGTTCTTGCTGGAATAAATATTCCATGCTGAAAATAAATTCAGAGGTGTGAAATGAATCCCTACAGATTTGATATTCAGACGCTGGAGCGTAAAGCCCGCGCGGTGCGGCGCCACATTGTGCGCTTAAACGCCAATAGTCCGGCCGGCGGCCACACCGGGGCCGACCTCTCGCAGGTCGAATTGTTAACCGCACTCTATTTCCGCGTTCTCAACGTCGCGCCGGATCGGCTCGACGACCCGCAGCGCGATATCTATATCCAGTCGAAAGGCCACGCGGTGGGCTGCTACTACTGTGTCCTGGCGGAGGCCGGCTTCTTCCCGGTCGAGTGGCTGGAGACCTACCAGCATGCTAATTCTCATCTCCCGGGCCACCCGGTGCGGCAGAAAACGCCGGGTATTGAGCTGAACACCGGCGCGCTGGGCCACGGTTTGCCTGTTGCGGTGGGGCTGGCGCTGGCCGCGAAGAAAAGCAACAGCACCCGCCGCATTTTTTTGATCACTGGCGACGGCGAACTGGCGGAAGGCAGCAACTGGGAAGCCGCCCTGGCAGCGGCGCATTACGGTCTGGATAACCTGGTCATTATTAATGATAAGAACAATCTCCAGCTGGCCGGGCCGACGCGCGAAATCATGAATACCGATCCGCTGGCCGACAAATGGCGCGCCTTCGGCATGGCGGTCAGCGAATGCCAGGGGAACGACATGGCCTCGGTGGTCGCGGCCATCGAGGGGTTGCAGCAGAAGGGTAAACCAAACGTCATTATTGCCAACACCACGAAAGGCGCGGGGATCTCCTTTATCCAGGGGCGCCCGGAGTGGCACCACCGGGTGCCGAAAGGTGAAGAGATCGCTCTGGCGCTGGAGGAACTGAAAGATGAGTAATGCAGAACACCTGGCTAACGTCATGGTCGAGGCCTTTATCGCCGCCGTGGAAAGCGGTGTCGATCTGGTGCCGGTGGTGGCCGACTCCACGTCGACGGCCAAAATCGCCCCCTTTATTAAGCAGTTTCCCGGCCGGCTGGTGAACGTCGGCATCGCTGAACAGAGTATGGTCGGCACCGCCGCTGGTCTGGCGCTGGGCGGCAAAGTGGCGGTGACCTGTAACGCCGCGCCGTTTCTCATTTCACGGGCTAATGAGCAAATCAAAGTGGATGTCTGTTACAACAACACCAACGTGAAGCTATTTGGCCTTAACGCCGGGGCCAGCTACGGTCCGCTGGCCAGCACCCACCATGCGATTGACGATCTGGCGGTGATGCGCGGCTTCGGCAATATCCAGATCTTCGCCCCCTCCACGCCGCGCGAATGTCGGCAGATTATCGACTATGCCCTTGCTTATCAGGGCCCGGTCTATATTCGCCTCGATGGCAAGGCGCTGCCGGAGCTGCTTGACGAGTCGTATCGCTTTGTTCCCGGCGCCGTGCTGACCCTGCGCGAAGGCGAGGACGTCGCGCTGGTGGCCACCGGTTCGACGGTGCATGAGGTGGTGGAGGCAGCGCAGCGGCTTGCCGACCTCGGCGTTCAGGCGAAAGTGGTCAGCGTGCCGTCGATCCGCCCCTGCGATACCGCGGCGCTGCTGGCGGCGCTTCGGCCGTGCGGCTCGGTGATCACCGTGGAAGAGCATAACGTCAACGGCGGTCTGGGCAGCCTTGTGGCGGAGGTGCTGGCGGAAGCCGGCGTGGGCATGACTCTACAGCGCTTGGGGATCCCGGACGGGGAGTACGCCGCCGCCGCCGATCGCGGCTGGATGCGCCAGTACCACGGGTTTGATGCCGCCGCCATCGTCGCCCGGGTGCAAAACAGGGGCTGATGGCCTGAACGCCCGTCGCGTGAAGCGCGCGGGCGTTTACTGCTGCAATGCGCAAAGCGTGATGACCTGCTCCTCCGACGCGGTCCAGTGCAGCGGATAGCATTGCCCCGCAAACCGCAGCGCTACGGTGCTTGCAGTTACCTCCACGATCTGAAAGTCGTCGAACCCCAGCGCGCGCTGGCTTGCCGTCGGCGTCGCCTTAAACCCACTCTCTTTCGCCGAAAACGCCAGCGTCAGCGCCAGCGGGAAGGGCAGGCCGCTGTGTAACAGCACCTTTTTTTCCACCTCGTTGATAATGCTGCTCTCCAGCTCCGCCGCCAGCGGTGGCGTAAACTGGCGCTCGATATCGACGCCCACCGGCCGGTCAGTCACTACCGCCAGCGCGCGCTGGCCGCAGTGGCTGATGCTGCCGAACCAGGGCGCGGGCCATAGCGGCTGGCGCCGATCGCCGATGGCGGGAGGCTGTTTTTCCCCGACCTCGCGCAGGGCGTACACCGCGGCGATGCGCCCGGCCAGGTGCTCCGCCTGCCGCTTGCGGCCCCAGCCGCTCAGGCTGGCGTGGTAGGGCAGCCACAACAGATCTTCAGGCTGGAAAGTCGCCGGGTCGAAATCGATCTGCTGCAGCGTATAGCCGGCCAGCGGCAGGGTGGCGTGATGGATGCGCATAGGGCAAGAATACCGTGGTTGTCCCCGCCCTTTATCCTGCAAGGGCGGGGCAGGGAGAACCCGCTATCAGAAGTGGGTGTTGACGCTCAGGTACCAGGTGCGGCCCGATTCGTTGTAGGTCTCGGCGCCGGCGCCGTACATCGTGCCGGTGGCACCCCCAGTGGTCTGGGCGTTGCCCGCGCGCCAGTGGCGCTTGTCGAAGACGTTATCCACGCCGCCGGTCAGACTAACGTATTTGGTGACGTCCCAGGTCGCGCTCAGGCCGAGGATGCTGTAGGGGCTGACCTCGTTCTTCTCGCTGCCGGTAACCGGTTGACCCTTATAGTTGTACTTCTTCGGCTCCTGTTTGCCGTACCAGGTAAAGGTCGATTGCAGCGAAACATCATCGCGTACCTGCCAGCTCAGCGTGGAGTTTAGCGTGTATTCCGGGATAATCGACAGACGATCGCCGGTCTCTTTGTTCTTACTCTGCAGCATATAGGTGATGTTGTTGGTCCAGTTGACGGTCTCGCTCACCGGGACGTTGAGCGTGCCTTCCAGGCCTTCCACTACCGCTTTCGGCACGTTTTCCCACTGGTAGAGATCGGTACCTTTACCGTTTTGATAGACCGGAGCATAGCCTGCCTCAATCTTGTTGCGGTAATCGTTGCGGAACCAGGTCACGCCCGCCAGCCAGCCGTCGCGTTTAAACTCAAGGCCAATCTCTTTGTTGATGCTGGTCTCGGCTTTTAAATCTTCATTCCCCTGCAGATAGCAGCCGTCTTTGCTGGCGTAGCAGCCCTGGCCTTTGCTGTAGAGAATGTAGTTCGGGTTGGTCTGATACAGGCTCGGCGCTTTATAGGCGCGGGCGATGCCCATCTTCAGCGTGAAGTCGTCCCACAGCCCTTGGGACAGGTTAAGGGACGGACTCCAGTTGTTGCCGACGATGCTGTGGTGATCGAAACGCAGCGCCGGGGTCAGCATGGTGGTGTCGGTCAGCTCCATGTTGTTCTCAGCGAACAGGGAGAAGATCTCCGCCTGCGAGTACGGGCTGCGGCCGGTGCTGTCGTAGCCCGGAATTTCTCCTCCCGACAGCGCCTGGGTATTGGAGGCATTATCCTTCATCCGCTGCTGGTTCCACTCGCTGCCCAGCGTCAGGTTCTGATTAACCAGATAGTCGAACGGGATGCTGACTTCGCTGTGCAGCATCACATCCGCCAGATCGATATCGGTGAACTGGTTGCTGTTGAAGATCCCCTCGGTACCCCCGGCCAGACCTTCGCCTTTGCGCGAGTTGCGGGTGCGTTCGTACTGCGCCCAGTTGCTGGTGGTCACGCCGTTGTCCCAGGCGCCGTTCCAGGTGACCGAGTAGGTGTTGCGGTACAGACGGTTGGTCTCTTTGCCGTAGTTCTCTTTCACCAGGTCGTTGGAGTTGGTGTTCTGAGTGTCGCCGGCATAGAGGTTCCCCTGGCGGCTGTAGCCGGCCTCAAACTCCAGCGACTGCATCGGGGCGAATTCCCAGCGCACCAGACCATCGATGTTTTTATTTTTTACCCCTTCGCGCCCGGCCGGCAGGGTGTCGGCATAGATCCCGGTGCGTTCGGACTGATGACCCTGGTTGATGTCCCAGGCGTCGGCCTGCGTTTTGTCGAGGTTACCGAACAGGCGGAAGCTGAAATCGCCGCCCAGCGGGCCGCTGAGGCTGAAGTTGGTGCGCTTGGTGGAGCCTTCGTCTTTGTGCTCCGGGGCGTTCATATAGGTGTTCCAGGAGCCGTGCCACTCATCGCCGGTTTTTTTGGTGATGATATTCACCACGCCGCCGGCGGCGCCGTTACCGTAGCGGGCGGCGGCCGGGCCGCGAATCACTTCGATGCGTTCGATCATCTCCGGCGGCACCCAGCTGGTGTCGCCGCGGGTGTCGCGCTCGCCGCGCCAGCCGAGACGCACAGAGTTGCGGCTGGTGACCGGCTTGCCGTCGATCAGGATCAGGGTGTTTTCCGGGCCCATGCCGCGGATATCAATCTGGCGGTTATTGCCGCGCTGGCCGCTGGTGGAGTTGCCGGTCAGGTTGACCCCCGGCATGGTGCGAATGATCTCCGAGACGTCGCGCGCTGGCGGACGCTTGCGGATCTCATCGGCGGTGATGGTGGAGACGCCCGGCGCCTGCAGGTTCTGCTCGGCGGCGGTGACCACCATGGTCTCTTCCGCGGCGCTGTTTTTATCGTCGGTGGCGGTTTCCGCTGCGCTTAACGGAAAAGCAACCCCGTAAATTCCCAGATTGACCAGCAAGGCCAGGGATTTGATCCTGTTATTCATTGTTATTCCTGCTTTTTTGTCGCCACGTTCCCCAAACGCCCCTTCCCACCGGGAGGGGAGGCGGCATAAATGTTGCCGGAAGAGGGCAAAGGCACTCCGTCGCTAGCTGAATAAGCTCTCTTCGACATGTGTTGTGAAAGACGCGCTTCCCACGGCGCGCTAATACGCTATTGCAAATGCAAATAGTTATCAATAATATTATCAATAAAGAATGACAATTAATTAAAAAAGTCACGCGATACATAGGGTTAATGACAGAATGTTAACGACAGGAAGCGAGGAGTGGTGGCGAACCCTGCAGGGTCCGCAGTCCCGGGCGGTGGATGACGCCATCGAGGTGACGTTCTGGTGGCGGGATCAGGCAGGGGATGAAACGCGTTCTCCACGCCGTCGGGTATGGCTCTATATCACCGGCGTGACCGACCACCATCAGAATGCGCGGCCGCAATCGCTGCAACGTCTGCCCGGGACCGACGCCTGGTGCTGGCGAACCACGCTGTCGCCGACCTGGCGCGGCAGCTACTGCTTTATTCCTTCCGACCGTGACGATGATTTTTCCCCTGAGGTGTTCAGCGCTGATAAGCCGGACCGCGCGCTGCTGCGCGAAGGCTGGCGCAAACTGCTGCCGCGGGCGATAGCCGATCCGCTGAACCCGCACAGCTGGCGGGGTGGACGCGGCCATGGGGTCTCGGCTCTGGAGATGCCGCAGGCGCCGGCGCAGCCCGGCTGGGACCAGCTTAATGCAGCGCATCCTCCCGCTCGTTGCCTTGAGTGGCGCAGCGCGCGTCTGGGCAACCATCGCCGGGTCTGGATCTACACCCCCGGCGAGGCCGTCGATCCGCAAACACGGCCGCTGGCGATCCTGCTTGACGGCCAGTTCTGGGCCGAAAGCATGCCGGTGTGGACGCCGCTGGCCGCGCTGACCCGCGAGGGGAGACTGCCGCCGGCGGTCTACCTGCTGATCGACGCGATCGATAACCAGCGCCGCGGGGTTGAGCTGCCCTGTCATCGCGATTTCTGGCTGGCGGTGCAGGAGGAGCTTCTGCCCCTGGTCCGCGGCCATGCCCCGTTCAGCGACCGCCCGGATCGGACGGTGGTGGCCGGGCAAAGCTTCGGCGGCCTGGCGGCGATGTTCGCCGCCCTCAACTGGCCGCAGCGCTTTGGCTGCGTGCTCAGCCAGTCAGGCTCCTACTGGTGGCCGCATCGCGATGGCCGCGGGGAGGGCTTTATCGGCGAACGTCTGCGCCAGGGCGAGGCGTCCGCGGCCGGGCTGCGCATCTGGCTGGAGGCGGGCCAGCGTGAACCGATTATTTTTCGCGCCAACCAGGCGCTGCTGGCGCAACTCACCACCACGCAGCAGACAATTTTCTGGCGTCAGGTTGACGGCGGGCATGATGCGCTCTGCTGGCGCGGCGGGCTGACGGCAGGGCTTATCCAGCTCTGGCAGCCTCTGCTGTCGCCCCCTTAGCACAGCGCTTTACGACAGGAGTTTGATATGCAATTCAGTAACCCCTTCGACAATCCGCAAGGGCAGTTTTACATTCTGCGCAATGATCAGCAGCAGTACAGCCTGTGGCCGGGGCACTGCGCGCTGCCTGCCGGATGGACGGTAGTGTGCCCTCCGCAGTCGGTTGAGGCGTGCAACGCCTGGCTGGCGGCTAACTGGCCGACACTGACCCCCGCTCATCATGCGGCATAAGGAGCTGACCATGACCACTCGTTTACCGCTGGTTGCCGCGCAGCCGGGGATCTGGATGGCCGAGCGCCTCTCCACTCTGCCTGGCGCCTGGAGCGTGGCCCACTATGTTGAACTGCGCGGCGCGCTCGACCCCGCGCTGCTGGGTAAGGCGATTGTCGCCGGTCTGCAGCAGGCGGACACCCTCAGCCTGCGCTTTGAGGAACAGGAGGGGGAAGTCTGGCAGTGGGTAGCGGCGGAGCGCACCTTTGCCGAACCGCCCATCATTGACCTGCGTACGACGCCGGATCCGCATCGTGCCGCCACGGAGCGGATGCAGGCGGATCTGGCGCAGGATCTGCGCGTCGACGGCGGTAACCCGCTGGTGTGCCATCAGCTGCTGCGCGTCGGCGACGATCGCTGGTACTGGTATCAGCGTTATCACCATTTGCTGGTGGATGGCTTTAGCTTCCCGGCGATAACCCGGCAGATCGCCGCCATCTACCGCGCCTGGCAGCGCGGGGAAGCCACTCCTGAGTCGCCTTTCACCTCCTTCGCCGAGGTGGTGGACGAGTACCAGCGCTACGCCGGCAGCGAGGCCTGGCAGCGGGATAAAGCTTTCTGGCAGGCCCAGCGCCAGGCGTTACCGGCTCCCGCCTCACTCTCTGCCGCGCCGCTGGGCGGACGCGCCGCCGGGAGCGATATCTGGCGGATGAAGCTGGAGATGAGCGCCGACGCCTTCCGCCGCCTGGCCAGCCATGTGCCGCAGTGTCAGCCCGCTGATCTGGCGCTGGCGCTCACCACGCTGTGGCTGGGCCGCCTGTGCAACCGGATGGACTACGCGGCGGGCTTTATCTTTATGCGCCGGATGGGCTCAGCGGCGCTGACCTCGACGGGGCCGGTGCTCAATGTCCTGCCTCTGGCGGTGCATATTGACGCCGAGGAGACGCTGGCGGATCTGGCGATGCGCCTCGCCGCTCAGCTGAAAAAGATGCGCCGCCATCAGCGCTATGACGCCGAGCAGATCGTCCGCGACAGCGGCAAAGCGGCAGGGGACGAACCGCTGTTTGGCCCGGTGCTGAACGTCAAAGTCTTTGATTACCTACTGGATATCGACGGCGTCGAGGCGGTGACCCATACTCTCGCCACCGGCCCGGTCAACGATCTTGAGCTGGCGCTGTTCCCCGATGAGACCGGCGGGCTGTCGCTGGAGATCCTCGCCAACAAGGCCCGGTATGATGAAGCCGAGCTGCGTCGCCACATGGCGCGACTGACCGCGCTGCTGGCGCAGTTTGCCGCCGATCCGACGCTGAGCTGCGGCGACGCGGAGATGCTCTCCGCCGACGAGCTGACCCGGCTGGCGGCGGTCAACGATACCGCTATGCCGCTGCCTGCCACCACCCTCAGCGCGCTGGTGGCCGACCAGGCGCGGAAGACCCCTGATGCCCCAGCGCTGGCGGATGCTAACTGGCAGTTCAGCTATCGCGAGATGCGTCAGCAGGTGGTGGCGCTCGCGCAGCTGCTGCGTCAACGCGGCGTGAAGCCGGGCGACAGCGTGGCGGTGGCCCTGCCGCGCTCGGTGTTCCTGACCCTGGCGCTGCACGGCATTGTCGAAGCGGGGGCCGCCTGGCTGCCGCTGGACACCGGCTACCCGGACGACCGTCTGCGGATGATGCTGGAAGACGCCCGGCCGTCGCTGCTGATCGCCTCGGAGGATCAGCTGGCCCGCTTCAACGATATCCCCGGGCTGGAGAGCCTCTGCTACCAGCAGCCGCTGGCCGTTGCGGATGACGCGCCGCTGGCGCTGTCAAAACCGGACCATACCGCCTACATCATCTTTACCTCGGGCTCCACCGGGCGGCCGAAAGGGGTGATGGTCGGCCAGACCTCCATCGTCAACCGCCTGCTGTGGATGCAGGATCGCTATCCGTTATCTGCCGACGACGTGGTGGCGCAGAAAACACCGTGCAGTTTTGACGTTTCGGTGTGGGAGTTCTGGTGGCCGTTTATCGCCGGCGCGCGGCTGGTGATGGCCGAGCCGGAGGCGCACCGCGACCCGCAGGCGATGCAGCAGTTCTTCGCCCACTACGGCGTGACCACCACCCACTTTGTGCCGTCGATGCTGGCGGCGTTTGTCGCCTCGCTGGATGCCGACAGCGTCGCCGCCTGCCGCACGCTGCGGCGGGTATTCTGCAGCGGCGAAGCGCTGCCGACGGACTTGTGCCGCGAGTGGGAGCGCTTGACCGGCGCGCCGCTGCATAACCTGTACGGCCCGACGGAAGCGGCGGTGGACGTCAGCTGGTATCCGGCCTGCGGGCCTGAGCTGGCGGCGGTGACCGGCAGCAGCGTGCCGATTGGCTGGCCGGTATGGAACACCGGGCTGCGCATTCTGGATGCTGCGATGCGCCCGGTGCCGCCGGGGGTGGCGGGGGATCTTTATCTCACCGGCATTCAGCTGGCGCAGGGCTATCTGGGGCGTCCGGACCTCACCGCCAGCCGCTTTATCGCCGACCCGTTTGCCCCCGGCGAGCGGATGTATCGTACCGGCGACGTGGCGCGCTGGCTGGCGAACGGCGCGGTGGAGTATCTTGGCCGCAGCGACGATCAGCTGAAGATCCGCGGGCAGCGCATCGAGCTTGGCGAGATTGACCGGGCGATGTCGGCCCTGCCGGACGTGGCGCAGGCGGTGAGCCACGCCTGCGTCTTCAACCAGGCGGCGGCGACCGGCGGCGATGCCCGACAGCTGGTGGGCTATCTGGTCTCTGACTCCGGCCTGCCGCTGGATACCGCGGCGCTGAAAGCGCGGCTGGCGGAACAGCTGCCGCCGCATATGGTGCCGGTGGTGCTGATGCAGCTCGCTGAGCTGCCGCTCAGCGCCAATGGCAAACTGGATCGCAAAGCGCTGCCGCTGCCGACCCTCGGCGGCGAGCGCAGCGGCCGGCCGCCGGAGCCCGGCATGGAAACTCTTGTCGCCGCCGCCTTCAGTCAGCTGCTGGGCTGCGAGGTGAATGATATCGACGCTGATTTCTTTGCCCTCGGCGGCCATTCGCTGCTGGCGATGCGCCTGGCGGCACAGCTTAGCCGCCAGCTGGCGCGGCAGTTGACCCCGGGGCAGGTGATGGTGGCCTCGACTGTGGGCAAACTGAGCGCGCTGCTGGCGGCCGATCTCAGCGATGAGCAGGCTCAGCGCCTGGGGCTGGATACGCTTCTGCCGCTGCGCGAGAGCGAGGGCCCGACGCTGTTCTGCTTCCATCCGGCCTCCGGCTTCGCCTGGCAGTTCAGCGTGCTGGCGCGCTATCTCAGCCCGCGCTGGTCGATTACCGGTATTCAATCGCCGCGCCCGCAGGGGCCAATGGCCAGCGCCGCCAGCCTCGACGAGGTGTGCGAGCATCATCTGCAAACGCTGTTGGCGCAGCAGCCGCACGGCCCTTATTACCTGTTCGGGTATTCGCTGGGCGGCACCTTAGCCCAGGGGATTGCCGCCCGCTTGCGCCAGCGCGGCGAAGCGGTGGCCTTCCTCGGCCTGCTGGATACCTGGCCGCCGGAGACGCAAAACTGGGCGGAGAAAGAGGCGAACGGGCTGGATCCGGCGGTGCTGGCGGAGATTGCCCGCGAGCGTGAAGCGTTTCTTGCCGCCCAGCAGGGGCAAGCCTCCGGCGAGCTGTTCAGCGCCATCGAAGGCAACTATGCCGATGCGGTGCGGCTGTTAACCACCGCGCACAGCGCGAAGTTTGACGGCAAGGCGACGCTGTTCGTGGCGGAGAAGACGCGGCAGGCGGGGATGGATCCGCAGGTCGTATGGGGCCCGTGGGTGGGGGAACTGGAGGTGTTCAGCCAGAACTGCGCCCACGTCGACATTATCTCCCCGCAGGCCTTTGAAGCCATCGGTCCGGTGGTCAGGGAGATTCTGGGATAACGGTTGAGTTCGGGCTACAGCAGGTAGCCCGGCTCAGCGTAGCGCAAGCCGGGGAAAGGGAGAATTACCGTCGGCCCAGCGGCACCACCAGCGGCGTATGCGCCACCGGATCCTCAATGATCGTGCAGCGCAGGCCGTAAATCCGTTCAATCAGATCCGCCGTGACGATCGCCTTCGGCGCCCCCTCGGCGACGATCCTGCCGTCGCGCAGGGCGATCAGGTGGGTGGCGTAGCGGCAGGCCTGGTTAAGATCGTGCAGCACCGCCGCCAGGGTATAGCCCTTCTCGCGATTCAGCTCGCTCAACAGTTCCAGCAGGTCGATCTGATGGCTGATGTCCAGCCAGGTGGTCGGCTCATCCAGCAGCATAATCGCCGTTTCCTGGGCCAGCACCATCGCAATCCACGCCCGCTGCCGCTGGCCGCCGGAGAGCGTATCGACGCTCTGCAGCGCCAGATCGCTGATCCCGGTCGCTCGCATCGCCTTGTTCACCGCCTCTTCATCTTCTTTGCGCCAGCGGGTAAACAGCGGCTGGTGCGGATAGCGCCCGCGGGCCACCAGCTCCTGCACCGTGATATCGCCAGGGGTGGTGGCATTCTGCGCCAGCAGCCCGATGCGGCGGGCAACCTCTTTACTGGCGTACTGCTGGATCTGCGCGCCGTCGAGCCAGACGTGGCCGCTGGCGGGCGTCATCAGGCGACTGAGGGTGCGCAATAGCGTCGACTTGCCGCAGCCGTTGGGGCCGATAATGGCGGTGAAGTGACCGTCAGGGATGGTCACGTTCAGCGACTCGGCGATGGTCTTGTTCCCGTAGGCCAGGGTTAACTGCTCGCCGCGCAAACGGGAGGGGACAGCACTCATTTTTTGCGGGACTCCTGAATCAACAAAGCAATAAGGTAAATACCGCCGAGGCTGACGGTTAGCACGCCCACCGGCAGTTGCCAGGGCATAAACAGCCGCTGGGCGCCGTAATCGGCCAGCGCCAGCAGCAACGCGCCGCACAGGGCAGACTGGGTTAATCCCCAGCGGGCCGTGCCGCTCAGGCGGCGGGCGATATGCGGCGCCACCAGCGCGATAAATGAGATTGGCCCGGCCAGCGCCGTCGAGGCGGCGGTGAGCACCACTGCCACTAGCATCAGCAGCAGGCGCGAGCGTTCGACCTGCACCCCCAGCGCGCAGGCGGTATCGTCGCCCATCTCCAGCAGCCGCATCCGGCGAACCAGCAGGGCGCTGCCCACCAGCATCAACAGGATCAGCGGCGCTGATGGCCAGGTTTTACCCCACGTCAGGCCGTTAAGCGATCCGGCGTTCCACAGGCCCGCAGAAAGGGCGGTCTCCAGCGAGGCGCGCAGCAGCAGCCAGGTGTTGAATGCCACCAGCATGGCGCGCACGCCGATGCCGATAATGATCAGGCGGAAGGTCCCGATCCCGTTGCGCCAGGCCAGCAGCCAGACCACCAGCGAGGTCAGCACCCCGCCGGCCATCGCCGCCAGGGCGATCGCCGTCAGGTTCTGGCCGAAGAGCACCATCGCCACCAGCACGCCGCTCCAGGCGCCGGTGTTAAAGCCCATCACGTCCGGGCTGCCGAGCGGGTTACGGGTCAGCGACTGGAAAATGGCGCCGCTGACGCCGAGCGCGGCGCCGATGAGCAGCGCCATTAACACCCGCGGCAGCCGCCATTCGTTTACCACCATCGTGACGTTGCGCGGCGCGTCGCCGAACAGCGCCGAGAACACCTGGTCAATCGTTAGCGGCACCGGGCCTTGCGCCAGCCCGAGCAGGGAAATCAGCAGGCTGGCGGCCATCAGCAGCAGACAGCTGGCTATCAGGCGGCGGGACGGGGCAATCACAGGCCACCTCCCCGCGGCTGGCGGCGCACCAGCCAGATCAGCACCGGCGCGCCGAGAAAGGCGCTCACCACCGATACCCGCAGTTCGCCGGGCACCAGCAGGCGGCCAATCACGTCGGCAAACAGCAGCAGCGCCGGGGTGGCGAGCAGGGTGACCGGCAGCGACCAGCGATGATCGGCCCCCACCAGCCAGCGCGCCATATGCGGCATCATCAGACCGATAAAGGCGATAGGGCCGACGACGGCGGTGGCGCTGCCGCACAGGACGGTGATAACGATCAGGCCGATCAACTGGGTGCGGGCGACGCGGCTGCCGAGGGCGGTGGCGGTATCGTTGCCGAGGCTCAGGCTGTTAAGCGCCCGGCTCAGCAGCAGGGCGGCGATCCCCGCCACCACCACCGGTAGCAGGACAATTTTCAGCGTCTGCAGGGTGCGGATATCCAGCGAACCGGCCTGCCAGAAGCGCAACTGATCGTAGACGTCGGGGTTGAGCAGGGCGATGCCGTTGGACAGCCCTTCCAGCACCGCCGCAAGGGCGACCCCGGCGAGGGTGAGGCGCACCGGGCTCAGCTGGCCGCCGCCCTGGCTGCCGGTGAAGGCCACCAGCAGCGAGGCGCAGAGCGCGCCGCAAAACGCCAGCAGCAGCTGCTCCTGTGGAGAGGTGATCCCGAACAGCGCCGCGCCGAGGACGATGGCGAAGCTGGCGCCGGAGTTGACCCCCAGCAGGCCGGGGTCGGCCAGCGGGTTACGGGTGAGCGTCTGCATCAGCGCGCCGGCGAGACCGAGGGCAATGCCCGCCAGCAGACCGGCCAGGGTGCGCGGCAGGCGCGCATCCAGCACGATGGTGCAGTCGGCGCTTTGACAGGTTCCGCTAAAGGCGGTGAATACCGTGCCGATCGGCAACGATTTGGCGCCGATCGTCAGGCTAAGCGCGGCGGCTAAGGCAAGTAGTAGCAACAATCCGGGCACGGCGACAGAGCGTACCGCGGTCGTAGAAAACGACATAACTGACATCCCTGATATGATAATGATAGTAATTATCGTTATCGATTTTATTCAGCTATGGTAGCATGACCCACAGGAAAAAGGGTATTAAAAATAACGACAAGGCGCTGTAATGAACCGACAATCCTGGCTGCTTAACCTCAGCCTGCTGAAAACTCACCCGGCGTTTCGCGCCGTTTTTATCGCTCGCTTTATCTCTATTCTGTCGCTTGGTCTGCTGGGCGTGGCCATCCCGGTGCAGATCCAGATGATGACCCATTCGACCTGGCAGGTCGGGTTGTCGGTGACCTTGACCGGCGCGTCGATGTTTATTGGCCTGATGGTGGGGGGCGTACTGGCTGACCGCTATGAGCGCAAACGCCTGATCCTGCTGGCGCGCGGCACCTGCGGCGTGGGCTTTGTCGGCCTGTGTCTGAACGCCCTGCTGCCGGAGCCGTCGCTGGCGGCGATTTATCTGCTGGGGATCTGGGACGGTTTCTTCGCTTCTTTAGGCGTGACCGCGCTGCTGGCGGCGACCCCGGCACTGGTGGGGCGGGAAAATCTGATGCAGGCCGGGGCCATCACTATGCTGACGGTGCGCCTGGGCTCGGTGATTTCGCCCATGATCGGCGGCCTGCTGCTGGCCTCCGGCGGCGTGGCGTGGAACTTCGGCCTGGCGGCGGCGGGGACGTTTATCACCACCTTAACCCTGCTGCGTCTGCCGCAGCTGCCGCCGCCTCCGCAGCCGCGCGAGCATCCGCTGCGTGCCCTGCTGGCGGGGCTAACCTTCCTCTGTCAGAGCCCGCTTATCGGCGGGATTGCGCTGCTCGGCGGCCTGCTGACCATGGCCAGCGCGGTGCGGGTGCTCTATCCGGCGCTGGCCGGGAGCTGGCAGATGTCGGCCGGACAGATTGGCCTGCTGTACGCCGCGATTCCGCTCGGCGCGGCCCTGGGGGCGTTGACCAGCGGCCAGCTGGCCCAGACCGTGCGGCCGGGCGCGCTGATGCTGGCGACGACGGTGTGCTCCTTTGTCGCCATTGCGCTGTTCAGCCTGATGCCGCACTGGGCGTTGGGCGCGCTGTGCCTGGCGCTGTTTGGCTGGCTGAGCGCTATTAGCTCGCTGCTGCAGTACACCCTGATCCAGACCCAGACGCCGGAACATATGCTCGGGCGGATTAACGGTCTGTGGACCGCCCAGAACGTTACCGGCGACGCCATCGGCGCGGCGCTGCTCGGCGGGTTAGGGGCGGTGATGACGCCGGTCGCTTCCGCCAGCGCCAGCGGCTGGGCGCTGGCCCTCGTCGGCGTGCTGCTGGTGGGGCTGCTACGCGAGCTGCGCCGCTTCCAGCGCCCGGAAATCGTCAAAGAAAGTTAAGTAGGGGGCGATTGCCCGGTGGCGGCTGCGCCTTACCGGGCCTGGGGGGGCGGGCATTGTAGGCCGGGCAAGCGCAGCGCCGCCCGGCAAAGCGTTCGGGCTGGGTTCCCGTCCTGATGGCACAGACCGCGCTAGCCGAACAGGCTGGAGAGACGCTGGAGCACCAGCAGGGCGCTGTAGTAGTCAAGACGGAAGGTCTCGGTGCCCAGCGGGTAGACGCGTTTCCCTTCGACCGCCGGGAGATGCGCCAGCAGCGGATTGGCGTAGATGGCATCGACATCTTTCTGGTCGCCAGCGAACAGGAACAGGCTCTGGCCGTTCAGTCCGGCCGCCAGGTTCTCCCCGCCCAGCTGCACGATATCGTGGCGTTTGCCCTGGCTGTGGCTGGCGGGCAGGCCGCCTGGCAGCGTCGCCAGACTAAAGCCCAACTGCTGGAGCATCTGCCCCTGGGCCGATTCCGGCGTCCAGATATTGGCGCTGTGCGCGGCCGCGGTATAGACGAGGGCGGTGACCGGCTGCGGCGGCAGCTTCATTTTTTCTTTTAACGAAACGAGCTGTTTATTGAAGTCGGCGATGCGCGCGCTGGCCTGCTGCTCATGGCCGGTGATCTGCCCCAGCTGGGTGAGCAGCGTTTGCCAGCTTTTATCGTCATAGTTGATGACCAGCGTCGGGGCGATCGTTTTGAGCTGATCGTACAGCGGCAGGGCGGAGTCGCCGCCGGTGGCGCTCACCAGGATCAGATCCGGCATCTGGGCGGCCACCGCTTCCGCGCTCGGTTCGCCGATATACAACCGCGCCAGCTTGCGGGCTTTGGCGACCTCGCTCCACTGGCGCAGAAAGCCCTGGCTATCGGCCACGCGGTTGTTCGGGGTGGTGGCGCCGCTGGCGACCACCGGCGCGTCGATCGCCAGCAGCGAGCCGGTGAGGGTCACGCTGGTGGAGACAATGCGCAACGGCTGGCTCGGCAGGGTGTGTGTCCCGTAGCTGTCGGTGACCTGGCGCGGCCAGTCCGCCGCCTGGGCTGAGGTAATTCCTAAAAACAACAGCATGCCGGTCAGCGCACCGCGGCGGCAAAAAGAAGAGAAGTTCACGTCATCGCATCCTGATTCGAAGGGTAATAAATGCGTCTCATTTTCAACTTTGCGTTGACAGGATGCAAGCCAAAGTGGCGGCGCGATGACGTAACGCGGTTGACATGGCGGGCAATACCTTTTAGGTTAGCCAACCAAAATACAAATGATAATTATTCGTAATATATTTATCGTTTTTGGAGGATGATATGGAAACGTCACTGGCTGAGGATGTACAGAAACCTACCCGGACCTTGTCGCCGGACAGCTTCTTCTTTATGTCGCCGTACCGCAGTTTTAGCACCTCAGGCTGCTTCCGCCGCCTCTCAGCGCCCGCCGTCGGCGGCGATGCGCTGAACGGCGAGTTCCAGCAGCAGATGGCCGCCGCCTTTGCCGAGGCCCGGGCGGCGGGGATCCGCAAGCCGGTGATGGTCGGGGCCATCCCGTTCGACACCTGTCAGCCTTCCGAGCTTTATATCCCCGAGCGCTGGGAAGCGTTCTCGAGACCGGAAAAACAGCGTTCCGCCCGCTATGCCGCGCCGCTGGAGGCGATGGCGGTGGTGGAGCGCCGGGAGATCCCGGAGCAGGACGCGTTTCTAGCCATGGTGGAACGCGCCGCCGCGCTGACCGCCACCCCGGAAGTCGACAAAGTGGTGCTATCACGACTAATCGATATCACCACCCGCGATCCTGTCGATAGCGGCGCCCTGATGGAGCGCCTGATCGCCCAGAACCCCGCCAGCTTTAACTTCCATGTGCCGCTCGCCGACGGCGGCGTGCTGCTGGGCGCCAGCCCGGAGCTACTGCTGCGTAAAGAAGGGGCGCATTTCAGCTCGCTGCCGCTGGCCGGCTCCGCCCGCCGCCAGCCTGACGATGTGCTGGACCGCGAAGCGGGCAACAGGCTGCTGGCGTCCGGCAAAGATCGCCATGAGCACGAGCTGGTGACCCAGGCGATGAAGAGCGTGCTGGGCCCGCGCAGCAGCCAGCTGTCGCTGCCGTCATCGCCGCAGCTAATCACCACCCCGACGCTCTGGCATCTGGCGACGCCGATCGAAGGCACGGCGCTGGCGGAAGAAAACGCCATGTCGCTGGCCTGCCTGCTGCACCCGACTCCGGCGCTGAGCGGCTTCCCGCACCAGGCGGCGAAGCGCCTGATTGCCGAACTGGAACCCTTCGACCGTCAGCTGTTCGGCGGCATCGTCGGCTGGTGTGACGATGAAGGCAACGGCGAATGGGTGGTGACCATCCGCTGCGCGCGTCTGCAGCAGCGTACGCTGCGCCTGTTTGCCGGCGCGGGCATTGTTCCGGCCTCCTCGCCGCTGGGCGAATGGCGCGAAACCGGCGTCAAACTGACCACCATGCTTAACGTATTTGGCTTGAATTAAGAGGCAAGGATGATTGCATTTACCCGTTGGCCGGATGAGTTCGCGGCCCGCTATCGTCAAAAAGGCTACTGGCAGGATCTGCCGTTAACCAATCTGATCACCCGTCACGCAGAAAACGACGCCGTGGCGATTATCGATGGCGATCGACACATTAGCTACCGCCAGTTTAACCAGCGGGTGGACAACCTTGCCTGCTCTCTGCAGCGTCAGGGACTGAAGCGCGGAGAAACCGCGCTGGTGCAACTGGGCAACGTCGCCGAGTTTTACATCACCTTCTTCGCGCTGCTGCGCATCGGCGTCGCGCCGGTGAACGCGTTGTTCAGCCACCAGCGCAGCGAGCTTAACGCCTACGCCGCGCAGATTAAGCCGGCGCTGCTGATCGCCGACCGCGAGCACGCGCTGTTTGCCGACGATAGCTTCCTCCATGCGTTTATTGCTGAACATGCTTCCCTGCGCGTGGCGCTGCTGCGTAACGACGGCGGCGAGCGCAATCTGGCGACGGAGATTAACCGCCCGGCGGATAACTTTATCGCCAATCCAACCCCTGCCGACGAAGTGGCCTTTTTCCAGCTCTCCGGCGGCAGCACCGGGACGCCGAAGCTGATCCCGCGTACCCATAACGATTACGACTACAGTATCCGCCGCAGCAACGAGATCTGCGGGATCAACGCTGAGACACGCTACCTCAACGCGCTGCCGGCGGCGCATAACTATGCGATGAGTTCCCCGGGTTCGCTCGGCGTTTTCCTCGCCGGCGGGCGGGTGATCCTCGCCGCCGACCCGAGCGCCACCCTCTGTTTCCCGCTGATTGAAAAACATCAGATCAACGTTGCCTCGCTGGTGCCGCCGGCGGTCAGCCTGTGGCTGCAGGCCATTCACGAATGGGGCAGCAACGCGCAACTGCAATCGCTGCAGCTATTGCAGGTCGGCGGCGCGCGCCTGTCGGCGACCCTTGCCGCGCGCATTCCGGCGGAAATCGGCTGCCAGCTGCAGCAGGTGTTCGGCATGGCGGAGGGGCTGGTGAATTACACCCGCCTTAACGACAGTCCTGAGCGGATCATCCATACCCAGGGCTGCCCGATGTGCCCGGACGATGAAGTGTGGGTGGCAGATGCCGAGGGCAACCCGCTGCCACGCGGCGAAGTGGGCCGCCTGATGACCCGCGGGCCCTACACCTTCCGCGGCTACTACAACAGCCCGCAGCATAACGCGGAGGCCTTCGACGCCGAGGGTTTCTACTGCTCCGGCGATCTGATTTCGATCGATGAAGACGGGTATATCACCGTTCAGGGCCGGGAAAAAGATCAGATCAACCGCGGCGGCGAGAAGATCGCCGCCGAAGAGATCGAAAACCTGCTGCTGCGCCATGAGGCGGTGATCCACGCCGCGCTGGTCAGCATTGAAGACAATCTGCTGGGCGAGAAGAGCTGCGCTTACCTCGTGGTGACCTCGCCGCTGCGCGCCGTCGCGGTGCGCCGCTTCCTGCGCGAGCAGGGGGTGGCTGAATTTAAACTGCCGGACCGCGTGGAGTGCGTAGCCGCTCTGCCGCTGACGCCGGTGGGCAAAGTCGATAAGAAACAATTACGTCAGTGGCTGGCCGAAGGCAAGCTGGGCTGAAGGAGAACAGAAAATGGCAATCCCTAAATTACAGGCTTACGCGCTGCCGGAAGCCAGCGATATTCCGGCGAACAAAGTCAGCTGGGCCTTTGAACCTTCCCGCGCCGCGCTGCTGATCCATGATATGCAGGAATACTTTCTCAATTTCTGGGGCGAAAACAGCGCGATGATGGAGACAGTGGTGGCCAATATCGCCGCCCTGCGCGACTTCTGCAAACAGAACGGTATTCCGGTGTACTACACCGCCCAGCCGAAAGAGCAGAGCGATGAAGACCGCGCCCTGCTGAATGATATGTGGGGGCCGGGGCTGACCCGTTCGCCGGAGCAGCAGCAGGTGATTGCCGCCCTGGCGCCGGACGAAGACGACACCGTGCTGGTGAAATGGCGCTACAGCGCGTTTCATCGCTCGCCGCTTGAAGAGATGCTGAAAGAGAGCGGCCGCGACCAGCTGATCATCACCGGCGTTTACGCCCATATCGGCTGCATGACCACCGCCACCGACGCCTTTATGCGCGATATCAAACCGTTCTTTGTCGCCGACGCGCTGGCGGACTTCAGCCGCGAAGAGCACCTGATGGCGCTGAAATACGTCGCCGGCCGTTCCGGCCGCGTGGTGATGACCGAAGAGCTGTTGCCGCTGCCGGCCAGCAAAGCGGCGCTGCGCGCGCTGATCCTGCCGCTGCTCGACGAATCCGACGAACCGCTGGATGATGAAAACCTGATCGACTACGGTCTGGATTCGGTGCGGATGATGGCCCTCGCCGCCCGCTGGCGCAAAGTGCACGGCGATATCGACTTCGTGATGCTGGCGAAAAACCCGACCATCGACGCCTGGTGGGCGCTGCTTTCCCGCGAGGTGCAATAATGGCGGCGCTGGATTTTCGCGGCCAGACCGTGTGGGTGACCGGCGCCGGTAAAGGCATTGGCTATGCCACCGCGCTGGCTTTTGTGGAGGCCGGGGCCAACGTCACCGGTTTCGACCTCGCCTTTGACGGCGAACGCTACCCGTTTGCCACCGAAACGCTGGACGTCGCCGATGCCGACCGGGTACGCGAAGTGTGCAGCCGCCTGTTGGCGAACACCGAGCGATTAGACGTGCTGGTGAACGCCGCCGGGATCCTGCGCATGGGCGCCACCGACCAGCTGAGCGCGGAAGACTGGCGGCAGACCTTCGCGGTCAACGTCGGCGGGGCGTTTAATCTGTTTCAGCAGACGATGGCCCAGTTCCGTCGTCAGCGGGGCGGGGCCATCGTCACCGTCGCTTCCGATGCCGCGCATACGCCGCGTATCGGCATGAGCGCCTATGGCGCCTCGAAAGCGGCGCTGAAAAGCCTGGCGCTAACCGTCGGCCTTGAGCTGGCGGGCAGCGGGGTACGCTGTAATCTGGTGTCGCCGGGTTCTACCGATACCGATATGCAGCGCACGCTGTGGGTCAGCGACGATGCGGAGCAGCAGCGGATCCGCGGTTTCGGCGAGCAGTTTAAGTTGGGTATCCCGCTCGGCAAGATTGCCCGCCCGCAGGAGATCGCCAATACCATTCTGTTCCTCGCCTCTTCTCACGCCAGCCATATCACCCTGCAGGATATCGTGGTAGACGGCGGCTCGACGCTGGGGGCGTAAATGGCCTGGAAACGAGCGCTCACGCTGGCGGCGCTGAACGCCAGTAGCGAAAACACCCTGGTGGCGCATCTGGGGATCGTCTACACCCGGCTGGAAGCTGGGCTGCTGGAGGCGGAAATGCCGGTGGATGCCCGCACCCATCAGCCGTTTGGCCTGCTGCACGGCGGGGCCTCAGCGGCGCTGGCGGAGACGCTGGGGTCGATGGCCGGCTGGCTGATGACCGAAGAGGGGCAGTGCGTGGTGGGTACCGAGCTGAACGCCACCCATCACCGGGCGGTCTCCAGCGGGAAAGTGCGCGGCGAGTGCCGCCCGCTGCATCTTGGCCGGCAGAGCCAGAGCTGGGAGATTGTGGTGTATGACGAGAAGGGGCGGCGCTGCTGCACCTGTCGTCTGGGCACCGCGGTGCTGGGCTAAGGAGCCGCTGTTTCCCCGGCTCGCGCTACGCTTAGCCGGGCTACGGTTTTGACGCCCGGCGGCGCTGCGCTTGCGCGGGCCTACGGTCTGCCCCGGCCTTCCGGGAATGTCTCAGCGATGTTGAGACCGCCAACACCGGCAGTTTCAGTCAGCATCGATGCCGTTGTAGGCCGGGTCAGCGCAGCGCCACCCGGCAAAATCACGGCGTAACTGGACCGATTCGGTCATCGACTGGCAACCCGCATAATCCTTTCATTCATTTTCCAGCCTTAAGTGATCTCGCTAGCAATGTGAGACAAATCTCTGTGGGTGGACGGCATCTGCGCTGTTTCGATGTTGTTAAATTCTGCGTTGTGATCTAGAAACAAAATGTAACATCCTGATTACCCTACCGGTGGACCACAACAATGAATAATTCAGGGAAATACCTTATCTGGGCACTGCTCTCCGTGATCGGAGCCTTTGCCCTCGGCTACATTGCTTTAAACCGGGGTGAGCAGATCAACGCGCTGTGGATTGTCGTCGCGGCAGTATGCGTTTATCTGATCGCGTATCGTTTTTACGGCCTGTATATCGCCAAAACCGTGCTCGGCGTCGATTCGACGCGCATGACGCCCGCGGTGCGGCATAACGATGGCCTCGACTATGTCCCGACTGACAAAAAAGTGCTGTTCGGACACCATTTTGCCGCCATCGCCGGCGCGGGGCCGCTGGTGGGCCCGGTGCTTGCCGCGCAGATGGGCTATCTGCCGGGGATGATCTGGATCCTCGCAGGCGTGGTGCTGGCCGGGGCGGTGCAGGACTTTATGGTGCTGTTCGTCTCCACCCGTCGCGACGGCCGTTCGCTGGGCGAACTGGTGAAAGAGGAGATGGGGGCGACCGCCGGGGTGATTGCCCTGGTGGCGACCTTTATGATCATGGTGATCATCCTCGCGGTGCTGGCGATGATCGTGGTGAAAGCGCTGACCCACAGCCCGTGGGGGACCTACACCGTCGCGTTCACCATTCCACTGGCCATTTTTATGGGGATCTACATTCGTTACCTGCGTCCGGGACGCATTGGTGAGGTGTCGGTCATTGGTCTGGTGCTGCTGGTATTCGCCATTATCTCCGGCGGCTGGGTAGCGGAAAGCCCGACCTGGGCGCCGTTCTTTGACTTTACCGGCGTCCAGCTCACCTGGATGCTGGTGGGCTACGGCTTTGTCGCCGCGGTGCTGCCGGTCTGGCTGCTGCTGGCCCCGCGCGACTACCTCTCCACCTTCCTCAAAATCGGCACTATCGTCGGTCTGGCGATCGGCATTCTGATTATGCGTCCGACCCTGACCATGCCGGCGCTGACCAAATTTATTGACGGTACTGGCCCGGTATGGACTGGCAACCTGTTCCCGTTCCTGTTTATCACTATCGCTTGCGGCGCGGTGTCGGGCTTCCACGCCCTGATTGCCTCCGGTACCACGCCGAAGATGCTGGCGAATGAAAATCAGGCCTGCTTTATCGGCTACGGCGGCATGCTGATGGAATCCTTCGTGGCGATTATGGCGCTGGTCGCCGCCTGTATCATTGACCCGGGCGTCTACTTCGCGATGAACAGCCCGATGGCGGTGCTGGCGCCGGCGGGAACCACCGATGTGGTGGCGTCGGCGGCGCAGGTGGTGAGCGGTTGGGGCTTTGCGATTACCCCGGAAACGTTGACGCATATCGCTAATGAGGTGGGCGAGCAGTCCATCATCTCCCGCGCCGGCGGGGCGCCTACGCTGGCGGTGGGCATGGCCTACATTCTCCACGGCGCGCTGGGCGGGCTGATGGACGTCTCGTTCTGGTACCACTTTGCCATTCTGTTTGAAGCGCTGTTTATCCTGACGGCGGTGGATGCCGGCACCCGTGCGGCGCGCTTTATGCTGCAGGATCTGCTGGGTGTGATCTCCCCGAACCTGAAGCGTACTGATTCGTTACCGGCTAACCTGCTGGCGACGGCGCTGTGCGTGCTGGCGTGGGGCTACTTCCTGCATCAGGGGGTGGTCGATCCGCTGGGCGGTATTAACACCCTGTGGCCGCTGTTCGGTATCGCCAACCAGATGCTGGCGGGGATGGCGCTGATGCTCTGCGCAGTGGTGCTGTTCAAGATGAAACGTCAGCGCTATGCGTGGGTGGCGCTGGTGCCGACGGCCTGGCTGCTGATCTGTACCCTCACCGCCGGCTGGCAGAAAGCCTTCAGCCCGGACAATAAAGTGGGCTTCCTGGCGATCGCTAATAAATTCCAGGCGATGATCGACAGCGGCAAAATCCCGGCGCAATATACCGAGTCGCAGCTGGCGCAGCTGGTGTTTAACAACCGTCTCGATGCCGGGCTGACCATCTTCTTTATGATCGTGGTGGTGGTGCTGGCGCTGTTCTCGATTAAAACCGCGCTGGCGGCGCTGAAAGAGAATAAACCGACGGCGAAAGAGACACCCTATGAGCGAATGCCTGAAAACCTGGACGCGATGGTGACTCAGGCGAAAGGGGCGCATTAACCTGTGTGCCGGGTGACGGCTTCGCCTTACCCGGCCTGTCTTTCTGATCCTCCCTCTCCCTTTGGCAGAGGCTCGGGGTGAGGGAAACAAAAGAGAAATGACTTATGTTTGACACCCTTTCCAAAGCAGGTAAGTACCTGGGCCAGGCCGCCAAAATGATGATCGGCGTGCCGGATTACGACAACTACGTCGAGCACATGCGCGTCAACCATCCGGATCAGACGCCAATGACCTGGGAAGAATTTTTCCGCGAACGCCAGGACGCTCGCTACGGCGGCAAGGGCGGGGCAAAGTGCTGTTAACCCTCTTTCGGCAGATAGAGGCTGATCTGCTCCTGCTTACAGCCGTAGAGCGCCGCCAGCTTTTCGCGGGTGCGCTTCTGCGGCCGGGAGTCCAGCGCTTCCAGCTGTGACACGGCGGACTGGCTGATGCCCAGTTTGTCGGCCACCTCCTGCTGGGATAACCCACGCAGGATACGCCACGCGGCCTGCAGGCTGACGTTCTCGCTATGCATGATGTCGCACACTTCACCCGGTAAACCTACGTTATCGTAGATATCTGATTCGTAAGGGATGTCTTCCCAGTCGTTTTCATCATCGTCATCATACTCAAGCATGGCTAAACGCATGCGAAAATATTCACCGTAGGGAATGACAACATACTGTTTTTTTCCTTCTTCATCCTTGATGAACTGAATAGTCATATTCCGTATGCTCCTCATGAAGGTAGGTGGTGGTTGTCCGGCGTTTTACCGCCACTACGTAACAGGTATCACCCGGCGGGTCTCCGAAGGTGTAAATGACCCTGTAATCACCTAATCGCAACCTGTAGTGGTTTTCGGGAGAAGATAATTTCTTGATATCCGCGACAGGTGATGTTTTATCATCCATCTTCTCCAGCCTGAATTTAATGCGGTTCTGATATCGCGTATCGATTTTAGAAAATTGCTTCTCTGCTGTTTTTGACCAGACAATCTTCATCCGTACCTCCACTGTACGCCCACACAGAATATAAGGAAATAATAAGACTATTAGATAAATTCCGAATTTCTAATGGGTTACTGTAGAGCGGAGAAAAACCGGGAGAAAGCGGCAAAACGGGAACCGTCGAGGGTGCTCGGGAAGGCCTCTGCCGGACGACAGAGGCTTGCAGGAAATGTGCGATCAGGCGTTCAAACCACCGTCCACATCGAGACCGGTACCGGAGATCTGCCCCGCGGCCGGGCTGGCGAGGAAGGTGACCGCCGCGGCGATGTCTTCCGGCTGGCCGTAGTGGCCTAACGCAATAAGTTGACGCTGAGCATCAGCCTGCTCGCCGTCTTCCGGGTTCATATCGCTGTTGGTCGGGCCGGGATGGACGAGGTTAACGGTGATACCGCGGGGGCCTAAATCGCGCGCCAGGCCGCGGGTCAGGGAGTTGAGAGCGGACTTGGTCATTGAGTAAACCGCGATGCCCGGCTGCGCCACGCGGTTAGCCAGACAGCTGCCGATGTTGATGATGCGGCCGCCGTCGGACATATGCACCAGCGCCTCCTGGATAGCGATAACCACCCCACGAATATTGACGTTAATAAGCGCGTCAATGTCCGCCAGCGTCATGGACTCCAGCGGGCCGCCGCGCGCGATCCCGGCGTTGTTGACCAGAATATCCAGCCCGCCGAGGGACCGCGCCGCATGGGTCACAGCATCCTGTATCGCCTGCGCGCTGGCGCTGTCGGCCTGCACCGCTTCACCGTGCCTACCCAGCGCCTTTATTTCCTCGGCGACCGCCTGGGCTTTATCGGCCGATTTTTCATACGTTATAACCACATCGGCGCCGGCGCGCGCCAGCGACAGCGCGATAGCGCGCCCCAATCCACGGCTGGCGCCGGTAACCAGCGCCTTCTTACCTGTTAAATCGATCTGCATGATGACCTCGTTGCGAGAGTGGTGAGCATCATCATTAGGTATAGACGGTCGGGGTGATTAACGGCTGAAGTATTCCACCTTCTCAAACGCCGCGCGCAGAACCCCAGGGGTTAAGGTCACCGGTAAATAATGAATCGACTCGCCCGGGCGCAGGGTATGGGCAATGACCCGGTCAAGCTCTGCGCGGTTATTGATATCAACCTCCAGCGCCGCCAGCGTCGCCGGCAGGTTAAAGCGCTGCCAGGCCTGCACCAGCTGCGCCAATACCTCATCCTGACCGAGCAGGGCGCTTTGCACCAGAATGCCGTAGGCCACCTTGGTGCCATGGAGGAATTTATCCGTCTGCGGCAGCACCGTCAGCCCGTTGTGCACCGCATGGGCGGCGGCGACCCGGGTGTAGCGTTCCCCCAGCCCGCCAACCATCCCGCCGCCAGCGATAACTGCATCCACCACATCGCGAAACGCCTGGGTCAGCTCGCCGCGGCGCTGGTCCGCCAGCGCCGTTTCGCTGCTGTCCAGCAGCACGTCGCGGATCGCCAGCGCGCCGTTAATCCCCAGCCGCACGGTGAGCGGCAGAGCCTCCGGCTGCGGCGCCAGTACCACGGCCTCATACCATTTGGCTAAGGTGTCGCCAATGCCCGCCAGCAGGTACTCCGCCGGGGCGTTGAGAATGATGCGCGGCTCGACCAGCACCAGGAAATTCGCGTCATCGAACATCTCAAAATTCAGCGCCTGTCCGGCGTCGCTGTACCACACCGACAGCGGCGTCCACGCCGCGCAGGTGGCGGCGATGGTCGGGATGGCCACCAGCGGAACCCCCAGGCGGCGGGCCAGCACTTTTGCGCTGTCGAGCAGCGCGCCGCCGCCGACGCCAATCACTACCGCTCGATCGTCACCTGAGGCCTGCACCAGCCCCGCCACGTCGCGTTCGCTGCAGTGGCCGGTAAAGCGGATCTTTTTCGCTTCCGGCAAGTGGAAGGCCGCCGGCAGAAAAGGCTCGGCGCCGGCCAGGGCGCGCTCGCCATAGACCCACACCGCCCGCGACAACTGGTCGGCGTTAAAAAAATCGCTCAGCCGCTCAAGGCTGCCAGAATGGGAGAAATAGTTGGCCGGGCCGGGCACGACGCGGATATCGCTGTTGCTCATGGGTGCTGTCCTTATTGGTGTTGGGCTAACCTGATGTTATGTCTGGACATCCAGATGGCTAATATTATTTCGTTGTATCTTATGCTTTTTACGCAGTTGTCAGCCAGCGGCGGCTATGAAAAATTCGTTAAATCAGAAGATTAATTGCCGCACGGGAGCAGTGATGAGCGCGAATCGCCTTGAGATGCATAACATTAGCCTGGCCTTCTCCGGCTTTCAGGCGCTGAACAAGGTGGCCTTCACCCTTTATGGCGGGTCGGTGCATGCCCTGACCGGCGCCAACGGCGCGGGTAAGTCGACGCTGATGGCCGTGTTGTGCGGCACCCACGCCCACTATGAAGGCGAGGTGACGATCAACAACCAGCCGGTCACCATTCGTTCGCCGCGGGATGCCAAACAGCTGGGGATCCACCTGGTGCAGCAGGAGGTGGACGTGGCGCTGGTGCCGGGCCTGAGCATTGCCGAAAACATCATGCTGGACAGGCTGGCTGAGCCGGGGACGACCTTCCGCTGGGCGCGGGTTCGGCAGCTGGCGCGCGAGGCGCTGGCGCAGCTGGACGTGGCGCTGGACGTCAGGCGCTCTATTGATAGCTGCACCCTTGCTGAAAAACAGCAGATCCTGCTGGCCCGCGCCCTGTCGCACCATTGCCGCTTTTTGATTCTGGATGAACCCACCGCGCCGCTGGATCAGCATGAAAGCGAACGCCTGTTTGCGGTGGTGCGCCGTCTGCAGCAGCAGGGGATCGGGGTGGTGTTTATTTCGCACCGTATTCACGAGCTGAAGGCGATCTGCGACACCCTGACGGTGCTGCGTGACGGGCGGTTGATTGAGAGCGGCCCGATGGCGCCGCTGAGCGGGGAACAGATTGTCGAAAAGATGCTGGGCCACGAGCTGAGCGATATCTTCCCGCCGCCGCGACCGCCGCACGGTGAAGAAGTGCTGCTGCAGGTAGAAGGGCTGCACGATGAGGCGCTGCTGCAGGATATCTCGCTGCGCCTGCGCAAGGGGGAAATTCTTGGTATCGCTGGGCTGGCCGGCGCGGGCAAAACTGAGCTGTGCAAAGCGCTGTTCGGCGCCAGCAAAAGCCGGGTACAGCGCGGCGAGCTGAACGGCCAGCCGTGGCGGCCGCGCGATCCGGCCGATTCGGTAGGGCGCGGCCTGGCGCTGGTCCCGGAGGAGCGGCGCAAAGAGGGCATTTTCATCGAAGAGCCGATCGCGATGAACCTGGCGGTCAGCGCCGATAACCACTTTTCGCGCTGGAGCCTGTTCGGCCATCGGCAGGCCTGGCGCTGGGCGGAGGAGGTGATTGCCCGCCTCGGCGTGCGCGCCACCGGTCCCGGTCAGACGCTGCGCCGTCTTTCCGGCGGCAATCAGCAGAAGGTGGCCATTGGCAAATGGCTGCGCAGTCATGCCAATGTTTTGATTTTTGACGAACCGACCAAAGGGGTCGATGTGAAAGCGAAAACCGATCTGTTCATGCTGATCGATGGTCTGGCGCGCGAAGGCAAAGGGGTGATTTATGCCTCGGGTGAATTCGCCGAGCTGGTCGGTTTATGCGACCGCATCTGCGTACTGTGGGACGGACGGATCGTGGCGGAGATCCCCGGCGCGGAAGCCCGGGAAGAGACACTGCTTTATTATTCAACCGGAGGAGCGGCAGCGTGAGCAAGGCCCTGGCAGTGAACGCGACGGTATCGGGCCGTCAGCGATTTTTTGATTTTCTCTACAAGTGGGGCATGTTGCTGACCGTGGTGCTGCTGGTGGCGGTCTTTGGCCTCGCCTCGGACAATTTCCTTGACCCGTTCAACATCATCAACATTCTGCGCTCGATTGCCATCGTGACGGTGATTGCCATTGGGGTGTCGATTTCCCTCACCATCGGCGGCTTCGATCTGTCCGTCGGATCGACGGCATCGCTGGCCAACGCCCTGGTGATCTCCCTGTTCGTCTGGCATGGCCTGGGGACCACCGAAGCAATCCTGATCACCCTCGTGCTCTGCACTCTGGTAGGGCTGTTTAACGCCTTTCTGATCGTGGTGCTGCGCATCCCCGACATGCTCGCCACCCTGGCCAGCCTGTTTGTGATTCAGGGGGTGGCGATGACCTACAGCTACGGCGGGTCGATTACCGAAAACATGGTGCTGCCGAGCGGCGAGATGGCGGAAGGCACCATCCCGGCGGCGTTTGGCGCCCTGGGCCAGGTGCCGACAATCGTCATCATCATGCTGGTGGTAACGCTGGTCGCCCAGCTGGCGCTGTCGTTCACCACCCACGGCCGGCGGATGTACGCCATCGGCGGCAACCCGGAGGCGGCGAGGCTCTCCGGCCTGCGGATCACGCGTTATAAAGTGGCGGCGTATGTGATTGCTTCGCTGCTGGCCGGGCTGGGCGGCATTCTGCTGGCCTCGCGCATCGGATCCTCGCAGGTTAATGCCGGCGGCGGCTATCTGATGGACGCGGTGGCGGCGGCCTGGATCGGCTTTTCGCTGGCCGGTTCCGGGAAACCGAACGCCCTTGGGACGCTGGTGGGGGCGGTGATCCTCGGCGTGCTCTCCAACGGCCTGGTGATGCTCTCGGTGCCGTATTACGCGATGGACATTATTAAAGGGCTGGTACTGGCTGGCGCGCTGGCACTGACCTATTTTCAGCGCCGTACTTAACATTTTACAGGGTAAACCGCATGAAAAAGATCGCACTCTCTCTCATTACGCTGGGTCTGCTGCAGTCGACGGCGGCGCTGGCCACCGCCCCGACGCCGGTGCCGGCGGCCATTGCCGAACACAACGGCCCGATCCGCATTGCCGTGATCCGCAACCTGGGGTCTGACGATAACACCACCCAGTTTGTCGCCGGGGCGCTGCAGGAAGGCAAAAAGCTCGGTTTCAAAATCAGCACCTTCCTGAGTAACGGCGATGACGCCAAGTTCCAGGACTTCGTCAACCAGGCCATCAGCCAGAAATACGATGGCATTATTCTCTCCCAGGGGCGTGACCCCTATTCGACGGCCCTGGTGAAGAAGGCGGTGGACGCCGGGATCAAAGTGGCGGTGTTCGATACCGCGGTGAGCGGCGAGATCCCCGGAGTGACGGTCAGCCAGCAGGATGACGCCTCACTGACCGAGCTCTCCTTTGGCCAGCTGGTGAAAGACTTCAACGGCAAGGCCAACATCGTCAAGCTGTGGGTGGCGGGCTTCCCGCCGATGGAGCGCCGTCAGGCGGCTTACCAGACGCTGCTGAAGCAAAACCCGGGAATTAAAGAGCTGGAGTCGATCGGCGCCGTTTCGTCCGATGTGCAGGGCGACACCGCCAACAAGGTGGGGGCGATCCTCGCCAAGTATCCGAAAGGGAAAATCGACGCTATCTGGGGCACCTGGGATGCCTTCAGCCAGGGAGCCTATAAAGCGCTGAAAGAGAACGGCCGCACCGAGATCAAACTCTACAGTATTGATATTTCCAACCAGGATCTGCAACTGATGCGCGAAGCCGGCAGCCCGTGGAAGGTGAGCGTGGCGGTGGATCCGAAGCTTATCGGCGCGACCAACGTGCGGCTGATCGCCAATAAGATCGCCGGCGAGCCGACGCCAGCCACCTACGACTTCAAGGCGGCGGCGATCCCGCAGGCGCTGCTGGCGGCCCAGCCGGGGGCGGTGAATGTGGCGTCGCTGGGGAAAATCATTCCGGGCTGGGGCCAGACGGAAGACTTTATCGCGCCGTGGTTCGCGACGCTGGAAGCGAAAAACAAATAAAACGAAGCCGGGTGGCGGCGGGGCGGCATGGTGGCCCTCACCCCGGCCCTCTCCCGCAGGGAGAGGGGGAAAACCAACTGCACTCGTAGGCCCGGTAAGCGCAGCGCCACCGGGCGAAAGGAATTCACTATGTCAGCATTACCTTCCCCCGAATACAGCCGCAATATGCGGCTGATTGGCCATAGCGACCAGGGCGGTCGTCCGGACGGCGTGCAGCTGATGGTGCACCGCGGATTCGCCTATATCGGCCATATGGTGTCGCAGGGCTTTTCCGTGGTCGATGTTCGCGATCCGACCCGGCCCACTACGGTCAACTATATTGCCGCGCCCTCGGGCACCTGGAACGTGCACCTCCAGGCGCATGACGATCTGCTGCTGGTGATCAACGCCCGGGACCTGTTTGCCGACGCCCGTTTTGCCGATGAGAAGGTGTACTACACCCGATCGGTGGGTGACACAGTCAGCGATGTGCAGGACAAAGGCTGGAGCGCCGGGCTGCGCGTGTTTGATATCTCCACGCCGGATAAGCCGCGTGAAATTGGCTTTCTGTCGCTTAATGGCATCGGTATTCACCGCATCTGGTACGTCGGCGGCCGCTGGGCGTACGTGTCCGCGCTGATCGACGGTTTTACCGACTACATCTTCCTGACCATCGATCTGGCCGATCCGCGTAAACCGCAGGTTGCCGGGCGCTGGTGGCTGCCGGGGATGCACCAGGCAGGCGGCGAAACACCGGACTGGCCGCAGGGCAAACGCTACGCGCTGCACCACGCCATTATTGCCGGGGATACCGCCTACGGCAGCTGGCGCGACGGCGGCCTGACGCTGCTGGACGTCAAAGACCGAACTCAGCCGACGCTGATTAGCCATCGCAACTGGAGCCCGCCGTTTGGCGGCGGAACGCATACCGCGCTGCCGCTGCCGGATCGCGATCTGCTGGTGGTGCTGGATGAAGCGGTGCTCGACAACCAGGAGGACGGCGAGAAGCTGATCTGGCTGTTTGATATCCGCGAGCCGGCGAACCCGGTGAGTATCTCAACTTTCCCACAGCCGGATGAAATCGACTATGTGGCGAAAGGGGCGCATTTTGGCCCGCACAATCTGCATGAGAACCGGCCGGGGAGCTTTGTCAGCTCAACGCTTATCTTCGCCACGTATCAGAATGCCGGCGTGCGGGCGTACGACATTTCTAATCCTTATCGCCCGCTGGAGACCGGGGCGCTGGTGCCGGCTGCTCCTGAGAGAATGATGGATACCCGTCCCGGCCGCCCGCGGGTGATCCAGTCCTGTGACGTGTTTGTCGATGCCCAGGGAATTATCTACAGCACCGATTACAACGGCGGGCTGTCGGTGATTGAGTATCTGGGGTGAGGGCAAGGTAAAAGCAAAATTGTGCTTGCATTTCTGCCGGGTGGCGGCTTTCGCCTTACCCGGCCTACGAAAGACTGCAAGATCAAATCGTTATGCGGTTATCTGTAGGCCCGCGCAAGCGTAGCGCCGCCGGGCAATCTCAGAAAATTGCACTTTTTAGGGCTTGCTCCCTCTCCCTGTGGGAGAGGGCCGGGGTGAGGACAAGGTAAAAGCAAAATTGTGCCCGCATTTCTGCCGGGTGGCGGCTTTCGCCTTACCCGGCCTACGAAAGACTGCAACATCAAACCGTTATGCGGTTATCTGTAGGCCCGCGCAAGCGCAGCGCCGCCGGGCAATCCCAGAAAATTGCACTTTTTTAGGGCTTGCTCCCTCTCCCTGTGGGAGAGGGCCGGGGTGAGGGAAAACAGGCCGCACTCAGCTGTACTGGCGCACCCGCGCCAGCAGCTCGTCGACGCTGTCGATACGCTCGGCCAGCACGATCAGCGCTCTGCCGAGGGTAATGGCGTGGCGCAGGCACTCATGACGCATGGCGTCGTCCTGGATAGTGTCGATATCCGCGACGTGCGACAGTCCGACGCTGCGGCGGATCAGTTCGCTGCCGCAGAAGCCGACCGCGTCCGCCCACACCTTTTTCAGAAAGGCGGAGGCATAGCCGGGGTAAGCCAGCGCCGCGTCGCGGGTTTTCTCCGCCGCCAGCGCCTGGAAGCGCTCGGCAAAGGTGGTCCACAGTTGGTGGATGTCGTTCAGCCGCTGCTCGCGCGCGGCGGCGGCATCGCGAATGCCGAGCTGGCCCGGCAGGCCGCAGTAGTTCAGCAGCAGGTTGCCGATGGCGGTGCCGATATCGAAGCCGATGGGGCCGAAGTAGCCGAACTCGGCGTCGATGGCCTTCAGGCTGCCTTCGGCAACGAAGATCGACCCGCTGTGGATATCGCCGTGCAGCAGCGCTTCCGCATGGGCAAAGAAACGGTGCTTCAGCGCCGCCACCGCCAGCTTAAGCTGGGCGTCGTCGCGCAGGGCGGCGACATCGGCCTCCAGCTCCGCCGGGTAGTTATTGCGCTCGTGGATCTGATACGGGTCGTTAAAGAACAGATCCTCGGTGATCTCGCACATCGCCGGGTTAATAAACTGCGCTATCTGCGCTTTTTTCTCGTGGGGATGAAGATAGAAATCGCTGGTGTGAAACAGCACCTGCGCCAGATAGTCGCCAAGCTGGCGGGCCGCCTGAGGGTAGTAGACGTTAGCGATAAGCTCCCCGCGCCAGATGCGGTGGTCGGAAAGATCTTCCATCACCATCACCGCCAGCTCGGGATCAAAGTGATGGATTTTTACCGTGTGCTGCGGGCTGTGCTGATAGTGGGCGACCAGGGTCTGCGCTTCGAGACGGGCGCGGTCGAGGGTCAGCGGCCAGGATTCGCCGACGCAGCGCACGTAGGGCAGGGCCTGTTTGACGATCGCCCGGCTGACGCCCTGGCGATCGAACACTTTAAACACCAGATTGAGGTTGCCATCGCCCACTTCCTGCGCGCTGACCAGCTCAGATGGGTTGTCGATGCCGGCGAACTGCTGCGCGTAAGCCACGGCGTCATGGGCGGTGAAGGTATGGTATTGCGACATTGCCTCGATCCTCGAATTCTGATTAAGCCGTTCAGACGTCTATACTTCTGGATTCCATCCTGACACAATGTGATACAACAACGCAACAGGGATTTAACGACATGCAGACATTACAGACCACCAGCCTGCGGGTGAGTGAAAATCAGCTTTTTATTCTCGACCAGCAGGCCTTGCCGCAGGAAAAACGCTGGCTGGCGGCGGATAACGTTGCGCTGCTGGTGGACCATATTCACGCCCTGCGGGTGCGCGGCGCGCCGTTGATTGGCCTGTCCGCCAGCCTGCTGCTGGCCCTGCTGGCCCAGCGCGGCCTGTGCCGGGATGAACTCCAGCTGGCGCTGGAGACGCTGCGCGCGGCGCGGCCGACGGCGGTCAACCTGATGAATAATCTGGATCGCATGAAGCAGGTGCTGGCCCGGGAGGATTATCCGCAGGCGCTGGAAGCGGAAGCCTTGCGTCTGGTCGAAGAAGATAAACAGCTGTGCGACCGCATCGCTGAGGCGGGCAGTGCGCTGGTGAAGCCCGACAGTCGATTGCTGACCCACTGCAACACCGGTGGCCTGGCGACCGCCGGGGTAGGTACCGCCCTGGGGGTCATTGCGCTGGCGCATCAGCAGGGAAAAGTGGCCAGCGTGTGGGTCGATGAAACCCGGCCGCTGCTGCAGGGCGGTCGTTTAACCGCCTGGGAGCTGGGCGAGCTGGGCGTGCCCTATCAGCTGATCGCCGATTCAATGGCCGCCAGCCTGATGGCGCAAGGGAAGGTGGATGCGGTGTGGGTCGGCGCCGACCGCATCGCCGCCAACGGCGACGTGGCGAATAAAATCGGCACCTATTCCCTGGCGGTATTGGCCCATTACCACCAGATCCCGTTTTATGTCGCTGCGCCGCAGACGACCCTCGACCGCCATTGCCCGAACGGGGCGGCCATTCCCATTGAGCAGCGCGCCGCGGCCGAAGTGACCGGAGTGGCGGGCAGCTTTGGCGCGGTACAGTGGGCGCCGACCGGGGCCGCCGTGTACAATCCGGCGTTCGATGTCACGCCTGCTGGGCTGATAAACGGCTGGGTGCTGGACAGCGGGGTGGTCACCCCGGCGCAGGTCTCCGCCGGGGCGTTTGCGCCGGATAACGGATAACGGACGCCGTGCCGGGCCTGGAAAAAACGGCTTTCCCGGGCCCGGCAAACGCCGCTACGGCAGGACCATCGCTACCGTCGGGGCGGAGGGCCGATCGATACGCTGACCCAGCGCGGTGATGGCCGCCTGGAAGGGGCACAGCGTACCGACGTCGGTCTGACGGCAGCCCGGCTGACGCCACTCCTGACGCAGCATCGGGTGCTGCGCGTCCGGCGTCTGCAGACGACGCAGGTCGTCGAGGCCTTGCGCCTGGAAATAGACCCGCAGATAGCGTTCCCCGCTCTTCGCGTCGCGCCAGCGCTCCAGCACCAGGCTACTGCCCGGCGGGATATTCCCCCGGCTGTAGCCCGGCAGCTGCCAGCTAAAGTTCATCAGCGTGCGCACCATGGCGATGTTGGTGTCATGCGCCACCAGCAGCAGCCAGCGTACGTTCGGACTCGCCTCTGGTTTGACGCCGTCGAGCATGGCGTTGAGCAGCACCGACCCGCGTTTTTGCGCGGTATACAGCACGTCGTTACTCAGATCGTAGTTTTCCGTTAACAGCGGCAGCAGGGCCGTGATCTGACTGGCCTGGGCGATCTTGCCCCACGCCAGCTGGCTGAGAGGCAGGTTTTCACTCCAGCCGAGACGCAGCGTTTCCACCATATTGGCCATCACGCTCAGTCCGCTAATAGTGGTCTTCCCGCTTTTGCTCTGCTCGACCTGCCATGGGGTATCGAAGATAGGGCAGGGCTTATCGGCCTGGCAAACCGCCTGTTTCAATAGCTGGATAGTCGGCGCCAGCGCCTGCCGACGCTGCGCCAGATCCCCGGCCTTCTCTTTCACCGCCGCCAGCTGGCGGGCGGGGTCGGTTTGCGTGGCGGCGAACTTGTCGGTCTGAAACAGCGGATCGGCATCCCCGCTGACGTAATGGATAGCGACGCCACAGCCGGGGAAGGCGCCATCCACCAGCGCCTGGGCGGTCGCCCGCGTCCGCTGCAGCGGACTGGCGCGCACGTAAATCGACTCCGCCGTCGGGCATCCCGCCTGCAGCAGGCCGAGCTGGCGATAGTGCTGGCCTTCCTCACGCCCTTTGTTGACCACGGCGGCATAGCCATGACCGGTGAGCTCGCCGTCATGGGTGGTCCACTCGGTCCATGGGCGTCCGGTGGCGGCCTCGATGGCTTCCCGGTTGCCGGCCGTCGGCGGACGAATGCCGTGGCGGCTAAGCTCCACCACTTTTTCCAGCTGCCAGTCTGCGGCGGCGGCTGATTGCAGCGCCAGCAGCGGCAGCGCGCAGGCGATAAACAGGCGTAACAGCCCCTGATGTCTTGCAGGCATCATATCTTCTTCCTTAATTCGTTAATCGGTTATGAGGAGAACGAGGTCTGCCGTTCGACGGCATGGCGCCGGGCGACGATGGCGGCAGTGGTAAAACAGAGTAGCGCGGAACCCAGACCGGTACCCACCCAGAACAGCGCCAACGTGCTGAAATCATACAGCGTTTTGCCGTTCTCAAGGATAGCTGTTTTATCAATAATGATCCCGGTGAGAAACTCGCCCAGGCCGGCGCCGGCGTAGCTGGCGATGCCGATGGTGCCGAGCGCGGCCCCCGCCGCTTTGCGCGAGGAGATATCGACGGCGATCAGCCCGCCGAGGAAGCAGGTCAGAGCGCCAATGGTGGCCCCGAAGATAATCATCGCCAGAATATCAGTGTAATAATTGTGCGGCGACCAGAGCATCAGGGCGAAGCCGGCGGTGTTCAGCAGGCTGATAAAGCCGGCCATCACGCTGCGGTTGCGCGGGAAAAAGCGGTCGGAGAGCATGCCGGCAATGATGGTCCCGGCGATGCCGGCGATGGCGTTGACGCCGATAATCCCGGATGCCTCCAGCGTGGAATAGGCTTTATCCTGCTCGAGGAAGAAGATCCCCCAGGAGTTGACGGCGTAGCGGTCGATGTACATAAAGGCGGAGGCGAGGGCGAGGGTCCACAGCGCCGGGTTGCGCAGCGCCAGCAGCTGGTTTTTAAACACCGAGCCGCGGGCTTCGACCTCCTCCTGCGGTTCATCGCGGATGACGTTGATGGACGGGAAGCCGCTGCTCTGCGGCGAATCGTGCATGAACAGCACCAACAGCACCACGCCGGCGGCGCCGAGCGCGGCGGTGGACAGGTAGCCCATCTGCCAGCCAAACCCGGCGATCACCGCGGCGATCACCATATAGGTGACGGCCTCGCCGATATTATGCGCCGTCGACCAGATGCCATAGAAGGTGCCGCGCTCTTTAACGCCGTACCAGCGCGCCAGCGAGACCGCGCAGGGGCCGACGCCCATCGACTGCGCCCAGCCGTTGATCCCCCAGAAGATGGCCAGCAGCAGGGCGTTGGTGGTCATCCCCATCATCAGGTTCATCCCGGCGCTGAGCAATAAACCGAGGCTCATATAGCGCACCACGTTGGCGTGATCGGCGATAAAGCCATTGACCAGCTTGCCGATGGCGTAGCTGAAGAACAGAGTGGAGCCGATCATGCCGAGCTCCGTCGGGGTGATCCCCAACTCCACCAGCGCGCTTTTGGCGACGGTGAAGGATAACCGGCAGACGTAAAAGGTGACGTAAGCCAGGGTCATGGCGATAAAGGTTTGCCAGCGCACCCGGCGAAAACGCTGTTCATCAAACGCGGCGCCCGCTTTCGGCGGCGACGCCCGGAAAAAAGCGATAATTCCAGACATAGGTGGTTCTCCGCAGGTCGGAGGCCTGACTGATTGATGTGGTTCGTCCGTGAATGAAGTTATCGTTACTGTGTAGAGTACATAATCAGAAATAGCCTGACCCGTAAGGGTTAATGTAATGGTTGTGGGATCATCTTTTTCAGCTGCGGGTAGAGCGTTGAGCTGGCCAGCAGCAGCGGGTTGCCGCGCTGGATCCCCTCCTGCGCCAGAAAATCGTTGCTGGCGCCGCCCGCTTCGCGCATCAGCACCAGCCCCGGCAGGGCGTCCCACGGGTTCATGTGCGGCTCGTAGTAGCCAATCAACCGGCCTGCCGCCGCCCAGGCGCTCATCAGCGCGCCGGAGCCGTTGCGGATAAACATGCCGCCGTCGCTGAGCAGCGCCTGCAGAAACGGCAGAAAGTCCGCCGGGGTGACGCGATGCGAGGTGCCGACGCCCATCACTCCCTCCCTGACCGTCGCCGCGGGGTGCGGACGGATCGGGGCGTCATTGAGCCAGGCGCCATGACCCCGCAGGGCGTGAAACAGCTCGCGATGGTTGGGGTCGTAGACCACGCCGATGACCGGTTCGCCGTCGGCGACGATCGCCAGCGACAGGCACCAGGTGTGCAGGCCGTTGAGGAAACAGCTGGTGCCATCGATGGGGTCGACCACCCACAGCACTTGCGCGTCGGGCAGGCGGGCGCCGCTCTCTTCGCCGAGAAAGCCATCCTCCGGAAACGCGCTCTGAATACGCTGTTTCACAAAGGCCTCCACCCGCTTATCGGCCACGCTGACCACGTCCTGCAGGTCGTCGCCTTTATGGTCGACGGTCAGCGCTTCGCGTTGCTGATAGTATTCAAACGCCAGCTCAGCCCCTGCTTTCGCCAGCTCGCAGGCCAGGCGGTAGCGGGCCTGTAGCGCTTCTGATTCCTGAGATTGCATATTGACTCCCTATTTTGCACACGTGTGCATTTTGCGTGAAAAAAACAGCCCCGAAGGGCCGAATGAGTGTGGCCGGGTTTCGCAGAAGATTCTGTGATCGCTCCAGCATAAAATGATTTTTTCATTTCGCACTTTGACGAATAATTAATTTCACCGGCACTTCGCGATGGCGCGAGGGCAGGCTGAAGCGGGCGATCCGCGTCATTAACAGATCCACCGCGTGGTGGGCCAGCAGGGCGGTATTCTGCTGAATGGTGGTAAGCTGGTAGGGTTGCCAGTCCGCCTGCGGGATATCGTCAAAGCCGACGATGGCCGGCAGCGGGGCAGCGGCGTCCCGCAGGCCGTCCTGGGCGCCCAGCGCCAGCATATCGGTAGCGCAAAACAGCGCTTGCACCCCGGGGTTTTCAGCAACGATTTCTCTGGCAGCCTGGTAGCCAGCCTGATAGCCGCCGCCGTCGCAGAAGCGGCTGGTCACCGTCATGCCCGACGTCTGCGCGATGAAAGCGTCATAACGCTGGCGGGTGCTGAAGTTCTCGCGATTTTCGCCTATAAAGCCAACCTGCCGCCAGCCTCGACGACTGAACAAGTCCGCCACCAGCTTCGCCCCCTGGGCGTTATCGCTGCACACCCGGTCGCAGCCGGCGAGATCCGCATGACGGTTGATCAGGGTGACGGGGATCTTGCGCTCCAGATACTCTTCCGCCAGCGACAGCGGCGGCGCGCCGGAGGTGATGATCACCCCGGCGACGTGGTAGCTCAGCAGCTGCTTAAGCGAAGGGGCGAGCTGCTGCGGATCGTCAGCGTTCATCAGCAGCGGCATAAAGCCGTTGAGCGCCAGCTGATGGACCAGCGGCGCCAGCAGTTTGCTGCGAAACGGATTGTCGAAACCGGCGGTGACGATGCCGATAAAATTACTGCTGCCGGTGATCATCGTCCGGGCGATGATATTCACCTGATAGCCCAGAGCTTCCGCGGCGTTCAGCACCTTCTGCCGGGTCTTCTCCGACACCGAGGCGCCGGGGGTGAAGGTGCGGGAGACCGCCGAGCGCGAGACCCCGGCCAGTCTGGCCACGTCCTCGGCCTTAATCCATTTTTTATCGCTCATCGTCGTTTCGCGCCGTCTGTTTTCCAGGAAGCCAACGCCCGGACGGGCGTCGGTCACGCACACTGCCTGAAAAGGTATCACAGAAAGGCGCCGACGCGCAGCGCCTTGCGCCTTATGCCGGATAGCGGATGTGCTCCACCTCACGCTGCAAAATCACCTTGCCGTGGCGAATGGAGGTCAGCACCCGCGCCTGGCGGCGGACGGCCTCGTAGTCGTTTTCCGCATCGAGGATCAACAGGTTAGCCGGGCGGCCTTCGGCGAGGCCGTAGTTATCGCCCAGACAAAGCGCCCGGGCGCTGTTGTCGGTGACGAAGTCGAGACAGCGCTGTAGATCGTCATAGCCGAGCATATGGCAGATGTGCAGTCCGGCATCCAGAATGCGCAGGATATTGCCATTCCCCAGCGGATACCACGGATCCTGAATCGAGTCCTGAGCAAAGCAGACGTTGATGCCGGCGCGATCCAGCTCCGCCACCCGGGTGACGCCGCGCCGTTTCGGCCAGCTGTCAAACCGGCCCTGCAGATGAATGCTTTCGGTCGGGCAGGAGATAAAGTTGATCCCCGAGGCTTTCAGCAGGCGAAACAGCTTCGAACAGTAGGCGTTATCATAAGAGCCCATCGCGCAGGTGTGGCTGGCGGTGACCTGCGCCCCCATACCGCGCACCCGGGCCTCTTCCGCCAGCACTTCGAGGAAACGCGACTGCGGATCGTCGATTTCATCGCAGTGGACATCCACCAGGCGGCCGTAGCGCTGGGCGAGGTCCATCAAAAACATCACCGAGCTGACCCCTTTGTCGCGGGTATTCTCATAGTGCGGAATGCCGCCCACCACGTCGGCGCCCATCTCGATGGCGCGCGTCATCAGCTCCCGGCCGTTGGGATACGATTCGATCCCCTCCTGCGGAAAGGCGACAATCTGTAGATCGATGAGATCGGCGGCCTCTTGTTTCACCGCCAGCAGCGCCTGCAGGGCCGCCAGCGACGGGTCGGTGACATCCACATGGGTCCGGACGTGCTGAACGCCGAAATCGCGCAGCATGCCGATGGTTTTCAGCGCCCGCTGGCGGGTGTCCTCCGGGGTAATGCTCGCTTTGCGCTGGCTCCAGCGGGTGATGCCTTCAAACAGGGTGCCGCTGCGGTTCCACTCCGGCTCGCCTGCGGTAAGGGTGGCGTCAAGATGGATATGCGGCTCGACGAAGGGCGGGATCGCCAGCCGACCCTGGGCGTCGATATCCCCGGTGTCGGCGGTCCGCATCGCGGTTTGGGCGGTCATGCGGCGAATGATGCCGTCCTGCAGCTCAAGGGTAAACAGCGCCTCCTGGCGGCGCAGGCGGGCGTTAACAATTTTCATGGTTGGTCCTGTAAATGGTTTTGCGATAAACGCCAGATCACCAGCGCGACCGAGGCGTTGAGATGAAACTGAGGGTGGCTGACCGGGTAGCCGGTCAGTTTTTCAATACGCTGGATGCGCTGGTGCAGGGTGTTGCGATGGAGACCCAGCCGGTCGGCGGCTCGCACCACGTTGCCGTTCTCCTGCAGCAGCGTCTCGAGGGTCTCCAGCAGCAGCCACGGCGCTTTACGGCCTGGCTCGATCAGGCAGCCGAGGGTGTCGTGCATAAAATCGTTGAGCAGCGCCGGGTCGCTGACCGCGGACAGCAGTTTGATAAACCCCAGCTGCTGATAGTCGCTGATGCGCTGGGTCGGCCGCAGGGTATCGCACAGATCCAGCGCCTGGCGCGCCTGCGACAACGCCCGCGGGTAGCCCTGCAGCTGCCTGACCGGCGCCGAGAGGCCGCAGAGCAGCGACAAACGCTCTTCCCCCTCCGCCAGCGTCTGCAGCCACTGCTGCAGCCACTTTTTCTGCTGAAAGTCTTCCCCCTCCTCATCCGGCAACAGGAAAAGGAACATGTTGCTGCGTTCCAGAAGCGGGAAGGGGTTGCCCTGCTGGTTGAGCTGCTGCTGCAGCTGCTGGCGCACGCTGCGGTGGGCCTGCTGCAGCCAGGCTTCGGCCTGTTCGGGCGGGAACTGGCGAAACAGGCGGGACAGTCCCTCCAGGCGCAGCGCCGCCAGCCGCAGTGGGCGGGTAAAATCGAGCTGCTGGTGGAGGGCGCGCTGGTGAAGCATCTGCAGGTCCGGATAGTCGCCGGTGACCAGCTGCATCAGGATGTCGCGCTGCGACTGCAGGGCGTTTTCGCTGCGGACCAGCGCGGTGCCGACCCGCTCGGTGACAATCACCATCTTCAGCAGGTAGGGCTGCTCGATCAGCGGAATGCCCAGCTCGTCGGCAAGGGCGATCAGCGTGGCGGGAATGGCGTGGATATAGGCCTCGCCGGTGAGGATCACCATCCCGGCGATGCCGCGCTGTTTGCCCTCCATCAGCAGCTGGATCAGGTTGGCTTCATCCCGGGGATGGTTGATGCCGGTGATAAAGACCAGCTCGCCTCCCATGATCCACTCGGCGATATGCTCATTTTCCGCCACGTAGTACCAGCGTACCGCCCGCTGCAGCCCTTGCTTTCCCGCCCGCAAACGCAGGGCGGAGAGTCCCTCAAGGGCCAGCAGTTCGCTGACCGTCAGGCTCATGGCTCTTGCTCCGCGACGGCGGCAGGCTGACGTTTGCTGACCATGGTCAGGGCGATATAGACCAGCGCGGAGACGGTGATCCCCACCAGCGGCGCGATCCACGGTGACAGATAAGCCACCACCGCGCCGGCGGCGTAGGCGCCGAGTCCCAGCCAGTTAAAACGCGGCAGGCAGGCGTTCTGCAGCAGGGGATAGCGCCCGCCGCGGGCGAACCAGTAGTCGGCGAGAATCACCCCGCCGATGGGCGGGATAATGCTGCCCAGCAGCACAAGGAACGGGATCAGCATTTCGTACATTCCGCCAATGGCCAGCACAATGCCCACCCCGGCGGCGGCGAGGGTCAGCGTGCGGCGGCGTTCGCTGCGCAGCAGATGGCAGGCGGCGGCGGAGACGTTATAGATGGTGGGGCCCTGGATGGTCAGCAGATTGAGACACAGCATGATCACCGCGGCGACTGACAGCCCCTGCAGGATCAGCACTTCGACGATATCGGCCTGTTGATAAACGATGGCGCACCAGGCGCCGGCGACGATCATCAGCCCGTTGCCGATGAGGAAGCTGCCCATGCTGGCGAGAATGGCGGTCCGGCTGGAGTTGGCCAGCCGGGTCCAGTTTGTCGCCTGGGTGGCGCCGCTGGCGAAAGTGCCAAAGACCATGGTGATGGCCGCCGACCAGGTCATGGTGTCGCTCGGCGCAATGCGGGTCATCGCCTGCCAGCCGCCGGCGTGGTGCAGCGCCAGATACATGGAGACCACCAGCAGCACGAACATCAGCGGCACCGACAGGCGCGACAGCGCGTCCAGCCCCTTGTAGCCCACCAGCGCGGTGACGCAGAACAGAATGCCAAACAGCACCATCAGCGGCTGGGTCAGCGCCTCGGGCAGGGCGAGGATCTTCACCAGCGAGATAGCGACCGTGGCGGTCCCCCAGGCGTACCAGCCCAGCTCGGCAAAGCCAAGGATAAAATCGGCCAGCTTGCTGCCGATCTCCCCGAAGCAGAACCGGCCCATCAGCACCGTATTCAGGCCGCTGCGCGCGGCAATCCAGCCCAGCGATGCGGCATAGAGAGCCAGCAAGGCGTTGCCGATGACGGCTATCCACAGCAGATTAACGATGGAAAAGGAGACGCCGAGTTTGCCGCCGGCAAACATCGTGCCGGTGAAAAAGGTAAAACTGAATAACACCATGGCGATGGAAAATACGCCTTTACGTCCGGCGGTGGGCGCTTCGACGAGGGGAAAATCATTGCTGTTTGACATCCTGGAACCTCTGGCTGGGTTAGATGGGCGGTGATAGCCGGAAGTAGCAAGAGATGTGCCAGGAAAAACCGGGCATGAGGAATAGCGCATAGTGTGCAATGTGCACGGTTATTGAGGGATTCAGGAGGAGTAATGCCATTTTAGTGTGCATCCTGCCATGTTTTGCACCAGTCCGGGGCAGAGGAGGGCGGCGACGGCATGCCTGGCGCAGAAGGAGAATTTCAGCCAGCACAATCCGCCAGCGTTGTGGCGCCAGGCAGCAGGGGATCGTAGCGGATTCACTGCGGTTGGTTAAATTGCTGTGAATAAAGGTTATTTAATATGCATTTATGATATAACCATTTGTCTTATGTGTGTTTCCTGAAATATTGTTCCCTCCGGTTAGCGGTGTTAGTATCGGATAAATAGCCATTTAGACGGCTAAACAAATCATCGCTAACCTAAGGAACTGCTATGTGGCAAGAAAGACTCGCGCAACTGGTCACCACCTGTCATTGGATCGGCGCGAAAGGCTGGGCGCCGGCGACCGGCGGCAATATGTCGGTGCGTCAGGATGATACCTGGTGCTGGCTAAGCGAGTCGGGCCGCGATAAAGGCAGCCTGACGACCGAGGATTTTCTGCAGGTGGAGATCGCCACCAATCAGGCCCCTTCCGGACGGAAACCGTCGGCGGAGACCGGCCTGCACACCCTGGTCTACCGCCTGTTCCCGGAGGCCAACGTGGTGCTGCATGTGCATACCGTCAATGCCACCGTGCTGTCGCGCATCGAAAAAAGCGACACGCTGGCGCTGCAGGGGTATGAAATGCAGAAAACCCTCAGCGGGCAGCACAGCCATCTCGATACCGTTCCGGTCGCCATCTTCGATAACGATCAGGATATTGACGCCCTGGCGGCGCGGATTGCCGATTATGCGCAAACCCGCCCGCTGCGTTACGGCTTTCTGCTGCGCGGACATGGCCTGACCTGCTGGGGGAAAGATATTCAGGAGGCCCGCCGGCAACTGGAGGGGCTGGAGTTCCTGTTCGAGTGCGAGCTGATGCGCCGCCGCTACGAGCCCTGAACCGGAGCAGGTATGGATTTTTATCTTGGTATCGATATCGGCACCTCCCGGGTGAAAGCGGTGCTGTTTGATCAGCATTTCACCGCGCGCGCCAGCGCTGCGGAAAACACCTCCCCCCGCCTGTCGGCCAATGGCTACGCGGAACAGGATATGACCCAGCTGTGGCATTCGGTGCTGGCTATTCTGCGCCAGATTGCCCGCCACCCGGCGCTGCAGGAGGGGCGGCTGCGGGCCATCGGCCTCGCCGGGCAAGGGGAGGGGGTCTGGCTCAGCGATGCGCAGGGCGAACCGGTGGGGCCGGGGATCCTGTGGAGCGATACCCGCAGCCACGAGCTGATGAGCGAACTGCTGCGCCGGCCCGGTTTTGACCGCCGCTATTTCGCCGATACCGGCACCCACCTGCAGCCCTGCAATACCAGCCTGCAGCTGTACTGGCTGAAACAGTATCAGCCGGAGCGGCTGGCGGCCGCGCGCTATCTGTTTTTCGCCAAGGACTGGATCCGCTTTCGCCTGACCGGCGTGGCGGCGCTGGAGCTGACGGACGCCAGCAGCTCATTACTCAATCAGCAGAGCGGCAGCTGGTCCTCGGTGGTGATGAACGAGATGGGGCTGGACGAACTGCTGCCGCTGTTTCCCCCTCTGCTGGCCCCGGACGCTCCGGCCGGTACGCTGAGCGACGCGGTGGCGGCGCTGACCGGACTGCCCGCCGCGACGCCGGTGGCCGCCGGGGCGCTGGATGTCTGTAGCGCCGCGCTGGGCTGCGGCGCGGTCAACGAAGGGGATATCTACACGATCCTCGGCACCACCTGCTGTACCGGAATCGTTTGCCGCGGTCCGCAGACGGTGAACGAGGCGACGCGCTTCGTCACTCACACCGAAGCCGGGCAGGTGATCTCGCTGTTTCCGATGCAGGCCGGTACGCCAAACATTGACTGGCTGCAGCAGCATATTTCGCTGGACGCCGATCTGGGTCGGCTGGAGCAGGCGATCGCGGAGGTGGAGCCAGGCAGCGGCGGCGTCTTCTGGCAGCCGTATCTTAATGGCGAACGCGCGCCGTTTTACAGCCCTGACGCGCGGGCCGGCTTTATCGGCATTAGCCCGCACACCACCCGCGCCGAACTACAGCGCGCGGTGTTTGAAGGCCTGGCCTTCGCCATTGTCGATGCGCTGCAGGGTTATCCCCAGGGCGGCGAGCTGTATCTGACCGGCGGCGGCGCAGCCTCGGCCACCTGGCTGCAGATTATCGCCGACTGTACCGGGCGCACGGTGGTCTCCAGCGCCTTTAATGAACTAAGCGCGCGCGGTGCGGCGATTCTGGCGGCCCGCAGCGTCGCGGCGCTGGCCGAGACGCCTCCGCTGGCGCAGGCCCGCTATCAGCCGCGCCCTCAGGCGCATGCCCGCTACGCGGCGCTGTATCCCGTTTATCGCCTGCTGCGTGAGCAGATGCTGCCGGTATGGCAGGCCAGGCAGGCCGCTCTTCAACGTCTTTCTCAGGAAGTACAACCATGAAAATCGTTTTTACCGCCGAGCATGCTGGCGACCTTAGCGCCTTCCACCAGCTGGGTGAGCTGCTGGTGGAGGGGTGGGCGCTGGGCAAACCGAAACTCAGCGCCGGTCAGCTGATTGAGCTGGCCCACGACGCTGAGGTGCTGGTGACCAGCTATGATGAGGTGACGGATGCGGTGATGGCCGCCTGTCCGCGCCTGCAGGTGATCGCCTGTACCCGCGCGAATCCGGTGAATATTGATACCCAGGCCGCGCAGGCGCGCGGCATCCGGGTACTCTACACCCCGGGGCGCAATGCCGATGCCGCCGCGGAGCTGACGCTTGGCCTGATGCTCAGCCTGGCGCGCCATATTCCGCAATCCCATGCGGCGCTGAAGCGGGGGGAATTCACGCAGGCTGACAATGCCGCCGCCGCCACCCAGCAGGGGCTGCGCCGGGATGTGGTCTGGGACGTGAGTCCGGAAAGCCCCTATGAAGTGTTTAAGGGCAGTGAACTGCGCAATAAAACGCTGGGCCTGGTGGGGTATGGCAACATTGGCCGCCGGGTGGCGCGTATCGCCCGGGCGTTCGGTATGGCGGTGCGGGTGGTGGATCCGTTCGTCGCCGCAGAGGATATCAATGAGCCAGGGTTACAGAAAACGACCCTGGAGGCGCTGTTCCGAGAGGCGGATATCGTCAGCCTGCATCTGAGCAGCGGGCCGCACAGCGACGGGCTGGTGAATGCGGCGCTGTTAAACAGCATGAAGCCCGGCGCGCTGCTGATCAATACCTCCCGCGCGGCGGTGGTCGACGAAGCGGCGCTGATTGAGGCTCTGCGTCACGGCCCGTTGGGCGGCGCGGCGCTGGACGTGTATCATCGCGAACCGCTGTGGCGCGATCACCCTTTTGTCACCGAGTTCGATAACGTGATTATCACGCCGCATATCGCCGGGGCCACCCGGGAGAGTATCGCCAAACACACGGCGATGATTGCCGCCGATCTTCAGCGCTATGTCGCCGGGGAGCCGCTGCTGTACCAGTGGCGTTAAGCCGCTTGCGCCGCCGCGTCCTGCAGCGGCTTGGGTCCAACGTCAGGGGCGATGGGCCGCCATAAAAGCCTGGGTCTGTTCCCAGTCTACCACCCCGGCATCCGAGCCCATCCCGGTCGCCACCAGCGCGGCCACCGCCGAGGCGACGTCGCACGCCGCTTTCACGCTGAGCCCGCGCGCCAGCGCGGCAATAAACCCGCCGCAGTAGCTGTCGCCGCAGCCGGTGGTATCCACCGCCTCGACGGGCCACGGCGCAATATGCTCCAGCGCGCCATCGCGGCCGATAAGCCAGGAGCCGTTCTCGCCGTCTTTCAGAATGCAGGTGCCCACGCCCAGCGCGAAGAAAAAGCGGGCGATGGCCTCCGGCTGCGTCTCCCCGGAGAGAAAGGCGGCTTCCTCCAGCGAAGGCATAAAATAATCCACCGACGGCAGCAGGGGCCGCAGCAGTTCCAGGGTGTGTTCATTCGGCGCGATAAGGTCAAAGCTGGTGGTGACTCCACGCGCTTTGGCCGCCTGCAGCAGCCGTGCGCTCTGTCCCTGGTCCATTGCCGCCAGCAGTCCGCTCCCGCCGTGATGCAGGAAGCGACAGTCAAGGACGGCGTCAAATTCCGCTTCACTGACGAACAGGGCGTCAGACGCGCCCCGGCAGTGCAGGGCCGGACGTTCGCCGTTGGGGCGAATCGGCAGGATCGTCGCCGAGGTCTCCTTCAGCGCGGTGCGCTGGATAAGCGAGCAGTCAATGCCCAGCCGGGCATAGCTGGCGAGGATAAAGTCGGCCTTTTCATCTTCGCCCAGGCAGGCCACCGCCGCGGTGCGGATCCCGAGCTTCGCGGCGTTAATATTAGCCCCCGCAGCGGTGCCGGCGGGGTTGAGGCGAATTTGCTCAATAAAAGCGACGCCACCGCGCGGCGGGATCGCCACCACCGGGCGCCCGGCAATATCCAGAATAGTCAGGCCGACAAATACGGCGTCAAAGGTTGCCATCGTTCTCCCGTTTAGCGATGCGTTTGGCGCAGACGCGCCTGCCAGAAGGATAGGGCGAGGGCCACCACCAGAATCACGCCGACCAGCGCGTCCTTCACCAGATAATTGAGGCCCATCAGGTTCAGACCATTATCAATAATGGCGAGGAACAGCACGCCGCCGAGGGTGCCGGCGATGCTGACCCGGCCCAGACGGTTAAAGGCGGTGCCGATAAACACCGCCGCAATGGCGTCCATCAGGTAAGACTGCCCGGCCAGCGGGGTAAATTGCCGCAGGTTGGCGGAGAGGATCACCCCGCCGACGGCGCAGAGGGCTGAGGCGGCCACCAGCACGCCGAGCATGGTCAGGCGATCGCGGATCCCGGCGATGCGCGCCGCTTCGCTGTTCTGACCGATAGCGCGGATATATTTGCCCCACAGGGTGCGCTCGGTCACCAGCCAGGCCGCCAGCCACAGCGCCAGCACGATCGCTACCGGCGTGGGGATCCCGCCAAGGTTACCCACCGCCAGGTCGTGATACTCGGGAGCCATTCGCCGATAGGCTATCGCGCCGCCGCCATCGGTATAGATACGTTCGGCGCTGCTGGCGATAAACCAGGTGCCGAGGGTGGCGAGGAAGGGGCGGATCCGGCAGATGAGGATCAGAAAGGCATTGAGCAGACCAATCAGCACCCCGCCGAGCAGGGCGCAGCCCACCGCCGCCTGCCACGGCAGATGCCAGGTTTTCAGGGCGACGAGGGCGAAGGCGGCGCCGAAATCGAGCGCGACGCCCACCGACAGGTCAATCGCCCCGGCGCTGACAATCAGGGTCATCGCCATCGCCACAATCAGCAGGATCGCGCTGCCCTGCAGCAGGTTGGCCCAGTTATCCACGGTTAAAAATACTGGATTCGCCCAGCCGAACAGGGCGATGGCCAGCAGGGTGATGATGCCGAATCCGGCCCGCGACAGCCAGGCCAGCGGGCTGCTGGCCGTCTGTTCCGCGGTAGCTGGAGTTTTCAGGGTGATTTGGCTCATGCCTCGCCTCCTTTGTGTCTGACCGCCGATGCCGCGAGCACCACCAGGATCAGGCCGCCTTTAATGGCGCCCATCCAGAAGATATTGACCCCCAGCAGGCCGAGCCCGTTAGAGAGGGCGTTAACCAGAATCGCTCCCAGCAGCGCGCCCCAGATGGTGACCACCCGACGGCGCGAGAAGGCGGCGCCGATAAAGGTCGCCAGCACGGTTTCCAGCAGCAGCGGCGTGGCCGTTCCGCTGGAGCTGCCGGAGCCCTGGCTGAGCAGCGGCAGAATAGCCAGCCCGGCGGCGATGCCGGCTAACAGCCAGACCTGCAGGGTTAAGCGGCGCACGTTCAGGCCGCTCATCTGCGCCATATCGCGATTACCGCCCACCGCCTGCACATGCTGGCCGAAGCGGGAGTGATGGAGCAGGAACTGGAACAGGATAAACACCCCCAGCAGATAGATAAGCGGCCAGGGCAGGCCCAGCACGCTGTTATCGCGGAAGGCGACCATCAGCGGATCGCTGACCGCGATGCGCCGCTGTCCGGTCAGCAGGTCCGTCAGGCCGGTAAACGCCACGGAGGTCGAGAGGGTAGCCAGCAGCGGCGGCAGGCCGGCCGCCAGCACCAGGAAGCCGTTGATCGCCCCGCAGAGCAGGCAAACCGCCGCCAGCAGCGCCAGCAGCAGGAGATACGGCGTGTGCCATTCGGCCAGCCCGAGGCTGAGCAGCGCGACGCCGAGCACCGCCGTCGCCGGCAGGGAGAGGTCGATGCCGCCGGAGACCACGTCATCTCCGCCCACGGCGATGACGCAGACCAGGCCGAAACAGAGGATCGCCAGCGGAACGCTCTGGACCAGCATCAGGCTGATATTTTGCCAGCTGAGGAAGTAGGGCGACTGCACGCTCAGCCACACCAGCAGCGCCAGAAACAGGATCAGGGGGAATTTTTCAATCAGCGTCGCCAGGCCCGGACGGCCGCGACGCTGGATAGCGGTACTCATGGTGAAGGCTCCTGTCCGCCGTTGATCGCCACCAGCAGGGCGTCGAGGGTCAGCCCGCGGGTGGGCAGATTGGCCGCCAGCGCGCCGCGCCAGAGGACGAGGATCCGGTCGCATAGTCCGAGCAGTTCGGGGGCGTCGCTGGAGGAGACCAGCACCGCCCGCCCTTTATCGGCCAGCTGGCGCGTACGTTGATAAATATCGCGGCGGGCGCCGATATCAACCCCGAGGGTGGGTTCATCGAGAATAAACAGCCGGGCATCGGTGCCGAGCCAGCGGGCGAGGATCGCTTTTTGCTGGTTGCCGCCGCTCATGTAGCGTACCGGCAGCGCCGGGCGTCCCGGACGGATCGCCAGCTGTTCTATCCAGTCGCGCGCTTTCTGCTCGGCGATCCCCCGCCGCTCCCAGCCAAAGGTGGCGGTCTCCGGCAGCGAGGCGAGATTAATATTGTCGGCGGTGGTGAAGGAGAGGATAAGCCCCTGATGGCGGCGGTCGCGCGGGACCAGCGCCATTCCGGCGCGGATCGCCTGCTTTGGCGTACGGATACGTCGCGGCAGGCCGTCGAGATGGATAGTGCCGCGCTCCGCCGGGCGCAAGCCGTAGAGTAAGTCCACCAGCACATCGCGCCCGGCGCCGAGCAGGCCGGCGACGCCGACGATCTCCCCCGGGTGAATATCAAAAGAGAGATCCTGCAGCTGCCGTCCGTCGCTCAGCTGGCGCACCGAGAGCAGCGGAGCCGCTCCGTTGTCTGCCGCCGGGCGCTGGCGCGGGGTATACAGCTGGTCGATTTCCCGGCCGACCATCATGGCGATCAGCGCCTCGGTATTCTGCAGCAGGTCGCGGTCGGGATAACCGACCACTTCCCCGTTGCGCAGCACAGTGCCACGGTCGCAGAGGCTGGCTATCTCATTGAGATAGTGGGAAATATACAGAATGGCAATGCCCTGGTCGCGCAGGCGCAGGATGGCGGAGGTGACCAGACTGGCCTCCTGGGCCTCGAGGGGGGCGGTGGGCTCGTCGAACACCACAAGCCGCGCCGCGCCGTCGATCAGCGCGCGGGCAATCTGCACCAGCTTGCGCTCGGCCAGGCTCAGGTCTCGCACCAGACGTTCGGGGTCGATCGCCAACTGCCAGTTTTGCTGGAAAAATTGCGCCGTGGCGGCCTTCATCCGTCGGCGATCCAGCGCCCCCCAGCGGGTGCGATACTCCTGGCCCAGAAACACCGATTCCGCGACGGTAAAGTGCGGGATCAGGTTGAGCTCCTGGTGGATAACGCGGATGCCGGCGGCTTCGATGGCTGCCGGGTTGCCGAGGGGCAGCGGGCGACCGTCGAGGGTCGCGCTGCCGCTGTCGGCCTGATAAACGCCGGCGAGGATCTTGATCAGCGTCGATTTACCGGCGCCGTTCTCGCCAATCAGGCCATGAATCTCCCCCGGATTGAGGCGCAGGGTAACCGCATTAAGCGCCATTACGCTGGCAAAACGTTTGCCGATCTGGTCCATGACCAGACCCGCGGCGGGGCGCTCCCCGCCAGGGTGTTGATTTATCACTGCAGTTCGCCGTATCCCAACTGTTTATACACCGCTTTCGCTTCCTGCGGACCTTTCACCGGTATCACCGGGATAAAGGTTTGCACCGGCAGTTTCTGACCGGCAAAGTAGCGGGCCACGTTGTCGGCGGAGGTCTGGCCGATCAGATGCGGCTGCTGCGCGACGTTAGCCACGAAGGGACTGCCGGGCTCCGCCATGATCTCCAGCGTTTCCGGACCGGCGTCGATGGCCGTCACTTTCACGTCCTTATCACGGCCGGTCTCTTCCAGCGCCTGGACGATACCGATGGCCGGTTGATCCCAGCAGGCGACATGGATGGCGTCCAGTTTGCCTTTCGGATACTGGCTGAGTAATTCGAGGGTTTTCTTCCGCGCGTCTTCCGGCGAGTTGGCGAACTGTTCCGCGAGCTCGGGCTGGATAATATGAATATCCGGGTAATCCTTAAGGACATATTTCCACTGATCGTAACGAATTCCGCAAATACGCAGCGCGCTGGAGAACGCGTTAAATACAGCGACGTTGCCTTTACCGCCTAATTCGTCCGCCATGTAGCGACCGATGGTGGAGCCCAGAGTGTAGTTATCGGAGGTGGTATTATTGACCGAATATTGTGAAACATGATCCACGGTGAATACCGGGATACCAGCATCACGTAATGCTTTAAATTTGGGTTCGACGGCGCTGTCGCCGAGAATACTAATTACCGCATCCACCTTGCGTGACAGTAAAATATCGTGATTATTGGCATGAACCTGATTATCCCGGCCGCCATCGACGCCAATGACTTTGCCTCCCAGTTTCTCCACTTCCTCTGTCGCGCCTTTAAAAGCTTCGCGATCCCAGAAATGCTGGGTGCCTACTACGGCAACGCCAATGGTTTTTCCCTGTAAGGAGAGGGTATCAGCGCCAGTGACGCTCAGCGAGGCAAGGGAAAGCAGTCCCAGCGCGGCAGGCAATAATTTTCTCTTCTGCGACATTGTTATTATGATCCTGTGATGAAGGTGGTTGCGGACCGGTAGCATGACAAGAAGCACCTCGCCACCTCAAATACAAAATAAGTCTAAGTTATGCCGGCAATGTTATATCGCGGAAACGCCAGAGAAAAATTTATTTTGTCATGAAGAACCTGAAAATATTTCATGATGGCGGATAGGCCTTTTTATTTTGTGGTTTTATTTTTGGCTTGTTCCGTGTTTATTTAGCAGATAAAGACAATTTTCTGTTTATTATGAGTGTATGGGAAATACGGCATCTACAGAGAAAAAGAGAAGATTGCGCGGGCTAAAGCTTTTTTTAGCAGCGCAATGTCTGGCCGGGTAAGCAATATTACCGCATTTCCCCGCTTTATTTTAACGAACCTTAGGCTGAGAAGAACGCGGGCGCTATGAAGAAACAGCATAATTATACGGTGATGCACTGGGGAACCTGGCAGGTGGAGAGCCGCGAGGGCGAGATCGTGGCGGTTAAGCCGGTGCCCTGGGATAAAAACCCTTCACGCATCGGTCAGTCGCTCCCCGACGCGGTGACCAGCCAAACGCGCATTCGTCGCCCGGCGGTACGCGCCGGCTATCTGCAGCACGGGCCGGCGTCACGAGAAGGGCGAGGCAAGGAGCCCTTTGTCGAAGTCAGCTGGGAGGTGGCCCTGGACCTGGTGGCTCGCGAGCTGCGCTCGGTCAAGGCGCGCTGCGGCAATGAGGCGATTTACGGCGGCTCCTACGGCTGGGCCAGCGCCGGGCGCTTTCACCATGCGCAGAGCCAGCTGCACCGTTTTCTTAAGGGCTTTGGCGGGTATACCGCCAGCACCAATACCTATAGCAGCGCCGCGGGCGAGCGTATTCTGCCGCATATCCTTGGGCCGCTGAGCCCGCTGCATCGTCAGCATACCCATTTTTCCGAGCTGGCGCGGGAGTGTCAGCTGTTTGTCGCGATTGGCGGTCTGCCGCTGCGCAATGCCCAGGTCAACGGCGGCGGCGCCAATGACCATATGTTGCCGTACTGGCTGGATAAGATGCAGGCCAACGGCACGCGGTTTATTAATATCAGTCCGGTGCGCAATGACCTCAGCGCGGTGCCCGACGCCGAGTGGCTGGCCATTCGGCCGGGCACCGATACCGCACTGCTGCTGGCGCTGAGCTATGTGCTGATCGCTGAGTCCCTCTACGACCAGGCGTTTATCGCCAGCCATACCGTCGGGTTTGCCCCTTACCGCGCGTATCTGTTGGGCGAGCATGACGGCATAGCGAAAACACCGGCGTGGGCGGCGGCAATTACCGGCCTTGACGCCCAGCGCATCGCCGAGCTGGCGCGGGAGATGGCCCGCCACCGTACGATGGTGAATATCTCCTGGTCCATCCAGCGCGCCCGTCAGGGGGAGCAGGCCTACTGGGCGACGGTGGCCCTGACCGCGCTGCTGGGACAGATCGGCACGCCGGGCGGCGGCCTCGGGTTTGGCTATGCCTGTACCAACCTGGCGGGGGCGGTGCGAAAAGCGTTTTCCGGCCCGCGCTTGCCCGCCGGCGAAAATGCGGTGGACAGCGTTATCCCGGTGGCGCGGCTGTCCGATATGCTGCTGCACCCGGGAGAAGCCTATGAGTTCGACGGTCAGCTGCTGCATTATCCCGACATCCGTCTGGTCTACTGGGCGGGAGGCAATGCGTTTCACCATCACCAGGATATTAACCGACTGTGCGAGGCCTGGCGCCGTCCGGAGACGGTGGTGGTGCATGAGCAGTACTGGACCGCGCAGGCCAAATTCTCTGACATCGTCCTGCCGGCTACCACCTCGCTGGAGCGAGAGGATATCGGCAGCGGCGGTCATGACGGATTTATGATTGCCATGAGCGCGCAGATCCCGCCGGTGGGCGAGGCGCGTGATGATTACGCTATTTTCCTCGATCTTGCCGGGCGGCTGGGCTTCGGCGAACTGTTCAGCGAGGGGCGGGACGCCGGGCAGTGGCTGCGCCATCTCTATGAGGAGTCAAGGCCGCGGGCGCAGGAGGAGGGCATTGCGCTGCCCTCGTTCGAGGATTTCTGGCAGCAAGGGGTGCTGGAATACAGTGCGCCGGAGCGGCCGCAGGTCTTTCTCGCCGATTTTCGCGCCGATCCGCAGCGCTATCCGCTTTCCACGCCCTCCGGCAAGATTGAACTCTTTTCCTCTACCGTCGCCGGGTTTGGCTATCGCGAATGCCCTGGCCATCCCTGGTGGGATGAGGAAGAGGCTGCCCGGCAACGACTGGAGGCGGCGCGCTGGCCGCTTCATCTGCTCTCCAGTCAGCCACGCGCCCGCCTGCACAGCCAGTATGATCACGGCAGCGTCAGTCGGGCGACGAAAATTCAGGGACGCGAGCCGCTGTGGATGCATCCGCGGGACGCGCAGGCAAGAGACATCCACGAAGGCAGCGTGGTGAAGGTGTATAACGACCGCGGGGCGATTCTGGCGGGCGTGCATTTGAGTGAACAGATTTTGCCGGGGGTGGTACAGATGTCCACCGGCGCCTGGTATGACCCTCTGGATCCGAATGAAAAAGGAACCCTCGATAAGCACGGTAATCCCAACGTGTTAACCGAGGATCGCGGCAGTTCGCGCCTGGGGCAGGGCTGTAGCGCCCAGAGTTGTTGGGTGGAAATCGCCCCGTGGCGAGAGGAACTGCCGCCGATCACCGCCTTTGACCCGCCGAAGTTTATTGCGGTTTAAGCGTGGGAGGATCGCCGGCGGCGGGGCGGGTAGCCCGGAGAAGGCGCAGTATGCGCCGCCTCCGGGAAAGCGCGGTCCAGGCAGTTTAAGGCTCCTGACCAGGCGGTAATGGATGACAGGACGACGTTACGCCAGCCGTGGGTAGGCGCTGGCGATATCGTCGCCGGTAAACTGGGCGATCCAGCCTTCCGGGTTATCAAAAATGCGAATGGCGGTGAAGTTCGGTTCTGATCCCATATCAAACCAGTGCGGAGTGTGGGCAGGAACCGAAATCAGATCGTTCTTTTCGCACAGCACCTGGAACACCTCGTCGCCAATGTGCAGGCAGAACAGACCGGCGCCCTCGACAAAAAACCTGACCTCGTCTTCGCCATGGGTGTGCTCATTCAGGAATTTTTCCCGCAGCGCCTCTTTCTGCGGGTTATCGGCGCGCAGGCTGATGACGTCCCAGCTCTGATAGCCCTTTTCGGCGACCAGTTTGTCAATCGCATGCTGATAGGCGGCAATCACCGTTTCTGCGCTGGGGTCTGCGCCGAGGTCGCGGTCGGCCTGCCAGCGTTCGAAACGGACGCCTTTGGCGTTAAGCTGCTCCTGAATCGCTTTGGCGTCGGTGCTGTGCCAGACCGGCGTTTGCGGATCGGTCACAGAAAATAGGGTTAATGCGCTCATGCTGGGATCTGCTCCGGATGAATGTCGTCAAAACGCTGAACCTGAGGGTGGTGGCTTGCCGGGTCGCGATCGCCGCGTACCAACTGGACAGTGCGCAACCCCGCGGCTTCGGCGGCGTCGAGTTCCTGATGGATATCCGACAGGAACAGGATGGCCCCGGGGGCGTGGCCCAGGTGTTCAGCAATGTTGCGGTAGGACTGCGCTTCGCGTTTAGCGCCTACCAGGGTATCGAAATAGCCCGTAAACAGATGAGTAATATCACCTTCATCGCTGTAGCCAAATAACAATTTCTGCGCTGCCACGGAGCCAGAAGAATATACATACAAATCAATGCCCTGTGCTTTCCATTTCTCCAGCGCCGGCAGCACGTCCGGGTAGAGATGGCCGGTAAAGTCGCCGTTGAGGTAGCCATCGCGCCAGATGATCCCCTGGAGTGCCTTCAGCGCAGTGGATTTACGGTCTTCGTCCATAAAGGCGAAGAGGGTAGCAATCAGGTCGGCGGTGCTGGCGGCGGGGGAGTCTGTCTCTCGGCGCAAGTTGTCGAGAATCGTTCTCACCGGCTCAGCGTGCTGTTGAGCGGTCACAAAGCCGGCCAGTCGTTCGCGGGCGTAGGGGAACAGCACGTTATGCACGAAGCGGATATCGCTGGTAGTGCCTTCGATGTCGGTCACGATGGCGCGGATCATGGTTTCTCCAGAGTGGGCGTAGCGTGGAATAACATTAGCATTTAGACGTCTAAGCGTCTTGATTGCCAAATATTAACATCGTGTTATAGTGGCTTCAACAACAGCATTACAATCGGTACAAAAAGAATGAGCAATAACCCATTGATTCCAGAGAGTAAACTCCCGTCACTTGGCACCACCATTTTTACCCAGATGAGCGCTCTCGCCCAGCAGCATCAGGCCATTAACCTGTCTCAGGGCTTTCCCGATTTTGACGGCCCGCGCTATCTTCAGGAGCGTCTGGCGTACCACGTGGCGCAGGGGGCGAATCAGTATGCCCCGATGACCGGCGTGCCGGCGCTGCGCGAGGCGATCGCTGACAAGACGGCGGAGCTGTATGGATATCGACCCGACGTCAACAGCGATATCACGGTCACCGCCGGGGCGACGGAGGCCCTGTACGCGGCGATCACCGCCCTGGTGCGCCGTGGCGACGAGGTGGTCTGTTTCGATCCCAGCTACGACAGCTATGCTCCCGCGGTGGCGCTGGCCGGCGGCGAATTACGCCGTATTGCCCTTCAGCCGCCGCATTTTCGCGTCGACTGGCAGCAGTTTGCCGCGACGCTGAGCGACAAAACCCGGCTGGTGATCCTCAACACCCCGCACAACCCCTCGGCCACGGTCTGGCAACGCGAGGATTTTGCCGCCCTGTGGCAGGCGATAGCCGAACGTGAGATCTATGTTCTCAGCGACGAGGTCTATGAGCATATCAACTTTGCCGAAAACGGCCACGCCAGCGTGCTGGCGCATCCGCAGCTGCGCGAGCGGGCGGTGGCAGTCTCTTCGTTTGGCAAAACGTTTCATATGACCGGCTGGAAGGTTGGCTACTGCGTGGCCCCGGCGGCCATCAGCGCGGAGTTGCGTAAGGTTCATCAGTATCTGACCTTCTCGGTGAATACCCCGGCGCAGCTGGCGATCGCCGATATGCTGCGCGAGGCGCCAGAGCACTATCTCGAGCTGCCGGCGTTTTATCGTGAACGCCGCGATCTGTTTATTGAGGCGCTGCGCCCCAGCCGGCTGAAACTCCTGCCCTGTGAGGGCACCTACTTCCTGCTGGCGGACTACAGCGCCCTCTCCGATCTTGACGACGTGAGCTTCTGCCGCTGGCTGACGACAGAGGTTGGGGTGGCGGCGATCCCGCTCTCCGTCTTCTGCGCCGACCCGTTCCCGCACAAGCTGATCCGTTTGTGCTTCGCTAAACAACCGGAGACCCTGCTGGCCGCGGCGGCGCGTTTGTGCCAGCTATAGTTATTTAATGGTCCATGCCTGAGAGAACTGGCGGCCGGCGAACATTTCCGTCAGGCCGCTGATTTGCTTCAGACGCAGTACCTCATCGGCATCCATCCCCAACTCTTTGCCGATCTTTTGCGGTGTCCAGCCGAGCCGGGTCAGCTCGCGCACAATCTCCGACATGGCGTGGATTTGGTGACGTCCCCGCGCCCGGTTGTGGCGTATGGTTGCCGCCATCAGCCCATCGCGGGAGGCGGTTTCATTCGGCAGACAGGTCACCGGCAGATAGCCTCGCAGGGTTTTCTTCAATGACGCTTTGCTGCAGGCCAGTTCATGACGGTGAAAACCATCGACAATGGTATACGCCTGCGGACCCTGGCGGATGACCACCACCGGCTGGGTAAAGCCATCGGCTTCCAGCGAGGTCTGCAGCAGACGTTTTTCCGGCGGCGCCACGTTGTTCGGATTGTAGTCATTGGGGGCGACCTGCTCCTGTTTGACCCACAGCACGCAGTCAACCGGCTGGGAGCGGAAGGGGCTGCGCTGGTGGAGCACATGGCGAAACGCGTTGATAGCCTCGATGCGCGCTTCATCATCCAGCGTTTGCAGGAAAGCGTCCAGCGCCTGCGTTAGTTGTTGTTGCATAATATCCCCCATTGTTGGCGATGTTTTTCCATACGTTTTCGGTAGCGCTGATAGTGGCTGCTTTTGGTCGGACTGAACGAGAGCTGACGGCACCAGTAGTCGTTATTGAGCAGCACTTTGCAGACTCGTCGCCAGGAGGGGATATCCTTTGTGCCAATGTCCCCGGGCTGGGTGTCGGGAATATCTTCCATCCCTTTTTTCTGATACCAGCGCAGGTAGACGGCGATTTTATTGCGATAGTGCTCGGCGGTGGTTTCCGGCATGCTGTCGAGCAGGAAAAGAGCATAGCTTTTCCATGTCAAATGGTCGGGTTTGTCGATTTTTCGGTGACCGTAGAACTGATTGTCATGCCCGGCATAGACGCCGCCGCTGTGCGCGCCGCTGACCCGCTGACACATCGCGGCCCAGCGTTCCGGCTCCAGCACATGGTACAGCCACAGCCCCTGGCGCTGCTCCGGACCGAAGGGTTCGCAGATGCGCATGTAGCGCAGCGGCACCCCGGCCTGATACATCAGATCGTACAGCGGGTTATAGGGCTGGCCGCTTCTGGCAAACCAGGTCCAGATATCGGCGGTTTTCCAGTCATAGAGCGGGTAGATGTACCAGGCGTGTCCCCCCGGCGCCGAGGTGGTCCACGGTTTATCGTCAGCGAAGCGTTGTTTGCGCTGGGAAGAGATGGTCATAAAGCGATTCAGCGACTCATCAGCCCGAATGCCCACCAGCACGGCGGCGGGCCGCCGCTGGGAAAACCACTCGGCAAAATGGCTGACGAAAGCCTCAAAGCTCATTCCGGGTTGGTAGAAGGGGAAATAATCCGGGTGGGCGATCGCCCCTGGCGGCGGCTGGCGGACCCAGCGGGTTCCGGGCTCCCAGCATTGCCATTGCGGCTTATACTGCGTCAGGGCATTTTGGGTCGTGAGCGGCAGGGCGACCCAGTAAAAGGTGTCGATGACATCCTGATACAGGGCGCGCAGTTTTTCACAGTGGGCGATGGTGCAAGAGAACTGTGCTTCCCAGTCAATAAACAGTACGCTGATTTTCTTACCCTGTAACCGAGCTGCCTGCGCGGTTAAATGCAGCATAACGGTGGAGTCTTTTCCGCCAGAGAAAGAGACGCAAACGCGTGAAAAATTATCCAGAACCCATTGGATCCGCTGCTCCGTCGCCTGCAGCACCGACTCCGGTAAGGGATATTTAATAAACGACATGACCATTAATCCTTTAATACGAGATATTCCCATTTGGTCAGTATAAACGATGAGGGCCGGGAGTTTAATGGTCGTTTTTTTATTCGGACAATGTGGGGTAAATAGTGGATATGTTATCCATTGTTATTAATTTGTGGTTGTGATGCTACTCTATCATTCATTAGAATGCTGATTAATTCAGATAAGAAATGATTCTGCGAAGATGAATGATGGTGGTTAATATATATTGTGATATCCGGGAAGAGATTGTCTATATTGATGACGTGAAGCTGCATAGTGGGTGAAATAAAATCAAATAAATAGGAAGGAACGAAGCCAATTAAGTCGGTTTTACTGATCATATTAAGAATGGTCATAAACGAGTCACTGCGAAAGGCGATATTGTTCGGGTTCAGCCACGGCATGCTGCTCTGCTGAACGCGCTGAATCACGGGATCGTTGGTGATGTAGTGGGTAAAAAACTCCTGCGCCAGCGCTTCAACCGATGTGAGTTCCTCACGCCGCGGATGGTCCCTCCGGCACAACGCCAGCGTCTGCACCGTCTTATAGGGCTGACAAATAGTAGCGCGGTTGTTGATGGGCATTCGGGTGAATACCAGATCCGCCTGGCGATACGCCAGCAACTCCTCCGCCGATTCCGTGGTGGTCAGATTATGGTGCTCAATCTGTAAATTAGCCTGATGACAGAGCTGGTTAATCATAAAATGGCTGTTTACTGAACAGAACAGCGGCGGGCCATATATTACAATACGCTTTCGCAGTTCGGTGCGTTTATTGAGATTGATTGTTTTTTCGAGTTGTTCAAGGTTTTGTTGCAGATGATAATGAAGATTGACGGAGGCGGTGGTGGGCGTCATGCCTTTCCCGACCCGAACAAATAGCGGATCATTTAATTGTTGGCGCAGACGCTGCAATGACTGACTCACCGCCGACGGGGTGATAAATAACGTCGCCGCCGCTTTGCTGATGCTTAAATGTTGATATATACACTCAAAAATAACCAATAGGTTTAAATCGAACTTTTTCAGGTCGTAAAGATTTGCCATTAATGCAGTCCTGTGTATTATCAGTGCGAATTGAAATATTCATAATAAGAATGTTGAATGGCTTAATATGCGTGGTGTGAATTTATTTTTGGCCAGTAATATTAAGCTTTGCTTAATATATCTTATTGTCGATAGCGGCGCCAGCGGTGGTTGTTGTCTGGCGCCACTCCACAATAAGATTATTTCTTTTCACCCATCATAATTTGTAGCTTCTCTTTATCCGGCAGGCCGACCACCTGCTGCAGCATATTGTCCTTATTCATATAATAAATGGCTGGCGTGACGTTGGCCCCCAGATCGTCCATCAGCTGCTGATTGACGTTGAGCATTTTCATTTTCTCGGGCGGGATAGCCTTCGGTATCGTCAGGGCTATTTTGCCGTTCGATTGCTCGTAATCATGCCAGGTTTTCGCCGGATCTTTACTGGCGAGAATCGCTGCGGCAGTGACCGGGCTCTCCGGCTTGATCACGCCCACCAGCAGGGTGCGGATCTGCACTTTACCGGCGTCCACCCAGGGACGGGACTGCTGCCAGAACTGTTTGCAGTAAGGGCAGAAGGGGTCGGCAAAGACATACAGCACGATGGGGGCGTCTTTGTTGCCATCCTGCAGCCAGTGGGCGCTGGCCATCTTCTTCCACATCTCTTGTCCCGCCGGCGTGTAGAGCTCTTTTTGAAACAACTGCTCGCTGAGGTTGTTGCCGTTCTCGTCATACATATAGCCGGAAATGGCATGTTTGCCGTCTGGCGTGAGGTAGATGGCGACGCCCATATCCTGGTATTTACCCAGCCAGCCTTTCATTCTCCCCGGCGCGTCAAAGGGTTTGATGATAGTAATGCCTTGTTTTTCAATAGCTTTTACCGGGGCGGGTAGTTCTTCCGCATAGCTGCAAAAAGGCAAAAGGCTGAGCAACAGCAGACGTTTTAACATGAGTATTCCTTGTAAAATCAGCAGGAAAGGAAGAAAGATTGCCAAACCTATTACAGTTATAGGCAGGATCAGCAGAACGACGGATTGCCCTTTCCTGGCGTGGGTGATGTAATCCTGGATGCTGTTACATTAAGGTAATGTAGAGCGCAACACATAGCCAGTCTGACTGGCGCTGAACCTACCTTCGGGTATTTCAGGTAACGGGGCCGCCTGAAAAGGTGGCCTTTTTACTTTTGTCGCGGCAAATGATGCGAAAAACAGCGAACAGCGCTGAACGCGTCGCCAGGTTCACAAAGTTGTCTTGTTCCGGTTGTTAGATAACGCTTATTGATTCGATAATGTAAACGCATTGGTCGGGTCAGGAAAAATTCGTTAACTTAGACCTCAACGAAAACACGGAGGAAGTATAGATGTCCTTAATTAACACCAAAATCAAACCGTTCAAAAACCAGGCATTCAAAAATGGTGAATTCATCGAAGTCACCGAGAAAGACACCGAAGGCCGCTGGAGCGTCTTCTTCTTCTATCCGGCTGACTTCACCTTCGTCTGCCCGACCGAACTGGGCGACGTGGCTGACCATTACGAAGAACTGCAGAAGCTGGGCGTAGACGTTTACTCTGTTTCTACCGATACCCACTTCACCCACAAAGCGTGGCACAGCAGCTCTGAAACCATCGCGAAAATCAAATACGCGATGATTGGCGACCCGACTGGCGCCCTGACCCGTAACTTCGACAACATGCGTGAAGATGAAGGTCTGGCTGACCGCGCCACCTTCGTGGTTGACCCGCAGGGTATCATCCAGGCAATCGAAGTTACCGCTGAAGGTATCGGCCGTGATGCGTCTGACCTGCTGCGTAAAATCAAAGCGGCGCAGTATGTTGCTTCCCACCCAGGCGAAGTGTGCCCGGCGAAATGGAAAGAAGGCGAAGCGACGCTGGCTCCATCTCTGGACCTGGTCGGTAAAATCTAAATTTCCGTCGCCTTTCACGCTATAGCGGCGTTGGCGTTGCCTGCTCACCCCGGTCACTTACAGGTGTAAGCTCCCGGGGATTCTCAGGCTAGCCGCCTTGCTCTGGCGCGAAATGCTTAGGAAATTGCGTAGATTATCAGGGCGCTTTGGCGCCCATTTTATTCCAACACCATGATGCAAGCGCATTCAGGCAGCCTGACAAGGCCGCTTGCATGATGATGTTTTAAGCCCAGGAGATAACAATGCTCGACACCAACATGAAAACCCAGCTCAAGGCCTATCTTGAGAAGCTGACTAAGCCTGTTGAGCTGATTGCCACGCTGGATGACAGCGCTAAATCGGCAGAAATCAGGGAACTGCTGGCTGAAATTGCTGAACTGTCAGACAAAGTCACCTTTAAAGAAGACAACACGCTGGCGGTACGCAAGCCATCGTTCCTGATTACTAACCCAGGTTCCGACCAGGGCCCACGCTTTGCGGGCTCCCCGCTGGGCCACGAGTTTACCTCGCTGGTGCTGGCGCTGCTGTGGACCGGCGGTCATCCGTCGAAAGAGGCCCAGTCTCTGCTGGAGCAGATCCGCGATATCGATGGCGACTTTGAGTTTGAAACCTACTACTCGCTCTCCTGCCATAACTGCCCGGACGTGGTCCAGGCGCTGAACCTGATGGCGGTGCTCAACCCGCGTATCAAACATACGGCGATTGACGGCGGGACGTTCCAGAATGAGATCACCGAGCGCAACGTGATGGGCGTGCCGGCGGTGTTCATGAACGGCCAGGAGTTTGGTCAGGGACGGATGACGCTGACGGAAATCGTCGCCAAAGTGGACACCGGTGCGGAAAAACGCGCAGCGGAAGAGCTGAATCAGCGTGACGCTTACGATGTGCTGATCGTCGGTTCCGGCCCGTCCGGCGCGGCGGCTGCGGTTTACTCTGCGCGTAAAGGGATTCGTACCGGCCTGATGGGCGAACGCTTCGGCGGCCAGGTGCTGGATACCGTGGATATCGAAAACTACATTTCGGTGCCGAAAACCGAAGGCCAGAAGCTGGCCGGGGCCCTGAAAGCGCACGTTAGCGACTATAACGTCGATGTGATCGACTCCCAGAGCGCGACCAAACTGACGCCGGCGGCGACAGAGGGCGGCCTGCACCAGATCGAAACCGCCTCCGGCGCGGTGCTGAAGGCGCGCAGCGTCATCATTGCCACCGGGGCGAAATGGCGCAATATGAACGTGCCAGGCGAAGATCAGTATCGCACCAAGGGCGTAACCTACTGCCCACACTGCGACGGTCCGCTGTTTAAGGGCAAACGCGTGGCGGTAATTGGCGGCGGTAACTCCGGCGTGGAAGCGGCTATCGACCTGGCGGGCGTCGTGGAGCACGTGACCCTGCTGGAATTCGCACCGGAGATGAAGGCCGACCAGGTGCTGCAGGATAAAGTCCGCAGTCTGAAGAATGTCGATATCATTCTCAATGCGCAGACTACGGAAGTGAAAGGCGACGGCAGTAAGGTCACCGGTCTGCAGTACCGTGACCGGGTGAGCGGCGATGAGCATCATGTCGCGCTGGCGGGGATTTTCGTGCAGATCGGCCTGCTGCCTAACACCACCTGGCTGGAAGGCGCGGTTGAGCGTAACCGTATGGGTGAGATCATCATCGATGCGAAGTGCGAAACCAACGTCAAAGGCGTATTCGCCGCCGGTGACTGCACCACTGTGCCGTACAAGCAGATTATTATCGCGGCAGGGGAGGGGGCGAAAGCGTCGCTGAGCGCCTTTGACTACCTGATCCGCACGAAAACCGCATAACAAGTCAGACAATAGACCTGCATAACCAAGAGGCTACCCTGGGGTAGCCTCTTTTTTTATGCTCTTTTTCCTCACCCTTACCTGACGACCATCACCGGGATATGGGCATGACGGATGACGCTCGAGGCGTTGGATCCCAGCAAGTGGGTACTGATGGAGGGATTGCGTGAGCCAATCACCACCACGTCGGCGTTTATTTCACTGGCCAGTTCGTTGACCATGTCGCGCACGCTGCCGAAACGCACATGCAGCTTGATACGTGAGGGGTCAATGCTGAAATGGCTGACCATGGTCTGCAGGCGGGTTTCCGCCTCATGCTGCAGATGCTCCTCAAAACGCCGCAGGTCGGCGGTAAACCGGCTCATGGTGAAGCTCGCTGAACCGGGTAATACGTGGAGCAGATGGATCACCCCGTCCTGCTGGGCCAGAAACTCCGCGTGCCGGACGGCTTTATCGCTCAGCGCCATCTCAAAGACATCAACCGGCATAATGATAGTCTTATACATATGCAATCCTCCTTGTTCGTTTGCGTCTATATCAACATATTATATGCGGATATTGTGTCATTCAGGTCGCAAAACTGTCAGTCAGGCAGGCGCAAAGCGTAAAAAAAGGTTAGCGGGGGGGAAGACAGCAGAAAGAGGATGTGTGGACATCCTCTGAATAAAGCGCGATACGCCTCAGGCAGCGGAGATTAGCGGTGGAATTCGCCAGCGGCTTCCGGCTGGTACAGCAGCGCCAGCACTTCCAGGTGCGTTGACGCCCCGCCCGGCAGCTCCCAGTGAATGGTGCTGCCGACCTTGAGGCCGAGCAGAGCGGCGCCCACCGGCGCGAGGACCGAGAGCTGGCTGGCGCTGTCGGTCACCTGCGACGGAAACACCAGCGTCCGCACGCGCTCTTCGCCGCTGGTTAAATCGCGGAATTTAACCGTACTGTTCATGGTAACGACATCGTGCGGCATCGCTTCCGGCGCCAGCATTTGCGCGCGGTCGAGCTCGTCGTTCAGGGCATCGGCAACCGGCGAGCTGGCGAAAGCTGGCTGCTCCAGCAGCCTGTCGATACGTTCGGCATCCAGTTCGTTAATGATGATTGCGGGTCTGGTCATTGCATACTCCATGTTATCCAGGAACCTGTCCGTAAAAGAAAACCCTCGCCGAAAAAGGCAAGGGTTAAGGTTCTCCCATCATACTGAGAGTTGCCGGCAGTTTGAAGTGATGAAACGCACAATCAGCGCGCAACGCCCCCCGGCGAACGACGTTTTCTGGTCAGCACGCGGCGTCGCGCTAGTGGCCAACCTTATCGAGGATAAACTGCGCGCCGCAGTTACCTGGGTGAGGCTGAGGCAAAAAGGCGGAAGTGGCCAGCGGGTCATTGATGGTCGAGGCGTTGAGCGAGATTTGCATCTCGGTCAAATAGGCCGGATTACCGTTACAGGTTAATTTAAACGCCTTCACGCTCTGCGGACCCCAGGCGCGGGCCACAGCGGCGTCGAAGTCGGCGCGGCTAACGGTTTGGCCATAGTGTTTGGCAATGAAATCGCCCACCGGGCTGCGCTTAATTTCTCCATTCAGGCGCACCATGGCGCCAAAATAGCTGTCGGGATCGAAGCCGAAGCAGACGCCATGTTTGGCGTATTCGTAACGTTCGAGGCAGGAGGTGCCGCCCGCGCCCGGCATCACGCTATTCAGTTTGTTGGCCATCTCCAGCGACAACCCGGTCTCCGCCGCCTGACATTTGCGGTTCGCTTTCACCTCCGGCATGTCGGGCACCGGGCGCGTGGCGCAGCCGTAGCGCATCCAGCGTCGTTCATCCACTCCGCGCGCGGCAATGGACTTTGGCAGCCCGGGCCACAGGCCATGCACGGTCAGAAAATCGGCTTTATTCGCGGTTTCCTGCTGCAGGCGACACTCTTCCGGTTCATTGCGGTTACGGTCATACATGCTCTGACAGAATCCGGTTTGCCAGGAGAGGGCCAGGACATAGCGGTCAAAATCAGCGTATCGCGTCGCGGTGAGCGGTTCAGCGCCGGCCTGAGTGGCGGTAAGCACAAGGGCAAGCGCGGCGAATTCCTTCCTGAACATGTTTATTCCTGATTGTGGATAGCAAAAGATAACGGGGAGTTATTAAAGCATAAAAAAGGCGCCTGCTGGCGCCTTTTCACGTGGTTAGACCATTAGTGGACCGCGCTGCCGGGGACGAGGAGCTCGGTCGCGACGATCACCACCAGCAGGCCAACCATCACCGGCACCGAGGTGCGTTTGACCACTTCGAACGGGGAAATCTTCGCCATCCCGGCGACGGCCACCACCACGCCAGAGACTGGCGATATTGTGCGGCCAAGGTTTGAAGCCTGCAGCATCGGGATCGACAGATAGGCCGGATTGATACCGGAGGAGTGCGCCAGCTTGGGGATCATCTCGACAAAGGCGTAGAACGGGGCATTGCCGGAGCCGGTGGTCATCGCCGCCAGCATGGTCAGGATCACCAGCACCAGCATCAGAATAATACTGGCCGAGCCGAAGGAGGTGGCGATGGAGATCAGACCATTGATGAAGCCGATGGTGCTTAATCCCTGAGCAAAAACGCCGGCGGCGACCAGCAGCATCACCACGCCGGCGAAGGCGTCAGCCATCCCGCGGTAGGCGACTTCCAGTCCGCTGAAGACGTTTTTGGTGTTGAACCCGCGCAGGAATTCGAGGATCGCCGCCAGCAGCATGCAGCCGACGAGGATGGTAATAATGTGCAGTTCCGGTCCCCATTTGCCATCGAAGATCAGCACGCCAATAATCGGCGTAAACGGCAGGATGGCGTACAGCGCCGGAGCGTTGGTGGTGATCTCGTTGACGTCGAGCATTTCGTGGGAAATGTTCTCTTTTTTATCCAGGTAGCGCTGCCAGAAGAAGTGGGCGATCGCCATGCAGATGATAGCGGCGATGGAGATCGGCAGCGTGGTCTTAAAGGCAAAGTCGATCAGCGGCATTTCGGCCGCTTTGGCCGCCAGCACGACGTCGCCCGAGGTGGGCGAAAGGATAATCGCCGCCGGCGAGGCGCAGATGGCCGCCGCCGCCCCGCGGCTGATACCGACGTTTACCATCACCGGGAACAGGGTCGCCATCAGCAGCACGCCGAGGCCGGTCGCGGAGGAGACGGCCAGTGACATCAGGCAGGCGACAAAGTAGGCGGCAATCATCAGCAGATAGGGCGAATTGATATAGCGCAATGGCTTTGAGGCTAATTTCACCACCATATCATTGGCGCCAATATGAGTCATATAGGTGGCGAAGCCGCACAGCATCATGATCATCATACCCAGATCGCCGCCACGGCTCATGAGGAGAATCTTAATGTATTCAATAATGTCAGTGGCGGAGTAACCGGTGCCCGCGGTATTGCCTGGTAAGACTTTATGTCCCAGCAGGGCGCTGACGATCAATAAGATTAAGCCCCCGACGAACAGCACCCCGGTGGCCGAGTAGCCTTTGATGATATAGCGGGCGACGCCCACAATGACCACGATCCCGATCAGGATCTCAATAAACGTCAGCATTTATTACCCCTAAGCCCAAAGAATATGTAGTGAAAAAGCGTCACACCAAATTTTAATGTGCGAATGTGCCGAAAAAACGGACGAAACTCGCTGATGCAAATCAATAAAGCGACAAGAACTACGCGTCCCCGTTACGCCTGGATATAATCACCAGATGGATAGTTAAGTGGTTCTGATGGTCAGCGGGAGAAAATCAGGAGTTTGCCTTATTTCGTTCAACCTGTATTGAGACTATCTTTGCTATTTTAGGTGGCTTTTAAATGAAAGTGGTAATAGAAAAGTGTTGATGTTACGTCGTTTTTCATTGTTTTCTCTTGGTTTTTTAGGATGGTTATTGGTGTCCGGAAACGCCAGCGCGTCGTTTTCATCGACCCTTAGCGAAGGTTACCATACCTTAAGTAATAACGTTGCGCAGACCTGGAACGAGCCAGAGCACTATGATCTGTACGTTCCAGCCATCACCTGGCACGCGCGCTTTGCCTACGATAAGGAAAAGACGGATAAGTATAACGAACGCCCGTGGGGGGCCGGTTTCGGCGTCTCCCGCTGGGATGAGAAAGGGAACTGGCACGGTCTGTACCTGATGGCGTTTAAAGACTCTTTCAATAAGTGGGAGCCCATTGGCGGCTACGGCTGGGAGAAAACCTGGCGCCCGCTGACGGATCAGAACTTCCGCCTCGGTCTCGGCTATACCCTTGGGGTGACGGCGCGCGATAACTGGAACTACATTCCGATTCCGGTGATCTTGCCATTAGCGTCAATAGGTTACGGTCCGGCAACGTTCCAGATGACCTACATTCCCGGCACCTACAATAACGGTAACGTTTACTTCGCCTGGGCTCGCATACAGTTTTAATTCGCTAAGTCTTAGCAATAAATGAGATAAGCGAGGCGTCTTGTGGAAAAACAAGGACTAAAGCGTTACCCACTAAAAAAGATAGCGACTTTTATCACTTTTTAGCAAAGTTGCACTGGACAAAAGGTACCACAATTGGTGTACTGATACCCGACACAGCATTAGTGTCGATTTTTCATATAAAGGTAATTTTGATGTCTAAGATTAAAGGTAACGTTAAGTGGTTTAATGAGTCCAAAGGATTCGGTTTCATTACTCCGGAAGATGGCAGCAAAGATGTATTCGTACACTTCTCTGCAATCCAGTCCAACGGTTTCAAAACTCTGGCTGAAGGTCAGCGCGTAGAGTTCGAAATCACTAACGGTGCCAAAGGCCCTTCTGCTGCAAACGTAATCGCTCTGTAAGCAACGCGTCAGTAGAATATAAAAACCCGCTAAACAGCGGGTTTTTTTTTGCCTGTTGATTACGCCTTTAGCGGCTGGCGGCCTGCGAGAAGAGCCAGAAGGCGACAGCCGTCATGGCAAACGAACCCAGCAAGTTCACCGCAACGTTGAGGAGCGCCCAGCTCACTCGCCCCTGCTGCAGAAGAAACACCACTTCCGCAGAGAAGGTGGAAAAGGTGGTCAACCCGCCGCAGAAACCCGTGGTGATCAGTAGCTTCCACATCGGGTCAATGCCGGTCAGTCGATTAAACCACGCCAGCCCGGCGCCGATCACAAAGGCGCCTAACAGGTTGGCGGTCAGCGTTCCAATAGGGATAGCATGGTGCACAGGATTAAGCTTCATGCCGAGCCACCAGCGCAAAACGCTGCCGGTGCCGCCGCCAATAAAAACGGCGCAAAGAAGTTGAAACACGGTCGTTTCCTGCTATTTGATGTAAGAGAGTGTCAAGTGTAGCGCGCAACGGGCGCAATTGGCTATTCATAACCTGACGGGAGAAAAACATGCGGGTAGCGGCAGGGCAGTTTATCGTCACGCCAGTATGGCAGACGAATGCGCACACTTGTGTGGCGATGATGCAGCAGGCGGCGCGTGAAGGGGCGGCGCTGCTGGTGCTGCCGGAGGCGTTGCTGGCACGTGATGACAACGACCCGGATCTGTCGGTGAAATCGGCCCAAACGCTGGATGGGGCGTTTTTGCAGCTGCTGCTGGCCGAGAGCGCGCGTAACGGCCTGACGACGATCCTGACGCTGCATGTGCCGTCGGGGGAGGGAAGAGCAACCAACACGCTGGTGGTATTGCGTGAAGGGAAAATCATTGCCCATTATCACAAACTTCATTTATACGACGCCTTCGCAATGCAGGAGTCCCGGCGGGTGGATCCCGGCAGGCAAATTCCCCCGGTGATTGACGTGGCGGGATTTCGCGTTGGCCTGATGACCTGTTACGATCTGCGTTTTCCGGAACTGGCGCTGTCGCTGGCGCTGAACGGTGCGCAGCTGCTGGTGCTGCCCACCGCATGGGTGAAAGGGCCGCAAAAAGAGCATCACTGGGCGACGCTGCTGGCGGCGCGCGCGCTGGACACGACCTGCTACGTCGTGGCGGCAGGCGAATGCGGGACGCGTAACATCGGGCAGAGCCGCATCATCGATCCGCTGGGGACCACCGTGGCGGGCGCGGGGAGCGAGCCGCAGCTGATCTATGCCGATATTTCCGCAGACTACCTTACGCGGGTTCGCGAGCGTTTGCCGGTGCTGCAGAACCGACGGTTTGCGCCACCGCAATTATTGTGACGTTTTTTTAAACAAGGCTTGATTCACCTTGTTACAGATTGCTATTGTGTCCGCGCGCCAAATACCCGTATTGTTTATCCCAATAATTCGCTGTGCACGTCAGGACGGACACCCCAGCGCTCACTCCCGGAGGGGAGGCCTCGGGCTGAATCACGCGGCCCGCGCACAGGTGGATTACAATATGACGGATAAATACGTGTATGATGGCGTATTCGCAGCTTGTATAGAGAAGAAGGTTAGCTATGGGTGAGATTAGTATTACCAAACTGCTGGTCGTTGCAGCACTGATTATCTTAGTGTTTGGTACCAAGAAATTACGTACGCTGGGCGGCGACCTGGGTTCGGCTATCAAGGGCTTTAAAAAGGCCATGAACGAAGATGACGATAGCGCGAAGAAAACCACCGCTGAAGACGAAGTACCGGCGCAGAAGCTCTCTCATAAAGAGTAATTCTCCGGCTGCGTCCCCTGGCGGGATGCGGAAGGTTCGGCGAAGAGGCCGCGACGTTTACGTTGCGGCCTTTGTCGTTTTTATCGACGCCGCGCAGGAAAGATGCAACTAATTGTTACGGGAAGGCGAAGCGGATGAAGCGGAGAGCGCCGCTGCGCCGGGAAGTGACGCAGCGGGAGAAGCGGCAGGTTATTTAACTTCCATCCCTTTAGCCTGCAGGTCGGCATGATAGGAAGAGCGAACGAAGGGGCCGCAGGCGGCGTGGGTGAAGCCCATCGCCATGGCTTCTGCTTTCATCTCTTCAAACTCTTCCGGGCTAACGTAACGCTGCACTGGCAGGTGGTGACGGCTCGGCTGCAGATACTGGCCTAACGTCAGCATGGTGACGCCATGACGGCGCAGGTCGCGCATAACTTCGATGATCTCGTCGTTGGTTTCGCCCAAGCCCACCATCAGGCCGGATTTTGTTGGGATCTCCGGGTGCGCTTCTTTAAAACGCTCCAGCAGCTTCAGCGACCAGTTGTAATCCGCGCCCGGACGCACCTGACGATAGAGGCGCGGTACGTTTTCGAGGTTGTGGTTGAAGACGTCCGGCGGGGTCACCGTCAGAATCTCCAGGGCGCGATCCATGCGGCCGCGGAAATCCGGGACCAGCGTTTCGATTTTAATCGTCGGGTTTTTCTCGCGAATGGCGCTGATGCAGTCGGCAAAATGCTGTGCGCCGCCATCGCGCAGGTCGTCACGGTCCACCGAGGTGACCACCACGTAGCGCAGCCCCATATCGGCGATAGTTTGCGCCAGCTTCTGTGGCTCGTTCGCATCTGGCGCGACCGGGCGGCCATGCGCGACGTCGCAGAATGGGCAACGGCGGGTACAGATCGCACCGAGGATCATAAAGGTCGCGGTACCGTGGTTGAAGCATTCTGCAAGGTTCGGGCAGGAGGCCTCTTCGCATACGGAGTGCAGGCCGTTCTTACGCATCGCTGCTTTGATTCCCTGGATACGGGACGAGTCTGCCGGAAGTTTGATTTTCATCCATTCCGGTTTTCTGAGCAGAGCTTCACGCTCAGTTGCCACGTTCTTCACCGGGATAAGGGCCATTTTATCGGCGTCGCGGTACTTAACACCGCGTTCCATCACAATGGGTTTACTCATAGCGTGCGTGTTCCAGTTGCGAGTCACGAAGGAAAGCGAATTAATTCAATGAAATGTTGCAATTATCAACTATTTTTGAATCAAGAGCAGGCAGTATACCATTGAAAAGGGGCAGAAAGCAGCCTGCCTGCCCGGCAAATTGTAAAATAGTTGTTGTTTTATCCTTTTCCCTTCCGTGCGCTACGCCTTAAACGCCTGGATCACGGTCTCAATGATCTCTTTCAGCAATGGCTCTTTCCCGCTCTGCTTATTGAAGTGCAGCGCAACATCAATCTGTTCTTCCCGCAGGGAGGGAACATCCAGGGTTTGCAGCGGCCAGAGACGGGATACCATGGCGAACAGGCGCTCGGTGGTTAGCCCCAGCATATCGCTCTCGGCGATCATTGCCGCCTGGGTCAGCAGATTGAAGGTGCTGAAACCGCAGCGGCGCTCGCCCATCTCCTCCTGCAGTCGACGATGCAGCGTAGGGTAGCGCTGGCCTTCAGGCAGCAGCAGCGCAAACTCGTATTGCGCGAGGGCGGATTCATCTTGTGGACCGTCCAGCGCAGGATGCCCAGCGCGGCAGTACATCTGCACCCGATCCTGATACAGCACGTGATGGCTTAGCGCCTGACCGCTGTGCAGATGGGTGTCGATTAACAGATCCACCTGGCGCTGGTCGAGCTGCCGCGCGGCGTCGGTAAGGGCGATGTTGTGCAGCAGGATCTGCGGAAAGGCCGGCTTCAGCGCGCTGGCCAGGCAAGGCATCAGCAGCGCCCCCATGGCTGGCGTAGTGGCGATAGTGATCACCCGCTGCTGGTCCGGGCTGCCGGTGATATCCAGCGCGCTAAGGAAAGCCTCCATACCGCGGCTGATGTACTGGTGAAGGTGGGTGGCATAGGCGGTGGGCGTCACGCCCTGGCCTTTGCGGATAAACAGCGGATCGGGGAACAGCGCCCGCAGTTTGTTAATTGACTGGCTAATGGCCGACGGCGTGATATTGAGTATCTTCGCGGCATTGACGATACCTTTGTGTACATACACGGCTTCGAAGATGGTCAACAGATTGAGGTCAATATTACGCAGGATGCGAAACATCTGACGGTCGTAACGTTCGTCCTGTCTGTCAGGAGATTCTGACGGCGGCGTATTCTCTGGCACGCGATGAGTCCGGTTGGGAATGATAGGCCAAGTATAGCGGCCCGCGGCGTTGCCGTGCGTGACAATTGATTGCAAAAATAATGTGTTACTTGTTCAGCCCCCCGCCGTCAGCGGGGCGCTGATCTGCCGCTTAACCCTGAGGCAGGTATTCGTGCGGGGGATGGTTCAACAGCGCCAGCAGATTGGCGACCAGCCGCGGAGCGACAGTCTCCGGGGTGGCTTCCGGTAGCCACTGACGCATTTGCGTCATCTCCATACCGGCATAGCCGCAGGGGTTGATACGCAGAAACGGCGTCAGATCCATCGCGATATTGAGCGCCAGGCCGTGGAAAGAGCAGCCTTTACGGATCCGCAATCCCAGAGAGCAGATTTTGCGATCGCCGACGTAGACGCCAGGGGCATCGGCGCGGGGGTGCGACTCAATCCCATATTCGGTAAGGGTATTGACGACCGTTTGCTCCAGCAGCGTCACCAGCTCACGCACCCCCAGCTTGCGGCGCTTGAGGTTCAACAGGACGTACATTACCTGCTGTCCCGGGCCGTGATAGGTTACCTGGCCGCCGCGATCGCTTTGGATCACCGGAATATCACCGGGCACCAGCAGGTGTTCCGCTTTGCCGGCCTGACCCTGGGTAAAGACCGGGTGATGTTCTACCAGCCAGATCTCATCGAGGGTATCTTCATCACGGGCGTCGGTAAATTCATGCATCGCCTGCGAGACGGGTTCGTAAGGTTGCAGGCCAAGCTGCCGGATTAGAATTTTATTATGCTGCAAAACAACATCTCCGCCGGGAAGAGAGAATTCAGGTCGGGGAGTATATCACAGCCGTGTGAAAGGGAATGAGAAGACCCGGCACGGCGGCCGGGTCAGGGAAAGGGTTACAGCACCATCCGAACGATATCGATATTGCCTAACTCTTCGTACAGCGTTTCCACTTGTTCAATGTGGGTGGCGTTGATGGTGATGGAGACCGAGTGGTAGTTACCTTTGCTGCTCGGTTTTACTGACGGCGAGTAATCACCAGGCGCATGGCGCTGTACCACTTCCACCACCTGATCAACCAGCTCAGGCAACGCCTGCCCCATTACTTTGTAAGTAAATGGCGTAGGGAATTCAAGCAGTTCGTTAAGTTTGGTTTTCATGTCAGCTCCGGTGTTACGACAAAATAATAACTCCCACCAAGGGCGGGAGTTATCAGGTTACTTGGATGAATAGTATATGGGGATGGAAATCACACTTTCAAGCGTTCGATTTTTAACCAAACCAGTGGTGGAACATTAATTTAATGTAATCAATAATTTTACCGAAGAAATTACCTTCCGGAATTTCCTGCAGCACCACCAGCGGGCGCTGGTCAATGGTTTTACCATCCAGCTGGAAGTTAATGGTGCCGATGACCTGGTTTTTCTGCAGCGGGGCATGCAGCTCAGTGTTATTCAGCACGTAGCTGGCTTTCAGATCTTTCATCCGGCCGCGCGGGATGGTCAGGTAGACGTCTTTATCCACCCCCAGCGAAGCGCGATCGCTGTCGCCGAACCAGGCTGGTTCGGATGCAAACTCTTTGCCGGCTTTAATCGGGTTGACGGTTTCGAAGAAGCGGAAGCCCCAGGTCAGTAGTTTTTTGCTTTCCGACTCACGCCCTTTGAACGTCCGGCCGCCCATTACCGCCGAGATCAGACGCATCTGGCCTTCGGTGGCGGAAGCGACGAGGTTGTAGCCTGCTTTGTCGGTGTGGCCGGTTTTGATGCCGTCGACGTTCAGGCTGTTATCCCACAGCAGGCCATTACGGTTCAGCTGGCGGATGCCGTTGAAAGTGAACTCTTTCTCACGATAGATCGAGTATTCGTTCGGCACATCGCGGATCAGCGCCTGGCCAATCAGCGCCATGTCGCGCGCCGAGCTGTACTGGCCGTCAGCGTCGAGGCCGTGAACGGTCTGGAAATGGGTGTTTTTCAGGCCGAGGGCGTTGACGTAGTTGTTCATCAGGCTGACGAAGGCATCCTGGCTGCCGGCGACATAGTCGGCCATCGCCACGCAGGCATCGTTACCGGACTGCAGGTTGATACCGCGGATCAGCTGGGAAACCGGCACCTGCATCCCCGGTTTGAGGAACATCAGGGAAGAGCCTTTGAATACCGGGTTGCCGGTGGCCCAGGCGTCGTTGCCGACGGTGACCAGATCGGACTCTTTGAATTTGCCCGCTTTCATCGCCTGACCAATAACATAGCTGGTCATCATTTTGGTCAGACTGGCCGGGTCGCGGCGGGAGTCGGCGTTGTTTTCAGCCAGCACCTTGCCAGAATTGTAATCGATAAGGATCCAGGATTCGGCGTCAATCTGCGGGGCGCCTGGGATCATCGTTTTGATATTCAGGTCATCGGCGCGGGCAGCGGAGGAGAGCGCTGCAACGGAGAGCGCCGTGATGAGTAAACGAGCGGTGAAAGAGGTCTTCATGGTCAGAACAACGGCATCCGTGATGGAGTTAAAAAAAGTGCCTTACTATAGCAAATGCTCTGCGGGCCAGCATCCGACATTGCGCATGAGTTTGTTAATGACTTTTACATGCGCAAGGTGAACGGGCTGCCCGCGGCCTTTAGTTGGCGCGAGTAATAAAGGACTGCAGCTGCGCTTCGCTTTGCAGGCGCTGCTGAACGGCGCTGGCCTGCGCCTTGTCGGCAAATGGTCCCAGCTGAATACGCCACACCGCGCCGTTTTGCATGACCCGGCCTGGCACAGAGAACTGCTGGCTCAGACGCTGCTGATACTGCTGCGCACGCGCCTGGTCGCTCACTGCGCCCACCTGGACGACAAAGTTACCGCTGGCGCTGGAGGTGGCGGAAGAGGAAGCGGCAACGGCGCCGGCGGCTGCGGCCGCTGCGGGCGCGACGCTACCCTGGATGGAGCCGGGGGCGGTCACCGGCGCTGCTGGCGTGGCGCCGGCGGCAGGTGCGGTCGCGGTGGCGGCCGCGGGTTCGCTGCTCTCCAGCACGCCGCTGTTCAGCGGCGTCGGGGCGCCGAGGAAACCGCCGCTGTTCACCGGAGCGCCAACGCTATCTTCCGGCTTCAGCGTGCTGTTGCTGATCGGGCGAACGTCAGTGGGCGCAGGCTGGTTCATGCCAGCAGCGTCACCGCCGTCCAGATTCGGACGGGCGGGCAGAGCGTAAGTCTGTTTGGCGACGGTGGTACAAGCCATTCCCGGGCCGGAAAGCGAACCGTCAGGCGCGACGATGATGGGGTCGATACGCACTTTGGTGTTGTTCGAGGTGTTCAGGCGGTCGGCGGACGCGCGAGAGAGCGAGATAACCCGATCGTTGCCGTAGGGACCGCGATCGTTAATCCGCACGACGATCATGCGCCCGTTGGCGAGGTTGGTGATCCGCGCATAGCTCGGGATCGGCAGCGTCGGGTGCGCCGCGGTCAACTGCGTCGGGTCGAAGGTTTCACCGCTGGCGGTCAGGTTGCTGTTGGGTTCCGCGTCATAGATCGCCGCGAAACCGGCCTGAGTAAAGTTTGCCGGATCCTGGACGATTTTGTAGCGCTTACCGTCGCGCTCATAATCCTGATTCGCCGTCGCGTTCGGCGTTTCATACTGCGGATCGGCGCCGCTGATCTCAACCGTCGGGCCATTACAGACGGCCGGCTGTGGAGTACTGACCGTCTTTTGTTGCACGTCATCACTCGAACATGCCGCCAGCAGCCCCGCTGCTATGCAGATCCCCAGCCATTGCTTACGCATTGCGAACCCCTTTAAACGCTTTTCGACAACATTTTTCTGTGGGTATGGATCGACATCACGATACCAAACCCGGCCATCAATACGATCAGGGCGGAGCCCCCGTAGCTCACCAGCGGCAACGGTACGCCCACCACCGGTAAAATACCACTCACCATACCAATATTTACGAAGACATAAACGAATAAAATCAACATTAAACCACCGGCCATGACCCGGCCAAAGGTGGTCTGCGCCTGAGCGGCGATCCACAGTCCGCGCATGATCAGCAGAATATAGAGCGCCAGCAGGATCAGCACGCCAATCAGGCCCAGCTCTTCGGCGAGAACGGCGAAGATAAAGTCGGTATGGCGTTCCGGCAGGAACTCCAGCTGCGACTGGGTGCCGTGCAGCCAGCCTTTGCCGCGCAGACCGCCAGAGCCAATGGCAATTTTAGACTGAATAATATGATACCCCGCGCCCAGCGGGTCGGTTTCCGGATCGAGCAGCATCATCACGCGCTGGCGCTGATAGTCGTGCATCAGGAAGAACCACAAAATCGGGATAAAGGCGGCGACCAGCACCACCGCAATGCCGATCAGTCGCCAGCTGAGGCCGGAGAGGAACAGCACAAACAGACCGGAGAGGGCGATCAGAATCGAGGTCCCGAGGTCAGGCTGCGCCGCTACCAGCAGCGTCGGCAGAAAGATCAGCACCAGGGCAATACCGGTGTTCTTCAGCGAAGGGGGGCAGACGTCGCGGTTAATAAAGCGCGCCACCATCAGCGGCACGGCAATTTTTGCAATCTCCGACGGCTGAAAGCGGACGATACCGAGATCCAGCCAGCGCTGCGCCCCTTTGGAGATGGCGCCGAAGGCGTCGACGGCCACCAGCAGAATAATACAGAAAATATAGAGATAGGGCGCCCAGCCTTCATAGACCCGCGGCGGGATCTGCGCCATGACGATCATGATCACCACGCCCATGGCGATCTGGCCGATTTTACGCTCCATCATGCCGACGTCCTGACCGCTGGCGCTCCAGATAACCAGTGCGCTGTAGGTCAGCAGCGCCAGCAGGATCAGCACCATGGTGGGGTCAAGATGGATCTTATCCCACAGCGATTTTTTGTTCGGATTATCCGTCATTATTGATCCTCCCCTGCGGTCACCGCCGGGTTTTCGCTTGGTAGCGTGGTGTTGTTATCGCCCAGCATGATGTGATCGAGGATTTGGCGCATAATCGTACCGACCGCCGGGCCGGCACCACCGTTTTCCAGGATCATCGCCACGGCAACCTGCGGGTTGTTATAAGGCGCAAACGCCGTCATCAGTTTATGGTCACGCAGACGCTCAGAGATTCGGTGCGCGTTATAGGTTTCGTTGGCCTTCAGGCCAAACACCTGGGCGGTACCGGACTTGGCCGCGATTTTATACGGCGCGCTGGCGAAATACTTGTGCGCGGTGCCGTTGCCGCGGTTGGCCACGCCGAACATGCCGTCTTTGGCGATTTCCCAGTAGCCGGAATGAATGTCGCCTACCGGCGGCTCATGAGGCTGGACCCACGGAACGGGCTTGCCGTCTTCCACGGTGCTTTGCAGCAGGTGCGGCACTTTCACCACCCCGTCGTTAATCAGGATCATCAGCGCTTTGTTCATCTGGATCGGCGTGGCAGTCCAGTAACCCTGGCCGATGCCCACCGGAATGGTGTCCCCCTGGTACCAGGGTTTCTTAAAGCGTTTGAGCTTCCATTCGCGGGTCGGCATGTTGCCCGAGCGCTCTTCGGCAAGGTCGATACCGGTATAGTGGCCGTAGCCAAACTTGCTCATCCACTCCGCGAGGCGATCGATGCCCATGTCATAGGCGACCTGATAGAAATAGGTATCCGCGGACTCCTCAAGCGCTTTGGTGACGTTCAGGTGGCCGTGGCCCCATTTTTTCCAGTCACGATAGCGTTTTTCCGAGCCGGGCAACTGCCACCAGCCCGGGTCAAACAGGCTGGTATTGCGGGTGATCACCCCGGCGCTCAGCGCCGAGACGGCGACGTACGGTTTGACCGTCGATGCCGGCGGATAGACCCCTTGCGTCGCACGGTTGACCAGCGGCGTGTTCGGATCGTTGAGCAGGCCGGAGTAATCTTTACTGGAGATGCCGTCGACGAACAGGTTCGGGTCGTAGCTCGGCGTCGAAACCAGCGCCAGAATGGCGCCGGTACGCGGGTCGGTGACCACCACTGCGGCGCGGCTACCAGCCAGCAGCGTTTCGATATACTGCTGCAGCTTGAGGTCGAGGGTGAGGTAGATGTCGCGTCCGGCCTGCGGCGGCACCTCTTTGAGCTGACGAATCACGCGGCCGCGGTTGTTCACTTCAACCTCCTCGTAGCCGGTCTGACCGTGCAGGACGTCCTCGTAATAACGCTCAATACCCAGCTTACCGATGTCGTGGGTCGAGGCGTAGTTGGCCAGTTTGCCCTCTTTATCGAGGCGGTCGACGTCTTTATCGTTAATTTTCGAAACGTAGCCGATGACGTGCGTCAGCGCCGAGTTATAGGGATAGTAACGGCGCTTGTAGCCTTTGACTTCCACGCCGGGAAAGCGGTACTGGTTGACGGCAAAGCGGGCCACCTGCACTTCGCTGAGGTTGACCTTTACCGGAATCGAGGTAAAGCGATGGGAGCGGGCGCGCTCCTTTTTGAAGCCGGCGATATCATCGTCGGTTAAATCGACGACGTCGCGCAGCGCATCCAGCGTTTGCTGCACGTTATCGACTTTCTCCGGCATCATCTCCAGCTGATAAATGGTGCGGTTAAGCGCCAGCGGAGTGCCGTTACGATCGTAAATAATGCCGCGGCTCGGCGGGATCGGCACCAGCTTGATGCGGTTTTCGTTCGAACGCGTCTGATAGTCGTCGAAGCGAACGATTTGCACATTGTACAGGTTGGCGATCAGAACGCCGGTAAGCAGCAAAATCCCCAAAAAAGCGACCAGCGCCCGGCGCACGAACAGCGAGGATTCAGCCGTATAGTCGCGGAAAGAATTCTGTAATTTCATTCGCTGCTCAGTCTACCCTGATCATCATTACTCACGGTGGTACGGATGGTTGGTGGTAATGCTCCACGCCCGATACAGGCTCTCGGCCACCAGTACGCGCACCAGCGGGTGAGGTAAGGTGAGGGTGGAGAGCGACCAACTCTGTTCCGCCGCTGCTTTACAGGCTGGAGAGAGGCCTTCCGGGCCGCCGACCAGCAAACTGACGTCGCGCCCGTCCTGTTTCCAGCGTTCCAGTTCGCGCGCCAGCTGCGGCGTATCCCATGGTTTACCCGGAATATCCAGGGTCACGATGCGGTTTTTACCGGCAGCGGCTAACATCATCTCGCCCTCTTTTTCGAGGATGCGCTTGATATCAGCGTTCTTGCCGCGCTTACCGGCTGGGATCTCCACCAGTTCGAACGGCATATCTTTGGGAAAACGGCGCAGATACTCGCTAAAGCCGGTCTGTACCCAGTCCGGCATTTTGGTGCCAACGGCCACCAGCTGCAACTTCACGCATTAACTCCAGAGTTTTTCCAGCTCGTACAAACGACGGCTCTCTTCCTGCATGACGTGAACCATCACGTCGCCGAGGTCGACGACGATCCAGTCGGCGGCGGCTTCCCCTTCAACGCCCAGCGGCAGCATGCCGGCGGCGCGGGATTCCTGAACCACGTGGTCGGCGATGGACATCACATGACGCGTGGAGGTGCCGGTGCAGATAATCATGCAATCGGTGATGCTGGATTTGCCATGTACATCAATGGCAACGATGTCCTGACCTTTCAGGTCATCAATTTTGTCGATAACAAAATCCTGGAGTGCTTTACCCTGCAAGTGTTCCCCCTGGGTGCGTGAAGATTGATAATCATAAAGAGCCTGACAGTATACCTGAACTGATGAAAAAGTCGGGTGAAATGTCTGTCGGCAGGCGTTCGCGGCGGGGTATCATCCCATCCCTCGCCGAGGATTGCATCGCCATTTTTGTAAAACAATTTTCTGCAAAGCGGCTTTGGCGGATGCTGCCTGGCAGCGGAGAATAGCAGCCTGCTCTGGCCTGTCAATGGTTCGGCGGGAATTCTTCTTCCGACTGCCAGACGGCCTGGCTATTTAATACCCGCAGGGTGGTGAAATCGTGGCGGATTTCGAGCAGGCTCCAGGCGCCATGGGCTATCGGAAAGTGCCACATCGCCGCGGCGGGCATCTGCAACAGCAGGGCGGTCAGCAGGCTCAGAACGCCCTGATGGCCGACGATCAGCAGATGGTCAAGATGGCGGCAGTCGGTCAGCGTGGGGATAAACTCGCTGACGCGGCGGGCAAAACGCTGAAAGCTTTCGCCGTTAGTAGGGGCCGCGTGCTGCCAGTCAGCACACCACGCGGCATAGTTTTGCGCATCTTCTCGTTGAAGGTCGCGATGATGACGCATCTCCCAGTCGCCGAAAAACATCTCATTGAGCGCGGCATGGCATTCGCGCGGGATAGCGCGATCGCCAAGCAGCAGATCGGCCGTTGTCCCGGTCCGCGCCAGCTCGCTACAGAAGACTTTATCGAAAGGCACCGCGCGCAGCCGTTCGCCGAGCGCTCGCGCCTGAGCGACGCCTCGCGGCGTCAGGGGCGTTGGGGCATGGCCGCTGTATAATCCGGCAACGTTGGCTTCGGTTTCGCCATGGCGAACTAACCATAATTTCATGAACAGGCTCTGACGGGCGATGGAGAGGTGGCGTTACCATAGCGCTTTTTTCGCGTCAGGCCCAGCGCGGGGTCAGCAATAGAGACCCTGCTCGCGGATGTAGTCCAGCACCGCGGCCGGCAGCATCTCGGCGCAGGACTCGCCGCGCTCGAGGCGCTGGCGAATGATCGTCGCCGAAATATCGAACCACGGTGTCTCAGCCAGGTAGATCACGCCGGAAGGGCGGCGATGCAGAGATTCCACATCGTGGGTTAAATGGCGATCCAGCCAGCGCTGATCGGCCTCATGGGCCATGGTCAGTGGGTAACCCGGCCGGCGGCAGACAATCAGGTGGACATTGTCGAGGATGGTTTCATAGCGGTGCCAGGTGGGAAAGGTGAGCAGCGAATCCTGGCCAATGATAAACGCCAGCGGCTTGTGCGGCCCCTGCTCCTGGCGCCACTCCTGCAGCGTTTGCGCCGTCCAGGAGGGGGTATCGCGCTGCAGTTCGCGTTCATCGAGCGTGAACAGCGGCTTATCGGCAATCGCCAGCTTCAGCATGTGCACGCGCTGGGCGCTGGTGGCTTCCGGTTGTGGACGGTGCGGCGGGACGTTATTAGGCATGATGATGACCTTGCTCAGGCCAATCTGATTCGCCAGGATCTCGACCGGCTTGAGGTGACCATAATGCACCGGATCGAAGGTGCCGCCATAGATTGCCTGTAAGTGAGTCATATCAACCATCAATAAAAACGTCCGCCAGGGCTTTGTGGCAGAGCAACAACGAAAGACTTTCCAGTTCGGGCCAGACGTCGTACCCGTAATCCTGTTTAAAGGTCAGTTCCGCGCGGGTCAGAAGAGTCACCGCCTGGCGAAGCTGTTCGCCGCTCAGTCGGGCGAGGGCGTCGCTGAGCAGCTGACGGCGGTTTTGCCAGACCCGATGTTTATCAAACAGCGAACGCAGCGGCGTCTGTGCCGACTGGCGCTTGAGGGTCACCAGCAGCAGCAGCTCCCGCTGTAGCGTACGCAGCAGGATCGCCGGCTCGCAGCCTTCAAGACGGAGCTGCTGCAGGACGTGCAGCACGCGCTTACTTTTGCCTGCCAGTAGGGCATCGACCCAATGGTAAGGGGTAAAGTGCGCGGCATCGTTCACCGCCTGCTCAACGCGGGGCAGCGTCAGCTTACCGTCCGGCCAGAGTAGCGCCAGACGCTCCAGCGCCTGCGCCAGCGCCAGCAGATTGCCTTCGTAACAGTAGCACAGCAGCTGGCTGGCCGCGTCGTCGAGCTGCAGCTGATGCTGTTTGGCCCGGGCGGCTAGCCAGCGCGGCAGCTGCGCGTATTCCGGCGTCTGGCAGCTGACCTGGACGGCGCGCTGCGCCAGCGCGGTGAGCCACGCGGCATTCTCCTGGGCTTTGGTCAACTTACTACCGCGAACTATCAGCAGCAGGTCGTCGTGCAGCAGACCGACCAGCGTCGCCAGCTGTTCGTTGATCGCCGCGTTGGGGCCATTCTCTGGCAGGATTAGCAACAGGGTTTGCCGGCTGGCAAACAGGCTCATCGCCTGGCTTAAGGCGAAAAGCGCCTGCCAGTCGGTGCTGTTGTCGATAGAAAAGGTATGGTGTTCGGTAAAGCCTTGTGCGGCAGCGGCTTCGCGAATAGCGTCCTGGCTTTCCTGCAATAGCAAAGGATCGTTGCCAAGCAGCAGATAGGCCGCGCGCAGCCCTTCAGTGAGCTGCGCGCGGAGCTGTTCCGGGTACAACCGAATCATCATTGACCCAGCGTGGTGGAGACGCGGTTACCCGAGGACGCCGGCGCGGTGCTGCCCGCGACCGGTTTTTCTTCCTGCTGGGTGGCTTCAACATCCGCTACCTGAACGCTTGGTAGTTTACGAATCAGCTGTTCCGCCGCTTTATCGTACATTTCCTGGATAATCATATCCTGCTCGGCGTCTTTGGCTAACGCCGCCTGCGGGTTATCAAAGAACGAACGATAGACCTTAGTGGTTATCGGATAGATATCGTGACCCGGGATCAGAACGCTGGCATGGACGGTCATGACCATCTGATATTCCGCCGTACGACCGTCCTGGAACACCGAGGCCGTATCTTTCTGAATCGACGAACCATCGAGGCGCAGAGAAGGGACATCTTTACGCAGCGTGCTGGCGTCGATCAGTTCCACGCCGTTAAGACGCAGCTGATTGCGCACCGCGCGGCTTAATGGGCCATTCGGATCGCTCGACTGGAAAATCATGGTTTTCATGGTGGTGGGCACCTTGGTAGTGCTACGCAGATGCCAGCCACAGCCGGCGGTGGCAAGCACCGCCAGAGATAACAACATTGTTACCAGATATCGCACGCTTCCTCCCGCGCTTAGCCAACGACCAGATTGAGCAGTTTACCCGGGACGTAAATCACTTTACGCACGGTTTTGCCGTCGAGATACTTCGCCACCAGATGCTCCTGGCCGGCGCGCTCGCGGACCTGCTCTTCAGTTGCGTCTACCGCAACGGTAATTTTACCACGAACTTTGCCGTTGACCTGGACGACGACGAGGGTGCTGTCTTCCACCATCGCGCTTTCATCCGCCACCGGCCACGGCGCGTTGTCGATATCACCTTCGCCGTTCAGCTCACGCCACAGGGTGAAGCTGACGTGCGGGGTGAACGGGTTGAGCATACGCACTACCGCCAGCAGGGCTTCCTGCATCAGGGCGCGATCCTGCTCATCTTCTTGCGGCGCTTTCGCCAGCTTGTTCATCAGCTCCATGATCGCCGCGATGGCGGTGTTGAAGGTCTGACGACGGCCGATGTCATCGGTCACTTTGGCGATAGTTTTGTGGATATCGCGACGCAGCGCTTTCTGATCTTCACTCAGCGCCGCCACGTTCAGGGCCGCAACGTCCCCTTTGGTGGTGTGTTCGTAGACCAGCTTCCAGACGCGTTTCAGGAAACGGTTCGCCCCTTCGACGCCAGATTCCTGCCACTCGAGGGTCATATCCGCCGGGGATGCGAACATCATGAACAGACGGACAGTATCCGCGCCGTAGCGCTCAACCATGACCTGCGGATCGATGCCGTTGTTTTTCGACTTGGACATCTTGCTCATGCCGGTGTACACCAGCTCGTGACCCGCCGCGTCTTTCGCTTTCACGATGCGGCCTTTTTCGTCACGTTCGACGATGGCGTCAACCGGGGAGACCCAGTTACGTTCGCCGTTTTCGCCTACGTAGTAGAAGGCGTCAGCCAGCACCATGCCCTGGCACAGCAGCTGTTTCGCCGGCTCATCGGAGTTGACCATCCCCGCGTCGCGCATCAGCTTGTGGAAGAAGCGGAAGTAGAGCAGGTGCATGATCGCGTGTTCGATGCCGCCGATGTAGATATCGACCGGCAGCCAGTAGTTGGCCGCTTGCGAATCCAGCATCCCTTCCTGATACTGCGGGCAGGTGTAGCGCGCATAGTACCAGGAGGATTCCATAAAGGTGTCAAAGGTGTCGGTTTCGCGCAGCGCCGGCTGGCCGTTAACCGTGGTTTTGGCCCATTCAGGATCGGCTTTGATCGGGCTGGTGATACCGTCCATGACTACGTCTTCCGGCAGGATCACCGGCAGCTGATCTTCCGGGGTCGGCAGCACGGTGCCGTCTTCCAGGGTAACCATCGGGATCGGCGCGCCCCAGTAGCGCTGACGGGATACGCCCCAGTCACGCAGGCGGTAGTTAATTTTACGCTCACCTACGCCCATGGCAGCCAGTTTGTCAGCAATAGCGTTGAAGCCCGCTTCATAATCGAGGCCGCTGAATTCGCCGGAGTTAAACAGGACGCCTTTCTCGGTCAGCGCCTGCTGGGAAAGATCCGGCTCGGAGCCGTCGGTGGCGAGGATCACCGGCTTGATGTTCAGCCCGTATTTGCTGGCGAACTCGTAGTCGCGCTGGTCGTGGCCCGGAACGGCCATCACCGCGCCGGTGCCGTACTCCATCAGCACAAAGTTAGCCGCCCATACCGGAATTTCTTCACCGGTCAGCGGGTGGATAGCTTTAAAGCCGGTATCGACGCCTTTTTTCTCCATCGTCGCCATGTCGGCTTCCGCCACTTTGGTGTTGCGGCATTCGTCGATGAAGGTGGCCAGCGCCGGATTGTTCGCCGCAGCCTGCTGCGCCAGCGGGTGACCCGCAGCGACCGCCAGGTAGGTACAGCCCATAAAGGTGTCCGGGCGGGTGGTATAGACGGTCAGCTTGTCGGCGTAGTTATTGACGTCAAAGGAGATTTCCACCCCTTCAGAACGGCCGATCCAGTTGCGCTGCATGGTCTTCACGGTGTCCGGCCAGTGGTCCAGCTTATCCAGATCGTTCAGCAGCTCATCGGCGTAGGCGGTGATTTTAATAAACCACTGCGGGATCTCTTTACGCTCGACTTTGGTGTCGCAGCGCCAGCAGCAGCCGTCGATAACCTGCTCGTTGGCCAGCACGGTCTGGTCGTTCGGGCACCAGTTCACTGCGGAGGTTTTTTTGTACACCAGGCCTTTTTTATACAGCTCAGTGAAGAACTTCTGCTCCCAGCGGTAGTATTCCGGGGTGCAGGTTGCCAGCTCGCGGCTCCAGTCATAGCCGAAGCCCAGCATTTTGAGCTGGTTTTTCATGTAGGCGATGTTGTCGTAGGTCCACGGCGCTGGCGCGGTGTTGTTTTTTACCGCCGCCCCTTCCGCCGGCAGACCGAACGCATCCCAGCCAATTGGCTGCAGGACGTTTTTACCCAGCATGCGCTGATAGCGGGCAATCACGTCGCCGATGGTGTAGTTACGCACGTGACCCATGTGTAGTCGACCAGAAGGATAAGGAAGCATCGACAGGCAGTAATACTTCTCTTTGCTCTCGTCTTCAGTTACTTCAAATGTACGATTTTCGTCCCAGTGAAGCTGGACTTTCGATTCTATCTCTTCCGGGCGGTATTGCTCTTGCATGGCAGCCAGTGGTCCTGTTTTCAATACAGCTACAAAATGTAGCCAATGGATGTGTTATTTCAGATCGGCATAGCATAGCCCAAACGCCAACGTCAAAACAGCTTTTCGCACATCAACATCGGCAAAAGCTGGGCAGATTATTTCGCGAGTCTGTGGCTTGTCAGACACAGCGGGAGAGGAATAAGGTCTATTATCAGAAGACGTTAACCACACCGGAGGCGAAATGATGAACAAGGTTGCTCAATATTACCGTGAACTGGTCTCCTCGCTCAGCGAACGGCTCCGCCATGGAGAACGCGATATTGACGCGCTGGTGACGCAGGCACGCGATAAAATTGTCCGCGCCGGCGATCTGACGCAGAGCGAGATTGAGTCGGTGATAGCCGCGGTCAAGCGCGATCTTGAGGAGTTTGCCCGCAGCTACGAAGAGAGTCATGAAGACGAGAGCGACAGCGTGTTTATGCGGGTGATCAAAGAGAGCCTGTGGCAGGAGCTGGCCGATATCACTGACAAAACCCAGCTTGAGTGGCGGGAGGTTTTTCAGGATCTGAATCACCACGGCGTATACCACAGCGGCGAAGTGGTCGGTTTAGGCAACCTGGTGTGTGAGAAGTGTCACTATCACCTGGCGGTGTATACCCCGGATGTGCTACCGCGCTGTCCGAAATGCGGCCACGATCAGTTCCAGCGCCGGCCATTTGAACCCTGATGCATCCGGCCCGGTGCGTATTAATAGCATCGGGCCTGATTAAAAACGACCTATCATTGCATTAACGAGATAGATAAACGTCTTCCCTGTGATTGTAAAATATCTCAGCTGTCTCTTTTACCCTGATCACTTCGCGCTTCATATAATCATTATGAGCGAGCAGAGCACTCGTCCTCAGCATGAATGCGGCTTGATGATTACTATCTCGTGATAGATCTTTCCGCGCGAATGGAAAGCGTGTGCCAGCATGGTGCGCCATAATAAAATGACTACCGGCGATGCGCTGACATCAGCGCATCGCCTGCTCTTACCGCTTGGTCGTGATTTCAGCTTGTTTAAACTGCTGATGACCGCCCATCTCGGAAACATAGTTGTGCGCGGAGTTCAGCACCAGTTTGTTAGTGGAGATAGAACCAACATTACAAGTTGAAAGCTTCAGGAAACCACAGCGATAGCCGCCATTATAGACTTTATTAGCGATAATCGTCAGATTCTCTCCTGCCTGAAGAGTGCCGTAGTTGGTGATATCGGCAAAATTTTTCGTATCCAAGGTGAGATCTTTGGCTGCGATGATTTGGCCTTCATTTTTCATACCATAATAAGCGATGATATTCGCATCGACACTATCAATAGTTGCCTTATTGTGAACGTTATTACTCTCAATCTGTACGGATTTTCCGTAAACGTAGTTGTTATTTTTGAACTGGACGCTTTTAACCGTCATAGAGTTTCCGCTAACAAGGTTACCGTCCTGGATGATATCGCCATTAGTGATAAGCGATATATCGATACCAGAAATTCGCCCTGTATTATGGATGTTGCCTGAACTGACGTTGCTATCCTTTGCCGACACGATAGCCAGATTAGTGTAGCCCCAAAGGTTACCGGTGACGGTGAGATTATCCCCGCTAAACTTGACGTTGGTGATTTCGCCCCACATTGTACCGCCGTTGTTGATATTGTGGGCAGAAATATTTAACTGGCCATCGGCGTTAATCGTTGAACCATAGGTGGTATTGATATCGCCGAGGGTGGTTAAGGTTAATGCCTTGGTGCCATTAATTCTGCCGGTATTGACGAGGTTGCCGGCGGCGCTCACGTTAAGCGTTTTGTCACTGGTAATCGTGCCTTCATTGGTCAATGTGTTCAGAGTGGTGACCTGAGTGGCGAGGGCGCTGCTGTTAATGCTGCCCTTATTTTTCATCTCACCTGCTGAGACGATTTGCGTCGCGATGCCTTTCCCAGTGATAGCGCCTTCATTAATCAGTGAACCGTTGCTGGTCATGGTGAGAAGGGTGTTTGCAGCCATCGTGCCTTTATTCCGGACGCCGAAACCCAGATTATTACCAGTCATGGTGATACTGTTGGCCTTGATTCCGCCTAGTTGGCTAATATCAATGCTGTATTCCGGATATAATATTTGTTTGGCTGTGGCTGCTTTTCCAAGGCTGGTCATCTTTCCGGTTTTGTTATCAAACGTTAAGTTGCCCGCGCCCACCATAGCGTTGGCTGCCGTCATTGTGCCGTTAATCGCGATGGCGTCGGCCAGCAAGGCTGCATAGCTGTTAGACGCGTTCATACCTTTATCGTCAATGGTGATTTTACCCTGCGTGACCGTATAGCTATCAATCGCGCCGGTATCGCTCAGATTGACCTGGCCTGTCGTCAGCACTGCTTTGTTAGTATTAATAAAACTGCACCCGGAGCAGGTGATGCCGTTAGGGTTGGCGATAACGACATCGGCTTTTTGTCCGTTAACTTCGATAAAGCCCTGCAGATTACTCATTTTATTGGAGGTGACTTCATTTAAAATAACGGAAGCGCTGCCGTTGGTCAGATTATTATTCTTAGCGATATTACCGTGAGTGCTGTGGTTCACGTCGCTGGCGCTGTTGTTTAAAATAGTGCCGTTAGGGCCGACGTTGAATTCGCGATATAAGTTATGCGAGACGCCAGCGGCATTAGGAGCTTCGATATCAATAACATTTGCCCCTGATCTATGCGTATAGCTTGACGGATCGGCATAAACAACGGATGAACTTAGCGCTGCAGCCAGCGCAACATATGAAACCTTGAATTTAAACATGTAATTTATTCCTTTAAATAGTAAAAAATGAATCAGTAAATTGCAGTAATGCGCCGATGAAAACTAATACCTCCACTGTAATGAAAAGCCCAGGTTCATGGCATCGCTATGAAAGTCATCAGGTTTACTGATGGGCGTGCCGATAAAAAAATCATATTGCGTAGACGCTATTTCTCCGCGGACGCCGCCGACTGCGCCTGAAAGGCTTTTTCCCTGCCTGGCGCGCTCGGTACCAATGATCCTGCCGAAGTCAAGGCCAAGATATACCTGCTGGTCGGGGGTGGGAATATTCCAGCTAAAATCATTGCGCCAGTACCAGCCTTGATTGGCCGAAAGCGTATTTTCACCGTCAAAGCCGCGAACCGTCCAGCGATTGCCGATATTAAACTGGTTGTCCGAAGATAATCTATCCGGGCTGAACTGGGCATGGAAACGCGGCATCCAGCTAAACTTATCGCCGGTTGCGGCAAACTGCATCAAGGCCTGTATATCGGCGTGAACAATGCGCGATTGATGGCTATATAAACCGCCTTTTTCCTCGGGGGTGGGGACGGAGCTCAGCCACGGCAGGCTGCGCTGAACGCCCAGGCTTGCGTCGATAATTTTCCTGTTGAAATAGTGCTGATGGCGCACGGTAAATTCCCAGACAGGATTTTGTTTACGCATCACATACAACTCATCGCCGCCAAAGAAATAGTGCGAACTGCTCTTCGCTATGCGCAGATCGGCGGTCGTTTTTTGTTGTCGGGTATGCGAAAGCAGGCGGCTAAGGGTCGCGCTGTAATAACGGTTTTTACTTTTATAGTCGATGCTTGACCATCTTCCTTTAAACAGCTGGCGGTACTGGCTGTAGGAGCCGTACAGGCTCAATGACCAGTAACCAAAAGGCACGGAGTAGTAAAGGTTGCCGTTATGGTTGCCGTCGTTGTGCTGGTTGAATTCAACGTCGCCGCCTGCCGAGATGGAAAGAATATCGTTCAATGAAGATAAATCGTAAAGGTATAGCGCGCCTCCACCCTGATAGCGACCGCTGGCGCGGCTGCCTGCGTCATCAAGCCAGGCGCCAACCTGCCACTGTTTATCCATTACCCGGGCGATTTCAATATCACTTTCGCCAATGTGTTCCCCGGGCCGCAGCTTCATATGGGCGCTGGCGCCAGGCAGGCGCTGCAGGTTAGCCATCCCTTGTTCAAGATCGCTGAGGCGCAGGATTTTACCGGTATGGGTGGGCATGGAGGTCCACAGGTTCGTCACGGCACTATTTGGCGCAAAATCAATATGCCCCGTTTTGCCATAAGTCAGCGTTATTTTGAGAATGCCCCCTTCTAGTGACTGAGAAGGGATATCGATCAGGGAAGTAATATACCCTTGTGTTATCAGTTCATTTTGTAGGGCGTTCGTCAGCAGGCGAATCCCTTCTATTCCGAGGCAATGGCCGGGCGCCTGGGCAGCGATCTTCCCGAGGAGGGCGGTGGTTTTTGCGTTGTCCTCGGAGGCAATATCAACTTTCGTGATGTACCGACAGGTCGCTTCCTCGGGAAATATCAAGGTTTGCGTTTTCGCATAGGTGCGAGAAGATTGGTATTGCTGCTGATGGGGCATTAATGCGCTTTCACGGGCTTTATCCTGTTCTACCTGGTTTACCGTGGCGGAGTCAATACCCGCCCGCGCGGTAAAGCAGGTGAGCAAATTTAAACACAAAATAATGGCCAGTCCGTTAGTGTTAGTCCGCATGAAGCAATATCCGTTTGTTTCATTGAGTAAGATTATAATTAATGGTTGTGCACGGCATGAAATAGCCTGCGCGGCGTATAGCAAGTCAATTGAAATATTATTTCAAGAAATTTAAACTCACGGGGATTATTACAAGATGCCGTATGCTAACGATGACGTGGCGGTTAATCTATTCTACGGCCCCTGAATTCTTTGTGAAATTTTTACTTCATGTTGTGAAGCTGTCGCTTTGAGATGAAGCAATTGAAAAGGGGAGGGGCTGACAGGCGCGCACGGTGATATCGTGCGCGCCGCAGAAGTTAGTGCAGAATTTTGGCGAGGAAATCTTTAGCGCGATCGGATTGTGGATTGGCGAAGAAGGCCTCTTTATCGGCATCTTCGACTATCTTTCCTTCATCCATAAAGATCACCCGGTTGGCCACCTTACGGGCGAAGCCCATTTCATGGGTAACCACCATCATCGTCATCCCTTCGTTGGCCAGTTCCACCATGACGTCCAGTACCTCGTTGATCATCTCCGGGTCGAGCGCTGAGGTGGGCTCATCAAACAGCATAGCGATCGGGTCCATACACAGGGCTCGGGCAATGGCCACGCGCTGCTGCTGGCCGCCGGAGAGCTGCGCCGGGTATTTTTCCGCATGCGCCGCCAGGCCCACGCGCTCCAGCAGTTTGAGCCCCTTCTTGCGCGATGACGCTTTGTCACGATTGAGCACCTTAACCTGCGCCAGCGTCAGGTTGTCGATAATCGACAGGTGTGGGAATAGTTCAAAATGCTGAAACACCATTCCGACATGCGAGCGCAGTTTGGCAAGATTGGTCTTTTTATCGTTAACCACGGTGCCATCGACGATAATCTGCCCCTGCTGCACCGGCTCAAGGCCGTTCACGGTTTTAATCAGTGTGGATTTACCGGAGCCTGACGGCCCGCAGACCACCACGACTTCGCCTTTTTTCACTTCCGTGGAGCAATCGGTCAGCACCTGAAAGTGACCATACCATTTTGAAACATTTTTCAGGGTAATCATTACACAGTCCTTTTCTTCAACCAGCTGACCAACAGCGAGGCGCTGAGGCTAATCACAAAATAGACGCCGCCCGCGAACAGGATCATTTCGACCTGGGTCCCGTCACGCTCGCCAATCGTGGAGGCGGTACGGAAGAAGTCGGCGAGGCTCAATACATACACCAGCGAGGTATCCTGGAACAGGACGATCCCCTGGGTTAACAGCAGCGGCACCATGGCGCGGAAGGCCTGCGGCAGGATCACCAGCCGCATCGACTGCCAGTGGGTCATTCCCAGCGCCAGCGCGGCGCTTGACTGGCCGCGGGAGATGCTCTGGATACCGGCGCGGATAATCTCTGAATAGTAGGCGGCCTCGAACATCGAAAAGGCCACCATCGCCGAGATCAGGCGAATATCCGTTTTCGGCGACAGTCCCAGCACGTTCTGCAGGAAGCCCGGGACAATCAGGTAGAACCACAGCAGAACCATCACCAGCGGGATAGAACGGAACACGTTAACGTAGGATTTAGCAAACCAGGCCAGCGGCAGAAAGCTGGACAGGCGCATGACCGCCAGCAGGGTGCCCCAGACGATGCCGACCACGATGGCGATCACCGTAATCTTCAGGGTGATCACCAGCCCTGCCAGCAGGTAGGGCATGGAGGGAACGATCGAACTCCAGTCAAAATCGTACATTATTTGCCTCCCATATTGCCAGGCAGGCGAACCTTACGCTCGACCACATACATAATCAGCATAATCACCGCGTTGATGAAAACATAGGCCAGGGTGATGGCGGTAAAAGACTCCCAGGCATGAGCTGAGTAGTCCAGCAGTTTGCCCGCCTGCGCGGCCATATCGGCCAGACCGATGGTGGAGGCGATGGCCGAGTTTTTCACCAGGTTCATCATCTCCGAGGTCATCGGCGGCACGATAACGCGATAGGCGTTCGGCAGCAGCACGTAGCGGTAGGTTTGCGGCAGGGTCAACCCCATCGCCAGACCGGCGTTCTTTTGCCCGCGCGGCAGCGACTGGATAGCGGCGCGTACCTGCTCGCAGACGCGAGCGGCGGTAAACAGCCCCAGGCACAGCATGGAGGAGACAAAGAACTGAATGTTTGGGTCCAGCTCCGATTTAAACCACATGCCGATATTTTCCGGCAGGAATTCCGGCACCACCAGGTACCAGGTAAAGAACTGCACGATCAGCGGCACGTTGCGAAACAGTTCGACATAGCAGGTGCCAATGCCCGAGAGGAAGCGATTGGGGACCGTGCGTAAAATGCCGAACAGCGAGCCGACGAGAAAAGCGATGATCCAGGCCGAGATGGAGAGGGCGACGGTGATCTGAAAACCGCTCCACAGCCAGCCCAGGTAGGTAGTGTTGCCGAAGGGGGCCTGTTGCAGGAATATCCCCCAGTTCCAGTCTATTGACATACATGACTCCTGGAAAAAAAGGGTAGCCATTGCTACCCTCGAAGACGGTTGTCCAGCTTGTTTCGGTATTCGCGGCGGCTGGGGAACGACCAGCCGCCGTATAGTCTGTCCGTGCTGTGACAATCATCGGGAGGGCAGGATATCCCGCCCCTGGTTGTTATAATTAGTTCAGTGCTTTGTCATTAGGTGATTTGAACAGCGCTTTCATGTCGTCCGACAGCTCGAAGTTCAGGTTAAGATTTTTTGGCGGAATCGGGTTTTTGAACCATTTGTCGAACCACTTCGCTGCTTCGCCAGAGGTCTGGGCCTGGGCAACGGTTTCATCGACCAGCGCCTTGAAGGCCGGATCGTCCTTACGCAGCATGCAGCCATAGGCTTCTTTCGACTGCGCGGTGCCGACGATTTCCCAGTTATCCGGTTTCTTCGCCTTGGCGCGTTCGCCAGCCAGCAGGGCATCATCCATCATAAAGGCCACCGCGCGTCCGCTCTCCAGGGTGCGGAAAGAGTCGCCATGATCTTTGGCGCTGATAATGCGCATATTCATTTTTTTCTCATCGTTCAGCTTGTGCAGCAGGATCTCTGAGGTGGTTCCGGAGGTGACGACGACCGCTTTATCCTTCAGGTCAGGGAAATCTTTAATCGGGCCGCCTTTCTTCACCAGCAGACGAGTGCCGACGACGAAGATAGTATCGGAGAAGGCCGCCTGTTTCTGGCGCTCAAGGTTGTTGGTGGTAGAGCCGCACTCGAAATCAAAGGTGCCATTCTGCAGCAGCGGAATACGATTCTGCGAGGTGACCGGGATCAGTTTGACCTGCAGATCGGGTTTGTTCAGTTTTTTCTTGATGGCATCGACGATGGCGTTGGAGTAGTCCTGAGAGTAACCCACAACCTTCTGTTGGTTATCGTAGTAAGAGAAAGGGACGGAAGATTCGCGATGGCCGACAACGATAACGCCATTTTTCGCGATCTTATCCAGAGTGCTCTGGCCAGCCGCCGGGGCAGCATCTTCCGCCTGCGCCAGACCAGCGGTCATTCCCATTACCAGCATTGCCGTGGCCAGTTTACGTAATTGCATATCCAACTCCTTATCCGCAGCGTCACCGACGCTATTGATACCCATTGTGATTGTGTGTGTTGTTATTAGGGGCACGCATCCACGTGCCGCATTTGTATGTGTTTGTTAGCATTTAGTTTGGCTTAATGTAAATATTTTGCTGCTTTATTGTTTATTTTTGCGAAGCGCTCCGCACCAATGGGAGGCAAATATCTTCCATTGCACCAAAATAGCGCGACCACCGATCGTTTATGGTGCAACCCGGTTGCACTGGGCCGGAGGACGGCGCTACCCGATTAAATAAAGCAATGACTGTGCCAGGGTGGCAAATGACGGGAAGAAAAAAGCCGGCGACGGGCGTCGCCGGTAGAGAACTTATCGGCGACGCTGACGCAGGCTCATCAGCAGCGCACCGAAGCCGAGCAGCGCCGTCAGCGCCCACAGCGGCCAGTTGCCAGTGCGAGCGTAAGGGGTCATGCCGCTGGTGGGCGTCACGGTGGTGGTCAACACCTCACGGGTAAACTGCGGGATCATCTTCTGGATCTCGCCGCGCGGGCCGATCACGGCGGTAATGCCGTTGTTGGTACTGCGCAGCAGGGGGCGGGCCAGCTCCAGGGCGCGCATCCGCGCCATCTGGAAGTGTTGCCACGGGCCGATGGACTTGCCGAACCAGGCGTCGTTAGAGATGGTCAGCAGGAAGTCGGTATCCGGACGGAAGTTATCCCGCACCTGTTCCCCGAGGATGATCTCGTAGCAGATGGCCGCGGTCAGCTTCAGGTTATGCGCCATCAGCTGCGGCTGCACGTAGGGACCGCGGCTGAAGGAGGACATCGGCAGGTCGAAGAATGGCGCCAGCGGACGCAGAATCGACTCCAGCGGTACAAACTCGCCGAACGGCACCAGATGGTTCTTGTTGTAGCGGTTGGTCGAGTCGTAGCGGTACGGGTTATCTTTGCCGAGGGTAATGATGGTGTTGTAGGTGTCGTAGCGATTCTGCTTATTAAGACGCGCGTCGACGATGCCGGTGATCAGCGAGCTGTCTTTTGCGCGCAGCAGATCGTCCATCATGCTGAGGAACTGCTGCTGGTTGATCTCCAGATCCGGGATCGCCGATTCAGGCCAGATAATCAGCTGCGAGTGGCCGATATGCGGCTGGGTCAGCGCCAGGTAGGTTTTCAGGGTATTAACCAGCTGTTTCTCGTCCCACTTCATGGCCTGCGGGATATCGCCTTGCACCAGCGAGACCTGCGTCGCGCGCTCCGGCAGCAGCTGATACCACTGGATATAGCGCAGCGGGAACGGCAGGGCGAACAGCACCGCGGCAATCACCAGCGCCTTCCCGTTGCGCTGCACGAGGGCCAGAGCCAGCAGGCCGCTAACCATCATCAGCAGGAAGTTGATCGCCTCAACCCCCATCACCGGCGCCAGGCCTTTCAGCGGGCCGTCGATCTGGCTATAGCCGAACTGCAGCCACGGAAAGCCGGTCAGCACCCAACCGCGCAGGAACTCGGTGATCTGCCAGACGACGGGGGCGGCGATCGCCACCCGTAGCCAGCTGGTTTTGGGCCACAGCCGGGCGAGCAGGCCGGCAAACAGGCCGGTGTAGAGCGACAGATAGGCCGCCAGCAAAACGACGAGGAAGACGTTAACCGGACCCGGCATACCGCCAAACTGCGCAATACTGACATAAACCCAGTTGATTCCCGTGCCGAACAGGCCAAGTCCCCAGAAATAGCCGATGCCGGCGCTTTGCAGCGGGCGGCGGTTAAGGGTTAACGCCTGCAGACCGACCAGTGAAATAATCGCTGCTGGCCAGAAGTCGTAAGGTGAAAAAGCCAGCGTTCCGCTGGCTCCGAATAGCAGCGCCAGCAGCAGACGTACGCGCTGGCGTTCAAGAAGAGAGGCAAATACCATTTAGGCTAATCGTCCCGTAAATTAACGCCTGTTGCCACAGGCTATGCTGTTTGCCAGCCGGGGGAGGGGACAACCGAGTATCGCCACGGTCTGTCTCCCGGCTGGCCGTGACCTTCAGCGCCGCCGCTTACTCTTCCAGCTTCGGCTGGGGAGCATCATCCGGCAGCTTAACATGCACCTGAATGATACGACGACTATCTGCCATTGCTACCTTGAATTGGTAACCATCAATGTCGATAGATTCGCCGCGAGCTGGCAGGTGGCCAAAGGCCTGCATTACCAGCCCGCCAATGGTATCCACTTCTTCATCGCTGAAGTGCGTATCGAAGGCGTCGTTGAAGTCTTCAATGGAGGCCAGGGCGCGTACCGTCCAGGTATGGCGGCTCAGCTGGCGGAAATCGATATCTTCTTCTTCGTCGTACTCGTCTTCAATTTCCCCGACGATGAGCTCAAGGATATCCTCGATGGTCACCAGACCGGAGACGCCGCCGAATTCGTCAATAACGATCGCCATATGGTAGCGCTGTGAGCGAAACTCTTTCAGCATGCGGTCGACCCGCTTGCTTTCCGGAACGACAACCGCCGGCCGTAACACTTTTTCCATGCTGAAGGCTTCGGCGTCGCTGCGCATAAACGGCAGCAGATCCTTGGCCATCAGAATCCCTTCGATGTGATCTTTATCCTCACTGATGACCGGGAAGCGCGAGTGGGCGGATTCGATGATGACATCGAGGCACTCGTCCAGCGTCTGATTGCGTTTCAGGGTAATCATTTGTGAACGGGGGATCATAATGTCGCGGACCCGCTGGTCGGCGATATCCATTACCCCTTCGAGCATGTCACGCGTATCTTCATCGATAAGATCGTTCTGCCCGGAATCACGGATCAGCGCCAGCAGTTCATCGCGGTTTTTCGGTTCCCCGTGAAAGAGCTGGCTGAGTAACAGGGAGAAAAATCCCTTTTTGCTGTTTACTGTGTCACTACTGTGTGAATTGTCGTCGCTCATGGCGTCGTTTGGGTTCTCATGTTGATTTAATGTCGCTCGTCGCGCGTAAACTCAGCGCCGGACGGCATGGGTTGCCTGACGTTCAGGCGGGTAAAATGCATGAACAGCGGCCGGATGAGGCGCAAGCGCCACGATCCGGCAGGGGGCTATTCAGCAATCTTCTCGGAAATGTACGGGTCCTCATAGCCCAGAGCAAGCATTATCTCTGTTTCGAGGCCTTCCATCTCTTCCGCTTCGTCATCTTCGATGTGATCGTAGCCCAGCAGATGCAGGCTGCCGTGCACCACCATATGCGCCCAGTGCGCCTCCAGCGGTTTACCTTGCTCGCTGGCTTCCTGCTCCACCACCTGACGGCAAATGATCAGATCGCCGAGCAGCGGCATTTCAATCCCCGGCGGCGCTTCAAACGGGAAAGAGAGGACGTTGGTCGGCTTATCCTTGCCGCGATAGGTCAGGTTCAGCTCATGGCTTTCTGCAACGTCGACCAGACGAATCGTTAACTCTGACTCCTCCTGAAACGGCGGAATGACGGCGTCGACCCAGCGTTGAAAAAGGGCTTCGTCCGGCAGGCCGCTGGTCTCTTCGCAGGCCAGCTGTAAATCGAGGATCACCTGACTCATTTTTGCTCCTGTTCCTGGGCTTCGCGTTTGCGCTCGGCGGCCAGTTCTGCTTTACGTTTCTGGTCTGCGGCTTCCCATGCCTCATAGGCGTTCACGATGCGGGCGACCACCGGATGGCGGACCACGTCTTCGCTATGGAAGAAGTTAAAGCTGATCTCATCGACTTCCGCCAGCACTTCGATGGCGTGGCGCAGACCGGATTTGGTGCTGCGCGGCAGGTCAATCTGCGTGATATCGCCGGTGATCACCGCCTTGGAGTTAAAGCCGATGCGGGTCAGGAACATTTTCATCTGCTCGATGGTGGTGTTCTGGCTTTCATCAAGAATGATAAAGGCGTCATTCAGCGTCCGTCCGCGCATATAGGCCAGCGGGGCCACTTCGATGACGTTACGCTCAATCAGCTTTTCCACCTTCTCAAAGCCGAGCATCTCGAACAGCGCGTCGTACAGCGGGCGCAGATACGGGTCGACCTTCTGGCTCAGATCGCCGGGCAGGAAGCCGAGCTTTTCACCCGCTTCGACGGCCGGACGGGTCAGCAGAATGCGGCGGATCTCCTGACGCTCCAGCGCATCAACCGCCGCCGCCACCGCCAGATAGGTTTTCCCGGTACCCGCCGGACCCACGCCGAAGGTGATGTCGTGATCGAGGATATTGGCGATGTACTGCGCCTGGTTCGGCGTACGCGGTTTGATCACCCCGCGCTTGGTCTTGATATTGACGGCTTTTCCGTACTCCGGCACGCTCTCGGCGCTTTGCTCAAGCACGCGCGCCTCTTTGATCGCCAGATGGATCTGCTCTGGTTCAATATCCTGAATCTGACCGCGCATCGGCGCCGTGTCGACATACAGGCTGCGCAGAATATCGGCGGCGGCGTGTACGCAAAGGGCGCGTCCGGTCAGCTTAAAGTGATTGTCACGGCGGTTGATCTCAATGCCTAACCGACGCTCCAGCTGTTTGATGTTGTCGTCAAACGGGCCGCACAGGGCTAACAGGCGTGCGTTATCCGCTGGCTCCAGGGTAATTTCACGAGTGTCTATGTTCAAACTGTTCCTCTTTACGCAGGTGGCCGGACGCGGCGCGTGGCCGGCTAATCAGGAAATTATTTACGTCACAGGAAAATGGCGCAAGCATTGCTGTAGATATAGGGACGGAGAGAGGAATTACAAGGCCTGCCGGAACCGACAGGCCTGAAGGGATCACGGCTGATAGATACCCACGCCAAGATCGTTCTCTTTACGGGTGCGGGCAATCACTGATTCGGGGGATTCAGCGATACGCAGACCCATCTCCGCTTCGGTGCGCACGATTTTGCCGCGCAGCGAGTTGGTGTAAACATCGACGATTTCGACATCGACAAACTTGCCGACGAGGTCCGGGGTGCCTTCGAAATTGACCACCCGGTTGTTCTCCGTACGCCCGGAGAGCTCCATGATGTTCTTGCGCGACGTGCCTTCCACCAGGATGCGCTGTACCGTGCCGAGCATGCGACGGCTCCAGGCCATCGCCTGCTGGTTGATGCGCTCCTGCAGAATATACAGACGCTGTTTCTTGTCGGCATCCGGCACGTCGTCGACCATATCGGCCGCCGGGGTGCCCGGACGGGCGGAGAAGATAAAGCTGTAGCTCATATCGAAATTGACGTCGGCGATAAGCTTCATCGTCTTTTCGAAATCTTCCGTGGTTTCGCCGGGGAAGCCGACGATAAAGTCTGAGCTTATCTGAATATCCGGACGCGCTTCACGCAGCTTACGAATAATCGCTTTATACTCCAGCGCGGTATGGGTCCGTCCCATCAGGTTAAGCACGCGGTCGGAGCCGCTCTGCACCGGCAAGTGCAGGAAGCTCACCAGCTCCGGCGTATCGCGATAGACCTCGATGATATCGTCGGTAAATTCGATCGGGTGGCTGGTGGTGAAGCGAATGCGGTCGATGCCGTCGATAGCGGCCACCAGGCGCAGCAGATCGGCAAAGCTGCCGGTGGTGCCGTCGTAGTTCTCACCGCGCCAGGCGTTCACGTTCTGGCCCAGCAGGTTGACTTCACGCACGCCCTGCGCCGCCAGTTGGGCGATTTCAAACAGGATATCGTCGCACGGGCGGCTGACTTCTTCACCGCGGGTGTAGGGCACCACGCAGTAGGTGCAGTATTTGTTGCAGCCTTCCATAATCGAGACGAAGGCGGTCGGGCCTTCGGCGCGCGGTTCTGGCAGGCGATCGAATTTTTCAATTTCCGGGAAGCTGATATCAACCACCGGGCTGCGGTTGCCGCGCACAGAGTTAATCATCTCCGGCAGGCGGTGCAGGGTTTGCGGCCCGAAAATAATATCGACATAGTGCGCGCGCTGACGAATATGGTCGCCTTCCTGGGAGGCCACGCAGCCGCCAACGCCAATAATCAGGTCCGGGTTCTTCTCTTTCAGCAGCTTCCAGCGTCCAAGCTGATGGAAAACTTTTTCCTGGGCCTTCTCACGAATTGAGCAGGTATTGAGCAACAGCACATCTGCTTCTTCCGCCACTTCGGTCAGTTGATACCCATGTGTCGCATCCAGCAGATCGGCCATCTTTGATGAATCATACTCGTTCATCTGACAGCCCCAGGTTTTAATATGGAGTTTTTTTGTCATTGACTTGCTCATGCTCAGTAATAGATATCCAAAACGCGGGGATATATACAGGGTGAATTTCGCATTCCAGGGCGCGTATTGTAATGCTTTGGTCGCCCCCTGACCAGTGCGAGCGTTATCACCGCAAGAGGGCGAAAAATCCGGTAAACTTAACGGATTCTGCTTTAAGGATAATAGCCATGACAATTCACGCAACAGATGTCGCCATCGTGGGCGGCGGCATGGTCGGCGGCGCCCTGGCGTTAGGGCTGGCGCAACAGGGATTTACCGTGACGGTGCTTGAGAAAACGGCGCCCCCGGCTTTCGATCCGGCATCCGCCCCGGATGTGCGGATCTCGGCGATCAGCGCGGCCTCGGTCGGCCTGCTGAAAAGCCTTGCCGTCTGGGATGCCGTGCGGGCGATGCGCGTCCACGCTTACCGTCGTCTGGAGACCTGGGAGTGGGAGAGCGCGCACGTCGCCTTTGACGCCGCAGAGCTCAAGCTGCCAGAGCTGGGCTATATGGTTGAGAACAAGGTCCTGCAGTGGGGCCTGTGGCAAGCGCTGGCGGCGCACGAAGGGGTTACCCTCCGCGTTGGCGGCGAACTGGAGGCGATGCAGCGCGGCGAGGCGCAGACGGTGCTGCGTTTACGCGAGGGGGAGACGATCCACGCCCGGCTGGTTATCGGCGCCGACGGCGCCAGCTCTCAGGTGCGGGAGATGGCCGGCATCGGCGTGCATGCCTGGCAATATCAGCAGTCCTGTATGCTGATCAGCGTCGAATGCGCCGACGATCCCGGCGACAGCACCTGGCAGCAGTTTACCCCCAGCGGACCGCGCGCCTTCCTGCCGCTGTTCGACAACTGGGCCTCGCTGGTGTGGTATGACGCCCCGGCGCGGATCCGTCAGCTACAGGGCATGTCCATGCCCCAGCTTCAGCAGGAGATCGCCCGCCATTTCCCGGCGCGTCTCGGACGGGTGACGCCGCGGGCGGCCGGCGCCTTCCCGCTCACCCGGCGTCATGCGCTGCAGTATGTTCAGCCCGGTCTGGCGCTGGTGGGCGATGCGGCGCACACCATTCATCCGCTGGCGGGGCAGGGGGTTAACCTTGGCTATCGCGATGTCGACGCCCTGCTGGAGATCCTGGCGCAAGCGCGCGGCCGAGGCGAAGAGTGGGCCAGCCTGCCGGTGCTCAAGCGCTACCAGGCGCGGCGGCGGGCGGATAATTTTATTATGCAGTCGGGGATGGATCTGTTTTACGCCGGATTCAGCAATGACCTGGCGCCGGTGCGGATGCTGCGTAATATTGGCCTGATGGCGGCCGAACGCGCCGGGGTGCTGAAGCGTCAGGCGCTGAAGTATGCGTTAGGCTTGTAACTCCGGCTTCCCGGGCAGGGGCGTAGTGGAAAGCGCATGCCCGGCAGTCAGTGACGCGCCAGGATGGCTATACGCCAATAGCAAAAAAGCCCACCGAGGTGGGCTTTTTTGCATTTAAGTGGCTGGGGTACGAGGATTCGAACCTCGGAATGCCGGAATCAGAATCCGGTGCCTTACCGCTTGGCGATACCCCAATTGTCTGTTGCGCCTGACCGACACTATCCCGGTTTAAGAGCAACAGTGCGTTCATTGCTGAACGACTTTTTAATTTGGCTGGGGTACGAGGATTCGAACCTCGGAATGCCGGAATCAGAATCCGGTGCCTTACCGCTTGGCGATACCCCAACAAATTGTTTGCGGATTTATCGATGTGTATCGATACGTCCCGAATATGGTGGCTACGACGGGATTCGAACCTGTGACCCCATCATTATGAGTGATGTGCTCTAACCAGCTGAGCTACGTAGCCAAATTGTCTTACTGTTTCTTCGATGGCTGGGGTACCTGGATTCGAACCAGGGAATGCCGGTATCAAAAACCGGTGCCTTACCGCTTGGCGATACCCCAATACCGTCGCGGTGACCCGCAAATATCGAAGAAATATGGCTGGGGTACCTGGATTCGAACCAGGGAATGCCGGTATCAAAAACCGGTGCCTTACCGCTTGGCGATACCCCATCCGTACAACGCTGACTGGTGAATGGTGCGGGAGGCGAGACTTGAACTCGCACACCTTGCGGCGCCAGAACCTAAATCTGGTGCGTCTACCAATTTCGCCACTCCCGCAAAAAAAGATGGTGGCTACGACGGGATTCGAACCTGTGACCCCATCATTATGAGTGATGTGCTCTAACCAGCTGAGCTACGTAGCCATCTTTTTTTCGCGTAACCTTATCGGCGTTGCGGGGCGCATTATGCGTATTGGGCCTGCGAGCGTCAACCTCTTTTTCAAGGAAAATCGTTGTAATGTGACTGTTTGGTTAGGTTGCGAACAGCTCGCTGCAATAATCGGCAATTATTGGTTATTTATCGTTTTTCAGAGGCATAATTCCCGCAAAAAGAAAACGGACCCCGGAGGGTCCGTTTCGCGTTTCAACGCCTGTCAGGGCTTATTTATAGGCCGACTGGTGGACGCCTACCGCGCGGCCTGACGGATCGTTCATGGTTTTGAATGCTTCATCCCACTCAATGGCTTTAGCAGAAGAGCAGGCCACCGACGGACCGCCAGGAACACACTCCGCCGCGCTTGGCAGCGGGAACAGCTCTTCGAAGATCTCGCGGTACAGATAGCCTTCTTTGGAGGTCGGCGTGTTGTACGGGAAGCGGAAGCTTGCGGTTTCCAGCTGCTGATCGCTGATCTGTTTCGCGGCCACTTCTTTCAGCGTATCGATCCAGCTGTAGCCGACGCCGTCAGAGAACTGCTCCTTCTGGCGCCAGGCAACGCTGGCCGGCAGATAGGATTCAAAGCATTCGCGCAGCACGTGTTTTTCCATTTTGCCGTTGCCGCACATCTTATCCTGCGGGTTGATGCGCATCGCCACGTCGAGGAACTTCTTGTCAAGGAACGGCACGCGGGCTTCCACGCCCCAGGCGGACATCGCTTTGTTGGCGCGGGCGCAGTCAAACATATGCAGCGCCTGCAGCTTACGTACCGTCTCTTCGTGCAGTTCTTTGGCGTTCGGCGCCTTATGGAAGTAGAGGTAGCCGCCGAACACTTCGTCCGAGCCTTCGCCGGAAAGCACCATTTTGATGCCCATGGCTTTAATTTTCCGCGACATCAGGTACATCGGCGTCGAAGCGCGAATAGTGGTCACATCGTAGGTTTCGATGTGATAGATAACGTCGCGGATCGCATCCAGCCCTTCCTGGACGGTAAAGTGAATTTCATGGTGCACGGTGCCAAGGTGGTTAGCCACTTCCTGCGCCGCTTTCAGGTCAGGAGAGCCTTCCAGACCGACCGCGAAGGAGTGCAGCTGCGGCCACCAGGCTTCGCTACGCTCCTGATCTTCAACGCGACGGGCGGCAAATTTCTTGGTGATGGCGGAGATGACCGAAGAATCAAGGCCGCCGGAGAGCAGCACGCCGTAGGGGACGTCGGACATCAGGTGGCTTTTCACCGACTCTTCCAGCGCCTGGCGCAGCTCGTTCTTATCGGTAACGTTGTCTTTTACCGCGTCGTAATCGAACCAGTCGCGCTGATAGTACTGGCGAATTTCACCGTCTTTGCTCCACAGGTAGCTACCCGCCGGGAACTCTTTAATGGTGCGGCACACCGGCACCAGGGCTTTCATTTCAGAGGCGACATAGAAGTTGCCGTGTTCGTCATGGCCCATATACAGCGGGATAATGCCGATATGGTCGCGGCCAATTAAGTACGCGTCTTTTTCGCTGTCGTACAGGGCGAAGGCGAACATCCCCTGCAGGTCGTCGAGGAACGCCGGGCCTTTTTCCTGATACAGCGCGAGGATCACTTCGCAGTCGGAGCCAGTCTGGAACTGATAGCGGTCGCCATATTCCGCGCGCAGCGCCTGATGGTTGTAGATTTCGCCGTTAACGGCCAGCGCATGGGTTTTTTCGGCGTTGTACAGCGGCTGAGCGCCGGCGTTGACATCGACAATCGACAGGCGCTCGTGCGCCAGAATCGCTTTGTCGCTGGCATACACGCCAGACCAGTCCGGACCGCGATGGCGCATCAGGCGGGAAAGCTCCAGCGCCTTTTTACGCAGCTCACCTGCGTCAGTTTTAATATCCAGTACGCCAAAAATAGAACACATAGCCTTCTCCATTACCCTGTCGTGTTTGATGTTGTGCTGGCTTCGTCTCGTGGCGAAGCCTGAGTGCGTGCTTAAGAAAATGCCGTAAAGGGGGAGCAGGCGCAAGGGTTTTACGGCCGGAAAAAGAAAAAACGCAACTGCGATTGTTGAATAGTAAAAAAAGAGTATCTTTTGAACGGCTTCATTGAAGAATACGCAATTTTAAGCCATTTTTATTAGATATGGTGCTTTTGGCAGGCGTCAAAAATGAACAACCACGTCCTGAGACGTGGCTGACATTAGAAAATATCGATTTCCGCGACGGAGGGGTAGATCCACGACGGGCGGAACGGCATGCTGTCGATGTCGTCGAGGGTTGAGACTCCGGAGAGCACCAGAATGGTCTCCAGCCCCGCCTGGAAGCCAGCCAGAATGTCGGTGCGCAGATTGTCGCCGACAATCACCGTCTGTTCGGAGTGGGCCTGCATTTTGTTCAGCGCTGAGCGGATGATCCACGGGCTGGGTTTACCGACGTAAAACGGCTTACGGCCGGAGATCTTCTCGATCCCGGCGCACAGGGCGCCGCAGGCCGGGTAGAAGCCGCGACCGTGAGTATCCGGGTTAGTGGCAATGAAGCGGGCGCCATTGGCGACAAAGAAGGCCGCCTTATGCATCATCTCCCAGTTAAAGGAGCGGGTTTCCCCGACGATGACAAAATCCGGGTTGACGTCGGTAATGGTAAAGCCGGCTTTGTACAGCTCGTGGATCAGCGCCCCTTCACCCACCACATAGGCTTTCTTACCTTCCTGGCGGCGCAGAAAATCGGCCGTCGCCATCGCCGAGGTGTAGAAGGCGCTATCCGGAACCTCAATCCCGGCGGTGGCGAAACGGTTCGCCAGATCCTGGCCGGTTTGCGACGGGTAGTTGGTCAGCATCACCAGCGGCATGCCTTTCTCGAGGATGCGCTTGATAAACTCGGCAGCGCCGGGAACGGCGACGTTATCGTGCATCAGCACACCGTCAATATCACAAATTATGTTTTGAATGGTCATGGTGGGTCCAGAATCATTATCAAAGACGAAACTATACGCGTCATTGATGAGGTTTCACACCTCTGACGGGCGATGCCCGCCAACGACAGAGCGACGCGCTTATCAATAAAGGGGGGCGGTTAGCTCTCAAGCAAGCGCTGCAGCAGCGTGCCATTGAGCATGGCGCGTTTGACCAGCGCGAAGGCGCCAATCGCTGAGCGATGATCGAGGGTGGAGCGCACCACCGGCAGGTTCTTACGAAACGCCTTCAGCGCCTGGGCGTTAATGCAGCCCTCAATGGCCGGGAGCAGCACTTTCTCGGCTTCCACAATTTCGCCGGCGATGACGATTTTTTGTGGATTGAACAGGTTGATGGCGATGGCGATCGTTTTTCCGAGGTGACGCCCTACGTACTCGACCACTTCGCAGGCCAGGGCATCGCCTTTGTTGGCCGCTTTGCAGATGGTTTTGATCGTGCAGTCATCGAGGGTCAGACGGCTCTGATAGCCCTGCTCCAGCAGGTGGCGAACGCGATGTTCGATGGCGGCATTAGCTGCGACGGTCTCCAGACAGCCAAAGTTGCCGCAGTGGCAGCGCTCGCCCAGCGGGTCGACCTGAATATGGCCGATTTCGCCGACGTTGCCGTTACGGCCGATAAAAATGCGTCCGTTGGAGATGATCCCTGCCCCGGTGCCGCGGTGCACGCGCACCAGAATGGAGTCTTCGCAATCCTGGCTTGCGCCAAAATAGTGCTCGGCCAGCGCCAGGCTGCGGATATCGTGTCCGACAAAGCAGGTAACGTTGAAGCGTTTTTCCAGCGCCCCGACCAGGCCCCAGTTTTCCACCGCAATGTGCGGCATATAGCGGATCACCCCGCTTTCCGGATCCACCAGCCCCGGCAGGATCACCGAGATGGCGATCAGCTCGCGAATTTTGCGCTGACAGTTTTCAATAAAAGTGGCGATGATATTCAGCAGGGCGTGTTCCAGCGTTTCCTGGGTGCGCTCGGGCAGCGGGAAATGCTCCTCTTCCAGGGTCTTGCTGCTTAAATCATAGAGGGTGAGAGTGGCGTCATAGCGGCCAAGGCGCACGCCAATGGCGTTGAAGTTGCGCGTCTCCGCAATGATGGAGATGGCGCGGCGCCCCCCGGTGGAGGCCTGCTGATCGACTTCTTTGATCAGGCCGCGCTCAATAAGCTGACGCGTGATTTTGGTCACGCTGGCAGGGGCAAGCTGGCTTTGTTCCGCGATCTGAATGCGCGAGATAGGCCCATGCTGGTCAATCAGGCGGTACACGGCCGCGCTGTTCAGTTGTTTTACGAGGTCAACGTTACCAATTTGAGCTTGTCCGCCTGCTGTCATACTTTTACTTACTCAGTGACGACCTCGTTACCATTAACGATGGTCTTGGTGATTTTATAATCGCGTGTAAAGGCGGTCAGGTTAGCGACCATACCCGGCGCAATACTGCCGAGCTGCTTGTCCACACCAATGGCGCGCGCGGGATAGAGCGTCGCCATGCGCAATACTTCGTCCAGCGCCACACCGCAATGCTCAACCAGATTACGTACCCCTTCAATCATGGTCAGGGAAGATCCGCTGAGGGTGCCGTTTTCATCTACGCACAGCCCGTTGCGGTAGTATATTGTTTTCCCGGCAAAAATGAACTGGTCAATATTCGCCCCCGCCGGCGCGGTGGCGTCGGTGACCAGGCACAGTTTGTCGCCTTTCAGGCGCTTGGCGTTGCGCACGTTGGCGTAATCGACGTGCATCCCGTCGACAATAATACCGCAGTAGACATCCGGCTCGTCAAAAATCGCCCCGGCCAGACCCGGTTCGCGGCCAGTAATGTACGGCATTGCATTATACAGGTGGGTGGCGAAGGTAATGCCTGCGCGGAAGCCCACTTTCGCCTCTTTCAGCGTGGCGTTGGAGTGGCCCGCGGAGACGACGATCCCGGCGGCGACCAGTTTGCGGATCACTTCCGGCTCAACGCGCTCAGGGGCGAGGGTCACTTTGGTGATCACATCGGCGTTGTCGCACAGGAAATCGACCAGCGCCGCGTCCGGTTTACGCACATAGTCCGGGTTGTGGGTGCCTTTCTTGACGATATTCAGCCACGGTCCTTCAAGATGCAGACCCAGCGCCTGGTTCGGGTGCTTTTGCAGGTATTCGCGCATCACGCGCACGCCTTGCTTCATCAGATCGTCGCTGGAGGTAATCAGCGTCGGCAGGAAGCTGGTGCAGCCTGAGCGTTCGTTGGCCTTCTGCATGATCTCCAGCGTGTCGACAGTGACCGCGTCAGGGCTGTCGTTAAACTGTACGCCGCCGCAGCCGTTGAGCTGGACGTCGATAAAACCGGGGGCGAGGATGGCGCCGTTGACTGAGCGCTGCTCGATGTCAGACGGCAAATCTGCCAGCGGACAAAGACGTTCGATAAGGCCATTAGCGATAACAACCGCATGGTCATCAAGAATTTCATGACCGGTATAAACCCGGCCCTGGGTTAATGCATACATTACGACCCCCGGTATATACGCCTCATCAGGCCCGGGTACGTTCGTTTGCCGCCGGCATGATGATGCATACAAAGAAAAAGATGGTCCCGCGCAAATCGCGGGACACGACTACATTACAGACCTTTAATATTTTCAGCTTCTAATTCGTTGAAATATTTCAGTGTCTTCACTTTCAGCTCCATGGTAGACGGTTCGTCACAGACGATCACCGCCTTCGGATGCAGCTGCAGACAGGTAATGGTCCACATGTGGTTGACGTTACCTTCTACCGCCGCCTGCAGCGCCAGCGCTTTCTGATGGCCCAGCACCAGAATCATTACCTCTTCTGCGTCCAGCAGGGTGCCCACGCCGACGGTTAGCGCATATTTCGGCACCAGATCCACGTCGCCGTCGAAGAAGCGGGAGTTCGCCACGCGGGTTTCATGGGTCAGGGTCTTAATACGGGTACGAGACGCCAAAGAGGAGGCCGGTTCGTTAAACGCGATGTGACCATCGTTGCCCACGCCGCCCATGAACAGGTGGATTTTACCGTAGGAACGAATTTTTTCTTCATAGCGACGGCATTCCGCATCGATGTCCGGCGCGTTACCATTCAGCAAGTTGATATTTTCTGCCGGAATATCAACGTGGTCAAAGAAATTACGGTGCATGAAGCTATGATAGCTTTCCGGATGCTCTTTCGGCAGGCCAACGTATTCATCCATGTTGAAGGTGACGACGTGTTTGAAGCTAACCTGGCCTGCTTTATGCATTTCAACCAGCGCCTTGTAGGCGGTGAGTGGGGTGCCGCCGGTCGGCAGTCCCAGGACGAACGGACGGTCCGCGGTTGGTTTAAATGCATTAATGCGGTTAACGATATGGCGGGCAGCCCATTTACCGACCTGCTCAGCGGTTACCAGGGGGATCAGTCTCATTCTTCACCTCTATAGTTAAAGTAGATTCTGGCGGATTGGCGCCAGCACTCTGAGGAGAGTATTGCAGCAACTGCGCCGACCGGGGTCAATCCGTGTTGATTTTTTGAATGATAAAATAAGTTTTCGATGTTAGCCAGTGTAAGGGAGGGGGGAATACGATATTTGGTGATAATTATCACAAAAAATGCCCGTTTAATTTGCGATACGAATTAATTTTTCACACACTTTGCCGGTAAGTGATAAAACCGACCTTGTTACACAATAAAAAAGTGGCTTTGAAAATGAGCCTCATCGGGGTCTCATAGGGGGAATAAGATGAATATTTTAGGTTTCTTTCAGCGGCTGGGTAGGGCGTTACAGCTCCCTATCGCAGTGCTGCCGGTCGCAGCATTGCTGCTGCGTTTCGGGCAACCAGACCTGTTGAATGTACCCTTCATCGCGCAAGCGGGTGGGGCTATCTTCGACAACCTGGCGCTGATCTTTGCTATCGGTGTGGCGTCAAGCTGGTCCAAGGATAACGCCGGTTCTGCGGCGCTGGCCGGGGCAGTAGGTTATTTCGTGATGACCAAAGCGATGGTCACCATCAATCCGGAAATTAACATGGGCGTACTGGCCGGTATCATTACCGGTCTGGTAGCAGGGGCGGTGTACAACCGCTGGGCCGGCATCAAGCTGCCGGACTTCCTGAGCTTCTTCGGCGGCAAACGCTTCGTGCCGATCGCCACCGGCTTCTTCTGTCTGATTCTCGCGGCGATCTTCGGCTACGTCTGGCCGCCGGTGCAGCACGCTATCCATGCGGGCGGCGAGTGGATCGTTTCCGCAGGGGCATTGGGTTCCGGTATCTTCGGTTTTATCAACCGTCTGCTGATCCCGACCGGCCTGCATCAGGTGCTGAACACCATCGCCTGGTTCCAGATTGGTGAGTTTACTAACGCCGCAGGCGCCGTGTTCCACGGCGACATCAACCGCTTCTACGCCGGCGACGGCACCGCGGGGATGTTCATGTCCGGCTTCTTCCCAATCATGATGTTTGGTCTGCCGGGCGCGGCGCTGGCGATGTATCTGGCCGCTCCGAAAGCGCGTCGTCCAATGGTGGGCGGTATGCTGCTGTCTGTTGCCATCACCGCGTTCCTGACCGGGGTAACCGAGCCGCTGGAATTCCTGTTCATGTTCCTGGCTCCGCTGCTGTACCTCCTGCACGCGGTACTGACCGGTATCAGTCTGTTCATCGCAACGGCGCTGGGCATTCATGCGGGCTTCTCCTTCTCCGCCGGCGCCATTGACTACGTGCTGATGTACAGCCTGCCGGCCGCCAGCAAAAACGTCTGGATGCTGCTGGTGATGGGCGTGGTCTTCTTCTTCGTCTACTTCCTGCTGTTCAGCGCGGTGATCCGCATGTTCAACCTGAAAACACCGGGTCGTGAAGACAAAGCCGCTGACGTGGTAACGGAAGAAGCTAACAGCAACACTGAAGAAGGCCTGACCCAGCTGGCGACCAGCTATATCGCCGCGGTGGGCGGAACGGACAACCTGAAAGCGATTGACGCCTGTATCACCCGTCTGCGTCTGACCGTGGGCGATTCGGCGAAAGTGAACGACGCCGCCTGTAAACGTCTCGGCGCATCCGGGGTGGTGAAACTGAATAAGCAAACCATCCAGGTTATCGTCGGCGCGAAGGCAGAGTCTATCGGCGATGAGATGAAAAAAGTGGTTACCCGCGGCCCGGTAGCGGCAGCGGCAACCGCACCGGCTGGCAACGTCGCCACCGCAGCGCCAGCGGCTAAACCGCAGGCGGTAGCGAACGCGAAGACCGTTGAGTCGCTGGTTTCGCCGATTACCGGTGACGTGGTGGCCCTCGAACAGGTGCCGGACGAAGCCTTCGCCAGCAAAGCCGTCGGCGACGGTATCGCGGTGAAACCGACCAGCAACATCGTTGTCGCGCCAACGGCGGGTACTGTGGTGAAAATTTTCAACACTAACCACGCGTTTTGCCTCGAAACCAACAACGGTGCGGAAATCGTCGTCCACATGGGTATCGACACCGTGGCGCTGGAAGGCAAGGGCTTCAAACGTCTGGTTGAAGAGGGCACGGACGTGAAGGCGGGCGAGCCGATTCTGGAAATGGATCTGGACTTCCTCAACGCCAACGCGCGCTCGATGATTAGCCCGGTAGTCTGCAGCAATAGCGATGACTACAGCGCGCTGGTGATACTGGCGAGCGGTAAGGTCGTAGCCGGCCAGACGCCGCTGTATGAGATTAAAGGCAAGTAAGGCTCCTGAGTCGAGTTTATGCCTCAGCGGCGAAGGGAAACCTTCGCCGCTTTTTTTTCCAGCAATCGGCCCCATAATCCTCTTCTGATACCTATTTTACGTAACTAATAGTTGTCACTACGCCCTGCTTGTAAGATCATGTGCCGTTATACGTTGTTTACGCTTTGAGGAACCCGTGATGAGTGAGGCAGAAGCCCGCCCGACTAACTTTATCCGTCAGATCATTGATGAAGATCTGGCTACCGGTAAGCACACCACCGTTCACACCCGCTTCCCGCCGGAGCCGAACGGTTATCTGCACATTGGCCATGCGAAATCCATCTGCCTGAACTTCGGCATCGCCCAGGATTATCAGGGCCAATGCAACCTGCGTTTCGATGACACCAACCCGGTGAAAGAAGATATCGAATACGTGGAGTCGATTAAAAACGACGTGCAGTGGTTAGGTTTCCACTGGTCCGGGGACGTTTGCTACTCGTCTGATTACTTTGATCAGCTGCATCAGTATGCGGTTGAGCTGATCAACAAAGGCCTGGCCTACGTTGATGAACTCTCTCCTGATGAGATCCGCGAATACCGCGGCACCCTGAAAGCGCCGGGTAAAAACAGCCCGTATCGCGACCGCAGCGTGGAAGAAAACCTGGCGCTGTTCGAAAAAATGCGCAGCGGCGGCTTCGAAGAGGGCAAGGCCTGCCTGCGCGCGAAGATCGATATGGCGTCGCCGTTCATCGTGATGCGCGATCCGGTGCTGTACCGCATTAAGTTCGCTGAGCATCATCAGACCGGCAACAAGTGGTGCATCTACCCGATGTACGACTTCACCCACTGCATCAGCGATGCGCTGGAAGGCATTACCCACTCGCTGTGTACCCTGGAGTTCCAGGACAACCGTCGTCTGTACGACTGGGTGCTGGACAACATCAGCATCCCGGTGCACCCGCGCCAGTACGAATTCTCGCGCCTGAATCTCGAATACACCGTGATGTCCAAGCGTAAGCTGAACCAGCTGGTGACTGAGAAGCACGTGGAGGGCTGGGACGATCCGCGGATGCCGACCATCTCCGGTCTGCGTCGTCGCGGCTACACCGCCGAATCCATCCGCGAATTCTGCAAGCGTATTGGCGTGACCAAGCAGGACAACACCATTGAGATGGCGTCGCTGGAGTCCTGCATTCGCGAAGATCTCAACGAAAACGCGCCGCGCGCGATGGCGGTGATCGATCCGGTGAAACTGGTTATCGAGAACTATCCGCAGGGCGAAAGCGAAATGGTGGCGATGCCGAACCATCCGAACAAGCCGGAGATGGGCAGCCGCGAAGTGCCGTTCAGCGCGGAAATCTGGATCGACCGCGCGGACTTCCGTGAAGAAGCCAACAAGCAGTACAAGCGTCTGGTGCTGGGCAAAGAAGTACGTCTGCGCAACGCCTACGTCATCAAAGCGGAACGCGTGGAGAAAGATGCCGAAGGCAATATCACTACTATCTTCTGCACCTACGATGCCGACACCCTGAGCAAAGATCCGGCTGACGGCCGCAAGGTCAAAGGCGTGATCCACTGGGTGAGCGCGGCGCATGCGCTGCCGGTAGAGATCCGTCTCTACGATCGCCTGTTCAGCGTACCAAACCCGGGCGCAGCGGAGGATTTCCTCGCGGTGATCAATCCGGAATCGCTGGTGATCAAACAGGGTTACGCGGAGCCGAGCCTGGCGCAGGCGGAAGCCGGTAAAGCTTACCAGTTTGAGCGTGAAGGTTACTTCTGCCTCGACAGCCGCTATGCAACCGCAACCAGTTTGGTGTTTAACCGCACCGTCGGTCTGCGCGATACCTGGGCGAAAGCGGGCGAATAACATTTTCCCTACCGTCAAAGCGCCGCACTCTGCGGCGCTTTTTTTTGTTTCAGAATCAGCCAATTACTCTTTTTATTTTCGCGAAGCGAATTAATTCTGTTTCGCTCCGGAAATAAATAACGCTTCTGATGTTTCCTGTCTCATATAAAAAACCAATGTAATCGCTTTCAGTCTTCGCATTTTTCCCTGATTTAGCAATGACTTCCATGACAAAATCATCAGAGATAAGACTGTAACAAAACGACATAAATTATGTGCGCTTTGTCATAATCTTAAGCTTTGCCTCACGAAAAACATTGATAATTCGCGTCACGAAAAATAGTCTATCTACAGTGGTTTCGCGGCCTTTTTCGCCGCCCCACATTTTGCAGTTTTATTTATTTTTTAGCGAATGACCTCTGGTCTTCGCCTTTTAAAACGTCAAAGAGGATATGCACATGCGTACGTTTAGTGGCAAACGTAGTACGCTGGCGCTGGCTATTGCCGCCGTCACCGCGATGTCGGGCTGGGTTGTGATTCCGCAGGCCAGCGCAGCAGGCTTTATCGATGATTCTACTTTAACCGGCGGTATCTATTACTGGCAGCGTGAGCGTGACCGTAAAGATGTGACCGACGGCGACAAATACAAAACCAACCTTTCCCACTCCACCTGGAACGCCAACCTGGACTTCCAGTCCGGCTATGCCGCCGATATGTTTGGCCTTGATATTGCGGCGTTTACCGCGATTGAAATGGCGGAGAACGGCGACAGCGGCCACCCGAACGAAATCGCCTTCTCGTCGCGCAACAAAGCCTATGACGAAGACTACTCCGGCGATAAGAGCGGCATCAGCCTGTATAAAGCCGCCGCGAAATTCAAATACGGTCCGGCGTGGGCGCGCGCGGGCTACATCCAGCCAACCGGTCAGACCCTGCTGGCGCCGCACTGGAGCTTCATGCCGGGGACCTATCAGGGGGCGGAAGCCGGGGCCAACTTCGACTATGGCACCGCGGGCGCGTTAAGTTTCTCCTACATGTGGACGAACGAGTATAAAGCGCCATGGCATATCGAAATGGATGATTTCTACCAGAACGATAAGAAGACCAAAGTTGATTATCTTCACTCCATCGGCGCCAAATATGATTTCAAAAACGACCTGGTGCTGGAGGCGGCATTTGGTCAGGCTCAGGGCTATATCGATCAGTACTTTGCTAAAGCCAGCTACAAATTTGACGTCGCCGGCGCGCCGTTGAGCACCAGCTACCAGTTCTACGGCACTCGCGATAAGGTCAGCAACGGCGGGGTCAACGACATCTATGACGGCACCGCATGGCTGCAGGCGTTAACCTTTGGCTATAAACTAGCGGATGTGCTGGATCTGCGTCTGGAAGGGACCTGGGTGAAGGCCGATGGCCAGCAGGGCTACTTCCTGCAGCGTATGACCCCGACCTACGCCTCCTCCAACGGTCGTCTCGATATCTGGTGGGATAACCGTTCCGACTTCAATGCCAACGGTGAAAAAGCGGTCTTCTTCGGCGCGATGTATGACATGAAAAACTGGGATATGCCGGGCTGGGCGTTTGGCGCGTCTTATGTGTACGCCTGGGATGCGAAGCCTGGCAGAATGGCTTCTCCGGATGCGTACTATGACCCTGACTATCGCCTGAAAGAGTCGGCCTATAGCCTCGATGCCATGTATACCGTGCAGGAAGGCCGGGCGAAGGGCACGCTGTTTAAACTGCACTTTACCCAGTACGACAACCATTCCGATATTCCGAGCTGGAGCGGCGGCTACGGCAACATCTTCCAGGATGAGCGCGACGTGAAGTTCATGGTTATCGCCCCGTTCACCATTTTCTAATGCCTGCGCGGCGGGCATGAGCCTGCCGCACCTCTGGGAGAACGACAATGAAAAAAATGCTGCTTATTGCCATGATGGCATCGGCTCTGGTGGCCTGCACCACGTCCCCGGCTCCGAAAGAAGACACCAAACTGAAAGATGCCTATAGTGCCTGTATTAATACGGCGGAAGGCAATCCGGACAAGATTGAAGCCTGCCAGAGCGTACTGAATGTCCTGAAAGAGGATAAACAGCACCAGCAGTTTGCTAACCAGGAGAGCGTCCGGGTGCTGGATTATCAGCAGTGTATCCAGGCTACCCGCACCGGCAACGATCAGGCGGTAAAAGCGCGCTGCGACCAGATCTGGAAGGAGATCCGCAGCAATAATTCGACCCATTAAGCCAGACGGCAGCGGCAAACGGGCGGAGCATATCTCCGCCCGTTTGCTTTTTTAGCGCTGACTCTCCGCCGGCTGATAGCCGCGACTCAGGCGCACAAACAGCAGCGCGGTGGCAATGAACCCGCACAGCGCAGCGCACATTAGCCACCATCCCGGCGCGCTTTTATCGCCGGTAAGCTCGACCAGGGCAGTGGAGATAGCCGGCGTCAGGCCGCCGAAAATGGCGGTGGCGAGGCTGAAGGCCAACGAAAAGCCCACGGTGCGGACATAAACCGGCATCACTTCGGTGAGGGCCGCCACCATCGCGCCGTTATACATGCCAAAGAAGAACGAAAACCACAGCAGGACCAGCGTCATACGGGTGAAATCCGGCGCGGCGGTAAGCCAGTGCATCACCGGCCAGGTGGTGAGCAGCGCCAGCACGGTAATTCCCATCAGCACCGGGCGACGACCGATCCGGTCAGAGATGGCTCCGCCAATCGGTAACCAGATGAAGTTGGAGATGCCCACCAGCATGGTTACCAGCAGACTGTCGCGGGCGCTGAGGTGCAGCACCGCTCTGCCGTAGGTTGGCGTATAGACGGTAATAAAGTAAAACGTGGTGGTGGTCATCGCCACCAGCAGGGTCCCCGCGGTAATAATGCGCCAGTTCCTGGCGATGGTGGTCAGGATCTCTTTGGTATCCGGGCGATGTTTACGCTGCAGGAATTCCTCGGTTTCCTGCAGTGAGCGGCGCAGCACGAAAATCAGCGGAATGATCAGGCAGCCAATAAAGAAGGGGATGCGCCAGCCCCAGGCGGCGATCTCCTCATGTTCCAGCGTGGCGTTCAGCGCATAGCCGATCAGCGCCGCCATGATGATAGCCACCTGCTGGCTGGCGGACTGCCAGCTGGTATAGAAGCCTTTATTGCCCGGTGTGGCGATTTCAGAGAGATAGACCGACACTCCGCCAAGCTCGACGCCCGCCGAGAACCCCTGCAGCAGACGGCCCACTAACACGAGGATCGGCGCCAGCACACCGATAGTCTGATAGCCAGGGACCAGGGCGATGAGTAGCGTCCCACAGCCCATGATCGCCAGGGTAACCATCAGCCCTTTGCGGCGACCGATTCTGTCGATATAGGCGCCGAGCACCACCGCGCCGATGGGTCGCATCAGGAAGCCCGAACCAAATACCGCAAAGGTGAGCATCAGCGCCGCGAACTCGCTCTCCGCCGGAAAGAAGGTGCGGGCGATATAGGTGGCATAAAAGCCAAACAGGAAGAAGTCGAACTGTTCGAGAAAATTACCGCTGGTCACGCGGAGGATAGCGCCGACGGTGCCGGCGCGGGTGGGTTGTTGGGTCATAGGGGGTGCTCTCCATTGTCTTTATCTTGTTGTTATCGGGTGCAGAGGGGGTAGGTCAGTCGCCGGCGACGCCCACCTGTTTTCCGCGGCGTTTCTCAATCGCCCACTTGAGTAACGCCGCACAGCGATAAAATCCGTGGGCAAATTTTCCATACGGCAGGGTTAAGAACAGGGCCATCACCACCCCGAGGTGGATGGCGAGCAGGATGCCCATCCACGAGGTATCCCGCCCCGCCAACAGCGCCAGGCCAGTGAAGCTGGTCAGCAGCAGCAGCAGAATAAATCCGCGATCCATCGGCTTCTGCCGCGCGTCGCCGTGCAGCGGCGAGCGGCGCAGGTTCAGCCACAGCAGGCCCGCCGGGCCGACCAGCAGGCCGATGCCGCCGAGGGTGCCGAGCAGCACCGGCAGGCTGAAGAACGGGTAGGGGGCTTCCCGGGCGGCGATATAGTGATAGCCCGTGGCCACCACGGTGGCGGCGAAGCAGAGCATAAAACCGTAGAAGGTGCAGTGGTGGAATCGGCGGCGCAGCAGGGTGAAGGCGTCATCGGCTTCGTTGCAGCCTTTCCCGTGCCCGCCGTCGAGATATTTCAGCGTCAGCGCATCATGGGATGCCTTTGCGATATCAATCGGTTGCGGCTGGCCAGGGGAGATCTCGCGCCAGAAGCGGATCACCCCGGTCATCAGTAAGCCAATCGCCAGCACAAAGACCGAGCCAAACATCCACGCCAGCAGGTTATGGGGGAATATCTGGTAGAAGTCGCCTGCCAGCGGCGGATGAAGCAGCGAGCCTTTGAGCCCCATCGCCAGCAGCAGAAAGATAATCAGGCCGCCGACCAGCGCCAGCACGGTGGTCATGCCGGCCCGGCGGTACAGGCTGCCAAAGGCGGCGGGCTGGGCGTAGTGTTGATAGGTCTCGAGCCGGACTTCGGCCATCGCCTTCGGCACGTTAATGGCAAACTCGTGCGGTGGCGCGTACTGGCAGGCGTGCAGGCAAGCGCCGCAGTTATGGCACAGGTTAGCCAGATAGTTGATATCCGCCTTGCCAAAGGCCAGGCGCTGGGTCATCGCCGGGAAGACGGCGCAAAACCCTTCGCAGTAGCGGCAGGCGTTACACACCTGCATCACCCGTTCGACTTCCGCTTCCGGTTCGGTGATGATCTGCGCGTCAATGATCAGCTTTTCAAGCGACTTCATGGTGTTTCTCCTGCTGCGCCGCCCGGGCGGCTTGCTGGCCGGCGATACGGCCGAAGGTGGTGCCGATCGACATCCCAACGCCGGCGGTGTAGCCCTTGCCCAGCACGTTGCCAGCCATCATTTCCCCGGCGACGAAGAGATTACGGCTGGGGTGACCGGCGAAATGGACGGCGGCGGTGTCGTCGACGTATAGCCCGAGGTAGGTGAAGGTGATCCCCGGACGCAGGGCGTAGCCGTAGTAAGGCGGCGTATCGATGGGGCGCGCCCAGTGAGTTTTCGCCGGCGTGAGGCCAGAGGTCGCGCAGTTATCCAGGCGGGTGTGATCGAACTGGCCCGGCGCGCAGGCGGCATTATAGTCGGCGATGGTTTGCGCTAAACGTTCGCCGTCAAGCCCCAGCTGGCGGGCCAGTTCCGCGATGGTATTGGCCTGAGCGCCGGGAAAGACCGGGGGCATAAAGTGGCCGATGGCTTTGCTGTCGATGATCGAGTAGCCGATCTGGCCGGGCTGGTGGGCGACCAGTCGGCCCCAGATGGCGTAGCGTTTAGGCCAGAAATCTTCCCCTTCATCATAAAAGCGCACGGCATCGCGGTTGACCACCACCCCCAGCGAAACGCAGTCGACGCGGGTGCAGATCCCGCCGTCATAGAGCGGCGCCCGGGCGTCAATGGCGACGCAGTGGGACTGAGAAGGATCGCCGATGATATCGGCCCCGGCGTCGATCATAAACTTGAGCAGCACCCCCTGGTTGAAGCGCGTGCCGCGGATGAGAAAGTTATCGGCGGGCCATTCGCCGCGGTCATTTTGCCCCCAGGCCTCGCGCAGCCACTCGCGGTTGGATTCAAATCCGCCGGCGGCGAGAACGCAGCTTTTCGCGACAATCCGTTCCTCGCCCGCCAGCGCGGCGACAAATTCACCGTTGCGCAGCTCCAGGGCCTGCACCGGCGTGTTGTAGCGGATCTGCACCCCCATCTGCTCTGCGCTGCGGTAATAGGCATTGACCAGCGCTTTGCCGCCGCCCATAAAAAAGGCGTTGGTGCGGGCCACGTGCAGGGCGCCGGAGAGCGGCGGCTGAAAGTTAACCCCGTGCTGGCGCATCCAGTCCCGGCACTGGGATGAGGTGCGGATCACCAGCCGGGCCAGCGCTTCGTTGGTGTTCCCTTCGGTGACGCGCAGCAGATCCTGCCAGTACTCCTCTTCCGGGTAGCTGTCGACCAGCACGTCCTGTGGCGCATCGTGCATACAGCGCAGGTTACGCGTGTGCTGCGAGTTGCCGCCTCGCCACTCCCGCGGCGCCGCCTCCAGCAGCAGCACCGAGGCGCCGGCTTCCCGGGCGGTTAAGGCGGCGCATAGCGCGGCATTGCCGCCGCCAATGACCAGTACATCCACCATTATCGGTTTCCTTGTAATTTAATTAATTGTTAAATTTGTAATGGGAATGTAGGCGGGAACGGCGGCAGGGCGCTATGGCGTAGCGCTAAAGAGGGGTTTAGTTAACGTAAAGGGTAGCACCTGGCCAGCGATCGGACTCCACCAGCTGGCGCATGACTTTGCTCAGTATTACCCTTGCCGCAAGGCCTGCCGGGGTGAGCTCATCATCCGACAGGCTGACCAGAAAGTTGGGACGGCTGAGGACCGGATTAGCGATGCCGATCACCCTCAGCGCCTGATGGTCGAGATGGGAAATGGCGGCCCCGGGCTGCAGGGTAGCGCCCAGCCCGCTGCGCACGGCCTGCATCAGCAGGGCCAGACCGTCAATGTCCGCCACCACCTCAACGCTGAGGTTGTGCTGCTGGCAAACCGCCTCCAGCCTGCCGCGCAGGCCGTGGCCCTGGCTTGGCATAATCAGCGGCAGGGTGGTGAGCTGGTCAGGGGAAACAGGGTCATCCGGCAGCGAGGCCAACAGCGCATGGGTGCCAATCAGGAACAGGCGCTCTTCGAGCACCGGTCTGGCGCTCCAGCGCAGGATCTTCTCCTGCTGGAAGACGATGGCTAAATCCAGCTGGCGGGTGTTGATCATCCGCTCCAGATTCCCGGAGAGGCTTTCCACCAGGTGCAGGCGGACGTCGGGGTAGCTCTCGCGCATCGCGTTGATGAACGGAACGCCAAGAACGGAGGCGGTACTGGGGGCCATGCCGACGCTGACGTGGCCCGACAGCCGCGCTTCGCGGGCGGCGAGGATGGCATCATCGGCATGACGCAGCGCCAGCTGCGCCTGTGAGTAGAAAGCGAGGCCCGCGCTGGTGGGCGTCACGCCGCGGGAGGTCCGCTGCAGGAGGCGAATGGCCAGCTCATTTTCCAGACGCGCGATCTGCTGGCTGAGCGCCGAGACGCCGATATTCAGATCGAGCGCGGCGCGGCCCATGCCGCCGGTTTCAACAATGCGCGTAAAATAGCGTAGCTGGCGAAGTTCCATATCAACTCTCCGGACAAAGCGGGGACTCGCGAGGGGCGCCGCCGGGACGTGAGCGGGAAGCGCGGCAGAAGCGCCCATAAAAAAGCCAACCGGCAGGTTGGCTTTTCAGAGCAGGCGAAGCGGGGAATTACTTTTCCACCGCGTCGTGGGCGTGTTCGTCCTCGCGGCAATCACCTTCCGCACAGTGACCGTACAGATACAGACTGTGGTTGGTCAGGCGGATGCCGTGACGGGACGCGATTTCACGCTGGCGTGCTTCGATAGAGTCATCACTGAATTCGATCACTTTGCCGCAGTCGAGGCAGATCAAGTGATCGTGGTGATGCTGCTGGGTCAGTTCGAAAACGGATTTACCGCCTTCAAAATTATGACGAGTCACGATACCGGCGTCATCAAACTGGTTGAGGACGCGGTAAACGGTCGCCAGACCAATCTCTTCGCCCATGTCGATCAGGCGTTTATATAAGTCTTCCGCACTGACATGATGGTTATCCGGTTCCTGCAGCACTTCAAGGATTTTCAGTCGAGGAAGTGTGACTTTCAGGCCAGCCTTCTTTAATGCGGTATTGTTGTCAGTCATGCGGAATCTGTCCTGTTGCTAAACGATCTACTTCCTTCAACGGAAGTCATACAGAAATTAACCCGACGTAATGCGTCTCATTATAGAACTGCCACTGGTAAATGAAAACTGCAAGTATCGGGCCTGGTTTGCTGTCAAAAACGAGGCACCAGCTACAAACTGCGTCACGTGCCTCGTAGAATCAGAGGACATTGTACAGATATGTGATTAAAAGTTAAAAACTTGTAGCTATTAGTTTGATTGCTTTTGTCTATTAATGCGACGCAACTCAATGATTGCGCCGCTTAATCATCAGGCGTTTTTGATTTCTTCGAGGTGCAGCTCTTCGGCCACCTGCTTCACCCACTTCTCAACGCGCTCGTTGGTCAGCTCCGGCTGGCGGTCTTCATCAATGGCGAGGCCGACGAAGTGGTCGTCATCCGCCAGGCCTTTAGAGGCCTCGAAGTGATAGCCGGCAGTCGGCCAGTGGCCAACGATGGTCGCGCCGCGTGGCTCAATGATGTCGCGGATGGTGCCCAGCGCATCGCAGAAGTACTCTGCGTAGTCTTCCTGGTCGCCGCAGCCGAACAGCGCCACCAGTTTGCCGTTAAAGTCGATCTCTTCCAGCGTCGGGAAGAAGTCGTCCCAGTCACACTGCGCTTCACCGTAGTACCAGGTCGGGATGCCGAGCAGCAGGATGTCGTGGGCTTCCAGATCTTCTTTGCTGCTTTTGGCAATGTCGTGAACATCAGCAACATCTTTACCAAGCTGCTTTTGAATCATTTTTGCAATATTTTCGGTGTTGCCGGTGTCGCTGCCAAAAAAGATGCCGATGATTGCCATGAGTAAAATAACCTCTTGAAACTTAAATGATGTGGTAGGGACGCGATGCCCACAGATAACGGCAATCATAGCAGAACAGGCAAGGGCGCGGAAACAGCAATCACGCCCGACTGCACACTCTGCTACATGAATGCGGATTTTTCGCGGAAAGTTAGAGTTTTCCCTGGCTGCGCAGGGCGGTTAATTGCGTCATCAGCATCTCTTCAATGAGATCGCTACGGCTCATATTACGCGCTTCCGCCAGTTCGTTAAGCGCATCGACCGCGTCGGCGTTGAGCTTTAGCTCCACGCGCTTCAGCCCGCGCACTTTATCGCGTTTCAGCTGATTACGTTTGTTGATGCGCAGTTGTTCATCGCGCGACAGCGGATTGGTTTTCGGTCTTCCCGGGCGACGCTCGTTTGCGAACAAATCTAATGTCGTACGGTCCGTTTGTTCTTTTGCCATGATTCTGAGTGACTTCGGGGAAACAAGCTGCCGGGCTCTAGCCGGCGCAGATAGCGCGCCATCATACATCAGGCGAACGGCTGCGCCAACGACCGCGGGCATTCTGCAGCGCGGTCGGGCATATTTTAGCCAATCAGGCGGCTATGCTCGTCAGATAGCGGCGGATCGCGCGCAACACCGCCTCGGGTTTCTCGGCATGAACCCAGTGGCCGGCGCCGGCAATGACGTGGGCCCGAGCCTGCGGGAACTGGGCCAGCAGCGCGTCGCGGTAGGCGTCGGTCACATAGGGGGAGTTGCCGCCGGGAATAAACTGCGTTGGGTGCGGCCAGGCCGGGATGGTTTCCCAGCCGACGATATGCGGGTACTGGTCCCACAGCACCGGGACGTTGAAGCGCCAGTCGCCGTCGACGAAAGATTTCAGCAGGAACTGAATCACGCCCTCTTCCTGCAGATGCTCGCGCATCACCTGCGCCGCCTGCTGGCGAGTGCTGGCGGCGGATTCGCTGACGGCGCGAATAGCGGCGAAGATCTCATCATGGCGGCGAACGTGATAATCCACCGGCGCGATATCAATAGCCACCAGACCGCTGATGCGCTCCGGGGCCAGGGCGGTCAACGCCATCACCGCTTTGCCGCCCATCGAATGGCCGATAAAGGTGGCCCGTTCAATCTGATGTGCATCGAGCGTGTCGAGCAGATCCTGCGCCATCGCGGGGTAGGTCATCTCTGGCGACCGCGGCGACAAACCGTGGTTGCGCATATCGACCTGCAGAATATCGTGGTCGGCGATCAGGTCGCGGGCGAGGATGCCCAGGTTGTCCAGGCTGCCAAACAGACCGTGGACCAGCACGATCGGGGAGTGGTTGTGCGGATTCTGTGCAGATTGCGCTCGGCTATTTAATTTCATGGCAAAGTTCTTTTTTTCGCTGCGTCGGGTTAGGGTATTATGTTGGACATTCTGCCATCCGGCTGCAAGACCCAGAAGTTATCTGAGTTTTACCGCCATCCTGGTTTGACGCTATCCGCGGTTGGGATTTGTACTTATAATCCCAACGATTTGTATTCAGAAAAGATATCGCACTGGATTAAGATGAAAACAATTGAAGTTGATGATGAACTCTACCGCTATATTGCCAGCCACACTCTGCATATCGGCGAGAGCGCATCCGACATTTTACGGCGTATGCTGAAATTTTCCGCCGTTTCCCAACCGGCTACACCGGTCAGCAAAGCCGCGCCGACGCTGGCGCCCACGCCTGCCGCTGAGGTGAAACCCGCTAACCCGGTGAAAGATAAAGTCCGCGCCATGCGCGAGATGCTGCTATCTGATGAATACGCCGAGCAGAAGCGCGCGGTGAACCGTTTTATGCTGGTGTTGACCACCCTCTATTCCCTGGACAGTAAAGCATTTGCCGAGGCCACTGAGTCTCTGCACGGCCGCACGCGCGTTTACTTCGCGGAAGATGCGCGTACGCTGCTGAAAAGCGGTAATCAGACCAAACCGAAACAGGTTCCTGGTACACCGTGGTGGGTGATCACCAATACCAATACCGGCCGTAAATGCAGCATGATTGAGCACATCATGCAGTCGATGCAGTTCCCTGCGGAGCTGATTGAAAAGGTTTGCGGCACGATCTAGCTTTTTAACATTTGCACCAGAAGGATCAGGCAATGGCAATCGATAAACGTGCGGGGCAGCCTGCGCAACAGAGTGATTTGATTAACGTCGCCCAACTGACTGCTCAGTACTACGTGCTGAAGCCTGAAGTCGGTAATGCGGAGCATGCGGTCAAATTCGGCACCTCCGGCCATCGCGGCAGCGCGGCGCGTCACAACTTCAACGAACCGCATATCCTGGCCATCGCCCAGGCTATTGCGGAAGATCGTGCGAAGAACGGGATCACCGGTCCGTGCTATGTCGGTAAAGATACCCACGCCCTGTCCGAGCCGGCGTTTATTTCGGTGCTGGAAGTGTTAACCGCCAACGGCGTTGACGTTATCGTTCAGGAAAACAACGGCTTCACCCCGACGCCGGCGGTCTCCAACGCGATTCTGGTGCATAACAAAAAAGGCGGTCCGCTGGCGGACGGCATTGTGATCACCCCGTCACACAACCCGCCGGAAGATGGCGGTATCAAGTACAACCCGCCAAACGGCGGTCCGGCTGATACCAACGTCACCAAAGTGGTGGAAAACCGTGCCAACGAACTGCTGGCCGCTGGCCTGCAGGGTGTGAAACGCATTTCTCTGGACGCGGCGCTGGCTTCCGGCCACGTCAAAGAGCAGGATCTGGTGCAGCCGTTCATTGAAGGCCTGGCGGACATCGTCGACATGGCGGCGATCCAGAAAGCGGGCCTGACGCTGGGCGTCGATCCGCTGGGCGGTTCCGGTATCGAATACTGGAAGCGCATTGGCGAGCACTACAAGCTCAATCTGACCATTGTGAACGACCAGGTGGACCAGACCTTCCGCTTTATGCACCTCGATAAAGACGGCGCCATCCGCATGGACTGCTCCTCGGAATGTGCGATGGCGGGCCTGCTGGCGCTGCGCGATAAGTTCGATCTGGCATTTGCCAATGACCCGGATTACGACCGTCACGGGATTGTCACCCCTGCCGGGCTGATGAATCCGAACCACTACCTGGCGGTGGCGATTAACTACCTGTTCCAGCATCGTCCGCAGTGGGGCAAAGAGGTGGCGGTCGGTAAAACCCTGGTCTCCTCGGCGATGATTGACCGCGTGGTGAACGATCTGGGCCGCAAGCTGGTGGAAGTGCCGGTGGGCTTTAAGTGGTTCGTTGACGGCCTGTTCGACGGCAGCTTCGGCTTCGGCGGCGAAGAGAGCGCCGGGGCCTCCTTCCTGCGCTTCGACGGCACGCCGTGGTCCACCGATAAAGACGGCATCATCATGTGCCTGCTGGCGGCGGAAATCACCGCAGTGACCGGGAAAAACCCGCAGGAGCACTATAACGAGCTGGCGGAACGCTTCGGCGCGCCGAGCTACAACCGTCTGCAGGCTTCCGCGACCTCCGCGCAGAAAGCGGCGCTGTCTAAGCTGTCGCCGGAAATGGTCAGCGCTGACACCCTGGCGGGGGATCCGATCACCGCTCGTCTGACCGCGGCGCCGGGCAACGGGGCGGCGATTGGCGGCCTGAAAGTGATGACCGACAACGGCTGGTTTGCGGCACGCCCGTCAGGCACCGAAGACGCCTACAAGATCTACTGCGAAAGCTTCCTCGGCGAAGAACATCGCAAGCTGATTGAAAAAGAAGCGGTAGAGATTGTCAGTGAAGTGCTGAAGAACGCTTAACGGCGCACGATCATCAGGCCCCTTGCGGGCCTGATTTTTTTCGCAAGGATAGCGATGAAAATACAACGGAAGTCCCTGTTTTTGTTCTGGGCGTGGATGGATCTCTTTTTCGTCCTGCAATTCTTATGGTGGAATATTGCCCACCGCCGACTCCCTTTTTACGACGACCTGCTGGCTTATCTCCAGCTGCTGCACACCTGGGGCTCTGCGGCGGTCTGGCTCTATCCGCTAAATGTGCTGCTGATTATCAGCATCCCGTTGTCGATGATCCTCTTTTTCCGTCAGAGCCGCTATGGGCTGTGGCTGGCCTGGGGGCAGGCGCCGCTCAGGCTGGTGTTTATGCAGCCTTCGCTTTCTTTGGGTCTGTGGCTGATTCAGGCCGCCGGCGTCAGGCATTTAGCGATCCTGGCAGGCTTCCTGCTGCTCTCTGAAGGGCTGAAGATCACCAGCCTCTGGTACTGCAGAGGCGGGGCTCAGGGCATAAAGCGATAGCCAATCCCGGTTTCGGTCAGCAGATGCTGAGGGCGCGCCGGATCGGCCTCCAGCTTTTGCCGCAGGTGACCCATATAGATCCGCAGATAATGGCTGTGCTCCACGGCGTTAGGGCCCCACACTTGATTCAGCAGCTGGCGCTGGGTAAGCACTTTGCCGGGATTATTCAATAGCGCCGCCAGCAGGCGAAACTCGATGGGCGTCAGGTGGATCTCTTCGCTGCCGCGCAGGATGCGGCGGGCGGGGATATTGACCTCCAGGTCGGCGAAGCGCACCACCGGCTCGTCGGCCTGCGCCGCGCCGTGGCGACGCAGCGCGACGCGCAGGCGGGCCTGCAGCTCGCCGATGCCAAAGGGTTTACTTAAGTAGTCATCGGCGCCGGCATCCAGGGCGGCAATTTTGTCATGCTCTTCGCTACGCGCTGACAGGACGATAATCGGCATCTGACTCCACTGGCGCAGGTCGCGAATAAAATCAATGCCATCACCATCCGGCAGGCCGAGATCGAGGATCGCGAGGTCGGGCTTACGGGTGGCGGCTTCGATCAGCCCGCGCTGCAGGGTTTCCGCTTCAAATACGCGCATGCCGTCGGCTTCCAGCGCGGTGCGCAGAAAGCGACGGATAGCGTGTTCGTCTTCGATAATCAGAACGTTAATCACAATTCCTCAGATAGCTCTTCCAGTTCAGGGGGCGTTTCTCCCGGCAGTGTAACACGGAATGAGGCGCCGCCCTCTGGCCGGTTGCTGGCAGAGATGGTCCCGCCGTGGACGTCGACGATGGCCTGACAGATGGCAAGGCCCAGCCCGACGCCGGGGATCGCCGATTCTTTGTTGCCGCGGGCGAATTTATCAAAGATAGCCTGTTCCTGGCCCGCCGGGATCCCTGGACCATTATCCCATACTTCCAGCGACAGCTGCCGGGCGTCCGCTTCGGCGCGAATACCGATGTCCGCCCGGGCGCCGGCATACTTATGGGCATTCTCCAGCAGATTAATCAGCACCCGCTCGAACAGCGGCCCGTCAACATGCACCAGCTGCAGCGGATCGGGTAAATCCAGTTGAACGTGCTGGCCGCCGAGGCTCGGTTCGAGCATGCGCAGCGCGCTGCCGACCACCTCCTCCAGCGTCAGCCACTCCTTGTGCAGATTAAAGCCGCCGGACTGGATCCGCGCCATATCCAGCAGGTTGTTCACCAGCCGGGTGGTGTTGAGCACATGCTGGCGGATTTCGTTGGCCTGCGGGGCATGCTTCGAGCCCTCGCTGGCCAGATCGAGGGTCAGGATTTCCGCCTGGCCAAACAGCACGGTCAGCGGGGTACGCAGATCGTGCGACAGGGCGGCGAGCAGCGAGTTACGCAGGCTTTCGCGCTCGCTGGTCAGTCGGGCCTGCTCTTCGCTGGCGGTCAGGGTGAGACGCTCCAGGGCGCTGGCCACCAACAGGGTGAAGGTCTCCAGCAGCCGCTGTTGCTCCGGGATCATCAGCTGACGCAGATTCGCCGGCTCCACCACCAGCAGGCCCCAGGTGCGGGCGGCGCTCTTCAGGGGCAGGATCTGATACGGCACGCCGGGCAGGGTATCGGTGCCGGCGCCGGCGGGTTGACCCTTATCAAAGCTCCAGCGGGCGATGGCATCATCCCACGGCGTCAGCCCGGGCTGGTGGGTTAAGGGCAGCAGTTTCCCCTGGGCGTCCGGGAGCAGCAGCTGGCTGCGGGCCTGAAAGGTGGAGGCGATAAACCGCTCGCTGGTGGTGGCGATATCCTGCTGGCTACGACCCACCGCCAGCGCTTTGGACATCTCATACAGATGGCGGGTACGCCGCTCGCGGTAGCGCGCCACCCGCGCCTGGTAGCGCACGCCGGCGGTGAGGTTACCGATAAGCAGGCCCACGGTGAGCATCACGCCGAAGGTGAGCAGATACTGGACATCGGACACCGCCAGCGTGCCGCGCGGGGCGACAAAAAAGAGATCGAAGCTGATAACGTTGATCACCGTCGCCAGGACCGACGGCCAGCGGCCGTAGAGCAGGGCGATGATCACCACTCCTAACAGATAGAGCATCACCAGGTTGGCGGCTTCGAAGGCCATCAGCCACTGCATGGCCACCAGGGTAATGATGGCGCACAGCGCCACCGCCACCGCGCAGCCCTGCAGCTGCAGGCGCCATTTCTCCAGCGCCGGACGACTGTCGCTGGCGCGCGCCTGAAAGGGGAAGGGTTTTTCATCCAGGGCGATGACCACCAGATCGAGGTCCGGCGCGTGGCGAGCCAGACGGTCGGCAAAACCGCTACGATCCCACCAGCGGCGCTTGCTCTGGCGGCCGATGACAATTTTCCCAAGGTTGTGTTCGCGGGCGTAATGGAGAACCGCTTTCTCTTCTGACGGGTCGGAGAGGGTGGCGGTTTCGGCGCCCAGCTCCTGGGCCAGACGCAGCGCGGCGAGGATGGCCCGTCGCCGGGCTTCCGGTAGCTGGTGCAGGGAAGGGGTCTCGACATACACCGCATGCCAGACGCTGCCCAGACGGGCGGCGAGCCGTGCGGCGGTACGCACCAGCTTTTCGCTGCCGGTGTTGTGCCCGATACAGAGCAGGATCGCGTCGCGGGTGTGCCAGACTTTCTCCTGGCCCTGGCGGTCGCGCCAGGCGCGCATCTGCTCATCGACGCGATCGGCGGTGCGGCGCAGGGCCAGTTCACGCAGCGCAATCAGGTTCCCTTTGCGGAAAAAGTTCTCGATAGCGCGCTCGGCCTGGCCACCGATATAGACTTTGCCCTCATTGAGCCGCTGGCGCAGATCGTCAGGGGGCAGATCCACCAGCACCACGTCGTCCGCGGCGTCAAAGAAGGGATCGGGGACGGTCTCTCGCACCTGCACGCCGGTGATCCCGCTGACGACGTCATTCAGACTTTCCAGATGCTGGACGTTAACGGTGGTGAAGACGTCAATCCCGGCCTCCAGCAGTTCGTCCACATCCTGCCAGCGCTTTGGATGGCGGGAGCCGGGGGCATTACTGTGCGCCAGCTCATCCACCAGAATCAGCGCCGGACGGCGGGCGAGGGCGGCGTCGAGATCGAACTCATACACGTAGCGCCCGCGGTGGGCGAGCCGCCGCGGCGGCAGGGTGCTCAGGCCCTGCAGCATCGCGGCGGTCTCTTTCCGGCCGTGGGTCTCCGCCACGCCAATCAGAATATCCAACCCCTGCGCCCGGAGCCGCTGCGCTTCCGCCAGCATCGCCCAGGTTTTCCCCACCCCGGCGCAGGCGCCGAAGAACACTTTTAGTTTGCCGCGATGCGGGGCGGCGGTGTGCTGCAGCAGGCGGTCAGGGTCCGGACGCAGCGGCTCGTCACTCATTTACTTATCCTTCAGGGCATCCAGCGCCATATTGAGTTGCAGTATATTGACCACCGGCTGGCCAAGGAAGCTCAGCAGCGGCTTTTGTGTGGCCTGGTTAACCAGCGCGGTCACCTGGTCGACGCTCAGCTGGCGCGCTTTGGCCACCCGCGGCGCCTGCCACAGCGCGGCGGCCGGGGTCAGGTTGTTATCGAGACCGCTCGCCGAGGTGGTGACCAGTTCGACCGGCACACGCGGGTCGGCATCCGGGTTTGCGGCGCGCAGGGCCTGCACCCGCTCGCTCACCGCCTTATCCAGCGCCGGGTTGCTGGCGGCGAGGTTGCTGCCGCCAGAGGCCATCGGGTTATCCGCTGTCTCCGCGGTGGCTGACGGGCGACCCTGGAAATAGCCTGCGGCGGTAAAGTTCTGGCCAATCAGCGCCGAGCCGCGCACCTCGCCGTTCATGCGGATCAGCGAGCCGTTGGCCTGTGAGTTAAACCACCACTGCCCCAGGCTGGTGGTCAGCAGAGGATAAACGCCGCCGGTGAGCAGGGTTAACAGAATAAATAGCACAAGTGCTGGACGAATCAATGACATAGTTTGTTCCTCACACCAGACCGCTCAGGGTCAGCAGCAGGTCGATGGCTTTAATACCGATAAAAGGCACCAGCAGACCGCCGAGGCCGTAGATCCACAGATTGCGGCGCAGCATCGCCGAGGCGGAGAGCGGGCGATAGCTCACCCCTTTCAGGGCCAGCGGGATCAGGAAGACGATGATCAGCGCGTTGAAGATAACGGCGCTGAGGATCGCCGACGATGGCGAATGCAGGCCCATCACGTTCAGCATGGCCAGCTGGGGATAGACCGCGGCAAACGCCGCCGGAATAATGGCGAAATATTTCGCCACGTCGTTGGCAATACTGAAGGTGGTCAGCGAGCCGCGCGTCATCAGCATCTGTTTGCCGATATGGACCACCTCAATCAGCTTGGTGGGGTTGGAATCCAGGTCGACCATGTTGCCCGCCTCTTTCGCCGCCTGGGTGCCTGAGTTCATGGCTACCGCCACGTCGGCCTGCGCCAGCGCGGGCGCGTCGTTGGTGCCGTCGCCGGTCATCGCCACCAGCCGACCTTCCGACTGATACTGGCGGATCAGCGCCAGCTTGGCTTCCGGCGTCGCTTCGGCGAGGAAATCGTCGACGCCGGCCTCGGCGGCGATCGCCGCGGCGGTCAGGCGGTTATCACCGGTGATCATTACCGTTTTAATGCCCATTTTGCGCAGCTGGGCGAAACGTTCTTTTATGCCGCCTTTGACGATATCTTTGAGTGAAATAATCCCCAGCACCTTTTCCCCTTCGGCGACCACCAGCGGCGTGGCCCCCTGGCGGGCGACCTCTTCCACCTGCTTCTCGACATCGGCAGGGAAGTGGCCACCGTTGGCCTCTACGTGGCGGCGAATGGCGTCCACCGACCCTTTGCGGATCATGCGCTGATCGATATTGATGCCGCTCATCCGCGTTTGCGCGGTAAAGGGGACAAAGGTGGCGTGCAGCGACTGCAGATCGCGTTCGCGCAGGTTAAAACGCTGTTTCGCCAGCACCACGATGCTGCGTCCTTCAGGGGTTTCGTCCGCCAGCGAGGAGAGCTGGGCGGCATCGGCGAGGGTTCGCTCTTCCACACCGCGCGCCGGCAGGAAAGCGGAGGCCTGGCGGTTGCCGAGCGTAATGGTCCCGGTTTTATCCAGCAACAGCACATCAACGTCGCCTGCCGCTTCCACCGCGCGGCCGCTGGTGGCGATCACGTTGGCGCCCAGCATACGGCTCATCCCGGCGACGCCGATGGCCGACAGCAGACCGCCGATGGTGGTCGGGATCAGGCACACCAGCAGCGCCACCAGTACGGTGACGCTGACCGCATTGCCGCTCCACGCCGAGAATGGCCAGATGGTGGCGGTGGCCAGCAGGAACACCAGCGTCAGGGCGATCAGCAGGATCGTCAGGGCGATTTCGTTCGGCGTTTTACGGCGCTGGGCGCCTTCCACCATGGCGATCATCCGGTCGAGGAAGGTTTCTCCCGGGTTAACGCTGCAACGGATCACCAGCCAGTCGGAGAGGATGCGCGTCCCGCCGGTCACCGAGGCGAAATCACCGCCGGATTCGCGGATCACCGGAGCAGACTCGCCGGTAATGGCGCTTTCATCCACCGAGGCGCCGCCTTCGATGACTTCACCATCGCAGGGGATAATATCCCCGGCTTCCACCAGCACCACGTCGCCTTTGCGCAGGTCTTCCGCCGGCACGTGGTCGACCGTCGCGTCATGCTGCGGGGCGCGCAGCTTACGGGCGAAGGCCGTTTTTTTCACCCCTTTCAGGCTATTGGCCTGGGCTTTGCTGCGGCCTTCCGCCATCGCTTCGGCAAAGTTGGCGAACAGCACGGTAAACCATAGCCAGATACTGATGGCGGCGGTAAAAGTGGCGCTGCCGGTCAGGGCGCCGCCAGCCATGGCGATGGCCAGCAGAGTGGTTAACAGGCTGCCCACCCAGACGATAAACATCACCGGATTGCGCCACTGCACCATCGGGCTGAGTTTTTTCACGGCATCCAGCAGCGCCTGGCGCACCAGCGTCGGCTCCAGCAGGGCTAATTGTTTGCGACTCATAACAGGGTGCTCCGCATCGCTCAAAGTAAGGAAAAGTGTTCGGCCAGCGGGCCAAGCGCCAGCGCAGGAATAAAGGTCAGGGCGCCAACCAGCAGCACGGTGCCGATCAGCAGACCGATAAACAGGGCGTCGTGGGTGGCCAGGGTGCCGGGGCTGGCCGGTTGAATTTTCTTCGCCACCAGCGAGCCGGCGATAGCCATCACCGGAATGATGACGGCGAAGCGTCCAGCCAGCATGCAGAACGCCAGCAGCAGGTTCCAGAATGGCGTCGCCGCGCCCAGGCCGGCGAAGGCGCTGCCGTTGTTATTGGCCGCCGAAGTGACGGCGTACAGCACTTCGCTAAAGCCGTGCGGTCCGGGGTTGAACATCCCGGCGCGGCCGGCCTCGGTCATCATCGCCAGCGCCGTGCCGAGCAGCACCAGCGTCGGGGTGACCAGAATGGCCAGGGCGATCATTTTCATTTCCCGGACATCGATTTTCTTTCCGAGGTACTCCGGGGTGCGGCCGACCATCAGGCCGGCGATAAACACCGCCAGCATAACGAACAGCAGCATGCCATAGAGACCCGAGCCGACGCCGCCGAACACCACTTCGCCAATCTGCATCAGCCACATCGGCACCATCCCGCCCAGCGCGGTGAAGGAGTCATGCATGGCGTTGACCGCGCCGCAGGAGGCGGCGGTGGTGATCACCGCGAACAGACTGCTGGCGAGAATACCGAAGCGGCTCTCTTTACCTTCCATATTCAGGCTGCTGTCGGCGCCCAGCGTCATCAGGTGCGGGTTGCCGCGGGTTTCCGCCCACATCACCACGGCGACGCAGAGGATAAAGATCAGCGTCATCGCCCACAGGATGGCGCGCCCCTGGCGGCGATCGCTCACCACCTCGCCGAAGGCGAAGCACAGCGCCGCCGGGATCAGGAAGATGGCCAGCATCTGCACGAGATTGGTCAGCGCCGTCGGGTTTTCAAACGGATGGGCGGAGTTGGCGTTAAAGAAACCGCCGCCGTTGGTGCCCAGCAGCTTAATCGCTTCCTGTGAGGCGACGGGCCCCATCGGCAGCAGCTGGTGCGCCCCTTCGAGGGTGGTAAAGGGCTGGTAGGCCTGCAGGTTCTGCGGCACGCCCTGCTGAATAAAGAACAGGGCCACCAGCAGAGAGAGCGGCAGCAGCAGCCACAGGGTAATGCGCGTCAGGTCGACCCAGGCATTGCCGAGGGTGGACATTTTCTGCCGGGCGAAGGCGCGGGTCAGGGCGAAGACCACGGCGATGCCGGTAGCGGCGGAGAGGAAATTCTGCACCGTCAGCCCCACCATCTGGCTGAGATAGCTCATGGTGCTTTCGCCGGCGTAGGCCTGCCAGTTCGTATTGCTGACAAAGCTGACCGCGGTGTTGAGCGCCAGATCCCACGTCAGCCCCGGCAGGTGCTGCGGGTTAAACGGCAGCACGCCCTGCAGCATCAGCAGGGCAAACAGCGCCAGGCCGCCGAGGGCGTTGAACAGCAGGAGCGCCAGCAAATACTGCAGCCAGCCCATCTCTTCGGCGCGGATCCCGGCCACGCGCCACAGGACGCGCTCGATCCCGGCCAGGCCGGGAAGCGGGATGTCATTCACCATTCTTGCCAGACACATCCCCAGCGGGCGCGCCAGCACCAGCAATACCAGCAGATAGCTGGCTAATAATAAAAATCCCTGGGCAGCCATCAGAATGCCTCCGCATGTATCAAGGCATAAACCAGATAAGCCAGTAACAGGAACACCAGCCCAACGCCAGTGAGTACGCCTGCAGTCACAATCCACCTCCGGGTGTGTTTTTGATTTACCAGGAGAATAGAAATTACGGCGCAAAGATTTCGCAAAAATCCGCGGGCGCGGTGTAAAAAAAGTATAAAAATGACAAAGGCATAAATTAACTAATGGTTAGTATTAATTTAACTTTTTTGTAACTAATTTACGTGGAGAATGTAAATTAAGTATAAATACGTGCTTTTTAGTGGTCGGATGAGTAGTAAAATTACAACCAGAGCGGTATTATTTTGCTCAGACAAACATGATTAATTTTCCGGCGCTGCTTGCCGGCCTGACAAAGGGGAGAGAAATGATGGCGTTGTACAAAGCTTATCCTGCTCATATTATTTTGCTGCGTCGTGCTTTCGCCGTCGTGGCTGGCGTCGCGGCGCTGCCGGTGATGCTGTTCTGGAAGGATCGCGCCCGCTATTACAGCTGGCTGCACCGTGTATGGTCGAAAACCAGCGAGCAGCCGGTGTGGATGGCGCAGGCGGAAAAAGCCGCGCACGACTTCTACTAATTCGCCCTGCTGCGAGGAAAACCACTAACCGCCGGTTGCCCCCGGCGGTTTTTTTTCGTCGCTTGTCTACACTCGTTTTCAGGCGCCGCAGCGGAATTGGCAGGTGCTTATTTTGCCTGGGCGCGCTATTTTTGCCGGCTTAGATCATAAGATGAGTTTTGCTGACGGAGAGTGAGGAGTGATATGGCCACCCATCTGGTCTGGTTACGCACGGATTTACGCATTCACGATAACCTGGCGCTGGCCGCCGCCTGCCGCGATCCGCAGGCGCAGGTGCTGGCGCTGTATATTGCCACCCCGGGGCAGTGGCGCGAACATCACCTGGCCCCGCGGCAGGCCGCTTTTATCGCCAGCCATTTGCGCAGTCTGCACGCCGCGCTGGCGGAGCGGGGCATACCGCTGTGGGTAGAAGAGGCGGACGATTTTAGCGCCAGCGTCGAGCGGCTGGCCCATTTCTGCCAGCAGCACCAGGTCAGTCACCTGTTCTACAACTATCAGTACGAATTCAATGAACGCCAGCGCGATGCCGCCGTTGAGAGCTCCTTGAGCGAAGTGATTTGCCAGGGATTTGACGACAGCGTCCTGTTGCCGCCCGGCAGCGTACTGACCGGCGGCGGCGAAATGTATAAAGTCTTCACCCCGTTTAAGAACGCGTTTATTCGACGGCTGCGGGAAGGATTGCCGGCGTGCGTGGCCGCGCCAAAGCCGCGCCAGGCGCCCGCTCGCCTGGCGCCGCCGGTGCCGGAGCTTAACTATCCGCAAACGCCGTTCGATGGGCTGCTGTTTGCCGCGGATGAAAAAACGGCGCTGGCGCGGCTGCGCGCGTTTTGTCAGCAACCGGCGGCGGATTATGAGGGGCAGCGCGACTTCCCGGCCGTGGAAGGGACCAGTCGCCTGTCGCCCTGCCTGGCCATCGGGGTGCTGTCGCCGCGCCAGTGCCTGCATCGGCTGCTGACGGAACACCCCGCCGCACTGGATGGCGGGGCAGGCGCCACCTGGCTTAATGAGCTGATCTGGCGCGAGTTTTACCGCTATCTGATGGTCTACTATCCGAAACTCTGTAAAGGTCGGCCGTTTGTCGCCTGGACCGATAAGGTCGCCTGGCGCGAAGAGGATGGCGCCCTGCAGGCCTGGCAGCGCGGGGAGACCGGCTTTCCGATTGTCGATGCCGCCATGCGCCAGCTTAACGCCACCGGCTGGATGCATAACCGGTTGCGCATGATTGTCGCCAGCTTCCTGACCAAAGATCTGCGCCTCGACTGGCGGGCAGGGGAGCGCTATTTCATGAGCCAGCTGATTGACGGCGACCTGGCGGCGAACAACGGCGGCTGGCAATGGGCGGCTTCGACGGGCACCGACGCCGCGCCCTATTTCCGCATATTTAATCCCACCACCCAGGGCGAGAAGTTTGATAAGCAGGGGGTGTTTATACGTCGCTGGCTGCCGGAGCTGGCAAAGGTGCCGGAGAAGGCGCTGCATCAGCCGTGGGTGTGGGCGGATAAACAGGGGGTGACGCTGGATTATCCGCGCCCTATAGTCGATCACAAGCAGGCGCGGCAGGAGACGCTGGCGGCCTGGGAGGCCGCCAGAAAGGGGATTATTCCACCGCCAGACGGCGGGTCCTGACCTTCAGCGAGTGATACAGCCAGATAACCAGCACTACGCCGACGCAGGCCAGCGCGCCCCAGGTGATCTGGCTGAAGACGTTGATGTAGGCGTCAATGGAATAGTTCACCGCCCCGGCGACGTCGAATGACGCCTGCGAGGTCTGGTCGGCGATAACGCCGGCCAGATAGTTGGCGATGGCCCCGGAGAGCAGCATATAGATGCCGGTCAGCACCCCGGTCACCCCCGGGATCTCAATGCGGGTGATTTGCGACATCGCGACCGGGTCGATAAACAGTTCGGCAAAACCCATCACCGCCAGCCCCAGCACCATCAGCGGCATGGACGACTGGCCATAGGCCGCCGACCAGCGGGCGCTGAGGGTCAAAATGCAGAACCCGGCGCTCATCAGGCCCAGACCGAGGGCAAATTTCCCCCAGATGCGCACGGTGCGGTTACCGCCGACGCTCTCTTTCACCAGCCACGCCAGCACCATGCCGCAGAGCATCACCGCAAAGGCATTGATCGACTGGAACATAGCGGTAGGGACTTCGTAGCTCATGATATGGCGGTTAACGAAGCGGTCAATATACAGGCTGATGGAGCTGCCGCCCTGTTGGGCGAAGGCCCAGAACAGCAGGCTGAAGGCGGTCAGGACGACGATCAGGCGCAGATCCTTGCGCTGTTTATCGGTCTCGGCACGCAGGTAGATCCGCGCCAGCACCGCGAGGCCAATGGCCGTGGCCACGATCAGGGCATACACCGACCACTCCTGCCAGAACAGCGCGGCAATCAGCAGCGGCGCGATGACCAGCAGCACCAGCAGCCAGCCCCAGTTCGGCAGCAGGAAGCGGCGGGTGCACAGCGCCTGGCGGTTCACACCGGCGGTATGCTGGAAATGACGGTTGCCGCAGAGGAAGATCACCAGTCCCGCCACCATGCCGATGGCCGCCAGGGCAAAGCCCATCGCCCAGCTATACTCCTCCTGAACGTAGCCGCAGGCGATGGGCGCGATGATCGAGCCGATATTGCCCGCGGCATACATCAGCGAGAAGCCGCCATCGCGACGCGGATCGGCGGGTTCGTACAGTTCGCCCAGCAGACAGCTGACGTTGGATTTAAACAACCCGTAGCCGCAGACGATGATCGCCAGCGACAGGTAGAGGAAGGCCGGGGCGGTTTCGCTGGCCCCGAGCACCAGATGGCCAATGGCCATCAGCAGCGCGCCGAGCATGACCGCCATCCGGTTGCCTAACAGCTTATCGGCCAGATAGCCGCCGAGGATCGGCGTCACATAGACCAGCGAACAGTAGGCGCTGAACAGGGCGTAAGCGTGGTTATCGTCATATTTGAGCTGATTGGTGAGATAGAGGATCAGCAGGGCGCGCATGCCGTAGAAGCTAAAATATTCCCAGATTTGCAGCGCCACGACGTAGTAAATCGCCCGCGGTTGCGATGATGTTGTCTTCATGAGAAGTGTGTTTCCTGGCCTAAAGCGAAAGTCGATCGTTCTGCATGAATAGCGTTTAATTAGTCATATTCATGGCTTGAGGGGCTTTCTGATTATTTAATATGCTTTATTAGTGCATAAATATACACGAATGCGCGGCGGGGTGAATAGACAAATTGCGCTATTCGGTAAAAAGTCATCGTCAGTGTCGGAGGCGGACTATCGACGACCCGAATGGATCTGGTTATGTTATGCCTTTGTATACCCTGATTATCTGCTGGAGTGGCGATGAAAAATAGCGAACTGGAACAACTGATAAACGACAAGCTCAATAGTGCAGCCATCAGTGACTTCGCCCCTAACGGTCTGCAGGTGGAAGGGCGCGACACGGTGCACAAGATCGTCACCGGAGTGACGGCCAGCCAGGCGCTGCTGGATGAGGCCGTTCGTCTTCAGGCGGATGCGGTGATTGTCCATCACGGCTATTTCTGGAAAAACGAATCGCCAGTGATCCGCGGTATGAAGCGCCGGCGCCTGAAAACCCTGCTGGCCAATGATATCAATCTCTACGGCTGGCACCTGCCGCTGGATGCCCATCCCGAGCTGGGCAATAACGCGCAACTGGCGCATCTGTTGGGGATTAACGTGCTGGGGGAAATCGAACCGCTGGTGCCCTGGGGCGAACTGTCGATGCCGGTTTCCGGCCTTGAACTGGCCTCATGGATTGAAGCGCGGCTGGGGCGTAAGCCGCTGTGGTGCGGCGATACCGGGCCGGACACCGTCAGCCGCGTCGCCTGGTGTACCGGCGGCGGCCAGAGCTTTATCGACGCCGCGGCGCGCTTTGGCGTGGACGCGTTTATCACCGGCGAGGTGTCGGAACAAACCATCCATTCCGCCCGCGAGCAGGGCCTGCATTTTTATGCCGCCGGCCACCACGCCACCGAGCGGGGCGGTATTCGCGCCCTCAGCGAATGGCTGACGGAAACCACTGACCTGGACGTCACCTTTATTGATATTCCCAACCCTGCCTGACGGGAGAGAGAAAAGTGCAGCGAGCGCGTTGTTATCTGTTAGGAGAAACGGCCGTCGTGCTGGAGCTGGAGCCGCCGGTCACCCTTGAGAGCCAGCAGCGGATCTGGGGCTTAGCCCAGCGTCTGGCGAACCATGAGGAAGTGATTGACGCCATTCCCGGCATGAACAATATCACTGTGGTGCTCCGCCGCCCGCAGGAGGTGGCGTGGGAGGCGATAGACCGTCTGCAGCGCTGGTGGGAGGAGAGCCTCGCGATCGAGCCGGAGTCGCGCTCGCTGACCATTCCGGTCGTCTACGGCGGCGAGGCCGGACCGGATCTCGGGGTGGTGGCGCAGCACAGCGGCCTCAGTGAAAAGCAGGTCGTGGAGCTGCACGCCTCGGTGGAGTATCTGGTCTGGTTTATTGGTTTTCAGCCGGGATTTCCCTACCTGGGCGGGTTGCCAGCTGCGCTGGCGACGCCGCGTCGCGCCGAACCGCGCGTGCACGTCCCGGCCGGGTCGGTGGGTATCGGCGGCGCGCAAACCGGGATCTATCCGCTGGCGACGCCCGGCGGCTGGCAGCTGCTGGGGCGGACCTCGCTAACGCTGTTCGACCCGTCGCGGAAGGAGCCTGCGCTGCTGCGCGTGGGCGATAAAATTCGCTTTGTGCCGCAAAAGGAGGGGGTATGTTGACTCTGATCCGCGCCGGCCTGTACACCTCGGTACAGGACGGTGGACGAGAAGGCCTGCGCCAGTCTGGCATCAGCCGCTGCGGCGCTCTGGATTATCCCTCGCTGGTGATTGCCAATCTGCTGGTTGGCAACGAGGCGAATGCCGCCGGGCTGGAGATTACCCTCGGCCAGGTGGAGATCGAATTTGCCCGCAGCGGCTGGTTTGCGCTGACCGGCGCCGCCTGCGAAGCGACGCTGGACGGTAAAGCGGTCTGGGTGGGCTGGCGCACCGCCTACCGGCCCGGGCAGCGGCTGGTGCTGAAAACGCCGCAGCATGGCATTCGCAGCTATCTGGCGGTGGCGGGCGGGATTGCGGTACCCGAGGTCCTTGGCTCGCGCTGCACGGATCTCAAGGCGGGGATTGGCGGTCTGGAAGGACGCCGCCTGCAGGACGGCGACAAGCTGAAGCTCGGGAAAGCCGCCCGCCGCTTCACCACCCCGCGCGGCGTCAAGCAGCTGCCGCTGGGCAACCGCATTCGTGCGCTGCCCGGGCCGGAGTACCACGAATTTGACGCGGCCTCGCAGGCGTCATTCTGGCGCGCCCCCTGGAAGCTCAGTCCGCAGAGTAACCGCATGGGGTACCGCCTGCAGGGGCAGCCGCTGAAACGCACCACCGATCGCGAAATGCTGTCGCACGGCCTGCTGCCGGGCGTGGTGCAGGTGCCGCACAACGGCCAGCCCATTGTGCTGATGAACGACGCGCAAACCACCGGCGGCTATCCGCGGATCGCCTGCATCATCGATGCCGATATGTACCAGCTGGCGCAGATCCCACTGGGGCAGCCGATCCATTTCGTGGCCTGCTCGCTGGAGGAGGCGCTGAAGGCGCGGGCCGATCGTCAGCGTTATCTTGAACAACTGGCCTGGAGACTCCACGATGATGATTGATCTCAATGCCGATCTCGGGGAAGGCGGGGCGAACGATAGCGCGCTGCTCCAGCTGGTGTCGTCGGCGAATATCGCCTGTGGTTTTCACGCCGGCGACGCCGGGCTGATGGTGCAGAGCGTGCGCGAGGCGCTGAAGTACGGCGTGGCAGTGGGCGCCCATCCGGGATATCCCGACCAGGAAAATTTTGGCCGCACGGCGATGGATCTGCCGCCGGAAACGGTCTATGCCCAGACGCTGTATCAGATTGGCGCTCTGGCGGCGATCGTTCAGGCTCAGGGCGGCGAGTTGCAGCACGTAAAGCCGCACGGCATGCTCTACAACCAGGCGGCCAAATCGCCGCCGCTGGCCGACGCGATCGCCCGCGCGGTCCGCGATGTTAACCCGCAGCTGGTGCTGGTGGGTCTGGCGGGCAGCGAACTGATCCGCGCCGGGCAACGCTATGGCTTGACGACGCGTCAGGAGGTGTTTGCCGATCGCGGTTATCTGGCCGACGGCAGCCTGGTGCCGCGCACCGAGCCCGGCGCGCTGATTGACAGCGAAGAGCAGGCCCTGGCGCAAACCCTCGAAATGGTGCAACACCACCGGGTGCGTAGCGTCAGCGGCGAATGGGCGAACGTGGTGGCGCAGACGGTATGTCTGCATGGCGATGGTCCGCATGCCCTCGAATTTGCCCGCCGTTTGCGGGCGGCGTTCGCCGGGCGCCATATTATGGTCAGCGCTCAGCCAGAGGCTGAGATATGACAATCTGAAGGACCGCGAAGGAGAAGACGATGGCGGGCGTATTACTCACCGGTTTTGAACCCTTTGACGGCGAGACGGTGAACCCTTCCTGGGAAGTGGTGCAGCAGCTTGACGGTACAATGATTGCTGGTCAGCCGGTGATCGCCAGGCAGCTTCCCTGCGTGTTTGGCGAGGCGCTGTCGGCGCTGGACGCGGCGATTGAAGACCTGCAGCCGAAGCTGGTTATCGCGGTGGGACAGGCCGGCGGCCGGGTCGATATCAGCGTCGAACGTGTGGCGATTAACGTCGATGATGCGCGTATCCCCGATAACAAAGGCCAGCAACCCATCGACACGCCGATCGTCGACGGCGGGCCGGCCGCGTGGTTCAGCACCTTGCCGATCAAAGCGATCGTCAGCGCGCTGCGCGATCGCGGGATCCCGGCCTCGGTGTCGCAAACCGCCGGCACCTTCGTCTGCAATCACGTCATGTACGGTCTGCTGCACAAGCTGCAGGGACAGAATGAGGTAAGGGGCGGGTTTATCCATATTCCATGGCTACCGGCGCAGGCGGCGGCCCATCCCGGCGAGCCGAGTATGGCGACCGCCACCGTGCGGGAAGCGCTGGAGACGGCCATAGCCGTAGCCCTGCACCAGCCGGTGGATAGTAAACTGGGCGGCGGCGCCACCCACTAACAAAAGGATGACAGTATGCCGGAAGGTCCGGAGATCCGCCGCGCGGCGGATACACTGGAGGCAGCAATCAAAGACGAACCCTTAACCGACGTCTGGTTCGCTTTTCCCCGGTTGCAACCCTATCAAACCGAACTGATTGGTCAGCGGGTTACCCATATCGACACCCGGGGCAAAGCCCTGCTGACCCGCTTCTCCGGCGGCCTGACCCTGTACAGCCATAATCAGCTGTACGGCGTTTGGCGCGTGGTTGAGGCCGGCGAACAGCCTGCCTCTAACCGGGTGTTGCGCGTCAGGCTACAGACGACCAGCAAGGCGATTTTGCTCTACAGCGCGTCGGACATTGAGATGCTCACGGCGGAGCAGGAGGCCAACCATCCGTTCTTGCTGCGCGTCGGTCCGGACGTGCTGGATATGACGTTAACCGCGGAGCAGGTGAAAGCGCGACTACTGTCGGCCAAATTCCGCAATCGTCAGTTTTCCGGCCTGCTGCTGGATCAGGCTTTTCTTGCCGGTCTGGGTAACTATCTGCGGGTGGAAATCCTCTGGCAGGTGGGGCTGACCGGGGGGTATAAGGCCTCGGAGCTTAATGAAATACAGCTGGATGCGCTGGCGCACGCGCTACTCGATATCCCGCGGCTTTCTTATCGCACTCGCGGCCAGCCCGATAACAACAAGCACCACGGCGCGCTGTTCCGCTTTAAGGTCTTCCATCGCGATGGGGAAAAGTGCGAGCGCTGCGGGGGCGTGATTGAGAAGACCATGCTCTCATCGCGGCCGTTTTACTGGTGCCCGCACTGCCAGCATTAAGCCGGCAGCAGACAGTGTCAGCGCCAGGCTTCATCGTCAGGCATAAAAAACGCGCCAGCAGGCGCGTTTTTATCATCCGGACAGCGAGATTAACGCTTGATGTCGGACTGGAAGTCGCGTTTGGCGTAGCCGGTGTACAGCTGACGCGGACGGGCGATCTTCATGCCGTCGCTGTGCATTTCGTTCCAGTGCGCAATCCAGCCCACGGTACGCGCCATGGCGAAGATAACGGTAAACATGGAGGACGGAATACCCATCGCTTTCAGGATGATACCGGAGTAGAAGTCGACGTTCGGGTAGAGCTTCTTCTCGATGAAGTACGGGTCGTTCAGCGCGATATGCTCCAGCTCCATGGCCACCTGCAGCAGGTCGTCTTTGGTGCCCAGCTCTTTCAGCACTTCATGGCAGGTTTCACGCATCACGGTGGCGCGCGGGTCGTAGTTTTTGTAAACACGATGGCCGAAGCCCATCAGGCGGAAAGAGTCATTCTTGTCTTTCGCACGACGAACAAATTCCGGAATGTGTTCAACGGAGCTGATCTCTTCCAGCATTTTCAGCGCCGCTTCGTTGGCGCCGCCGTGCGCCGGTCCCCACAGAGAGGCGATGCCGGCTGCGATACAGGCGAACGGGTTAGCGCCGGAAGAGCCCGCGGTACGTACCGTCGAGGTCGAGGCGTTCTGCTCGTGATCGGCGTGCAGGATCAGAATACGGTCCATGGCGCGCTCGAGCACCGGATTGACTTCGTACTCTTCGCACGGCGTGGCGAACATCATGCGCAGGAAGTTGCCGGCGTAGGAGAGGTCGTTGCGCGGATAAACAAACGGCTGGCCGATAGAATACTTGTAACACATAGCTGCCATGGTCGGCATTTTGGACAGCAGGCGATAGGCGGCGATTTCACGGTGACGCGGGTTATTCACGTCGAGGGAGTCGTGATAGAACGCCGCCAGGGCGCCGGTGATCCCGCACATAACGGCCATCGGGTGAGAATCGCGACGGAACGCATGGAACAGACGGGTGATCTGCTCATGGATCATGGTGTGACGGGTCACGGTGGTTTTGAATTCGTCATATTCGGCCTGGGTTGGTTTTTCACCGTTCAGCAGAATGTAACAAACTTCAAGATAGTTTGATTCGGTCGCTAACTGGTCGATCGGGAAGCCGCGGTGCAGCAGGATCCCCTCGTCACCATCGATAAACGTAATTTTAGATTCACAGGAAGCGGTAGATGTGAAACCTGGGTCAAAGGTAAATACGCCTTTTGAACCAAGACTACGAATATCAATAACATCCTGACCGAGCGTGCCTTTTAGCACATCCAGTTCAATAGCAGTGTCACCACCCAGGGTGATTTTTGCTTTAGCATCAGACATTTATGGTCTCCTTAGCGCCTTTATTGCTTAAGACTGCCGGGTGGTGGATTTGCTTTCGGCCCGCGCCCGTATACGTTACCAGTTTGTTATGTTGCACACAGCTCTGCGTCAGCGAAAAGGGCAGGGTACAGAGCAACGGCGCTTGATGGCACGTTCTTCAGGGCTGCGGTGAAACAACAGCAAATCAGCGTTTTAGCAGTCCGAATATTAAAACCTGTATACCACTAATAACTGTCCTGATTACATCGGTCAATACTGACACACTGTTACATAACTTATTCTCAGGTGAAAGAGTGACCCCATAACTTTTGAGCATTATTGCATTTAACTGGTAATGGTTGTAACAAGAATGTTTAATATTTGTCAAATCAGGTGATTAAAAATTAAAAAAATGTTGTTATCGTGACCTTGATCACTGTTCCGGAGAAAACCCAACAAACTATATGTAGGTTAATTGTAATGATTTTGTGAACGGCCTATACTGCGGCCAGGTCTCCGGAACACCCTGCAATCCCGAGCCACCCAGCGTTGTTTAGTGATGTTTTAATGCCTGAAAAGACGTTTTAACATGACTTCTGGTTATAGAAAGGACGCTGTCTGACCCGCAAGCAGACCGGAGGAAGGAAACAATAAGAACAGCATGTGGGCGTTATTCATGGTAAGAAATGTGAAAAAACAAAGACCTGTCAATCTGGATCTACAAACGATACGGTTCCCAATCACGGCGATAGCGTCCATTCTCCATCGCGTTTCCGGTGTCATCACCTTCGTGGCGGTCGGAATTCTGCTTTGGCTGCTGGGCACCAGCCTCTCCTCCCCTGAAGGTTTTCTGACGGCGGCCTCGATCATGGATAGCTTCTTTGTGAAGTTCATCATGTGGGGCATTCTCACCGCGCTGGCCTATCACGTCGTTGTCGGTATCCGCCATCTGATGATGGACTTTGGTTACCTGGACGAAACCCTCGAAGCAGGGAAACGTTCCGCCAAGATTTCTTTTGTTATTACTGTCGTGCTTTCACTTCTCGCAGGAGTCCTCGTATGGTAAGCAACGCCTCAGCACTGGGACGCAACGGCGTACATGACTTTATTCTGGTCCGTGCTACCGCCATCGTTCTGACCCTCTACATCATCTACATGGTTGGCTTCTTCGCTACCACCGGTGAGATCTCATGGGAAGTGTGGACCGGATTCTTTGCCTCCGGCTTCACTAAAGTCTTCACTCTGCTGGCTCTCGTTTCCATTCTTATCCATGCCTGGATCGGGATGTGGCAGGTGTTAACGGACTACGTTAAACCACTGGCTCTGCGCCTGGTTCTGCAGCTGGCTATCGTTGTGGCGCTGGTGGCTTACGTTCTTTATGGATTTGTTGTGGTGTGGGGTGTGTAATGAAATTGCCAGTCAGAGAGTTTGATGCTGTTGTCATCGGTGCCGGCGGCGCAGGTATGCGCGCGGCGCTGCAAATTTCCCAGAGCGGACAGACCTGTGCGCTGCTCTCTAAAGTCTTCCCGACCCGTTCCCATACCGTGTCAGCGCAGGGGGGTATCACCGTCGCGCTCGGTAACTCCCATGAAGATAACTGGGAATGGCATATGTACGACACCGTAAAAGGGTCGGACTATATCGGTGACCAGGACGCCATCGAATATATGTGTAAGACCGGCCCGGAAGCGATTCTCGAGCTGGAGCACATGGGCCTGCCGTTCTCCCGTCTTGACGACGGCCGTATTTATCAGCGCCCGTTCGGCGGCCAGTCGAAGAACTTCGGCGGCGAGCAGGCGGCGCGCACCGCGGCGGCGGCTGACCGTACCGGCCACGCCCTGCTGCACACCCTGTACCAGCAGAACCTCAAAAACCACACCACTATTTTCTCCGAATGGTATGCCCTCGATCTGGTGAAAAACCAGGACGGCGCGGTGGTGGGTTGTACTGCCCTGTGCATCGAGACCGGCGAAGTGGTCTACTTTAAAGCCCGCGCCACCGTGCTGGCGACCGGCGGCGCAGGCCGTATTTATCAGTCCACCACCAACGCCCACATCAACACCGGTGACGGCGTCGGGATGGCCATCCGTGCCGGCGTGCCGGTGCAGGATATGGAAATGTGGCAGTTCCACCCGACCGGCATCGCCGGGGCAGGGGTTCTGGTCACCGAAGGTTGCCGCGGCGAAGGCGGTTATCTGCTCAATAAACACGGCGAACGCTTTATGGAGCGTTATGCCCCGAACGCCAAAGACCTGGCGGGTCGTGACGTGGTGGCGCGTTCCATCATGATCGAAATCCGCGAAGGTCGCGGCTGCGATGGCCCGTGGGGCCCGCACGCGAAATTGAAGCTGGATCACCTGGGTAAAGAGGTTCTGGAATCTCGTCTGCCGGGTATCCTCGAGCTGTCCCGTACCTTTGCTCACGTCGATCCGGTGAAAGAGCCGATCCCGGTTATCCCAACCTGCCACTACATGATGGGCGGTATTCCGACCAAAGTGACCGGCCAGGCGCTGACCGTCAATGAGAAGGGCGAAGACGTGGTGATCCCGGGCCTGTTCGCGGTAGGCGAAATCGCCTGCGTATCGGTCCACGGCGCTAACCGTCTTGGCGGCAACTCGCTGCTCGACCTGGTGGTCTTCGGCCGCGCGGCGGGCCTGCATCTGCAGGAATCCATCGCCGAGCAGGGCACGCTGCGCGACGCCAGCGAATCCGATATCGAAGGCTCGCTGGACCGCCTCAACCGCTGGAACAACACCCGTTCCGGTGAAGATCCGGTGGCGATCCGCAAAGCGCTGCAGGAATGTATGCAGCATAACTTCTCGGTGTTCCGCGAAGGCGATGCGATGCACAAAGGTCTGGAACAGCTGAAAGTGATCCGCGAGCGCCTGAAAAACGCCCGTCTCGACGATACCTCCAGCGAGTTCAACACCCAGCGCGTTGAGTGCCTGGAGCTGGATAACCTGATGGAAACCGCGTACGCGACCGCCGTATCCGCTAACTTCCGTACCGAGAGCCGTGGCGCCCACAGCCGCTTCGACTTCCCGGATCGTGATGATGAAAACTGGCTGTGCCATTCCCTGTATCTGCCAGAGTCGGAATCCATGACGCGTCGTAGCGTCAACATGGAACCGAAACTGCGTCCGGCATTCCCGCCGAAGATTCGTACTTACTAATGCGGAGACAGGAAAATGAAACTCGAGTTTTCAATTTATCGCTATAACCCGGATGTTGATGACGCTCCGCACATGCAGGATTACACCCTCGAAGCGGAAGAAGGTCGTGACATGATGCTGCTGGATGCGCTGATCCAGCTGAAAGAAAAAGATCCGTCGCTGTCGTTCCGCCGCTCCTGCCGTGAAGGGGTTTGTGGTTCCGATGGCCTGAATATGAACGGGAAAAACGGTCTGGCGTGCATCACGCCGATCTCCGCGCTGAATCAGCCGGGCAAGAAGATTGTTATCCGTCCGCTGCCTGGATTACCGGTTATCCGTGATTTGGTGGTGGACATGGGGCAATTCTATGCACAATATGAGAAGATTAAGCCTTACTTGTTGAATAATGGGCAAAATCCTCCGGCTCGCGAGCATCTGCAGATGCCTGAGCAGCGTGAGAAACTCGATGGTCTGTACGAGTGTATTCTCTGCGCATGTTGTTCGACCTCGTGCCCGTCGTTCTGGTGGAACCCGGATAAGTTCATCGGCCCGGCTGGCCTGTTGGCCGCGTATCGCTTCCTGATCGACAGTCGCGATACCGAAACCAGCGAGCGTCTGGACGGCCTGAGCGATGCTTTCAGCGTATTCCGCTGTCACAGCATTATGAACTGCGTCAGTGTGTGTCCGAAGGGGCTGAACCCGACGCGCGCCATCGGCCATATTAAGTCGATGCTGCTGCAGCGCAGCGCGTAAGAAACCCGGTGTGTCCCGGATGGCGCTACCGCTTATCCGGGCTACCAAAAGCAGTAACCCCGGTAGCGTTTGTGCTACCGGGAAATGAATACCCTAAATAATTCGAGTTACAGGACAACGTACATGTAACTTGAAGTATGAAGGGATAGCAGGAAATCTTTAAAAACCGCCACAAGATGTACCAGTAATCAAGGCGTTCAGTGCGAGGTAAGGCGGCAACTGAACGCATCCCCGGGAGCATAGCGAACTATGTGACCGGGGTAAGTGAAGGCAGCTAACGCAACCGCAGCCTGAACGCCGAAGATTAATGGCAGTTTTTAAAGGTTCCTTAGCGGATAGAAACCACAACTCGTCCGCAACAAGTGAACCCCGGCACGTGCACTCGGTGTGCGTGGTAGTTTCTACGGCGAAATAAGCATATGAATGCTTAAGGGATCACGATGCAGAACGGCGCAATGAAAGCCTGGCTGGACTCTTCTTACCTCTCTGGTTCGAACCAGAGCTGGATAGAACAGCTCTATGAAGACTTCTTAACCGATCCTGACTCTGTTGACGCCAACTGGCGTTCAATGTTCCAGCAGTTACCTGGCACCGGAGTTAAACCGGATCAATTTCATTCCAAAACGCGTGATTATTTCCGTCGACTGGCGAAGGATGCCTCACGTTACACTTCTTCGATTTCCGACCCAGACACCAATGTGAAGCAGGTTAAAGTCCTGCAGCTCATCAACGCATACCGTTTCCGTGGCCACCAGCATGCGAATCTCGATCCGCTGGGGCTGTGGAAGCAAGAGAGAGTGGCGGATCTCGATCCGGCCTACCACGATCTGACCGAGGCCGATTTCCAGGAAAGCTATAACGTAGGTTCATTTGCCATCGGTAAAGACACGATGAAGCTGGGCGAGTTGATTGCCGCCCTCAAGCAAACCTACTGCGGCTCCATCGGCGCGGAATACATGCATATCACCTCTACCGAAGAAAAACGCTGGATCCAGCAGCGCATTGAATCGGTAGCTGGCAAAGCGAGCTTTACCGCGGAAGAGAAAAAACGCTTCCTCAGCGAACTGACCGCCGCGGAAGGCCTGGAGCGCTACCTCGGCGCCAAATTCCCGGGGGCGAAGCGCTTCTCGCTGGAGGGTGGCGATGCCCTGATCCCGATGCTCAAAGAGATGATCCGCCATGCGGGCAAGAGCGGCACCCGCGAAGTGGTGCTGGGCATGGCGCACCGCGGTCGTCTCAACGTGCTGGTCAACGTGCTGGGTAAAAAACCGCAGGATCTGTTCGACGAGTTCGCCGGCAAACATAAAGAACATCTCGGTACCGGCGATGTGAAGTACCACATGGGCTTCTCATCCGATATGGAAACCGAAGGCGGTCTGGTGCACCTGGCGCTGGCGTTTAACCCGTCGCACCTCGAGATCGTCAGCCCGGTGGTTATCGGTTCCGTACGCGCCCGTCTGGATCGTCTGGACGAGCCGAGCAGCAACAAGGTTCTGCCGATCACTATCCACGGCGACGCCGCCGTCACCGGTCAGGGCGTGGTTCAGGAAACCCTGAACATGTCGAAAGCCCGCGGTTACGAAGTGGGCGGTACCGTGCGCATCGTTATCAACAACCAGGTGGGCTTCACGACCTCTAACCCGCTGGATGCGCGTTCGACCCCGTACTGCACCGACATCGGTAAAATGGTGCAGGCGCCGATTTTCCACGTCAATGCCGACGATCCGGAAGCGGTCGCGTTCGTCACTCGTCTGGCGCTGGATTTCCGCAATACCTTCAAACGCGATGTTTTCATCGATCTGGTGTGCTACCGCCGTCACGGCCATAACGAAGCCGATGAGCCGAGCGCAACTCAGCCGCTGATGTATCAGAAGATCAAAAAGCACCCGACCCCGCGCAAAATCTATGCTGACAAGCTGGAGCAGGAGAAGGTGGCGACTCTGGAAGACGCGACCGAGCAGGTTAACCTCTACCGCGATGCGCTGGATGCCGGCGAATGCGTGGTGCAGGAATGGCGTCCGATGAACATGCACTCCTTTACCTGGTCGCCGTACCTCAATCATGAGTGGGACGAGAGCTATCCGGATAAAGTGGAGCCGAAGCGTCTGCAGGAGCTGGCGAAACGCATCAGCACGGTGCCGGAAGGTATCGAAATGCAGTCCCGCGTAGCGAAAATTTACGCCGACCGCCAGGCGATGGCGGCAGGTGAGAAGCTGTTCGACTGGGGCGGCGCCGAAAACCTGGCCTACGCCACGCTGGTTGACGAAGGTATTCCGGTGCGTCTGTCCGGGGAAGACTCCGGTCGCGGCACCTTCTTCCATCGTCATGCGGTGATCCATAACCAGACCAATGGTTCAACTTACACCCCGCTGCAGCATGTCCATAACGGTCAGGGCCAGTTCCGCGTTTGGGACTCGGTGCTGTCTGAAGAAGCCGTACTGGCGTTTGAATATGGTTACGCCACCGCTGAGCCGCGCACCCTGACCATCTGGGAAGCGCAGTTTGGCGACTTCGCCAACGGCGCGCAGGTGGTGATCGACCAGTTCATCTCCTCCGGTGAGCAGAAGTGGGGCCGGATGTGCGGCCTGGTGATGCTCCTGCCGCACGGCTATGAAGGCCAGGGTCCGGAGCACTCCTCCGCGCGTCTGGAGCGTTATCTGCAGCTGTGCGCTGAGCAGAACATGCAGGTCTGCGTACCGTCCACACCGGCGCAGGTGTACCACATGCTGCGTCGTCAGGCGCTGCGCGGTATGCGTCGTCCGCTGGTGGTGATGTCGCCGAAGTCGCTGCTGCGTCATCCGCTGGCAGTCTCCAGCATGGATGAGCTGGCGAACGGCACTTTCCTGCCGGCCATCGGTGAAATCGATCAACTTGATCCGCAGGCTGTGAAGCGCGTTGTGCTGTGCTCTGGTAAGGTTTACTACGACCTGCTGGAACAGCGCCGCAAAAACGAGCAAAAAGATGTCGCTATCGTTCGTATCGAGCAGCTCTATCCGTTCCCGCATCAGGCGGTGCAGGAAGCGCTGAAAGCGTATGCGCACGTGCATGATTTTGTCTGGTGCCAGGAAGAGCCGCTCAACCAGGGCGCATGGTACTGCAGCCAGCATCACTTCCGTGAAGTGATTCCGTTTGGGGCCTCTCTGCGTTATGCAGGCCGCCCGGCCTCCGCCTCTCCGGCGGTAGGGTATATGTCCGTTCACCAGAAACAGCAACAAGATCTGGTCAATGACGCGCTGAACGTCGATTAATTAAAGGATACACAATGAGTAGCGTAGATATTCTGGTTCCCGACCTGCCTGAGTCCGTAGCTGACGCAACCGTCGCCACCTGGCACAAAAAACCGGGCGACGCGGTCGTCCGTGACGAAGTCCTGGTCGAAATCGAAACTGACAAAGTGGTACTGGAAGTACCGGCATCAGCGGACGGCATTCTGGATGCAGTGCTGGAAGACGAGGGCGCTACCGTCCTGTCTCGCCAGATCCTTGGCCGCCTGCGCGAAGGTAACAGCGCAGGTAAAGAAAGCAGCGAAAAAGCCGATGCGAAGGCGTCCACGCCGGCGCAGCGTCAGCAGGCCTCTCTGGAAGAGCAGAACAACGACGCGCTGAGCCCGGCGATCCGTCGTCTGCTGGCTGAACACAACCTTGACCCAGCGGCCATCAAAGGCACTGGCGTCGGCGGCCGTCTGACCCGCGAAGACGTTGAGAAACATCTGGCGAAAGCCCCGGCGCCGGCAGAAGCCAAAGCGCCAGCCGCCGCCCCGGCAGCCGCGCCGGCGCCGCAGCTGGGCCACCGTTCGGAAAAACGCGTCCCGATGACCCGCCTGCGTAAACGCGTAGCCGAACGTCTGCTGGAAGCGAAAAACTCTACCGCCATGCTGACGACCTTTAACGAAGTCAACATGAAGCCCATCATGGATCTGCGTAAGCAGTACGGTGAGGCGTTCGAAAAACGTCATGGCATCCGCCTGGGCTTTATGTCCTTCTACGTGAAAGCGGTAGTGGAAGCGCTGAAACGCTATCCGGAAGTGAACGCTTCCATCGATGGCGACGACGTGGTGTACCACAACTACTTCGACGTCAGCATGGCCGTATCCACTCCGCGCGGCCTGGTCACCCCGGTTCTGCGTGACGTCGACCTGCTGGGCATGGCGGATATCGAAAAGAATATTAAAGAGCTGGCAGTGAAAGGCCGCGACGGCAAGCTGACCGTAGATGACCTGACCGGCGGTAACTTCACCATTACCAACGGCGGCGTGTTCGGCTCCCTGATGTCCACGCCGATCATCAACCCACCGCAGAGCGCCATCTTGGGTATGCATGCCATTAAAGACCGCCCGATGGCGGTGAATGGCAAGGTAGAGATACTGCCGATGATGTACCTGGCGCTCTCCTACGACCACCGTCTGATCGACGGACGTGAGTCGGTAGGCTTCCTGGTGGCGATTAAAGAGCTGCTGGAAGATCCGACCCGTCTGCTGCTGGACGTGTAGTCAGCAAGCGTATTACCTACCGTAGGCCGGATAACACGCGTTAGCGCCGTTATCAGGCCTACAGGTTTAAAGATAATTACACCCTGAAGGATGGACTGAACACATGAACTTACATGAATATCAGGCAAAACAACTTTTTGCCCGCTATGGCTTACCGGCGCCGGTGGGTTATGCCTGTACTACTCCGCGTGAAGCAGAAGAAGCCGCTTCAAAAATCGGCGCGGGTCCGTGGGTAGTGAAATGTCAGGTTCACGCTGGTGGCCGCGGCAAAGCGGGCGGTGTGAAAGTGGTGAAGAGCAAAGAAGAGATCCGCGCATTTGCCGAGCACTGGCTGGGCAAACGTCTGGTGACCTATCAAACAGATGCGAATGGCCAGCCGGTTAACCAGATCCTGGTTGAAGCGGCGACCGATATTGACAAAGAGCTGTACCTGGGCGCGGTCGTTGACCGTAGTTCCCGTCGCGTGGTGTTCATGGCCTCTACTGAAGGCGGCGTGGAAATCGAAAAAGTGGCGGAAGAGACCCCGCACCTGATCCACAAGATCGCCATCGATCCGCTGGCTGGCCCGATGCCTTACCAGGGCCGTGAACTGGCGTTCAAACTGGGCCTGGAAGGTAAGCAGGTTCAGCAGTTCACTAAGATTTTCATGGGCCTGGCGACCATTTTCCTGGAGCGCGACCTGGCGCTGATCGAAATTAACCCGCTGGTGATCACCAAGCAGGGCGACCTGATCTGCCTGGACGGCAAACTGGGTGCTGACGGCAACGCACTGTTCCGCCAGCCGGATCTGCGCGAAATGCGCGACCAGTCTCAGGAAGATCCGCGTGAAGCGCAGGCTGCGCAGTGGGAACTGAACTACGTCGCGCTGGACGGCAACATTGGTTGCATGGTTAACGGCGCGGGCCTGGCGATGGGTACCATGGACATCGTTAAACTGCACGGCGGCGAACCGGCTAACTTCCTCGACGTGGGCGGCGGCGCCACCAAAGAGCGCGTCACCGAAGCGTTCAAAATCATCCTCTCTGATGACAACGTGAAAGCGGTGCTGGTTAACATCTTCGGCGGTATCGTACGCTGCGACCTGATCGCTGACGGTATCATCGGTGCGGTAGCGGAAGTTGGGGTTAACGTTCCGGTGGTGGTTCGTCTGGAAGGTAACAACGCCGAACTGGGCGCGAAAAAACTGGCTGACAGCGGCCTGAATATTATTGCAGCGAAAAGTCTGACGGACGCAGCACAGCAGGTTGTTGCCGCAGTGGAGGGGAAATAATGTCAGTTTTAATTAATAAAGATACCAAGGTTATCTGCCAGGGCTTCACCGGTAGCCAGGGGACCTTCCACTCTGAACAAGCGATCGCTTACGGTACGCAAATGGTTGGCGGCGTGACGCCAGGCAAAGGCGGCACCACGCACCTGGGCCTGCCGGTGTTCAACACCGTGCGCGAAGCCGTTGAAGCGACCGGCGCTACCGCGACCGTGATCTACGTTCCGGCGCCGTTCTGCAAAGATTCCATTCTGGAAGCGATTGACGCGGGCATTAAGCTTATCATCACCATCACCGAAGGTATCCCGACCCTGGATATGCTGACCGTGAAAGTGAAACTGGACGAAGCGGGCGTGCGCATGATCGGCCCGAACTGCCCAGGCGTGATCACCCCGGGCGAATGCAAAATCGGCATCATGCCGGGTCACATTCACAAGCCGGGTAAAGTGGGCATCGTTTCCCGTTCCGGTACCCTGACCTATGAAGCGGTTAAGCAAACCACCGACTACGGCTTCGGCCAGTCTACCTGCGTCGGTATCGGCGGCGACCCGATCCCGGGCTCTAACTTCATCGATATCCTGAAGCTGTTCCAGGAAGACCCGCAGACCGAAGCGATCGTCATGATCGGTGAGATCGGCGGCAGCGCGGAAGAAGAAGCGGCTGCCTACATCAAAGAGCACGTGACCAAGCCGGTTGTCGGCTACATCGCGGGCGTGACCGCGCCGAAAGGCAAGCGTATGGGCCATGCGGGCGCCATCATCGCTGGCGGTAAAGGTACTGCTGATGAGAAATTCGCAGCCCTGGAAGCAGCCGGTGTGAAAACCGTTCGCAGCCTGGCCGATATCGGCGAAGCGCTGAAAGCGATCATCAAGTAAACCCTCTCTGCTTGTCCGCAAGCAGAAATCTGTCCGATTTCGACATGGTTGGCCACCGTCAGGTGGCCTTTTTTTTGGCCGTTATCCGCTTCTCCCGAAAGCCGCTGAGCCAGCAAACCCCGCGTTTGGCGAAAACCTTATCTATCATATTGATTTTAAAAATTATTTCATAAATATTCTCGACGTGCGGTTGTCGGAAAGGAAAATATGCCCTGGCCGTACCGGAGGGAAGCAAAACAGACACTAAAAAAAGAGTGGGGGAGGGGATAAGAAAACAGGAAAAAATACTGTGAGCGGTCTAGCATTAATCGGATCGGCTCTTTTTTTTCTTTTTTTTCCTGCGGCGTTAAATAATATTACCTATGATTCTCATCTCTCCCTTTTTAGTAACCAATCAAAGTATACTTTAAACACAGTATTAACATTAAGTTTACCAATATTCTTTATTGGGCTACATAATTAACACGTAGAGTAAAAATTGATTTATATCAATACTTAATGCTTGGAAAAATCCTTCAAAAAACGTTAAATTGTCTCAAGTCAAATTGGCCTAAACTGGCCATCTTCGCTATATATTGATCACCGTCGAAAAATGTAAAACTGGAACAATAAAAACATATTTATTGTAAGGTTATTGCGGCGTAATATATTGGGGAATCAATTGGGTTTTTCGTTAACGTATTTGTAACCTTGTCCTGGCGTGGTTTCACTTTCGGTTGAAACCCGCTCCGGGCGGGCGACAAATAAAAATTTGTATTGGGGCATGCGTATGAGCCAGAGCTTCTCGGTTCATTTTCGGAGTCTTCATGCGATGAGCAAGGAGTCATGATGTTAGATATAGTCGAACTGTCGCGCTTACAGTTTGCCTTGACCGCGATGTACCACTTCCTGTTTGTGCCACTGACGCTCGGTATGGCGTTCCTGCTGGCCATTATGGAAACGGTCTACGTCCTTTCCGGCAAACAGATTTATAAAGATATGACCAAATTCTGGGGCAAGTTGTTTGGTATCAACTTCGCGCTGGGTGTGGCGACCGGTCTGACCATGGAGTTCCAGTTCGGGACTAACTGGTCGTATTACTCACACTACGTGGGGGATATCTTCGGTGCGCCGCTGGCCATTGAAGGTCTGATGGCCTTCTTCCTCGAATCCACCTTTGTAGGTCTGTTCTTCTTCGGTTGGGATCGTCTGGGTAAAGTTCAGCACATGGCCGTCACCTGGCTGGTCGCACTGGGCTCCAACCTCTCCGCGCTGTGGATCCTCGTCGCAAACGGCTGGATGCAGAACCCTATCGCATCGGACTTCAACTTTGAAACCATGCGTATGGAGATGGTTAGCTTCTCCGAACTGGTGCTCAACCCGGTTGCTCAGGTGAAATTCGTTCACACCGTGGCGTCTGGCTATGTCACCGGTGCGATGTTCATCCTGGCTATCAGCTCCTGGTACATGCTGAAAGGCCGTGACTTTGCCTTTGCTAAGCGCTCCTTCGCCATCGCAGCCAGCTTCGGTATGGCAGCGATCCTCTCCGTTATTGTGCTGGGTGACGAATCTGGTTACGAAATGGGCGACGTGCAGAAAACCAAACTGGCGGCTATCGAAGCAGAGTGGGAAACCCAGCCTGCGCCGGCGGCCTTTACCCTGTTTGGTATTCCCGATCAGAATGCGCAAACCAACCACTTCGCCATCCAGATCCCTTACGCGCTGGGCATCATTGCCACCCGCTCGGTGGATAAGCCGGTTATCGGTCTGAAGGATCTGATGGTTCAGCACGAAGAGCGTATCCGTAACGGCATGAAGGCCTATGCGTTGCTGGAGCAACTGCGCGCCGGTTCCACCGACCAGGCCGTTCGCGACCAGTTCAATAACGTGAAGAAAGATCTTGGCTATGGTCTGCTGCTGAAACGCTATACCCCGAACGTCGCTGACGCCACGGAAGAGCAGATCGCCAAAGCGACCAAAGACTCTATTCCAAGCGTCGCACCGCTGTACTTCGCCTTCCGTATCATGGTGGCGTGCGGCATCCTGATGCTGTTGATTATCGGCGCCTCCTTCTGGAGCGTGATCCGTAACCGTATCGGCGAGAAAAAATGGCTGCTGCGCGCCGCGTTCTATGGCTTGCCGCTGCCATGGATTGCCGTGGAGTCGGGCTGGTTTGTTGCCGAATACGGCCGTCAGCCGTGGGCGATTGGTGAAGTCCTGCCGACGGCGGTGGCCAACTCGTCGCTGACCGCGGGCGATCTGATCTTCTCTATGTTGCTGATCTGCGGCCTGTACACGCTGTTCCTGGTGGCTGAACTGTTCCTGATGTTCAAGTTTGCCCGCAAAGGACCTAGCAGCCTGAAAACCGGCCGCTATCACTTTGAACAGTCCTCTGCGGCTATTCAGTCGGCACGCTAAGACAGGAGTCGTCAAATGATCGATTATGAAGTATTGCGTTTTATCTGGTGGCTGCTGATTGGCATCCTGCTGATTGGCTTCGCCGTCGCCGACGGGTTCGACATGGGGGTGGGCATGCTCACCCGCTTCCTCGGCCGTAACGACACCGAGCGTCGGATTATGATCAACGCCATCGCCCCGCACTGGGACGGTAACCAGGTGTGGCTGATCACCGCCGGCGGCGCGCTGTTCGCTGCCTGGCCGATGGTCTACGCCGCGGCGTTCTCCGGTTTCTATGTGGCGATGATTCTGGTGCTGGCCTCGTTGTTCTTCCGTCCGGTCGGTTTCGACTACCGTTCCAAGATCGAGGACACCCGCTGGCGCAACATGTGGGACTGGGGCATCTTCATCGGCAGCTTCGTGCCGCCGCTGGTGATTGGCGTGGCCTTCGGCAACCTGCTGCAGGGCGTGCCGTTCCATGTCGACGAATACCTGCGTCTCTTCTATACCGGTAATTTCTTCCAGCTGCTGAACCCGTTTGGTCTGCTGGCCGGTATCGTCAGCGTGGCGATGATCCTGACCCAGGGCGCGACCTATCTGCAGATGCGTACCGTAGGCGAACTGCACCTGCGCACCCGCACCGTCTCCACGGTGGCGGCGCTGGTGACGCTGGTCTGCTTCGCGCTGGCGGGCGTGTGGGTCTACTACGGTATCGACGGCTATGTGGTGAAATCGGTGATTGACCATACCGGCCCGTCTAATCCGCTGACCAAAGAAGTGGTGCGTGAAGCTGGCGCGTGGATGGTGAACTTTAACAATATGCCAGCGCTGTGGGCGATCCCTGCCCTGGGCGTGGTGCTGCCGCTGCTGACCGTCGTTTCGACCAAAGCGGATAAAGGCGCCTGGGCATTCCTGTTCTCCTCGCTGACCCTGGCCTGCATCATTCTGACTGCCGGTATCGCGATGTTCCCGTTCATCATGCCGTCCAGCACTATGCTGAACGCCAGCCTGACGATGTGGGACGCGACCTCCAGCCAGCGGACGCTGAATCTGATGACCTACGTGGCGATTGTCTTCGTGCCGATCATTCTGGGCTACACCAGCTGGTGTTACTGGAAAATGTTTGGCCGCATCACGCGCGAAGACATCGAAAAGAACACCCACTCGCTGTACTAAGGTAAGGAGCTATATATGTGGTACTTCGCATGGATTTTGGGAACGCTTCTTGCCTGTGCCTTTGGGGTGATTACCGCGCTGGCGCTTGAGCACGTGGAAGCCACCAAAGCCGGGAAGAAAGAAGAAATCTGATGAAATTTATCGCTACTCTGTACGCGATAATGGACAAGCGCCCGCTCCGGGCGCTTTCCTTATTGATGGCGCTGCTGCTGGCAGGCTGCATCTTCTGGGATCCGTCGCGCTTTGCCGCGAAGACCAGCGAGCTGGAAATCTGGCATGGTTTCTTGCTGATGTGGGCAGTTTGCAGCGGCGTTATTCACGGCGTGGGCTTCCGCCCGCGTGCCGTTCACTGGCAGGGGATTTTTTGTCCGCTTATCGCTGATATCGTGCTCGCTTTAGGTCTCTTCTTTTTCTTCTTTTGAATAAGAGATCTCTGTTAATGCTATGGGCTTGCATAAGCCCATAAAAATTTACGCCCCGTTTACTTTCCCCCATTCCAAACCACCTTTCCCGCGCGTATAGTAGCGAAGTTTGAAAGCTCTAACCTTTTTTTGCATTACCGGGATGTAAAGTGAATACAACGCTGTTTCGATGGCCGGTTCGGGTCTACTACGAAGATACCGACGCCGGTGGTGTGGTTTACCACGCCAGTTACGTCGCTTTTTATGAAAGAGCACGCACAGAGATGCTGCGCCACCATCACTTTAGTCAACAGGTTCTGTTGGCTGAACGCGTTGCCTTCGTGGTTCGCAAAATGACGCTGGAGTATTTTGCCCCCGCCAGACTCGACGACATGCTCGAAGTCCAGACGGAAATTACCTCGATGCGCGGCACCTCTTTGGTTTTCACGCAGCGAATCGTCAACGCCGAGAATACAGTGTTAAACGAAGCTGAGGTTCTCATTGTGTGCGTTGATCCACTCTTAATGAAGCCACGTGCGCTTCCCAAGTCTATTGTCGCGGAGTTTAAGCAGTGACTGACATGAATATCCTTGATTTGTTCCTGAAGGCGAGCCTTCTGGTTAAACTTATCATGTTGATTTTGATTGGTTTTTCTATCGCTTCCTGGGCTATCATTATTCAGAGAACGCGTATCCTTAACTCGGCCGCGCGCGAAGCTGAAGCGTTCGAGGACAAATTCTGGTCCGGGATTGAACTGTCCCGTTTGTATCAGGAAAGCCAGGGGCGTCGCGATAATCTGACCGGTTCGGAGCAGATTTTCTACAGCGGCTTCAAAGAGTTTGCGCGCTTGCATCGGGCCAACAGCCATGCGCCGGAGGCGATCGTCGAAGGGGCATCGCGCGCGATGCGTATTTCGATGAACCGCGAGCTGGAAACGCTGGAGACCCATATTCCGTTCCTCGGCACCGTAGGCTCCATCAGCCCGTATATCGGTCTGTTCGGTACCGTTTGGGGGATCATGCACGCCTTTATCGCTCTTGGCGCGGTGAAGCAGGCCACCCTGCAGATGGTGGCGCCGGGTATCGCCGAAGCGCTGATCGCCACTGCGATCGGTCTGTTCGCTGCTATCCCGGCGGTCATGGCGTATAACCGCCTGAACCAGCGCGTGAACAAGCTTGAACTGAATTACGACAACTTTATGGAAGAGTTCACCGCCATTCTGCACCGTCAGGCTTTTACCACCAGCGAAAGCAATAAGGGGTAAGCCATGGCCAGAGCACGTGGACGCGGACGTCGCGAACTGAAGTCCGAGATCAACATCGTTCCGCTGCTGGATGTCCTGCTGGTGCTGTTGCTGATCTTTATGGCAACGGCGCCGATCATTACGCAGAGCGTGGAAGTCGATCTGCCGGACGCCACGGAATCGCAAGCGGTGAAAAGCAATGACGATCCGCCGGTGATTGTGGAAGTCTCCGGGGTAGGGCAGTACAGCGTGAAAGTGGGGCAGGAGACGCTGTCCCAGCTGCCGCCGGAGCAGGTGATTGCCGAAGCGAAGCGTCGTCTTGAAGCCAATGAGAAAACGGTATTCCTGATCGGCGGTGCGAAAGACGTCCCTTACGATGAAATTATTAAAGCGCTGAACCTGTTGCATAGTGCAGGGGTTAAATCGGTCGGCTTGATGACCAAACCTATTTAATCGCTTCAGGTAGGTGCGTCCGCGCGGCGTTCGGCGGCGAGTATCGCTCGCCGTCGGTGCGCATCGCGGGTACAGGCGAACAGTTTTTGGGAACCGATAGTGTCAAAGGCAACCGAACAAAACGACAAGCTTAAACGAGCGATCATCATTTCAGTCGCGCTGCACATCATACTGATCGCGCTGCTGATCTGGAGTTCGTTTGACGAGCATCTGGATGCCTCTGCCGGCGGCGGCGGGGGATCGTCGATTGATGCCGTCATGGTCGATCCGGGGGCGGTGGTAAATAACTATAACCGTCAGCAACAGCAGCAGGCTAGCGCACGTCGCGCCGCTGAACAGCGCGAAAAACAGGCGCAGCAGCAGGCGGAAGAGTTACGTGAGAAGCAGGCGGCGGAACAGGAACGGCTGAAACAGCTCGAACAGGAGCGGCTGCAGGCGCAGGAAGCGGCGAAAGAAGCGAAGGAACAACAGAAGCAGGCTGAGGAAGCCGCAGCCAAGGCTGCCGCGGCGGCGAAAGCCAAAGCGGATGCGCAGGCTAAAGAAGCGCAGGAAGCAGCGGCCAAAGCGGCCGCCGAGGCGAAAGCGAAGGCGGATGCCCAGGCGAAAGCGGCTGAACTGGCGGCAGCGAAAGCGGCTGCTGACGCGAAGAAACAGGCCGAAGCCGCCGCCGCGAAAGCAGCGGCCGATGCGAAGAAACAGGCGGAAGCAGAAGCGGCGAAAGCCGCGGCAGAGGCGCAGAAGAAAGCAGAAGCGGCAGCGGCGAAAAAAGCGCAACAGGAAGCGGAGAAGAAGGCCCAGCAGGAAGCGGCTAAACAGGCAGCGGCTGAAAAAGCGGCTGCAGAAAAAGCCGCCGAAAAAGCAGCTGAGAAAGCGGCCGCGCAAAAAGCGGCCGCGGAGAAGGCCGCCGCCGAGAAAGCCGCCGCAGCTGAAAAAGCAGCGGCAGCCAAAGCGGCAGCTGCTGAGAAGGCGGCGGCTGATAAAGCGGCCAAAGCGGCAGCAGCAAAAGCCGCGGCAGCGAAGAAAGCGGCTGCAGCGAAAGAAGCGGACGGCGTTGACGACCTGCTCGGCGATCTGAGCTCTGGTAAGAATGCGCCGAAAGGTAGCACCAGCGGTAGCACAGGTGGCTCTTCACCTGCTAAAGGAAGTAAACCGGGGCAGGGCGGTGCATCTCAGGCGGAGATTGCCAGCTATATTTCGCAGGTGCAGGCCGCGATTAAAGGACATCTCTATGACTGGGATACGTACAAGGGTAAAGTATGTACGTTGCGCGTAAACCTGGCTCAGGATGGAACGTTGTTGAGTGTGAAATCGGAAGGCGGCGATCCGGCTTTCTGCCAGCAAATGCTGGCGGCTACCAGTCGGATGAGCAAATTCCCTAAACCGCCGTCGCAGGCTGTTTATGAAACGTTCAAAAATGCGCCACTGGACTTCAAACCTTAAGCGCTTTTTCTCCCCGCGTTAGCGGGGGGAAAGAAAATAGGGCGGTCATGGGTTTTGGTAGTTTTGTGTATTTGAGTTTGTTAACATTCTGCTAAATTATCGTGGGCTTTCCGCCCGGATAAGGGAGATATGATGAAGCAGGCATTACGAGTAGCATTTGGTTTTTTAATGCTGTGGGCGGCGGTGCTGCACGCAGAAGTACGTATCGAGATCACCCAGGGGGTGGACTCGGCGCGCCCCATCGGGGTGGTACCGTTCCAGTGGGCCGGCCAGGGCGCTGCGCCGGAAGATGTTGGCGGTATCGTGGCAGCTGACCTGCGCAACAGCGGTAAATTCAACCCGCTGGATCGCTCGCGTCTGCCGCAGCAGCCGACCAGTCCCCAGGAAGTGCAGCCTGCAGCCTGGTCTGCGCTGGGTATTGACGCCGTGGTCGTCGGTCAGGTGACGTCAAACCCGGATGGTTCTTATCAGGTCGCGTATCAGCTGGTGGATACCGGCGGTGCGCCGGGCACAACGCTGGCGCAAGGCTCTTTCAAAGTCACTAAGCAGTACCTGCGCTATGCAGCGCACACTGCCAGCGATGCGGTATTTGAAAAGCTGACTGGTATTAAAGGCGCCTTCCGTACCCGTATCGCCTACGTGGTGCAGACCAACGGCGGTCAGTTCCCGTATGAGCTGCGTGTCTCCGATTATGATGGCTACAACCAGTTCGTGGTTCACCGCTCCTCCCAGCCGCTGATGTCCCCGGCCTGGTCTCCGGACGGTTCAAAACTGGCTTACGTAACCTTCGAAAGCGGTCGTTCTGCGCTGGTGGTGCAGACCCTGGCGAACGGCGCAGTGCGTCAGATTGCCTCCTTCCCGCAGCACAACGGCGCGCCGGCGTTCTCGCCGGATGGCTCTAAACTGGCTTTCGCGCTGTCGAAAACCGGTAGCCTGAACCTGTACGTGATGGATCTGGGCTCGGGTCAGATTCGTCAGGTGACCAACGGTCGCAGCAACAACACCGAACCAAGCTGGTTCCCGGACAGCCAGAACCTGGCCTTCACCTCTGACCAGGCCGGTCGTCCGCAGGTGTATAAAGTCAATATTAATGGCGGCACGCCGCAGCGTATCACCTGGGAAGGTTCGCAGAACCAGGACGCTGACGTGAGCGCGGATGGTAAAACGATGGTAATGGTCAGCTCGGCCGGCGGCCAGCAGCACATTGCCAAACAAGATCTGGAAGCGGGTGGTGTACAGGTTCTGTCATCAACGTTTTTAGACGAAACGCCAAGTCTGGCACCTAACGGCACTATGGTAATCTACAGCTCTTCTCAGGGGATGGGATCCGTGCTGAATCTGGTTTCTACAGATGGGCGTTTCAAAGCGCGTCTTCCGGCAACTGATGGACAGGTAAAATCACCTGCCTGGTCGCCGTATCTGTGATAATAAATAATTGATTATTAAAGGAATCAAAGAAATGCAACTGAACAAAGTGCTGAAAGGGCTGATGATCGCTCTGCCGGTTATGGCAATCGCGGCATGTTCTTCTAACAAGAACGCCAGCAACGACCAGAGCGGTGAAGGCATGCTGGGTGCCGGCACTGGTATGGACGCTAACGGTAACGGCGGCAACATGTCTTCTGAAGAGCAAGCTCGTCTGCAGATGCAGCAGCTGCAGCAGAACAACATCGTTTACTTCGATCTGGACAAGTACGATATCCGTTCTGACTTCGCTGCCATGCTGGACGCGCACGCTAACTTCCTGCGCAGCAACCCGTCCTACAAAGTGACTGTAGAAGGTCACGCGGATGAGCGCGGTACGCCGGAATACAACATCGCGCTGGGTGAGCGTCGTGCTAACGCCGTTAAGATGTATCTGCAGGGCAAAGGTGTTTCTGCCGATCAGATCTCCATCGTTTCTTACGGTAAAGAAAAACCAGCAGTACTGGGTCATGACGAAGCGGCATATGCCAAAAACCGTCGCGCCGTACTGGTTTACTAAGAGAATTGCATGAGCAGTAACTTCAGACATCATTTATTGAGTCTGTCGTTACTGGTTGGCATAGCGGCCCCCTGGGCCGCTTTTGCTCAGGCGCCAATCAGTAGTGTCGGCTCAGGCTCGGTCGAAGACCGTGTCACTCAACTTGAGCGTATTTCCAATGCTCACAGCCAGCTTTTAACCCAACTCCAGCAACAACTCTCTGATAACCAGACTGACATTGATTCTCTCCGTGGTCAGATCCAGGAGAACCAGTATCAGCTGAATCAGATCGTTGAGCGTCAAAAGCAGATTCTGCTGCAGATTGACGGGCTGACGAGCGGGGGTGGCGCAGCAGCGGCTGGCGCCCAGACGTCGTCTTCCGGCGATCAGAGCGCGGCTGCTACCAGCGCAGCGCCAGCGGCCTCTTCAGGCGCTCCGGCGATGACCGGCGATGCGAACACCGATTACAATGCGGCCATTGCCCTGGTGAAGGATGCTTCACGCCAGGATGACGCCATGGCGGCGTTTCAGAACTTCGTTAAAAAGTACCCGGATTCGACTTATCAGCCGAACGCCAACTATTGGCTCGGACAGTTGAACTACAATAAGGGGAAAAAAGACGATGCGGCGTTTTACTTCGCCTCGGTGGTGAAGAACTACCCGAAATCGCCAAAAGCGCCAGACGCCATGTTTAAGGTCGGCGTGATCATGCAGGACAAAGGTGATACCGCGAAAGCGAAAGCGGTTTACCAGCAGGTGATCAACAAATTCCCCGGCACCGACGGTGCGAAACAAGCGCAAAAACGACTTAATGCCCTTGGTTGATTACGGCATGACCAGAAATCGCGTCATTTCTGGTCTTGTCGCCTGAATCGCCAGCAGTTAAGTGATCTTTATCGAAATTTTAGTTGCGCTGAATTCTGAAATCAGTAATATATGCCGCCGTTGCCAAGGGATATCAAACAAGCCCAAAGCGACGCCAGAGTGGGTCGTTAGCTCAGTTGGTAGAGCAGTTGACTTTTAATCAATTGGTCGCAGGTTCGAATCCTGCACGACCCACCAATCGTTCTGGTGGAACGCGATAGTAAAACGTGAAGGATAACGTTGCGACAGCAACGGCCCATAGGGCGAGGCGAAGCCGAGTCATCCTGCACGACCCACCAATTAGCAGTATCCAGCGTAGTATCGGGTGATTAGCTCAGCTGGGAGAGCACCTCCCTTACAAGGAGGGGGTCGGCGGTTCGATCCCGTCATCACCCACCACCGGGTCGTTAGCTCAGTTGGTAGAGCAGTTGACTTTTAATCAATTGGTCGCAGGTTCGAATCCTGCACGACCCACCATTATAATGATGGGGTCGGTGGAGGCAGTATCAGTAGTATCCAGCGCAGTTTCGGGTGATTAGCTCAGCTGGGAGAGCACCTCCCTTACAAGGAGGGGGTCGGCGGTTCGATCCCGTCATCACCCACCACTCGGGTCGTTAGCTCAGTTGGTAGAGCAGTTGACTTTTAATCAATTGGTCGCAGGTTCGAATCCTGCACGACCCACCAATTTCAGCATTTAACTCAGATGTTGAACGTGAAGGATAACGTTGCGTCAGCAACGGCGCCCCAGGGCGAGGTGAAGCCGAGTCATCCTGCACGACCCACCAATTTTAATATTGGTGTCGAGTGAAATTATTCAGGTAGTACCAGAGCGGGTCGTTAGCTCAGTTGGTAGAGCAGTTGACTTTTAATCAATTGGTCGCAGGTTCGAATCCTGCACGACCCACCAATCTTTAATGATGGTAACTGGTAGAAAAGTGAAGGATAACGTTGCGTCAGCAACGGCGCCGAAGGGCGAGGCGAAGCCGAGTCATCCTGCACGACCCACCATCCTGAATGATTACAGTAGCAAAATCCCGCAAGGGGTCGTTAGCTCAGTTGGTAGAGCAGTTGACTTTTAATCAATTGGTCGCAGGTTCGAATCCTGCACGACCCACCAATGTAAAAAGGCGCCCTAAAGGCGCCTTTTTGCTATGCGTTGAACTCAACGATTCGAACCTGCGGCAGGTTCGGGTCTCACGTAGTGAGACAACGGAGCCGCTTGCGGCGACGGCCCGAAGGGCGAGGCGAAGCCGAGTCATCCTGCACGACCCACCAATGTAAAAAGGCGCCCTAAAGGCGCCTTTTTGCTATGCGTCATTCTCCACAATCCTACTTCAGCATGACCCCCTGCCGCCGCTTACCGTGACGCCATAAGGCACGAACCGGTAGCCCGGGAAGATGCGTAGCATCATCCCCGGGGAATAGGTGCTCATGTACAAAATTCATCACGACTTTTTGCTCGTAATCCGCTATCTTGTTTAGCATATAAAACACCATGACCGTGTTAAGGCGCAGACAGGCCATAGTGACGGTCTTAGAGTTAAGCCAGTAAAACGAGATTGCATGATGAGCGTAATGTTTGATCCTGAAACGGCGATTTATCCCTTCCCACCGAAACCGCAGCCGCTGACCGTCGACGAAAAGCAGTTTTACCGCGAGAAAATCAAGCGTCTGCTGCGCGAGCGCGATGCCGTGATGGTGGCGCATTACTACACCGATCCTGAAATTCAACAACTGGCGGAAGAGACCGGCGGCTGTATAGCCGACTCGCTGGAGATGGCGCGCTTTGGCGCCCGCCATTCGGCCTCCACGCTGCTGGTCGCCGGGGTGCGTTTTATGGGGGAAACCGCCAAAATCCTTAGCCCGGAAAAGACCATTCTGATGCCGACCCTGAACGCCGAGTGTTCGCTGGATCTGGGCTGTCCGATTGAGGAATTCAACGCCTTCTGCGACGCCCATCCCGATCGCACCGTGGTAGTCTATGCCAATACGTCCGCCGCGGTGAAGGCTCGCGCCGACTGGGTGGTGACCTCCAGCATCGCCGTGGAACTCATTGACCATCTGGATAGTCTTGGTCAAAAGATCCTCTGGGCGCCGGACCGCCATCTTGGCCGCTATGTTCAGCGTCAGACCGGCGCAGACGTGCTCTGCTGGCAGGGGGCGTGCATCGTGCACGATGAGTTTAAAACCCAGGCACTGACGCGTATGAAGGCCCTCTATCCTGAAGCTGCTGTACTGGTCCATCCCGAGTCGCCGCAGGCAATCGTCGAGATGGCCGATGCCGTAGGTTCCACCAGTCAGCTGATCGCGGCGGCGAAAAGCCTGCCCCAGCGCCAGCTGATCGTGGCGACCGATCGCGGTATCTTTTATAAAATGCAGCAGGCGGTGCCGGAGAAAACGCTGCTGGAAGCGCCCACCGCTGGTGAAGGGGCGACCTGCCGCAGCTGCGCGCATTGTCCGTGGATGGCGATGAACGGCCTGAAAGCCATTGCCGAGGGGCTCGAGCAGGGCGGCGCTGAACATGAAATCCACGTCGACGAAGCGCTGCGGACCGGCGCATTAATTCCCCTTAACCGGATGCTGGATTTTGCGGCTACACTACGGGGATAACCTATTGCCGCGTCATCTGACGCTGAGAGGATAAAATGGATTTTTTTAGCACGCAGAATATTTTAGTACATATACCCATCGGCGCCGGGGGGTACGATCTCTCCTGGATAGAGGCCGTGGGGACCATCGCCGGGCTGCTGTGTATCTGGCTGGCGAGCCTGGAGAAGATCAGCAACTATGCATTCGGTCTGGTCAACGTCACGCTGTTCGCCATCATCTTCTTTCAGATCCAGCTGTACGCCAGCCTGTTGCTGCAGCTGTTCTTCTTTGCCGCTAACGTTTACGGCTGGTATGCCTGGTCGCGGCAAAGCAGCAATCATGAGGCCGAGCTGCAGATCCGCTGGCTACCACGCAGTAAAGCCCTGGGCTGGCTGGCGGCCTGCGTGGTGGCGATCGGCTTGCTGACCCTGTTTATCAATCCGTTTTTTGCCTTCCTGACGCGAATCGCGGTCAGCCTGATGCAAGCGCTTGGTTTGCAGGTCACGATGCCGGAACTGCAGCCGGATGCCTTCCCGTTCTGGGACTCCTGTATGACGGTGCTGTCGGTAGTGGCGATGATCTTAATGACCCGCAAATACGTTGAGAACTGGCTGCTGTGGGTCATCGTCAACGTCATAAGCGTGGTGATTTTTGCCCGTCAGGGCGTCTATGCTATGTCGCTGGAATATCTCTTGCTGACGTTCATTGCGCTGAACGGCAGCCGAATGTGGATAAACAGCGCGCGTGAGCGAGGTTCTCACGCGTTTTCTGGCTAATGATGGTGGTGATGATCGTGCCCGGCGTGCATCGTGTTGAGATGGCACTCCGGGCCGCTGCAGGGCTGGTACTCCATCTGCACCGTGGCATGCTCAATTTCATATTTATGTTCCAGGAAATGCAGGATGCGGTTGAGTAACGCATCATGATCGTGCGGCGGGACCACCTGCACATGCAGCGTCATCACCGGTTTTTCCCCCACCAGCCAGACGTGAACGTGGTGAACATCGCGCACCTCCGGGATAGAGCGGCGGATATCCCGCTGTAGGGCCGCCACATCCAGCGAACGCGGTGCGCCTTCCAGCAGCTCATGCAGACTCTCCTTCAGCAGCCGCCATGCGCTACGTAGCACCAGGCAGGAAACCAGCACGGAAAGGATCGGGTCGACAGGCGTCCAGCCGGTAGTGAGGATCACCACGGCGGCCACAATCGCGCCAACCGAACCCAGCAGATCGCCGAGCACGTGTAGCGCCGCGGCGCGCACGTTAAGATTCCGCTCTTCGCTGCCACGATGCAGGATCCAGAAAGCCAGCACGTTGGCCAGCAGGCCAGCGACCGCAATCACCATCATCGTCACCCCGGCAACCGGCTGCGGATGCTGGAAGCGCTGAATGGCCTCCCAGACAATCAGCATGGTGATCACCACCAGAGCAATGGCATTGAGAAACGCCGCCAGGGTGGTCAAACGCAGCCAGCCAAAAGTATGGCGGGCGTTCGGGGGACGGCTGGCGAAGCGAACCGCCAGCAGCGCAAACAGCAGGGCGGCGGAGTCGGTGAGCATATGGCCGGCATCCGCCAGCAGGGCCAGCGAGCCGGAGATCGCGCCGCCGATGGCTTCTATCAGCATAAAACCGGCGGTGACGATGAACGCCCAAAGCAGCCGGCGAGCGTTGCCGTTATCCGGAGCCTGGGCAGGGGAGTGCGAATGCGAATGCGCCATGGTGTCGTCCCTTGATAGTTATCATTATCACGCTATGACAGCATAAACAGAGAACGATAACAAACAGAGAAAAGGCGAGCCTAGCTCGCCTTTTCTCTGTTTGCACTCACCGCATCAATTACTGGGTGGTGCCGTCGGTTTTGCTGTTGTCATGGTTCATGCTGTCGCCGTTGTCCAGTTTCTTACCGGTATCCGGACAGCGGCCGTCTTTACACATCGAGTTTTTATGTACCTCATCGCTCGACATATTGTCCTGGCTCATCGTCGAGCCGTCAGGATGAAGCATGGTGCCGCCAGAGCCAGAGTTAATTTGGCTATTATCCACGTTATTCGGCGCCACGTTTTCACGGGCATCCGGCGCCACCTGGCCGGCATCAGCGGAAGAGTTGGCCTGGCCATTGTTGGACTGGGCGCCGGTGTCTGCCGCCAGGGCCGCGCCGCTGGCAAGACTTAAGGTGGCGGTGAGCAAAAGGGTCGTCAGTTTTTTCATATTCATCGGATACTCCTGTTGGGTCAGGAAGCGGTAAAAAACGCCTCCAGCGGTAAGTGTGCCAGGGATCTGACTCGCTATGGTTTAAGACTCCGCAGACGATCGCAGTGTCACTATATAATCCTGAAACGTAAGACTTAATTAGCTTTAACAGTTAAATATTGTAGTTCATGAGCCTGCTTTCGCTACTTTATGGCGTATTTTTGCCTATTTCCAGGATTATTCCATCACTACTGTAAAATCACGTTTACACTATTTCAGCGAAGAGATAGATTGGAGGGATTGCATTTCATTGAATAAGTATGGCAACGCTGGAAAGAAGATGAATTATCAGAACGACGATTTACGCATTAAAGAGATCAACGAATTATTACCTCCCGTTGCGCTCCTGGAAAAATTCCCTGCTACCGAAAATGCTGCAAACACCGTTGCACATGCTCGCAAAGCGATCCACCAGATCCTCAAAGGCGATGATGACCGCCTGCTGGTGGTGATTGGGCCTTGTTCTATTCACGACCCGGCGGCGGCGAAAGAGTACGCTTCCCGTCTGCTGACCCTGCGCGAGGCGTTGAAGGGCGAGCTCGAGATCGTCATGCGCGTCTATTTTGAGAAACCGCGCACCACCGTCGGCTGGAAAGGGCTTATCAACGATCCCCATATGGATAACAGCTTCCGCATCAACGACGGGTTGCGCATTGCGCGCAAACTGCTGCTGGACATTAACGACAGCGGTCTGCCGGCGGCGGGGGAATTCCTCGATATGATCACCCCGCAGTATGTCGCCGATCTGATGAGCTGGGGCGCCATTGGGGCGCGTACCACCGAATCTCAGGTTCACCGCGAGCTCGCCTCGGGGCTCTCCTGCCCGGTGGGCTTTAAGAATGGTACCGATGGCACCATCAAGGTGGCTATCGACGCGATTAACGCCGCCGGCGCGCCGCACTGTTTCCTGTCGGTCACCAAGTGGGGCCACTCCGCTATCGTTAATACCAGCGGCAACGGCGACTGCCATATTATTCTGCGCGGCGGCAAAGAGCCGAACTACAGCGCGAAGCACGTGGCGGAAGTGAAAATCGGTCTGGCGAAAGCGGGTCTTCCGGCCCAGGTAATGATCGACTTCAGCCATGCCAACTCCAGCAAGCAGTTCAAGAAGCAGATGGAAGTGGGCGCCGACGTATGCCAGCAGATTGCCGGCGGCGAGCGCGCCATTATGGGCGTGATGATTGAAAGCCATCTGGTGGAAGGCAACCAGAGCCTCGAGAGCGGTGAACCGCTGACCTACGGCAAGAGCGTCACCGACGCCTGCATCGGCTGGGAGGATACCGACACGATCCTGCGTCAGCTGGCGGAAGCAGTCAAAACCCGTCGCGGCTAAGCTACTCTGCGTTAGCGCAGGTCATAAAAAAAGCGTGGAGATTTCCACGCTTTTTTGTTTTGACCGGGGAAATTACTTCGCTTTACCCTGGTTGGCGACGGCAGCCGCTTTCGCCGCGATCTCTTCCGCATTGCCCAGATAGTAATGTTTGATCGGCTTGAAGTTTTCATCGAACTCATACACCAGCGGTACGCCGGTCGGGATGTTCAGTTCGAGGATCTCGTCTTCGCCCATGTTGTCGAGGTATTTCACCAGCGCGCGCAGGGAGTTACCGTGAGCGGCGATGATCACGCGCTCACCGCTTTTCAGGCGCGGCAGAATGGTTTCGTTCCAGTAAGGCACGACGCGGTCGATGGTCAGCGCCAGGCTTTCAGTGGTCGGCAGTTCCGCGTCGGTCAGTTTTGCATAGCGCGGATCGTGGCCCGGGTAGCGCTCGTCGTCTTTGGTCAGCTCCGGCGGAGTGACAGCGAAGCCGCGACGCCACTGTTTAACCTGCTCGTCACCGTATTTCTCAGCGGTTTCCGCTTTGTTCAGGCCCTGCAGCGCGCCGTAATGACGCTCGTTCAGCTTCCAGGATTTCTCAACCGGCAGCCAGGCCTGATCCAGTTCGTCCAGTACGTTCCACAGGGTATGGATGGCACGTTTCAGCACGGAGGTATAAGCAAAATCAAAGCTGAAGCCTTCAGCCTTCAGCAGTTTACCTGCCGCTTTCGCTTCGCTAACGCCTTTCTCGGACAGATCAACGTCGTACCAACCGGTGAAGCGGTTTTCGTTGTTCCACTGGCTTTCGCCATGACGAACCAGTACCAGCTTAGTTACAGCCATTCTCTTACTCCTCTCTACACGCCATCCCTCGCGCCGCGAACGGTGCGCTGAATATGTTGGTGTATGTGTTATTGATTGATAACTATTCTCATTATATTGCCGTGATTTGGCTCACGGCAATGCTTATCCCTAACCATAGCGAAAATAGTGGCTCAGTGTAAGGTGCTTGTAAAACACAGGTTATTTTTTTGCCCTTTGGTGACGGAAAATAGAGCAGGTTGCTGAAAAAAGAGGCGCCAGAGAGGAGGGGGGACGAAAAGCAGCGCCCCCGGCGGAGGGCGCTGGCGATTATCGGGCGATAAACTGATATTCCGTCAGGCTGACGTACTCCTGGCCCGGACGTAACACACAGTCCGGCTGCGGCCATTCCGGATGATTCGGCGAATCCGGGAGGAATTCGCTTTCCAGCGCCAGCCCCTGCCAGTCGGCGTAGGGCTCTGTCGTCTGCGACGGGGTGCCGCCGAGATAGTTGCCGGAGTAAAACTGCAGCGCCGGAGCGGAGGTATAGACCGTCATCTGCAGCTTGCCGTCCTGCGACCAGACCTGCGCCGCAGGCTGGCTGGCGTCGCCTCTGGCGTCCAGCAGGAAGGCATGATCGTATCCCTTCACCTTTTGCTGATCGGCGTCGGCGAGGAAGTCGGCGGCGATGGTTTTCGGCTGGCGGAAATCAAAGCTGGTGTTAGCAACATCTTTGAGTTCACCACCCGGGATACCGTCGCTTTCCACCGGCAGATACCTCTGGGCGAGGATCTGCAACTGGTGCTGGCGCACGTCGCCCTGGTCACCGTCGAGGTTGAAATAGACGTGATTGGTCATGTTCACCGGGCAGGGTTTATCCACGGTGGCGCGATAGGTAATCGCGATGCGGTTATCGTCGGTCAGACGATAGTGCGCGGTGGCCTGCAGCGTGCCGGGAAAGCCTTGATCGCCATCGGGCGAGGTCAGGGCGAAGAGCACTTCCTGCTCGTCGGCGCGGACGATGCGCCAGCGACGTTTATCAAACCCTTCGGGGCCGCCGTGGAGCTGGTGGCCCGCGTCGTTTGAAGGCGTAACGTTGACGAGCTGGCCGTCAAGCGGGAAGCGGCTATTGCCGATGCGGTTGGCGTAGCGGCCTACCGAGGCGCCAAGAAACGCGGCCTGGCGGGCATAGTCCTCCAGCTTCGCGCAGCCCAGCAGCGGGCGGCGCAGGCTGCCATCGGCCAGCGGCACCTCGGCGCTGAGCAGCGTTGCGCCCCAGTCCGCCACGGTGACGGTCATCCCCGCCTTATTGCGCAGGGTTACCTGCTGCCATGGCTGGCCGTCCGGCGCCAGCGCGGTGGTTTGTGTTACCATTGGCCAGCCCCCTGTGACGGTTTGCAGACATAGAACGTCTCTTTAATTCCGGTTTTCGCTTCATACTCGTTGGCAACGGCCTGCTGCACGGTATCGACCAGATCTTCCGGGACCAGCGCTACCACGCAGCCGCCAAAGCCGCCGCCGGTCATGCGCACGCCGCCTTTATCGCCGATTGTCGCCTTGACGATCTCCACCAGGGTGTCGATCTGCGGGACGGTGATCTCGAAATCATCGCGCATCGAGGCGTGGGATTCGGCCATCAGCTCGCCCATCCGCTTCAGGTCGCCTTTTTCGAGGGCGCTGGCGGCTTCCACGGTGCGGGCATTCTCCGTCAGCACATGGCGTACCCGCTTCGCGACGACCGGATCCAGCTCATGGGCGACGGCGTTGAATTGCTGAAGGGTGACATCGCGCAGAGCGGGCTGCTGGAAGAAGCGCGCGCCGGTCTCGCACTGTTCACGACGGGTGTTGTACTCGCTGCCGACGAGGGTGCGCTTAAAGTTGCTGTTGATGATGACCACCGCCACGCCTTTCGGCATCGAGACGGCTTTGGTGCCCAGAGAACGGCAGTCGATCAGCAGCGCATGGTCTTTTTTGCCCAGCGCCGAAATCAGCTGATCCATGATGCCGCAGTTGCAGCCGACGAACTGGTTTTCCGCCTCCTGGCCGTTGAGGGCGATTTGCGCGCCATCCAGCGGCAGATGATACAGTTGCTGGAACACGGTGCCGACGGCGACTTCCAGCGAGGCTGAGGAGCTTAACCCCGCACCCTGCGGCACATTGCCGCTGATCACCAGATCCGCGCCGCCGAAGTGGCTGTTCCGCTGCTGCAGATGCTTCACCACGCCGCGGACATAGTTCGACCACTGCTGGGTGTCGTGGCTGATAATCGGCGCGTCGAGAGAGAATTCATCGCTCTGATTGTCGTAATCGGCGGCAATCACCCGCACGGTACGATCGTCGCGCGGCGCACAGCTGATCACCGTCTGGTAGTCGATAGCGCAGGGCAGCACAAAGCCGTCGTTGTAATCGGTATGCTCGCCGATCAGGTTGACGCGGCCTGGCGCCTGAATGACATGGCTGGCCGGGTAACCGAAGGCCTCAGCAAACAGGGTTTGGGTTTTCTCTTTCAGACTCATCATTACACTCCGGATTCACGAAAATGGACGTCGCTGACGGCGCGCAGTCGTTCAGCAGCTTGCTCGGCGGTCAGATCGCGCTGCGTTTCGGCCAGCATTTCGTAGCCAACCATAAACTTGCGGACCGTCGCGGATCGCAGCAGCGGCGGATAAAAGTGGGCGTGGAGCTGCCAGTGGTTATGGTTTTCGTCGTTAAACGGCGCGCCGTGCCAGCCCATGGAGTAGGGGAATGAGCACTGGAACAGGTTGTCGTAACGGCTGGTCAGCTTTTTCAACGCCAGCGCCAGATCGCTGCGCTGGGCGTCGGTGAGATCGGTAATACGCTGCACGGGCGCTTTCGGCAGCAGCAGCGTTTCAAACGGCCACGCGGCCCAGTAGGGCACGACCGCCAGCCAGTGCTCGGTGTCGACCACGGTGCGGCTGCCGTCGGCCAGTTCGCGCCGGGCATAGTCCAGCAGCATTGGCTGGCCCTGGCTGGCGTAATATTCTTTCTGCAGACGGTCTTCCCGTTCCGCTTCATTGGGCAGGAAGCTGTTGGCCCACACCTGACCGTGCGGGTGCGGGTTGGAGCAGCCCATCGCTGCCCCTTTATTTTCAAAGACCTGTACCCACGGATAGCTTTTTCCAAGGTCCGCGCTCTGTTCCTGCCACGCTTTAACCACGCCTTCCAGCGCTTCAAGGCTCAGCTCCGGCAGCGTTTTGCTGTGGTCTGGCGAGAAGCAGATCACCCGACTGGTGCCGCGCGCGCTCTGGCAGCGCATCAGCGGATCGTCACTCTCCGGGGCGTCCGGGGTGTCGGTCATCAGGGCCGCAAAGTCGTTGGTAAACACGTAGGTACCGGTGTAATTCGGATTCGTGTCGCCGGTGACCCGGGTGTTGCCCGGGCACAGGAAACAGTCCGGATCGTGGGCCGGCAAGGTCTGTTTTGCCGGCGTTTCCTGCGCCCCCTGCCAGGGGCGCTTGGCGCGATGCGGAGAAACCAGAATCCACTGCCCGGTTAACGGGTTATAACGACGATGCGGATGGTCAACGGGGTTAAATACGCTCATGAAGGTTCCTTAGTCTGGATAACCCTGCGGATGGCGGGACTGCCAGTGCCAGGTGTCCTGCGCCATTTCGTCCAGGTTGCGCGTCACGCGCCAGTTCAGCTCGCGGTCGGCCTTGGCGGCATCCGCCCAGTAGGCCGGGAGGTCGCCATCGCGGCGCGGCGCGAAATGGTAGTTAATCGGTTTGCCGCAGGCCTTGCTGAAAGCATTGACCACGTCGAGCACGCTGCTGCCGACGCCGGCGCCAAGGTTGTAGATATGGACCCCGGCTTTGTCAGCCAGTTTTTCCATGGCCGCGACGTGACCGTCGGCGAGGTCCATCACGTGGATATAATCGCGCACGCCGGTGCCATCTTCGGTCGGGTAGTCGTTACCAAACACGGCCAGCGATTCGCGACGGCCAACGGCGACCTGGGCGATGTAGGGCATCAGGTTATTCGGGATCCCCTGCGGGTCTTCACCCATGTCGCCCGACGGATGGGCGCCGACCGGGTTGAAGTAGCGCAGCAGGGCAATGCTCCACTCCGGCTGGGCTTTCTGCAGGTCGGTCAGGATCTGCTCCACCATCAGTTTGCTTTTACCGTAGGGGCTTTGCGGGGTGCCAGTCGGGAAGCTTTCGACATACGGGATTTTCGGCTGGTCGCCGTAGACGGTGGCGGAGGAGCTAAAGATGAAGTTCTTCACGCCCGCGGCGCGCATGGCGGAGACTAATTTCAGTGTGCCGGTGACGTTATTGTCGTAATATTCCAGCGGTTTGGCGACGGACTCCCCGACGGCCTTCAGCCCGGCGAAGTGGATCACCGCTTCAATGGCGTGGTCGTGGAGGATCTCGGTCATCAGCGCTTCATTACGAATATCGCCTTCAATGAAGGTGGCTTTTTTGCCGCCGAGACGCTCAATCACCGGCAGTACGCTGCGCTTGCTGTTGCAGAGATTGTCGAGGATCACCACCTCATGCCCCTGCTGCAGCAGTTGAACGCAGGTATGACTTCCAATGTAACCGCTACCACCTGTAACCAGAACTTTCATGATTCGCTCCATTCGGCTTATCGTGTATGAGGAAGATAGCATATCAAAGAAGTGAAAAGTGTGACACAGAACAAGTTAGTGGAATCGTTTACACTTGAGGGTGAAACGACATCATTTAATTTATTTTGTTTTATATACAATTGGTTATATTAGGTTGGCGCTATTTTTCTGAAAAATACCAGGGATCTTTCGATCCCCGGCAGGAGGCGTCAGGCCACGGGGCCGAGCTGATAAGTGTAACCGTCTCCACTGGGAACGAATGCCAGGCGATGGGTAATACAGTCCGGGGCATCTTCCGCATGGTGCGAGACAAACAGCAGCTGCGTGGTGCCTTCGCCAATCAGGACGTCGACAAAGCGGCGTACCAGCTGGCGATTGAGGGGATCCAGCCCCTGCAGAGGTTCATCGAGGATCAGCAGGGTTGGATGCTTGACCAGCGCGCGAACGATAAGCGCCAGCCGCTGCTGGCCCCACGACAGGCTGTGAAACGGCGCGTCGGCGGTGCGCTTATCGATGCCGAGAATATCCAGCCATTGCTGCACCAGCTTATGCTGTTTATCGGACACCGCCTGATAAATGCCGATCGAGTCAAAATAGCCCGACAGAATAACGTTGCGGACGTTGGTGCTGACCCGGTAGTCCAGATGCAGGCTGCTGCTGACGTAGCCGATATGCTTTTTAATATCCCAGATGGTCTCGCCGCTGCCGCGGCGGCGGCCAAAGAGGGTGAGATCGTTGCTGTAGCCCTGCGGATGATCGCCGGTGATAAGGCTCAGCAGCGTGGATTTACCGGCGCCGTTGGGGCCGACGATCTGCCAGTGTTCGCCCGGGCTCACGGTCCATGAGAGATGGTTGATGACCGGACGATCGTTGTAGGAGACCACGCCGTCATTGAGCACGATACGCGGCGCCGAGTCTGCCAGCGCATGACGGGCTGGTGGTACATCTGGCTCCGGTAGGGTGATGCCGTCCAGTTTTTCACTGTGCGCCAGCTGAGCGACCAGCGCCTGCTGCAGAAGAGCGCGCTTCTCGCCGGTCTCGCTGAGGAGGCAATCAGCCAGCACGCCGGCGTATTGCACAAACTCCGGGATCTCATCGAAGCGGTTGAGCACCAGCACCAGGGTGAGGCCGGCGCGATGCAGGTCGGCCAGCAGCGCGGCCAACTGCTGGCGGGAGTTGACGTCGAGGCCGTCGAAAGGCTCGTCGAGGATCAGCAGTTGCGGATCGCTCATCAGGGCCTGGCACAGCAGGGTCTTACGCGTTTCGCCAGTGGACAGATACTTAAAGCGGCGGTCCAACAGGGCGCTGATGGCAAACTGTTCGGCAAGCTGCGCGCAGCGGGCAGGATCTTTCACCTCGTCCTGAATAATCTCCGCAGTGGTGCGGCCGGTATCTTCTTCTCCGGGGCTGAGCAGGTCGGTGTTATTGCGCTGCCACTCGTCGCTGACCAGCTTCTGCAGCTGTTCGAAGGAGAGACGTGTTACGCGGGAGAAGTGGCTTTCGCGCTGACCGCTGAGCAGGGTCAGGTCACCGGCCAGGGCTCGCGCGAGGGCGGATTTGCCGCTGCCGTTGCTGCCGACGAACGCCCAGCTTTCACCCGCCGCCACGCTCAGGTGGTCTATTTTTAAGGTTTTTGTATCGCTCAGGCGAAACGTGCCTTGCGAAATTTGCAATGATGACATGATGTATCCCATTTTTTGCAGCGATGTGCATCAGGGATACGACTTCAGGCGCGCAATGTCAATGGGGTCAGCATAACGTAGCGAGAATGATGCGATCGGCGTTGAAGTAAGCGATCGCCTCCGTCCCTTCCGTCAGGCCAGACGTCTGCGCCTGTGGCAGAGTGGCGCACAGGGTCTGGCCGTCCGCGAGGGTCATCAGCACTTCGCACTGCCCGGAGCCGCATTCGATATGGCTGATACGACCCGACAGCTGGTTTTCGGCCTGGCGGGCCACCGCCGGGTCGAGGGTGATGCCGACCCAGGGCGCTTTCAACAGAACCAGCACCTCCTGGCCCTCATCGAGCCCCAGCTTTTCAGCGCTCTGGGCGGTAATGGCGACGTTCAGGCGGGTCTGACCGTCGGCCAGCAGCACCTCAACGTGCTGCTGCACCTGCTGGCGATCGCGGCCGGTAATGGTGCCGAACCACTGGTTGCGGGCGCTGGTCTGCAGGGAAAAGCGCGAGATGGCCGCCAGCAGGCTGTCCAGTGGCAGGGCGTCGTCATCGCTGAGCACATCAAACGCTTTCTGCTGGATCTGCGCCAGCAGATCGTACAGTTGGATCAGACGCTGCCCGTAGCGGGTCAGCACCGCGCCGCCGCCGCCTTTGCCGCCGGTGGCGCGATCCACCAGCGGCTGTTCGCTGAGCTGGTTCATCTCGTTGATGGCATCCCACGCGCTTTTATAGCTGATGCCCGCGTGCTTCGCCCCCTGGCTTATCGAGCCGGTCTGGTCAATCTGTTTGAGCAGGGCGATCCGCCGGGGGTCGGCAAACAGGCGCTGCTGTAGCTTAAGGGTGAGAAGAATTTCAGCCTGCATAATCGTTTCCTGACAAAAAAGCGTATTGTGACCGATAGTCACCCAGTTGCAAAACCTCTGTGCGCGGTTTTGTCATTACCCACCGCACAAATGGGGCGTGTTTTTTCGGCTGAAACCGTTACAATCAGCAAATCATACTATCTGGAGTGAACCATGTTAGAGCTTTTGAAAAGTCTGGTTTTTGCGGTCATCATGGTACCGGTGGTGATGGCGGTCATCCTGGGATTGATTTACGGTCTTGGCGAAGTGTTCAACCTCTTCTCCGGCGTAGGCCACAAAGATCGCAGCCAGCAAAATCATTGATTTCCCGGCGCCCGGTTTAACCGGGCGCTGTGCTATTTCCCTCCTGTATCATTTCCCTTCGTTTTATTGTCCTGTGTCACTATAAAAATGCTCTGCATATCGTTATATTGTCGAATACATAACGCATTGACAGGAGATTCAGATGGCAGGTTCTTGGTTACGCGGGGTTATCGGGGTATCACTCACGCTGTGCGTCGCGGGTCAGGCGCTGGCGGCAGAGGGGAAAGTGACCGTTTTCGCCGCCGCATCGTTAACCAACGCGATGCAGGATATCGCCCAGGCGTATAAGAAAGAGAAAAACGTCGAGGTCGTCTCGTCGTTTGCCTCGTCGTCGACGCTGGCGCGGCAGATTGAAGCAGGCGCCCCGGCGGATCTGTTTATCTCCGCCGATCAAAAGTGGATGGACTACGCGGCTGACAAAAAGGCCATCGATCCGGCGACCCGCGCCACCCTGCTTGGCAACAGCCTGGTGGTGGTGGCGCCGAAAGCCAGCGCGCAGGGTGCGATTACCATTGATGAGAAAACCGACTGGACCAGCCTGCTGAAAGGGGGCCGTCTGGCGGTGGGCGATCCGCAGCACGTTCCGGCAGGGATCTACGCCAAAGAAGCGCTGCAGAAACTGGGCGCCTGGGAGACCCTGTCGCCGAAGCTTGCGCCGGCGGAAGACGTGCGCGGCGCGCTGGCGCTGGTGGAGCGTAGCGAAGCGCCGTTGGGCATCGTCTACGGATCGGATGCTGTGGCCAGCAAAGGGGTGAAAGTGGTGGGCACCTTCCCGGAGGCGTCGCATCAGAAAGTCGAATACCCGCTGGCGATTGTCGATGGCCACCGCAATGCGGCCGTGAGCGCTTTCTATGACTACCTGAAAGGGCCGGAAGCGTCCGCGATTTTCCAACGTTACGGATTTACCACCCGCTGATGTTTCTGAGCGAACCCGAATGGCAGGCGGTGCTGCTGAGCCTGAAAGTCTCCTCCCTGGCGGTGGCCTTGAGCCTGCCCTTTGGCATCTTTTTTTCCTGGCTGCTGGTCAGGCGCACCTTCCCCGGCAAGGCGCTGCTCGACAGCCTTCTCCATCTGCCGCTGGTGCTGCCGCCGGTGGTGGTGGGATATCTGCTGCTGGTGGCCATGGGGCGGCGCGGGTTTATTGGCAGCTGGCTGTATGACTGGTTCGGCATCAGCTTTGCCTTCAGCTGGCGCGGGGCGGTGCTGGCGGCGGCGGTGATGTCTTTCCCGCTGATGGTGCGCGCCATCCGCCTGGCGCTGGAGGGGGTGGACATCAAACTGGAGCAGGCGGCGAGAACCCTCGGGGCCAGCCGCTGGCGGGTATTTTTCACCATTACGCTGCCGCTGACTCTGCCGGGAATTATTGTTGGCACGGTGCTGGCCTTCGCCCGCTCGTTAGGGGAATTTGGCGCGACCATCACCTTCGTCTCCAATATTCCCGGCGAAACGCGTACCCTGCCTTCGGCGATGTACACCCTGATCCAGACTCCGGGCGGGGAGGGGGCGGCGGCTCGCCTGTGCCTCATCGCTATCGGCCTGGCGCTGGTCTCGCTCTTGATATCAGAATGGCTGGCCCGCGTGAGCCGCCAGCGCATAGGAGGATAATGATGCTGGAGCTGGACTTTACCCAGACCCTCGGCAGCCACTGTCTGCAGATCCGTGAAACGCTGCCCAGCAGCGGGATCACCGCCATCTTTGGCGTCTCCGGCGCCGGGAAAACGTCGTTGATCAACGCTATCAGCGGCCTGACCCGGCCGCAGGCGGGGCGGATCGTGCTCAACGGCAGGGTGCTGAACGACACCGCGCAGCGTATCTGCCTGGCGCCGGAGCAGCGGCGGATCGGCTATGTCTTTCAGGATGCGCGCCTGTTTCCCCACTATAAAGTGCGCGGCAATCTGCAGTACGGCATGGCGAAATCCATGGTCAGCCAGTTCGATAAGCTGGTGGAGCTGCTGGGGATCGCTCCTTTGCTGGATCGCCTGCCTGGCCGGTTATCCGGCGGCGAAAAGCAGCGTGTAGCCATCGGCCGCGCTCTGCTGACCGCGCCGGAGCTGCTGCTGCTGGACGAGCCGCTGGCCTCGCTGGATATTCCGCGCAAACGCGAACTGTTACCCTATCTGCAGCGGCTGGCGCAGGAGATCCATATTCCGATGCTTTACGTCAGCCACTCGCTGGACGAGATCCAGCATCTGGCCGATCGCGTTCTGGTGCTGGAGGCCGGTAAGGTGAAGGCTTTCGGTCCGCTGGAGGAGGTCTGGAGCAGCAGCGTGATGCACCCCTGGCTGCCGGCGGAACAGCAGAGTACGATCCTCAGCGCCACCATCGCCGCGCAGCATCCGCAGTACGCGATGACCGCGCTGACGCTGGGGGATCAAATGCTGTGGGTCAACCGGCTCGAACGTCCCGCAGGTGATACCGCGCGGATCCGCATTCAGGCGTCGGATGTTTCGCTGGTGCTGGCCCAGCCGTCCGTCACCAGCATCCGCAACATCTTGCGCGCCGAGGTGGTTCAGTGTCTGGAGGTCAACGGACAGATCGAGGTTCAGCTCAGGGTGAGCGGCCATCCTCTGTGGGCTCGAATCAGCCCGTGGGCGCGGGATGACCTGGCGATAGCGCCAGGCCAGCAGGTGTTTGCCCAGATCAAAAGCGTGTCGATCGCCGCCTGATCACAGCAGCTGACGGTAGATAAACTCGGCGATGCTGGCGGACTCATTGTCCCCGATGACCACGTTGGCGCGGGCTTTGACCTCGTCCACCGCATTGCCCATCGCCACCCCGGTGCCTGCTGCTTCCAGCATACTCAGATCGTTGTAGTTATCGCCGAAGGCCACCACATTCTGCATCGACAGCCCCTGGTCAGCGACCCACTGCGCCAGACGTTTGCCTTTGCTGTTGCCGGCGCGGGCAATATCCACCTGGTCGTGCCACGACCATTCGCACGCCAGGCCCAGCGTCTCGCCGACCTCCTGCGCAAAGCGCTGCAGACGGGGAATGTCATCGTCGGTGAGGGCGAATTTCCATACCGCCTTGACCTCGCGGACCGCCTGCGCCAGCGAGTCGACCTGGCTGAAGACCGGGCGCTGATCCTCCGGTAGCGCCAGCGCCCAGTTGCGGGTGCGGATCACATGCCCGGTGGGCTGTTCGTAAAGCATCGCGTCATCCACATAGGCCAGACCGTGGATCTGCTGTTCGGCGAGCATGGCGGTGAGGCTTACCGCGTGTTCCACCGACATAGGATCGGCCGCCAAAACCTTTTTTGCGTGATAATCATACAAATAAGTGCCATTACAACAAATTGCAGGTGTATCGAGGGCCAGTGCCTGATAAAAAGGATGAATAGCGACGTGATGACGTCCGGTAACGACGATCACCTGGTAGCCCGCCTCTCTGGCGCGGGCCAGCGCTTCCAGCGAAGCGGGCAGGATGGTTTTTTTGCTGGTAAGCAGGGTGCCGTCTAAATCCAGGGCAATCACGCGTGTTGTCATGTGTTATTTCCGGTTGATGTTGAAAAGTACCTGGCCATGATGGTACACCGCCGTGGCGTCAGGACCAATTTTTCCACATCTGCCGTGAATGTCTGTATGCCCTTTGTGCCGCCTTCCGTCGGTAATTCGGTCGGCGATGCGAGTATCATGGGCGGATGTCTTATAATTTTCAGGGTGCTGTTATCCTGAAAATGAAAAATCCACGTGCAGTGAGGGAAGGAGTAGTCATGAAACAAACCGTTTATACCGCCAGCCCGGAAAGCCAACAAATCCACGTCTGGAGTCTTGAAGCGGACGGCAAACTGAGGCTGGTGCAGGTGGTTGATGCCCCGGGTCAGGTCCAGCCGATGGTGGTCAGTCCCAATAAGGAGTATCTGTACGTTGGCGTTCGTCCGGAGTTTCGCGTGTTAGCTTATCGCATCACGCCGGATAACGGGGCGTTGACCTTTGCGGGGGAAGCGGCGCTGCCGGGCAGCCCGACCCACATTTCTACCGATCATCATGGCCGCTTTGTCTTCAGCGCCTCCTACAATCAGGGCTGCGTCAGCGTGACCCCGCTGCAGGATGGCCTGCCGGGTGAAACTATCACCGTGGTGGAAGGGCTGGAAGGCTGCCACTCGGCCAATATCTCCCCGGACAACCGTACCCTGTGGGTGCCGGCGCTGAAGCAGGATCGCATCTGCCTGTTTACCCTCAGCGAAGATGGTTTCCTCTCCGCCCAGGAGCCAGCGGAAGTCACCACCGTCGAGGGGGCGGGTCCGCGCCACATGGTGTTCCATCCGAACCAGCAGTATGGTTATTGCGTCAATGAACTCAACAGCTCCGTTGACGTTTGGGAGCTGAAAGACCCGAATGGCAACATCGAATGTGTACAAACTCTGGATATGATGCCGCCTGATTTCACCGGCGTGCGCTGGGCGGCGGATATTCATATCACTCCGGACGGGCGTCATTTGTACGCCTGCGATCGTACCGCCAGCATCATCACGGTGTTCAGCGTGTCGGAAGATGGTAGCGTGCTGGCGGTGGAAGGCTATCAGCCGACCGAGACCCAGCCGCGCGGCTTTAATCTCGATCACAGCGGTAAGTATCTGATTGCCGCCGGGCAGAAGTCGCACCATATCGCGGTGTACGAAATTACCGGCGAGCAGGGGCTGCTGCAGGAGAAAGGCCGCTATGCGGTCGGGCAGGGACCGATGTGGGTGGTGGTCAACGCTCACTGATCCGTCAGGCGGTAAAAGAAAAAACCTCGCGTGAGCGAGGTTTTTTTGATCAGAGCGGACAGGCTCTGTAGGGAAGGTGTTGCCCTGGTAGACCTGAAGCGTGAAAACCTTAGATATCGTCCATGGTGTAGCCGACGACAATCTCCAGCGTTTTACGGATCACGTCTGCGGTCACCACGTCATCGGTGCTTTCCAGCGCCTGAATCAGCCATAAAATAATGGCCTTATTGTTCAGGTGACCCTCGGACTGGAGAATACTGTTGATGGCCAGCGACATCACGGCGGACTCATCAACCAGCTTATCACCGGCGTTACGGAAATAGTCGGAGAGCGCGGTGTCCTGCAGTCCTGCGTAAATATCGGGTTGCTGATGCATAGTCTGTCTCATCACATTCTCACTCTGTGTTATTCACCATGGTTGGGAGACTCAGTGGATCTTTTTACCTTCCAGCGCCATGGCGCTTTGTGTCGGCGAACCTCGGGTTTCCCAACGGCCATTGATTTTCTTTACCTGCAAAGGCGCTTGCTTGCGCTGACGGGCAAGCTTCGCGCAAATTTCTTCGATCACGGCAGCGATGAGCTTTCTTCGCTGTCGGTCTGACTCTGTCGCCTGCATCAACCGAAGTCGAACCAGCAGGGTCGGGGTGGTAATCGGGCGATTCGTTTTCAGAAGCGCGAGCACCGCCTCGCCGATGATCTCATCGGTGATTTCCTCAGTTTCACTGCTATTCATAACCGTCTCTCTGCATGCCACTCTCTCCCTGAACCTGCGAACGGGCATTCAGGTCAGCAGCAGGTTTGTGGAAGCGATCGCCCCTCATCTGCTACTGCGGCGCAACAGGCGACGATCGATGACGTTATTCCTGACCGGCAAACAGCAGACCAATTAAGGTCTGATAGTGACTCTCTTCCTCGGGGGCACGGGCGCGGTCGAGGCGGCTCAACAGTTTGGTGCACAGCGCTTTGCGGTTGAGATGACGCCCTTCGTTGAGAATATCCATCACAATCTGACCCAGCGTTTCCTGCTGGGAAGGTAACGATGCTTTGTTGAAATACTGGGCAATTGCGTTCGCTGTATCTGGAATGTAACCATTCTGCTGCATATGTGCTCCTTTCATTTCATTCATCTGTTAACTGCCATTAAACTTATACAATATTTATTAACCTGTACACACAAAGTTGCACAGAAATGATTCAAAACGTGTTAACATTTTGATTTATAATCGGTTAATTTTTTATGTTTAGTGTGTTTCTGGCTTGTGAAGGTAGGGTTTAGCGTTGCATGTTGTACAAGAAAAGAAAAATGAAAAAGCCTTGCACAAAAAAGGGATTTTTAGTGTATCTTTTTTGTTAAGACAAAACCTAGTTTTACAAGACGATTAGCCTGATAACTGCTACTGTGAATGCTTACCCTCCCATCTGGAATCACTATGCTAACCACCATCATTTATCGCAGCCATATCTGCGACAATGTCTCATTCAAATCGATCGAGGCCATGGTCGCCAGGGCAAACGAAAGAAATGGGCAGGCGGACGTCACCGGTATTTTACTTTTTAACGGGACGCATTTTTTTCAACTCATTGAGGGGCCTGAAGAAAAGGTTCGGGATATTTATCAGCATATTTGCCGCGATCCCCGCCACTATAACCTGGTGGAGCTTCTGTGCGACTATGCGCCGTCCCGCCGTTTCGGTAATGTCGGCATGGAACTGTTTGATTTACGCGAACATGATCGCGAGGAAGTGCTGCAGACGGTGATGGACCGCGGGACCTCAAAATATCAGCTCACCTATGACGACCGGGCACTGCAATTTTTCCGCACCTTCGTCGAATCAACGGAAAAAGCGAACTATTTTGAGATTCCTTCCGCTGACAGCTGGGTATTCATCCCCGATCAGAATACTTTCTATCCTGATACCCCGATAATTGATAATAAGGAAAGCTGGTCCTTTGCCTTCCAGCCGATCGTCGACCCTTTCGCCTGCGAAATTATTTCGTGGGAAGCGCTGTTACGCGCACCGGACGGCCAGTCGCCTGGCGCCTATTTTGCCGGGCTTTCCGGGGACGACATTTATCTCGCCGATCTGCACAGTAAACGGGTGGCGCTGTCGCTGGCAGGGAAATTAGGCTTACGTAATAAGGCGTTAAGTATTAATCTACTACCGATGACGCTGGTTAAAGCGCCGAACGCGGTGGGTTTCCTGCTCGATCAAATTCAGCGTAATGATCTTATTCCTGAGCAGATTATTGTCGAGTTTACCGAGCGGGAAGTGATTTCGCGGATGGATGATTTTACCGATGCGGTGCGAAAGCTAAAGGGGGCGGGCATCAATCTCGCCATCGATCACTTCGGCGCCGGGTTTGCGGGGCTGTCACTGCTGGCGCAATACCAGCCCGACAGAATTAAAATCGACCATGAGCTGATCCGCAATATCCACCAGGATGGGCCGCGCCAGTCGATTGTACAGGCGATTATCAAATGCTGTTTTTCACTGGAGATTGCGGTCTCAGCCGTCGGCGTTGAGCGCGCTGAAGAGTGGATGTGGCTGGAATCAGCCGGTATTTCACAGTTTCAGGGGAATTTGTTCGCCAGCGCGCGCCTGGGGGGCTTGCCTGCCGTCGCCTGGCCAGAGAAAAAATGATCCATCTCGAAATCAGCTAATTATTTTTTCATCTTTTTCCCAAGCGCTGTGAGCCACAACCTGATATCTTTATCTGTACAAGAAAATAGAGTTGTACAGGATGCCTGAATTCGTTAGTTTAGGTATTAAAGTATCAGGTTGATGTGAGGCTGCTATGGCGTTTTACAGTATCGGTGAAGTCGCCGAACGTTGCGGAATCAATCCGGTCACCCTGCGCGCCTGGCAGCGTCGTTACGGGCTACTGAAGCCGCAGCGTAGCGAAGGCGGGCATCGACAATTTGATGAAGAAGATATCCTGCGCATTGAAGAGATCAAGCGCTGGATAGAGCGTGGTGTATCAGTAGGGAAAGTTAAAGCGCTGCTGGAGGATAACCTGCCGGCGGCGCGCGACGAATCCGCGCATCTTCAGGAAGAGATGATGTCCATTCTGCGTTATATGCAGCCTGCCAGAATCCGTGCCAAATTAATGGCGCTAAGCCATCAACACCCCGTCGACACGCTCATCGATAGCCTGTTAGTGCCGGTACGTCAGCGTCTGAAGCTCGATCAGAATACCTCGCTGGTGATTAGCAGTATGCTGGATGGTCTGTTGATTGACTGCGTGGCGCTGTTTCTTGCCGAAGCGCGTAAGAAGAACGGCAGGGAGACGCTGCTGGTGGGCTGGAGCAATGAGGACAGGACCCGTCTGTGGCTGGAGGCATGGCGTCTTTCCCAGCGTGGCTGGCACGTCAACGTCCTCGCCGAACCGCTGGAGTCGCCGCGGCCCGAGCTGTTTCCCGGCCAGCATATCTTCGTCTGGACCGGACGCGCTGCCACCCCTCTGCAGGAAGAGCTGCTCAGCCACTGGCAAGAGCAGGGCTTCAGCATCCATTTTCACGGTAATAATTAATCGCCCCGATCCGCAAAGCAGACCGGGGCTAACGCGCCGGGTTACAGGTGGATCTGGCTCCAGGATTTAAAGGTTTCGCTGCGGCTGATATTAAAAAAATCGGTCCTACCGCTACAGCCGAGCTTTTTAATCAGATTCAGCCGGATCTGATAAATGGTTTTAATATGCAGATTCAGCGACCGGCCAATGCTGGCGACCGCTTCGCCATTGCTGATAAGTTGAATCACTTTCTTTTCCCGCTCGGTAAACTGCACCGAGGCGCCCGGCGCCGGGTGGGTTTTATAGTAGCGGGTGGGCTGGTGCAGAAATATCTTTAACTCTTCCGGCGTTGAATCGGCCGGTAAGCGCAGCATAGGCAGTTCACTCAGAAAATTAAGATCGTTGCCTTCGGTTAACAGAATAAATAACGTATCCCGACGGTTATAGTTGTGCTGCAGTACTGCGAAATAATTGTCGCTGGTAAAGAAAACATGTTTTTTGCGAAAGTAAGTTGCCGGCAGACTATTCAGGATCAGCGACATCCCGTAGAGAAGAAAACGATTATCAAACCACAGATCGTAATGTTCAGTACGATAGCAGGTATTATGGTGTGACATTTTATTTGCCTCAGTTAGCCGATAGAGACCCAGGCGTGCCGGCACCGCAGGGTTGAGCCTGCTGCCAGCTCCGCGGGGTTAATTAATGATGAGGTTTGCTGGACAGCATATCCAGCGCCTGCAAATAGAGGTCGGAAAGTATTTCATTACTTTCCGTTTGCAGGCGATGCTGGATTTCCGTAATCATCCGCTCATTATTTATCGTTCTGTGCTGCTTAATGAGCGTATTTTCAATATTCTTCATCAGGGCCGAATTGAAGACAAACTCTGCTGGAATGGTATTTTTAATATGCATAGCTCGAACTCTCCCACGTATAACGCAAACTGACAATAAAAGTCGCTACGTACCATTGGTACGCGCTAAGTCACGAACAGGAAATGCAAAACCAGGAACCACCGCCTGACTTGCCGCGCCACCGTTAAACATCCCCGCTTCGTTGCGCAACAAGCAGTTAACACTCCAAAACTATAGACGGTGATTCTGCTATGTACAACTTTTTTCAGGACTATATGTACAACGGAACGACTTATTTTTGTATTTTGTATTAATTAATTGATTTTAAAGAATTTTGTTGTTTGCATTACTTGTACATAAAATCCGGTTTGTGCAAGATACCTTTGTAAAACTGGCGGGAAGAGGCTGACGATAATGAGAAGGTGATGTTTTGACCGGCGTGCTGGATGAAATAGCGCCGACGCAGGAAGGGGTACACAGCAACTCTGTCGTCGACAGGTGGCTTTCTTCCGCGTCGGACGCTAATCATAACGAAAAGCAGGTGAGGTTTTGTCTTTTTTTTGCACAATTAGGTAAAGGGAAACACATCGGTCATTTCGTTGTCGGTTTGCTCAGTTTGTTGGCGGATAAGGGGTGTGCTACGCTTTTTAATAACGATGTGGCGGTTGGGCATCGTTATCTTTCCCCCATTTCCCTCTCGGGCTTTTCCCCTTGTCCCGACGGATAAATATGGCAGAAGCTATCTGTCCATGGACAGGCCTTGAAGACTGAGGAGGGAAAATGCGCGGTAGAACCGTAATGCTCCTGGCCGGGTTAGCGACTCTCGCGCAGGCGAAAGAGATTAACCTCTATTCGATGAATACCGGTTCCTATGTTTACCATTTGACCAATAACCATGGGCAATATACTGAGAATTTCGAAAACCACTTTTTCTCAGTGGAACGTAAATTCTCAGAAGACTCGAAATACAGTCTGCTGATTGGCACTATGAATAATAGCTTCGACGATCGCTGCCTGGCGCTGGGCGTGAGAAGAGACTGGTACCACAACGGCAGCGGATGGACCTTCAAAGGCGTTTACGGCTATACCGGCGAATTCTTCTTCGACGCCTTCGAGCATTGCGGCGATCATGGCTCCTATAAAGATTTTAAGGATGCCACCGGGATCGGCTTTTCACCTTATATTTACCATGCCATACAGTACAACTTTACCGACTATTTCGCTCTTGAGAGTGGCATCATTATTCCCAGCGTGTTTGTGATCAGCATTCAGTGGAGCTTCCGCTAAATCGCCGCGTTGTCGATTACAGGGTTATCACCTTCTTGAGCAGCGTACTGGAGAGCGCCGCAAGGGAAATGAGCACCGACAGGACAAACGTTAGCGCAATCACTCCCAGCTTGGTGGCTAACGAGTGTATAGGGATCAGCATCACCAGCAGGTGAAAAACGGAGTAGTGCAGAATATAGACCCCGGTCATCGCTTTGCTAACCGTCGCCAGCACCGCCTCCTTCAGCTCGCGGTTCTTTTTAAACTGCACGGCGTTAGCGGCGATCACCAGCAGGACGATCAGAATATAAATCTGCGACCCCGTGAGAATGAACGCATTGCGATCGGCTTTAAACAGCGCGAAGAAAAAGTGGCGCTCATAAAACCAGGTAAATAAATAGACAAAGGGCAGGGCGATAATCGAACCTTTAATGACCCGCGGGTCGCGTATCCACTCCGTGACTCGCGGATCGTTAAACAACTGCCCGGTTAAATAAAAAAGTAGCCATGTCCACAGACGATACTGCGGCGCCAGGCTGAAAAGATGTCTTTCCGGATAGAGCACTGAGAGCAGGTCGTAACCATAAGAGCAGCACAGCAGCGTCAGGACCACGGTGAAAAACAGGCCGCGCCGCTGACTGAGCCAGGCAATCAGGGGATGGAAGGTATAGATGACGATCAGGGCGAAAATAAACCAGGGCTGGATCAGGTAGCCGCGCTGATAAGGCTCCCAGACATAATAGACCGTCATCCAAAACAGAAAGACGATCACCACGCTTTTAATTTTGCCAATTTGCCAGTTGGCGTCGTGACGCGTCTGCGCATCAAGATAGCCGGCTACCACAAAAAACAGCGGCGTGGCGATGGTCGAGACGAAGGTCAGTAGCCCGAGGATCCAGTGATAGTCATAATCAAAGCGATCCCAGGTGTTATAGATGGTGAAAAAAGTCACCGCTGTCATACAGCCGAGTGTCTTAATAATGCTCAGACCGGTACTGTTCATCGTTGAGGCGTCATATCCTTATGGTGAAAGCAGGCGTAAATCACCGGCAGAACCAGCAGCGTCAGCACGGTGGCGAAGGCCAGACCGAACATAATCACCACCGCCATACTCTGGAAAAAAACATCGCGCAGCAGCGGGGCAAGGCCAAGCACGGTGGTGAAGGCGGTCAGCAGGATTGGCCGCAGACGGGATGTTGCCGCATCAATGATCGCTTGTCGTTGATCTTTCTCTTGTTTTTGTTGCTCTATCTCTTCCACCAGCACAATGCCGTTGCGGATCAGCATGCCGCTGAGGCTGAGAAGGCCGATTAAGGCCATAAAGCCGAAGGGGATGCCGGTCAGCAAAAAGCCGGGCGTGACGCCGATCAGCGCCAGCGGCACGGTCAGCCAGATGGCGACGGCGTTTTTTAGCGAACTGAACATCAGCACCGTAATGATAAACATCACCAGATAGCCAAGCGGTAGGGTCGTGAACAGCCCTTGCTGCGCCTCACTGGAATTCTCCGCATCGCCGCCCCATTCGATACGGTAGCCATGCGGCAGCGTCAATGCGTCAATGCGTGGTTTCACCCGGGCGAGAATATCACCCGAGGTTTGGCCGCTTTGCGGACTGGGGTCGGTCTGGACCGTCAGCACCCGGGTGCGATCCCGGCGGAGAATCAATGGATCTTCCCACTCCAGTGAGAAGCCATGGATGACGTTACTCAACGGGATATACTGCTGGCGGCTCTGGCTCCAGACCAGCACGTTATTCAGGTGGTTGGCATCCTGTCGCTCCGTTGCCGGCGGCCGGACGATCACCGGCAGCAGATCGGCGCCCTCGCGATATAACCCGGCGCGACTGCCGGAGAAATTCATCTCCAGCGCATGATCAATGTCCTGTTTATCCACCCCCAGCTCGCGCCCCAGCGCCGGGGAGTACTGCGGGCGGATCACCTTGCTGCGGTTCTGCCAGTCGTTACGCACGCTGTCGGTGGCCGGATCTTCGGCGAGAATATCGCTCACCTGACTGGCCAGCGCGCGCAGCGTATCCGGGTCAGGGCCCTTAATGCGCACCTCAATTGCGCTATCCCCGGAGGGGCCGAACATAATGCGTTTAGTGCTGGCGTTCACCTGCGGGTAGTTTCTGGCGATCCAGGCTTCCACGTGGCGGGTGACGGGGGCGATGCCGCGCTGGTCGTCCATCCGCACCATAATTTGCGCGTAGTTGCTGTACTGCCGCTGGCCGCTGTAGGTAAGAATAAAACGCATACTGCCCTGGCCAATGGTGGCGACGGTGGTGACTACCCCCGGCTGGCCGGCGATCGACCGCTCAATATCGCGGGTCATCTGCTCGGTGGCGTTAATATCGGTACCGTAGGGGAGCCACAGGTCGACAAAGAAAATGGGCGTATTCGATGACGGAAAGAAATTCTGCCGAACGAAGGTGAAGCCCCAGATAGCCGCGGTCAGCAGGGCGCCCATCAGCACCAGGGTCACGGTCTTTTGCTGCAGCAGTATTCGCAGCGTCTGCTGATAGCCGCGATAAAAGCGGCCACGGTATGGATCGGCTTTTTCCGCCGGCGCGGCGGCCGATGGGGCGTGCTTAAACAACCACCACTTAATGAGTACCGGCGTGATGGTCAGGGCGGAGAACCAGCTTAGCATCAGCGAGATCAGCAGCACCTGGAACAGGGATTTGCAATACTCCCCGGTGGAGTCCTGTGAGAGGCCAATCGGCGCGAAGGCGAGGATGGCGATGATCGTGGCGCCGAGCAGCGGCAGGGCGGAGCGGCGGATCACATAGTTAATGGCGCCCAGCAGCGGCGAACCTTGCTGGCGGGCGATCAGCACCCCTTCGACAATAACGATGGCATTGTCCACCAGCATACTCAGGGCGATGATCAGCGCCCCGAGGGAGATCCGCTGTAACTCTATCCCCCAGATATACATGATAAGCAGGGTGCCGAGAACGTTGAGCGCCAGCGACAGGGCGATAATGATCCCGCTGCGTACCCCCATGAACACCAGCAGCACGCCGACCACGATCGCCAGGGCCATCAGGAAGTTGGTAATAAAGCCATTGACCGAGTGGGCGACCTCTGCCGCTTGATCGTAAAAAATGGCGATGTCGATCCCCGCCGGTTTGTCGGCGGCCATCTGCTGGAGGCGGGCTTCAAGGGCGTGCCCGACGTCAATGACGTTGACGCCAGGAATAAAAGAGACCCCCATGGTCACCGCCTGGCGGCCGTTGGCATGATAGATACTGGACGGCGAGTCGGTCAGCCCGCGCGACAGTGTGGCAATATCCCGCAGTCGGGTGGTGGCGCTGGCGCCGTGAGGGCTGACCAGCAGATCCCCCAGCTCATCGATGCTCTGAAACTCTCCGGTGGGGTGAAGGCGGATCGATTCGCTGCCAACGCGGATCTCTCCGGCGCTGGACACCACGTTGAGCCGGGTCAGGATAGCGGCGAGCTGGTTGAGCGTGATCCCGCGCGCCGCCATCTTCGCCAGCGAGATATCAACATTGATCTGTTGCGGAATGACGCCGCCGATAGCGACTTTACCGACCCCAGGAACCAGCACCAGCTCCCGACGCAGCTGTTCGGCATAGCGCACCAGTTCGGGGTTGGTAAAACTGTCGCCCGAGATGGCGAAGAAAAAGCCAAACACATCGCCAAAGTCGTCATTGACGAAGGGGGTCACGACGCCAGGCGGGAAAAGTCGGCTGGCGTCACCGACGCGGCGACGTAGCTCATCCCAGATTTGCGGCAGCTCGCTGGAATGGTACTGCGAAGCGATATTCACCGTAATTTGCGATAAGCCATTTGAGGAGATGGAGCTGACGTTATCCAGTGAGGGAAGCTGCTGAATCGCATTTTCCAGCGGCAGGGTCACCTCCTCCTCCACCTGCTGAGCGGACGCGCCAGGGTAGTGGGTGACGATCACCGCCGTTTTAATGGTGAAGGCAGGATCTTCCAGACGGCCGATATTGAGCAGGGCGAACAGACCCCCCACCCCCAGCAGCAGAATGGCTAACCAGACGCGGGTCGGGTTATTAATAAACTGACGGGAAATGTCCATTTATAATCCTCGTTCACGCGTCCAGATCCGCACCGGCTGCCCGGCATGCAGCTCGCTCACGCCCGCCGCGACCACCTGCTCACCCGCGTGGAGACCGTCGGTGATAGTCACTCCCTGCGCGGTCACCTCGCCGACGGTGACTTTGCGCTCTTCAAGAAACCGATGCGCATTGTCGCCTTTCACCACCCAGACGATGGGTTCATTCTTCGGCCGGTTATCCGGGTTAAACACCGCCTCCACTGGCACCACGAGGGTTTCCCTTCCGGCGCTGGCCGGTAAATTGCCGAGGTTGACCGTCACGGTGCCGCTAACCCCGCCGACGGTGGGAAAATCATCCGGCCGCGGCATGGTTAAAATGATCTGCCAGGTGAGGGTGCTGTTATCGCTGCTGCCGGTATGCTCTTTGTATTCCGCCGTAAATTCGCGGCCCGGCAGGGTATTGATCCTGACGACGGGACGGTAGGCGGTATTACGGATATCCAGGGAGGTGAACAGATTTTCGGGAATGCTGAAGACTACATCCAGCAGGTCGGTCCGCGTCAGGGTGATCACCGGCTGGCCGGCGGCGACCACCTGATGGTTGCGGATATGCACGCCGGCGGCAATCCCGCCGAAGGGCGCGGTGAGGCTCATTTGCGCCAGCTCTTCACGGGCGATTTTTAAGGCCGCGTTGGCGGCATCGCGATTGGCGCGCTGCACGTCCATTTCCGCCTGGGAGATGGCCTGACGTCCCGCCAGGGTCTGGAAGCGGTCGAACTGACGCTGGGCGAGGGTGGCCGCCGTTTGTCGCTCATTGACCCGCTGTTGGGCCTCGCGGGCATTCAGGCGCGCCAGCGTTTGTCCCTGAGCGATGGTCGCCCCCTGGCGAATATCCAGCGATTCCACCTGGCCCCCCCGCTTAAACGACAGCTCGGTGGAGTCGCCAGACTCGATACGTGCCGGAAACGTTCGCTGCTGGGTATTGCCCACGGCGGTCACCTGCGCCACCTTGACCATGCGCGGGGCGGACTCGACGGACGGCGATTTCTGATCGCAAGCGGTTGCCAATAAAATAACAACCGGGATGAGAGAAAAATAACGGTTCACAGTATTCCCCTCAGATTCAGGATTTATTTTACATTTTTATTACGCGGCGCACGCTTATTCGGCGAGGGCGGCGACAACCAGATAGGTGAATAGTCCCACCAGCGTGCAGGCGACAATGGCCAGCGCGACAAAGAATCCCAGACGTAACAGGCTATAACCAAACATGATTTTCTCCCTTAACACCCACCCGAACCGCGAATGTCATTTAATTCGGCCCTCGCTGTGACCACTGGACATTCGGAGCGGCACTCCTGCTTGTAATCAGCATAGTCGGAGAAAAGGTGAAGTGTTAAAAAAGTGAATACCCCGAGCGTTGGCGGCATCGTTGGGGAAAGGGCAGGAGATTCGCAGGTGATAAGAGCTTTTTATAATATTTTTCAGTCTATTAATCCGTCATTTTCTAATGTTAATTTTCCTGTGCTACGTTTAATAACATCTATTCCGCTCGCCGCTTCTGTTGTTGAGATTTCGTTCCTCCCCAAGTATGGGGTTATTCATCACTACGCATTGTATTGGTAATAAAAGGATTATCTCATGTATAAAAATATCGTTGTTCCCGTTGACGTTTTTGATGCAGGCCTGGCCGACAAAGCGCTCTCTCATGCAAAATTCCTTGCCCAACATTCTGCCGGGCAAATTCATCTTGTCCATGTCATTCCGGCATTCTCTCCGGTGTTAACGCGTGGATTTATCTCTGATGCCCGAAAGATGGAAGACCATTTGATTACTACCGCTAAGGAAAAACTGACCGAGCTGGTCAAAAAAAATGGCCTGGCGGAAGACGCCAGCCATCTTTATGTGCGCAGTGGCAATGTTCGCGATCAAGTGATCGCCCTGGCCGATGAGCTAAAAGCGGACGTAGTGATTGTCGGTTCACGCAATCCGGGGATCCAGACTCACCTGCTGGGCTCGGAAGCGGCCAATATCGTGCGCTATGCCCATGTACCGGTTTTCGTTGTGCGCTGATGACGGCGGGATGTCGTCCTGACTTCCGCTTCATAAATCGAGGGAGAGAGTATGAATACAGATAAACCGGGGGCGCCCTACTATCAGCGCTCCGTCGAGGAGACGCTCGCCAGCGTGCAGAGTTCGCCGGACGGGATTAGCGGAACAGAGGCGGCCACGCGCCTGCAGCAGTATGGCGAAAACGCCCTGCCGCAGAAGCCGGGTAAACCCGCCTGGCTGCGTTTTATTGTGCATTTTAACGATGTGCTGATCTACGTCCTGCTGGCGGCGGCGCTGCTCAAGGCGGTAATGGGCCACTGGATCGACATGTCAGTGATCCTCGCGGTGGCGGTGGTCAATGCGCTGATCGGCTTCATTCAGGAGAGTAATGCGGAAAAATCGCTGCAGAGTATCCGCAATATGCTCTCCAGCGAGGCGGTGGTGATCCGCCAGGGCAACCATGAAACCATCCCCACCACCTCGCTGGTGCCCGGCGATATCGTGGTGATCCGCGCCGGCGACCGAATCCCCGCCGATTTACGGGTGATTGAGGCGCACAACCTGCGGGTGGAAGAGGCGATCCTCACCGGCGAGTCGACGGTGGTGGAAAAAACCACCGAGCCGCTAAGCGGTGATTTGCCGCTCGGCGATCGCAGCAACCTGGTGTTTTCCGGGACCACCGTCAGCTCAGGGGCGGGGAAAGGGATCGTGGTGGCCACCGGCGGCGATACCGAGCTGGGCCACATCAACCAGATGATGGCGGGCATTGAGAAACATCGCACGCCGCTGCTGGTGCAGATGGATAAGCTGGGCAAAGCCATTTTTATCCTCATTCTGGTGATGATGGCGGCGCTGTTCGTCTTTAGCCTGCTGTTCCGCGATATGCCGGTCTCCGAACTGATGCTGTCGTTAATTAGCCTCGCGGTGGCGTCGGTCCCGGAAGGGTTGCCGGCGATTATCTCGATTATTCTGTCGCTTGGCGTGCAGGCGATGGCCCGTCAGAAAGCGATTATCCGCAAGCTGCCGACGGTGGAAACCCTCGGTGCGATGACCGTTATCTGCTCGGATAAAACCGGGACCCTGACCATGAACGAAATGACGGTGAAGGCGGTGATCACCGCGGACAGCGTCTATCGGGTGGAAGGGGACAGCTATGAGCCGGTCGGTAAAATCCATGCCATCGACGACCCGACGCCGATCGCCGTGGCGCCAGGATCGCTTCTTGAGCGCTATCTGCGCACCATCGATCTGTGTAACGACAGCCAGCTTATCAAAGAGGAAGGCGGGCTGTGGAAAATTACCGGCGGCCCCACCGAGGGGGCATTGAAGGTGCTGGCGGCGAAGATAACCCTGCCGCCGCAGCCCAGCGAGCTGCGTAGTAAAATTCCTTTTGATTCGCAATATAAATACATGTCGACGCTTTACCGGCTGGGCGAAGAGGAGGTGGTGCTGGTCACCGGCGCGCCTGACGTTCTGTTCCGCCTGTGCCAGTATCAGCAGAGCGACAGCGGACTGCAGCCGCTGGATCTCCCGTACTGGGAAAGCAAAATTGAAGAGTACGCCCGGGAGGGGCTGCGCATGGTGGCCGCGGCCTGGAAGCCAGCTGCCGCAGGCCAGACCGAGCTGACCCATCAGGATCTGCAGCAGGGGGTCATTTTATTAGGGGTTGCCGGGATGATGGATCCGCCACGTCCGGAAGCGATCACGGCGATTGCCGACTGCCTGCAGGCCGGGATCCGCGTGAAGATGATCACCGGCGACCATCCGCAAACGGCGATGAGCATCGGCAAAATGTTGGGGATTGGCAATGCGGGTAACGCCATCACCGGGCGCGAGCTGGAGGTGATGGACGACGCGCAGCTGAGCGTCGCCGCGCAGCAGTTCGATATCTTCGCCCGCACCAGCCCGGAAGATAAGTTCCGTCTGGTGCAGGCTCTGCAGAGCAAGAAAGAGATTGTCGGCATGACCGGAGACGGGGTGAACGATGCCCCGGCGCTGAAGCAGGCTGACGTCGGCGTGGCGATGGGGATCAAGGGAACCGAAGTCACCAAGGAAGCCGCCGATATGGTGTTGACCGACGACAACTTCGCCACCATCGCCAGCGCGGTCCGCGAGGGGCGCCGGGTGTATGACAACCTGAAGAAAACCATTCTTTTTGTCATGCCGACCAACCTTGCGCAGGGTTTACTGATCGTGATCGCGCTGCTGGCAGGCAACGTGCTGCCGCTGACGCCGGTGCTGATCCTGTGGATGAACATGGCCACCTCCGCCACGCTGTCGTTTGGTCTGGCGTTTGAAGCCGGTGAGAAAAATATTATGCGGCGGCCGCCGCGCGACCCGAAAATTCACGTCATGGACGGGTTTGCCATCTGGCGCGTGGCGTTTGTGGGGTCGATGATTGCGGTCAGCGCCTTTATTCTCGAAGCCTGGCTGCAGCTGCGCGGCTATTCGCCGGAGTTTATCCGTACCGTGCTGTTGCAGACCCTGGTCACCGCCCAGTGGTTCTATATGCTGAACTGCCGCGTGTCGGATGGTTTCTCGTTAACCAAAGGTCTGCTGGCTAACAAGGGGATCTGGATCGTCAGCGGCGTGCTGCTGGTGCTGCAGCTGCTGATTATCTATGCGCCGTTTATGCAGATGCTGTTTGGCACCACCGGGCTGCCGTTCCGCTACTGGGTGATCACCTTTATCATCGGCTTCGCCATGTTCCTGATCGTGGAGCTGGAAAAACCGCTGACCCGCAAATGGCGAACCGCCTGAGGGCGTGAAGCGCTGAACGAAAAAGGAAAGAGGGGGCATCGCCCCCTCTTTTATTATGCTTCACGCTTGTTGCGCTTTACTGTTTCGGCTCGGCGACCACGCTGCTTCCCACGCCGCGGTTGTTATATTCCCACATGCGGTTGAAGCTGTTGTCGTTGAGGTTGCGCTGCAGATTGCCTTTGTCATCCGCGCTGCCGGTGTTGCCGCTGAACGGACGGCCGGAGCCTACCGCTGCCGCCCACGGCTGGGCGATATTAAAGCCTTCGTTGATGGCGCTGTCGCGGATCACGACCTGACCGTTGCTGTTACCGTCAACATCCAGCGCGCGGCCGAGCTGCGCGACGTTATCCCCGGAGGCGGTGAAGCGGCTGTTAGTCGCCAGGAAGCCGTAGGTCACGCTCTTCAGGGTGGCCGGCGCGAAGACATAGGCTTCTTTCTGAGTACGGGAGTTCACCACGCGGAAGTCGGTGTTATCAAACACCACGGCGCCACGGCCAGAAACGATATCCACGTCGCCTTCAATATAGCTGTTGGTTACCAGGGTGCGAGTCTGACGGTTGTCCTGCAGACGGTTCTGCACGCCGCTGTTGGTCACGAAGAAGGTGTTCTGGCGGCCAAGAATGTTCACCTTATCGATCTGCACCTGGTCGCCATCGCTGCGCAGGGCAACGGCCTGGTGGGTACCGGCATCGACGCTGTCGCCAAGGTTGTTGGCGATGGTCAGGTTCTGCAGCTGCAGGCCGTTATTCTGCGACCAGAAGACCGCGGAGCACATCACGCCGACGGTGGCGGTGGATTTGCTCTGGCAGCTGTCGAACATATACCACGCCGGTTTGCCCGGCATGTATTTACCACCCGGATTGACCAGACGACGCCAGGTGTTGCGATCCATTTCAGAATCAATGGCTTCGCTGATTTTTACGTCAATCGGTTTATCGCCGGTACCATACAGAGTCAGGGCGCCCGGCGCCGCCGGAACGTAGACGGTGCCCGGGTATTCGCCCGGCATGATGGCGATAAACAGGCGACGGTTAGAGTGGCGGGCAATTGCCGCATCCACCGCTGCCTGGACGGTGGTATGGGTCACGCCCTGGGTTCCCGCCGGGCCGACGATAAAGTCAGGCTGCGCCGGCAGGCTGATGGCGGACGGCGTCCAGGCCGCGGCATTGGGGTTCAGCGACTGGAAATAGGCCGCCGGGGTAAAGTTTTTTGCTTCATCGGCGTTCAGAATGGGACGCGCGGTGGTGCCCGGTGCAGTCTGCGTTGAGGGCTGTTGATCGGCAGGCGTCGAGCTACAGGCGGACAGCGTCACGCCGAAGGCCAGCGCCAGCGCCAGACGGGAAACGGAATATGTGTTCATGTTGCTCCGGGCAAAATTAAGCGTAGTGAAATACCCCGGCTGAGACGCCAGGCTATAAGTCCTTTAAAACCTGCTGTTTTATACTAACTTGAACGAAACGGGAAGATGTGGGCTGAAAAACTTACCTTCTTTACGCAATGAACGCTTTCCCGGGACGGTCCCTAGTCACAAATAAATAACATTTAGTCGCGCTTTTGTTGACATTCCCGGCGTTATGAAAATAAATGTCTATACAACCCATGACAAGTTAAGCGCTATGACTGAAGCCACTTCCGAACTCGTTATCTGGCGAAACGCCCGTCTCGCCACCTTGAACCCCGACCACGCTCAACCGTACGGTCTGCTGGAGCGCCACGCGCTGCTGGTCCGCGACGGTCGCATTGCGGCGATCGTCGCCGAAGATGACCTTCCCAGCGGGCGCAGGATCGATCTCGAAGGCCGGCTGGTCACGCCGGGATTAATCGACTGCCACACCCATCTCGTCTTCGGCGGCAGCCGGGCCCAGGAGTGGGAGCAGCGTCTGAACGGCGTCTCCTATCAGACCATCAGCGCCAGCGGCGGGGGGATTAATGCCACCGTGCGCGCCACCCGCGACAGCAGCGAAGCCGAGCTGCTGGCGCTGGCCCAGCCGCGGCTGGCCCGCCTGCTGCGTGAAGGGGTAACCACTCTGGAGATCAAATCCGGCTACGGTCTCGATCTGCAAAACGAGCGCAAAATGCTGCGGGTCGCCCGCCAGCTGGCCGACGACAATGGCGTCGAGCTTTCGGCGACGCTGCTCTCTGCCCACGCCACGCCGCCGGAATATCAAGGCGACGCCGACGGCTATATTACGCTGGTCTGCGAAACGATCCTGCCGACGCTGTGGCGGGAGGGACTGTTTGAAAGCGTCGACGTCTTCTGCGAAAACGTCGGTTTCAGCCCGCAGCAAACCGAGCGGGTGTTTCAGGCGGCGCAGGCGCTAGGCATCCCGGTTAAAGGTCACGTTGAGCAGCTCTCTTCGCTGGGCGGCGCGCAGCTGGTGAGCCGTTATCACGGACTGTCCGCCGACCATATCGAATATCTGACGGAAGAGGGGGTGGCGGCGATGCGCGAGAGCGGCACCGTGGCGGCCCTGCTGCCCGGCGCGTTCTACTTCCTCAATGAAACCCGCAAACCGCCGGTGGAACTGTTGCGCAAGTACCAGGTGCCGATGGCGGTGGCGACGGATTTCAACCCCGGCACCAGCCCCTTCGCCAGCCTGCATCTGGCGATGAACATGGCCTGCGTCAAATTTGGCCTGACGCCGGAAGAGGCGTGGGCCGGCGTGACGCGCCATGCCGCGCGGGCGCTGGGGCGGCAGAACAGCCACGGCCAGCTGGCGGCGGGCTTTGTGGCGAACTTTGCCATCTGGGATGCTGAGCATCCGGTCGAGATGGTGTATGAGCCGGGGCGCAGTCCGCTCTGGCAGCGTGTGGTACGAGGAGAACTACAATGATGCTGTGGCAAGCTACCCCCGCTAACCTTTGGCAAGGTCGCGACGACAGCGCGGAAGCGCCGAATGCGCTGCGTCTGTTCCAGACCATTCCCCGCGCCGAACGCTTCGCGCCGCAGGAGATGCCCGGCGATATCGCGCTGCTCGGCTTCGCCTGTGACGAAGGCGTCCGGCGCAACAAAGGGCGTACCGGAGCGGCTGACGGCCCGGCGACCCTACGCCGGGCGCTGGCCAATATGGCCAGCCATCAGGGGCACGACCGCTGCGTGGATATGGGCACGATTAGCGTCGAAGGCGACCAGCTGGAAGCCGCGCATCAGGCGCTGCGCGAGGCGGTGACCGCCTGCCAGCGCGCCGGCAAACGCACGCTGGTACTGGGCGGCGGCCACGAGACCGCCTTCGGTCACGGCGCCGGGATACTGGATGCCTTCCCCGGCGAAAAAGTGGGCATTATTAACCTCGATGCGCATCTGGATCTGCGCTTTGCCGAGTGCGCCAGCTCCGGGACGCCGTTCCGCCAGCTGGCGCTGGAGTGTGACGCGCAGCAGCGCGGTTTTCACTATACCTGCATTGGGGTCAGTCGGGCGGCCAACACCCAGGCGCTCTGGGAGGAAGCGGCGCGGCGCGAGGTGGCTATTGTGGAGGATCTACAGGTATTAGAGGCCTTCGAAACCCGGGTGCTGGCGGAGCTTGAGCGCAATATCGCGCAATTCGACCGTCTGTATCTGACTATCGATCTCGACGTGCTGCCGGCGCGCGAAATGCCGGCGGTATCCGCGCCGGCGGCGCTGGGCGTGCCGCTGGCGACCCTGCTGCGCATCGTAGAGCCGTTGTGCCGCAGCGGTAAGCTGCAGGCGGTGGATCTGGTGGAGTTCAACCCGCAGTTTGACATTGACGGTCAGGGCGCCCGCGCGGCGGCCCGTCTGGCATGGCAAATCGCCCATTGGTGGCAGTAGCCATTCCGGTATATTCTGGGTGTTTCGCCGCCCATTTTGCAAAAGGAAAGCCAGGCTATGTTTTCACAGCAACCCCGTTCCGCGCCCGCGCCTTTTTATGAGAAGGTGAAGCAGGCTATCGGTGAAAAAATTCACAGCGGCGTCTGGCGACCGCATGACCGTATCCCTTCGGAAGCGGAGCTGGTGGCCCAGTTCGGCTTCAGCCGGATGACCATCAACCGCGCGCTGCGCGAGCTAACGGATGAAGGCCTGCTGGTCAGGTTGCAAGGGGTGGGGACCTTTGTCGCCGAGCCGAAAGGGCAGTCGGCGCTGTTTGAGGTGCGCAGCATTGCCGAAGAAATTCTTGCCCGTCACCATCAGCACCGCTGCGAGGTGCTGCTGCTGGAGGAGACCCGGGCGGATCATATTCAGGCGACGGCGCTCAGCGTAGCGGAAGGCACCCGCATCTTTCACTCGCTGATGGTGCATTACGAAAACGAGGTGCCGGTACAAATCGAAGATCGCTGCGTCAATGCCGCGGTGGTGCCGAACTATCTCCAGCAGGATTATACCGCCACCACGCCCCATGATTATCTGTCGCTGATCGCCCCGTTAACCGAAGGTGAACATATTGTTGAAGCGGTGCAGGCCACAGCGGAAGAGTGCGCGCTGCTGCATATTCACGCCCACGATCCCTGCCTGCTGATCCGTCGCCGCACCTGGTCGACAACCCATATCGTTTCCCACGCGCGCCTGCTGTTCCCCGGCAGCCGTTATCGTCTGCAGGGCCGCTTTGGCTCCTGATCCACACTGGCGTCAGCAAAACGTGATTGCTGACGCAATATAACAAAATTGTATCATTTCTGTTAAATCCTGGCTTGCGCATGCTTGTATAGACAAGTATATGTATCTACGTAAACAACGTTCATTGTCAGGAGAAACCCCGATGTCGCAAAGCAAATATCGCCAGCTGGACGTCCGTGCGCCAAGAGGCACGACGCTGACCGCGAAGAGCTGGTTGACCGAAGCCCCGCTGCGTATGTTAATGAATAACCTCGATCCCGATGTCGCCGAAAACCCGCACGAGCTGGTGGTCTATGGCGGTATTGGTCGCGCAGCGCGCAACTGGGAATGCTATGACGCTATCGTGAAGGCGCTGAAGAACCTGGAAAGCGACGAAACCCTGCTGGTCCAGTCCGGCAAGCCGGTGGGCGTTTTCAAAACCCATGAAAACTCGCCGCGCGTGCTGATCGCTAACTCCAACCTGGTCCCGCACTGGGCGACCTGGGAACACTTCAACGAGCTGGATGCCAAAGGGCTGGCGATGTACGGCCAGATGACCGCTGGCAGCTGGATCTACATTGGCAGCCAGGGCATCGTGCAGGGCACCTACGAAACCTTCGTCGAAGCCGGTCGTCAGCACTATCAGGGCAGCCTGAAAGGCCGCTGGGTGCTAACCGCCGGGCTGGGCGGCATGGGCGGCGCGCAGCCGCTGGCCGCGACGCTGGCCGGGGCCTGCTCGCTGAACATTGAATGCCAGCAGAGCCGCATCGATTTCCGTCTGCGCACCCGCTATGTGGACGAACAAGCTACTTCTCTGGATGACGCCCTGGCGCGCATCAAGAAATACACTGCCGAAGGTCGCGCTATCTCCATCGCCCTGTGCGGCAACGCCGCGGAGATCGTGCCGGAGCTGGTGAAACGCGGCGTGCGCCCGGATATGGTCACCGACCAGACCAGCGCCCACGACCCGCTGCACGGCTATCTGCCGAAAGGCTGGAGCTGGGAAGAGTATCAGCAGAAAGCCGAATCCGATCCGCAGGGCACCATTCTGGCGGCGAAACGCTCGATGGCCGACCACGTGCAGGCGATGCTGGCCTTCCATGAGATGGGGGTCCCGACCTTTGACTACGGTAACAACATTCGCCAGATGGCTCAGGAAGTGGGCGTCAGCAACGCCTTTGATTTCCCGGGCTTCGTGCCGGCCTATATCCGCCCGCTGTTCTGTCGGGGTATCGGACCGTTCCGATGGGTAGCGCTCTCCGGCGATCCGCAGGATATCTACAAAACCGACGCCAAAGTGAAAGAGATCATTAAGGATGATAAGCATCTGCACCACTGGCTGGATATGGCGCGCGAGCGCATCAGCTTCCAGGGGCTGCCGGCGCGTATCTGCTGGGTCGGTCTGGAATGGCGGCAGAAGCTGGGCCTGGCGTTTAACGAAATGGTGCGCAGCGGCGAAGTCTCCGCGCCGATCGTCATTGGCCGCGATCACCTTGACTCCGGCTCCGTCGCCAGCCCAAACCGCGAAACCGAAGCGATGCGCGACGGCTCTGACGCGGTCTCCGACTGGCCGCTGCTCAACGCCCTGCTCAACACCGCCAGCGGCGCGACCTGGGTGTCGCTGCACCACGGCGGCGGGGTAGGCATGGGCTTCTCGCAACACTCCGGGATGGTTATCGTCTGCGATGGCACCGATGAAGCGGCGGCGCGTATCGCCCGCGTCCTGCACAACGACCCGGCCACCGGTGTGATGCGTCATGCCGACGCGGGGTACGAGATTGCCATTGAATGCGCAGCAGAACAGGGTCTCAATCTTCCGATGGTCGCGGCAACGCAGGGGAACGCGAAATGAAATCTTTAACTCTGATCCCGGGGCAACTCAGCCTGTCGCAGCTCCGCGACATCTACAGCCACCCGGTGAATATTACCCTCGACAGCGGCGCGTTTGCCGCCATTGACGAGAGCGTGGCCTGCGTCAATGCCATCCTTGCCGAAGGGCGGACCGCCTACGGCATCAACACTGGTTTTGGCCTGCTGGCGCAGACCCGGATCTCGACGGAAGATCTGGAGAACCTGCAGCGTTCGCTGGTGCTGTCCCATGCGGCGGGCGTTGGCGAGCCGCTGGACGATGACCTGGCGCGGCTGATTATGGTGCTGAAGATTAACAGCCTGTCCCGCGGTTTCTCCGGGATCCGCCTGAGCGTGATCCAGGCGCTGATTGGCCTGGTGAATGCCGGCGTGACGCCGTGGATCCCGGCGAAAGGTTCCGTCGGCGCCTCCGGCGACCTCGCGCCGCTGGCGCATATGTCGCTGACCCTGCTTGGCGAAGGCAAAGCGCGGGTACGCGGCGGCGAATGGCTACCGGCCACCGAAGCGCTGCGTCAGGTTGGGCTGGAGCCGATTACCCTGGCGGCGAAAGAGGGGCTGGCGCTACTCAACGGCACCCAGGCCTCGACCGCTTTTGCCCTGCGCGGTTTGTTCGAAGCCGAAGATCTGTTCGCCTCCGCGGTCGTTTGCGGGGCGTTAACCACCGAAGCGGCGCTGGGTTCGCGTCGTCCGTTCGATGCGCGTATTCATGAGGTACGCGGCCAGCGCGGGCAGATTGATGCGGCGGCGCTGTATCGCCATCTGCTGACCGACGATAGCGCGATCTCGCAGTCGCACCATAACTGCAGTAAGGTGCAGGACCCGTACTCCCTGCGCTGTCAGCCGCAGGTGATGGGCGCCTGCCTGACCCAGATCCGCCAGGCGGCGGAAGTGCTGCTGGCCGAAGCCAACGCGGTCTCTGATAACCCGCTGGTCTTCGCCGCCGAAAATGACGTCATCTCCGGCGGCAACTTCCACGCCGAACCGGTGGCGATGGCCGCGGATAATATCGCGCTGGCGATCGCCGAAATCGGCTCGCTCTCCGAGCGCCGCATCGCGCTGATGATGGACAGCCATATGTCGCAGCTGCCGCCGTTCCTCGTGAAAAATGGCGGGGTGAACTCCGGGTTTATGATTGCCCAGGTCACGGCGGCGGCGCTGGCCAGTGAAAACAAAGCGCTATCGCACCCGCACAGCGTCGACAGCCTGCCGACCTCCGCCAACCAGGAAGACCACGTCTCGATGGCGCCGGCGGCCGGTCGCCGCCTGTGGGCGATGGCCGAGAACACCCGCGGCGTATTGGCCGTTGAGTGGCTGGCGGCGGTGCAGGGGCTGGATATGCGCGAAGGGCTGACCACCAGCCCACTGCTGGAAGAAGCGCGTCATCTGCTGCGCGAACGTGTCCCTCATTATACGCAGGATCGCTACTTCGCCCCGGATATCGATAATGCCATTGCGCTTCTGGCGGCCCGTCACCTGACGCGTCTGCTGCCTGCCGTACTGCCAGGCCTGCACTAATCACCGTTGTTCTCTGTACCCGCGTCGGGGGAAGTCATTCCCCCGACCGCCCTACATCGCATATTTGTCGTCATATAAAAAAACCAGGACACCTGTATATGCAACAACAACACAAGCCACATCTGCTGCGCGGGCTCAATGCCCGACACATTCGATTTATTGCGCTCGGCTCCGCTATCGGCACCGGGCTGTTCTATGGCTCGGCCTCCGCCATCAAGGCGGCGGGCCCGGCGGTGCTGCTGGCCTATCTGATTGGCGGCGCGGCGGTGTTTATCGTCATGCGCGCGCTGGGCGAGATGGCGGTGCGCAACCCGGTTTCCGGCTCCTTCGGCAGCTACGCCCGCCAGTATCTCGGGCCGCTGGCCGGGTTTATTACCGGCTGGACCTATACTTTTGAAATGGTGATCGTCGCCCTGGCCGACGTCACCGCCTTCGGCATCTATATGGGATTGTGGTATCCCGATGTCCCGCGCTGGATCTGGATCCTCAGCATCATCTTCTTTATCGGCGCCATGAACCTGTGCAACGTGCGGGTGTTCGGCGAGATGGAGTTCTGGCTGTCGCTGGTGAAGGTGGTGGCGATTATCGCCATGATGCTGGCGGGCACCGGGATCATCTTCTTTGGCTACGGCCATAGCTTCCCGGCTACCGGGCTGGAAAATCTGTGGAGCCACGGCGGCTTTGCTCCTAACGGCTGGCAGGGCGTTATCGCTTCGCTTGGCATCGTGATGTTCGCTTTCGGCGGGGTGGAGATTATCGGCGTCACCGCCGCGGAAGCGAAAGATCCGAAAAAGGTCATCCCGCAGGCCATCAATACCATTCCGCTGCGTATTATCCTGTTCTACGTCTGCACCCTGGCGGTACTGATGGCGATTTTCCCGTGGAACAGCTTTGGCGAGCAGGGGAGTCCGTTTGTGCTGATTTTCGACGGTCTGGGGATCCCGGCGGCGGCGACAATCCTTAACATCATCGTGATCAGCGCCAGCATTTCGGCAATTAACAGCGATATCTTCGGCGCCGGGCGCATGATGTACGGCATGTCGAAAGAGGGGCTGGCGCCGAAAAGCTTCCAGCGCATCGCCAGCAACGGCGTACCCTGGATGACGGTGGTGGTCATGGGCGGCGCGCTGCTGGCGGCGGTGGTGCTGAACTATCTGATCCCCGAGCAGGTCTTTGTGCTGATTGCTTCGCTGGCGGCATTCGCCACGGTGTGGGTGTGGTTGATGATCCTGCTGTCCCATTTCGCCATGCGCCGTAGTTTGTCTGGCGAAGAGCGCAGCCAGATTGCCTTCCCCGTCCCGTTCTGGCCAGTTGCGCCGCTGTTGACGCTGCTGTTTATGGGGCTGGTTATCGCGGTGCTGGGGATGTTTGCTGAGACGCGGATGGCGCTGATTGCCGGCCTGGTCTGGCTCGGGCTGCTGACGGTGGTGTGGTACGCGCGGGTGCGTAAAACGGCGCTGCAGGTAGCCACTGAACAGTAAGGCCAATTTCCCCGGTGGCGCTGCGCTTACCGGGGCTACAAATGGCACGGACCGTAGGCCGGGCAAGGCGTCAGCCGCCGCCCGGCATAAAAGCGGCTCCGTGCCCGCGGCAATCGCCCGGCGGCGCTGCGCTTGCGTGGGCCTGGGGGTATTGTAGGTCGGGTAAGCGCAGCGCCACCCGAAAAACAAATGGCGCCGCAAGTAGCCCGGATAAGGCGACAGCCGCTATCCGGGGGGAGATTAACTGAACAGGGCGGTGATGGAGGCGCTGGCGAGGGAATGGAAATGGACGTTAAAGCCGACCATTGCGCCGCTGGCCTCGGCATCCACTTCAATTTTCTCGACGTCCAGGGCGTGGACGGTAAAGATATAGCGGTGGGTTTCGCCCTTCGGCGGCGCTGCGCCGCCGTATCCCGCCTTGCCAAAATCGGTGCGGGTCTGAACGGCCTCTTCCGGCAGCTCCGCCTGACCGGAACCGGCCCCCTGGGGCAGGACGCGGGTATCCGCAGGCAGGTTAGCCACCACCCAGTGCCACCAGCCGGAGCCGGTCGGCGCATCCGGATCGTAGCAGGTCACCACAAAGCTTTTGGTTCCCGCGGGCACATCATCCCACATCAGATGCGGCGAAATATTGTCGCCATCGTAGCCCATGCCGTTGAAGACGTGACGATTAGGCAGCTTACCGCCGTCCTGGAGATCGTGACTGATCAGTTTCATGCTTCATCCTCATTGATAATGCGCTGATTAACCTGGAAGTGTAGCCTGCACCACGACGCAATTCCGCTATTTATTCGCTAAAAAATGTTTCGTCCTGCACCGCCAGGTTAACGGCGCGGGTCAGGCGGGACAGCTGTTCAGGCGCGATGATGTACGGCGGCATCAAATAGATCAGGCGGCCAAACGGGCGGATCCACACCCCCTGCTCGACGAAAAAGCGCTGCAGGGCAGCCATATTGACCGGGCGACGGCTTTCAACCACGCCAATAGCGCCCAGCACGCGGACATCGGCGACCAGGGCGGATCCCCGCGCCGGCGCCAGCTCGGCCAGCAGCTGGGCTTCAATCGCCGCCACCTGCCGCTGCCATTCGCCGCTCTCCAGCAGGCGCAGGCTTTCGCTGGCCACCGCGCAGGCCAGCGGGTTGCCCATAAAGGTCGGGCCGTGCATAAAGCAGCCAGCTTCACCGTTGCTGATGGTTTCCGCCACCTCGCGGGTGGTCAGCGCGGCGGAGAGGGTCATGGTGCCGCCGGTCAGCGCCTTGCCCAGACACAATATGTCGGCGGTAATCCCGGCGTGTTCACAGGCGAACAGCTTGCCGGTGCGGCCAAAGCCGGTGGCAATCTCATCGGCGATCAGCAGTATCCCTTCCCGGTCGCACATTTTACGCACCCGCTTCAGCCACTCCGGATGGTACATCCGCATCCCGCCCGCGCCCTGTACGATCGGTTCGAGGATCACCGCGGCGATGTCGTGACGGTGCGCGGCCATCAGGCGGGCAAAGGGCACTATATCCATTTCATCCCACTCGCCGTCAAAGCGGCTCTGCGGCGCGGGGGCGAACAGGTTATCCGGCAGATAGCCCTGCCACAGGCTGTGCATCGAGTTCTGCGGATCGCAGACCGACATCGCGCCGAAGGTATCGCCGTGATAGCCATTGCGGAAGGTCAGGAAACGTCGACGCGATTGGCCTTTCGCCTGCCAGTACTGCAGGGCCATTTTCATCGCCACCTCAACCGCCACCGAACCGGAATCAGCGAGGAAAACGCACTCCAGCGATTCCGGAGTCATTGTCACCAGCTGGCGGCACAGGGCCACCGCCGAGGGGTGAGTGATCCCGCCGAACATGACGTGCGACATCTGGTCGATTTGCGCTTTCATCGCCGCATTAAGACGCGGGTGATTGTAGCCGTGGATTGCCGCCCACCAGGAGGACATACCGTCAACCAGTTGTTCGCCGCCGGCGAGGGACAGCTCGCAACCGTGGGCGGAAACCACCGGGTAGACCGGCAGGGGGGAAGTCATAGAGGTGTAGGGGTGCCAGATGTGGCGCCGATCGAAGGCGAGATCGTCCAGGGTCATAAGCGACTTGTAAACCATTTTGAAAACATTTAGGTTTACGAGTATAAACCGAACCGTAAATTAACAAAACCCTTTGGAGAAGCCAATGGCTCACCACGTACGTTGGACAATGTCGCAAGTAACTGAATTATTTAATAAACCGCTCATCGATCTGTTATTCGAAGCGCAGCAAATCCACCGGCAACACTTTGATCCGCGCCAGGTGCAGGTCAGCACCCTGCTGTCGATCAAAACCGGCGCCTGCCCGGAAGATTGTAAATATTGTCCGCAGAGCGCGCGCTATAAAACCGGGCTCGAAACCGAGCGCCTGATGGAAGTCGAGCAGGTGCTGGAATCAGCGCGTCAGGCGAAAAACGCCGGCTCGACCCGCTTCTGCATGGGCGCGGCGTGGAAAAACCCCAATGACCGCGATATGCCGTATCTGGAGCAGATGGTGAAAGGGGTGAAGGCCCTGGGGCTGGAGTCGTGCATGACGCTTGGCACTCTGACAGACAGCCAGGCGCAGCGCCTGGCCGAGGCGGGCCTCGATTACTACAACCACAACCTCGATACCTCGCCGGAATTTTACGGCAACATCATCACCACCCGCACCTACCAGGAGCGCCTGGATACCCTGGACAAAGTGCGTGACGCCGGGATCAAAGTCTGCTCCGGCGGTATCGTCGGGCTGGGGGAGACCGTGAAAGACCGCGCCGGCCTGCTGCTGCAGTTGGCTAACCTGCCCACGCCGCCGGAAAGCGTACCGATCAACATGTTGGTGAAGGTCAAAGGTACGCCGCTGGCGGATAACGACGATGTCGACGCTTTCGATTTTATTCGCACTATCGCCATCGCGCGCATCATGATGCCCACCTCTTACGTGCGTCTCTCCGCCGGCCGCGAGCAGATGAACGAGCAGACCCAGGCGATGTGCTTTATGGCCGGGGCGAACTCCATTTTCTACGGCTGCAAGCTGCTGACCACGCCGAACCCGGAAGAGGACAAAGATCTGCAGCTGTTCCGCAAGCTGGGGATCAACCCGCAGCAGACGGCGGTGCTGGAAGGTGATAATGAGCAGCAGCAGCGCCTGGAGCAGGCCTTACTCACCCCGGACACTGAGGAATATTACAACGCGGCGGTGCTATGAGCTGGCAGCAGCGAATCGATCGGGCGCTGGACGAGCGACGAGCGGCGGATACTCTTCGCCGCCGCCTGCCGGTGACGCACGGCGCCGGGCGCTGGCTGGCGCGGGAAGGGGAGCGCTGGCTTAACTTCTCCAGCAATGACTATCTTGGCCTGAGCCAGCATCCGGCGATTATCGCCGCCTGGCAGCAGGGGGCGGAACGTTATGGCGTCGGTTCCGGCGGTTCGGGACACGTAAGCGGCTATAACGAGGCCCACCGCGCGCTGGAAGAGGAACTTGCCGACTGGCTGGGCTATCCGCGCGCGTTGCTGTTTATCTCCGGCTTTGCCGCCAATCAGGCGCTGATCGCCGCCCTGGCGGATAAAGAGGATCGGATCGTGGCCGACCGCCTGAGCCACGCCTCCCTGCTGGAGGCGGCAAGCCTCAGCCCGGCGCAGCTACGCCGTTTCGCCCACAACGATCCGCAACACCTCGCGCAACTGCTGGCTAAGCCGCTGGCGGGCGAACAGTTGGCGGTCACTGAAGGCATTTTCAGCATGGATGGCGACAGCGCGCCGCTGGCGGCCCTTCACGCCGCGGCGCAGGCCGCCGGGGCGCTATTGCTGGTGGATGACGCCCACGGCGTCGGCGTGGTCGGCGACGAAGGACGCGGGAGCTGCGCCGCGCAGGCGGTGCGCCCTGAGCTGCTGGTGGTTACCTTCGGCAAGGCGTTCGGCGTCAGCGGCGCGGCGGTGCTGTGCGACGAAGCAATGGCCGATTATCTGCTGCAGTTTGCCCGTCATTTGATCTACAGCACCGCGATGCCGCCCGCCCAGGCGGTGGCGCTGAGCGCCGTCCTGCGGATCATTCGCAGCAATGAAGGACAGCAGCGTCGCGACATCCTGGCCGCCCGCATCCGTCAGTTCCGTGAGGGGATGGGCGAGGTGTCGCTGGGGTTGACCGACTCCGTCAGCGCGATCCAGCCGCTGATCGTCGGCGATAACGGCCGGGCGCTGAGCCTGGCCGCACGTCTGCGCGACGCGGGCTGCTGGACGACGGCGATCCGTCCACCGACGGTGCCGGTCGGCAGCGCTCGTCTGCGCCTGACCCTGACCGCCGCCCATCAGGCTGAGGACATTAACCGTTTACTGGAGGTGCTGCATGGCCACGGTGAATAAGCAGGCGGTGGCCGCGGCGTTTGGCCGGGCGGCCGGCGGCTATTCGCAACATGATGAACTGCAGCGGCGCAGCGCGGAATTGCTGCTGCGCCAGCTGGCGCGTCGCGATTTTCCCCGGGTGCTGGATGCTGGCTGCGGCCCCGGCGGCATGAGCCGCCGCTGGCGTGAGGCGGGCAGCGTGGTGACCGCGCTGGATCTCTCCCCCGGGATGCTGGCAGAGGCGCAGCGTAACGACGCCGCCCAGTATTACCTGCTGGGCGACATTGAGGCGCTGCCGCTGCCGGACGCCTGCGTCGATCTGGCGTGGAGCAATCTGGCGGTGCAGTGGTGCGACGATCTGCGCGCCGCCCTTGGCGAGCTGTACCGGGTGGTGCGCCCCGGCGGCAGGGTGGCGTTTAGCACGCTGCTGGCCGACTCGCTGCCGGAGCTCAATCAGGCGTGGCAGGCCATCGACGACCGGCCGCATGCCAACCGTTTTCTCAGCGAAGCGGCGGTGCGTGCGGCGCTGAGCGGCCTGCGGGCGTCCGGCGAGGTGCATCAGATTAGCCTGCCGTTCGCCGACGCGCTGAGCGCCATGCGATCGCTGAAGGGCATCGGCGCCACCCATTTGCACCAGGGGCGGGCATCGGCCCCGCTTGGTCGCGGCAAACTGCGCGAGCTACAGCTGGCCTGGCCGCAGCGGCAGGGCGTCTGCCCGCTGACGTATTCTCTTTTTACAGGAGTCATTGAGCGTGACTAAACGTTTTTTTGTCACCGGGACCGATACTGAAGTCGGGAAAACCATCGCCAGCAGCGCCCTGCTGCAGGCGGCGAATCAGCTGGGTTTTCACACGGCTGGCTACAAGCCGGTGGCTTCCGGCAGCGAGCTTACCGCCGCAGGGCTGCGTAATGAAGACGCCCTGGCGCTGCAGCGTCATAGCCGGGTCGCGCTGCGCTATGAACAGGTTAACCCGTATACCTTCGCCGAGCCGACCTCACCGCACATCATCAGCGCCGACGAAGGGCGGCCGATCGCCGCGGCGAGGCTCTCCAGCGGGCTGCGCGAGTTAGAACGCCTCGCCGACTGGGTGCTGGTGGAAGGGGCCGGCGGCTGGTTTACGCCGCTGTCGGAAACCCTGACCTTTGCCGACTGGGCGCAGGTGGAGCAGCTGCCGGTGATTCTGGTGGTGGGCGTCAAGCTCGGCTGCATCAACCACGCGATGCTTACCGCCCAGGCGGTACGCCAGGCAGGGCTGCCGCTCGCGGGGTGGATCGCCAATGACGTGCAGCCGCCGGGCAAGCGCCACGCCGAGTATCTGGCGACGCTGAAAAACCGGCTGGCCGCGCCGTTCCTCGGCGAAATACCGTGGCTTGCCGATATCGCGCAGCGCGACGATCTCGGCCAGTATCTGGATCTCAGGGCGCTGGATCCGGCGTCATCCACTGCGCCAGCAGCGGTTCATCCAGCGCCATAATATCGCCTTCGGCGACGTTACGGCCCCGGTGCAAAACACAGAAACGATCCGCCACCCGGCGGATAAAGGGCAGGTGCTGCTCGGCGAGCAGCACCGTCAGGCCGATATCGCGATTCAACCGCAGCAGCAGATCCGCCAGCTTTTGCAGACAGCGCGGCCCTCTGCCGCGCGAGGGTTCATCAAGGATCAGCAGCCGTGGCTGGACAATCAGCGCCCTGGCCAACGCCAGCTGGTACTGATCGTCGTCGCTCAGCGAGGCGCCTTTGCGCTGCCGTAGGGCATAGAGTTCGGGAAAATGCTCATAGATTTCGCCGCCGCTGGCGTTAGCCCCGGGTTTCCCGGCCGCGAGGGCAATATGCAGATTCTCTTCCACGCTGAGCTGCGAAAAGATGCGTTTATCCTGCGGCACATAGCCGATACCGATGGCGCTGCGCGACTGGGCCGACAGGGGCGTGAGATCCTGCGGCGGGGCGCCAATGTCATGCCAGGTCATCCGGCCGCTGGCCACCGGCAGGTGCCCGGCAATGCAGTTAACCAGGGTGGTTTTTCCCATGCCCTCGCGTCCCAGTACGCCAATGCACTCCCCCGGGCGTAGTTCAAGATCGACATTCCACAGTGAATGCTGGTTGCCGTAAAAGTGATTTACTGCCTGTAAATTCAACATGGACGTTTTCTCCTTATCCTGGCGTCAGGGCGACAGAAAGATGCTGCAAAACTCTTGCCAGGAAAAAGAACGCTCGGAAAAAAACGCTAAATGCCGATACCATCAGGCACAGCCAGCGCCTGGGGTGCACTTTTCCGGTGCCCGACGCTAAAGGGTGGTGCAAAAAGCAGCAAAAATCGAGCGGCTTTAAGCGGATAGTTATCAAAAATAGTTCGATAAAAATTTTTCGCCACGTGATTAAGGCCGCCAGACGATTTGCGCCGGGCGGCGGCGGTCTTGGGCTGCAGACAGTTATCCACTATTCCTGTGGATAACCTTGTGTATTAGAGTTAGAAAACCTGCGGTAAGCTAGAGCGTACGCGGCTTGCGGCTGAATTGGCGCGAAAGGCGTCTTTTCTTTAAAAACATTAAATATCAGCTTGTTAGATAAAATCAATGGGTGTAAGAAAAGCGTCATCTGCTGCCATAAAACTTTCACCCGTCCGCTTGACAAATGTTAAAAGGTAAAAATTTCTGGGGATAACCCTGACGGCCGGAGGATTATTCCGCCCGGCGCGCGTTTTATACCCTGCTTACCGGCAAAAAAGGCCATGTTGTGGCGCTATCATAAGCACGTACTGTTTAAATATCCAGTGTAATTTATTGGCAAAAAACGGCCCGGGGGGTAGAATTAAACACCGGCCGCTAAATCTTTTTCAGGTTCTGATTGATGAGTAAATCGTTTGTTCTGCATTCCGCCTTTCGCCCCTCCGGAGACCAACCGGAAGCCATCCGCCGCCTGGAAGAGGGGCTGGAGGATGGGCTCGCGCATCAAACGCTGCTGGGGGTCACCGGCTCCGGTAAGACCTTTACCATCGCCAACGTGATTGCCGATCTGCAGCGGCCGACGATGGTGCTGGCGCCAAACAAAACTCTGGCGGCCCAGCTCTACGGCGAGATGAAAGAGTTTTTCCCGGAGAATGCCGTCGAGTATTTCGTCTCCTACTACGATTACTATCAGCCGGAAGCCTATGTCCCCAGCTCAGATACCTTCATTGAGAAAGATGCCTCGGTAAACGAACATATCGAGCAGATGCGCCTGTCGGCCACCAAAGCGCTGCTTGAGCGGCGCGATGTGGTGGTGGTGGCCTCGGTCTCGGCTATTTACGGCCTCGGCGACCCGGACCTGTATCTGAAAATGATGTTGCATCTGACGGTGGGGATGCTGATTGACCAGCGGGCGATCCTGCGCCGCCTGGCGGAACTGCAGTATACCCGCAACGATCAGGCCTTCCAGCGCGGCACCTTCCGGGTGCGCGGCGAGGTGATCGACGTCTTCCCGGCGGAATCGGACGATATCGCCCTGCGCATTGAGCTGTTTGACGAAGAAGTTGAGCGCCTGTCGCTGTTCGACCCGCTCACCGGCCATGTGGAATCGACGGTGCCGCGCTACACCATTTATCCCAAGACCCACTACGTGACGCCGCGGGAGCGCATTGTCCAGGCGATGGAAGAGATTAAGCTGGAACTGGCGGAGCGGCGCAAGGTGCTGCTGGCCAACAACAAGCTGCTGGAAGAGCAGCGCTTAACCCAGCGCACCCAGTTCGACCTCGAAATGATGAACGAGCTGGGCTACTGCTCGGGCATTGAAAACTACTCGCGCTTCCTCTCCGGGCGCGGCCCCGGCGAGCCGCCGCCCACCCTGTTCGACTACCTGCCGGCAGACGGCCTGCTGGTGATTGACGAATCTCACGTCACGGTGCCGCAGATCGGCGGTATGTACCGCGGCGACCGGGCGCGCAAAGAGACGCTGGTGGAGTACGGCTTCCGCCTGCCGTCGGCGCTGGATAACCGGCCGATGAAGTTTGAAGAATTCGAAGCGCTGGCGCCGCAAACCATCTACGTGTCGGCCACCCCCGGCGCCTACGAGCTGGATAAATCCGGCGGCGAGGTGGTGGATCAGGTGGTGCGGCCGACCGGTCTGCTGGATCCGATCATCGAAGTGCGGCCGGTGGCGACCCAGGTCGACGATCTGCTGTCGGAGATCCGCCTGCGCACGGCCATCAACGAGCGCGTGCTGGTCACCACCCTCACCAAGCGGATGGCGGAAGACTTAACCGAGTACCTTGAGGAGCACGGCGAGCGGGTGCGCTATCTGCACTCGGATATCGACACCGTCGAACGTATGGAGATTATCCGCGACCTGCGTCTTGGCGAGTTTGACGTGCTGGTCGGGATCAACCTGCTGCGTGAGGGGCTGGATATGCCGGAGGTGTCGCTGGTGGCGATCCTGGATGCGGACAAAGAGGGCTTCCTGCGCTCCGAACGCTCGCTGATCCAGACCATCGGCCGCGCGGCGCGCAACGTCAACGGCAAGGCTATCCTGTACGGCGATAAGATCACCCCCTCGATGGCGAAAGCCATCGGCGAGACAGAGCGTCGACGGGAGAAACAGCAGCGCTATAACGAAGAGCACGGCATTGTGCCGCAGGGGCTCAACAAGAAAGTGGTGGATATCCTGCAGCTGGGCCAGAGCCTGGCGAAAACCAAAGCCAAAGGGTGCGGTAAAGCGAAGGCCGTCGAGCCTGCCGGGCTCAGCGGCGTGGATATGACGCCAAAAGCGCTGCAGCAGAAAATCCACGAGCTGGAAGGGCAGATGATGCAGCACGCGCAAAACCTCGAGTTCGAAGAGGCGGCGCAAATTCGCGACCAGCTGCATCAGCTGCGCGAACTGTTTATCGCCGCCTCCTGAGTCCCGGCGTGTACTGCCGGGAGGTGGACGTGCGGGAAGCAGACAAGGCGTGGCCCTTATCGCCCTGTTCCGCAGCCAGATAACCATTCGCGGTGAAGAAAAAAGGCCGCAAAGCGGCCTTCTTAATGTTTGCTTAATCTCGCCAGGCGACACTATCCTCAACCTGATGAGGATAGCGCCCATGCAAAAAATCAACTTCCGTGAATATCTGGCGGTCGCCACCGCCCTGGTCATTATTGTTGCCTTCTTCCATCAGTGGGTGCTGACGTTCTGACCCCCGCGCCGCGGGAATAACACCCACGCGCGGACCCCTGGCCCCGGCTGGCGGTTATGTAAAAAGAACTGGGCGTCATGCAGCTGAGCGATGCGCGTGACGATGCTCAGTCCTAGCCCTATACCGCCGTAGCGACTGTCCATGCGCACGAAGGCCTTACTGAGTTCGCCGCTTTTCGCCTCATCAATCCCCGGTCCTTCATCTTCCACTGCCATCACCGGCATCAGACCCGCTTTCACCGACACGCGGATCGTCGACCCTTGCGGGCTGTAGCGATGGGCATTCTCCACCAGATTGCGCAGAATGACGCGGATGAGCGTCGCGTCGCCAGAGACGACGGCCTCGCTTTCGACATCCGTCAGCAGCAGCCGTTGCTGGCGCTCGGCCAGCATGGTCTCCAGCTCATCCTGCAGCGGTTTGACCACGTCATCCAGCAGCAGCACCTGCTGATAGCTGCCGGCGGAAAAGGACTGACCGACGCGCGCCAGCTGCAGCAGCTGCGAAATGCTGGTGGTCATCTGGTCGAGCCGCTGGATCAGCGGGTCGACGCCCATGCCGTGCACTTTCGCCAGCAGCTCAAGGTGCAGCCGCAGCCCGGCCAGCGGGGTGCGCAGCTCGTGCGCCACGTCGGCGGTAAACAGCCGTTCGCGATCGAGAGTCAGATTGAGGCGGGAAACCAGCTGATTCAGGGCGGTGGTCACCGCCGTCACCTCGGGCACCGATTCGCTGAGCACGATGGGGGTGAGGTTGTCCGGGGTACGACTCTCCAGCTCGCTTTGCAGACGTGACAGCGGGCGGGTGATTTTGCGTACCGCCAGCATGCTGATATACAGCGCCAGACCCACGATCAGCAGGCTCGGCACCAGCAGGCTGGCGACCGCTTCCCGAACCTCATGCTCCACATGCTTCTGGTTGTTGTGCCCTTCGATGGCGCTGGCCACCAGCAGCTGGATCTGCTCTTTGCTCTCATGCCATAGCCAGAAGACGCTGATCAGCTGGCAGACCACCAGAATGGCGCCGATGGTCAACAGCAGCCGGTGACGCATGGTCCAGTTTTCGGTTGCAAACAGAGCCATGGTCTATTCCGTATCGATGTGGTTAGCCAGCATATAGCCGAAGCCCCTGACGGTGCGGATCCGCGATTTGCCAATCTTATCGCGCAGGTTATGGATATGCACTTCCAGGGTATTGGTCGCTGGCTCATTGTCCCAGCTGTAGATATCGTTGTAGAGGATCTCACGATGTACCGGGCTGCCGGCTTTCATCATCAGCCGCGACAGCAGGGCATACTCCTTCGGCGTCAGATCCAGCGCCGTCTCACCGAGCCACACCTGGCGGCGGGTGACGTTGAGGCGCAGATCGCCGACGCTGATTTCGTTATCGCCCTGATTATTATGCCGACGGAGCAGGGCGCGAATGCGCGCGTTTAGCTCTTCCAGGGCAAAGGGTTTCACCAGATAGTCATCCGCGCCGGTGTCGAGACCGCTAATGCGATCCTCAAGGGTATCGCGGGCGGTGAGGATCAGCACCGGCTGGGTCATTTTCTCCCGCCGCATACGGGCGAGAAAATGTAGGCCGTCTTCGTCCGGCAGGCCGAGGTCGAGTACGATCAGGCTGTAGTGATTGCTGGCCAGCGACAGCGCCGCTTCGTGCGCCGTGGAGACGCCGTCGCACACGTATCCTTCACTTTGCATCGCCAGTATCAACCCCTGCAACAGCAGCGCATCGTCTTCAATGACTAAGATTTTCATCAACCAGCCTCTCTACATGGCGTTAAAATATCATCTGCCGCCTGGTACTCGTGGGTGCTGACGCCGAGCAGGCCGAGCAGGGTGGAGAACAGATTATCTTGTGAATAATCCTTCGTCTTAGCCTGTTGTTGCAAACACTGGCTGGAAACACCGTAACGTTGCTGGTAATCCGGCGACAGCCACAGCAGCATGGGCACGTGCTTTTGCGTATCCGGCGCAATGGAGTACGGCAGACCATGCAAATAGACGCCATTTTCGCCCAGCGATTCGCCGTGGTCGGACAAATAAACCAGGCTAGTGGTGAATTTGTCCTGTTTAGATTGCAGTAGTTTTATCGCTTTATCAACGACATAGTCGACATACAGAATGGTGTTATCGTAGGTATTGGTCAACTGTTGCTGCGTACAACTTTGGATTTCATTGGTATCGCAGGTTGGGGTGAATTTTTTGAATTCAGCCGGATAGCGATTGTAATAGGTTGGGCCGTGGCTACCGATGGTATGCAGCACAATAATGCCATCCTGTTGCAGGTTATCGATATAGCTGTCGAGATTATGGAACAGCACGTCGTCGTAGCACTCGCCGTCGATGCACTGTCCGGTTAGCTTCAGATCGGTCACGTTCTGGTGCGGTACCCGATCGCATGCCCCCTTGCAGCCGCCATCGTTGTCGTTCCACAGCACCTGGATGCCAGCGCGCTGCAGAATATCCAGGACGCCTTCCTGGTGATGGGCCAGCTCTTCGTCGTAGCGCGCGCGCGGCATATTGGAGAACATGCAGGGCACGGAAACCGCAGTTGCTGTGCCGCAGGAGGTGGTTTTCGGGAAGTACACCACGTTGTCCTGTTGCAGGCGCGGGTTAGTCTCCCGATCGTAGCCGCCCAGTGAGAAGTTATCCGCTCGCGAAGTCTCGCCGAGCACCACAATCGTCAGGTTCTTACGGGGACCGTTATGCATAACCGGTTTCTGCGTGGCATCTTCGCCAATCTTCACCAGCGGCAGGTTGTCCATGCGATGGTGCGCATACCAGGAGTTCAGCGCCACAATGCTGTTGGAGGGGCTCAGGGATTTCACCAGCTCTTTGTTGTTACGGAACACCGAGGCGTAATCTTTGTAGAACAGCGCGGCCACCAGAATTATCAGTAGTGCCGAAACGGCGATATTGAGCAGACGCATCGCCGCGCCGCGCCAGAAAGAGGCAGGTTTACGAACTTTAATCCACCAGGCCACCAGAACCATCAACAGGCCGGAAACTCCAAGCACGATGACCATTTTCGTCGACAGCAGAGCGAAGCTTTCCGCCGGTGTGGTATCGAAGATATTGGCGATCATCGAACGGTCAATCACCACGCCGAAGGACCAGATAAAGTACTGAGCCGAAGCGCTGAGTAGAATAAAAAGGCTAATCACCAGCCGGTCCAGCTTCAGGAACGAGGCGAGGGTGGTGAGGATATTCATCACGCAAATGGCCACGATTGGCATACTGAGGAATACCAGCCAGTTATGCAGGCTATTTACCGGCAGTAGCGGGAAAACCTGGCGATAAAAAGCCAGGTTGAGAAAGATACCGATATAGCAAGCAAAGAGAATCAGATACGTTGTGCGGCTGAGAACGGGCCGACGCAGAGGCAATAAAGACATAACACCTACCTACAGAAAGAGATATGGGTATAATGCCAGCTCTGTTTTAAGACAACCTTAAGATTTTAAGGTGCGCCGAAAGCCGATCCTCCGGCGCGCAGGATCAGCCCGGCAGCTGGAGCGCTTTCTCCAGCGCCCCGCGAAGCAGCGCCCGGTCATGGCGATAGGGAACGTCGCTGGCTTCCAGCGGCGTCTGAATTACCAGCCTGTTGTCGATGCCGCTGATATCGGCTTTTGGGCCGGCGATAACCGCATCCACCACCCGCTTGCCCACATAGCGCTCCATAATTGCGATGCGCTCCGCCAGCGACAGCCTCGCGGCCGGGCTGTGCTCTTTGCCGAGGTTATCGATAAACACCATTGGCGCCGGAGTGCGACGCAGCGCCTGGGCCATCTCGTCAAGCAGCAGGATTGGCAGCAGGCTGGTATAGAAACTGCCCGGGCCGATAAGGATCAGATCGGCTTCGGCGATGGCCTCCACCGCCTCACGGGTGGCCGGTACCGGCGGGGTGAGCATCAGCTCCTGCGGCACGCTATCGAGCTGATCGATATTGACTTCACCGTAAACTTCATGGCCTTCATGATCGAGCGCCATCAAATCCACCGGTTGTTCCGACATCGGAATAAGAAAAGCGTCCACTTTGAGCAGGTTTCTGATCAAATTGATCGCTTCCAACGGCCGCACGCTGAGGTGATCCAGCGCCTTTAACATCAGATTTCCCAGGTTATGGCCGGAAAGCTCGCCATTGCCGCTAAAACGGTACTCAAACATCGCCGACGCCACGCTCGGCTCGGCGATTAACTGATTGATGCAGTTGCGCATATCGCCCCAGGCAATGCCGCCTTCCGAGCGGCGGATCCGCCCGGTGGATCCCCCGTTGTCGGTGGTGGTCACAATGCCAGTCAGCCGTGAGCCCAGCGAGGACAGGGAGGACATTACCCGACCCAGACCATGCCCGCCGCCGAGCGCCACCACCCGATCCAGGTCAGCGAATGTACGATTGCGCATAGAAATTCCTTATTTCATATAAACGGCCACACACTACCCGATCTACCCCTAAAAGACGATGGGAGGAGCCCGACAAACTGACCGATATCAAGGCAAAAAGATGATTTATGGCTATTCTGTAGCGAAAATGCACGAAGGTAGCGATATATACAAGAATATATAGCGAAATCGCAAATGGCGAAACCGCCTGGAACGCGCTACTATCGGCATAACCTGTTAACACTCTAGCCTCTTCGCCTGTGTCAAAAGATATGGCGGTTTGGCCGCGACGCCGCCGGTTGTCGCCAGGGCGTGGGAAGAAATGACCGCGTCTCCCGTATTTGGAAAGGTGTATATGGCCTCACAGCTTACCGATGCATTCGCGCGTAAGTTTTATTACCTGCGTCTGTCGATTACCGATGTGTGCAATTTCCGTTGCACCTACTGCCTGCCGGATGGCTACAAGCCCGGCGCCGTCAATAACAACGGCTTTCTTAGCGTAGACGAAGTGCGCCGGGTCACGCGCGCTTTCTCCGCGCTAGGCACTGAAAAAGTTCGCCTCACCGGTGGGGAACCCTCCCTGCGCCGTGACTTCACCGAGATCATCGCCGCCGTGCGTGAAAACCCGGCGATCCGTCAGATTGCCGTCACCACTAACGGTTATCGCCTGGCGCGCGATGTCGAACGCTGGCGCGATGCCGGGCTGACGGCGATCAACGTCAGCGTCGATAGCCTCGACGCCCGCCAGTTCCATGCCATCACCGGCCAGGATAAATTCCACCAGGTGATGGACGGGATTGACGCCGCCTTCGCCGCGGGCTTTGACAAGGTGAAGGTGAATACCGTACTGATGCGCGATGTTAATCATCATCAGCTTGATACCTTCCTCGCCTGGATCCAGCCGCGTCGTATTCAGCTGCGTTTTATTGAGCTGATGGAAACCGGCGAGGGCAGCGACCTGTTCCGCCGTCACCATCTCTCCGGCATGGTGTTGCGCGACGAGCTGCTGCGTCGCGGCTGGATCCACCAGATCCGCCAGCGAAGCGATGGTCCGGCGCAGGTCTTTTGTCATCCGGACTACGCCGGCGAGATCGGCCTCATCATGCCGTACGAAAAAGACTTCTGCGCCACCTGCAACCGTCTGCGCGTCTCCTCCGTCGGCAAATTGCACCTGTGCCTGTTTGGCGAAGGCGGCGTCGACCTGCGCGACCTGATGGCCGATGATCGGCAGCAGGCCGCGCTGGAAGCGCGGATCGCCGAAGCCTTAACCCATAAAAAGCAGACCCATTTCCTGCATCAGGGCAACACCGGTATTACGCAGAACCTGTCCTATATTGGCGGATAATCGTTTTCGAAAGGAGCATTCAGATGAGCCAGGCTAGCGCTGAGTTTATTCCGACCCGTATTGCTATTCTTACCGTTTCCAGTCGTCGCGGCGAAGCGGACGACACTTCCGGCCACTGGCTGCGTGAGGCGGCGCAGGAGGCGGGGCACCATGTCGTCGATAAGGCGATAGTCAAAGAGAACCGCTACGCCATCCGCGCCCAGGTATCGGTGTGGATCGCCAGCGATGAGGTTCAGGTGGTGCTGATCACCGGCGGGACCGGGTTCACCGAAGGGGACCAGGCGCCGGAAGCGCTGCTGCCGCTGTTTGACCGTGAGGTGGAAGGTTTTGGCGAAGTGTTCCGCATGCTGTCGTTCGAAGAGATCGGCACCTCGACGCTGCAGTCCCGGGCCGTGGCCGGCGTCGCTAACCACACGCTGATCTTCGCTATGCCGGGCTCGACGAAAGCCTGCCGCACGGCGTGGGACAACATCATTGCCCCGCAGCTGGATGCCCGCACCCGTCCTTGTAATTTTATTCCTCACCTGAAGAAATAATGTATGTCACAACTGACCCATATTAACGCCGCGGGCGAAGCCCATATGGTGGATGTCTCCGGCAAAGCGGAAACGGTACGCGAAGCGCGCGCCGAGGCTTATGTCGAGATGCAGGCGACAACCCTGGCGATGATTATCGACGGCAGCCATCATAAAGGCGACGTTTTCGCCACGGCGAGGATCGCCGGGATTCAGGCGGCCAAGCGCACCTGGGAGCTGATCCCGCTGTGTCATCCGCTGATGCTCAGCAAAGTGGAAGTCAATTTGCAGGCGCAGCCGGAACATAACCGGGTGCGCATCGAATCGCTCTGCCGCCTGACCGGCAAAACCGGCGTCGAGATGGAAGCCCTTACCGCCGCCTCGGTTGCCGCGCTGACCATTTACGATATGTGCAAGGCGGTGCAGAAGGATATGGTGATTGGCCCGGTGCGCCTGCTGGCGAAAAGCGGCGGCAAGTCCGGCGATTTTAAGGTGGACGAACGCCATGATTAAGGTTCTGTTTTTTGCCCAGGTGCGCGAGCTGGTGGGGACTGATTCGCTGACTCTCGACGCCAGCGAGCTGGCCACCGTTGAGGCTGTGCGTCAGCAGCTTGCCGCTCGCGGCGATCGCTGGGCGCTGGCCCTGGAGGAGGGCAAGCTGCTGGCGGCGGTTAACCAGACGCTGACCGCCTTTGACCATCCTGTCGCCAGCGGGGATGAAGTGGCGTTCTTCCCACCGGTCACCGGGGGCTGACATGACGCAAACTCGTATCGTCGTTAGCCCGGCGCGCTTTAGCGTTGGCGAGGAGTATCTCTGGCTGGCCGAACGCGATGAAGACGGCGCGGTGGTTACCTTCACCGGCAAAGTGCGCAATCACAACCTCGGCGACAGCGTGAAAGCGCTGACTCTTGAGCACTATCCGGGGATGACCGAGAAATCGCTGGCGGAGATTGTCGACCAGGCGCGCGAGCGCTGGCCGCTGGGCCGGGTGACCATTATCCATCGCATCGGCGAAATGTGGCCGGGGGAAGAGATTGTGTTTGTCGGCGTCACCAGCGCCCACCGCGGCAGCGCCTTCGCCGCCGGCGAGTTTATGATGGACTACCTGAAAACCCGCGCGCCGTTCTGGAAACGCGAGGCGACACCGGAGGGCGAGCGCTGGGTCGATGCCCGCGACAGCGATCGTCAGGCGGCAGAGCGCTGGTAGTGTGATACGCTTACAGAGTGAAACTTTGTTAATCAGGAGAGAGTCATGGACAGATATCCGCGTTCCGATTCAATAGTGCAGGGCCGCAGCGGCCTGCAGACTTATATGGCGCAGGTGTACGGCTGGATGACGGTCGGCCTGCTGCTGACGGCGTTTATCGCGTGGTTTGCGGCGAATACCCCGGCGGTGATGATGTTCGTCTTTTCGAGCAAAATCACCTTTTTCGGGCTGATCATCGCCCAGCTGGCGCTGGTGTTTGTGCTGTCGGGGATGGTGCACCGGCTGAGCCCCGGGATGGCGACCACCCTGTTTATGCTCTATTCGGCGCTCACCGGGTTGACGCTGTCGAGCATTTTTATCGCCTACACCTACTCCTCCATCGCCAGCACCTTTGTGGTCACCGGCGGGATGTTCGGGGCGATGAGTCTGTACGGATACACCACCAAGCGCGACCTGAGCGGCTTCGGCAGCATGCTGTTTATGGGGCTGATTGGCATCGTGTTGGCGTCGCTGGTTAACCTGTGGCTGAAGAGCGAGGCGCTGATGTGGGCCGTGACCTACATCGGGGTGGTGCTGTTTGTCGGCCTGACCGCCTACGATACCCAGAAGCTGAAAAACATCGGCGAGCAGATTGATACCCGCGACAGCGCCAATCTGCGTAAATACTCGATCCTCGGCGCCTTAACGCTGTATCTGGATTTCATCAACCTGTTCCTGATGCTGCTGCGTATTATGGGCAACCGCCGCTAACCTGTTTATATCAAAGGGTTGCATCCCCGATCGCCCGGCAAGCGCAGCGCCGCCGGGCGAGACGTCAGGCACGGTACCCGTGGTATTGCCGGGTGGCGGCTGCGCCTTACCCGGCCTACAGGCTCCTCTCACAGGCTCAGACCCCGTTGGTCCGCGCAAGCGCAGCGCCGCCGGGCGAGACGTCAGGCGCGGTACCCGTGATGTTGCCGGGTGACGGCTGCGCCTTACCCGGCCTGGAGGACCCTCTCACAGGCTCAGACCCCGTTGGTCCGCGCAAGCGCAGCGCCGCCGGGCGAGACGTCAGGCACGGTACCCGTGGTATTGCCGGGTGGCGGCTACGCCTTACCCGGCCTACAGGCTCCTTTCACAGGCTCAGACCCAGTAGGTCCGCGCAAGCGCAGCGCCGCCGGGCGATTTCATTCGCGGGCCAGCTTGCGCTGGTTCTTTTGCCGCAACTTTTTCGCCCGACTCTCCAGCAGCAAATAGGCCACCGTCGCCAGCAGCAGCGGCAGGAAATAATAGAGCGCGCGCCAGGCGAGGAGAGCGGCGATGATCGCTCCCTTCGAAATCTCTTCCCCGGAGAGCATGGCGATGAACACCGCCTCCAGCACGCCAATCCCGGCCGGAATGTGGATAATCACCCCGGCGATACTGCTCACCAGCAGTACCCCCAATACAAGGAAATAGTTAATCTCGCTGCCCAACAGCAGCCAGATGATCGCCCCCATCGCCATCCAGTTCGCCGCCGAGACCCCCATCTGCAGCAGCGCGAATCGCCAGGAGGGCAGCACCAGCCGCTGACCTTTGATCGTCAGGTGACGGCGTTTGGCGAAGGCGCAGCCAAACAGATAGCACAGCGTGAGAAACAGCATCACTCCGCCGATAATGCGCAGAGTGGTCTGACTGATGTACCAGTGCGGCGGCAGCTTCACCAGATCCGCTGTAAATATCACCCCACCGAGCAGGATATAGCCCAGCCAGTTGGTGGTGATGCTTAATGAAAAAATACGGGTGATGGTGCCGCCGTTGAGCCCCAGCCGCGAGTACAACCGGTAGCGCATGCCGATGCCGCCGACCCAGGTGCTGAGGGTCAGGTTGAAGGCATAGCAGATAAACGACACCAGCATCACCTGGCGTTTCGCCAGCTTATGCCCACAATAGGCCCGGCCAAGCAGATCGTAGCAGCCGTAGATCAGATAGCTGACGATGACCAGCGCAATGGCGCTGAACAAGGCCAGCCGATCGTAGCCGCGGATCACCTTCCATACTTCCTGCCAGTCGACCTTCTGCGCGTAAATCACCAGCAGGACGATCACGGCGATAAAAAAGAGTACGGTCAGCACTCTTTTTGCCATCCGCCAGCGAGGGTGCGATTTGCTCATAGTGGATTATCCCTGGTAGGTGACTCGACGCGATCCTGAGTTTCAATCTCCGGCTGCACCGGCGGGCTGACCCTGGCCAGCCGCGGAGTATGGGCCGGCAGCCAGCCGACCCACGCCGGAAAGTGGCGCAGAAAGTGGAAGGCCATCACGCTCACCCCCAGCCGCCACCAGTTGCGTTTCGGCAGCATCGTTTTATCGATCCGCTGACAATCCCGGGCGATAAGCCCGTTAAGATTATCGCGCAGCGTCTGGTTAAACACCCGGTCGTGGATGATCAGATTGGCTTCCAGATTCAACGACAGGCTGAGCGGATCGAGGTTGCTCGACCCGACGGTGGCCCAGTGGTCGTCCGCGAGGGCGACTTTGCCATGCAGCGGACGGCGGCGATATTCGTAGATCTGCACGCCGCCTTTGACGAGGTAGTGGTAGAGCAGGTGGGCGCCGAACTTCACAATCGGAATATCCGGTTCGCCCTGGACGATCAGCTTCACCCGCACCCCGCGCCGCGCGGCATTGCGCATCGCATGCAACAGACGGTAGCCGGGGAAAAAATAGGCGTTCGCGATTATCACCTCCCGGCGGGCGCTGGTCAGCATCTTCAGGTAGTGGCGTTCGATATCGTCGCGGTGATCCTGGTTATCGCGCCAGACGAACAGCGCCTGCGCCTCGCCGGGGGTCTGGTTGATCTCCGGCTGATGGCGACGACGGCGCCACCAGCGGCGGGCGGTTTCGCTGTTGGGCAGATTCTCCAGTTCGAACTGCAGAATATCGAGCACCACCGGCCCTTCGACCTGCACCGTGTAATCCTGTTTGGCCTCCGGGCCATAGTCGCTCATATGTTCGGCGGAGTAGTTGATGCCGCCGACAAAGGCGGTGGTGTCGTCGATCACCACGATTTTACGGTGCATACGACGGAACAGGTTGGTACGCATTCCCATCAGCTTAGGGCGCGGGTCGTAATAGCGGAAAATCACCCCCGCGGCGGTCAGTTCACCGACAAACTCATCGCTAAGATCCGGCGAGCCGTAGCCGTCAAGCAGCACTTCCACCTGGATGCCGCGGCGTGCTGCCTTCAGCAGAACCGCGTGCAGCCGCCAGCCGACCTCATCTTCAAACCAGATAAAGGATTCGAGGATCACCCGCCGGCTGGCGCGACCGATGGCCGCAAACAGCGCCGGATAGTACTGGTCGCCGTTCTCCAGTAGCGTAATGCGGTTGCCTTCCTGCCAACGACATTTCACAAATGAATCTCCACGCTAAGGGGGGCATGATCGGACAGATGCCGCCACTGTTTGAGGGCCAGCGCCTTCGGGCGGCTGGCGTGGGCGTTCTTGACGTAAATGCGATCGAGGCGCAGCAGCGGAAAACTGACCGGAAAGGTGCGCGCCGGCCGTCCGCGGGCGCGGGTAAAGATCTCTTCCAGCCCTGCCTGGGCCTTTAACGGCTGGTTAGCCTGCTGACGCCAGTCGTTAAAATCTCCGGCCACCACCACCGGCTCGCCGGCGGGCAGGGTATTGACCCACTCCGCCAGCATCGCCAGCTGCGCCTGCCGCTGGTCGGCACGCAGTCCGAGATGGACGCAAATGACGTGAATCGTAACGCCGCTCTGCGGCGGTACGATGCGGCAGTACAGCAGGCCGCGTTTCTCCCCATTGCCGACCGAGATATCGCGATTTTCATAGTATTCAATCGGGAAGCGCGACAGCACGGCATTCCCGTGGTGACCTTCCGGATAGACCGCGTTGCGCCCGTAGGCGTAGTCGCTCCACATGGTGTCGGCAAGAAATTCGTAATGGGTCTTATCTGGCCAGTTTTCGATATGCAGCGGGTGAACTTCGTGAGCGCCCATCACTTCCTGCAGGCAAACTATGTCAGCGCTGACGCTGCGAACGGCTTCGCGCAGCTCGGGCAAAATAAAACGCCGATTAAACGCCGTAAAGCCTTTATGGGTGTTAATTGTCAGCACGTTCAACGAAAATCCCGACGTTGGCTCAGCCATAATTCTCCAGTAAATGTCACTTTCCTGAATAAAATAGTGTAGTAGACGTCACAAAAAGATGCGGTGATACGGAATTTTCCGTAAAGTGCGGTACTCTGAGTAGCAGAGAAAAATCCTTCAGGAGAGAAGCCATGAAGTGGCAACAACGTGTACGCGTCGCAACAGGTCTTAGTTGCTGGCAGATTATGTTGCATCTACTGGTCGTGGCAGTGCTGGTGATGGGATGGATGAGCGGCGCGCTGGTGCGCGTCGGATTAGGGCTGTGCGTCCTCTACAGCGTCACGCTGCTGGCGATGCTGTTTCTGCAGCGTCACCATGAGGCGCGCTGGCGCGATGTGGGAGACTTCCTTGAGGAGCTCACCACCACCTGGTACTTCGGCGCCGCCATGATAGCGCTGTGGCTGCTGTCGCGCGTACTGCACAACAACCTGCTGCTGGCTCTCGCCGGGCTGGTGATACTGGCAGGCCCGGCGGTGGTCTCGCTGCTGGCGAAAGATAAAAAATTACGCAATCTTTCTTCGGAACATCGCATACGCCGCTGAGCCGGTGGTGGCCGCTATGACCAGTAGCGGCCACAAACTTCCCCACACAATCTCCAGACTCGCATCCTTCAAATAAATTTGCTTGGTGATATCGGTAAAGTGGCGGATCGGGTTTATCCACGTCAGATCCTGCAGCCACTGCGGCATGTTTTCCACCGGTGAAACATAGCCGGAGAGAAGAATCGCCGGCATCATAAAGACGAACACGCCAATAAACGCCTGCTGTTGCGTTGAACATAGCGATGAGATCAATAAGCCAAATCCCACCAGCGACAGACCGTAAATCACCATGGTGAAATAGAACAGCAGCAGCGAGCCGGCAAACGGGATCTGATAGGCCCAGATACCAATCGCCAGCACGATAGTCGCCTGCAGGGTGGCGACGATCAGCGCCGGTACCGCTTTACCGACAAAGATTTGCCAGGTGGCGAGGGGCGAGACCAGCAGCTGATCGAGGGTGCCCTGCTCGCGCTCGCGGGCCACCGACAGCGAGGTGACGATCATCACTCCGATGGTGGTGATCATGGCGATGAGCGACGGCACCACGAACCATTTGTAGTCGAGATTCGGGTTATACCAGTTGCGCACCACCAGTTCGCTGTTGTTCGGCTTCGCTTTGTCCTCCAGCAGTTCCTGCTGATAATTTTTCACGACCTGTTGCAGATAGTTGGCGGCGATTTGCGCGCTGTTGGAGTTGCGCCCGTCGAGCAGGAGCTGCAGCGGGGCGGTTTGATAGTTGTCGAGGTTGCGAGAGAAATCCGCCGGGAAGCGCACCACCAGCAGGGCTTTTTGTTCATCGATGGTCGGCTGGATCGCCTGCGGGCTTTTCAGCAGCAGAACGTGGGTAAAGGCTTTGGCGCGGGCGAAGCGCTGAGTGAGTTCCACCGCGTGGCGACCGCTGTCTTCGTTGTAGATGGCGATGGTGGCGTTGGTCACCTCCAGCGTCGCGGCAAAGGGAAACAGCAGCACCTGAATCAGCACCGGCATGATTAAAATTGCCCGCGTCTGTGGTTCGCGCAGCAGCGACTGCAGCTCTTTGCGAATCAATGTCCATAAACGGTGAAACATAATAGCTCCTTTGGCCCATTCAACAACGCCGGGCGGCACTGCGTTTGCCCGGCCTGGGAGGATCGGCGAACCGTATAATCGATGTTGGTTAAACCGTAGGCCCGGTCAGCACAGCGCCACCGGGCAAAACCTAATCCAGACGCCGCTTGGTTTTCAACCATGTCAGACCGATAAACATCACCGCCGAAGCAATCAAAAACAGCACATTCACCAGCAGTACCACTGGAATATTGCCCGCCAGAAACAGGCTTTGCAGGGTGTTGACGAAATAGCGCGCCGGGATCACGTAGGTCACGGCGCGGATCACCGCCGGCATACTATCTATCTGGAAAATAAACCCGGACAGCATAATCGACGGTAAAAACGCGGCGTTCAGCGCCACCTGCGCGGCGTTAAACTGGTTGCGGGTAATGGTTGAGATAAGCAGCCCCATCCCCAGGGTGCTGAGCAAAAACAGACTGGTGATGACAAACAGGATCGGCAGCGAACCGCGATAGGGCACGCCGAGAATAAATACTGACACCAGCATACACAGCAGCATCGCCAGCATGCCGAGGAAGTAGTAGGGAATGAGCTTGCACAGCAGCAGTTCGGCGCGGGTGATCTCCGTCGACAGTAGCGCCTCCATGGTGCCGCGCTCCCATTCGCGCGCCACCACCAGCGAGGTCAGTATCGCGCCGACTACGGTCATGATAATGGTGATCGCCCCGGGGATAATAAAGTGCTGGCTGATAGCCGCCGGGTTAAACCAGTAGCGCATCTGCACGTCGATCAGCGGTTCAAAGGTCTCGCCGCGATCTTCCGCCCGCTGCTGCTGCCAGATCTGCCAGATCCCCTCCACGTAGCCCTGGGCGAAGTTAGCGGTATTGGGCTCGCTGCCGTCGGTGATGAGCTGGAGCGGCGCGCTGGCGCCGGGGCGGGCCATCTGGCGGTCGAAGTCCACCGGAATGACCACCATGGCGCGGATGCGACCGGCCTGCATCAGCTGAATTAACTGCTGGCGATTATCGCTGACGGTGGCGTCGATGTAGGGTGAGCCGGTCATGGTATGGACGAAATCCAGCGCCTCTTCGCTCTGCTGCTCCAGCAGAACCCCCACCCGCAGCTTGCTGGAGTCGAGGTTAATGCCGTAGCCGAAGATAAACAGCAGCAATAGCGGGATCACCACCGCAATCAGCCAGCTGCTGGGATCGCGGACGATCTGCCGGGTCTCTTTCACGCACAGGGCGCGGACCCGTCGCCAGGAGAGAAGGTTACTGCTCATGGCCATTCTCCTTATCCCAACGGTTAATCAGGGTAATAAACGCCTGCTCCATGGTCGGGTCCGTCTGGTTGTCATCCGCCGCCTGGGCCTTCAGCGCGTCCGGGGTGCCGCTGGCGATAAGCTTGCCGTGATAGACCAGCCCAATGCGGTCGCAATACTCCGCCTCATCCATAAAGTGAGTGGTGACCATCACCGTCACCCCTTTATCCACCATGCTGTTGATATGCAACCAGAATTCGCGACGAGTGAGGGGATCGACCCCGGAGGTGGGTTCGTCGAGAAACAGAATGTCTGGCTCATGCATCAGCGAGCAGGCCAACGCCAGCCGCTGCTTATAGCCGAGCGGCAGCTCGTCGGCGGCGTGGCGGGCAATGCTGTTCAGACCGAAGGCATCGCTCATGCGGGCGATTTTGTCATTTTGCGCCCGACCGCGCAGGCCGTAGACGCCGGAGAAAAAGCGCAGGTTCTGCTCGACGCTGAGGTTGCCGTACAGCGAAAATTTTTGCGCCATATAGCCCAGATGCTGACGCGCCTTGCCGGAGCTGACCTTAAGATCCATCCCCAGCACCAGCGCTTTGCCGGAGGTGGGCACCAGCAGGCCGCACATCATTTTGAAGGTGGTGGATTTACCGGCGCCGTTGGGGCCGAGCAGGCCGAAGATCTCGCCGCGCTTGACCTGGAAATCGACGTGGTCGGTGGCGGCGAAATCGCCAAATTTTTTCGTCAGCGACTGCGCCTCAATCACCGTTTCGTCTTTACTGCCGTCAACGCGATGGATAATCGCCCCCAGCGGCGATTCGGCGGTGCCGGCGCCGCCAAGCAGGTCGATAAAGGCGTCTTCAAAGCGCGGCGCGGTGTCGGCCACCTGCAGCGGCGGCATATCGTCATGTTCCTGAACCTCATCGATGCGGGCCTCCTTTTTCAGGATCAGACGCACCGATTTGCCCTGAATCACGCCGTCGCTAACCTGCGGCAGCTTCAGCGCCCGCTGCAGCAGGCGGCGGTTGTTCTCCTGCGGGCTGGAGACCAGAAAGCTGCGCCCGGCCATGGTTTGCGTCAGGGCCGTCGGCTCTCCTTGATAAAGCAATTTGCCTTCGTTCATCAGCAGCACATCGCGACACTGCTCGGCTTCATCGAGATAAGAGGTGCTCCACAGGATCAACATGCCGTCGCCGGCCAGCTCGTGCACCATCTGCCATAGCTCGCGGCGGGAGATCGGGTCGACGCCGACGCCGGGTTCATCCAGCAGCAGCACCTTCGGGTCACCCACAAGGGTACAGGCGAGCCCCAGTTTTTGCTTCATACCGCCGGAGAGCTTGCCCGCCAGCCGTTCGGTGAACGGGCCAAGGGCGGTAAAATCCAGCAGGCGGTCGAAAATTTTCTTCCGTGCCTCGCCGGTGACGCTGCGCAGGTCGGCGTACAGGGTCAGGTTTTCCATCACCGTCAGATCTTCATACAGGCCGAACTTCTGCGGCATATAGCCGAGCACCGCGTGCAGAGCGCTGTCGTCTTTTAGCGGATCAAAGCCGATCACCCTGGCGCTGCCCTCATCAGGCTTGAGCAACCCGGCGAGCATCCGCATCAGGGTGGTTTTCCCTGCGCCGTCGGGGCCTACCAGCCCGGTGACGTAGCCGGCGCGGATCGTACAGGTCAGCGGCGCCACCGCTGGCCTGTCCATCCCGGGGAAACGGCGGCTCAGGCCGTTTAAGGCGATGACGGCCTCACTCATGTCCGTTCCCGTGGTTAAAGGAGACGGTCACCGGCATCCCCTGGCGCAGGGCGTCGTCGGCATCGGTCACCACAATACGCAGACGATAGACCAGATCGGTGCGCAGGTCCGGCGTCTCGACAGTCTTCGGCGTGAACTCAGCGCTTGGCGAGACAAAGCCGATTTTGCCGTGATAGGGCTTATCCGGCCGGCTGTCGGTATAGAGCAACACCTCTTGTCCCGGCTGCGCCTGGCCGAGGTTTGTCTCATCAACGTAGGCTCGGACCCATACCGGATGGGTTAATGACAGCGTCAGCACCGTGCTGCCGGCGTTGAGCATGGTGCCGGGCTCGACGGCGCGGGTCATCAGCGTGCCGTCGGAAGGGGCGGTCAGCACCGTATCGTGCAGGTCCAGTTTGGCCTGCGCCAGCGCTGCCTGCGCCTGTTCGAGGCTGGCTTTGGCCTGGGCTATCTCCTGCGGACGGTTGCCGGCGCGGTATTGACGCAGTTTATCCTGCGCTGACTTCAGCGTTGCCTGCGCCTGGTCGCGCGAGGAGCGGGCGTTCTCCAGATCGTTGGCGGAAATGGCGCTGCTGGCGCGTAAACCCAGCTGGCGCTGATAAAAGTTTTGCGCGTAGTCGTAAGCGGCCTGCGCCTGATTTACCGCCGCCGCGGCCTGGGCAATCTCTTCCGAGCGGTAGCCGGCCATCATCAGGTCATACTGCGCCTGGGCGGTGGAGACGTTGGCCTGCGCCTGCAGCAGGGCGTTTTCATAGGGAGCTCGGTCAAGCGCGCCGAGGGTTTGCCCGGCGCGGATGCTGTCGCCTTCGTCGACGGTCAGCGAGGCCAGCCTGCCGCCGACGCGGAAGCTCATATTGACGGTGCGGATATCGACATTGCCATACAGGGTCAGCGGCTGCTGCCGGCTGCTCTGGTACCACCACCAGCCGCCGCCCAGCGCGGCGAGAAGAATCACGATCAGCAGAATGACGACGACGGGTTTTTTCATCAGCCCAAACTCCTTTGCGATAACCCATGCAGGATGAAATCGATATGACAGGTAATGACCTCAAAAATCTGTTCGGTTTTTTGCGCGTCAAACTGCGTCCAGCCGGTGCGCAGCAGGATAGTTTCACGCCCGAGACGGAAAGCGAGCACCTCGCCCAGCAGGGCGTGGGTATGAAGGATCATTTGCGTATCACCGGCATCGCGGCCGGTCCAGGCGGCGATTAGCCGGGTGAGATAGTGGTGCAGGGGGGCGATCACCTGCTGGTGGATCAGATGGTACGCAGCGGTGGGCGCCAGCTGTTCCCGGGAAATAAATTTGCTCAAGTTGACCGTATCCTCCTGGGTCAGCAGCAGGATCATGTTATGGCAGGCGCTGAGGATAAGGGCGCGGATCGCCTGGCGATCCGGCGACTCTCCGGCGAGCAGGGCCTCCGCCGCTTCGGCGTGCGGGCGAAAATTGTCACCGATAAAATCGGCGATCCACTGGCCGCAGGCGAGATACAGGTCGTCTTTCGAGCCAAAATAGTAGGTGATAGCGGCGATATTCTGCCCGGCCTGGGCGGCGATGTCGCGGGTGGTGGCGTGCTGGCCGTACTCGCCAAACTGGGCGATAGCGGCCGCGATAAGCTGACTTTTTGCCTGTTCGCCTTTACTGGTCATCGCGCTCTTAAAAATTAATCAATCGATTGATTAACTTTAGGCGTCGACTGGCGCTTTGTCCACCCGCCAGGGCTAAATATGAAAGCCGTCTTCCTCTAGCTCCCCGGCGACCCAGGCGAAGAAGCGCTGCACTTTTTCCTTCTGTTCATTAGCGTGGGGAAGGACGAAGTGGTGCGCGCCGACCGGCATGCTCCGTTCGTCGGCAAACACCGGCGTCAGCTGTCCCTGGCGCACATGGCCGCCGGCCAGCAGATTGCTTTCCAGGATCACCCCCATCCCCATCCGGGCCGCCTCGATGCTCATGTACGACCGGTCGAAATTAAAGATAAAGTTTTTGTGCCAGCCGCGGACCTTGTGCCACGACAGCCAGTTGCTCCAGTTAATTAAGGTGCTGTCGGAATGGATCAGATCGCAGGCCAGCAGATCTTCCGGGGCGTGAACCGCATGGCGGGTTAAATAAGAGGCGGCGCTGTAGGGCAGGACGCACTCATTTTTAATGGTTCTGACCAGCAGCGTCGGCCACTGCGACAGCCCGTGGCGAATATCGATATCAATATTATCCCGGGAAAACTGGATGCTTTCGTAAGAGCAGGTGAGGCTGATTTTTAACTCCGGCCACGCCTGACGGAATTTATCCAGCCGCGGCATTAGCCACAGCAGGCCGAAGCTCGGCGCCGAGTGAATGCGTAAATAATCCTGATGAATATCGTTAATCACCTGGCTGGTGGCCTGGCCAATCATATTCAGCGCTCCGGAGACCTCTTTGAGATATTTTTCTCCCACCGCGGTTAACATCACACCTTTGCTGCTGCGGGAGAACAGTTTTTTTCCCAGCAAGTGCTCCAGACTGGCTATCTGATGGCTGACCGCCGAGGCGGTAATGTTGAGATTCTCTGCGGCCAGATTGAGGCTGCCGGTCGCGGCGACTTCAATAAAAGCCTGGATATTGCGTAAAGAGGGCATCGGCAGATTTTTATTGGGCAGTGGTTGACTCATGGCGGCATCCTGCGCGAGGCGCGAATAAAAGAAAATGGCGAACAGCGTGGCGCAGCCGTGATGAACAGCCCAGGGAAAAGCGAAAAAACCATTTTAATTTGTGATGGGCTTAACAATTTATCTTGTTAAAAGCACGCCTCTCAGTAAACGCTAAAAATTTGCGGGGAGTCACTAACTCAATTTTTTCAATCATAATTGAGCTTTTTTGAATACCTTTTCATTTTTGGGTTGTTATATTCCCCTCACAGGCCTGATCACAAACTGCGATGCGCTTGGATCGTAATAATAAAACACCTAACCACCTGTTTCGCTGTGCAAAAAGACATGTCTCTCTTGTTGCGCCGGGGCGCGTGAAACGCGGCGACCCAGACGGCAACCTACGGCGAAGTGGATGAGGTATAAGATGAGGAAACCCTATGTCACGTATAGATACGCTGGTCTGTACTGACGCCAGGAAAACAAAATATCGTTTTGTGGTTTTGACGATGATTTTCCTGGTGTATGCCATCAATTACGCCGACAGAACGAATATCGGCGCGGTACTGCCGTTTATCATTGATGAATTTCATATCAATAATTTTGAGGCCGGAGCGATTGCCAGTATGTTTTTCCTCGGCTATGCGGTCAGCCAGATCCCGGCCGGCTTTTTCATCGCCAGACGCGGCACCCGGGGGCTGGTTTCGCTATCCATTTTCGGCTTTTCCGCTTTTACCTGGCTGATGGGCACGGTGAGCTCCGTGTTTGGTCTGAAGCTGGTGCGGCTGGGCTTGGGGCTGAGCGAAGGTCCCTGCCCGGTGGGGCTGGCGTCGACGATAAATAACTGGTTTCCGCCGAAAGAGAAAGCCACAGCAACCGGCGTTTACATCGCGGCGACCATGTTTGCGCCGATTATCGTGCCGCCGCTGGCGGTGTGGATTGCGGTGACCTGGGGCTGGCGGTGGGTCTTTTTCTCCTTTGCCATTCCCGGGATCGTGGCGGCGATAGCGTGGTACCTGTTGGTCAAGTCAAAGCCCGCGGAGAGCGGATTTGTATCTCAAAGCGAACTGGCAGAGATTAACGCCGGGCGCGACAGCCATCATAACGACGGTGTACGCGAAAATATATTAATCGCCGATCGCTTCACCTGGCTGGATAAAATTATCCGGGTGAAAAAAATGGCGCCTGTGGATACGGCGAAGGGCTTATTTACCTCAAAAAATATTCTCGGAGACTGCCTGGCCTATTTTATGATGGTCAGCGTGTTATATGGGTTATTAACCTGGATTCCGCTGTATTTAGTGAAAGAGCGCGGTTTCGATGTGATGAGTATGGGCTTCGTAGCCAGTATGCCGTGCATTGGCGGCTTTATTGGCGCGATTGGCGGCGGATGGATTTCGGATAAATTATTAGGCCGCCGGCGCAAACCCACCATGATATTCACAGCGGTATCAACCGTAGTCATGATGTTAATTATGCTAAATATACCGGCAAGCACCCTGGCGGTCTGTATTGGTTTATTCTTTGTCGGTTTCTGTTTGAATATCGGCTGGCCGGCTTTTACCGCCTACGGTATGGCGGTTTCGGATACGAAAACTTATCCCATTGCCTCTTCTATTATAAATAGCGGCGGTAACCTCGGCGGATTTGTAGCGCCGATGGTGGCCGGTTTCTTACTGGATAAGACGGGGAGCTTTAATTCTGTATTTACCTATTTTGGTATCTGCGCCGCATTGGGTTTGGTGGTGATTCTTTTCCTCGATGAGCCACAATAACGAAAATAGATCCTGTTAATTAATATGACGTAATGTCATGGAGTGAAACTATGTTATTAAAAGATAAAGTCGCCATTATTACTGGCGCGGCCTCCGCACGCGGTTTGGGGTTTGCGACTGCGAAATTATTCGCCGAAAACGGCGCGAAAGTGGTCATTATCGACCTCAATGGCGAAGCCAGTAAAACCGCCGCGGCGGCACTGGGCGAAGGCCATCTCGGCCTGGCGGCGAACGTCGCCGACGAAGTGCAGGTGCAGGCGGCCATCGAACAAATTTTGGCGAAATACGGCCGGGTCGATGTGCTGGTCAATAACGCCGGGATCACCCAGCCGCTGAAGCTGATGGACATCAAACGCGCCAACTATGACGCGGTGCTCGATGTCAGCCTGCGCGGCACGCTGCTGATGTCGCAGGCGGTGATCCCCACGATGAGGGCGCAAAAATCCGGCAGCATCGTCTGCATCTCGTCCGTTTCCGCCCAGCGCGGCGGCGGTATCTTCGGCGGTCCGCACTATAGCGCGGCAAAAGCCGGCGTGCTCGGCCTGGCGCGAGCGATGGCGCGCGAACTTGGCCCGGATAACGTCCGCGTTAACTGCATTACCCCAGGGCTGATTCAGACCGACATCACCGCCGGCAAGCTGACGGACGAGATGACGGCCAATATTCTTGCCGGCATTCCGATGAACCGCCTCGGCGACGCGGTGGACATCGCCCGCGCCGCGCTGTTCCTCGGCAGCGACCTCTCTTCCTACTCCACCGGTATCACCCTGGACGTTAACGGCGGCATGTTAATTCACTAAGCGAGGCACAGAGATGAAGATCACCGAATCACAAAAAGTCGCTGCGGCGGCGTGGCGTATCCGCCGCTACGCCCTGCAAATGGGTGAAGTGCAGGGGCAGGGCTATATTGGCCAGGCGCTGGGATATGCCGATGTGCTGGCTACCGCCTTCAGCCACGCCATGACCTATCGCCCGGAAGATCCTGAGTGGGAGGGGCGCGATCGCTTCCTGCTTTCTCATGGCCATTACGCTATCGCTTATTATGCCGCGCTGCTGGAGGCGGGCATTATTCCGGAAGCGGAACTGGAAACCTACGGCTCCGACGACAGCCGCCTGCCGATGTCCGGCATGGCGACCTACACCCCGGGGATGGAGATGTCCGGCGGCTCGCTGGGGCAGGGACTGTCTATCGCCGTCGGCATGGCGCTCGGCCTGCGGCAGAAACAGAGCACGGCCTGGGTCTACAACTCGATGTCCGATGGGGAGCTGGACGAAGGTTCGACCTGGGAAGCGGCGATGTCGGCGGCTCACTATGGCCTGAGCAACCTGATTAACCTTGTCGACGTCAACAAACAGCAGGCCGACGGCGATTCACGCAAGATCCTCGGCTTTGAGCCGCTGCAGGATAAATGGGCCGCCTTCGGGTGGTACGTACAGCGCGTAGACGGTAACGATCTGCCGGCGGTGATGGCCGCCTTTGACAACGCGAAAAGTTATTCCGGCAACCAGCCGCGGGTCATTTTATGCGACACGCTGATGGGCAAAGGGGTGCCGTTCCTCGAAACCCGCGATAAGAACCATTTTATTCGCGTCGATGCCGACGAATGGCAAAAAGCGATTGCGGTGCTGGACGCTAACAAACCGGAAGGAGTGCTGTAATGAGCCAGAGTAAACCCCGTTTAAAAACGTCGGCGATGATTGCTTCGATTGCCGATGAAGGCCAGGCGACCGTCTCTGCGCCCTTCGGCGTCGCGCTGTCGAAACTGGCGGCGCAGCGCCCTGAAATCGTCGGTATGACCGCGGACCTGTCAAAATATACTGACCTGCATATTTTCGCCCAGGCCTTCCCGGATCGTTTTTTCCAGATGGGAATGGCGGAGCAGCTGCTGATGGCGGCGGCGGGAGGCATGGCGAAGGAGGGATTTATTCCCTTCGCCACCACCTATGCCGCCTTTGCGACCCGTCGCGCCTATGATTTTATTCATCAGGTGATCGCTGAAGAACATCTGAACGTCAAGATCTGCGCGGCGCTGCCGGGCCTGACGACCGGCTATGGCCCCAGCCATCAGGCCACCGAAGATCTGGCGATCATGCGCGGTATCCCAGGCATGGTCATCGTCGATCCCTGCGATGCGCTGGAGATTGAGCAGGCGGTACCGGCCATTGCCGATCACCAGGGTCCGGTGTATATGCGTCTGCTGCGCGGGAAGGTGCCGCTGGTGCTGGATAAATACGACTATCAGTTCGAACTGGGCAAAGCGAAGCTGCTGGAGGACGGCAACGACGTGCTGATTATCTCCTCCGGGCTGATGACCATGCGCGCCCTGGAGGCGGTTGAAAAGCTGCGGGCCGATAATATCAGCGTGGCGGTCCTGCACGTGCCGACCATCAAACCGCTGGATGAAAAAGCGATTATTGAACAGGCGTCGAAGCCGGGTCGGCTGGTGGTCACCGCCGAAAACCACACCGCTGTCGGCGGGTTAGGGGAGGCGGTGGCCGCCCTGCTGATGCGCAAGGGGGTTCGCTGCGAGATGGATACCGTTGGTCTGCCTGACGCGTTTCTGTTGGCCGGCGCGCTGCTGACCCTCCACGATCGCTACGGCATCTCCACCGCGAAGATCGTCGAAAAGATTAAGTATCGTCTGCGTTAACCGCGCTGCGGCGACGCGCCTGGCCGCTGAGCGCTCTCAGCGGCCTTCTTCCTCCCGCCAGCCAGGCGCGGCATTCTTTTACAGATTTTATGCGGCCTGTCACAAAATCTGCTAGACTGCGCCCCTTCATGGCATTGTGGTTTTTGCCATCTCTTATCGCAATAATCTCCCTGAAAACTACGCCCTTCACCGGGCCGGGGCGGTTCGGAGTTGTTATGTCTTTTGATTCCCTTGGCCTGAATCCCGATATCCTGCGCGCTGTCGCTGAGCAGGGCTACGTTGAGCCGACCCCTATCCAGCAGCAGGCGATCCCGGCGGTACTGCAGGGCCGCGACCTGATGGCCAGCGCCCAGACCGGCACCGGTAAAACGGCGGGCTTTACTCTGCCGCTGCTGCAGCGCCTGATCCAGAACGAGCCGCACGCGAAGGGCCGTCGTCCGGTGCGCGCGCTGATCCTGACCCCGACCCGCGAGCTGGCGGCGCAGGTGGGCGAGAACGTGCGGGATTACAGCAAATATCTGAATATTCGCTCGCTGGTGGTGTTCGGCGGCGTGAGTATCAACCCGCAGATGATGAAGCTGCGCGGCGGCGTCGATATCCTCGTCGCCACCCCGGGCCGTCTGCTGGACCTCGAACATCAGAACGCCGTCAGCCTCGATAAAGTGGAAATCCTCGTACTGGATGAAGCGGACCGCATGCTGGATATGGGCTTTATCCATGACATCCGCCGCGTACTGGCGAAACTGCCGCCGCGTCGGCAGAACTTGCTGTTCTCGGCGACCTTCTCCGACGAGATCAAAGGCCTGGCGGAGAAACTGCTGCACAACCCACTGGAAGTGGAAGTGGCGCGTCGCAACACCGCCTCCGAGCAGATCACCCAGCACGTCCATTTTGTTGATAAGAACCGCAAGCGCGAACTGCTGTCGCAGCTTATCGGCGAAGGCAACTGGCAGCAGGTGCTGGTCTTTACCCGCACCAAGCATGGCGCCAACCACCTCGCGGAGCAGCTCAACAAAGACGGCATCCGCAGCGCGGCGATCCATGGCAACAAGAGCCAGGGGGCGCGTACCCGCGCGCTGGCCGACTTTAAATCCGGCGGCATTCGCGTGCTGGTGGCGACCGATATCGCCGCCCGCGGACTGGATATCGAAGAGCTGCCGCACGTGGTGAACTACGAGCTGCCGAACGTGCCGGAAGATTATGTCCACCGTATTGGGCGTACCGGTCGCGCGGCGGCCACCGGCGAAGCCTTGTCGCTGGTGTGCGTCGATGAGCACAAGCTGCTGCGCGATATCGAGCGCCTGCTGAAAAAAGAGATTCCGCGCATCGCGATTGCCGGCTATGAGCCGGACCCGTCGATTAAAGCCGAACCTATCCAGAACGGTCGCCAGCAGCGCGGCGGCGGTCGTGGTCAGGGGCAGGGACGCGGCGGCCAGGGGCAGGGGCGCAGTGGACAGCCGCGCAGCCAGAGCAGCGCCCCGCGTCGTCAGGACGGCGAGGCGCCGAAAGCGCGCACTCAGGACGGCAAACCGCCGCGCCGCCGTCGCCCGCGTAAGCCGGCTGGCGAATAACAGGCTGATGCCCGGGCCGCGATAACGCGGTTAAGCACGGCTCAGGCCCGTCTGTCCGCTACGCGGCGGCGGGCCTTTTTCTTTCCATTACACTATTTGTCGAGCACGCTTCCACACACAGCAGAAAGCAATACCTCCGGACGGGTAAAAATGGCACAATAGTGGCTGTTTATACAGTATTCAGGTTTTCTCATGGCTTTGACCGCTGCGCTGAAAGCGCAAATCGCCGCCTGGTATAAGGCGCTTCAGGAACAGATCCCGGACTTTATTCCCCGCCCCCCGCAGCGGCAGATGATCGCTGATGTGGCGAAAACCCTCGCCGGGGATGAGGGCAGGCATCTGGCTATCGAAGCGCCGACCGGCGTCGGTAAAACGCTGTCATACCTTATCCCTGGCATTGCCATCGCCCGTGAGGAACAAAAAACGCTGGTGGTCAGCACCGCCAACGTCGCCCTGCAGGATCAAATCTACAGTAAAGACCTGCCGCTGCTGCGCAAGATTATCCCCGACCTGCGCTTCACCGCCGCCTTTGGTCGCGGACGCTACGTCTGCCCGCGCAACCTGGCGGCGCTGGCCAGCACCGAGCCGACGCAGCAGGATCTGCTGGCTTTCCTCGACGACGATCTCACCCCGAACAACCAGGCGGAGCAGAAACTGTGCGCGACGCTGAAGCAGGACCTTGACAGCTATCGCTGGGACGGCCTGCGCGACCATACCGACAAAGCCATCGACGATGGACTATGGAGCCGGCTGAGCACCGATAAGGCCAGCTGCCTGAACCGCAACTGCCACTATTATCGCGAGTGTCCGTTCTTTGTGGCGCGGCGGGAAATTCAGGAGGCGGAAGTGGTGGTAGCCAACCATGCGCTGGTGATGGCGGCGATGGAGAGCGAGGCGGTGCTGCCGGAGCCGAAAAACCTGCTGCTGGTCCTTGATGAAGGCCATCATCTGCCGGACGTCGCCCGCGACGCGTTGGAGATGAGCGCCGAGATCACCGCGCCCTGGTTTCGCCTGCAGCTGGATCTGTTCTGCAAGCTGGTGGCTACCTGCATGGAGCAGTTCCGCCCGAAAACCACGCCGCCGCTGGCCAATCCGGAGCGGCTCGCCGGCCATTGCGAAGAGCTGTTCGAGCTGATTGCGTCGTTGAATAATATTCTCAATCTCTACATGCCCGCCGGCCAGGAAGCGGAGCATCGCTTCCCGATGGGCGAACTGCCGCAGGAGGTGATGGAGATCTGCCAGCGGCTGGCGAAGCTCACCGAGACGCTGCGCGGGCTGGCGGAGCTGTTTCTTAACGATCTCAGCGAAAAGACCGGCAGCCATGACGTGGTGCGTCTGCATCGGGTGCTGCTGCAGATGAACCGCGCCCTCGGCATGTTTGAAAGCCAAAGCAAGCTGTGGCGTCTGGCGTCGCTGGCGCAGTCCTCTGGCGCGCCGGTGACCAAATGGGCGACGCGGGTAGTGCGAGACGGCCAGATCCACGTCTGGTTCCACTGCGTCGGCATCCGCGTCAGCGATCAGCTTGAGCGGCTGCTGTGGCGCAGCGTGCCGCATATCGTGGTGACGTCAGCGACGCTGCGCTCTCTTAACAGCTTCTCGCGCCTGCAGGAGATGAGCGGCCTGAAGGAAAAAGCGGGTGACCGCTTCGTGGCGCTGGATTCGCCGTTCAACCACGTGGAGCAGGGGAAAATTATTATTCCTCAAATGCGCTATGAACCGTTGATAGATAACGAAGAGCAGCACATTGCCGAGATGGCGGCCTATTTTCGCCAGCAGGTGGAGAGCAAGAAGCATCTCGGGATGCTGGTGCTGTTTGCCAGTGGGCGAGCGATGAATCGCTTCCTGGAGCATGTGACCGACCTGCGTCTGATGCTGCTGGTGCAGGGCGACCAGCCGCGCTACCGGCTGGTGGAGCTGCATCGCAAACGGGTGGAAAGCGGCGAGCGCAGCGTGCTGGTGGGCCTGCAGTCCTTTGCCGAAGGTCTCGATTTAAAAGGCGATCTGTTAAGCCAGGTACATATCCATAAAATCGCCTTTCCGCCCATCGACAGCCCGGTAGTGATCACCGAAGGCGAATGGCTGAAAAGCCTCAATCGTTATCCCTTCGAGGTACAGAGTTTGCCCAGCGCCTCCTTTAATCTTATTCAGCAGGTGGGGCGTTTGATCCGTAGCCATCACTGCTGGGGAGAGGTGGTGATTTACGATAAGCGTCTGTTGACCAAAAACTACGGCGCGCGTCTACTGAACGCGTTACCTGTTTTTCCCATTGAGCAGCCGGGCGTTCCGGAGGTTATAGTAAAACGGAAAGCAAAACAGACAGCAAAACAGACAGGCCGCAAACGTCGCTGACGACGGCGCGTTGCACCAGGGGGAGCCATGGAGTACAGCAAAATTATAAAAGAGGTGGGCCGCGGTAAGAATCATGCCCGCGACCTGGATGAAGAGACCGCCCGTGCGCTCTACGCGCGGATGCTGAACGGCGAGGTGCCGGAGCTGGAGCTGGGAGGAATATTAATCGCCCTGCGCATCAAAGGCGAAGGCGAAGCGGAGATGAAAGGCTTTTACGCCGCGATGCAGCAGCATACGCTGCGCCTGACCCCGCCGGCAGGCAAGCCGATGCCGATCGTTATCCCCAGCTACAATGGCGCGCGCAAGCAGGCGAACCTGACGCCGCTGCTGGCGATGCTCCTGCATAAGCTGGGGTTTCCGGTCGTAGTTCACGGCGTCAGTCACGATCCGACCCGGGTGCTGACCGAGACCATTTTTACCCTGCTGGACATTCCGGCTACCCGGCATGCCGGTCAGGCGCAGGCGCAGCTGGAGGGGCATGAACCGGTGTATATCCCGGTGGGCGCCTTCTGCCCGCCGCTGGAGAAACAGCTGGCGATGCGCTGGCGGATGGGCGTACGCAACAGCGCCCATACGCTGGCCAAACTGGCCACGCCGTTTGGCGAAGGGGAGGCGCTACGCCTCTCCAGCGTGTCGCATCCGGAATATGTTCCCCGGGTGGCGGGCTTCTTTCGCGAGACCGGTGGCCGCGCGCTGCTGATGCACGGTACCGAAGGCGAAGTGTACGCCAACCCGCAGCGCTGCCCGCAGATCAGCCTGATTGATGACCAGGGCGTGCGGGTGCTGTGCGACCGCCAGACCGAGGCGGCGGCGGAAGTTATTCTGCCGGCCTCGAAAGATCCCGAAGTGACCGCGCGCTGGATCGAGCGCTGCGTCGCCGGCGTCGAACCGGTACCCCACTCGCTGAAGATCCAGCTCGCCTGCTGTCTGCTGGCCTGCGGCGAGGTCTCAACCCTGGAGCAGGGTCTCAGCCGCGTCAACGACTGCTGGTGAGCGGATCGGCAGGATAAAAAAAAGCCCGTCCGGTGGCTCGGACGGGCAAGGCAAGGGTATTAAAGGTCTTTTCAGGGTTAATTCAGTGGCTTACAGGGTTGAGTTGCGATTATTTATAGATAACCGCGGTACCGCTCAGTTTGTTGTTGGTGTTAGCGGAAGTGATGCTATAGCCGGTTGCGCCAGCGGCTTCGGCTTTAGCAGCCAGTTTCGCTTCCAGACCATCTAACGTGGTTGCGCCTTGCGCAGACACCACACCGATCTTATTCATGCTTTCAGCCTGAGCGGGGGTAACCGGCTCGGCGGCAAAGGCGCCGAAGGAAAGGGCGGTCAGTGCGATGGCAGCGGCAGCATATTTGATGTTTTTCATAGTTAATCTCTCGCAGGTTGTTCTGTTCAGGGGACGATGTTCCGTCGATGTGATAAGTATCACGCTTTTTTGCGGGAGATAAAATCGAAGGAAATTCACAGTCTTCATCGATTTTTTTGAATGACTAATAATTTACTGATTATTAATAAATTATTTCTGATTCTTTTCGTCTGATGGCGGAGCGAGGGAGACCGGCACGCTTAAGGGCACATATTGCGACATTTATCGCCAAAAAGTGTGCGCGAAAAGATAATGCGAAAAGCTGTCATGAACGGTAAAGGAAAGTCAGCGTAGCTGGCTATCCTTGGAACCACGGCGATTATATCCTGAAAATGTATTGTTATGTAAATCTTTCTCCTGTTGGCACTTCACGCAGTATCTGACGCCAGGAATAGCCTGTCGGCGAGCCTCCGGAATCGGTTCTCCGCATTCATCACAAAATTTGTTGCTTTCGCCGCGTGGAAGCTCGCGGCGGGCGCGAGCTACCGCATCGTCAATGGTGCTGTCGATCTGATCCTGAACGGCGCCGTCGCCTGCCCAACCTGATGCCATCGTCTGCCTCCTGTAAAAGGTTATTGATAAATTATAGCTGAACCGTACAGCCGGTTACCGCTGCTGGCGGCATTGACCCGCCAGGCTATCGCCCCACGGCGGTGGGCCTTATCCGCGAGGGCAGCAACCAGGTCGTCAAGGGTAGGGGCGCCGGAGGCGGAGACGGTGCCGACAGGGCGCAGCGGCCCGTCATAGGGCAGTTCAGGTGTCAGCGGCAGGGAAGAGGCCGCATTGGCCTGAGCGGCAAGCGCAGCGGCAAACAGCAGCGAGGTGATTTTCATCAGCATATCCTCATAAACAGCATGGGACATAGCTTAAGTGTAGGCCTTTCCAGACCGCGCAGCAGGGAATTTTTTATGCAAAAACAAGGCGTTTTGCATGCTACCGGCGCAGGGTAGCGATACTCTGGCCGGTAAATTATTTAGCGGGCGTCCGGGCGGATCATGTCAAAACGCAGGCTGTCATCAATACTGTAATAGGCGCTCGGACCTCCGGCGCGCAGGATCGGCTGAGCGCGGGCGGTTTGATAGATGCCGTTATCCAGCAGTGATTCATCGATATGCACGGCGACCACTTCGCCGAGCACCAGCCATGTATCGACAAGATTGCCGTCGGCGGTGGCGAGCTGAATACATTGCGACAGGCGGCACTCAAAGTTCACCGGGCTCTCCGCCACCCGGGGGGCCTTGACCAGGCGGCTGGCGGCGGCGGTGAGCCCGGCGCGCACGAATTCATCCTCATGGTGCGGGATCGAGGCGGAGGTTTCGTTCATCGCTTCGGCCAGCGGGCGCGTCGCCAGGTTCCAGACGAACTCCTTCGTTTCGACGATATTTCGCACGCTGTCTTTCCAGCCGCTGCTGGCGAAACCAATGATCGGCGGACGATAGTTAAAGCAGTTAAAAAAGCTGTATGGCGCCAGATTATGCTGGCCCTCGGCGTCCTGCGAGGCGATCCAGCCTATCGGGCGAGGCCCGATTATCGCGTTCAGCGGGTCATGCGGCAGGCCGTGGCCCTGCGAAGGTTGATAAAAGTACATGCTGCACCTGTCACGGATAAAGGAGATATCCAGACTCCCTTATTTACCGCGCCGCCGTCAACGGGTATCTTACGCGGCTGTTCAAAGGAGATTGTCATGAAAGCCCAGAAACCGGGGTTACACCCGCGTAACCGCCACCATCAACGCTACGACCTGCCCGCGCTCTGCCAGGCTCATCCTGACCTGCAGGGATACATTACGCTCAATCCGCGGGGTGAGCAGACCATTGATTTTGCCAATCCGCAGGCGGTTAAGGCGTTGAATAAAGCGCTGCTGGCGCATTTCTACGCGGTCAAACTCTGGGACATTCCTGACGGTTTTCTCTGTCCGCCGGTGCCCGGGCGGGCCGATTATATTCATCATCTGGCGGATCTGCTGGCCGGGGACAGCGGCGAAGTGCCGAAGCAAGCCACGATCCTCGATATTGGCACCGGCGCCAACCTCATCTATCCCCTGATCGGCGTTCACGAATATGGCTGGCGCTTTACCGGCAGCGAAATCAGCCCGGAAGCCTTCGCCAGCGCGCAGGCGATTGTTAATGGCAACCCGGGATTGACCCGGCAGATCCGTCTGCGTCGGCAAAAAGAGAGCCAGGCCATCTTCCACGGCGTGATCCACAAAAACGAGACCTATGACGCCACCCTGTGCAATCCGCCGTTCCATGACTCCGCACAGAGCGCCCGGGCGGGCGGCGAGCGCAAGCGCCGCAATCTCGGACTCGGCGCCGACAGCGGGCTTAACTTTGGCGGTCAGCAGCAGGAGCTGTGGTGCGAGGGGGGCGAAGTGGCCTTTATCTCGCAGATGATCCGCGAAAGTCAGGCCTTCGCCCGCCAGGTGAAATGGTTTACCTCGCTGGTGTCGCGCGGCGACAATCTGCCGCCGCTCTACCGCCTGCTGACCGAGGTCGGGGCAGTGAAAGTGGTGAAAAAAGAGATGGCCCAGGGGCAAAAGCAGAGCCGCTTTATCGCCTGGAGCTTTATGGACGACGCCAAACGCCGCCGTCCGTTCTAACTACTCCACGGCCGGGCTGTCGGCGCCCGGCATCGGCAATTGCTGCCAGGTCTGTACCGGGGCGCGAACCCCGGCGCGATCGAAGTGCTTTTTCACCTGGGTATCAAGGGCAAAGCGCACCGTCCACTGCTTCAGCGGCAAGGTGGTGAAGCTGACGCGCAGCGTAAAGGCGGTATTGCTCAACCCCACCAGCCCGGCGAACGACGGTTCGCCAATGATCAGGCCGCGGATCTCCTCCTGGGCCAGCAGATCGTCCACTGCCGCCTTCAGCGCCTGGCTGGCTTTATCCAGATCCTCATGGCGATCGACGTCATAGTTAGCCACCACCGAGCCAATGCCGCGCACGAAGTTGGCAAAGGTGGTGATCGAGGACCAGGGAATAATGTGATAGGCGCCGGTATCCTGGCGCACCCCCACTGAGCGAATCGACATCCGTTCCACCGTGCCGGTCAAAGGCCCGATGGTGACCAGGTCGCCGGTATTCATCCCGTTCTCAAACTGGATAAAAATGCCGGTGATAATGTCTTTAACCAGGGTTTGCGCGCCAAACGAGATGGCCAGCCCTAACGCCCCGGCGCCCGCCAGCAGCGGCGCGATATTAACCCCAATCTCCGAGAGCAAAATCATCACCGTGATGGTGCTGATCACCACCGCCAGCGCGTTGCGAAACAGGGTTAGCAGCGTACGGGCCCGCGCGCTGGGCAGCGGACGGCCATGGATATCCGAGGCCAGACGGTTTTCGATCAGGCTGGCCAACACCGTCCAGCCGATAGCGGAGAAGAAGAGGATAAGAGCGATACGGATCAGCACATCCACCGTTTTTTGCCCGGCATCGTTGTGCAGCCATTCGCGGAAGTCAAACAGCCCCCAGGCGCTCAGGAGCAGCATTATGGCAACACAGACGGTGAGAATGCGCGCTGCCTTCAGCGAGGCGGAGATCCAGCCGTTCAGCCGCTTTTGCAGCTCAGGATAGTTGCGCTGGGTGGCAGGGGAGAGAGTGATGGTTTTGGCTATCCAGCGCGACAGGATGCCGGACACCAGCGCCGCGCCGCCGATAATCGCCAGGCTGCGCAGGGTGGCGCCCATCATAAATTTCAGGCTGTTGCCTGGGTCGAACAGGGAAAAGAAGAAGAGCACCACAAAGTAGGCGCAGGCCAGCCAGTGCCAGATCAGGGCGAAGGCGCGGATAAACAGGCTAAAAAAGGAGAGCGAGCGGTCAGCCAGATGGATCAGCCCCTGCGTAATCACCGCTTTGTTATGAAAAATCAGATACAGCGCCCACAGCGTAATGCACAGCATGATGATGACGTTAGCCAGCGCGCCGACCTGAACATTCACCTGGTTAGAGATAATCGGCACCGCGACGATCAGGCCGTAGCCGATCAGGCTGCTGAGGGCGCTCAGGCGCAGACTCCAGTAGGAGGCGGCCTCGTCGCTGAGGTTAAAGGGCCTGAGCGCTGGAATGCGCGGGCAGAAAATGAGCCGCAGGATGGCTTTAAAGAACTCGATCAGCGCGAAGGCGTTGAGGAAAAGGCTCTGCTGAAAGGCGATAGTGGGGTTGTTGCCATCCAGACGATCGCTCAACAGCTGACCGACAAACAGGGTCAGCGCCAGCAGCAGCAGATCGATAATAAACGCCCCGGCGATGGTCAACGGCAGCTGGAGCCAGTTTCCGCGATCGCGGTTTTTATGCCGTCCCCATTCGCCCATTTTACGATACAGCGGCAGCGCCGCGAGGCGTACCAGCCACCAGAAGGCAAACACCAGCCCGGCCAGCAGTAAAAAATGCCAGGCGGCGCTGGTAAAGGTTTGTGGATTAAAGGGCTTATGCGGCGAGCCGGTAATATTGCGCCACAACTGGGAAAAGCGCGATGAGAGCTCATCGCCATATTCCCGGCTGATCTGCGTGACGTTCTCCAGCACGGTGGTCTCTTCTTTCACCGCCGGCGGCGTCAGCGTCGGGGTGCTGTCGGGCGGCGGCGTGGCGGCCGCTTTACGCAGCTGGTCAATGAGCTCCTGACGGGCGGCGTCGTTGGCCAGCACGTCGGCCAGCGCGGCATAGGCCGCTCTTTTCTGTTCTACATCGGGTTCGCTGGCGCTGGTTTTATCGGCGTTAGCGGTCGGCACGCCGGGCAGGGCGGCGGCGGAAAGCGGGGCAGTAAACAGCGCAGCGAGCAAAAGCAGGATCCACGGCATGGGCACCTCCGTTGCAACGTAAACGGGTAAGTATAGAAGCCGCTGGCGGAAGGGGAGGGAAGAGGAATCTGGAAAGCGGCTCTCTCCGCGAGGGAGAGAGCCGTTGTGGGTCAGGCGACGTGCTGCAGGAATTCGCGCAGACGCGGGCTTGGCGGGTTGTTCACCAACTCCTGTGGATTGCCGTCTTCGGCAATTCGTCCTTTGTCGATAAAGATCAGTCGCGAGGCCACTTTTTCGGCAAAGCCGATTTCGTGGGTCACAATCACCATCGTCATACCCTCTTCCGCCAGATCCTGCATCACCTTGAGCACTTCATGGCGCAGTTCCGGGTCGAGCGCGGAGGTGGGCTCATCAAACAGCATCATCTTCGGCTTCACCGCCAGCGCGCGGGCGATGGCCACACGCTGCTGCTGGCCGCCGGAGAGTTCAGACGGATAGTGATGCGCGCGCTCAGCCAGACCGACTTTCGCCAGCAGATCTTTCGCCAGCTTCTCCGCTGCCTGTTTGCTGGCGCCGCGTACCCGCAGCGGGCCAAACATCACGTTTTCCAGCGCCGTCAGGTGCGGGAACAGGTAAAACTGCTGGAACACCATTCCGGCTTCCTGACGAATCAGACGTTCGTCCACCTTTGGATCGTTGACCTTCAGGCCATCGACAATCAGATCGCCGCTGGTGATCTCTTCCAGTTTATTGATACAGCGCAGCATCGTCGATTTACCGGAGCCGGACGGGCCGATGATGACCACCACTTCACCCTGATTGATTTTCAGAGAGATATCGTGCAGCACCTGGGTTGGGCCAAAGTGCTTGGAGACGTTTTTAAATTCAATCACAGGATTTTCATCCTTCTTTCAAGACGACGCAGAATAAAGCTCAAGACCAGGGTGATGATCAGGTAGATCACGGCAACGGCGCTCCAGATTTCCAGCGCGCGGAAGTTGCCGGCGATGATCTCCTGTCCCTGACGGGTCAGTTCGGCGACGCCGATGACGATGAACAGCGAGGTATCCTTGATGCTGATGATCCACTGGTTGCCCAGCGGCGGCAGCATGCGGCGCAGCGCCAGCGGCAGGATCACGTGGCGAATGGTTTCGCGACGCGACAGGCCGAGCGCCAGGCCCGCTTCGCGGAAGCCTTTATGAATGGAGAGCACCGCGCCGCGGGTAATTTCCGCGATATAGGCGCCCGAGTTAATCATGATGGTCACTACCGCCGCGGAGAAGGGGTCAATGCGCAGATCGCTAAAGGCCATCGGCAGCGCAAAGTAGATGAACATAACCTGCACCACAATCGGGGTGCCGCGAATGATTTCAATAAACACCAGCGCGATGTGGTTGGCGATCCAGCCGCCGAAGCAGCGGGCGAAACCGGCCACCAGACCGATGATCAGGCCGCCGGCCAGGCCGAGGACGGAAATCCACAGCGTCATTTTGGCGCCTTCCAGCAAAATCGGAATGGCGGGCCAGATGGCACTCCAGTCAAACTGCATAATACGTTCCTGTTACCGTGTCGAGAGCAGAGGAAAGCCTCCGCCAAAATACGGTCTCCCGCAGCGTCTGTGCCGGAAGACCGTTGTGATGTCGCCGGGCCTGCGCCCGGCGAAGGACATTTTTATTATTTTGGTTCAGTGCCGAACCATTTTTTATAAATTTCGTTGTAGGTGCCGTTCTCGCGCAGCGTTTTCAGCGCACCGTTCACTTTCTCACGCAGCTCGTCGCTGCCTTTCGGGAAGGCGATACCGTAGTTTTGCGCTTCCAGTGATTCACCTACCGCTTTGAATTTGCCGTTGCCCGCAGTTTTGATGAAGTAGAGGATGTTCGGCGTATCGTGCAGGACGGCATCCGCGCGGCCGGTACCCAGCTCCATATAGGCGTTATCGATGTTCGGGAACTGACGCAGATCTTTGGTTTTGATATTAGCTTTCGCGTAGTCAACGGAGCCGGTGCCGCTCTTCACCGCGACCACTTTGCCGTTCAGATCTTTCACATCTTTGATGTCGTTATTATTGGCGTTGACCATCACCAGCAGGCCGCTTTTGTAGTAGCCGTCAGAGAAGTCGATGGCTTTTTTACGCTCGTCGGTAATGGTGATCCCCGCCAACGCCAGATCGATATTTTTGGTTTGCAGCGCCGGGATAATGCCGCTGAAGTCCATCGGCTTCAGGGTGTAGTCGAGCTTCAGCTCTTTGGCGATGGCCGCCCACAGGTCAACGTCAAAACCCACATACTTATCGCCTTGCTTAAATTCGAACGGGACGAACGCCGTATCGGTGGCGACAACCAGGGTCTTATTGGCGGCATGGGAAGAAACCGCAAAAGCCAGGGTCAGTGCAGCCAGTGAAACTTTAAATACAGACTTCATAGCATTTCCTTTTATATCCACGGGACGATCCCCTGCGAGAACGACTAGCCTAATGAAAAAATCGTGCCACTTTTACAACCTGTTGTTTTTAAACAAACGAAGCGGTAGCCGCTGCACAATATCGATCATTTCAGGCAAAGAGTGCACCATAACGGGGCGTTATTTTGGTGCATCCTGAGGTCGCTGAATAACGAGCCCATTTTTAGCGCAAACCCTGATGGGAAAACAATCTCGGTGTAACGATTGTGTGAGGTGATTATTACAATTGTTTTACTTTTGTGCGCATTTTCATCAATTTGACGCCCTGAAATGGTGCAAGGCCAGCGGGTGAGGGAAAGGCGGATGGGAAAAACAGCAAGGGTTGGGATGGGAAAGCAAAGGCGCCGTCGACCGCGCTGCGGCCGACGGCAAAGCCTTACTCGATGTTCGCTTCAATAAACCACAGGAATTTATCCAGGTCGCGGGAAGCGGCGGTGAAGATATCTGCGGTATCTTCGTCTTTGGCTTCACCGATCGCTTTGCGCACATCGTTCGCCACTACCGCGTAACGGTCCGCCAGCGCTTTCAGGTGATCCTGAACATGATGGATATCCAGCGGATAGCTCTGCAGCGGGGTTTTGCTGTTGATCACCTGAGTGGTGCCCAGGGCGACGCCGCCCAGCTGTACGGCGCGCTCCGCCATGGTATCCAGATGCTCAGTGAGCGCGGTACGGAAGCCATCCAGCATTTCGTGCACGGCGATAAAGTTCGCACCGCGCATATTCCAGTGTGCCTGCTTGGTGATAAGGGACAGGTCAATGAACTGGATCACCTGGCGATTCAACAGCTCAATGGTCGCTTTCTTTTCGCTGTCAGCGACATCGTTGCGGGTATAGACCAGATTAGATGCTTTTGATTTAACCAGTTTAGCGGTACTCATCGTTTCATATCCTCTTGATATTGATGCTCGTCACACTTCAAAGCTGAATGATGTGGAGCGTTGTCCCAGGTAACTTCGGGACTAAGTATAGCAAGGGTTTTAAAGTATGAGGCATCGGCAGGCCATATTACTCCGATAGCGTAAAGTGGTTGGCTATTTGAAAAAGCAAGCTAAGTCAGAAGGTTAGCGGAGGCTGGCGGGCCCGTAACTCGCGCGGGCCGCCGCCGTAACAGAATGTTAATTGATATCGACTTGCTTAATTTTGCTCTGCCGCTGCATGGTCAGCGTGGCGCCCATTGAGGCGATGATAATAGCGCCCAGCGCCAGGGTCTGGGAGAGATTCAGGGTTTCGCCGAGGAAGACCATACCGGACAGGGCGGCTAGCGCCGGCTCGAGGCTCATCAGCGTGCCGAAGGTGCGCGTCGGCAGGCGCGTCAGGGCCATCATCTCCAGGGAGTAGGGGAGTGCAGTGGAGAGAATGGCAATCCCCAGCCCCAGGGGCAGCAGCGACCATTGCCACAGCGTATCGGTAGCTTGCGCCATGCCTAACGGGACAAAGACCAGCGAGGCGATAAGCGACCCCATCGCCACCGTGGCTGGACCATGCTCCTCGCCCGCGCGCTGGCCGGTCAGAATATAGACCGCCCAACAGGCTCCGGCGCCGAGAGCGAACAGCGCGCCGGTTAAATCCACCTGCGCCACGTTCTGGCCCAGCGGCAGGAGATACCACAGCCCGAGGATCGCCAGCGCCACCCAGACAAAATCCAGCGGGCGACGCGAGCCGAAAAGCGCCACCGCCAGCGGGCCGGTAAACTCGAGGGCTACCGCCACGCCGAGCGGAATACGCTGCAGGGATAAATAAAACAGATAGTTCATCGCCCCGAGCGCCAGGCCGTACAGCAGCAGCGGCACGCGCTGGGCCGGAGAGAAACGCAACCGCCAGGGCTTGAACACCACCACCAGGATCAGCGTCCCGAGCGCCAGGCGCAGGGCGGTAACCCCCGGGGCGCCGACCACCGGGAACAGCGATTTGGCGAGCGATGCGCCGCTCTGAATCGAGGTCATAGCGATTAAAATCACCACTATCGGCAACCATGCCGCCGCTTTTCGGGATGGACCGGGCATCCTTTCTCCTGTCAGTTTTTGTCAAAAGGGGTAAAAGTTCCAGTGTACTGGAATTAGCTGCTGGCGGTTGAGCTAATGTTGAAAAAAACAGGGGCAAAAACAGTACAATGGCGAACGTTGCTGAGAAATTCACCAGGTGATTAGGATTAATCTGGATGCTTGCGAATTTCTTAATGAGCGTTAAACTGTAAGTTAACGCCAAAAACTGTTGTTTTCCATATTGTTATAGAAATATGGAAACTTTTGGTTACATGAAAAAGTATGTTAGACAATGTAAACTCCAAAGAGTTTCCCAAAAGTTTTTGATATATTTAAGGCTTAGGACTTATTAGAAACACATTTGAGGTGGTTATGAATAAAATTGCACGTCTTTCAGCACTGGCCGTTGTTCTGGCTGCATCCGTAGGTACCACTGCATTTGCTGCAACTTCTACTGTAACCGGCGGTTACGCGCAGAGCGACATGCAGGGTAAAGCGAACAAAGCTGGCGGTTTCAACCTGAAATACCGTTACGAGCAAGATAACAACCCGCTGGGTGTTATCGGTTCCTTCACCTACACCGAGAAGGATAACAACAGCAACGGTACTTACAACAAAGGTCAGTACTACGGCATCACCGCAGGTCCGGCTTACCGTCTGAACGACTGGGCAAGCATCTACGGCGTAGTGGGTGTTGGTTACGGTAAATTCCAGAACAACAACTTCCCTAATAAATCCGATATGAGCGACTACGGTTTCTCCTACGGTGCTGGTCTGCAGTTCAACCCGATCGAAAACGTTGCCCTGGACTTCTCCTACGAGCAGTCTCGTATTCGTAACGTTGACGTCGGCACCTGGATTGCTGGCGTGGGTTACCGCTTCTAATCACTCTGGTGATATAAAAAATCCGCCTCCCGGGGCGGATTTTTTTTGTCTGGCGATCGCCAGCCCGGCTGGTTGGCCGGCGCTGATCGCGTCGTTTTAGTTGATGGTGAACTCATCGCTGCCGAGGTGTGAATAGTCTACCTTCTGCAGCTGGAAGTTGGTGATATACACCGGGCCGGCCTTCTGCTCAGAGATAAACCGATAGCGCGGGGCGATTTCCGCCGCCTTGATTCCGGTCCATTGCGAGAAGAAGCTGAGGAAATCATTCGCCGAGCGCTGCGCCTTAATCACTTTATGCGCTTTGTCATCGCTGGAGAGCACCATAAACGGCACCTGGAAGTTCTGCTGGAACTTATCGTCGTGCGCCAGATACTGCACCTCTTTGCCTCGCTCCTTGAACGCCAGGCCATGATCGGAAAAGTAGGTCAGGGAAAAGGTGGCACCGGAATTTTGCAACTGACTGTAGAGCTTAGCCAGCAGGGTATCGGTTTGCGTCATGCTGTAGAGATAGCAGGAGGTCTCTTTCGACTGGACGAAAACCGTGTATTTGCCTTTGGTCCGGTCGCAGGCCTGCGGGTGCGAGCCCATCAGGTGCAGAACAATCAGCTGCGGCTGGGTGCGCTGGGTGGAGAGCACCTGCTCGGTCAACTTGAGTAACTGCTCGTCCTGGGTGTTTTTATTGGCTTCGAAATCGCCGTTTTTCAGGAACTGCACTTCATCCGCCCGTTTGGCGATACTGGCGATAGCGGTGTCGTACTCGCCGATCTGTCCCTGATTGGAGAACCACCAGGTCTGGAAACCGGCGCGGTTGGCGAGGGTGACAAAGTTATCCTGAAACTGCGGTTTGCCATCGACCACCCGGTTAAGCGTCAGGCCGAGGGATTTTTGCGTCGAGCCGCTGGCGGCGACGTAGTTGTTAAACAGATACCCGTTCACCGAACTGGCAAACGGCGTGTTATCCCAGTGGCCGCCGAAGGCGCCGAGGGCGTCGCGGCGGGCGCTTTCACCGATCACCACCACATAGAGATGGTACTTCGGCTTCACCGCCAGCACGTGCCAGCTGTCTTTCATGCCGGCCAGCTGCGCCATCCGCGCCTGCTCGTCCAGCACCTCGTTATTATTCACCACCACGTCTTTGACAAAACGGAAGGCCGGGTAACCGGTATCGATCACCTTGAATACCCCGCCCCAGGCGAGATTTTGCACCGGCTGGAGAAAAAAGATCCCGATGCTGAACAGCAGGCCCAGGGTCTCCATTTTTCCCCAGCGGGTCTGCTCGACGATCCTGCGGCGGACCGCAATGATCCCCAGCGCGAAGATAAATACCGCCAGCAGATAGTTGTACCACGGGAAGATGGTGAGAATTTCGGTGGACTCTTCCACGTTGGTGGCGTGCAGCGCCAGCAGGGTGTTGAAGTTGGGCGCGCCGTAAGCCTGGCCAAAGGGGTAGTAGAGGGCCGCCAGCAGAGAATAGGCGCCGACCACCCCTTTCTGCACGCGCGGAAAGGCGCGCCACAGAAGATGTAACACGCAGGTAAATGCCACGGTATAGAGCAGGCTAAATTCATAGCCCAGCGCCAGGTTAATCAACAGCGATTGTAAAAAGTAGAATCCTGTCCATGGGTTCAGTGCCAGTCGGCGGGCGACCAGCGTATCTTTCAGGGTGGTGACATTCATAGTAAACAATCAAAAAGAGGCCATGCGCATCCCCTGGCGTCAAGGGGTAAAACCTGCTGGACAGTGCGTGAAGAGGGTCTCTGCGAGCCGCGAATGTGGCAGGGCTGTGCAAAGATAGGGCTTGTAAATGGTAAGGTCAACCAGACATAACAGATTGTTTTGCGAGGGCGCTTACAAAACTTGAAAAAAGGTGGGGGAAACGGGAAAAACCGGTCAGTTTAGCGGCAAACGATGACAGAAAAATGAAGCGGCGTACCGCGACGCCGCCTCAGGAATGGGGTTTGTCCTGCTGCGGTTTACCGTTGATCATCTCGCACAGCATACCGAGCAGCATTAAGCGTACTTTAAAGGGGGAATGACTAAACACGTTTAAGCACCTCTTGAATTCGTTCATCTGCTCTCCTCCTGCCTGTTCGCTCCATCATTCCCTGATGGATGTTTGCATTATATACAGATATAGCACAGGCTATATTTTATAGCTATGGCTAAAACGTTAAATTTTTGTGCTCTTGGCGCAATCCATTACAATGTGGATCTTTTTATATGATGCTTGACGCGTCACACGAATGAGGAAGCACAATGAACCGTCGCGCAGGTAAGCCAATAACAAAAAAAGTGACGCAGTTAGTAAATGTTGAAGAGCACGTTGAAGGATTCCGTCAGGTGCGGGAAGCGCATCGACGCGAGCTGATTGACGACTATGTTGAACTGATTTCCGATCTCATCCGCGAGGTGGGCGAGGCGCGTCAGGTGGATATGGCCGCCCGGCTGGGGGTCTCGCAGCCCACCGTCGCCAAGATGCTCAAACGGCTGGCCAGTGTCGGCCTTATCGAACAGATCCCGTGGCGCGGCATATTCTTAACCGCGGAGGGTGAGAAGCTGGCCCAGGAGAGCCGCGAGCGCCATCAAATCGTGGAGAACTTCCTGCTGGCTATCGGCGTCAGCCCGGAGATTGCCCGCCGCGATGCGGAGGGAATGGAGCATCACGTGAGCGAGGAGACGCTGGCGATGTTCCTGAAATTTACCCAAACACAGGGATCTCAGGAAGCATGACTCTTCCCTTCGTCCAGTCGCTGCTGCGCGACCGTTTTCTCCATCTGCTGCTGATTATCGCCTGCGTACTCAGCGTGATGGTGCCGTTTGTCCCGGCAAGCTGGCCGGCGGCCATTGACTGGCATACTATCATCACCCTCAGCGGCCTGATGCTGTTGACCAAGGGGATTGAACTGAGCGGTTATTTTGACGTGCTGGGGCGTAAAATGGCCCGCCGCTTTGTCACCGAGCGCCAGCTGGCTATGTTTATGGTGCTGGCGGCGGCGCTGCTATCCACTTTCCTCACCAACGACGTCGCGCTGTTTATCGTGGTGCCCCTGACCCTGACGCTGAAGAAGTGGTGCGCCATCCCGGTGAACCGGCTGATTATTTTCGAAGCGCTGGCGGTGAACGCCGGGTCGCTGCTGACGCCGATCGGCAACCCGCAGAATATCTTACTGTGGGGACGCTCCGGTCTCTCTTTCCCTGGATTCATCGGCCAGATGCTACCGCTGGCGGCGGCAATGATGCTGACCCTGCTGGCGCTGTGCTGGTTCTGTTTCCCGGCAAACCGGCTCAACTACCAGAGTAGCGATAAGGCGCCATCGTGGCAGCCAAAGCTGGTCTGGAGCTGTCTGGGATTGTATCTGGTGTTCCTGACCGCGCTGGAGATGAATCAGGCGCTGTGGGGGCTGGCGCTGGTGCTGCTGGGCTTCCTGATACTGGCCCGGGCGGTGATCGTCCATGTGGACTGGTCGCTGCTGCTGGTGTTTATGGTGATGTTTATCGACGTCCATCTGCTGACTCAGCTTCCGGCGCTGCACCAGGTGCTGAGCGGGGTCGGGACGCTCTCCGGCGGTGGACTGTGGCTGACCGCCATCGGCCTGTCGCAGGTGATCAGCAATGTGCCCTCGACCATTCTGCTGCTCAACTATGTCCCGCCGTCGATCCTGCTCGCCTGGGCGGTTAACGTGGGCGGCTTTGGTCTGCTGCCGGGCTCGCTGGCCAATATCATCGCGCTGCGCATGGCAGGCGATCGGCGGATCTGGTGGCGTTTCCATCTCTACTCCATTCCCATGCTGCTGTGGGCGGCCCTTACCGGCTATTGGCTCTTCAAACTCTGCGCCTGATTTCCGCAGCGGTACGCCGCCCTCCACGCCGTTCGACAGGATCGCCCCTCGGGGCGATCTTTTTTTTGCCCGGCTCACAGAAAACGATCCCTGGCTTTGCGCATCGGTTCGCTTTTCGGTATATGACTAGTCATGAAATTTAAATGACTAGTCATATACCGAGGCGCAGGATGAAGAACAGACTACCGGCAGATTTCTTATGGGGTAATTCCGTCTCCAGCATGCAGACGGAGGGGGCGTGGAACGAGGGCGGCAAGGGGATGTCGGTGTACGATATCCGGCAACCGGCGGAATTCGCTTCCGACTGGAAGGTGGCGACCGACTCCTATCATCGCTATCGGGAAGATTTCGATCTGATGCAGGATCTGGGCATGAACTGCTACCGTTTTCAGATCGCCTGGAGCCGGGTGTGTCCTGAGGGAGACGGCGAATTTAATGAAGAGGGCATCGCCTTCTACCATCAGTTTATTGATGAACTGATCGCCCGCGGCATCGAGCCGATGATCTGCCTGTACCACTTCGACATGCCGCTCTCGCTGGCGGAGCGCTACAACGGATTCACCGACCACCGGGTGATGGACGCCTTTATTCGCTATGGCCAGAAGATGATCGCCTGCTATGGCGACAAGGTGAAATACTGGCTCACCTTTAATGAACAGAATCTGTACCATTCGCCGGAAGCGTTTCTGATTTCCGGCTACCTGCAGGGGGAGAAGACCCTGCGCGAGCTGTATCTGATCCAGCATCATGTGATGATGGCGCACGTCCATCTGACCGATCACCTGCATCAGACGAAGCCGCAGTGTCTGATGGGCGGAATGCTGGCCCACGCCCTGGTTTATCCGGCGACCTGCAAACCGCGCGATATCCTGTGCGCCCAGCAGCTGGACGAGTTTTTAAACCAGAACCTGCTGCGGGCTTACGCCGGGGAGGGCTACAGCCCGGAAGTGATGCATTTTGTCGCCGCTGAAGGGTTCGATGATATCTATCGTCCTGAGGATCTGGCGCTGATGGCGACGGTGAAGGTCGATTATCTGGCGTTCAGCTATTACGCCAGCCGGACGCTGAACAGCGACACCATCCCGGCGGGAACGGCGGTTAACAACTATATGCTGTTTGGCAATCAGGATAACCCGTTCCTGAAAGCGACAGAATGGAACTGGCAGATCGATCCGCTGGGCTTCCGGACCATCATCACCCGCTATTATAACGACTGGCGCCTGCCGGTGTTCCCGATTGAAAACGGCATCGGGGTGATTGAGTCGTGGGACGGTGAACATCCGGTTGCCGACGATTACCGCATCGCCTACCATCGCGACCATATCAACGCCATGAAAGCGGCCATGTTTGAGGATGGGGCGCAGGTGATCGGCTATCTCGGTTGGGGATTAATCGATATCCTGAGCTCGCAGGGTGATATGCGTAAGCGCTACGGCGTGGTCTACGTCAATCGCGAGAACCATGACCTCAAGGATCTGCGGCGGGTGCCGAAGAAGAGCTATGCGTGGCTGAAGCAGGTGATCCACAGCAACGGCGACGTGATGTAACGATGTTCTGGCGGTCAGGTCTAGTATGCTGCCCGCCAGTCACTCACAGAATGTAAAAGGACCGGGAATGACGGCGAAGTATCTGCAAATTGCGCGGGAAATAAAAAAACGCATCATCAGCCAGCAGTATCCTGCCAGCGCGCCGCTACCCGACCAGTTTGCGCTGGCGGCGGAGTTCAACACCAGCCGGATGACCATCCAGCAGGCGATGCGCCAGTTAATCGTCGAAGGGCTTATCTATACTCGCAAAGGGCAGGGCACCTTTGTGCGGAAAAATTTCCTTCAGCTGTCGCAGTGGGAGCTGCCCGGTAGCGACTATTTCGGCGCCACCAAAACCTGGGAACATCTTGGCGAGGTGCAAAGCGAAGTGGTGCGCTTCGAGGTGCGTTTTCCCACTGACAAGGAGCAGAGTTCGCTGCTGATCGACGCCGATGCCCCGGTGTATGACTTTGTCCGCCTGCGGCTGCTCAACGGCGAGCCGGTGTCGCTGGATTTGACGGTCATGCCGGTGGGGCTGGTGCCGGGGTTAACCAAAAGCCATCTGGAAGGGTCGGTGTTTCGCTACGTGCAGGAGACGCTGGGGCTGAAGCTGATGGGATCTTACCGCGTGGTGCGGGCGATGAAGCCGGACGAACTGGATAAACAGCATCTTCACTGCGAGGCCACCGATCCGGTGCTGGAGGTGGAACAGGTTATCTATCTGGAAGACGGCACGCCGCTGGAGTACGCCCACTGCCACTATCGCTACGACCACGGCGGGATTATTCTGGTGAATAACGGCTAGACCGGGGACCCTGCCGGCGCAGCGCTCAGCAGGGCCACGGTGTTGTCAGGTTTAGCCAGCCGCAGCCAGGGACAATACAGATAAAAAAACGGCGGGCCTGATGCCCGCCGTTTTTCTTGTCATGCAGAACTTAGTTCAGACGCACCGGCATACCGGAGCGGTTCTGGATAGCCTGCTCAACCACGCTCTGATCGACATCAGACTGGCTGGTGATCGCCTGTACCGGTTGAGTCAGGGTGATCGGCACGATCTCGCCGCCCTGGAACTGGGCTTCGGTGGTCGACAGCGGGTTGTGAACCTCGATGTAACGGCTGCCGTCCGGCTCGGTGGTGGCTTTTACCGGCTCATCGATAAACTGCACGCGGGTGCCGACCGGCACGTTCTCAAACAGGAATTTGATGTCATCGTTGCGCAGACGCACGCAGCCGTGGCTCACGCGCAGGCCGATACCGAAGTTAGCGTTGGTACCGTGGATGGCGTACAGGCGGCCGATATACAGCGCGTACAGACCCATCGGGTTATCCGGACCGGCCGGTACGACGGCAGGCAGCGGGTTGCCGGCGGCAGCGTATTCCGCATGCATCTTGGCGGTCGGCGTCCAGGTCGGGCCAGCCTTCTTACGTTCGACTTTGGTGGTCCAGTTGATTGGCGTATCTTTACCCAACTGGCCGATGCCGATCGGCAGAACGATCACGGTATTGGTGCCTTTCGGGTAGTAGTACAGACGCATTTCCGCGCTGTTGATGATGATCCCTTCATGCACGGTATCCGGCAGGATCAGCTGCTGAGGGATGTTCAGGACGCTACCGCCCTTCGGCAGATAGGTATCCACCCCCGGGTTGGCTTCCAGCATGTTGGAAAGCCCCATCTGATATTTGGCCGCGAAGTATTCCAGCGGCTGCTTGTTATCATCCGGAATGGTGATGACCTGGTTCTGACCAACCAAACGGCTGCCATCGGTTGGCAAAGGATAGGTGACAGCAGACGCTGTATTGCAAAAGCCTACGATGGCGAAGGCTGCCGCTAAGAGTGTAGATAATTTCATAGTTTTTAATGTCGTGTGCGAAATCAACGCCACACAGGCCTTTGTTAATGATTGAGACAGTAGATGGGAGCGCATTATATGTGCATTCCGCTGAACAGGTAAATCAGATGTGTACGAAATCACATTTTTTTCCCTGTCGCCTCGGCTGCCGCGCCCTGGCGTTCGGGGCGACAGGGGTTAGTCTTCCAGCAGCCGGGCCTGCAGCGCGACGCGGGCTGGGGCGGTGAGCTGATACTCTTCCGCCAGCCAGGCGTCGACATTGCCATAGCGCTGCTGAATGGCCGACAGCGCGGCGGCGAGATAGGACTCTTTCACCGTCAGGATGTCCGCCAGGCTCTGGCGCCCCTGGGCCGTCAGGTCATTGCCGAGCATCTCCAGCATCCAGGTCTCCACCTGCGTCAGCATGCCATGGGTGAGGAGATACTCCTCCATCACCGTCTCGCTGTCGCATCCGACGGCGAACAGGGTTAACGCGCAGCCGACGCCGGTGCGATCTTTACCGACCGCGCAATGTTGCAGCAAGGCGCCGTCGAAAGGGGTCGTCAGCCACGCGGCGAGCTGGCGATAGGCCGGGTTGTTAAACGGCAGCTGGCGATAGAGTTGCAGCATAAACTGCTCGCCGTTCAGCGCATTAAGGGTGGCGGCATTCAGCTCGGTGACCTTCGCATTGACCTCGCCGAGCGGCGGATTGGCCGGCGCGTTGAGATAGTGGGTGAGCGGGCTCAGTTTGTCCGGGGTGCGCTGCACTTCACCGGGGTCGCGGTAGTCGAGCACCCGGCTGAGCGGCAGGGTATCCAGGTGGTTGAGATCCTCAGCCGTTAGCCGGTTTAGCGCGCCGGAGCGCAGCAGCTTGCCGCTGCGTACCCGGCGTCCGTCGGCGGTGCGCTGGCCGCCCAGGTCGCGAAAATTGATGCCGCCCTGCAGGGATAAAAAGGCCGGATGTCGCGGTAGGCTGGTGGTCATGGGACTCCTCATCATCACGTACAGAATAACGGTTTGCGCGCAGGTCTCTGGCGCATCTGACAAAGACCATAGCACAAGCGCCGCGGCGGAATTTACCGCAGACCGTGAAAAGTGCGTCATTTACTGGCATAATGTCTGCTGTATCACACCCCTCATACTCTTTTTTCAGGATATCCCCGTGCTAGTATCCAGCAACGTTACCATGCAGTTTGGCAGTAAGCCGCTGTTCGAAAATATCTCCGTTAAATTTGGCGGCGGCAACCGTTATGGTCTGATCGGCGCCAACGGCAGCGGTAAATCGACCTTTATGAAGATCCTCGGCGGCGATCTCGAACCGACGCTGGGCAACGTTTCTCTCGACCCGAACGAGCGCATCGGTAAGCTGCGTCAGGATCAGTTCGCCTTTGAAGCGTTCACCGTGCTGGATACGGTGATCATGGGCCACAGCGAGCTGTGGGAAGTGAAGCAGGAGCGCGATCGCATCTACGCCCTCGCTGAGATGAGCGAAGAAGATGGCTATAAAGTGGCCGACCTGGAAGTTAAATATGGCGAAATGGACGGCTACTCTGCTGAAGCGCGCGCGGGCGAACTGCTGCTGGGCGTGGGCATTCCGGTTGAACAACACTACGGCCCGATGAGCGAAGTCGCCCCGGGCTGGAAGCTGCGCGTCCTGCTGGCGCAGGCGCTGTTCTCTAACCCGGACATTCTGTTGCTCGACGAACCGACCAACAACCTGGACATCGACACCATTCGCTGGCTGGAGCAGACGCTGAACGACCGCGACAGCACGATGATTATCATCTCGCACGACCGTCACTTCCTGAACATGGTCTGTACGCACATGGCGGATCTGGACTACGGCGAGCTGCGCGTCTATCCGGGCAACTACGACGAATACATGACGGCGGCCACCCAGGCGCGTGAGCGTCTGCTAGCGGATAACGCCAAGAAAAAAGCGCAGATTGCCGACCTGCAGTCCTTTGTTAGCCGCTTCAGCGCCAACGCCTCTAAATCGCGTCAGGCCACCTCGCGCGCGCGTCAGATTGACAAGATCAAGCTGGAAGAGGTTAAAGCCTCCAGCCGTCAGAACCCGTTTATCCGCTTCGAGCAGGACAAGAAACTGTTCCGCAACGCGCTGGAAGTGGAAGCCCTCACCAAAGGCTTTGAAGAAGGTCCGCTGTTCAAAAACGTCAACCTGCTGCTGGAAGTGGGCGAGAAGATTGCCATTCTGGGCGCCAACGGCGTGGGTAAATCCACGATGCTGAAAACCCTGGTGGGCGAACTGCAGCCCGATAACGGCACCGTGAAATGGTCTGAAAACGCGCAACTTGGCTACTACGCGCAGGATCATGAATACGAGTTCGAAAACGACCTGACGGTCTTCGAGTGGATGAGCCAGTGGAAACAGGAAGGCGACGACGAGCAGGCGGTGCGCAGTATCCTTGGTCGACTGCTGTTTAGCCAGGATGACATCAAGAAGCCGGCGAAAGTACTGTCCGGTGGTGAGAAGGGGCGGATGCTGTTTGGTAAGCTGATGATGCAGAAGCCAAACATCCTGATCATGGACGAACCGACCAACCACCTGGATATGGAATCCATCGAATCGCTGAACATGGCGCTGGAGATGTATCAGGGTACCCTGATATTCGTCTCCCACGACCGTGAGTTCGTCAGCTCGCTGGCCACCCGCGTGCTGGAGATTACCCCGGAACGGGTGATCGACTTCAGCGGCAACTACGAAGACTACCTGCGCAGCAAAGGTATCGAGTAATCCCTCTTCGTTACCCGGGTAGCGGCTATGCCTTACCCGGGCTACGCCTGGCATGGGATCTGTAGGCCCGTGCAAGCGTAGCGCCACCGGGCAATAACCGCGGGTAAAGAGCCACTTTCGCGCCGGATGGCGGCTGCGCCTTATCCGGCCTACGGTCGGTGCTATTGTGAGCTTAAGAGCCCTATCTTGTACCCATGGTTACTGGAACTGTCCGTTACCGGGGCTACCAAACCGCACAGTGCTGTAGCCCCGGTAAGCGGTAGCGCCACCGGGGGTTTTGAGGCCACCCGTTTGTAGCCCGGATTAGCGTAGCGCAATCCGGGAACATCATTAAATCCAGGCCGGGCAAGGCGTAAGCCGCCGCCCGGCATATCGCTTAGCGCCTCCACTCCGTTCCTTCAACGCCATTCACCAGCAGTTTGCGTTTTTCTCCCGCCGGTAATGACAGCTTCAGCGCTTTCCACGCCGGGCGATAGTTGCCGCGGGCGTTGACCTTCAGGTTGATGGTGCTGCTGTCGCACGCCATTTCCCACTCCAGCCATAGCGCATCGCCCTGTTTATAGCCCCAGCTTTCGCCGTCATCCTCAAACAGCAGACCCGAAGAGGTCCCGACGCCTTTCAGCGGGAACAGCTGCAGTTCGCGACGATCGTCCTGTTGCGCCACAACATGACGGATGCGCTCGCTGAGCGGCAATCCGGCCCCGGCGCGGACCAGCAGCGGCAGCTTTTCCAGCGGCGCGTCGAGGGTGACCCACTGGCCGCCGGCGAACCATTGGTGGCTGTAGAAATCATACCAGCCGGCCTGATTATCCGGCAGCCACACCTCACGCTGACGGGCGCCAGGCTCGACCACGCTGGCCACCAGCAGGTCGCGCCCCAGCAGGAAGTCATCGCATTCGGCGAAGGTCTGCGCGTCGTGTTGATGATCGAGGAAGGTCGGGCGCAGCATCGGTTCGTCGTCAGCATGCGCCTGCCACAGCAGGGTATACAGATAGGGCAGCAGGCGGTAGCGCAGCTCAATCGCGGAACGAATGGCCGGGGTAACGGCCGGATACATCCAGGCTTCGTTGACCGTCTGGTCGTCATTCCATGAGTGAATGGTAAAGCGCGGGTGCATCACGCCGTTTTGTACCCAGCGCACAAACAGCTCCGGCTCCGGTTTATCGCCGGAGAAACCGCCGACGTCGTGACCGACGTTAAACAGCCCGGAAAGGCTCATGCCCAGCCCCATGCGGATGTTATAGCGCAGCGTATCCCAGTTGGTGCGGTTATCGCCGCTCCAGGTCTGGACGTAGCGCTGCATCCCGGCGCAGCCGGAACGAGAGATGAGATACGGGCGCTTTTCCGGCGCAAAGCGCTGCTGGGCTTCCATCGAGGCGCGCATCATCAGCAGCGGCATCACCGGGCGAATATGCTTGATGGCGATTTCGCGGCCAAAGCCGTAGCAGCGCGCTTCGCCGTCCCACACCTCATACTCGTTATTATCGTTCCAGGTCGAGTCTATGCCCATCTCCAGCAGCTGGCTGGTGACCCCTTCCTGCCACCAGGCCACGGTTTGCTGATTGGTGAAGTCGAGGTGCGATCCTTCATCGTCCCAGAAGCTGGAGCGCTCCGGAGCGTCGGTTTGCGAATCGCGAACGAAAAGGCCGCGCTCCGCCACCTCGCCATAGCGCGGATGGTCCTGCAGCAGGCAGGGTTTGATATTGGCGGCCAGCTTCAGCCCGGCGTCGTGAAACGACTGACTCATCACTTTTGGCTGCGGCACCTTGTCGTAGTTCCAGTTAAAGACGTAGCGCTTGCCGTTAATCGAGGTATAGCCGGATGAGAGCTGGAACGAATCGCACGGAATAGCGTGCTCATCGCACAGGCGGATGAAGTTCATCAGCTGATTTTGCGCATCCGGCGCGTCGGTGTAGTGCATGGTCGAGCCGCTGTAGCCGAGGCTCCATTTTGGCCCGAACAGGGTTTTACCGGTCAGACGTACAAAGGCTTTGGTGACATCCAGCACCTGTTTACCGGTGAACAGGTAGTAATCGATATCGCCGGCTTCCGCCTGCCAGCGGCGGTAGGCGGTGTGGTAGTTGTCGATTTCGTTACCCAAATCCAGCCAGCAGCTGCTCAGGTTGTCGTAAAACAGACCATAGCTGACGTCGCTGCGCTGGGTGATGGTGAACGGAATATGTTTATACAGCGGGTCGGTGCTGGCGGCGTTGTAGCCCATGGCGTCGAGGTTGCGCATCTCATAACGCTTACCGGTGCGCTGCAGATCGCCGGCCTTTTCGCCCAGACCATAGAAACGCTCGTCTTTCCGGCGGCTCAGATAGTGGGCGACGCCGTCGCCGTGGGCATTGGCCAGATAGGCGCTGGTGGGGCGGTCGTTAGCAAGCTGCTGCCATTCCCCGGCGTCGTCGCGATAGCTCCACTCCAGCCACAGCGGCTGATGGACGGTGACGCGCAGCTGGCGGGTGGCGATGGTCAGCGTATCGGCCTCCTGTGTCAGCTGCCAGGCCGGGAGACTAAAACCGCTGAGGTCATCCCGGGCGCGGCCTTCCCACGGCACATCCTGCTGCGGAGCGATACTCCAGGTGCGATCCAGCGCCAGCTGGCCCTGGCGTTTCAGCAGCACGCGGAATAAATTCTCTTCCAGTACGTACAGGCACAGGGTGTGCTGGCCATCGACCGTCAGTTCAACGTGATGCTCCAGCTGTTGATGTAAACTCCAGTGTTTCAACGTTTTCATATCTTACATCCACTCTCAGGCGCGCTTGGCGCGACGTTCAGCAATAAATGCCACCAGGAAAACGGCGCCAATCAGGTCAAAGAACCCCATGGCGATGAACAGCGGGTTGAAGCCAATTTTGTCGGCGGTCACCCCGATTAATAACGAAAACAGGAAGCTGGCGATCCACGCCGCGGATCCGCGCATACCGTTTACCGTCGCCATTTGTCCCTTGTCGAACGACTCCACCACCAGCGCGCTGAGCATGCAGGAGATGATCTGATGTCCGAAGCCGCCAATGGAGATCAGGACGATGGTGATATAGGGATCGCGAGTGATAGCGACGAGGGCCAGGGAGATCATCAGAAATGCGCCGGTCACCGAGCTGGCGATCACTGAGTTGACTCGCGTACAGCCGAACCAGCGAACGTACAGGCGGGTGAGGTAGCCGCTGACCACGCTGCCGAGGTCGGCGGCGAGGAAAGGCAGCCAGGCGAACATGGCGATCTGCTTGAGATCCATGCCGTGCTCTTTGGCCAGGTACAGCGGTACCCAGAAGCTCAGCACCGCCCAGGCGGGCTCGGCCATAAACGCGGGAATGGCGATCCCGTAGAAACGTTTATTCTTCGAGACGGTTTTGAGTGCGGTAAAGAAGGGCTGTTTCACCGGTGGCGCTTCGTTATCCTGCTTGATGTACTCCAGCTCGCTTTTGCTGAGGTTGGGGTGCTTTTCCGGGTTCTGATAGAAGGCCCACCACAGCACCACCCACAGCAGGGCCAGCGCGCCGGTAAACATAAACGCCCCCTGCCAGCCGAAGGAAGCGTGGGCGAAGTAGATAATCGGCGGGGCGAGCATTGCGCCGATAGAGAACCCGACGCCAGCCCAGCCGGCGGCGATTGGCCGTTCAGACTTCGGAAACCACTCGCCGATGGTTTTGGCGTTGGCCGGGGTGGCGGCCGCCTCGGCCCCGCCCATAAAGAAGCGCAATATCGCCAGGTGCAGCCAGCTGCCGGCCCCGGCGTGGGCGATACAGGCCAGCGCCCACAAGGTGGCGCAGATCATAAACCCGAGCTTCAGGCCGATGACGTCGATAAGCCAGCCACAGAGCGGCTGGAAAATCGTGTAAGCCAGCTGAAACGCGCCGACGATCCAGGAATATTGTTCGGTGGTAATGCCGAGCGTCGCTTTCAGTTCCGGGGCGATAATCCCCAGCGAGTTGCGTGTGATGTAGTTGACGGTGACGCCAAGTAAAAACAGGACCAGCACCCACCAGCGCAGGTTTTTTACCACCCGGCGCGTTTTGCTGACCGCGATATCATTGTTGAGGCCTTGACTCATAGCACACTCCACATGACGTTAGTAGGGGGAAAGTGACGACCTCAATCCTTGAGTGGCCACGTAGTGTTATTAACTATTTGAATAGTCTATTTTTTTATCTCAACATCATTGGTATAACTAGTATGGGAGATGTTGGACCAATTCAGGCTAAGGGAGAAAAAACGGCGGGCAAAGTGCTATTTATGCAAGTTTTTTCATGAAATGACCGGGATCTCAAATTTTGCTCTGTCATTTGCTTACAGGGAGCGCTTTGGCGATTATGAAAATTCTTTCATTTTCCAATCGGAGCTGGATCACAAAATGGATAAAAAGCTGCGCGTCGCCGAAATCGCCGCCCGCACTGGGCTGTCGGCCAGTACCGTTTCGCGCGTCCTGGCCGGAAAGGCGAATACCAGCGACAAGGCGCGCCGGGCGGTGCTGGAGTGCGCCCGCGAGCTGGGGGTCATGCAGGGGCTGGCCGCCGGGCGTCTGCTGCTCAATAATCTGCTGGTGTTTGCCCCGCAGCGCGCCTTCGATGAGCGGTCGGATATCTTCTACTACCGGGTGATCCAGAGCATCAATAACGCGCTGGCGGCGCATGAAGTGCGCCTGCGCTACTGCGCGCTGGACGAAAACGACAGCGACGCCAATCTGTTTCTTGCCCGCATGAACGAAGCGGAAACCCAGGCCGCGGTGCTGCTGGGGATCGACGATCCGCATATTCATGGCCTGGCGGCGGATCTGGGTAAACCCTGCGTCTTGATAAACTGTCGGGATGAAGGGATGCGGTTGCCGTCCATTGCCCCCGATCATCGTTTGATTGGCCAGTGCGCCGCCCGCTATCTGTTTGATATGGGGCATCGGGTGGTGATGAACGTCATGTGTTTGCGCCGCTATACCATGGAGCTGCGGCTGGGGGGGATCGAGGAGGCGTGGCGCGCGCGCAATTTGCGCTTTACCGCCAGCCGGGATCTCATCAGCGTCGCCAACTTTAGCGCCAGAGAGACCGAAGAGCAGGTGGGGGCCTGGCTTGATGGCTTACAGGGCAGGCCGTTGCCCACCGCCTTCCTGGTGGGCGGCGATTTCATGGCCGCCGGCACGGTCAGCGCATTGCAAAAGCGCGGCCTGCGGGTGCCGCAGGATGTCTCGGTGATGAGCATCGACGGGTTTAATCTGGCGGCGATCCAGGAGGTGCCGCTGACCGCGGTGCATGTGCCGCGGGATGAACTGGGCAGCGAGGCGGTGCATCTCCTGCAGCAGCGCCTGCTGCGCCCGGAGGCGCCGCACGGTTCGCTGCTGCTGCACGGCACGCTGGTGGTGCGCGATTCGGTACGGCGGATCCGGCCGGGCAAAGGCCATACCGCCGTGGAGCCGCAGGGGCTGTATGACGATTAAACCGGGATACCCAGCGCCCGCTTGCCGTGGATGTTCAGATCTTCCAGAGTGAAGCGCCCCTGCCAGCTGGCCTCATAGTCCTCGCGCGGGAAATCCCCCGGCGAGGCCCCTTTTTCCAGAGCAATTTTCACTTTCTGCGCGTAGGCGAGGTTCTTTTCGCACATCGGCGCTGCCGGAATGTACATCACATTGCCCCAGCCCTGCTGATTTTCCACCGGCGCCACCGAGTGAATGACGTCGCAGTGCCACCAGACGGAATCGCCAGCGTTCAGCGCCGGAATCGAACTGAGGGCTTTGATCAGCAGCGGGTGCCACTGCTCAGAGATCGGCAGTACTCTGCCCGGCGCGACGCCGCACAGCTCATCTTCCGGCACATCGTCAAGCAGTGGGCGCAGTAGAACATAAGCCATCGCCTCGGGGATCGGCACCACGTGCAGTAGCCCCTGACCCGGGATCATGTCCGACAGCGCGGTCCAGCCCTGGAAAGTGCGGAACACTGAGCATTTGGTGGTGTTGTCGACGGTGTACTCTTCCACTTCCGTACGGTGCGCGGCGTCCCACGGATCGTAAGCGTCGACATGACCGTTAAACACGTTGGCGAAGACCTGCTGGTAGGCGGGGAGCAGCCAGCGCTCCAGCGCACCGGAATCGGTATGCGCGCCCAGCCCCTTTGAGGTGGTTCCCGGCGGACGGCGGCGAATGCGGTCAGGGTAAATGACGCTGACGTCCGGATCGAACCAGCGCTTGCCGTCCTGCTCAAAGCGCCACAGGCGGTTGAGGAAGGACTGCGCCGCGGCCATTTCATCGCTCTGGCGGGCCTGCATTTGCGAGGGCGACCAGTAGATGGGATAGATTTCCGGCCGCGAAGCCTCCAGCGTACCGAAGAAGCTGTCGCCTGGCCCTTTGTAGACCTCGTCGAAATGGTTCAGATCCAGATATTCCAGCATCGCGGTATCCCAGGCCAGCGCCTGTTCGCGCGGAAAGTGGCCTTTGATCACCGCGCAGCCCCGACGCTTAATGGCCGCGCGCTGGGCATCGCTCACGGTTCCCTCGGCGATATCGCGGAACGGAATGGTTGGCCAGATCTCCTGGCCTGCGGCTTTCAGCGTCTCAATTTCCTGCAGGCGCTCGCTGATGCGCGCTGAGAGCTTATCGAACACCGCCTGGACGTCGCCGATTTGCGCCCGCAGCGCCTGCTTCATCTGGCGAATCGCCGCTTTGTGGTCGGCGGGGAGTGTTTCGTGGGTCGGGAGAGCAGCCATAATAACCTCGCTGTATCTTTCATTCGAAAGTATTAAATCTTACAAACGTTAATTTAAGTTAAAATGGAGTTAATGCAAGTTTAAAATCTTGCTGCGGCGCACAAAATGGACAAGCCGGGGCGTGCAGCCCCGGAGAGAGGTCAATCGTTGAAGGGAGCGCTGTTATCGAGGACGGCCTGAATGACGTTCAGCGCGCCGTCATGGTTATTATCGTCGGTCGCGTATCCGGCGATAGCCTTAATGCTGTCGGCGGCGTTACCCATGGCGAAAGCGTATTTCACCAGCTTCAGCATTTCGGCGTCGTTGCCGCTGTCGCCGATGGCCACGCACTGCTGCGGCGACAGGTTCCAGCGCTTGAGCAGGCGGCTGATGCCGTTGGCTTTATGCAGGCCGGGAATAATCAAATCGACAAAGCCAAAGCCGCTGGTGACCGGCTTCATAATGCCGTCGAGCGACACGTGCAGTTTATCGATCAGCTGCGGGATCTCACTGTCCGGCAGGTTCAGAGAGAATTTGAACAGCGTATCGTCGATGGCGTGATAGTCGCTTACCCGCTGCAGACGGTGGTAGTGCTTTGACATCAGGTCGACGAAGGCATCCGGGGCGTTATCGCTGACGTAAGCGCTCTGCAGGCCGCAGGCGACGAAGTTCAGCTGCGGATCTTTGAGTAATTCGCCAATCACCACCTGCGATTCGTGGCGGGTCAGTTCGCCGTGGAACAGCTGCTTACCATGCGCAAAGACCAGTGCGCCGTTTTCGGCGACGAATGAGATCTGCTCGCGGATCTCCGGGAAGAAGGAGATCAGCTGATAGTACTGGTTGCCGCTGGCGACAACGAATTCAATGCCGCGCTGCTGCAGCTGGGCGAATTGCGCCAGAAACCGTGCGCGATCGTAGGTTTTGGCGTCATTGAGAAAAGTTCCGTCCATATCGGTGACGATAACTTTAACGGTCATAAGGGGGTGCTCCTGGCTTAACTTCGACCAGTAACATTCTAATTACAATGTGATGGGGAGCACAAATTTATTTCGAATGAAAGTTCATGCATTCAGAAAATGCCGGGAGGCGGCGTTGCCTTTCCCGGCCTGCAGGACAGGGAAGGCCCGCTAAGCGTCGCGCCAGCGGGCCTGAGGGGTTACAGCGTATGCTCGGTACGGGCGATGATATCGTCCTGGGTATCCGGCGACAGGGCGGTAAAGAACGCCGAGTACCCGGCGACGCGCACCACCAAATCGCGGTACTGGTCGGGGTGTTTCTTCGCCTCCAGCAGCGTGTCGCGCGAGACAATGTTGTACTGGATATGCCAGCCTTTATGCACCTCGAAGAAGGTGCGCAGCAGCACCATCAGCTTCTGCTTATCGGACTCGTTCTCCAGGGTGGACGGATTCAGCTTCTGATTAAGCAGCACGCCGCCGAGGATCGCCCCGGTGGGCAGTTTACCCACCGAACTGATGACCGCCGTCGGCCCCAGATGGTCGGTTCCGGAGGCCGGGCTGGCCCCTTCCGCCAGCGGGGTGTGCGCTTTACGGCCATCCGGCGTCGCCATGGTCTGCGCGCCGAACGGCACGTTGGCGGAGATAGACGACGTGCCGGCGTAATAGTTGCCGCCGATCGGGCCGCGGCCATAGCGCGGGTTGTGATACTGCTTCAGCTCGTCGATATAGGTCTGGTAGGCCCGCGCCAGCAACGTGTCCACGCTGTCATCATCGTTACCGTACTTCGGCGCGCCGTTGATCAACCGCTGGCGCAGCTGCTCGTGGGTCAGGCCGTCGAAATCTTCCGCCAGCGCCTTCGCCAGTTCCTGCTGGCCGATAACGCCCTGATCGAAGACCAGCTTTTTCACCGCCGCCAGGCTGTTGCCGAGGTTGGCGATGCCCACCTGCAGGCCGGACACCCAGTCATATTTCGCGCCGCCTTGCTTGATACTCTTCGCCCGTTCGATGCAGTCGTCCACCAGCGCCGAACAGAGAATATCGTGGACGTTCTCTTCCAGCATGGTATCGACCACGTACTCAATCTCAATCGACTTACGGGTGTAGTAGCGGATCTGGCGGTCCCAGTCGGCCAGCACCTCGTCGAAGTTAGCGAAGTTGCCTTTCGACAGGGCGTGCTCCTGCGGCAGAAACACCTGGCCGCTGGTGGCATCGCGGCCGCCTTCCAGCGTCGCCAGCATCACCCGCGCGAAGTTGATAAAGCTCATGCCGGTGCAGCGATAGCCCCATTTGCCGCCGACCGCAGTTTCGATACAGCCGATGGCCGCATAATCGTAGGCGTCCTGCGGCTCAATACCCAGCTTGATAAATTCCGGGATCACGATTTCGTCGTTATTAAACGCTGGCATACCGAAGCCGCAGCGGATCACCTGGACGCAGGCGTCGAGGAAATCGTTGCTCATTCCGGCGTGGTAGCGCACGCTGAGGTTCGGCTGGGTCGAACGCAGACGACCGCAGGATTCCAGGATGGCATACGACAGCGGGTTGACCGCGTCCTGCGGCTGGCCATCCACCAGGTTCTGGCCGCCGATGGTGACGTTCTGATACAGCGGGCTGCCGGCCGAGGCCTTGGAGTGCGAGCCGGAGCGGATCTTGTTAACCTCCAGCAGCTTCAGCCAGCAGCTGTGCAGCAGCTCAATGGCCTGTTCGCGATCTAACGATTGCTGCAGCTCAACGTCGCGGCGGTAGTACGGATAGAGGTACTGGTCCATGCGGCCAAACGAGACCGAGTGGCCATTGGATTCAATCTGCAGGATCAGCTGAATGAAGTAGCACAGCTGCAGCGCCTGCCAGAAGGTCTTCGGCGGCTCATGGGCGATGATGTCGCAGTTTTCGGCAATCGTCAGCAGCTCCTCGCGGCGTGCGTCACGGGATTCTGCCGTCGCCATCTCGCGCGCCAGCGCGGCGAAGCGTTTGCTGTGGTCGCTGACCGCCGCCAGCACAATATCAATCGCTTTCAGGAACTGTTCGCCGTGCAGGTCTTCCAGCACCGTCAGATTGATGCGCGACCGGCGTTCGGCGACTTTTGCACGCAGGCCGTCCAGGCCTTTCTCCAGCAGCAGCGGGTAGTTGACCGCCAGGTGGGCGTCGCCGGAGGTCATATTGCCCTCTGCCTTAATAATGCCGGTGGCGAGCAGCGCTTTCTGCTCATCGGTAAACATGCCGTAGCAGCGGTCCTGTACGGTCTGGCCGCGCCACCACGGGCACACTTCATGCAGCACGCGCTTGTTCTCTTCGCTGACCGCGAAGCCGGCGCCGGGGCGGTCGGCGAGATCGTCGATCTCTTTCTCGATCCAGCTGACGGTGTATTCCGGGAAGATCGGCGCGGCGCGCACTTCGCTGGCCTGGTTGCCGACGATCAGCTCATCGTGCTTGATCCAGATGGTGCGCTCGGCAAGGTGATGCGCCAGCGCCAGGGCACGACGCACCGGGATTGGCTTATCAAGATGCTGCTGATACATCTCGGTGTAGTGGCGGGCGCGTTCGGTACAGACCGGTGGCTTGACAATATGCACCAGCGCCATTTTATGGGCCTGGATGCGGGCGCTGAGGGTGTTGAGTTTCAGAGTCGTCATAGGGTTATCCTCGTAAGATCGCCGTTAGCCCCTTGCTCCGCGCATAATCCTGCGCAAAGGCGAGCAGCTCGGGAGCATCCAGCGGTTTATCCGGTGCGGTGTAGGGCTGACTGAGTAACTGGTATTTATTCATTCCCAGCGTGTGGTAGGGCAGGAAATGGATTTCGCTGACCCGCAGGCGGTCGGCGGCAAAATCAGTGATGGCGGTGATGTCGGCTTCGCTGGCGTTGAATCCCTGGATTAACGGCACGCGAATGATCATGTTTTTCCCCGCCTGCGCCAGACGCTGCAGGTTGTCCAGCACCCGGCGGGCGCTGCCGTCGGTCCACTGCCGGAAAACGGCCTCGTCGACATGCTTCAGGTCGGCGAGAAACAGGTCGACGAAGGGTAAAGCCGGTTCAATGTATTTCCAGGGGACGTGCAGGCAGGTTTCCACAGCAGTATGGATCCCTGCCTGATGGCTGGCCTCGAACAGCGCCCGCGCCAGGCCCGGATTCATAAAGGGTTCGCCGCCGGAAAGGGTGATGCCGCCGCCACTGCGATCGTAAAAGGGTTTATCGCGCAGCACCGTCGCCATGATCTCCTCGACGCTCTTCTCTTCGCCGCACACCGTGAGCGCGGTGGTGGGGCAGCAGTCGCGCAGCGCGGCGATATGGCTGTCGTTAACGTGTTGCCGGTGAATGATCAGGCCATCGAGGGTGCGGGTGATAACCGCCGGCGCCGCCTGCTGGCACAGCTCGCAGCCGGCAAGGCACAGGCGCGGGTCATACAGCAGGTCTTCGCTGCGGGCGCGGCTCTCCGGATTCTGGCACCAGCGGCAGCCCAGCGAGCAGCCTTTCAGGAAGACGACGGTGCGGATCCCTGGGCCGTCATGGGTGGAATAGCGCTGGATATTGAAGATCATGGCTTACCCTCTCGTTTGCGTATGAATATAAAAACACTTTCGAATGAAAGTTATATTGATGCAAATCAACAAGCGGGATGGAGATAATCGCCAGGGGATAGAATAACGGCAGAGGTCACAACCTCACCGGCGACGATCCTCGCCGGTGGTTGAACGTTAGCGCGTACCGCATACCTCGCACTGCGGGTGGCGCATCAGCTTCATTTCACGAAACTGGCAGGTCATGGCGTCGTACATCACGATTTTTCCGCTGGCAGGGGTGCCGTAGCCGGTCAGCAGCTTAATGGCCTCCATCGCCTGCAGGGAACCGATAGTGCCCACCAGCGGGGCCATCACGCCGGCTTCGACGCAGGTGAGGGCATTTTCGCCAAACAGGCGGCTCAGGCAGCGGTAGCAGGGTTCGCCCTGCTGATAGGTGAAGACGCTGATCTGCCCCTCCATGCGGATCGCCGCCCCGGAAACCAGCGGGGTTTGGTGGCGGAAGCAGCCGGCGTTGAGCTGGTTACGGATGGCGACGTTGTCGGTGCAGTCGAGCACCAGATCGTGCCCGGCAATCTGCGCCGCCAGCGCCGGTTCGTCCAGTAAGGCATTGAGCGGCACCAGATGAACGTGCGGATTAATGCGCGCCAGCGCCTCGCGGGCGGAATCCACCTTAGGCTGGCCGAGGGTGGCATCGCTGTGCAGCGTCTGGCGCTGCAGATTGGAGAGCGAGACGGTGTCGAAATCGAGCAGGGTGAGCTGCCCCACCCCGGCGGCGGCCAGATACTGCGCGGCGGCGCAGCCAAGCCCGCCGAGGCCGACCACCAGCACCCGAGCGGCCTTTAGCCGCTCCTGGCCGTCAAAATCAAAACCGCGCAAAACAATCTGCCGGTTATAGCGCAGCATCTCTTCATCGCTCAGCTCCACGGCCATTACAGCCCCCCAAACAGATGGCTGAACGGTTCGACCTCGACCCATTCGCCCGCTTCAACGTGGCCGCGCTCGCGCTCCAGCACGATAAAGCAGTTGCCGAGGCTGAAAGAGCTGAAAATGTGCGAGCCCTGATGGCCGGTGGTGGTCACCACCAGCTCGCCGTCCGGGTTGCGCTGCAGAATACCGCGTTGAAAATCGAGGCGGCCCGGCGACTTTTTCAGTCGTGTGGCGGCGCGTACCCGCAGGCGGGTTGCCTGAAGCGGGCCGTACTTGCCCGAGAGCTTCGCCAGCAGCGGCTGCACCAGCTGACAGAAGGTGACGGTGGCGGAAACCGGGTTGCCCGGCAGGCCGCAGAACCAGCTGCTGCTGAGCTTGCCGAAGGCGAAGGGTTTGCCCGGCTTGATCGCCAGCTTCCAGAAGCCGATCTCCCCCAGCTCTTCAAGAATGGTTTTGGTGTAGTCGGCTTCGCCCACCGAGACGCCCCCGGAGCTGATGACCACGTCGGCCTGCTGGTCGGCGGCGATAAAGGCCTCACGCAGTTGCGCCGGATCGTCAGGAATAATGCCGAGATTAATGACCTCGCAGCCCAGCTGTTCGAGCATCAGATGCACCGCCAGGCGGTTGGTATCGTAAATCTGGCCGTCGCCGAGCGGTTGACCCGGCAGCTGCAGCTCATCGCCGGTCGAGAAGACCGCGACGCGAATCTTGCGCACCACCTCGACGTCGGCAATGCCCAGCGAGGCCAGCACCGGCAGCTCGGCTACCGTCAGCGGCGTTCCCGCCGGGAAGACCACCGCGCCATGGGCGATATCTTCTCCGCGGCGGCGAATATGCTGCCCGGCTTTCACCGGCGCGGTAAAGCGCACGCCGGCGTCGGTCTGTTCAGTCTCTTCCTGCATGACTACCGCGTCGCAGCCTGCAGGCACCGGCGCGCCGGTCATAATGCGGATACAGGTGCCGGTGGGCCAGGCGTCGTGAAACGGCTGGCCGGCGAAGGCCTTCCCGGCGACCGGCAGGGCCGCGCCGTCGCGAAGGTCGCTCAACCGGACGGCATAGCCATCCATCGCCGCGTTATCAAAGCCGGGGACATCCAGCGGGGAGATAATGTCATGGGCGGTAACGCGCGCGAAGGCCTGCAACAGCGGTACAGTTTCCGTGGCGCTCAGCGGCGTAATACGATCGAGCATCTGGGTGAGGGCTGTGTCGAGCGGCATCAGTCCGGCGGTAAAATCCATGGGTCACTCCTGCGGGCAAAACGGCGAAAACGCCTATTATGGCAGAAAAGCGGCGCGGGCTGTATGCCACCTGGGTACGAGGCTTTACATCGCCCGCCGCTCTTTCTATATTCAAAAATTGTATAAGACATTCAGCAATATAATGATATCAATACCCTTATTCCTGACGTGACCGGCGCCGCGACGCGCTACGACAGAGCGGGGGCTATCCACTTCATCGTTAAGGACTGGCGAAATGGGCAAGGCGGTTATAGCAATTCACGGCGGCGCAGGGGCGATTTCTCGCGCGCAGATGACGCCGGAGCGGGAGCGGGAGTACGTGGCGGCGCTGTCGGCTATCGTCGAAAGCGGACAGAAAATGTTGGCTGCGGGCGCCAGTGCGCTGGATGCCGTGACCGAGGCCGTCCGTCTGCTGGAGGAGTGTCCGCTGTTTAACGCCGGGATCGGCTCGGTATTTACCCACGATCAAACCCACGAACTGGACGCCTGCGTGATGGACGGCTACAGCCTGCAGGCGGGGGCGGTGGCCGGGGTCAAACATTTACGTAATCCGGTGCTGGCGGCGCGTCTGGTGCTGGAGAAGAGCCCGCACGTGCTGCTGATCGGTGAGGGGGCGGAAAATTTCGCCTTCTCCCACGGAATGGCGCGCGTCGATAACGATCTCTTTTCCACCCCCGAGCGCCTGCTGCAGCTGCAGGAGGCGAAAGCGGGTGGGGAGATCATCCTTGACCACCATGCCGCTCCGCTCGACGAACGCCAGAAAATGGGCACCGTCGGGGCGGTGGCGCTCGATCTGGCCGGCAATCTGGCGGCGGCGACCTCCACCGGCGGCATGACCAACAAACTGCCCGGACGCGTTGGCGACAGCCCGCTGCCGGGCGCAGGGTGCTACGCCAACAACGCCAGCGTGGCGGTCTCCTGCACCGGCACCGGCGAAGTCTTTATGCGTACTCTGGCGGCCTACGATATCGCCGCCCTGATGGAGTACGGTCAGCTCAGTCTCTATTCTGCCTGCGAGCGGGTGGTGATGGAGAAGCTGCCGGCCCTCGGCGGCAGCGGCGGACTGATTGCCGTCGATCGCGAAGGCAACGTCGTTTTACCGTTTAACAGCGAAGGCATGTACCGCGCCTGGTGCTATGCCGGCGATACGCCGACCATTGGCATTTATCGCGAATAGAACAAGGGAGAGGGAGAGTGCCGCAAACTCACGAAACGGATACCTGCGAAGTACTGGTGGTGCGCAACCTGAACGTGGCGTTTCGCCAGCAGGATGCGCCAGAGGTGCAGGCCGTGCGTCAGCTTTCCTTCAGCCTGCGCCGCGGCGAGACGCTGGCGATTGTCGGGGAGTCTGGTTCGGGAAAATCGGTCACCGCTCTGGCGCTGATGCGTCTGCTTGACGCCGCCAGCAGCGAGGTGAGCAGCGAGGGGCTGTGGCTGCGACGGCGCAACCGGCAGGTGATCGCGCTCAATGAGCAATCGGAGGCCGAAATGCGCCGGGTACGCGGCGCGGACCTGGCGATGATTTTTCAGGAGCCGATGACTTCGCTGAACCCGGTGTTCACCATCGGCGAGCAGATCGCCGAATCCCTGCGTCTGCACCAGGGGCTGGGGCGCGAAGAGGCGCTGCGCGCGGCAAAAAAGATGCTCGACCAGGTGCGTATTCCCCAGGCGGAAGAGATGCTCTCACGCTATCCGCACCAGCTCTCCGGCGGCATGCGCCAGCGGGTGATGATCGCCATGGCACTCTCCTGTCGGCCGGCGGTGCTGATTGCCGACGAGCCGACCACGGCGCTGGATGTCACCATCCAGGCGCAAATTTTGCAACTTATCGCCGTCCTGCAAAAGGAGATGGCGATGGGGGTAATCTTTATCACCCATGACATGGGGGTGGTGGCCGATATCGCCGATCGGGTGCTGGTCATGTATCGCGGCGAGGCGGTGGAGACCGGCAGCGTCGAGGAGATTTTCCGTTCACCGCAGCACCCTTATACGCAGTCGCTGCTGGCGGCGGTCCCCCGGCTGGGGGAGATGCGCGGTCGGGATCTGCCGCGCCGCTTTCCGCTGCCGGGGCAGCCGCTGGCGGAGACAGAAACGCCAGACACGGTGGTGGCGGGGGAGCCGATTCTGCAGGTGCGCGATCTGGTGGCCCGTTTCCCGGTGCGCGGCGGGCTGCTCAATCGCGTGACGCGCGAAGTGCATGCGGTGGAGAAGGTGAGTTTTGATCTCTGGCCGGGAGAGACCCTCTCTCTGGTGGGGGAGTCCGGCTGCGGCAAGTCGACCACCGGCCGGGCGCTGCTGAGGCTGGTTGAGACCCAGGGTGGCACCATTACCTTCGACGGTCAGCGGATCGATACCCTCTCCGGCAGCAAGCTGCAGTCCCTGCGGCGCAATATTCAGTTTATTTTTCAGGATCCTTACGCCTCGCTCGATCCGCGCCAGACGGTCGGCGATTCGATTATGGAGCCGCTGCGGGTGCATGGCCTGCTGGACAGGGAGGCGGCGCGCGAGCGGGTCGCCTGGCTGCTGAAGCGCGTGGGGCTGCAGCCGGAGCATGCCTGGCGCTACCCCCACGCCTTTTCCGGCGGCCAGCGGCAGCGGATCTGCATTGCCCGCGCGCTGGCAGTGAATCCGAAGGTGGTGATTGCCGATGAGTCGGTGTCGGCCCTGGATGTCTCCATTCGTGCGCAGATTATCAATCTGATGCTCGACCTGCAGCGCGAGATGGGCATCGCGTTTCTGTTTATTTCCCATGATATGGCGGTGGTGGAGCGCATCAGCCACCGCGTGGCGGTGATGTATCGCGGCCGGATTGTCGAAATCGGCCCGCGCCGCGCAGTGTTTGAAAACCCGCAGCACCCCTATACCCGTAAGCTCATGGCTGCCGTACCGGTGGCCGACCCGGCCTACCGTCATCCGCAGCGGGTCCTGCTGTCTGATGACGTCCCGGGCAATATCTATAAGCGGGGCGAGGAGATCGCCAGCCCGCCATTGCAGCAGGTTGGGCCGGGCCACTTCGTCGCCCGCGACGCCGCCGACGTGCTGGGCAGAACATAACAACACATAACGCACCTTTTCAGGAGAACACGATGACACAACCTGTTTCACGCAAATGGTGGCTGGCGCTGAGTATCGCGGCGGCCCTGGCGAGCGCCCCCGCTTTTGCTGCCAAAGATGTAGTGGTGGCGGTCGGGTCTAACTTCACGACGCTCGACCCCTATGATGCTAACGATACTCTGTCGCAGGCGGTGGCGAAGTCCTTTTATCAAGGCCTGTTCGGCCTTGATAAAGAGATGAAGCTGCAAAATGTTCTTGCCGAGAGCTACACCGTGTCGCCGGATGGCCTGGTGTACACCATCAAGCTGCACAGCGGGGTGAAATTCCAGGATGGCACCGACTTTAACGCCGAGGCGGTCAAGGCTAACCTCGACCGCGCCAGCAACCCGGAAAACCATCTCAAGCGCTATAACCTGTATAAAAATATCGCCAGCACCGAGGCGGTTGATCCGACCACGGTGAAAATCACCCTTAAACAGCCGTTCTCGGCGTTTATTAATATTCTCGCCCATCCGGCGACGGCGATGATTTCGCCGACGGCGCTGAAAAAATATGGCAAGGATATCGGCTTCCACCCGGTGGGCACCGGGCCGTATAAGCTCGATACCTGGAACCAGACCGACTTCGTGAAGGTCAGCAAGTTCGATGGCTACTGGCAGCCGGGGCTGCCGAAGCTGGATTCCATTACCTGGCGACCGGTGGTCGATAACAATACCCGGGCGGCGATGCTGCAGACCGGCGAGGCGCAGTTTGCCTTCCCGATCCCCTACGAGCAGGCGCCGCTGCTGGCGAAAAACAGCAAACTGGAGCTGGTGGCCAGTCCGTCGATCATGCAGCGTTACATCAGCATGAACGTGACGCAGAAACCGTTCGATAATCCGAAGGTGCGCGAAGCGATCAACTACGCCATCAACCGCCAGGCGCTGGTCAAGGTGGCGTTTGCCGGCTATGCCACCCCGGCGACCGGCGTGGTGCCGCCATCGATTGCCTACGCTCAGAGCTACCCCGCGTGGCCTTACGATCCGGCGAAAGCGCGCCAGCTGCTAAAAGAGGCCGGCTACCCCAACGGGTTTAGCACTACGCTGTGGTCGTCACATAACCACAGCACCGCGCAGAAAGTGCTGCAGTTTACCCAGCAGCAGTTGGCGCAGGTGGGCATAAAGGCGCAGGTGACGGCGATGGACGCCGGTCAGCGGGCGGCGGAAGTGGAAGGTAAAGGGCAGAAAGAGAGCGGGGTACGGATGTTCTATACCGGCTGGTCCGCCTCCACTGGCGAAGCCGACTGGGCGCTGTCGCCGCTGTTTGCTTCCCAAAACTGGCCGCCGACCCTGTTTAACACCGCTTTTTACAGCAACCCGCAGGTGGATAGCGCGCTGAGCGAGGCGCTGAAAACCACCGATCCGCAAGAGAAAACCAAACTCTATAAAGCGGCGCAGGATATTATCTGGAAAGAGTCGCCGTGGGTGCCGCTGGTGGTGGAGAAACTGGTCTCCGCCCACAGCAAGAACCTCACCGGCTTCTATATCCAGCCGGACACCGGCTTCAGCTTCGAACAGGCAGATTTAACACCGTGAAGGTCGAGATGATGCCCTCCGGCGCTAGTGGGCGGAGGGCGGTTTTTCCGCGGGGCGGGTTGTGGAGGTACGATGCTCAACTATGTGATTAAGCGCCTGCTGGGGCTGATCCCCACCCTGCTAATCGTCGCGGTGCTGGTGTTTCTCTTCGTCCATATGCTGCCCGGCGACCCGGCGCGGCTGATTGCCGGACCAGAGGCCGATGCCCAGGTGGTGGCGATGGTGCGCCAGCAGCTGGGGCTTGACCAGCCGCTGCACGTCCAGTTCTGGCACTACATCACCAACGTGCTGCGCGGCGATTTTGGCATGTCCATGGCCTCGCGGCGTCCCGTTGCCAGTGAGATAGCCAGCCGCTTTATGCCCACCCTGTGGCTGACGCTGGCCAGCATGAGCTGGGCAGTGCTGTTTGGCATGGCGGTGGGGATCGCGGCGGCGGTGTGGCGCAATCGCTGGCCTGACCGTCTGGGAATGGCGCTGGCGGTGAGCGGTATTTCGTTTCCGGCCTTTGCCCTCGGCATGTTGCTGATGCAGGTGTTTTCGGTTGAGCTGGGCTGGCTGCCGACGGTGGGCGCCGACAGCTGGCGGCACTATATTTTGCCGTCGCTGACCCTCGGCGCGGCGGTGGCGGCGGTGATGGCGCGCTTTACCCGCGCGTCGTTCGTCGATGTGCTGCATGAAGACTATATGCGTACCGCCCGGGCGAAAGGGGTGAGCGAAACGCGGGTGGTGCTCAAGCATGGTCTGCGCAATGCGATGATCCCGGTGGTCACCATGATGGGGCTGCAGTTCGGTTTCCTGCTCGGCGGCTCGATCGTCGTGGAGAAGGTCTTCAACTGGCCGGGGCTGGGGCGACTGCTGGTCGATTCGGTAGAAATGCGCGATTACCCGGTGATTCAGGCGGAAGTGCTGCTCTTTTCGCTGGAGTTTATTCTTATCAATTTAGTGGTGGATGTGCTGTACGCGGCCATAAACCCGGCTATCAGGTATAAGTAAGGTGCGATTGCTTAACTGGAGAAGGCAGGCGGCGCTGAACGCCATGCCGGGCATCAGGCCCGGCGAAATCCATACCCCCTGGCATGAGTTCTGGCGGCGCTTTCGGCGTCAGCCGGTGGCCATGGGCGCCGGTATTTTCGTGCTGTTGCTGATTGCGGTGGCCATCGTCGCCCCATGGATAGCGCCGTACGATGCGGAAAATTATTTCGACTACGACCGGCTTAACGAGGGGCCTTCGCTGGTGCACTGGTTCGGTGTCGACTCTTTGGGGCGCGATATTTTCAGCCGGGTGCTGGTGGGGGCGCAGATCTCGCTGGCCGCGGGGGTGCTGGCGGTGCTGATTGGCGCGGCCATCGGCACGGTGCTTGGGCTGCTGGCCGGCTACTATGAGGGCTGGTGGGACCGGCTGATTATGCGTCTGTGCGACGTGCTGTTCGCCTTTCCGGGGATCCTGCTGGCGATCGCGGTGGTCGCCGTCATGGGTAGCGGGATGGCCAACGTGATTATCGCCGTGGCGATCTTCTCGATCCCGGCGTTCGCCCGGCTGGTGCGGGGCAACACCCTGGTATTAAAGCAGCAGACCTTTATTGAATCGGCGCGCAGCATTGGCGCCAGCGATGCCACCATCCTCTTCCACCACATCCTGCCGGGGACGGTGTCGTCGATCGTGGTTTATTTCACCATGCGCATTGGGGTATCGATTATTTCGGCGGCCAGTCTGTCGTTTCTCGGTCTCGGCGCGCAGCCGCCCACGCCAGAGTGGGGCGCGATGCTCAACGAGGCGCGGGCGGATATGGTGATGTCCCCGCACGTGGCGCTGTTTCCGGCGGTGGCGATTTTCGTGACCGTGCTGGCGTTTAATCTGCTGGGGGATGGCCTGCGCGATGCGCTGGATCCGAAGTTAAAGGGGTAGGGGACGTCGGGTGACGGTCTGGCGCACGACGGGGGGCTAAGCTGCATCGGTTGCCACTTTCTCTGCCCGGGAAAAGCGTTTATCACGTGTGGCGTCAGCGCACATTGCGCTCCCGGTTAATTTTCTGCGTTATGTCTGGCTTGGCGCAGGGAGCGCACAGGGGGCGGCCAGTCGCCGCCGCCCCCTGTACCCCCGGGCTCCGGCCAGCAACATCGCCACTGCGTGGTACCTTCGACTTATCCCTGCAGGCTTCGGGTCGGGCCGAGGCAGCGTCCGTGCAAAACACGGCCCTCAGCCCGCATCCATGCGGGCTGCCCCGGCCATCCGGGAACGTCTCAGCGATGTTGAGGCCGCCAGCCCCGGCAGTTTCAGCAACAATGGTGAATAAATTAACGACAGGTCGTACGAACGTAGGCCGGGTAAGCGTAGCGCCACCCGGCAAAATAACGGCGCAACAGGGTTGCCTGGAAGGTCATCAACGCTTGCCCGGCAGCGCTGCGCTTGCGCGGGCCTGGGGGGGGAGCCTACGGGAGGACCCCGTAGGCTGGGAATGCGCTAAGCCGCTATCCGGGAAGCTGGACTAGACCCGGGTTCCCCACAGGTCGTATTCGTCGGCGTGCTCGACTTTCACCCGCACCACGTCGCCCGGCTTGACGCCGGTTTCGCCGTTCAGGTAGACCGCGCCGTCGATTTCCGGGGCGTCGGCCATGCTGCGGCCAATGGCGCCTTCTTCATCAACTTCATCCACCAGCACCAGGATTTCGCGACCCACTTTTTCCTGCAGACGCTCGGCAGAGATCTGCTGCTGCAGCTGCATAAAGCGGTTCCAGCGCTCCTCTTTCACCTCTTCCGGCACCTGATCCGCCAGCTCATTGGCGCTGGCGCCTTCAACCGGGCTGTACTTGAAGCAGCCGACGCGGTCGAGACGCGCCTCTTTCAGGAAGTCGAGCAGCATCTGGAAATCTTCTTCCGTTTCCCCCGGGAAGCCCACGATAAAGGTGGAGCGCAGGGTCAGATCCGGGCAGATTTCACGCCACTGCTTGATGCGCGCCAGCTGACGGTCCGCGGAACCTGGACGCTTCATCAGCTTCAGGATGCGCGGGCTGGCGTGCTGCAGCGGAATATCGAGGTATGGCAGAATTTTGCCTTCCGCCATCAGCGGGATCACATCGTCAACGTGCGGGTACGGGTAGACATAGTGCAGGCGCACCCAGATGCCGAGCTTCGCCAGCTCTTCGCACAGGCTGACCATGCTGGTCTTCACTGGCATACCGTTGTGGAAACCGGTGCGGTGCTTGACGTCGACGCCGTAGGCGGAGGTGTCCTGCGAAATCACCAGCAGCTCTTTCACGCCAGCGTCAGCGAGGCGTTTGGCTTCCGCCAGCACTTCGCCAATCGGACGGCTCACTAGGTCGCCGCGCATGGACGGAATAATGCAGAAGGTGCAGCGATGGTTGCAGCCTTCAGAAATTTTTAAGTAGGCGTAGTGGCGCGGCGTCAGCTTAACGCCCTGTTCCGGCACCAGGCTCAGGAACGGGTTGTGCTTCGGCTTTGGCGTATAGTGGTGGACGTGCTCCAGCACCTGCTCATAGCTGTGCGGACCGGTGATCTCCAGCACCTTCGGGTGCACTTCACGGATCTGATCCTCTTTTGCGCCGAGACAGCCGGTGACGATCACCTTGCCGTTCTCTTTCAACGCTTCGCCGATCGCTTCCAGCGATTCCTGCACAGCGCTGTCGATAAAGCCGCAGGTATTAACGATCACCATATCGGCGTTGTCGTAGGTAGGGACGACGTCATAACCTTCGGTGCGCAGTTCGGTCAGGATACGCTCTGAGTCCACGAGGTTTTTCGGGCAGCCCAGGGAGACGAAGCCGATTTTCGGCTGGTGCGTGACATTGCTCATAGCTTAAAAAGTGTTCAATTATTGGAATGGTCAGGGCAGGAATTCTACAGATCTTTGCGAAAAAGAGTATAGCTCCGTCACGGTTAATGGTGAAAAAGCGCACCCAGCCCTGCCTTTCATGCCCCTGCCGCTAAAGCGGATCCCGCACGCCCCGGAGCAGAGGGGCGGGAAACGCTTCCGGCAAGCCGTGCGCGCAGGCGGCGATTCACGCCCGGCGTTGCTGCCGGGCAGAGACTTATTGCGCCGGGGTGACGGCTCCGGAGGGGGCGGCGCCGGGCTTTTTCGGCTCGCGCTTATCCTGCAGCGTGAAGACAGAGATCAAAGTAAATAGTCCGGCGATGCCGCCGAGGATCAGATAGGTGTCGGCGAAGCCAATGGTATCGTACAGATAGCCAGCCAGCGGGGAGTAAATGGCGGTGGCGATCGAGGCGACAAACAGCACCAGTAAATAGACTGTCGAAGAGAGCTTGTGGTCGAAGTTGGCGGCGATGAATTTAAAGACCGACACCAGAATTAACGGTTTCTCCAGGGCATGCATCATTTTTACTGCGCCAATCCACACCGGTCCGAGAGGCACCGCCGAACCAACAATACGTACCGACATGATCAGCCCGGCAATGATCAGCGCCCACTTGGCGCCGGTCCGGTTAACAAACCACGGCATCAGGCATAAGAACAGCGTTTCGCCGCAAACCTGAATGGAGGCGAGGATCCCATACCAGCGGTTGCCTTCCTCCGGCGTCGGGAACTGTTGCGAGAAGTACTGGGCAAACTGCTGATCGTAGGTGTCATAAATCTGCGTGACGAACAGGGTAAAGAGCAGCAGCATCCAGAACTGACCGTTCTTCGCCAGCTCGAGGGCATGGGAGACCTTCAGCGATTCGCTTCGCGCCACATCAGCGTCGGTTAATTCAATTTTGGTCAGCATAAAGCAGATGGCGGCGATGACGATGGCGAGGCTGGCGAGCCAGAAGGCCAGATTAGGATTGCTGTCGATATATTTACCCACAATCCAGGCCGCCGCTGCCCAGCCTAACGAGCCCCACATCCGCACCCGACCGTATTCGAACTGGTAGCGACGGGAAATCTTATCGATGTAAGAGTCGATCACCCCGCAGCCGGAGTTAAAGATGATCCCCAGATAGATCCCCCCCAGCAGCGCGCCGAACCAGAAATTGTGCACCAGCAGCGGCGCGTAAACATAGATAAAGAAGGGGCCCACCGGCAGGAGCAGGGCGACCAGCAGCCAGATAAGCCGTTTTTTCAGGCCGAACTTGTCGGAGATAAAGCCGAAGAAAGGTTGCATCAGCAGGGCGATAAAGGCGTTGACCGAGTAGAGCAGGCCGGTCTTCGTGGCGCTGATGCCAAGATGCTGGGTGGTCCAAATGACAAAGAAAGCCATGGTCGACGACCAGGCGAACAGGTAGAGGAAATCGAATAGACTCAACAGAAGGTAGTTTCTTTTACCGGGCGTCATGGTTCAGTTCCTTGCAAACGGGCAGAGAGATTATCAGCGAACCGCGGCCGCGGTCGCTGCTTTTATTAAATGTTATACGTATTACATTAATGATTTGTTATGGCATTCTGTCTTACGATCGTGCAATAGCATCTGCGATATAATGTGATCATTGCAGCACTATTTTGGCCACTTAATGGCGATTATGGCGATTTTGTTTCTTTGCGAAATTAAATGTGATCGTGTGACATTATTTTTGTTGTAGACCTGACAAAGCGGCAAGGTTGTCAAATTGTAAATGGTGTTAAAGTCTTGGGAATAATTGACCTGGCGCATCATTTTGTACAAAAAATAACCGTATTATGGATAGGGTAAAGGACGACAGAGGAGGAACCGTGATGACCGTTGACAGACTATACCGCCACCTTTTGCAGAAGCTCATTAACGCCAATATCGATATTGACGCCTATCTGCAGCTGCGGAAGGCCAAAGGCTACATGTCAGTCAGCGAAAATGACCATCTGCGTGAAAACTTGTTTGAGCTTTGCCGTGAAATGCGTGCCCAGGCGCCGCGCCTGCAGCATGTCATTTCACCGGAGGAAAAGGATGCCCTTCGTTTGGCCGGCGAGTCCGTCGCCGCCGCTGCAGTATGCCTGATGAGCGGGCATCATGATTGTCCGCTGTACATCGCTGTTAACGTAGAGAAGCTAGAACGCTGTCTGACAGGATTGACTTCAAATATTCATAAATTGAATAAATTGTCGCCAATTCCTCATGCCTGATCGGCTGAAACCCAGGGGAAGTGGATGCTTCCCCTGTTAAAGGTTATGTAAAAATCCCCGCGCAAATTTCCCCGCTGGCTACCCTTTAGCGCAGAGCTGACGAAAGGAGAATGCCATGCGTCCGATCTCGCTGCTGTTGCTATTGAGCGCCCTGTCGCTGCCGGCCCTGAGCCAGGCCGCGGCGCGGGTGGAGGTATTGCAGAACCGGCTGGCCCATCCGTGGAGCCTGGCATTTCTCCCCGGCGACCAGGGCATGTTGATCACCCTGCGTGGCGGCGAGCTCAAGCGCTGGCAACCGGGTAAAGGCCTGTCGGCGCCGATAGCCGGCGTGCCGCAGGTGTGGGCCAACGGCCAGGGGGGCTTACTGGACGTGGCGCTGGCCCCGGATTTCGCGCAGTCGCGGCGGGTGTGGCTAAGCTATGCGGAAAGCGACGCCAGCGGCAAAGCGGGCACCGCGGTGGGCTACGGGCAGTTGAGCCAGGATGCCACCCAACTGACGAATTTCACCGTGGTGTTTCGCCAGCAGCCGAAACTCTCCGTCGGCAATCATTTTGGCGGCCGGCTGGTGTTTGACGGCAAAGGGCATCTCTTTGTTGGCCTCGGGGAGAACAATCAGCGTCCCACCGCTCAGGATCTCGACAGGCTGCAGGGAAAAGTGGTCCGCCTGACGGAGAACGGGGGTGTGCCGCCGGATAATCCCTTTGTTGGCCGGGCCGACGTGAGGCCGGAGATCTGGGCCTACGGCATCCGCAACCCACAGGGGATGGCGATAAATCCGTGGAGCGGGGCGCTGTGGCTGAACGAGCACGGCCCGCGCGGCGGGGATGAAATTAATATCCCGCAGGCGGGAAAAAACTACGGCTGGCCGCTGGCGACGCACGGCATTAACTACAGCGGCCTGCCCATTCCGGAGGCCAGGGGCAAAACGGTTCCGGGAACCGAGCCTCCCCTGTATGTCTGGCCGGTCTCGCCCGGGGTAAGCGGGATGGCCTTCTACGCGGCGCAGACCTTTCCCCAGTGGCAACATAAGCTGTTTATCGGCGCGCTGAAGGAGACGTCGCTGATTGTTCTGGCGGTGGACGGCAATCAGGTCCGCGAGGAGGGGCGCCTGCTGGAGGCGCGCGGGAAACGCATCCGCGACGTTCGCGTGGGACCCGACGGCTATCTGTATGTGTTAACCGACGAGTCTAACGGCGAGCTATTGCGGCTGAGTCCGGAGAAGTAGCGTCAGGTGACCGGGATCTGCACCACTTCGCGCCAGGCGGGACGCTGGCTAATCTGCTGATACCAGCGCTGCAGATGGGGCCGCGGTTGCCAGCTGTCGAGGATCGACAACAGGTTGTAGACGAAGGGGGCGACGGCAATATCGCCAAGGCCGAACTGCTCGCCAGAGAGCCACGGCATTTTGGCCAGTTCGTCATCCAGCATGGCGAACAGCGTTTCGCAGGCGCTGATCCCCGCGGCTATGGCCGCCGGGTCGCGTTGCTCCGGCGGCGTCCTCACCAGGCCCATTAACACCGGGCGATGAGCGGGAGAGAGGGTGCCGTTGGACCAGTCCATCCACTTTTCGCCTTGCGCGCGCTGCGCCGGCGCGGCCAGCCACAGACGGTCAACGCCATACTGGGCGGCAAGGTAGCGAATAATCGTATTTGATTCCCACAACACCACCCCGGTGGCATCGTCCTTTAACAGCGGCACCAGCCCGTTGGGGTTCATCGCCAGATATTCCGGGTCATGATTGAGACCAAACTCCAGCCCGGCGAGGATCTGCTCATACGGCAGATCCAGCTCCTCCAGCACCCAGCGCACTTTCTTCACGTTGGTCGAATTATTACGTCCCCACAGTGTAATCATTTTCGCTCCTGAGTTTGTTTCACTGCCGTTGCAGCGCGATCGGCGATCATGTTGGGATAAAGTTAATATTTAGGCAATCACGATCAAAAAAATTGTTCTGATTAAAGCACGGCGGCATGTTATTGCGTAAACTTTAAAAACTTTACCAACTCGCTGTTTCTTTAAGGTCATTTGTACGCTTTACTCACCGGTTGCTGCGGCGCGGTCAGAGTGGCGCGGCATATTTTGTTTGGAAAGGATACTTGGGTGGCTCTTATGATGCATGACGCTTTTTCCCTTCGCGGCCTCGCGGCAGGTTGCGCGCTGTTATTTCTTGTCGCACCTGCGGTGCAGGCTGCAGAACAACTCCCCGACGCCCCTTCGATTGACGCTCGCGCCTGGATCCTAATGGACTACGCCAGCGGGAAGGTGCTAAGCGAAGGCAATGCCGATGAAAAACTCGACCCGGCCAGTCTGACGAAGATCATGACCAGCTACGTGGTGGGGCAGGCGATAAAAGCGGGAAAAATTAAACTGACCGATATGGTGACCGTCGGGCGCGATGCCTGGGCGACCGGCAACCCGGCGCTGCGCGGCTCATCGGTGATGTTCCTCAAGCCCGGCATGCAGGTTTCCGTGGAAGATCTGAACAAAGGGGTCATCATTCAGTCCGGTAACGACGCCAGCATTGCCATTGCGGACTACGTGGCGGGCAGCCAGGACGCTTTCGTCAGCCTGATGAACGGCTACGCCAAAAAAATGGGGCTGACCAACACCACCTTTATGACCGTTCACGGCCTTGATGCGCCGGGGCAGTTCAGTACCGCTCGCGATATGGCGTTGTTGACCAAAGCGATGATCCACGATGTACCGGAAGAGTACGCGGTACATAAAGAGAAAGAGTTCACCTTTAATAAAATTCGTCAGCCAAACCGTAACCGTCTGCTGTGGAGCACCAACCTCAACGCCGATGGTGTGAAAACCGGGACCACCGCCGGGGCCGGCTATAACCTGGTTTCTTCGGCCACGCAGGGCGATATGCGTCTGATTGCCGTGGTGCTGGGGACCAAAACCGACCGCATTCGTTTTAACGAGTCAGAAAAACTGCTGACCTGGGGCTTCCGCTTCTATGAAACCGTGACGCCGATTAAACCGGATGCCACCTTCGTCACTCAGCGCGTGTGGTTTGGCGACAGCAGCGAAGCGAAACTGGGGGCTGGCGAAGCGGGCTCTATCACCCTGCCGAAGGGGCAGCTGAAAAACCTGAAAGCCAGCTACACCTTAAACCAGCCGCAGCTTACCGCGCCGCTGGAGAAGGGGCAGGTGGTCGGGACTATCGACTTTAAGCTGAATGATAAAACCATCGAGCAGCGCCCGCTAATCGTCATGGAGCCGGTGAAAGAGGGCGGTTTCTTCAGCCGGATGATCGACTTCGTACTGATGAAATTGCACGGCTGGTTCGGCAGCTGGTTCTCCTGATGTCATGACCGCGCCCGGCGGGGCGCGGTCCGTTCATGTTCAGTACAGCAGCGAAATCTGCTGCGCCTTCGCCAGCGCGACCAGCTCGTCATCCGGGCAGATATCGCTGGCGATCACATCAAACTTCGCTAACGCCCCCATGCGCGCCGGACGCACTTTGCCAAACTTGCTGTGGTCTACCACCAGCACGTGGTAGCGCGCGTGTCGCATCGCCCAGTGCTTGACCGGCAGTTCCTCCAGGTTATAGCAGGTTGCCCCTTGCTCGCAGTCAATGCCCGCCGCCGAGTAAAAGGCGATGTCAGGGCTCAGATGGCTGAGGGTATCCTCAAGGCTCAGCGGCATAAAAATCGCGTTGCTGGCATGAAATTCCCCACCGCACAGGATCGCGCGGCACTGGGGCTTTTCCTGCAGGGCCAGAAAGGTGTTCAGGGAGTAGCAGACGCCGGTGAAGGGCAGAGCGTCGTCAATGGCGTCGATGATCCACGGGGTGGTGGTCCCGCAGTCGAAGAAGGCCATCTGATGGGCCTCCAGCAGCGCGGCCGCATGGCGGGCGGCGCGGCGTTTTTCCTCGACCAGCCGGGTTTTTTGGTCGCTGAGCAGGTAATGGGTGGCGCTGCGCGGCTCCAGCACAATGTATCCGCCGAGCAGCACGACCGGACCGCTGTGGCCGTTGAGGTCGCGACGAATGGTCATTTCCGACACCCCGAGCAGGGAGGCCGCTTCTTTCAGATGCAGCTTATCGCTGCGCTTGAGTGCCTGAATGAGCTGACTGATGCGTTCGTCACGGCGAGTTTCCATATTCCCTCTGCGCTAAAATCGCCCTGCGGAGGCAGGGCGTTAGCGGGATTTTACCTGTCGCTTGCGGGTTAGTCACGCGGTCGCCGCCGCGACGGTCGGCGTTTAGCCGCGCACCCAGCCTTTGCGGATCGGCAGGGAGAAGCAGAGGCGATAGAGGCGCTGCAGCTGACGGTACAGCGCCGAGCCGACAGTATGCCAGATTAGCGCCGCGCCAAGGCAGCCGCACATCCCGGCCAGCAGGCCGCCGACCATGTCCAGCGGCCAGTGGACGCCGAGATAGACGCGGGACCACGCGATGGCGGCGGCAAGGGCCATCAGCAGGGCGCCGGACCAGACGCGGTGCCAGAACAGGAAGGCCAGGGCAAAGGTAAAGCTGACGGTGCCGTGGTCGCTGGGGAAGGAATCGTCCGCCGCGTGGTGCAGGAAGTTATAGCCCACGCCAGCGACAAACGGCCGATCGTGCGGATAGAGGTGGCCGATCGCCCATGAGACGGTCAGGCTGATGCTCAGAGCCAGCATCAGCTTAAACACCATCTGCCGCTGGGCAGGCCCCCACAGCCACAAGGTCACCACCAGCAGGGGCACGATCAGAATCAGATCTTTAGCGATGAAAATCGCCACCTCAATGGCCCACTGCGGCGAGGCCGGGGTCGCGTTGAGCAGGGCGAACAGCGCGTAGTTAATATTTTCCAGCATAGACTTCCAGGCTCGTTGGTCCGATAGCAAATAAGCCGCTTACCCTAAATAAAAGCGGTGCGGAGATAAAGCAGTATTGTCTTAAATATCAGGTTGTTAAGAAATGTCGCCTTCTGAGGTGCGGCGCTAACCCCCTGAAAAGCGTCAGTATATCCTTTGTCACATGGCTGAAACATAAACGGAATATATACGCAGAGTGAATTGCTAAGGCGAGCCCTGACGCTGGCGCGCAACTCGCAATATTGTGCGGTGTCACCCACAATTCACTATCTCCGCGCCGGGAGTTTCATTACACTTTGCGCGATTTTTGATAGATAAGAGATTTCATGCAAAATTATTCGCTTTCAGGTCGCCGCCTCGGAAGGCAGGCGCTGCTGTTCCCGCTATGTCTGGTGCTATACGAGTTTTCCACCTATATCGGCAACGATATGATCCAGCCGGGTATGCTGGCCGTGGTTCAGGAGTTTCAGGTGGGCAACGAGTGGGTACCCACCTCGATGACCGCTTATCTGGCCGGCGGCATGTTTCTACAGTGGCTGCTGGGGCCGCTGTCGGACCGTATTGGCCGCCGTCCGGTGATGTTGACCGGGGTGGTGTGGTTTATCGTCACCTGCCTGGCGACGCTGCTGGCGCAGACCATTGAACAGTTCACCCTGCTGCGCTTCCTGCAGGGGATCAGCCTGTGTTTTATCGGCGCGGTCGGCTACGCGGCGATCCAGGAGTCCTTTGAGGAGGCGGTGTGTATTAAAATCACCGCCCTGATGGCCAACGTGGCGCTGATTGCCCCGCTGCTGGGGCCGCTGGTGGGCGCCGCCTGGGTGCATATCCTGCCGTGGGAGATGATGTTCGTGCTGTTCGCCGTGCTGGCGGCTATCTCGTTTGTCGGCCTGCAGCGGGCGATGCCGGAAACCGCGACGCGACTGGGTGAAAAGCTGTCGGTCAAAGAGCTGGGCCGCGACTATCGGCTGGTGCTGAAGAACCTGCGCTTCGTCGCCGGCGCGCTGGCTACCGGCTTTGTCAGCCTGCCGCTGCTGGCGTGGATCGCCCAGTCGCCGGTGATTATTATCAGCGGCGAACAGGCGACAAGCTATGAGTATGGCATGCTGCAGGTGCCGATTTTCGGCGCGCTGATTGCCGGCAACCTGGTGCTGGCGCGCCTGACTTCGCGCCGTACCGTGCGCTCGCTGATTATCATGGGCGGCTGGCCTATCGTGTTTGGCCTGCTCCTCTCCGCGGCGGCGACGGTGGTCTCTTCCCACGCCTATCTGTGGATGACCGCCGGTCTGAGCTTCTACGCCTTCGGGATTGGCCTGGCGAACGCCGGCCTGGTGCGCTTAACCCTGTTCGCCAGCGAGATGAGCAAAGGCACGGTTTCGGCGGCGATGGGGATGCTGCAGATGCTGATCTTCACCGTCGGCATCGAGCTCAGCAAACATGCTTACGAGCTCGGCGGCAACGGGCTGTTCAGCCTGTTTAACCTGTTGGGCGGGGTACTGTGGCTGGGGCTGATGATCTACTTCCTGAAAGATAAAAGCGTCGGCAATTCGCAGCAGGGATAACCGGTTGAAAACCCGGATGCGCTCGCATCCGGGTCTTATCAGGCGAATGGCGCTTCGCGATCCAATACCTTATCGATAATCTGCAGAACACCCTCTTCGTTATTGTGCGGCGCGTGATAGCGGGCGACGGCTTTGACGTCTTCCCGGGCGTTGGCCATGGCGAAGCCAAATCCGGCGTGCTGCAGCATTTCGATATCGTTGCCGCTGTCGCCGAACGCCACCACCTCGTGATCTTCAATACCCCAGCGCTGCTGCAAAATACGCAGGCCGTTGGCTTTGTGCACCCCCGGGATAATTAAGTCGATGCTACCGTAGCCGGTGGCTACGGCTGTCACCATGTCCCCCAGCGCCGCGTGCAGCTTCGGCTGAATTTCCGGGATCAGGCGGTCCGGCACGTTGAGACCAAATTTGAGGATGGTGTCATCGAGATGGTTAAAATCATCCACCAGTTCAAGGCGGTGATAATACTTCGCCGCCACCGTCTTCAGCGCGTCGTTGTAGCGGTTGAGGGTGTAGGCGCTGCGCTTCCCGCAGGCGATGATTTCGATATTCGGCAGCGTCTGCAGATGGTCGACCACGGCGTTGAAATGGTGAACCGGCAGCTGGCAGTTGAAGACGTCTTCATTGTCGCTCACCACCCAGCCGCCGTTTTCCGCCACGAAGGCGATCTGGTGGGCGATCTCCGGGAAGAAGGAGATCAGCTGGTAGTACTGGTTGCCGCTGGCGACCACGAAGCGAATGTTTTGCTCGCGCATTCGCTGATACTGGGCGAGGAAGCGCGGCCGGTTGTAAGTTTTGGCATCGCTTAAAAAGGTGCCGTCCATATCCACCGCAATCAGTTTGATGCTCATTAGCTGTTCTCCATAACGGGTTCAGACTGTGGCTTAGCCACCGCGCGGGCGACCAGCGCCGCCACCATCACCAGGCCCAGCACCACCATCATGGCGCTGCGCAGGCCGAAATGCTCGCCGAGGAAGCCCAGCAGCGGCGGCCCGACGAGGAAAGCAAGATACCCGGTAATCGCCACCACGCTGACGCGCTTAGGGGCATCCGGACCGGTATCGCTGGCGGCGGAGATGGTCAACGGGAAGCCGAGCGAGGCGCCAATGCCCCACAGCAGCACCGAAATGCCCGCCACCCAGGGGTTGTCGACGAAGATAATCAGGCCAATACCCAGAGCGCCCATCACCGCGCTGCCACGAACCACCGTCACCCGGCTGTAGCGATCGATAAACCAGCCGCCGGTAAAGCGGCCCAGCGTCATGCCGAGGGTGAAGCCGGCATAGATCAGCGAGCCGGAGGTGGGGCTAAAGCCGTGGCCGTCCACCATCAGCAGCGGCAGCCAGTCATTGGCTGAGCCTTCGGCGAAGGCCATCGCCAGGACGATGACCCCGATAAGCAGCAGCTGCGCATCGCGCCATACCGGCAGACCTTTCGCCTCGCCGTGGGCGGCTTCGGCGGCATTTTTACCGGTACCCTCCGGAATGGCGCGGATAGCAATGGCGATGGGCAGGATGGCCACCAGCGCGGCCGCCAGGATATGCGGGGCGGCGGGAAGGCCGAACCCGGTCACCGCCATGCCCACCCCGGCGCCGAACAGGGTGCCAAAGCTGTAGAAGCCGTGCATCATCGGCAGCACCGTTTTATTCATCTCCCGCTCAACCGCCGCGCCTTCGACGTTAATGGCGACCTCTGCCGAGCCAAAGCTGGCGCCAAAGATGGCCAGACCGAAGGCGAACAGCGGGGCGGAGGCAAGCCACAGCGCCAGGCTGAGCACCAGCATGCCGAGTACGGCGAAGGACATGGTGGTGCGGATGACCTTGCGGGTGCCAAAGCGCTTCACCAGCCACGCCGAGCAGAGAATACCGCTCATCGACCCCACCGACAGGCCAAACAGCACGATGCCCATCTCTGCGGTAGAAAGCGCCAGCAGATCGCGGATCGCCGGCGTGCGGGTGGCCCAGGAGGCCATTAATAAGCCAGGGATGAAAAAGAACATAAACAGCGCCCACAGTCGAAGCTGGAGCGCTCTGCGCGAAGATTGCGTCGTCATCCGTAAACGCCTTAAAGGAGAAGAGTGAAGACAACAGTAGCAAGCATGTGTACATTTGTACATAAACCGAAAGAGGAAAATCATGGCCCGTAGACCGAACGATCCGCAGCGCCGCGAGCGCATCCTGCAGGCGACGCTGGACACCATCGCGGCGCACGGCGTCCATGCGGTGACGCACCGTAAAATCGCCACCTGCGCGAATGTGCCGCTGGGGTCGCTGACCTACTATTTCAGCGGCATCGAGGCGCTGATCGAGGAGGCGTTCAGCCTGTTTACCGCCGAGATGTCGGCGCAGTATCAGCAAAGCTTCGCCGGGGTAGCGAACCGGCAACAAGCCTGCGATGCCATCGCGGAGCTGATCTTCAGCGCCCAGGTGACCACGGCGCGCAATATGGAGCTGATGTACCAGCTGTATGCGTTCTGTAGCAGCCAGCCAGCGCTGAAGGCGGTGATGCAGAACTGGATGCGGCGTAGCCAGCAGACGCTGGAGCAGTGGTTTGCCCCTGACACCGCCCGCGGCCTCGACGCCTTTATTGAAGGGATGACCCTGCACTTTGTCACCGACCGCGCGCCGCTGTCGAAGGCAGCGATCCGCATGATGGTCGGGCAGCTGGCGGGGGAGAGGGCGCAGGAAGAGGAGTGCTGAGGCGGCGTTTCACCCGGAATGGCTAAACGCAGGCAACAAAAAACCCATCAACCTTGAACCGAAGTGGCGGGGTTGATGGGCTCCACAAAATGGGGACATCAAAGAAAAGCAGTGGCATTACTTATGACTGATGCCCTGAGAAAAAGTTCTACCTGTGGCGGCTTTTTTCGCAAAAAATTTATTGTAGCCCCGGCCAGATGATCACGATGAGCGTCCCGGCGAGGGTGAGCAGCACGTTGGCGATGGCGTAGGTGCCCGCATAGCCGAGCGCCGGAATGTTGCTGCGCGCGGTATCGCTAATGATCTCCATCGCCGGGGCGCAGGTGCGCGCCCCCATCATGGCGCCGAACAGCATCGCCCGGTTCATGCGCAGCACATAGGCGCCAAACAGGAAGCAGATCACCACCGGCACCAGGCTAACGATAAGCCCTGCCGCCAGCATCTGGCCGCCGACGGCGCCCAGCCCGTTATTGATCCCGGCCCCGGCGCTGAGCCCGACCCCGGCCATAAACACCATCAGGCCAAACTCTTTCACCATGTTCAGCGCCCCCTGCGGGATATAGCCGAAGGTTGGGTGGTTGGCGCGCAGGAAGCCAAGCATGATGCCGGCGAACAGCAGGCCGGCGGCGTTGCCGATGCCGAAGCTGAAGGAGCTGAACTGGAAGGTGATCATGCCGATCATCAGGCCGACGATAAAGAAGGCGCAGAAGGCCAGCAGGTCGGTCACCTGGCTGTGAATGGAGATAAAGCCGATGCGGTCGGCTACGGTCTTCACGCGGCGGGCGTCGCCGCTGACCTGCAGCACGTCGCCTTTGTTCAGCACCACGTTGTCGTCGATAGGCATCTCGATCTGGCTGCGAATAACCCGGTTTAAGAAGCAGCCGTGGTCGGTGAGCTTGAGCTGCGCCAGGCGGCGGCCGACGGCGTTGTGATTCTTAACCACAATCTCTTCGGTGACGATGCGCATGTCGAGCAGATCGCGGTCGAACACCTCTTTACCGTTGCGGAAGCTCGGGTCGAGGCGAGCGTGCGCGTCCGGGTAGCCCACCAGCGCAATATCGTCGCCCATCTGCAGCACCGCGTCGCCGTCCGGGTTGGCCAGAATGCCGTTGCGGCGGATGCGTTCGATATAGCAGCCGGTCTGGCGATAAATGCCCAGCTCGCGCAGATTTTTGCCATCCGCCCACGCCACCAGTTCCGGGCCGACGCGATAGGCGCGGATCACCGGCAGGTAAACTTTACGTTTGGAATCGGTATCGAGGCCGCGCTCGCGGGCGATTTGCTGGGCGCTGGTCTGCAGATCCTGATGCTGCAGTTTGGGCATATAGCGGGCGCCGACGATGAGGCTCACCAGACCAACCAGGTAGGTCAGGGCATAGCCGAGGCTCAGATGGTCAAGCGACTGCGCCAGCTGATCGCTGGGCAGGCCGAAATGGCGCAGGGTGTCCCCCGCGCCCACCAGCACCGGGGTGGAGGTCATCGCCCCCGCCAGCATACCGGCGGTGAGCCCGATATCCCAGCCGAAGACTTTACCCAGCACCATGGCGATCAGCATCGCACTGCCGACCATCACCAGCGCCAGCATCAGATAGTTTTTCCCGTCACGGAAAAAAATCGAAAAAAAGTTAGGACCGGCTTCCACGCCGACGCAAAAAATAAACAGCATAAAGCCGAGATTAAGGGCATCGGTGTTAATCGCGAAATGCTGCTGACCTAATAATAGAGAAACGACTAAAACGCCAATGGAATTACCAAGTTGTACTGAGCCGAGACGCAGTTTTCCCAGGCATAGTCCTAATGCAAGTACAACGAATAATAACAGGATGTAATTCCCGTTTAACAAATCTGCGACGTTTATATTCACGAAAGCCAACTTCTCGTTTACTAGTAAGTTGTTGAAGGAAATGGTTATTTGGTCTAAGGTTGCTCAGGCGTTCGCGTTGTCGCGAACCTATTCTGGCACCCTGTTATAACCAGCAAAAATATACCCGCTAGTTTAATCCTTCCTGGATGCGGCGGCTAGTGACAATCGTTTTCAGGCTGGCAGGGGAGTTATTGGCATGGATTGCCGAAATGCTTTATCTGACTGGGCGACGTGGACGTGAGTTAGAGGCAACATCAGGAGGATACGGTGAAATCTGAGCGTAGTTGGGCCGGCATTATCTGTGGCTTCGTTCTGTTCATTGTGGTGTGCTTATCGTTGTTGTTACATATGAAAGGGGCCTTTCGCGCCAGCGGCAACCCGGAGCTGGGCCTGCTCTTCTTTTTGCTGCCAGGAGCGGCGGCGAGCTGTCTCTCTCCCGGTCGGCGGGTGCTGCGTCCTTTGCTCGGCGCGATGCTGGCGGCGCCGGTCTGTATGGTGACGATGCGGCTGTTTTTCGTCACGCACCGGACGTTCTGGCAGGAGATGGCGTGGGTACTGAGCGCGGTGTTCTGGTGTGCGCTGGGGGCGTTGTGCTTTTTGTTTATCTGCGCCTGGCTTGATACCTGGCGCAGTCATTCATCGAGCAAATAAATTTACTCAGGCAAACAGGCCAAGGTTCTCTTTCGCCCAGGCTTCGAAATCGGTGCAACCGCCGATGTGTTTCTGGTCGACGAAAATCTGCGGTACGGTTTCAACCGGTTTGCCGACGGTTTTTTCCAGGTCAGCTTTGCTGATGCCTTCGGCGTGAATATCCACGTAACGGTAGTTAAAGTCATCACGCTCGTTGGTCAGTTTTTCGGCCAGCTCTTTGGCGCGAACACAGTAAGGGCAGCCTGGACGACCAAAAATAACGGTAAACATTGCTTCTCTCCTTAAACCTCAGCCGGATGGCGAATGGCGCTTATGATGCCTGCATTGGTCGGTGAGGGAAAGCAGGTTTTGCCTTTTGCTTCGATGGTTTACGGCTATGTTTGATAAATGTCGTACTATCAAAACCCGTATACTGACCCGGCGGCGCGGCGGCATTGGCTGGCGCGTTGCGTTTATCAACCGGAGAGGCGTGATGCGAAAATTTGCCCCGATGCCGAAAAGCATTCTGCTGGTTGAGATCCTCGGGATGGGGCTGTTAACCCTTGCCTGGCTCTCACTTAACCAGTATGTCCAGCTGCCTGCGCCCATTGCCAGCCCGACCGCGGCGCTGGTGATGCTCTTTGCCGGGATCGCGCTGATGATCCCTGCCGCCATCGTCGTGATGTGGCGGATGGCGCAGATCGTGGCCCCGCAGTTAACCCACTCTCCTGAGCCTGAATCCTTGTCTGACAGAGAAAAACGAAATGACGCCGACCATTGAGCTGCTGCGCAGCCACCGTTCTATCCGCCACTTCACCGATGCGCCCGTGAGCGACGAACAGCGCGCGGCGATTATCGCCAGCGCGCAAGCGGCATCTACCTCGAGTTTTTTACAGTGCACCTCCATCATTCGTATTACTGACCCGGCCCTGCGTGAACGTCTGGTCCCGCTGACCGGCGGCCAGCAGCATGTCGCCCAGGCGGCGGAGTTTTGGGTCTTCTGCGCCGACTTTAATCGCCACCTGCAGATCTGCCCGCAGGCGGAGCTGGGGCTGGCGGAACAGCTGCTGATCGGCGTTGTCGATACGGCGCTGCTGGCGCAGAACGCGCTGACCGCCGCCGAGTCCCTCGGGCTGGGCGGCGTCTATATCGGCGGGTTGCGCAACAGCATCGAGGCGGTGACCGAGCTGCTGGAGCTGCCAAAGCACGTCCTGCCGCTGTTCGGCCTTTGCCTTGGCTGGCCGGCGGATAACCCGGACATCAAGCCGCGGATGCCGGCCGCCATGCTGGTGCATGAGAACCGCTATCAGCCGCTGGATAACGCGCTGCTGGCGGAGTATGACGACCAGTTGGCGCACTATTATCTGTCGCGCGGCAGCAACGCCCGCCGCGATACCTGGAGCGATCATATCCGTCGCACTATCGTGAAAGAGAGTCGTCCGTTTATTCTCGACTATCTGCATAAGCAGGGGTGGGCAACGCGCTGATTACGTGTACACTGCTGCTCCGGCCAGGCGGTATCCACCGCTGGCGGCAGGAAAGGTGAAAATGTGTTCGATAGCTGAGGCCCGCCAGAGCGGGTCTTTTTGCAGAGGTGCAGGATGAAAATTGCCATATTATCCCGGGATGGAACGCTTTATTCATGTCGACGCCTGCGCGAAGCGGCGCAACAGCGCGGGCATCAGGTCGAGATCCTCGATCCGCTTTCCTGTTATATGAACGTCAGTCCGGTGGCCTCGTCGATCCACTACAAAGGTCGCCAGCTGCCGCACTTTGATGCGGTGATCCCGCGCATTGGCTCAGCGATCACTTACTATGGCACCGCGGCCCTGCGACAGTTTGAGCTCCTGGGAAGCTATCCGCTGAACGAATCGGTCGCTATTACCCGCGCTCGCGATAAGCTTCGCTCGCTGCAGCTGCTGGCGCGCCAGGGCATCGATCTGCCGCTGACCGGCATCGCTCACTCCCCCGATGACACCAGCGATCTGATCGCCATGGTCGGCGGCGCGCCGCTGGTGGTGAAGCTGGTGGAGGGCACCCAGGGGATCGGCGTGGTGCTGGCGGAGACCCGTCAGGCGGCGGAGAGCGTGATAGACGCCTTTCGCGGGCTGAACGCCCACATCCTGGTGCAGGAGTACATTGCCGAGGCAAAAGGCTGCGATATTCGCTGCCTGGTGGTCGGCAATGAGGTGGTGGCGGCGATCGAACGGCGGGCGAAAGAGGGCGATTTTCGCTCTAACCTGCACCGCGGCGGCATGGCCTCGGTGGCGCAGATTAGCGACGAGGAGCGGGCCATCGCCATCAAGGCGACGCAAACCCTGGGGCTGGACGTCGCCGGTGTCGATATTTTACGCGCCACCCGCGGGCCGCTAGTGATGGAGGTAAATGCCTCGCCCGGGCTGGAAGGGGTGGAAACCACCTCCGGTGTGGACATCGCCAGCAGGATGATCGCCTGGATCGAGCGCCAGGCGACACCGGAATTCTGTTTGAAAATAGGCGGCTAACCGCCGGATGCAAGACTGTCATGGTATGCGGCGCTTTTTTTGCGTAAGCTATGGCGTCGTTTTTCCACTGTAAGAGGTCACAGGCACTATGGATTCACTGGTCGTTCCGGGTCTGGATACGCTACGTCGCTGGCTGGATGAGATCGGCATCAGCTTTTTTGAGTGCGATTCCTGCCAGGCATTGCACCTGCCGCATATGCAGAATTTCGACGGTATTTTTGATGCCAAAATTGACCTGGTGGACAACGTGGTGCTCTTTTCCGCCCTGGCGGAGGTGAAGCCGACTGCTCTGTTGGCGCTGTCAGCGGATCTCTCGGCCATCAACGCCAGCTCGTTAACCGTGAAGGCGTTTATCGACATTCAGGACGATAATTTGCCCAAGCTGGTGGTCTGCCAGTCGCTGTCTATCGGTCCTGGGGTGACTATGGAGCAGTTCGCCTGGTTCTTCCGCCAAAGCGAGGAGCAGATCTCGATGGTGATCCTTGAAGCCGGCGCCAATCAGCTGCTGTACAAAGGCGAAGAAGAAGAGCCGGCCGCGGAAAACGTGCAATACCATTTTCTTCACTAAACCTGCCTAAAATTAGCGCAGCCACTACCGCAGCGGCTGCGTATTACCCGCTTTTATTCTGTATTTAACCTTTCTTTAAAGCATTATTCACCGCCATTCAGGCCGTTTTGGCTTATCACGTAGACCGTTACTGCATAAAAATTTGATAAAAGGCGTTTTTTTACCTGGGCTATAGCCTCTTATTCTGGCTACAGTTATTCTGGCGATGCTTCCAGTTGCGAGCAACCACTCCGGGAGAGATCCGCTCTCCTTTTCTCAGGCAATGAAAAAATATGCATGATTTTTGCATGCGTAGAAATGCGTATATTTGAGCCCGTAAGTTAACGGGCGTTGAGAAGGAAAAGAGATATGACCGCCTTTGGTAAAAAATGGTTAACAGGTCTGGTTACGGGTGCGCTGATGGCCGTCTCTGCCGGTTCGCTCGCCGCCGAACAAAAAACCCTGCATGTCTATAACTGGTCTGATTATATTGCGCCGGACACTGTGGCCAATTTCGAAAAAGAGACCGGGATTAAAGTCGTGTATGACGTTTTTGATTCCAATGAAGTGCTGGAAGGCAAATTAATGGCCGGCAGCACCGGTTTCGATCTGGTGGTGCCGTCGGCAAGCTTCCTTGAGCGCCAGCTGGCGGCGGGGGTGTTCCAGCCGCTGGATAAGAGCAAGCTGCCCAACTGGAAGAACCTTGATCCCGAAGTGCTGAAGCTGGTCGCCAAGCATGACCCGGATAATAAATACGCTATGCCTTACCTGTGGGCGACGACGGGCATTGGCTATAACGTGGATAAAGTGAAAGCCGTCCTCGGCAAAGATGCGCCGGTGGACAGCTGGGATCTGGTGCTGAAGCCGGAGAACCTTGAAAAACTGAAAAGCTGTGGCGTCTCCTTCCTCGACGCGCCGGAAGAGATTTTCGCCACTGTGCTGAACTACCTTGGCAAGGATCCGAACAGCAGCAAAGCGAATGATTACACCGGTCCGGCTACCGATCTGCTGCTGAAGCTGCGGCCGAACATCCGCTACTTCCACTCTTCGCAATATATTAACGACCTCGCCAATGGCGACATCTGCGTGGCGATCGGCTGGGCAGGGGACGTCTGGCAGGCGGCAAACCGTGCGAAAGAGGCCAAGAACGGCGTCAACGTCTCTTACTTTATTCCGAAAGAGGGCGCGCTGGCGTTCTTTGACGTCTTTGCCATGCCGGCCGACGCCAAAAATAAAGATGAGGCCTATCAGTTCCTTAACTATCTGATGCGCCCGGATGTGATCGCCAAAATCAGCGACCAGGTGTTCTACGCCAACGGCAACAAGGCTTCCACGCCGCTGGTCAGCGAGACTATCCGTAACAACCCGGCGATTTATCCGCCAGCGGATGTGTTCGCCAAACTGTTCACGCTGAAGGTGCAGGATCCGAAGATCGACCGCGTGCGTACCCGCGCGTGGACCAAAGTGAAGAGCGGTAAATAAACTCTGACGGCCCGGTAAGCGGGCCGAATCAGAACGGCACTCGCCGGGAAATGGCAGCGCGCCCGGCGAGCAGAAGCACCAGGATGGTGCACATGCACTGTTAAGCACGAAGTATGGCACCGGACCATATGGTGATCGTTTTTTTGCCGGAGAGCACCCGATTGAACGACGTAACGCCCCGCCCACAGGCGAAAGCCCCCAAAGCGCTGACCCCGCTGCTGGAAATCCGTAACTTAACCAAGTCGTTTGACGGCCAGCATGCTGTCGACGATGTCAGTCTCACTATTTACAAAGGCGAAATTTTTGCTCTGCTGGGCGCATCAGGCTGCGGGAAATCGACCCTGCTGCGCATGCTGGCGGGCTTTGAGCAACCGACCGCCGGACAGATTATGCTCGACGGCGTGGATCTGGCGCGCGTGCCGCCCTATCAGCGGCCTATCAATATGATGTTCCAGTCCTACGCCCTGTTTCCCCATATGACCGTTGAGCAGAATATCGCCTTCGGCCTGAAACAGGATCGTCTGCCGAAGGCGGAAATCACCGCCCGGGTGCAGGAGATGCTGGCTCTGGTGCACATGCAGGAGTTCGCTAAACGTAAGCCGCACCAGCTCTCTGGCGGCCAGCGCCAGCGTGTCGCGCTGGCGCGCAGTCTGGCGAAACGACCTAAGCTGCTGCTGCTCGACGAACCGATGGGGGCGCTGGATAAAAAGCTGCGCGATCGCATGCAGCTGGAGGTGGTGGATATTCTTGAGCGCGTTGGCGTGACCTGCGTGATGGTGACCCACGATCAGGAAGAGGCCATGACCATGGCGGGCCGTATCGCCATCATGAACCGCGGCAAGTTTGTGCAGATTGGCGAACCGGAAGAGATTTACGAACACCCGACCACCCGCTACAGCGCCGAGTTCATCGGCTCGGTGAACGTCTTTGAAGGACTGGTGAAAGAGCGCCTCGAAGATGGCCTGGTGCTGAGCTCGCCGGGCCTGATGCATCCGCTGAAGGTTGACCCCGACGCCTCGGTGGTGGACAACGTGCCGGTATGGGTGGCGCTGCGTCCGGAGAAGATCATGCTGTGCGATGAGCCGCCGGCGGATGGCTACAATTTTGCCGTCGGCGAGGTGATTCATATCGCCTATCTGGGGGATCTCTCTATCTATCATGTGCGCCTGCAAAGCGGGCAGATGATCAGCGCCCAGCTGCAGAATGAGCACCGCCATCGGAAAGGGACGCCCACCTGGGGTGACGAGGTGCGTTTATGCTGGGATGCGGACAGCTGCGTTGTACTGACGGTGTAAGGAGAGGGCGATGAGTACCGTTGAATCCCCGTCAGGGGCGAAAAAACCGGGCGGCTTCGCGCTGTGGGCGGCGCGCCTGCAGATGGCGCATGGCCGCAAGCTGGTGATCGCGCTGCCCTATCTGTGGCTGATCCTGTTGTTTATGCTGCCGTTCCTGATCGTGTTCAAGATAAGTCTTGCCGAGATGGCGCGGGCGATCCCTCCCTACACCGATCTGATGGAGTGGGCGGATGGTCAGCTGACGCTGACCCTTAACTTTGCCAACTTCCTGCAGCTGACCGACGATCCGCTCTATTTCGAGGCTTATCTGCAGTCGCTGCAGGTGGCGGGCATCTCGACGCTCTGCTGCCTGCTGCTGGGCTATCCGCTGGCCTGGGCGGTGGCGCACAGCAAGCCATCGACGCGCAATATTCTGCTGCTGCTGGTGATCCTTCCGTCGTGGACGTCGTTTTTGATCCGCGTCTATGCCTGGATGGGGCTGTTGAAGAGCAACGGGGTGTTGAATAACTTCCTGCTGTGGCTAGGGGTTATCGATCAGCCGCTGGAGATCCTGCACACCAACCTGGCGGTTTATATCGGTATCGTCTATGCCTATCTGCCGTTTATGGTGCTGCCTATCTACACCGCGCTGACCCGCATCGACTATTCGTTGGTGGAGGCCTCGCTGGACCTCGGCGCCCGGCCCCTGAAGACCTTCTTTCAGGTGATCGTTCCGCTCACCAAAGGGGGGATTATCGCTGGCTCCATGCTGGTGTTTATCCCGGCGGTGGGGGAGTTCGTGATCCCGGAGCTGCTGGGCGGGCCGGACAGCATTATGATTGGCCGCGTGCTGTGGCAGGAGTTCTTTAACAACCGCGACTGGCCGGTCGCCTCGGCGGTGGCGATTGTCATGCTGCTGTTGCTGATTGTGCCGATCATGTGGTTCCACAAGCACCAGCAAAAACAGATGGGGGAGCAGGGATGAACGACTTGCCTGTAGTACGCTCGCCGTGGCGCATTCTGATCCTCGTGCTCGGGTTCACCTTCCTTTATGCCCCGATGCTGATGCTGGTGATCTACTCGTTCAACAGCTCGAAGCTGGTGACGGTCTGGGCCGGGTGGTCGACGCGCTGGTATAGCGAACTGTTCCACGATGACGCGATGATGAGCGCGGTGGGGCTGAGCCTGACTATCGCCGCCTGCGCGGCGACGGCGGCGGCGATCCTGGGCACCATCGCCGCGGTGGTGATGGTGCGCTTTGGGCGTTTTCGCGGCTCCAACGGCTTCGCGTTTATGATCACCGCGCCGCTGGTCATGCCGGACGTGATCACCGGGCTCTCGCTGCTGCTGCTGTTCGTGGCGCTGGGTCACGCCATCGGCTGGCCGTCGGATCGCGGGATGTTGACCATCTGGCTGGCGCACGTCACCTTCTGTACCGCCTACGTGGCGGTGGTGATCTCCTCGCGCCTGCGTGAGCTGGACCACTCGATCGAAGAGGCGGCGATGGATCTGGGCGCCGCGCCGCTGAAGGTCTTCTTCGTCATCACGCTGCCGATGATTATGCCGGCGGTGATCTCCGGCTGGCTGCTGGCCTTCACGCTGTCGCTGGATGACCTGGTGATCGCCAGCTTTGTCTCCGGTCCCGGGGCCACGACCTTGCCGATGCTGGTCTTCTCCAGCGTGCGCATGGGGGTCAACCCGGAGATCAACGCTCTGGCGACGCTCATCCTCGGCGTGGTCGGTATTGTTGGTTTTATCGCCTGGTATTTGATGGCCCGCGCAGAAAAGCAGCGAGTGCGCGATATCCAGCGTGCAAGACAAGGCTGAACCACCTAAAATCGGTACAGCAGCCTCCGGTCGGCGCCACCCTGTGGCGCCGTTTTCATGGAAGACATTACGTTGGGATTGTTTACGAAAACTCGCTCATCGCATGCCCGCCTTAACGTCCCTGCGCTGGTGCAGGTGGCGGCCTTTGCGATTATTTTGATTCGCGGTTTGGATCTGCTGATGATCCTCAATCTGTTGGGCCTGCAGGGGCTGAACGAATTCATACACCGTAGCGTCCAGACCTGGAACCTGACGCTGGTCTTCCTCGGTAGCCTGGCGCTGGTGTTTATCGAAATCTGGTGCGCCTTCTCGCTGGTGAAAGGGCGCAACTGGGCGCGCTGGGTCTATCTGCTGACGCAGATGATAGCCGCCGGCTACCTGTGGGCGGCGTCGCTGGGCTACGGGTATCCGGAGTTGTTCAGCATTCCCGGCGAATCCAAACGGGAGATCTTCCACTCGCTGGTGATGCAAAAACTGCCGGATCTGCTGGTCCTGACGCTGCTGTTTGTGCCCGCGAACTGCCGCCGGTTTTTCCGCCTGCAATAACGGTGATACAATCCCCGCCCCTGGAATTTTGAAGGTCAATTATGCATTGCGCACTCTACGACGCCGGCCGCTGCCGCTCCTGTCAATGGCTGGAACGGTCGGTTCCGCAACAGCTCGCCGATAAAATGGCCGACCTGCGCACGCTGCTGGCAGCGATCCCTGTCGCCGACTGGGGCGAGCCGGTCAGCGGGCCGGAGGCGGCATTCCGTAACAAGGCCAAAATGGTGGTCAGCGGCAGCGTTGAGCGTCCGCTGCTGGGGATGCTGCACCGCGACGGCACCCCGGTGGATCTCACCGACTGCCCGCTCTATCCCGCCGAGTTTGCGCCGGTATTTGCCGTCCTGAAGCCCTTTATCGCCCGCGCCGGGTTAACCCCCTACAACGTCGCGCGCAAGCGCGGGGAGCTGAAATATCTGCTGCTAACCGCCAGCCAGCAAGGGGAGATGATGCTGCGCTTCGTGCTGCGCTCAGAGGCCAAGTTGGCCCAGCTGCGCGCCGCGCTGCCCTGGTTACAGGCACAGTTGCCGCAGCTTAAGGTGATCACGGCGAATATCCAGCCAGTGCATATGGCTATTATGGAAGGCGAGCAGGAGATCTTCTTCACTGAACAGCAGGCGCTGGGGGAGGTCTTTAATGAGGTGCCGCTGTGGATCCGTCCGCAAAGCTTCTTTCAAACTAACCCGACGGTAGCCAGCCGGCTGTACGCCACCGCCCGCGACTGGGTGCGCGCGCTGCCGGTCCAGCATATGTGGGATCTGTTTTGCGGCGTCGGGGGTTTTGGCCTGCACTGCGCGACGCCGGCGATGCGCCTGACCGGTATAGAGATTGCCCCGGAGGCGATCGCCTCCGCCAGGCAGTCTGCCGCGCAGCTGGGGCTCAGCAATCTGCATTTTCAGGCGCTGGACTCCACGCAGTTCGCCACGCATGAAGCGGATATCCCGCAGCTGGTGCTGGTCAACCCGCCGCGTCGCGGCATTGGCGCCGAACTGTGCGACTATTTAAGCCGCATGGCGCCGCCCTATATTATCTATTCCAGCTGTAACGCCCGCACCATGGCGACCGACATTGCTCTTCTTAGCGGCTATCGCGTCGAGCGGGTCCAGCTATTTGATATGTTCCCCCACACCGCCCACTACGAAGTGCTGACCCTGCTGGTCCGCGAAGTTTAAACAAAATGTGAAGGCTTTGCGTCGCAGAGATCGGGTAAGCTTGACGCAGCATGTTTTGTTATTGGTGGGGGGAATCTAATGGCCAAAACCATTCTGCTGGTGGAAGATGATGAGGATATTGCCACGCTGCTGCGGCTCAATCTTCAGGATGAGGGCTATCAGATTGTGCATGAGGCCGACGGCAGCCAGGCTCTCGCCCGGCTGGAAACGCGGGTCTGGGATGCGGTGATCCTCGATTTGATGCTGCCCGGCGTCGATGGCCTGGAGATCTGCCGGCGTATCCGCCAGATGACCCGCTATCTGCCGGTGATCATCATCAGCGCTCGCACCAGCGAAATGCACCGCGTGCTGGGCCTGGAGATGGGCGCCGACGACTATCTGGCGAAACCCTTTTCGCTGCTGGAGCTTATCGCCCGCGTTAAAGCGCTGTTTCGTCGCCAGGAGGCGATGGGGCAGAACCTGTTGATGGACGCCGGGCGCCTGTCCTGCCATGGTCTGAGCATCGACCCGCTGTCTCGCGAAGTGAGGCTGCGCGGCGAGTTGGTGGACCTCACGCCGCGCGAATTCGAGCTGCTGTATTACTTTGCCCGCCATCCCGGGGAGGTGTTTTCGCGGCTGGCGCTGCTGGAGCAGGTCTGGGGATATCAGCACGAGGGCTATGAGCACACGGTCAATACCCATATCAACCGCCTGCGCAGCAAAATCGAACGTGACCCGGCCGAGCCGGACATCATTCTGACCGTCTGGGGCAAAGGCTATAAGTTCGCCCCGGTGACGCAAGAGGCCGCCCCGTGATCCGCCGCCTGAGCCTCAGCCAGCGGCTGGCGCTGGTGGTGGTCTCCCTGCTGATACTGTGCGCGGCGGCGGTGTGCGTCGTTCAGTTACATAGCAGCGCGCAGTATGGCAACGCCATGGTGCAGCGCCTCTCCGCCGGGCTGGCTCAGCAAATTGTGGCCCGCGAACCGCTGCTGGACGCCCACGGCGAGGTCAACCGGCAAACCCTGAAGTCGCTGTTTGACCGTCTGATGACCTTTAATCCCAGCGTGGAGCTCTATCTGCTGTCGCCGGATGGCGACCTGTTGGCCGATGCGGCGCCGCCGGGACATATCCAACGCCAGCGGATCGACATGGCGCCGGTGCAGGTTTTTCTCACCGGCAGTACGTCGCCGGTGTATGGCGACGATCCCCGCAGCCTTGACGGGCGAAAAGTCTTCAGCGCCGCCCCGCTGCGCGTCGACGGCCAGCTGCGCGGTTACCTGTATATCATTTTGCAGGGGGAGACCTTTAATCAGCTGGCGGCCGACGCCTGGCAAAAAACGCTGTGGAGCATTGTTCTGTGGACCCTGCTGCTGGTGACTCTGTTTGGCCTGCTGGCGGGAGGCCTGGCATGGTTCTGGGTGACCCGGCCGGTCCGCCAGCTCACCGCCCAGGTGGCGGCGAACGATCGGGACAGCATCAGTGCCATCAAAACCCTGGCGGCCCGCACGCCGGAGCCCCATCCCGGTAACGAGGTGGCGGTGCTCGAAAATCGCTTTATTGACCTTGCCCGGCAGATAGCCGGTCAGTGGGATCGGCTGGCCGACAGCGACCGCCAGCGCCGCGAATTTGTGGCCAATATTTCCCACGATTTACGTACGCCGCTCACCTCGCTGCTGGGGTATCTGGAAACGCTGACCCTGAAGGACGAACGGCTGACCGCCGAGGAGCGCAGGCAGTATCTCACCATCGCCCTGCGCCAGGGCAACAAAGTGCGCCATCTTTCGCAGCAGCTCTTTGAGCTGGCGCGACTGGAGCACGGGGGCATTAAGCCGCAGCGCGAGCGTTTCGCGATGGGGGAGCTGATTTCCGACGTGGCGCAGAAGTTTGAATTAACCGCCCGCACGCGCGAGGTGAACCTGCAAATTGATGTGCCGGGGCCGCTGCCGCTGGTTAACGCCGATGTGTCGATGATTGAGAGGGTGGTGACCAATCTGCTCGACAACGCCATGCGGCATACTCCCGTCGGCGGGGAGATTCGTCTGGCGGTCTGGCAGGAGAATCAACAGATCCAGGTCGAAGTGGCTGACAACGGAACGGGCGTCGATGCCGCGCTGCGCGACGATCTGTTCCAGCGGCCGTCGGCGTTGTCTGCCCAGGCGTCGCGGGAGGATCGCGGCGGGTTAGGGCTGCTGATTGTGAAACGAATGCTGGAGCTGCACGGGGGCGGGATCAGGCTGGTGGAGTCGGTAAGCGGGGCGCGGTTCAGGTTCTTCGTGCCACTTTGAGAAATTGCCGGGTGGCGGCTACGCCTTACCCGGCTACGGGGAAAGTGTAGGCCGGGTCAGCGCAGCGCCACCCGGCAAAAAAGTTACTCCGGGAACCACTGGTTGCTGATTTTCTGGTAGGTACCGTCGGCTTTAATCGCCTTCAGCGCCGCGTTCAGTTTCTCCAGCAGCGCCTTGTTATCCGGGCGCACGGCAATCCCAAGGCCGGTGCCGAAGTATTGCGGGTCGGTCACTTTCGGCGTGGCTGCCCCCAGCTGCGGGTTGGTTTTCAGCCACTCGTTGACCACCGCCGTGTCGCCGAACACGCCGTCGATACGGCCATTTTTCAGATCGATAATCGCGTTCTGGTAGCTGTCATAGGCGACGGTCTTCACCTCAGGATGTTTATCCTGCAGATATTTCTGGTGGGTGGTGCCGTTTTCCATGCCGATCCGTTTGCCTTTCAAATCATCGAACGAGTGGAATGCGTCTTTTTTGGCGATCACCAGCGCGGAGTTGGCGTAGTACGGGTCGGTGAAGGCGACCTGCTTGCTGCGCTCCGGCGTAATATCCATTCCGGAAATCACCGCGTCATACTTCTTAAACTTCAGCGCCGGGATCAGGCTGTCAAAGGCGTGGTTGGTAAAGGTGCATTCTGCCTGCATTTGTTTGCACAGCGCATGGGCCAGATCGATATCAAAGCCGACAATCTGGTTATTAGCGTCCATCGATTCAAACGGCGGATAGGTCGCGGACACGCCGAAGCTGATTTTCTCCGCGGCGGCGGCGCCGAAGGTGAACGTGGTGAGCAGTGCAGCCAGAACTAACTTTTTCATCGTGGAACTCCCGTCTGTCAATCTTATGATTATTCGCCGTGTCTGCGGCATAGGGTGACAATGCCATTAAATGAATTTGTATGCAATAAAAATGATTAAGTATTTTATTTGATATAAAAAAAGACGGACAGGTATTAGACTTGTCCGTCTTGTTGTTCACTTATTATGCAAAATACGCCAGGCGCTAATTACGCCGCTCGAAGGCTAGCGCTTTGCGCTCCACCAGCCGCATCAGCAGCGTCAGCAGCCCGTTGACGATGAGATAGATAATCCCGGCGGCGCCGAACACCATCACGTCGTAGGTCCGTCCGTACAGCAGCTGGCCGTGGCCCATCACTTCCATCAGGGTGATGGTGTAGGCCAGAGAGGTACTCTTAAAGACCAGCACCACTTCGTTGGAATAGGACGACAGCGCGCGCTTAAAGGCATACGGCAGCAGGATCGCCAGGGTATCCTTTTTACTCATCCCCAGCGCGCTGCACGACTGCCATTGCCCGTCGGGGATCGCCCGGATGGCGCCATAAAACAGCTGGGTGGTATAGGCGGCGCTGTTGAGCGACAGGGCGATCAGGGCGCACAGCCACGGCTCGGAGATAAGGTGCCACAGCCAGGGATATTCCTGTAGCGAAGGAAACTGTCCTGGGCCGTAGTAGATCAGGAAGATCTGCACCAGCAGCGGCGTACCGGTAAACAGCGTGATGTAGCCGCGCACTATCCACACCAGCCCCGGCGTCTTCAGCGTCAGGATAATGGTAAAGATCAGCGACAGGATCAGCGCCACGATAATCGACGCCACGGTCAGCGTCAGGCTGGTATGCAGTCCTTTCAGCAGTTCGGGTAAGTAGTCGAGCATCAGCCTGGTCTCCGTTCGAAGCGCGTCGCACGCTGGTCAATCCGCTTAAGGATGTATTGACTCAACAGGGTGATGACGAGATAGATTGCCGCGGCAATGATATACCAGTTAAAGGGCTCCTGAGTGCGGGTGGCGATGCTTTTAGTCTGCAGCATCAGATCGTTGACGCTGATAAGGCTCACCAGCGCGGTGTCCTTTAGCAGCACCAGCCACTGGTTGCCGAGACCGGGCAGCGCATGGCGCCACATCTGAGGCATCACCAGGCGGAAGAAAATGGCCGCTTTCGACAGCCCGAGCGCCTGGCCGGACTCCCACTGACCCTGCGGAACGGCTTTCAGCGCGCCGCGCAGCGTTTGCGAGGCGTAGGCGGCATACAGCAGCGACAAGGCGATCGCCCCGCAGAGGAACGGACTGACGTCAAAGTTCTCAATCTGCATCTGCACCGGGATCTGGATGAACCCGAGCGGGATGGTAAAACCGTCAGAGAGCGTCAGCAGCAGCTGGGACGAGCCAAAATAGATAAACAGCACCACCAGAATTTCAGGTAGTCCGCGCAGGATGGTCACAATGCCGGTTGCAAGCCAGGCTACCGGGCGCCATTTCACTGACTCCAGTACCGCGAAGAGCATCGCCAGGACGAGGCCGATGGCGAGCGCGCAAACGGCAAGGCCGACGGTCATCCCGGCGGCGCTTGCTAATGGAAAAATTTCGTTCATTCAGTCTTACTTCTGGAACCATTTGTTATAGATGGTCTGGTAAGTGCCGTCTTTCTTCACTTTTTCCAGCGCAGCGTTAAATTTCTGCTGCAGGTCGGTGTTGCCCTGACGCACGGCAATGCCCAGCCCGGTGCCGAAATAGGCTTTGTCGGTCACTTTATCGCCCACGGCCGCCAGCTTCGGATTGCTCTTCAGCCATTCGGTGACCACGGCGGTATCACCAAAGACCGCGTCAATACGACCGTTCTGCAGATCCAGCTTCGCATTCTGGTAGCTGTCGTAAGGGACGGTAGTGATTTCCGGATGTTTATCGGTGATAAATTTCTGGTGCGTGGTACCGTTCTGTACGCCCACTTTTTTGCCCTTCAGCTGATCAATGCTGGTGAACTTGCCCTGCTGACCGACGAACAGCGCCGAGTTGTCATAATACGGGGTGGAGAACAGTACCTGCTTTTCACGCTCAGGCGTGATGTCCATCCCGGCCATGACCGCGTCGAAACGGCGGAATTTCAGCCCCGGGATCAGGCTGTCAAAGGCCTGGTTGGTGAAGGTACAGGTGGCATCGATCTCTTTACACAGCGCGTTAGCCAGATCCACATCGAAACCGACGATCTGGTTGTTGGCGTCCACCAGCTCAAACGGAGGGTAGGAGGCCTCGGTGGCGAAACGAATGGTCTGCGCGGCGGAAGCGGAGAGGCTCATGCCTGCGAGCAGGGCGGCAATCAGTACTTTTTTCATCGTCATTTCCCCGAAAAACATCAATGTGAAAGATAGTTTTTAAACGCGTCAGTTTGCGGATGCGTGAAGCAGGAGGCATCCCCTTGCTCGACGACATGGCCATTTTCCATATACACCACCCGGCTGGCCGTCTTGCGCGCCACTTCAACTTCATGGGTGACGATAACTTGGGTGATGCCGGTTTCAGCCAGCTCGCGGATGATGCTAACGATCTGGGCGGTGATTTCCGGGTCGAGCGCCGCGGTAGGCTCATCGAACAGCAGAACCTGCGGCTCCATCATGAGCGCGCGGGCGATCGCCACACGCTGCTGCTGGCCGCCGGATAAATGCAGCGGGTAACGATCGCTGTAGGGCTTCAGACGCAGGCGCTCCAGCAGCTTCTCGGCGCGAGCCAGCGCCTGATCCTTGCTTAACCCCAGTACGCGACAGGGGGCTTCGATCAGGTTCTGCTGTACCGTCAGGTGCGGCCACAGGTTGTACTGCTGAAAAACCATGCCGACGTTCTGCCGCAGTTCGCGAATCGCTTTATCGGACGGCGCTCTGGTGAAGTCGAAATGGTTACCGGCGATGGTTAACGAACCGGAACGCGGCATCTCCAGCAGGTTGAGTACGCGCAGCAGCGAGCTCTTCCCGGCACCGCTGGGGCCGAGCAGCACCAGCGTTTCCCCCTGCGGGCAATCCAGCGTGATGTCGAACAGCGCCTGGTGCGCGCCGTAGAAGCAATTAATGCCGTTTAGTTTAATACTCATCTGGGCAGTCTGATACGAATAGCTATTGAGGCCGCAAATAGTACCTTTGGCAGAATAGTTATGCAATATTTATGCGTTAAAAGTTAAATCTAAACCACGTTTAGCTTTAAAGTTAGCACAAAATATTGCCTGGTGGGTGAGGGGGGCGTAAATGTCGGCATTCTCGGGGCGAATACCGACATTTTACCGGGGTTATCGTTTCAGCGGCGTCGCTTCAACTCCCGAACTAGCGTTTCTCCAGACTCTGTCGCAACGTTCCGGCCGGCGCGTGGCTGTTGTTGCCGAGATAGCGAACGTCATCGACGGCCCAGCACTGGCCTTCCTGGATCATCAGCACTTCGTCTTTCCAGTTCTGGGTTCCCTGTTTCAGCTCCACGCGCAGCGGAATGTTGCGCGCATCGCGATTAGGGATGGTTGAGGCGCTGGCGACGACGGCGCTGTCCGCGGGGGTGCTGCTGCTGGAGAACGGGTTAGCCTGCAGCAGCTTGCTGTTGGCGGGATCCTGACGGGCGTCATTGAGTAACTTCGCCAGGCCGTCGCTGAGATAGGGGCGCAGCGCCGCCGGATCCTGAGTACGGTTCTGGATCTGAATGTCATAGAATTTTTGCGCTACGTCGTCAGGGCCGCCTTCGACACAAGGGCCGCTGCGGGTGCCATTATCTTTATAGGCCGGGGTGACGGTCGTACAGGCGCTGAGCGCCAGCGCGCAAGGGAGAAGTGCTGCAAGAAGTTTGTAGCGCATGATGATTTCCTTATAAGCGAACTACGTTTTCAGTTTCCGTTAAAGCATAGCGTATAGCGTGCGGATTGTACTTGACGCAAAGAGCTAAGACCTTGATGTGGCTACAGCCTTAGGGCTGGAAATCAGCAGGGGGATGACGGCGGTTTTCAGGCAGAAAAAATCACGGCGGGATAAAAATAAATTATGGCTTTGCATAAACAAGAAACACTACCCCGGAAACAGGGTAGTGTTTCTTGAGAGATAAGATTAGTTATTTCTTCTTATAGATATTAGCGGAAATGTGCAGTTTTTTATCCGTGTTCCCGGAAGAGAGCACGATAACATCCGCGCCTTTTTCATCAGCTTTTTTAATCAGCTCTTCACGAGCATCGCTCGGTGCGGTCTGGCCGGTAGAAGAAATGGTGCCGATCTTGGTGTATTGCGTATGGACCTTATCAAAAGCTTCTTTCGATAAAATCTCAGCGGAGAAGGCGTTCGCCGTTAAAAACAATGCCGCACCTGCCACTAAAGCTGCATATTTCATATTTTTAGACTCCATTGTTTATCTTGCTATCATCATGCTCTTGTTTTAACTCACCAATGAGCGATTTCAGATTGTACTAACACTGCTTTTTTTTCAAGCAAAATACTGCAATTTTATGACGGCTAGTTAACTCTTTTTTAAAGAAAAGATGACAGAATTCGCATTGATAATGCTTGCTTTTTTTTGCCGTTTACACATCGTGAACGGAGCATACCAATTTCTACTGACATTAGCTGAAAATCAGCTTAAGAGGCCGGGGCAGGGGAGACAGCGCGCGGACAGACATTCCCGGAAACATAGTTTATCATATAGACAAGCAGGGGCTGCGCCTATGGTCATGCAGGTCACCAGGGAGATAAGATGTTAACAAATAAGCGAGAGCGCGCCCGGCAGCAGCGAACCGCGTTGTGGGCCACCAGAGATGATGTCCAGCGCCATGCGCTGTCAATGAGTCTGCCCTGGCTGGCTTTTGTAAATATCGCGTTTGCGTTAATGATTTTCTCCCGCAACTTTATTTTTACCTATTTTGATAAGAAGCTCCTGACTCACCAGGCGGTTATTCCTTATATCGAAATAGCGCTGATTGCGGTTATTATTATTTCGGCCATTTTAGTGATTATTGCCATCACGCCGCGTCTGGCGCAGGGGCGTTATACGCTGAATATCATCACCGCGCTGCTGCTGGTGCTCAGCCTGTGCTGGTCCCTGAGTAATTACTGTTTTATCTTTTTCTGGGCTTTGCCCTTCGCCTGGCCGCTGCTGGTTATATTGTTGACCACTGGCCTCACTGCGTTGTATCACCATTGGCCGGGCATTATCGCTTTTATGCTGCCGCTATGGGGGACGGCCTTGCTAGCGGGAATTCAGATCCACTATCACGCTGAAATTCGCTTTTTGATCCTGTGGACCATCTTTACGGCGATTTTGCTGTATGGACGACGTATTCTCCAGCGCTGGTACGATGAAGCCTGGGATACGCATCAGGAAAATATGCAGCTTATTCAGCGGCTGGAAAGTATTGCCAACCAGGATGCATTAACCGGGACCGCTAACCGCCGGGCGCTGAATGCGTATCTGGCGGAGATCTGGCAGCAAAACACGCCGTTGTCGCTGATGATGATCGATGTCGATTACTTTAAACGCTATAACGATCGCTATGGTCATCAGGCTGGTGACGAGTGCTTATCTTCTGTCGCGCAGGTGCTGAAAATGGCGGTCCGGGCCGAAGATGATCTGGTGGCTCGCTATGGCGGCGAGGAATTTGTGGTGGCGTTGCCTAGGGTTCCCCTGGTGCATGCCACCGCGATTGCCGAGCGCATTCAGCAGAAAATTCACGAGGCGGCGCTTCCTCATGAGGCATCAGAGGTGGCGTCGGTGGTGACCGTCAGTATCGGGATCGTCGATTCCGATGGCACGGTCCCGATGGAGACGCTGATCGCCCGGGCGGACAGTGCGCTGTACCAGGCGAAAAATAAAGGACGTAATCAATGGTCTTATTAACCCGGAGACGCTACCGGGCAAGGGAGAAGGGATGAAACGGATTGCCTATGTACTCCTGTTGGCGCTACTGCTGGCCGGCTGCGCGGGGGAAAAAGGCATCATCGATCGCGACGGATATCAGCTGGACACTCGCCATCCGGCGCAGGCGGCCTATCCGCGCATAAAAGTGCTGGTTATCCACTATACCGCAGATAATTTTGATGTCTCCCTGGCAACCCTGACTGATAAAGAGGTCAGCTCCCACTATTTAATTCCTGAACAGCCGCCGCGCCACCATCATAAACCGCGGATCTGGCAGCTGGTGCCGGAAGAGGATCTGGCCTGGCACGCCGGGGTGAGCTACTGGCGCGGCAGCACGCGCATCAACGATACTTCCATTGGTATTGAACTGGAAAACCGCGGCTGGCAGAAGACTGCGGGGGGTAAAAGCTTTACCCCCTTTCACCCGGAGCAGATCGCGGCCCTGATCCCGCTGGCGCGCGATATTATCGCCCGCTACCACATCGCGCCGCAGAACGTGGTAGCCCATGCCGATATCGCCCCGCAGCGCAAAGACGATCCGGGACCGTTGTTCCCCTGGCAACAGCTGGCGCAGCAGGGGATTGGCGCCTGGCCGGACGAGCAGCGGGTGGCTTTCTATCTGAACGGGCGCCCGGCCAGTGAGCCAGTGGACCCTGAGGTAGTACTGGATTTGCTGGCGCGCTACGGCTATCAGGTCACGCCGGAGATGACTCCCGCGCAGAAAAAACGAGTGATTACCGCCTTCCAGATGCACTTCCGCCCCCAGCGCTGGGATGGCGTAGCAGATGCGCAAACCGAAGCGATAGCCGAGGCGCTGTTAGAAAAGTATGGTCAGGGTTAGCGGTGAAGTTTACCGTGGTCGCGCAGCCAGGCGGCGGTACGCACAATCCCGTCGTCCAGCGTCACCACCGGCTGATAACCCAGCTCATCCTGCGCGCGAGTGATATCGAGCGTAAAATCAAAATTCAGTTTCGAGACGCCGTAGTGGGTAAAGGCCGGCTCTTTGGCCGTTTTATCGCCAAAACGCTCCATGCTGCGGGCGATAATATCCAGCATCGGGTAGGGGACTGAGCGGATCCGGCATTTGATGCTCAGCTCGTCGATCAGTTTCTGCACGATACTGCGCAGGGTGCGCGGTTCGCCGTTGCTGATATTCCACGCGCGGGCGGAGGGAAGATGATCGCACGCCGGCTGGCTCGCCAGCCACATCGCGTGGACGGCGTTTTCATAATAGGTCATATCGACCAGCGCGCTGCCGCCCCGTGGCAACAGGACGCTGCCATAGTGTTGCATCATTTGCGCCAGCCGGGGAATAAAGACTTTATCGTGCGGCCCGAACAAACTCTGCGGGCGCAAAATGGTAAAACGGGTGTGCGGGTTGGCCTGCGCCAGCAGGTTGATCACCTCTTCGCTGGCTGCCTTGCTGCGGGCAAACTCGTTGGCGAAGCGGTGCGGGCGGAAATCTTCCTGAATATCGCGATGGTGGTGATAATCAAAATAGAGCGAGGGCGAAGAGATATGAACGAAATTGCGTACGCCCCATGCTACAGACCACTCGCCGAGGCGACGGGTGGCGCGGACGTTAGCGAGATCGAAAGCCTGCTGCGTGCCCCAGGGCGAGGTAAAGCTTGAGCAGTGCCACAGGGTATCGATACCGGCGAGCATCACTTTAGCCTGCGAAGAGACCAGCTCGGTTAAATCCGCCGGGATGAATTCCGCCCCCATTTTGCTCAGAAGCTTACCCATCGCTTCGTTGCGCCCGGTCGCTCGCACGCTGATGCCCTTGTTGCGCAGATATTCCACTGCGTTGCGGCCTAATCCGCTGGTCGCACCGGTAACCAGTACCTTCATATCACTCTACTGTCCCAGAAAAGAATTTCGTGCGCATTTTTCCGTGATTCTCCCGACTATGCAATGAGAATCATGAAAGAATAATGCTTATCCTTCGACTCTGCCTGAGATTTGTTCGGCCAACCGGGCGATGCGTTGCGCCATACCGCGGAAAATAAACAGGTGCGCCGGGATCATCAGCAGCCAGTAGACCAGGCCCGGCATACCGTGCGGGTGCCACCAGGCGCGGACGTCCAGTTCACGACGATCGCCTTTATCGTTAATGGTAAAGCTTAACCGGCCCAGCCCCGGCGCTTTCATGCCGAACAGCAGAGTGAGCTGTTTTTCTTCCTCCACAATAATCACCTTCCAGCTGTCGACCGTATCGCCGGTCTGCAGATAGTCGCGCTGCGGTCGCCCTTTGGCCAGCCGGTGGCCGACCAGCAGATCCATCGCGCCGCGGGTTTTCCACAGCAGATTGCCGAAAAAATATCCCTCTTTACCGCCGATTTGGTTAACAACCTGCCACAGGGCTTTGCGGCTCGCCGGAGTGGCGACGGTGCAGCCTGCCTGTTTCGGATAGTAGCCATACTCCGGTCGCCAGCGGGCGAAAGCCTGGGCGTCGTAGCCCCAGTCGCTGGAGTTTACCAGCTGCTCTTCTTCTTTCAGGGTGCGGCGAACCGCCTGATCGAAGGGGATCAGCGTTTGCGGGATCAGCGCCCGCAGCGTCCGGTCATCGGCGATCAGATCGTGCTTCAACCCCTGAATCAGCGCTTTGGCGATGGTCGGCGGCACCGAGGTGATGACATTGAGGAACCACACCGAGATCCAGCGCGTCGGCAGGGGAATCGGAATAAGCGGGCGGTGTTTGCCGCTGACGGCCATAAAGCGAATGAACTGCTGCTGGTAGCTTAACACCTCCGGACCGGCGGCTTCGAAGACGCGGTGCGCGTCGGAAGGATGATTCAGCAGCTCAACGAGGTCAACGAGCAGGTTTTCCAGCGCGACAGGGGTGGTACGCGAACGCACCCAGCGCGGAGGAGTCAGCACCGGCAGGTTATAGACCATGTCGCGCATCACCTCGAAGGCGGCGGAGCCGGCACCGACGATAATTCCGGCCCGCAGCTCGGTTACCGGCACACCCGACTCGCGCAGGAGATCGCCGGTGACCTGACGAGCGCGCAGATGGTCGGACTGCTCCTGCGCTGGTGCCTGCAGCGAGCTGAGAAAGATAATCTGACGTACCGGCATCTGGCGCAGGGCATCGCGAACATGCGTCGCCACCCGACGCTCATGGGCGATAAAATCGCCGCCTTCGCCCATGCCATGTACCAGATAGTAAAGCGTATCGATACCGGTGAGCAGCGCAGGCAGAGCCTGCGGCTGATTGAGATCGACGGACCGGCAGGTGACGCCGGGCAACGCGAGTTTTTGCAGTCGGTCGGTATGGCGCGCCGCCGCCAGCACCGGATATCCCCGCGCGCTTAACTCGCGGACTAAATGCTGACCGATATAGCCGCTGGCGCCGAGCACCAGAACAGATTGCGACACGCCTGACTCCTTAGCGTTGTAAAAAAGCCTGCCAGTGGGCGACCACCTCGCTCAACTGCTGACGGTCGACATCCAGGTGAGTGACCAGACGGACGACTGGCGAAGCGTTGATCAGCACGCCGCGCGCCTGCATAAACTCGCCGAGCGCCCGGGCCTGCTCATCACCGACGCGAACGAACAGCATGTTGGTATCGTGACGAGTAACGTCGGCGCCGATGGCGCGCAGCTGATCCGCCATCCACGCGGCGTTATCATGATCCTCCTGCAGGCGCTGGACATTATTTTTCAGCGCGTACAGCCCGGCGGCGGCCAGAATGCCCGCCTGGCGCATCCCGCCGCCGACCATTTTCCGCCAGCGAACGGCGCGACGAATGTACGCCTCACTACCGACCAGCAGCGAGCCTACCGGGGCGCCAAGCCCCTTTGACAGACAGATGGTGAAGGAGTCGCAGTATTGGGCGATATCGCGTAACTCGCAGCCGTAGGCCACCACGGCGTTAAAGATGCGCGCGCCGTCGACGTGCAGCGCCAGATTGCGCTGGCGGGTAAACGCCCAGGCTTCCTGCAGATAGTCGCGAGGCAGCACCTTACCGTTATGGGTGTTTTCCAGACTCAGCAGGCGGGTCGGGGCAAAATGGATATCGTCAGGTTTGATTTTTGCTGCGACTTTATCCAGCGGCAGCGAACCGTCCGCCGCGGCGTCAATCGGCTGCGGCTGAATACTGCCGAGAACCGCCGCCCCGCCGGCTTCGTACAGATAGTTATGCGCCCCCTGGCCGACGATATACTCTTCGCCGCGCTGGCAATGGCTGAGCAGGCCGACGAGGTTGGCCTGGGTGCCGGTGGGCAGAAACAGCGCCGCCTCTTTGCCGGCCAGGTCGGCGGCGTAGCGCTGAAGTTCATTGACGGTAGGGTCGTCGCCATACACATCGTCCCCGACCGGGGCGGCCATCATGGCTTCCAGCATGGCGCGCCCGGGGCGGGTAACGGTATCACTGCGCAGATCGATCACGGCTATTCCTTGTTCTGGTTCAGAGTATTGCTTCTGTTTTACCTGAGCCAGTTGGTTTTCGCCAGTTCGATGACTTCATCGCCGCGCCCGCTGATGATCGCCCGCAGCATATACAGGCTAAAGCCTTTAGCTTGCTCCAGCTTGATCTGCGGCGGGATCGCCAGCTCCTCTTTGGCGACCACGACGTCGACCAGCACTGGACCGTCGGTGCGGAAGGCGGTCTGCAGCGCTTCATCCACCTCGGAGGCTTTCTCAACGCGAATACCTTTAATCCCGCAGGCTTCGGCGATGCGGGCGAAGTTGGTGTCGTGCAGCTCCGTGCCGTCGGTGAGATAGCCCCCGGCCTTCATCTCCATCGCCACGAAACCCAGCACGCTGTTGTTAAAGATGATAATTTTCACCGGCAGCTTCATCTGCGCCAGCGACAGAAAATCCCCCATCAGCATGCTAAACCCGCCGTCGCCGCACATGGCCACCACCTGACGCTCCGGCGCGGTGGCCTTGGCGCCAATGGCCTGCGGCATGGCGTTGGCCATGGAGCCGTGATTGAATGAACCCAGCAGGCGGCGTTTGCCGTTCATCTTGAGATAGCGTGCCGCCCAGACGGTCGGGGTGCCGACATCGCAGGTGAAAATGGCGTCTTCATCGGCAAAATGGCTGATCTGCTGCGCCAGATATTGCGGGTGGATCGCCTTCTCGCTGGGCTTCGCCAGATCGTCGAGTCCTTTTCGCGCGTCGCGATAGTGCTCCAGCGCCTTATCGAGGAAGCGGCGATCGGTTTTCTCTTCCAGCAGCGGCAGCAGCGCCTTCAGCGTTGATTTAATGTCGCCCACCAGCGCCATATCGACCTTACTGTGCGCGCCGATGCTGCCGGGGTTAATGTCGATCTGAATAATTTTGGCGTCGGTCGGATAGAAGGCGCGATAGGGGAACTGGGTGCCGAGCAGGATCAGGGTGTCGGCATTCATCATGGTGTGGAAGCCAGAAGAGAAGCCAATCAGCCCGGTCATGCCCACATCATACGGGTTGTCATACTCCACATGCTCTTTACCGCGCAACGCATGGACGATGGGAGCTTTAATTTTCGCCGCGAACTCCACCAGCTCCTGGTGGGCGCCGGCGCAACCGCTGCCGCACATGAGCGCGATATTGCTGGAGTAGCGGATCAGCTGGGCCAGCTTGCGCAGCTCTTCTTCCGCCGGGGTGACCGTCGGCAACGGCGCATGATACCACTGGCTGCTGGCGCTCTCCGGGGCCGCCTTCAGCGCCACGTCGCCGGGCAGCACCACCACCGAAACGCCGCGGTTGATCACCGCCTTGCGCATCGCCACCGCCAGCACCTGCGGGATCTGCTCCGGGGTGGAGACCAGCTCGCAGTAGTGGCTGCATTCGCGGAACAGCTCCTGGGGATGGGTCTCCTGGAAATAGCCGCTGCCGATTTCGCTGGATGGAATGTGGGCGGCAATCGCCAGCACCGGGACATGGTTGCGGTGACAGTCAAACAGACCGTTGATCAGATGCAGGTTACCCGGTCCGCAGGAACCAGCGCAGACCGCCAGTTCGCCGGTCAGTTGCGCCTCCGCGCCGGCGGCGAAAGCGGCAACCTCTTCGTGCCGGGTGGCCATCCAGTCGATGGTGCCCATGCGGTTCAGGCTATCGCTCAATCCATTGAGGGAATCGCCGGTGACGCCCCAGATACGTTTCACGCCGGCCTGTTCCAGCATTTTGGCAATGTATGCGGCCACGGTTTGTTTCATGATCTCCATCTCCTTTTTTTGATAACGCCTTCAAGCTTAGATGAAACTGCAGCTTACGTTGCCGATTGCCCTCAATTTTTTGCTGGTTTTATTGCTGAAGCAATGGGCATACTCTGGGATCTCACAGGGTGTAAAACAGGAAGCACATCAAATGGTTAAGGGATTGTTAAATGCAGTAAACAGAACGCTGTCGCATGAAGACGCCGGTAAACTCTTGTTACGACTCGCCGTCGGCGGGTTAATGCTGTTTCACGGTTTGCACAAGCTGCTGGATGGCGTGGACGGCATTAGCGGGATGCTGGCGGCGAAGGGGTTGCCGGGGTTTATCGCCTACGGTGTGCTGGTGGGGGAGGTGGTCGCCCCCTGTTTGTTGATTGTCGGCATCCTGACGCGCCCTGCGGCGCTGGTGTTGGCTTTCACCATGGTGGTGGCGTGGCTGATGGTCGGTCTCGGCAAGACATTTGCGCTTGATGCGGTGGGGGCGTGGGCGATCGAGAATCTGGTCTATTTCTTTGTTGGCGCGCTGGCGATTGCGCTTTTGGGCGCCGGGCGTTACTCGCTGGCCGGTCAGTCGGTCTGGCGGTAAAAATGCCTCATTCGTCCTGGGGCGTAAAGTCGATACTGTTGTCGGTTTGCCGCTTTTCAGTCCGGGAAAGCGTTTATCTCATGTCGCCTGAGAGTTTATTGTCGCCAGGGGTTTTCCCGGAGGCGGCGCATTGCGCCTTCTCCGGGCTACCAAATCGCACAGCGCTGTAGCCCCGGTAAGCGGTAGCGCCACCGGGGATTTTGACCTCAGGCGAGAACCAGATCGCTCTGCGGGCGACAGGAGCAGGCCAGCACATAGCCGTCGGCGATTTCATCTTCGGTCAGCGTCATGGTGCTGGTGACGCTATACTCCCCGGAAACGACTCTGGTTTTGCAGCAGCCGCAGACGCCGGCGCGGCAGGCGACGGTCACCGGCACCTGATTGCTCTCCAGCGCCTCGAGCAGGGTGGTGCCCACCGGCGCGTAAAACTCTCTCGCCGGCTGCAGTTTGGTGAATTTCAGCCCGCTGGTGGCGGCCTCTGCCACCGGTGTGAAGAACTTCTCCTTAAAGAAGCGGGTGACACCCAGGGCGGCCACCTCCTGCTCAACCTTCTCCATATACGGCGCTGGCCCGCAGGTCATCACGGTGCGGCTGGCGATATCCGGCACGCTCTGCAGTAGCTCCAGGGTCAGACGGCCGGCGACAAAACCGTGCGTTGCGTTGTGCTCCGCCACCAGGGTAACCGGATAGTTGCGCCACTCCTCGGCAAAGATCACATCCTCCGGCGAACGAACGCTATAGATCACTTGCACGTCTGCCAGCGGGCGGTACTTCGCCAGCCAGCGGCGCATCGACATTATCGGCGTCACCCCGCAGCCGGCGGCCAGCAGCAGGAATTTATCTTCTGCTTTATCGTCGCAGATAAACTCGCCCATCGCATCGGACAGCCAAAGATAATCGCCGCGTTTGACCTCGTGGGTTAACCATTGTGAACCCGCGCCCTCGTTAATGCGGCGAACGGTCAGCGTAATATACTCGCTGACCCCCGGCGTGGAGGAGAGGGTGTAGGCGCGCAGCGTTTCCGCGGAATCACGCACGCTGACCAGGGCGTACTGCCCGGCGCGATACGGATAGTAATCGTGGCACAGCAGCGAAAGGGTCCACACGTCCGGGGTTTCCTGGTGAATGTGGTGAACCTGCATCCGCCACGGGCATTGCGAAGTTGGCATGGTCATCAGGGACTCCTTACGCGCTCAGCAGCTGCTGCATATCTTGTTCCACGGTGGTCACGGAACGCAGACCAAACTTCTCATTGAGGACAGCCAGCAGATCCGGAGTGAAGAAGCCTGGCGCCGTCGGGCCGGTGACGATATTTTTCACGCCGAGAGACAGCAGCGTCAGCAGGATGACAATCGCTTTCTGTTCGAACCAGGAGAGCACCAGCGACAGCGGCAGATCGTTGACGCCGCAGCCCAGTTTTTCCGCCAGCGTGACCGCCAGAATAATCGCCGAATAGGCATCATTACACTGACCAGCGTCGACCAGACGCGGCAGGCCTTCGATATCGCCGAAATCCAGCTTGTTAAAGCGGTATTTACCGCAGGCCAGCGTCAGGATCAGACAGTCGTCCGGCACGCTGGTGGCAAAATCGGTGAAATAGTTACGTTCCCCGCGCGCGCCGTCGCAGCCGCCGACGAGGAAGATATGGCGCAGTTTTTCACGGCTGACCAGATCGATCAGCGTATCCGCCGCGCCGAGCAGGGTCTGACGGCCAAAGCCGACGGTGATCAGATGCGGGATTTCGCTGTACGGGAAGCCCGCCATCTGCTGCGCCTGGGCAATGACCGGGGAGAAGTCTTCGCCTTCCAGGTGGTTCACGCCCGGCCAGCCGACGATGCTGCGAGTCCAGATGCGATCGTCGTAAGCGCCGACGGTGGGATCGATGATGCAGTTAGAGGTCATCACGATGGGGCCTGGGAAGCGGGCGAATTCCACCTGCTGGTTCTGCCAGCCGCTGCCGTAGTTGCCGATCAGATGTTTGAATTTACGCAGCTCCGGATAGCCGTGCGCCGGCAGCATTTCGCCGTGGGTATAGACGTTGACGCCGGTGCCTTCCGTCTGCTCCAGCAGGTTGTAGAGATCTTTCAGGTCGTGGCCAGAGATCAGGATACATTTACCTGCGGTGGCTTTTACGTTGACCTGAGTCGGCGTTGGGTGGCCATATTTCGTGGTTTCGCCGGCGTCAAGGATGCTCATCACTTTGAAGTTCATCTGGCCGATTTCCATCGAACATTCGAGCAGCGCATTCATATCCGCAGGCCAGGTGCCCAGCCACGCCATGATCTTGTGGTACTGGGCGTAAATGGCGTTGTCGTACTGGCCGAGCACGTGGGCGTGTTCCATATAAGCCGCAGCGCCTTTCAGACCATACAGGCACAGCAGGCGCAGGCCGAGGATATTCTCGCCGATAGCGGCTTTATCTTTATTCGGGGCATAGTCTGCCGCCTGACGCTGCAGGCCACCCAGATCGTCGCCGACCAGCTGCAGGTCGGCCACCGGGCTGTCAACTTTGGCGCTGGCATCAAGGTCCAGGCACTGCGCTTTCAGCGCCTCACGCAGGGCAATCGCCTGACGGGCATAGCCGACGATGCGCGGAGAATCGAAATTGACGTTAGTTAGCGTAGAGAAGAAGGCGCGGGGGGCGAAGCTGTCGACCTCATGATCGATAATGCCATATTCGCGGGCCTTAAGCGCCCAGGCGGAGAGGCCTTGCAGTGACGCAATCAGCAGATCCTGTAGATCGGAGGTTTCCGCTGTTTTACCGCACATCCCCTGCGCGTAAGAGCAGCCGTTGCCGGCCGGGGTACGAATGGTTTGTTCACATTGCACACAAAACATGGTCACACCTTTAAAGTTATATTTGATATACATGTTTAAGGTTATGCCCGAGCGCGTGAGGAGAAAAGGTATTTCTGATACAACTTAAAGGGAGATTGATTTAGCGCAAAATTGGCGGCAGGAAGTCTGCCGCCAGCGCGTACTCAGGCGGCAAAAAAGGCGATCAGGATCGGGACCAGCAGGCTCAGCAGAAAACCGTGCACGATAGCGGCAGGGACGATCTCCACGCCGCCGGAACGCTGCAGCACCGGTAGGGTGAAGTCCATGGAAGTGGCGCCGCACAGACCCAGCGCCGTGGAGCGGCTTCGGCGAATCAGGCCCGGAATTAACATGATGGCCAGCAGCTCGCGGCACAGGTCGTTGAAGAACGCCGCGCTGCCGATTACCGGGCCAAAGGATTCGGTCAGTAAAATACCGGAGAGTGAATACCAGCCGAAGCCGCTGGCCATCGCCAGACCGGTCTTTAGCGGCAAATCCAGAATAAAGGCGTTGAGGATGCCGCCGAGTAATGAACTGATCGTGACCACCACGGCGACGATCATTCCCCGGCGGTTAAGGACTATTTGTCGCAGACTCATTCCATTATTGCGTAATTGAATACCGACGAGGAACAGGAGAAAGATCAGCGTATATTCGCTGGCTTCGGTGGCGTGTTGTAAAAAAGGCAGGCCGGTCAGGCCAAGCAAAAAACCGAGGACCACCACCCCGCACAGCTGGAGTGATTCCAGGGCCATGGCCAGGCGCGAGGGTAATTTCTCCTGACGATGCAGACTGCGCCAGGGCATTTTTCTTTCCAGCCACAGCAGAGCGGTAATATTACACAGTAAAATGATGACCACGCTCACCGCGGCGTAATGCAATATCGCCAGCAGATTGCTGGCCAGATTGTCGAGAAACGCCAGGCTGATACCCATAAAAAAGAGGATCACATAGACAATCCAGCTCAGCATCCGGTGAATCAGTTTTAGCGCAGAGGAGTGACGAAGAGGCAGTAAATAGCCGACGACCAGCGGCAACAGAATGATGAACAGTCCCGAGAACATGAACGACGCAGCCCTTGCATGATGAGAATAGCGCTCATGACACTACCCAAATAGCCGGGCCGAGTAAAGCTGTCGCCAGAAAGAAAAAGCCCGGAGACCCGGGCTTTAGAAAGGATTAATCGCGTTTTTCCAGCAGAGTGCGGTACAGCACGCCGCCAAGGATCCCGCCGACGATCGGCATGACCCAGAACAGCCACAGCTGCTGCAGCGCCCAACCGCCCTGGAAAATCGCCACCGCGGTGCTGCGCGCCGGGTTGACGGAAGTGTTGGTGACCGGAATGCTGATTAAATGGATGAGAGTCAGCGCCAGGCCGATAGCGATCGGCGCGAAGCCCGCAGGCGCGTGTTTGTCGGTCGCGCCATGGATAACCAGCAGGAAGCCGCAGGTCAGTACGATTTCAATAACGATAGCCGACAGCATAGAGAAGCCGCCCGGGGAGTGTTCGCCATAGCCGTTTGAGGCAAAGCCGCTGGCGGCGGCATCAAAGCCGGCTTTACCGCTGGCCACCACGTACAGCACCGCGGCGGCAATAATTCCGCCGACGACCTGGGCGATAATATAGCCAATGACCTCTTTCGCCGGGAAACGACCACCGGCCCACAGGCCTAAGGTTACCGCCGGGTTGAAATGACCGCCGGAAATATGGCCAACCGCATACGCCATGGTTAATACGGTTAAACCAAATGCCAGCGCCACGCCGGCAAAACCGATACCCAACTCGGGAAATGCTGCGGCAAGTACGGCGCTACCGCAGCCGCCAAATACAAGCCAGAAGGTGCCGAAGCATTCGGCTGCTAATTTTCTGAACATAACCACCTCAATTTAAATGTATACGCGCACGAGCGGACCGTGCCGGTCTTTATTTATCGTGATAAGGGACGACGATAAAAATAAAGCGGCGTTATTCTAGAGATAATCGCCATCCCAGAGCCAGTTAAATATATTGATATTATTTGATTTAGGGCAAGGTGAAGGGATTGCGTTTGCCAGTTTAACTCTTCCTATATCCATCCAAGATTATCAATAGTGTAGAACATAACGTCTGAAATAAAACTATTTTGTTTGATGAATAATCAATAGCCGTTAATAGACGATAAGTGCGTAATTTTATGAATATATTTAATCTCCAGAATAGGATGCGCAGAGGTGATTAAGCGGAGTGTCATCTTGCCGCCGCCCTCGCTATACTGTTGATTACTGAAGGAGAGTGGTGGTGTAGCGGAGGGGATATGCTTCTTGAGCGCGTAGAAATCGTCGGTTTTCGCGGTATCAATCGTCTGTCGTTGATGCTGGAGCAAAATAACGTCCTGATCGGGGAGAACGCGTGGGGGAAGTCCAGTCTGCTTGATGCGCTGACCCTGCTTTTGTCGCCAGAGTTCGATCTTTATCACTTTGTTCGCGATGACTTCTGGTTCCCCGCGGGCGACATCCAGGGACGCGAGCACCATTTGCATATTATTCTGACCTTTCGTGAAACCGAGCCGGGGCGCCATCGGGTGCGGCGTTTCCGTCCGCTTCAGCGCTGTTGGGTGCCCTGTGATGACGGCTATCACCGGGTCTTCTACCGCCTGGAAGGCGAACTCGCCGATGACGACAGCGTGATGACCCTGCGCAGTTTTATCGATGGCGAAGGCGAAGCGCTGGTGCTGGAGGATATCGATGAGCTGGCCAGACACCTGGTGCGTTTGATGCCGGTGCTGCGCCTGCGCGACGCGCGCTTTATGCGGCGCATTCATAACGGAACGGTACCGCACTCGCCGCAGATTGAGATCACCGCCCGCCAGCTGGATTTTCTGTCCCGCGAACTGGTCAGCCACCCGCAAAATTTATCCGACGGTCAGATCCGTCAGGGGTTGTCGGCCATGGTGCAGCTGCTGGAGCATTACTTTGCCGAGCAAAGCAGCGCCCAGACGCGACATCGCCTGATGCGTCGACGTTCCCATGATGAGCAGCGTAGCTGGCGTTACCTGGATATTATCAACCGGATGATCGACAAGCCCGGCGGGCGCAGCCATCGGGTGATCCTGCTGGGGCTATTTGCTACCCTGCTGCAGGCGAAAGGGACGGTGCGCCTCGATCGCGACGCGCGGCCGCTGCTGTTGATTGAGGATCCCGAGACCCGCCTGCACCCGATCATGCTCTCCGTCGCCTGGCATCTGCTGAATTTGCTGCCGTTGCAGCGTGTGACCACCACCAACTCCGGAGAGCTGCTGTCCCTGACGCCGGTGGAGCAGGTTTGTCGGCTGGTGCGTGAATCGGCGCGGGTGTCGGCATGGCGGCTGGGGCCGGGCGGAATGAATGCCGAAGAGAGTCGACGCATTGCCTTTCACATCCGCTTCAATCGCGCCTCATCGCTCTTCGCCCGCTGTTGGCTGCTGGTGGAGGGGGAGACGGAAACCTGGGTTATCAACGAGCTGGCCCGCCAGTGCGGCCATCATTTTGATGCTGAAGGGGTGAAAGTGATTGAATTCGCCCAGTCGGGCCTGAAGCCATTGATCAAATTCGCCCGCCGGATGGGGATCCAGTGGCACGTGCTGGTGGATGGCGATGAGGCAGGAAAAAAATATGCCGCGACCGTACGCGGTCTGCTGAATAACGATCGCGAGCTGGAGCGCGACCATCTGACCGCTCTGCCGGCGCTGGATATGGAACACTTTATGTATCGTCAGGGATTTGATGACGTTTACCACCGGGTGGCGCAGATCCCGGATAATGTGCCCATGAATATGCGGCGGGTGATCACCAAGGCCATCCATCGCTCATCCAAGCCGGACCTGGCGATTGAGGTGGCAATGGAAGCCGGCCGCCGTGGGGTGGACGCTGTGCCGACGCTGCTGAAAAAAATGTTCTCGCGGGTACTGTGGCTGGCCCGCGGTCGCGCTGATTAATCTCTTCGCCGTCGGGAATTTCGGCGGCGCAAAGCTCTCCGGCAGCTAAACAAAACATCATTGGCGCGAAAAATGGGTGTCCTGTTGCCGACGGGTTTCGATAGAATCACCGCCTGGAGCGGCAGGGAAACAGCAGGAATCGGAATATGAAAGTGAAGGGAAAACGCAGGACCGTCTGGTGGCTGTTGGCGATCGTTGTGCTGGGTCTGGCTGTCTGGGGATGGCGGATCCTCAATGCGCCGCTACCGCACTACCAGACGCTGGTGGTGCGCAAAGGCGATCTCCAGCAGAGCGTGCTGGCCACCGGCAAGCTGGATGCCCTGCGAAAAGTTGACGTCGGCGCCCAGGTCAGCGGACAGCTGAAGACGCTGCACGTGAATATCGGCGATAAGGTCAAAAAGGACCAACTGCTGGGGGTTATCGATCCTGAGCAGGCGCAAAACCAGATCAAAGAGGTGGAGGCGACGTTGATGGAGCTGCGCGCCCAGCTCAATCAGGCGCGCGCGGAGAGTAAGCTGGCGCAGGTGACCCTGGCCCGTCAGCAGCAGCTGGCGCAGCGCCAGCTGGTCTCGCGACAAGACCTCGATACCGCGGCCACCGACCTGGCGGTGAAACAGGCGCAAATCGGCACCATTGAAGCGCAAATTAAGCGCAACCAGGCAACGCTCGACACGGCGAAGACCAACCTCGACTACACGCGGATCCTGGCGCCGATGGCTGGTGAAGTGACGCAAATTACTACCCTGCAGGGACAGACGGTGATCGCTGCCCAGCAGGCGCCGAACATTCTGACCCTGGCGGACCTCAGCACCATGCTGGTGAAAGCGCAGGTCTCCGAAGCGGATGTCATCCACCTCAGACCGGGACAAAAGGCGTGGTTTACCGTGCTGGGCGACCCGCTAACTCGCTATGAAGGCAAGCTGAAGGACATTCTGCCGACGCCGGAAAAAGTCAACGACGCCATCTTCTATTATGCCCGCTTCGAGGTCCCGAACCCGCAGGGAATTCTGCGCCTCGACATGACCGCGCAGGTGCATATCCAACTGGCCGAGGTGAAGAACGTGATCACCATCCCGCTGAGCGCCCTGGGTGATGCGGTCGGTGATAACCGCTACCACGTCCGGCTGTTGCGTACCGGCGAGGTCAAAGAGCGTGAGATTGTCATTGGCGCGCGCAATGATACCGACGTCGCGGTGGTGCAGGGACTTGAAGAGGGGGATGAGGTGATCGTCGGCGAGAGCGCGAGCGGGGCGGCAAAATGACGGCCCTGCTCGAGCTGCGTGATATTCGTCGCAGCTATCCTTCCGGCGACGGCAGCGTTGAGGTCCTCAAGGGGATCACCCTCAGTATCCATGCCGGGGAGATGGTGGCGATCGTCGGGGCCTCCGGCTCGGGTAAATCAACGCTGATGAACATCCTTGGCTGCCTCGATAAACCCACCAGCGGCACCTATCGGGTGGCGGGAACCGATATTGCGCAGCTGGATGGCGATGCGCTGGCCCGTCTGCGGCGGGAGCACTTTGGTTTTATCTTTCAACGCTATCACCTGCTGTCGCATCTGACCGCCGCGCAGAACGTCGAAGTACCGGCGGTGTATGCCGGTAGTGAACGGCGGGCACGCCTGGCGCGCGCGCATGAGCTGCTGGCGCGCCTGGGGCTTGGCGATCGCGCCGACTATCAGCCGTCGCAGCTGTCCGGCGGCCAACAGCAGCGGGTCAGTATCGCCCGCGCCCTGATGAACGGTGGGGAAGTGATCCTCGCCGATGAGCCCACCGGCGCGCTGGACAGCCATTCCGGCGAAGAGGTAATGGCGATCCTGCACCAGCTAAAAGCGCAGGGGCACACGGTCATCATTGTGACCCACGATCCGCAGGTCGCCGCTCAGGCGGAGCGGATCGTCGAGATCCGCGATGGCGAGATCGTCCGCAACCCGCCCGCCAGCCGCCAGGGCGGCGGACTGCGCGCCCGTCCGCAGGCGGAGCCTTCGGCGTGGCGTCAGTTTACCAGCGGCTTTCGCGAAGCGCTGGTGATGGCCTGGAGAGCGATGGCGGCGAATAAAATGCGTACCCTGCTGACCATGCTCGGCATTATTATCGGTATTGCCTCGGTGGTGTCGATCGTGGTGGTGGGGGATGCCGCCAAGCAGATGGTGCTGGCAGATATTCGCGCCATCGGCACCAATACCATTGATGTGTATCCTGGTAAGGATTTTGGCGACGACGACCCGCGCTATCAGCAGGCGCTGAAGTATGACGATTTGCTGGCGATCCAGAAGCAGCCGTGGGTGCGCTCCGCCACGCCGGCGGTTTCAAAAAGCCTGCGCCTGCGCGCCAACAATATTGACGTTGCCGCCAGTGCGGAGGGGGTCGGTCCACAGTATTTTAATGTCTACGGCATGACCTTTAGCGAAGGCAATACCTTCAATGAACTGCAGCTCAACAGTCGGGCACAGGTGGTAGTGCTCGACAGCAATACCCGTCGGCAGCTGTTTCCCAATAAAGCGAAAGTGGTGGGCGAGGTGATTCTGGTGGGCAATATGCCGGCCACGGTGATTGGCGTTGCGGATGAAAAGCAGTCGATGTTCGGCAGCAGCAAAATTCTCCGCGTCTGGTTGCCCTACACCACCATGGCGGGAAGAGTAATGGGCCAGTCGTGGCTGAACTCCATCACTGTGCGCGTTCATGAAGGCTACGACAGTGAAACCGCAGAGAAACAGCTGCTGCGTCTGCTGGAGCTGCGGCATGGTAAAAAAGATGTATTCACCTGGAATATGGACAGCGTCTTGAAAACCGCCGAAAGGACCACACATACCTTACAGCTGTTCCTGACATTGGTGGCGGTGATTGCCCTGGTGGTCGGCGGGATTGGCGTAATGAATATTATGCTGGTGTCGGTGACCGAACGGACGCGGGAGATCGGCATCCGCATGGCGGTTGGCGCGCGGGCCAGCGATGTGCTGCAGCAGTTTCTCATCGAGGCGGTGCTGGTTTGCCTGGTCGGCGGCGCGCTGGGGGTAACGTTGTCGCTGATGATCGCGTTTATTCTGCAACTGTTTCTCCCGGGCTGGGAGATCGGTTTTTCGCCGCTGGCGCTGGTGACGGCGTTTCTCTGTTCGACGTTAACCGGGGTGCTGTTTGGCTGGCTGCCGGCGCGCAATGCGGCGCGGCTCGATCCGGTGGATGCCCTGGCGCGGGAGTAGTCGGGATGAGAAATAAAAATGCCAGTCAGAAGGACTGGCATTTTATTAGCAGGATGTACACAATGAAGCAAAAGAGTTATGCAGCCGTTTCCGCTTCCACAGGGACGATCACGCTGGCGTGGTTGCCTTTTGGCCCCTGGTGAACATCAAACCGAACGGCTTGTCCGGCTTTTAGCGTTCTGTAACCATCCATCTGGATGGTGGAGTAATGGGCGAAAATGTCTTCGCCGCCGCCCTCAGGGCAGATAAAACCGAACCCTTTGGCATTGTTGAACCACTTAACAGTACCCATTTCCATACTTCGACATCCTTCGTAAATCTTTATTAGTAAGATGGAATGAACCGGTGGTGGAGTGACGAGTTGTTCAATTGCTCGCCAACTCTCGCCACTACAATTTAGAGAAATACGAAAACGCGTCAAGCGATTGAGGAGGGGGAACGGCGAAAAATGCGTCAAAATTTGAAGCAGTTAACGCTATTGCCGGGGAATGTGACAGCCGTCGCGGATAGAAGCGATAGATGATAGTTATCTATGATCTGTTGTAGATTTGTGATGAGCATAACCTCTGGTCATCGACAGGCCTCCGCCTGTTGGCAACAGCAACCGATGATGAACACTGACGATGAGTAAGAGAGATTGGCTGGACTTCGAGCACCTGGTTGACGACGAAGTTCGTGATGCGATTAAACCGCCATCTATGTATAAAGTGATATTGGTCAATGATGACTACACTCCAATGGAGTTTGTTATTGACGTGTTACAAAAATTCTTTTCTTATGATGTTGAACGTGCAACGCAACTGATGCTCACGGTTCACTATGAAGGTAAGGCGATTTGTGGCGTGTTTACCGCGGAAGTGGCGGAGACCAAAGTCGCTATGGTGAATCAGTACGCGAGGGAGAACGAGCATCCATTGCTGTGTACGCTGGAAAAAGCCTGAATTCAGGCATGAAAATTGGGGGAGGTGCCTATGCTCAATCAAGAACTGGAACTCAGTTTAAATATGGCTTTCGCCAGAGCGCGCGAGCACCGTCATGAGTTTATGACCGTCGAGCACTTGCTGCTGGCTCTGCTAAGCAACCCCTCGGCCCGTGAGGCCCTGGAAGCGTGTTCAGTGGACCTGGTGGCATTGCGTCAGGAACTTGAAGCCTTCATCGAACAAACCACACCCGTCCTGCCAGCCACGGAAGAAGAGCGCGACACCCAGCCGACGCTGAGCTTCCAGCGTGTGCTGCAGCGCGCCGTTTTCCACGTGCAATCTTCTGGCCGCAGCGAAGTGACCGGCGCCAACGTGCTGGTGGCCATTTTCAGCGAGCAGGAGTCGCAGGCCGCCTACCTGCTGCGTAAACATGAAGTGAGCCGACTCGATGTGGTGAACTTCATTTCTCATGGTACACGCAAAGATGAGCCGAGCCAGTCTTCCGATAACAGCGGAAGCCAGCCTGGCAATGAAGAGCAAGCCGGCGGGGAGGAACGTATGGAAAACTTCACCACCAACCTCAATCAGCTTGCTCGCGTTGGCGGCATCGATCCCCTGATCGGCCGTGAAAAAGAGCTGGAGCGCGCCATTCAGGTGCTGTGCCGTCGGCGTAAAAATAACCCGCTGCTGGTGGGGGAATCCGGCGTCGGTAAAACCGCCATCGCCGAAGGCCTTGCCTGGCGTATTGTGCAGGGCGATGTGCCGGAAGTCATGGCTGACTGCACCATCTACTCGCTTGATATTGGTTCTCTGCTGGCCGGGACGAAATACCGTGGCGATTTTGAAAAACGCTTTAAAGCGTTGCTGAAACAGCTGGAGCAGGATACCAACAGCATCCTGTTCATTGATGAGATCCACACCATCATCGGTGCGGGAGCGGCGTCTGGCGGCCAGGTCGATGCGGCTAACCTGATCAAACCGCTGCTTTCCAGCGGCAAGATCCGGGTGATTGGCTCCACCACTTACCAGGAGTTCAGCAACATCTTTGAAAAAGATCGTGCGCTGGCCCGCCGTTTCCAGAAAATCGATATTACCGAACCGTCGGTGGAAGAGACCGTCCAGATTATCAACGGCCTGAAGCCGAAGTACGAAGCGCACCACGATGTGCGTTATACCGCCAAGGCGGTGCGTGCGGCGGTTGAGCTGGCGGTGAAATACATTAACGATCGCCATCTGCCGGATAAGGCGATTGACGTAATTGACGAGGCGGGGGCGCGGGCGCGCTTAATGCCGGTCAGCAAGCGTAAGAAAACGGTCAATGTGGCGGATATCGAGTCCGTGGTGGCGCGCATTGCGCGGATCCCTGAGAAGAGCGTCTCCCGCAGCGATCGCGATACGCTGAAAAACCTTGGCGATCGACTGAAAATGCTGGTCTTTGGTCAGGATAAGGCCATCGAGGCGCTGACGGAAGCCATCAAGATGGCGCGCGCCGGGCTGGGCCATGAGCACAAGCCGGTGGGTTCATTCCTGTTCGCCGGGCCGACCGGGGTGGGGAAAACCGAAGTGACCGTGCAGCTGGCGAAGGCGCTGGGTATTGAGCTGCTGCGTTTTGATATGTCCGAATATATGGAACGTCATACCGTCAGTCGTTTAATCGGGGCGCCTCCGGGCTACGTCGGCTTCGACCAGGGCGGGCTGCTGACCGATGCGGTGATAAAACATCCGCACGCGGTGCTGCTGCTCGATGAGATCGAAAAAGCGCATCCGGACGTGTTCAACCTGCTGCTGCAGGTGATGGACAACGGCACGCTGACCGATAACAACGGACGTAAAGCGGACTTCCGCAACGTGGTGCTGGTGATGACTACCAACGCCGGGGTGCGGGAAACCGAGCGTAAATCGATTGGCCTTATCCAGCAGGACAACAGTCCGGACGCAATGGATGAGATCAAGAAGATCTTTACGCCGGAGTTCCGTAACCGTCTCGACAACATCATCTGGTTCGATCACCTCTCCACCACGGTGATCCATCAGGTTGTCGACAAGTTTATCGTCGAGCTGCAGGTTCAGCTGGATCAGAAAGGTGTCTCCCTGGAAGTCAGCCAGGAAGCGCGCGACTGGCTGGCGGAAAAAGGCTACGACCGGGCAATGGGGGCACGTCCAATGGGACGCGTCATTCAGGACAACCTGAAAAAACCGCTGGCGAACGAGCTGCTGTTTGGCTCGCTGGTCGACGGCGGGCAGGTGACGGTCTCTCTGGACAGCGCGAAAAATACGCTGACCTACGACTTCCAGAGCGCGCCGAAGCACAAACCGGAAGCCGCCCATTAAGGCGATATCTTCAATGTAAAAAACCGGCCAGGGGCCGGTTTTTTTTGCCTGCTGGCGGTAGAAATGAAAAGACCGGGAATTATCCCGGCCTTCAGCATCTGACGCCTTAAGGGCGAAAACAATCAGCGACTACGGAAGACAATGCGGCCTTTGCTCAGGTCGTACGGGGTCAGCTCAACAGTCACTTTGTCGCCCGTCAGAATGCGGATGTAGTTTTTACGCATTTTACCGGAGATATGCGCGGTTACCACGTGACCGTTTTCCAGTTCTACGCGGAACATAGTGTTAGGCAACGTTTCAAGTACGGTGCCCTGCATTTCAATATTGTCTTCTTTGGCCATCTAGTCCTCTGGGGTATCACTACCGTAGTTTTGAACCGGCAAGATAATGCCGAAGTTCATCATGTAAGTAAAGTTTTACGTGTCTACCCTGAATCATTCACCTTGCCGCAAGGCGCGCAGTCAGCACGCCGGCAATGGAAATATGACGGGTATGAATCGCCGAAGTAGTTTTGGCGCATTGCCCGGGACTCACACGGCCATGCCGCGTGACAGGCGCAAACGTAAAGGGGAGTGACAGAACGATGGGCGTTATCTGACTCTTATTATTCCCAAACGGCGGCGGGGCAACAGGCAGAAGCTACTCTACCGCGCAATTATACCATCCTGACGCAAAATGTGCTGAAAACATTTTATTGTCCGCCCGGAAATAGCACCCGCGGTACCCAAAATCGCTCGGGCAGACGGTAGCTGCGTAATACTGACAGATAGTCCAGATAATCGCGGCGGGGAATATCCACCGCGCCTAATGATGCGGTATGGTTGTTCAGCACCTGACAGTCAATTAATTTACCGCCGCTCTGCGCAAAGTCCTGGCAAAATACCAGCAGCGCGGTTTTGGAGGCATTTTCCGCCCGGCTGAACATCGACTCGCCGCAGAACAGCGCCCCCTGTGCCACGCCGTACATTCCCCCCACCAGAGTATTCTCCTGCCAGACTTCAATGGAGTGGGCATGGCCCAGCTCATGCAGCTGGTGGTAGGCGCGAACGATGCTGCTGGTTATCCAGGTGCCTTCGTCACGATCGCTGGCGCAGCCCTCAATCACCTCGCCAAAGGCGTGGTTGAGCGTGACGCGGTAGGGCGAACGCTGATGAAAGCGCTTCATGCTGCGGCTGAGATGGAACTGTTCCGGCCAGAGCACCGCCCGGGGATCGGGCGACCACCAGAGGATCGGGTCGCCGGGGGAAAACCAGGGAAAAATACCACGCTGATAGGCCATCAGCAGGCGCGCGGGGCTCAGATCGCCGCCGAGCGCCAGCAGGCCGTTAGGTTCACGCAGGGCGCCTTCCGGAGAAGGGAAGGCGATAGAATGCCGGGAGAGCTGAACCAGACGCATTTTAACCTCAATACGCATCAGCAAAAATTAGATAATAGCCTACAGACGCTGTTTAAACTGGAAGTACCGGCCCTGTTTAGCGAGCAGCTCCGCGTGACTACCTTGCTCAATTATCTGGCCGTTGTCCATGACTATTATCTGATTAAAACGCGCCAGGCCTCGCAGGCGGTGGGTGACCATCAGCACGGTTTTCTCGCGTAAGACTTCCGCCAGCAGATGCAGGATCTGGCTTTCGGTGGCCGCATCCAGACCTTCTGTCGGTTCGTCCAGCAGCATCAGCGGCGCATCGTGGAGCAGCGCACGGGCAATGGCCAGCCGGCGCAGTTCGCCGCCGGAAAGCTGGCGTCCGCCTTCGCCCAGCCAGCCGTTGAGTCCGCCATCTTCCAGCAGTTTTTCCAGGCCTACCTTCTCAAGGGTGGCGCAGAGCAGAGTGTCATCAGCCTCAGGCGCCGCCAGCAGCAGGTTGTCGCGCAGGGTGGCGCTGAACAGGTGCACGCGCTGCGGCACCACGCTCATTGACTGCCGCAGGGTGGCTTCGCTGAGCCCGGACAGCGGCTGGTCGTTGAGCAATATTTCACCCTGTGTCGGATCCCATGCGCGGGTGAGTAACTGCAACAGCGTCGACTTTCCGCAGCCGGTTCGGCCAAGAATAGCAATATGTTCCCCGGCGGCAATCTGCAGGGAGATGTTCTCCAGAGCGGGGGAGTGCTGCTGCGGGTAGCGGAAGGTGACCTGCCTGAAAGCTAAGGCCACCTGCGCAGGCTTGCTGGCCTCGCCCTCGACGAAGGAGACTTCCGGCTGCTGGTCAGTGATCTGCGAGATCCGCAGCGCGGAGGCGATCACCTGACCTAAATGCTGGAAAGCGCCGGTGACGGGCGCCAGGGCTTCGAAAGCCGCCAGGGCGCAGAAGACGAACAGGGCGATCAGCGCCCCGGGCTGACTGTTGCCGCCGACGCCGTCTGAGGCCAGCCAGAGCATGGCCACCACGGCGATACCGCCGATCAACAGCATCAGCGCCTGCGAAAGCGCGGTCAGCTCGGCCTGGCGACGCTGCGCCTCCTGCCAACTGAGCTCGGTCTTTTCCATTTGCGCGCGATAGCGGTCGCTGGCGTTAAACACCATCAGCTCCGCCTGGCCGTGCAGCCAGGCGGTAAGCTGTTGCCGATACTGGCCGCGCAGCTGGGTCATACTCTCTCCGGCCGGTTTACCGGCGCGATAGAACAGCGGCGGCATAACCAGCAGGGTCACCAGCATGATACCGCCGAGCGTTAGCGCGAGGGTGACATCGAGCAGGCTTAATCCGCAGGTCACCACCACAATCACCACCAGCGCGCCGACCAGCGGCGAAATGACCCGCAGGTAGAGATGATCCAGGGTGTCGACGTCGGCTACCACGCGGTTGAGCAGTTCACCCTGGCGAAAGCGCGCCAGCCCCGCCGGAGAGAGGGGGAGTAGTTTGCTGAAGGTGAAGACGCGCAGGTGCTGTAGCACGCGGAAGGTGGCGTCGTGGCTGACCAGACGCTCGAAGTAGCGTCCGGCGGTCCGGATAATCGCTGCGCCGCGAACGCCCGCGGCGGGCAGCATATAGTTAAAACTGTAGATCCCGGCGACGCCCACCACCGCAGAGGCGGAGAGAAACCAGCCGGAGAGCGTCAGCAGGCCGATACTGGCCAGCAGGGTCACAATAGCCAGTACGATGCCGAGCAGCAGCATCCATTTGTGGCGTTTGTACAGTGCCAGATAGGGTAAGAGCGCGCGCATTTAAATCTCCTCCTGACGATGGGCCAGCAGCGCCGAGAAGACCCCGCCGGCGCGGGCCAGCGTGGCGTAGTCGCCTTGTTCGATAATCTGTCCGTCCTGCATCACCCAGACGGCATCCCAGTCCGCCAGTCCCTCAAGCTGATGGGTAACCAGCAGCGTGGTTTGCTGGGTGGAGGCGTGGGTCAATGCCTGCATGACCCGTTGTTCGCTATGGGCGTCGAGGCTGGCGGCGGGTTCATCCAGCAGCAGCAGGCGGCACGGCACCAACAGCGCGCGGGCGACCGCGATACGCTGCGCCTGGCCGACCGACAGACGGCCCGCCTGATCGCCCACGGCGGTATGGATCCCATCCGGCAGCAGAGCGATAAACTCGCTCACCCAGGCCTTGTCCAGCGCCAGTCGAAGCTGGGCATCGCTGGCTTCCGGCCACGCCAGCAGCACATTTTCCCGCAGCGTGGCGGCAGGAAGCTGGGGATTCTGCCCCACCCAGCTTAACAGGCGACGCCAGCGATCGGCGTCCAGCTCGCGCAGCTCCACGCCATTGACCTTCAGCGAACCCTCATAGGGCAAAAAGCCGAGCAGGGTGTTCAGCAGTGAACTTTTCCCGGAGCCGCTCTGACCCACCAGCACCACCCGCGCGCCTGCAGGCAGTGAAAAGTTAAGCGGCCCGGCCAGGACTTTCCCTTCGGGAGATTTAATCAGCAGGTCGCGCGCTTCCACGCCAATCAGATCATTATCATTTAAGGTTTTTTCGCCGCGCTCCAGCTGGGTCAATGGGGTTTCCATAAACGTTTTCAGGCTGTCTGCGGCGCCCACGGCCTGGGCTTTGGCATGGTAGAAGGTGCCCAGGTCACGTAACGGCTGGAAAAATTCCGGGGCGAGGATCAGCGTCAGGAAGCCCGCCATCAGCGTGACGCCCGCGCCATAGTGGCCGAAGTTCAGCTCGCCAAGGTATGAGAAGCCAAAATAGACCGCCACCAGCGCAATGGAGAGCGAGGTGAAAAATTCCAGTACCCCGGAGGAGAGGAACGCCAGGCGCAGGACTTCCATGGTGCGTTGGCGAAAATCCTGCGAGGCGTCGCGAATATTATCCGTTTCGGCCTGACCGCGGTGAAAAATACGCAGGGTTTCCATGCCGCGCAGGCGGTCGAGGAAGTGGCCGCTGAGGCGGGCCAGCGCCTGGAAGTTACGCCGGTTGGCATCGGCGGCGCCCATCCCGACCAGCGCCATGAAAAGCGGGATCAGCGGGGCGGTGCCGAGGAGGATCAACGCGGCGGCCCAGTTAATCGGGAAAATAGTGATAACGATCAGCAGCGGTACGCAGGCCGCCAGCGTCATCTGGGGCAGGTAGCGGGCATAATAGTCATGCATATCGTCGATCTGCTCGAGGATAAGCGTAGCCCAACTGCCAGCCGGTTTGCCCTGGATCCACGCCGGGCCCGCCTGCTGGAGGCGGTCGAGCACCTGGCGGCGAATTTCATAGCGAATATGCTGCCCGGCCTGAAAGCCGACCCGTTCACGCAGCCAGACCACCCAGGCGCGCAGCACAAAGGTCAGCACCAGCAGGGTTAGCGGCAGCAGCAGGGCGGTCGCAGGAATATTCTCCATCACCATTCGATGCAGGATCCGCGCCAGGAACCAGGCCTGCGCCACGATCAGCAGACCGCTCGCCACGCCAAGGAGGCGGGAAATCATCAACCAGCGACGGGAGATAATGCTTTGCTGTTTTAACCAGCGAGTTAACTCTTGTTGACGGGTTTTATTCATTGCGCGCTTTGCAGGTGTCGTTATCGGAATATTGGGCACGGCAATGTTACATCGCGGCAAAAATAAAGGCGACTTTTCGTCGCCTTCTTTACCTTTGTTACTGACTTGTAAAGATTATTTGCAGGCGTCAGCCAGACCGTCGAGGTAACGTTCAGCGTCCAGCGCCGCCATGCAGCCGGTGCCGGCGGAGGTGATAGCCTGACGATAAATATGGTCCATCACATCGCCGGCGGCGAACACGCCCGGGATGCTGGTCTGGGTCGCATTGCCATGGATACCGGACTGCACTTTGATGTAGCCGTTCTCCAGCTCCAGCTGACCTTCAAAGATGGCGGTGTTCGGGCTGTGGCCGATGGCGACAAACAGACCGGCTACTTCCAGGGACTCGACGTTGTCGCTGTTTTTGGTATCGCGCAGACGCAGGCCGCTGACGCCCATCTGGTCGCCGGTCACCTCTTCGAGGGTGCGATCGGTATGCAGCACGATGTTGCCGCTTTCCACTTTGTCCATCAGGCGTTTGATGAGGATTTTTTCCGCACGGAAGGAATCGCGACGGTGGATGAGGTGTACCTCAGAGGCGATGTTTGACAGATACAGAGCCTCTTCAACCGCGGTGTTGCCGCCGCCGATCACCGCCACTTTCTGGTTGCGATAGAAGAATCCGTCACAGGTGGCGCAGGCGGAAACGCCGCGGCCCTTGAAGGCTTCTTCGGAAGGCAGGCCCAGGTAACGGGCGGAAGCGCCGGTGGCGATAATCAACGCGTCACAGGTGTATTCGCCGCTGTCGCCGGTCAGACGGAACGGCCGGTTTTGCAGATCGACGCGGCTGATATGGTCGAAAATAATCTCGGTTTCAAATTTCGTGGCATGCTCGTGCATGCGCTCCATCAGCAGCGGACCGGTCAAATCGTTCGGATCGCCTGGCCAGTTTTCCACTTCCGTCGTGGTGGTCAGCTGACCGCCTTTTTCCATCCCGGTGATCAGCACCGGCTGCAGGTTGGCGCGTGCGGCATAGACCGCCGCGGTGTATCCCGCAGGTCCAGAACCAAGGATAAGCAGTTTACTGTGTTTGGCTGTGCCCATGAGATCCCCATAATAATTGGCATACATTGGGCTGGGATTGTAGGGAATTTGTTGTCGTAAAAAAAGAGCGCAGCGATTTTGTTAACGATGTGTGCAATAGAAGCGGCCGATGAATTGGCGATTTTCCCGGCAAGGAATATAACTATTTCTACTGTTGGCGGGACAATTATAAGACGAAAAAATGAGAATCAACCAGGGTAGATGATGAATATCTGGCATCTTGTACTAAAAATCGATGTTTTGCTTTGACAATCCCCTGTGCTTTTGCGAAAACATTCAAGGAAGAAGAAAAGCAGTATTTGGCGTGCGGCGAATTTTCATGCACGCAAATGCCATTTTTATCCGGGTTAACGAAATCTACGCATGGTGTGGACAGACGCCATGCGTGATGTCGGTGACTGCCGTCAGGCAACGGGCTTCTCACGTACCCCTGGGTTACCCAATGTCGTACGGGTAATAACAGGATGGGCTCTGGCAGTGAAGGCACAGAGCCGGAACAGGAGTAGGGAAGGAATACAGAGAGACAATAATAATGGTAGATAGCAAGAAGCGCCCTGGCAAAGATCTCGACCGCATTGATCGTAACATCCTGAATGAATTGCAAAAAGATGGGCGAATTTCTAACGTCGAGCTTTCTAAACGGGTGGGACTTTCTCCGACGCCTTGCCTTGAGCGTGTGCGTCGTCTTGAAAGACAGGGTTTTATTCAGGGCTATACGGCGCTGCTCAACCCGCATTATCTGGATGCATCACTTCTGGTATTTGTTGAGATTACTCTGAATCGTGGCGCACCGGATGTGTTTGAGCAATTTAACGCCGCAGTGCAAAAACTTGAAGAAATTCAAGAGTGTCATCTGGTTTCCGGTGATTTCGACTATCTGTTGAAAACCCGCGTACCGGATATGTCAGCGTATCGTAAATTACTGGGCGAGACCTTGCTGCGCCTGCCGGGCGTTAACGACACCCGTACCTATGTGGTAATGGAAGAAGTCAAGCAAAGTAATCGTCTGGTTATTAAGACGCGCTAACACGGAACAGGTGCAAACTCGACGTAGTTTGATTACACTCCTGTTAATCCATACAGCAACAGTGCCGGGGAGACCCGGCGCTGTTGTCCGTTTTAGCAGCAGGCAGGAAACAGCCTGATACCTGGAGAGCCTTTCTTGAGCCAGGAATACACCGAAGACAAAGAAGTCAAACTTACCAAACTCAGCAGCGGGCGCCGACTCCTCGAGGCGATGCTCATCCTTTGCTCCCTCTTCGCCATCTGGCTGATGGCGGCATTACTGAGCTTTAACCCCTCGGACCCAAGCTGGTCGCAAACGGCATGGCATGAGCCTATCCATAATTTAGGCGGCGCCCCCGGCGCGTGGCTTGCCGATACCCTCTTTTTCATTTTTGGCGTCATGGCCTACACCATCCCGGTGATCATCATCGGCGGATGCTGGTTTGCCTGGCGGCATCAGGAAAATGACGAATATATTGATTATTTCGCCGTTTCTCTGCGCCTCATCGGTGCGTTAGCCCTGATCCTGACCTCCTGCGGTCTGGCGGCGATTAACGCCGATGATATCTGGTACTTCGCCTCTGGCGGGGTGATTGGCAGCCTGCTGAGCACCACCCTGCAACCGCTGCTGCACAGCAGCGGCGGCACCATTGCGCTGTTGTGCATCTGGGCGGCCGGCCTGACGCTGTTTACCGGCTGGTCGTGGGTCAGCATTGCGGAAAAACTGGGCGGCGGCATCCTGTCCGTGCTCACCTTTGCCAGCAATCGTACCCGTCGGGATGATACCTGGGTCGATGAAGGCGAATACGAAGACGACGATGAAGAGTACGACGACGAAGAGGCGGCAACCCCCCAGGAGTCGCGTCGCGCCCGTATCTTGCGCAGCGCACTGGCGCGGCGTAAACGTCTCGCTGAGAAGTTTACCAACCCCATGGGGCGTAAAACCGACGCGGCGCTTTTCTCCGGCAAACGGATGGATGACGGGGAAGAGGCAGTGCAGTACAGCGCCAGCGGTGCGCCTGTTGCCGCCGACGATGTACTGTTTTCCGGCGCCAGCGCCGCGCGTCCCGCCGAGAATGATGTGTTGTTCTCCGGCGCCAGCGCCGCGCGCCCGGGCGATTTCGACCCTTACGATCCGTTGCTGAACGGCCAGAGTATCGCTGAGCCGGTGGGCGCAGCGGCGGCGGCCACTGCCGCGCCGCAGCCGTGGGCCGAATCACCGGCTGGTCATCAGGGCGCTGCGCCGGTTTATCAGCCGGAAGCTGGTTACCCGCCGCAGCCCTACCAGCCAGAGCCGGCACCGTATCAGCAGCCTGCTTATGCTCCTCATGCCGGTCAGCCGGCACCGCAGGCGTATCAGCCTGAGCCAGTGCAGTATCAGCAGCCGGTTTACGATCCGTATGCCGGCCAGCCTGCGCCGCAGGGGTATCAACCCGAGCCTGCGCCGTATCAGCAGCCGGTTTACGATCCGTATGCCGGTCAGCCGGCTCCGCAGGGGTATCAACCCGAGCCTGCGCCGTATCAGCAGCCGACTTACGATCCGCATGCCGGTCAGCCTGCGCCGCAGGCGTATCAGCCTGAGCCTGCGCCGTATCAGCAGCCGGTTTACGATCCGCATGCCGTCCAGCCTGCGCCGCAGGGGTATCAGCCAGAGCCGGCGCCGTATCAGCAGTCGGTTTACGATCCACATGTTGCTCAGCCTGCGCCGCAGGGGTATCAGCCAGAGCCGGCGCCGTATCAGCAGCCGGTTTACGATCCGCATGCTGTCCAGCCTGCGCCGCAGGGGTATCAACCCGAGCCTGCGCCGTATCAGCAGCCGGCTTACGATCCGCATGCCGGTCAGCCTGCGCCGCAGGCGTATCAGCCTGAGCCCGCGCCGGTACCTGCCGCGCAGCCAGAGCCTGAGGTCGTGCAGGAAGAAGTGAAACGTCCGCCGCTCTATTATTTCGAGGAAGTGGAAGAGAAGCGGGCGCGCGAACGCGAGCTGCTGGCTTCCTGGTATCAGCCTATTCCGGAGCCGGAAAGTCCGATCGCCACCAAACCGCTGACGCCGCCCGCCTCGCCGTCCAAACCGCCCGTGGAGTCAACCGTAGTTTCTGCGGTGGCGGCAGGAGTGCATCAGGCAACGGCTGCCAGCGGCGGCGCAGCCGCTGCGAAGACGGCGACCGCCGCGTCCGCAGCGACAGCGCCATTGTTCAGCCCGGCCTCCAGCGGACCGCGGGTCCAGGTGAAAGAGGGCATTGGTCCAAAACTACCGCGGCCAAATCGCGTTCGCGTCCCGACGCGTCGGGAACTGGCCTCCTACGGCATCAAGCTACCGTCGCAGCGGGAAGCTGAACAGCGCGCGCGGCAGGCCGAGCGCGACCCCCATTATGATGATGAGCTGCTCTCGGATGAGGAAGCGGATGCTATGGAGCAGGATGAGCTGGCTCGCCAGTTCGCCGCCACTCAACAGCAGCGCTATGGCCATCGCTGGGAAGACGATAACGCGACTGATGACGATGACGCCGATGCCGCGGCGGAAGCGGAGCTGGCGCGCCAGTTTGCCGCCACCCAGCAGCAGCGCTACGCCTCCGAGCAGCCGCCGGGCGCTAATCCGTTCTCGCCGGCGGATTATGAATTCTCGCCGATGAAAACGCTGGTCAATGAGGGTCCGAGCGAGCCGCTGTTTACGCCGACACCGGAAGTACAGCCGCAGCAGCCAGCCCAGCACTATCAACAACCGGCCGCCGCTCCGCAGCAGGGTTATCAACCTGCGCAGCACCAGCCGGTACACCCTCAGCCAGTGCCGCAGCAGCCTTACCAGACTGCGCCGCAGCCCGTGCAGCAGCAACAGCCGGTTGCCCCACAGGGGCACCAGCCTGCCGCGCCTGCGCCGCAGGAGAGCCTGATCCACCCGCTGCTGATGCGCAATGGCGATAGTCGACCGCTGCAAAAGCCGACAACGCCGCTGCCGTCGCTGGATCTGCTCACGCCGCCGCCCAGTGAAGTCGAGCCGGTGGATACCTTTGCTCTTGAGCAGATGGCACGACTGGTGGAAGCGCGACTCGCCGACTTCCGCATTAAAGCGGATGTGGTGAACTACTCGCCGGGGCCGGTGATCACCCGTTTCGAACTGAATCTGGCGCCTGGCGTCAAAGCGGCGCGAATCTCTAACCTGTCACGGGATCTGGCGCGTTCGCTGTCCACGGTCGCCGTGCGCGTGGTGGAAGTGATCCCGGGTAAACCGTATGTCGGGCTTGAGCTGCCGAATAAAAAGCGCCAGACCGTCTACCTGCGTGAAGTGCTCGACAACAGCAAGTTCCGTGATAACCCGTCGCCGCTGACCGTGGTGCTGGGTAAAGACATCGCCGGCGATCCGGTGGTGGCCGATCTGGCGAAAATGCCGCACCTGCTGGTGGCCGGTACCACCGGTTCCGGTAAGTCAGTCGGCGTCAACGCCATGATCCTCAGCATGCTCTACAAAGCGCAGCCGGAAGATGTGCGTTTCATTATGATCGACCCGAAAATGCTCGAGCTGTCGGTCTACGAAGGTATTCCGCATCTGCTGACGGAAGTGGTCACCGACATGAAAGACGCCGCCAATGCGCTGCGCTGGAGCGTCAACGAGATGGAGCGTCGCTACAAGCTAATGTCGGCGCTGGGCGTACGAAATCTGGCGGGCTATAACGAGAAGATTGCTGAAGCGGCACGCATGGGCCGTCCGATCCCGGATCCATACTGGAAGCCAGGCGACAGTATGGACGCCGTGCACCCGGTACTGGAAAAGCTACCGTACATAGTGGTGCTGGTGGACGAATTCGCCGACCTGATGATGACCGTCGGTAAGAAGGTGGAAGAGCTGATCGCTCGCCTGGCGCAGAAAGCGCGTGCGGCGGGGATCCACCTGGTGCTGGCGACGCAGCGTCCGTCGGTGGATGTCATTACCGGTCTGATTAAGGCCAACATTCCGACGCGTATCGCCTTTACCGTGTCGAGTAAAATTGACTCGCGTACCATTCTCGATCAGGGCGGTGCGGAATCGCTGCTCGGGATGGGGGATATGCTCTACTCCGGGCCGAACTCCACCACGCCGGTGCGCGTCCATGGGGCGTTTGTTCGCGACCAGGAAGTCCACGCTGTGGTTCAGGACTGGAAAGCCCGCGGTCGTCCGCAGTATGTTGACGGCATTACCTCCGACAGCGAAAGCGAAGGCGGCGGCGGCGGTTTCGACGGCGGTGAAGAGCTGGATCCACTGTTCGATCAGGCGGTCAGCTTTGTGACCGAGAAGCGTAAAGCGTCGATTTCCGGGGTGCAGCGCCAGTTCCGCATTGGCTATAACCGTGCCGCGCGTATCATCGAACAGATGGAAGCGCAGGGTATTGTCAGCGAGCAGGGCCATAACGGTAACCGCGAAGTGCTGGCGCCGCCGCCCTTTGAATGAGTGCAAAGTTGGGTAAATAAGCGCAAAATCAGCCAATTCTTCTGTCCCGCCGCCGTCGGCGGTCCTACATTAGGGGCAGAAGAGGCTCCCGCGTCGGGAGTGACGCACATTAAGGAAGAACAATGAAAAAACTCGCAATCACCTGTGCATTACTGTCTGGTATGGTCGTCAGCCAGGTCTGGGCAGATGCGGCCAGTGACTTAAAAAGCCGTCTTGATAAAGTGAGCAGCTTCCATGCCAGCTTCACGCAAAAAGTCACCGACGGCAGCGGCAACGCCGTGCAGGACGGACAGGGCGACCTGTGGGTAAAACGCCCGAATCTGTTTAACTGGCATATGACCCAGCCGGATGAGAGCGTCCTCGTTTCGGATGGTAAAACCCTGTGGTTCTATAACCCGTTCGTCGAGCAGGCCACGGCGACCTGGCTGAAAGACGCCACTAGCAACACGCCGTTTATGCTGATTGCCCGCAACCAGTCCAGCGACTGGCAGCAGTACAATATCAAACAAAACGGCGATGATTTTGTGCTGACGCCGAAAAGCGGCAGCGGCAACCTGAAGCAGTTCACGATCAACGTCGGTCGGGACGGCACCATCCATCAGTTCAGCGCCGTCGAGCAGGACGATCAGCGCAGCAGCTATCAGCTGAAATCGCAGCAGAACGGCGCCGTCGACGCATCTAAGTTCACCTTTACGCCGCCGAAAGGGGTGACGGTGGACGATCAACGTAAGTAGAGGCGAAAGTGAGCAATCTGTCGCTCGATTTTTCCGACAACGCGTTTCAACCTCTGGCCGCTCGCATGCGGCCAGAAAATTTAGCGCAGTATATTGGCCAGCAGCACCTGCTGGCGCCGGGTAAACCCCTGCCGCGGGCGATCGAAGCCGGGCACCTGCATTCGATGATCCTCTGGGGGCCGCCGGGTACCGGCAAGACTACCCTGGCGGAAGTTATCGCCCGTTATGCCAGCGCCGATGTCGAAAGGATCTCGGCGGTGACCTCCGGGGTGAAAGAGATCCGCGAGGCCATTGAGCGCGCGCGGCAGAATCGCAACGCCGGCCGACGAACGATTCTGTTTGTTGACGAAGTGCATCGCTTCAATAAAAGCCAGCAGGATGCCTTTCTGCCGCATATTGAAGATGGCACTATCACTTTTATTGGCGCGACCACCGAAAACCCTTCCTTTGAGCTTAACTCAGCGCTGCTCTCCCGCGCCCGCGTCTATTTACTGAAATCGCTCACTACCGACGATATCGAGCGGGTGCTTGACCAGGCGATGAACGATAAAACCCGCGGCTACGGCGGCCGGGATATCGTTTTGCCGGATGAGACCCGCAGGGCCATCGCCGAACTGGTAAACGGCGACGCGCGGCGGGCGCTGAATACCCTGGAAATGATGGCCGATATGGCCGAGAGCGATGATGCGGGCAAGCGGGTGCTGAAGGCGGAACTGCTGACCGAGATCGCCGGCGAGCGCAGCGCGCGCTTTGATAATAAAGGCGACCGTTTCTACGATTTGATTTCCGCCCTGCATAAGTCGGTGCGCGGTAGCGCGCCGGACGCGGCGCTTTACTGGTACGCGCGGATCATCACCGCCGGGGGCGATCCGCTGTATGTTGCCCGCCGTTGTCTGGCGATTGCCTCGGAAGACGTCGGCAACGCCGATCCGCGGGCGATGCAGGTGGCCATATCGGCGTGGGACTGCTTCACCCGCGTCGGGCCGGCGGAAGGCGAACGGGCGATTGCCCAGGCTATTGTCTATCTGGCCTGCGCGCCGAAGAGCAATGCGGTCTACACCGCCTTTAAAGCGGCGCTGGCCGATGCGCGAGACCGTCCGGACTATGACGTTCCGGTGCATCTGCGCAATGCGCCGACGAAGCTGATGAAAGAGATGGGCTACGGGCAGGAGTATCGCTACGCTCATGACGAACCTAACGCCTACGCCGCCGGCGAGCAGTACTTCCCGCAGGAAATGGCGCAAACGCGCTATTATCACCCGACAAACCGGGGGCTTGAGGGCAAAATTGGCGAAAAGCTCGCCTGGCTCGCTGAACAGGATCAAAATAGCCCGATAAAACGCTACCGCTAATTGAGGCGTTGCGGTAAGGTTATTACACTATTTCCGTGGCCGTAGCCTGCGGCCACTTTTCTTTTTTTAATTCGATAAGCACAGGATAAGCATGCTCGATCCCAATCTGCTGCGTACCGAGCCAGACGCAGTCGCAGAAAAACTGGCACGCCGGGGCTTTAAGCTGGATGTAGATAAACTTCGCGCGCTTGAAGAGCGTCGTAAAGTTCTGCAGGTGCAAACGGAAAACCTGCAGGCGGAGCGCAACTCCCGATCGAAATCCATTGGCCAGGCGAAAGCGCGCGGGGAAGACATCGAGCCATTACGCCTGGAAGTGAACAAACTCGGCGAACAGCTGGATGCCGCAAAATCCGAGCTGGAAGCGCTGCTGGCGGAAATCCGCGATATCGCGCTGGCGATCCCGAATATTCCTCACGATGACGTGCCGGTTGGCCGTGACGAAAACGACAACGTTGAAGTCAGCCGCTGGGGCACGCCGCGCCAGTTCGATTTTGACGTGCGCGATCACGTGACGCTGGGTGAAATGCACGGCGGGCTGGATTTTGCCGCCGCCGTTAAGCTCACTGGTTCGCGCTTCGTGGTGATGAAAGGCCAGCTGGCCCGTCTGCACCGCGCCCTGGCGCAGTTCATGCTGGATCTGCACACTGAACAGCATGGCTATAGCGAAAACTATGTCCCGTACCTGGTAAACCAGGACACCCTGTATGGCACCGGCCAGCTGCCAAAATTCGCCGGCGACCTGTTCCATACTCGCCCGTTGGAAGAAGAGGCTGACAGCAGCAACTACGCGCTGATCCCGACGGCGGAAGTGCCGCTGACCAACCTGGTGCGTGATGAAATTATCGATGAAGACGATCTGCCGATCAAAATGACCGCCCATACGCCGTGCTTCCGTTCCGAAGCGGGTTCTTATGGTCGCGACACCCGCGGTCTGATCCGTATGCACCAGTTCGATAAAGTTGAGATGGTGCAGATTGTCCGTCCGGAAGACTCCATGGCGGCGCTGGAAGAGATGACCGGCCACGCCGAGAAAGTGCTGCAGCTGCTGGGCCTGCCGTACCGTAAGGTCGCGCTGTGCACCGGCGATATGGGCTTCAGCGCCTGCAAAACCTATGACCTCGAAGTGTGGGTTCCGGCGCAGAACACCTACCGTGAGATCTCTTCCTGCTCTAACGTCTGGGATTTCCAGGCGCGTCGTATGCAGGCTCGCTGCCGTAGCAAGTCCGACAAGAAGACCCGTCTCGTTCATACCCTGAATGGTTCTGGACTGGCGGTTGGTCGTACGCTGGTGGCGCTGATGGAAAACTATCAGCAGGCCGATGGCCGTATCGAGATCCCGGAAATCCTGCGCCCGTATATGCGCGGCCTCGAATATATTGGTTAATTTTTACCATCTCCCTTAAAAGCGCCTGCGGGCGCTTTTTTTACACCCTTATTGATACCGGGCAATAATCCCTTCCGCGAATGCAGTGATACTCCCTTTGGATTAAATCAGCATAAAAAATCAATAATATTTCAAAGCATTATATATATGACTATATAGCGCTTATCAGTTTATTGTGAGCAACCAAAGCGAGTATCCATGAAAATTAAAGCCCCCGATGCTTTACTGGCTGCTGAGGTAAGCCGCCGTGGTCTGATGAAAACCACGGCAATAGGCGGCCTGGCGCTGGCCAGCAACGCACTAACGTTACCCTTTTCCCGTATGGCCCATGCCGCCGACACGCCAGCCCCGGCCAGTGAGAAGGTGGTCTGGAGCGCATGCACCGTCAACTGCGGTAGCCGCTGCCCGCTGCGCATGCACGTGGTGGATGGCGCGATTAAATACGTTGAAACCGATAATACCGGTGACGATAACTATGACGGCCTGCATCAGGTGCGCGCCTGCCTGCGCGGACGTTCTATGCGCCGCCGGGTTTATAACCCCGATCGGCTGAAATACCCCATGAAGCGCGTAGGTAAACGCGGTGAGGGTAAATTCGAGCAAATCAGCTGGGATGAGGCATTCGATATCATTGCCAGCACGACGCAGCGGCTGATTAAAGATTACGGCAACGAGTCCATCTATCTGAACTACGGCACCGGCACGCTGGGTGGCACGCTGACCCGCTCCTGGCCGCCGGGGAAAACCCTGATTGCCCGTCTGATGAACTGCTGCGGCGGGTATCTCAATCATTACGGCGACTATTCATCCGCGCAGATTGCTGCCGGGTTGAATTACACCTACGGCGGCTGGGCAGATGGCAACAGCCCGTCGGATATTGAAAACAGCCAGCTGGTAGTGCTGTTCGGCAACAACCCCGGGGAAACGCGGATGAGCGGCGGCGGGGTGACCTACTATCTTGAGCAGGCGCGCCAGAAATCCAATGCCAGGATGATCATTATCGATCCGCGCTATACCGACACCGGCGCCGGACGCGAAGATGAATGGATCCCGATTCGCCCCGGCACCGATGCGGCGCTGGTATCGGGTCTGGCGTGGGTGATGATCACCGAGAATCTGGTCGATCAGCCGTTCCTCGATAAATACTGCGTGGGATACGACGAGAAAACGCTGCCCGCCGGTGCGCCAGCCAATGGTCATTACAAAGCTTATATTCTTGGCGAGGGCACTGACGGTATCGCCAAAACGCCGGAGTGGGCCTCGACCATTACCGGTATTCCGCGCGAACGCATTGTTAAACTGGCGCGGGAAATTGCCACCGCTAAACCGGCCTATATCAGCCAGGGCTGGGGGCCGCAGCGTCATGCCAACGGCGAAATCGCCACCCGGGCTATCGCGATGCTCGCCATTCTGACCGGTAACGTCGGGATCAACGGCGGCAATAGCGGCGCGCGCGAGGGCTCCTACAGCCTGCCGTTTGAACGTATGCCGACGCTGGAGAATCCGGTTCAGACCAGCATCTCGATGTTTATGTGGACCGATGCGATTGAGCGCGGCCCGGAAATGACCGCCCTGCGCGATGGGGTACGTGGCAAAGATAAGCTCGATGTGCCGATCAAAATGATCTGGAACTATGCGGGCAACTGCCTGATCAACCAGCACTCTGAGATCAACCGCACCCACGAAATCCTGCAGGACGATAAGAAGTGCGAGATGATTGTGGTCATCGACTGTCATATGACCTCGTCAGCGAAATACGCCGATATTCTGCTGCCGGACTGCACCGCCTCTGAGCAGATGGATTTCGCGCTAGATGCCTCCTGCGGCAACATGTCCTACGTCATCTTTGCCGACCAGGCCATTAAGCCGCGTTTCGAATGTAAAACCATCTATGAGATGACCAGCGAGCTGGCGAAGCGCCTTGGCGTCGAGGAGAAATTTACCGAAGGCCGTACCCAGGAAGGCTGGATGCGCTATCTGTATGAGCAGTCGCGCAAAGCGATTCCCGACCTGCCGGATTTCGACACCTTCCGTCAGCAGGGCATCTATAAGCAGCGCGATCCGCAAGGTCATCATGTGGCCTACAAAGCCTTCCGTGAGGATCCGCAGGCTAATCCGCTGACCACGCCTTCGGGCAAGATCGAAATTTACTCGCAGGATCTGGCGAAAATCGCCGCCACCTGGGAGCTGCCGGAAGGGGATGTTATCGATCCGCTGCCGATATACACCCCGGGCTTCGAAAACTACAACGATCCGCTGACGGCAAAATACCCGCTACAACTGACCGGTTTTCACTATAAATCACGCGTTCACTCAACCTACGGCAACGTCGATGTACTGAAGGCCGCCTGTCGGCAGGAGATGTGGATTAACCCGATCGATGCCCGCCAGCGCGGCATTGCCAACGGCGATCGCATTCGCATCTTCAACGACCGTGGGGAAGTGCATATCGAAGCGAAGGTGACCCCACGCATGATGCCCGGCGTGGTCGCGCTGGGGGAAGGGGCATGGTATAACCCGGACGCCTCGCGTGTGGATCAGGCGGGCAGCATCAACGTGCTGACCACCCAGCGCCCCTCGCCGCTGGCGAAGGGCAACCCGTCGCATACCAACCTCGTCCAGGTTGAGAAGCTGTAAGGAGTAACCGATGACAACTCAGTATGGATTTTTTATTGATTCCGCCCGTTGCACCGGTTGCAAGACCTGCGAACTGGCCTGTAAGGACTACAAAAATCTGACCCCGGAGGTCAGCTTCCGCCGCATCTATGAATATGCCGGCGGCGACTGGCAGGAGGATAACGGCGTCTGGAATCAGAACGTGTTCGCCTATTACCTCTCCATCGCCTGTAACCACTGTGAAGATCCAGCCTGCACCAAAGTCTGCCCGAGCGGTGCGATGCACAAGCGCGAAGACGGTTTTGTGGTGGTCAACGAAGAGGTCTGCATTGGCTGCCGTTACTGCCATATGGCCTGTCCGTACGGCGCGCCGCAGTATAACGCCGATAAAGGCCATATGACTAAGTGCGACGGCTGCCACGAGCGCGTCGCCGAAGGGAAAAAGCCGATCTGCGTCGAGTCCTGCCCGTTGCGGGCGCTCGATTTCGGGCCGATTGCCGAACTACGCGCTAAGCACGGCCAGCTGGCGGCGGTGGCGCCGCTGCCTTCGGCGCACTTTACCCGGCCGAGCATCGTGATCAAACCTAACGCCAATGCCCGGCCGTGTGGCGATACCACTGGTTACCTGGCGAACCCGAAGGAGGTGTGAGATGGGAAACGGATGGCATGAATGGCCGCTGATGATCTTTACGGTCTTCGGCCAGTGCGTCGCGGGCGGCTTCATCGTCCTGGCGCTGGCGCTGATGACGGGCAAGCTTTCCCGTGAGCAGGAGCAGCGCGTGGTAGGTAGCATGTTCGGCCTGTGGGTATTGATGGGGGTCGGGTTTATCGCCTCGACAATGCACCTCGGTTCGCCGCTGCGGGCCTTTAATTCGCTCAATCGCGTGGGGGCCTCGTCGCTGAGTAATGAGATAGCCAGCGGGGCGATCTTCTTCGCCATTGGCGGGATTGGCTGGCTGCTGGCCGTGTGCAAAAAGCTGCCTGCCGGACTGCGTAGCCTGTGGCTGGTAGTGACCATGGCGCTGGGGGTGATCTTCGTCTGGATGATGGTGCGGGTCTATAACACCATCGACACGGTGCCGACCTGGTATACCGTCTGGACGCCGCTGAGCTTCTTCCTGACGCTGTTTATCGGCGGCCCGCTGCTGGGCTATCTGCTGCTGCGCGTCGCAGGCGTCGACGGTTGGGCGATGCGCCTGCTGCCGGTGGTCACTTTGCTGGCGCTGCTGGCGAGTATTGTGGTGGTCCTGATGCAGGGGAGTGAACTCGCCACTATCCGCAGCTCAATTCAGCAGGCCTCCGCCCTGGTGCCGGATTATGGGCTGCTTATGGCCTGGCGCGTGGTGCTGCTGGCGCTGGCCCTGGCCTGCTGGTGCGTGCCGCAGATTCGCGGCCGCAAGCCGGCGCTCTCGCTGCTCGGCCTGGCGTTTGTTCTGGTGCTGGCGGGAGAGATGATTGGCCGCGGCGTATTCTATGGTCTGCATATGACCGTCGGGATGGCTATCGCCAGTTAATCAGCCTCATCATGCCGGCGCAGGCGTGCCGGCATGATGAAAACGTGCTGTTGATAGATGAAATTTTTCGACTGAAATTAACGCAGGGATTTATTAATAAATTAAGAAAAACAATAGCGTATTATTTGTTGCCTCACCTTTCCCCCTTCTGTGGATAAAAAACTTCTATCGTGCCCTGCAAAACCGCGTCAGGCTTGATTTCAGGTGGATTGACAATGTTTTTAGCGGTGGCATGATGCGCTCGCGATCTGAACATTCCTCACGGTTTTTACCCATGACCATCTACACCCGGCCAGTGCAAATGCTGCTCTGTGGCCTGCTTTTACTGACCCTGGCGATAGCGGTGCTGAATACGCTCGTCCCGCTGTGGCTCGCCCATGAAAATATGCCAACCTGGCAGGTCGGCATGGTGGGGTCATCTTATTTTACCGGCAACCTGGCCGGTACGTTGCTTGCCGGCTGGGTGATCAAGCGCCTGGGGTTTAACCGCAGCTATTATCTCGCGTCGTTAATCTTCGCCGTCGGCTGCGTAGGGCTGGGGATCACCGTGGGCTTCTGGACGTGGCTGAGCTGGCGGTTTATCGCCGGCGTAGGCTGCGCGATGATTTGGGTGGTAGTGGAAAGCGCGCTGGTCTGCAGCGGCACTTCTCGCAGCCGCGGTCGTCTGCTGGCGGCGTACATGATGGTTTATTACGTTGGTACCGTACTGGGCCAGCTGATGGTCAGTAAACTACCCACTGATTTAATGAGCGTCCTGCCGTGGGTGACGGGCCTGGCGCTGGCGGCGATCCTGCCGCTGCTGTTTACCCGCATTATGGGGCAGGCCGAAGAGCCGCATGAAACGGTACGGATCTGGCCGATGCTTAAGCTGCGCCAGGCGCGCCACGGGGTCAATGGCTGCATTATCTCGGGGATTGTCCTCGGCTCGCTTTATGGTCTTATGCCGCTGTGGCTAAACCATCAGGGCGTCAGCGACGCCGGCATTGGCTTCTGGATGGCGGTGATGGTGAGCGCGGGGATCCTCGGCCAATGGCCGGTAGGGCGGCTGGCAGACCGCTACGGTCGCCTGCTGGTGCTGCGGGTGCAGGTTTTTGTGGTGATTCTGGGATGTCTGGCGATGCTCAGCCAGGCGGCAATGGCGCCGGCGCTGTTTGTGCTTGGGGCATCCGGTTTCACGCTGTATCCGGTGGCGATGGCCTGGGCCTGTGAGAAAGTGGAGCACCATCAGCTGGTAGCGATGAACCAGGCGCTGCTGATGAGCTATACCATCGGCAGCCTGCTGGGCCCGACGCTGACGGCGATGCTGATGCAGAACTTCTCGGATAACCTGCTGTTTATCATGATCGCCAGCGTGTCGTTTATCTATCTGCTGACCCTGCTGCGCAAAGCCGGGCATCATCCAACGCCGGTGGCGCACGCCTGATCCTGTAACGCGCAGCGTATGCTGCGCGTCATCCGTTTCAATTACCTATTTTTACTGCTGCAGAACCAACCTGTCGCTTTGCATGAGAAGGCAATGGCTGGACGGACACGGCTTCCCACGCCGTTGCAGGCCGGCATAGGTGCTTCACCGGCCCGGGTGGGATTAGTACATCACTTTATGACCATACTGCTCAAGGATGCCTTTTACCCGCTCCATGGTCTCTTTCTTCGGCGGATGGACGCCGTCCAGCTTGTATTCTTCGCCCATTGCTACCCATTTGTGTTTGCCCAGCTCATGGTAGGGCAGCAGCTCGATTTTTTCGACATTGCCCATATCGCGGGTAAATTCGCCCAGGCGGTGTGCGGAGTCATCATCGTCTGACCAGCCCGGAACCACCACGTAGCGGATCCAGACATTGATATTCTTCTTCGCCAGATACTGGGCGAATTCCAGCGTACGATGGTTAGAGACGCCGACCAGGTTCTGGTGAATCTCATCATTCATCTGCTTGAGATCCAGCATCACCAGGTCTGTTACCTCCAGCAGTTCGTCGATAACCGGATCGTAGCGACGGACAAAGCCGTTGGTATCGAGACAGGTATGAATACCTTCTTTCTTACAGGCGCGGAACCAGTCGCGAACAAACTCCGCCTGCAGGATCGCCTCACCGCCCGATGCGGTGACGCCGCCGCCGGAAGCATTCATAAAGTGACGATAGGTCACCACCTCTTTCATGAGCTCTTCAACGGTGATTTCTTTGCCGCCGTGGGTATCCCATGTATCACGGTTATGGCAGTACAGGCAACGCATCAGGCAGCCCTGGAAAAAGGTAATAAAGCGGATGCCCGGGCCATCAACGGTGCCACAGGATTCAAAGGAGTGAATGCGACCAATAACTGACATTGCGGTGTTTTCTCCAGATGTGGCCCATCCGGGGCCGTGTTGGTGCACAGCTCAGCGGCTGTGTCGAGTCTGTTTTGACAGATACCCAAAGTATAGATAACTGGCAAAGCAGGCTAGGGCGGGGATTGCTTGTTAAAAAGGCCCCACTGATGTGGGGCCTTTATTGTACGCTTTTTCAGTCAGACAGGGAATTACATGGTCTGAGTGAAGGTACGGGTAATAACGTCCTGCTGCTGTTCTTTAGTCAGGGAGTTAAAACGTACAGCGTAGCCAGATACGCGGATGGTCAGCTGCGGATATTTTTCCGGATTTTCCATCGCGTCGAGCAGCATTTCGCGGTTCATCACGTTCACGTTCAGGTGCTGACCACCTTCGATGGACGCTTCGTGGTGGAAGTAACCATCCATCAGACCCGCCAGGTTGGTCTTACGAACTTCGTCATCTTTACCCAGTGCGTTCGGTACGATAGAGAAGGTGTAAGAGATACCATCTTTCGCGTAAGCAAACGGCAGTTTCGCTACGGAGGTCAGAGAGGCAACAGCGCCTTTCTGGTCACGACCGTGCATCGGGTTAGCACCTGGTCCGAACGGCGCGCCAGCGCGACGACCGTCTGGGGTGTTACCGGTTTTCTTACCATATACCACGTTAGAGGTGATGGTCAGAACAGACTGAGTCGGAATCGCGTTGCGGTAGGTGTGCAGTTTCTGAATTTTCTTCATGAAACGTTCAACCAGGTCAACGGCCATGTCATCGACGCGAGCATCGTTGTTACCAAACTGCGGATATTCGCCTTCGATTTCGAAGTCAACAGCCAGACCGTCTTCGTCACGAATCGGTTTAACTTTCGCATATTTGATAGCAGACAGGGAGTCAGCAGCAACGGACAGACCCGCGATACCACACGCCATGGTGCGGATAACGTCACGGTCGTGCAGCGCCATCAGAGAGGCTTCGTAGCTGTACTTGTCGTGCATGTAGTGGATGATGTTCAGCGCAGTGACGTACTGTTTAGCCAGCCAGTCCATGAAGTGATCCATGCGCTCCATGACTTCGTCGAAGTTCAGGACGTCGCCTTTGATCGGTTCAGATTTCGGACCCACCTGCATTTTCAGTTTTTCATCCACGCCGCCGTTGATAGCGTACAGCATGGTTTTCGCGAGGTTGGCGCGAGCACCGAAGAACTGCATTTGCTTACCAACAACCATCGGGCTTACGCAGCATGCGATAGCGTAGTCGTCGTTATTGAAGTCCGGACGCATCAGGTCATCGTTCTCATACTGCAGAGAAGAGGTATCGATGGACACTTTAGCCGCGAATTTCTTGAAGCTCAGCGGCAGTTTTTCAGACCACAGGATAGTGATGTTCGGCTCCGGAGACGGCCCCATGGTGTACAGGGTGTTCAGGAAGCGGAAGCTGTTTTTGGTCACCAGAGTACGGCCGTCAACGCCCATACCGCCGATGGATTCCGTTGCCCAAATCGGGTCGCCGGAGAACAGTTCATCGTATTCCGGGGTACGCAGGAAGCGAACCATACGCAGTTTCATGACCAGGTGGTCAACCATTTCCTGCGCGTCTTGCTCGGTGATTTTACCCGCCTGCAGGTCACGTTCGATGTAGATATCCAGGAAGCTGGAGGTACGACCGAAGGACATTGCCGCGCCGTTCTGAGATTTCACGGCAGCCAGGTAACCGAAGTAGGTCCACTGGATAGCTTCCTGAGCGGTGGTTGCCGGACCGGAGATGTCGTAGCCATATTTAGCCGCCATCTCTTTGATCTGGCCCAGCGCACGGTGCTGTTCAGCAATTTCTTCACGCAGACGGATGGTCGCTTCCAGATCTTCGCCGCTTTCCAGTTTCGCTTGCAGAGAGTTGAACTGGGCGAATTTGTCTTTCATCAGGAAGTCGATACCGTACAGCGCAACGCGACGGTAGTCACCGATGATACGACCACGGCCGTAAGCATCCGGCAGACCGGTCAGTACGCCGGATTTACGGCAGCGCAGGATGTCCGGAGTATAGACGTCGAAAACGCCCTGGTTGTGAGTTTTACGGTACTCGGTGAAGATTTTTTTCAGCATCGGGTCCAGTTCGCGATTGTACGCTTTGCAGGAACCTTCAACCATTTTAATACCACCAAACGGGATGATCGCACGTTTCAGCGGCGCTTCGGTCTGCAGACCAACGATTTTTTCCAGACCTTTCTCGATATAGCCTGCGTCGTGAGAGGTGATGGTGGAAGCCAGGGCAGTGTCAAAATCAACAGGCGCGTGAGTGCGGTTTTCCTGTTTTACACCTTCCATTACGGTGTCCCACAGCTTGGTGGTCGCTTCAGTCGCGCCAGCCAGGAAGGATTCGTCGCCTTCATATGGGGTGTAGTTTTTCTGAATAAAGTCACGGACGTTGACTTCATTCTGCCAGTCACCTTTCGCAAAACCTTCCCAGGCTGTGGCTAACTTTTCATTAAGCTCGGACATGTAACACCTACCTTCTTAAGTGGATTTTTTATTTACTGCCTGAAACAACCCTTAGTGATGGTCGTTGCCACGCAGGTAAATGACCCAGTATGTCAACCCGACCAGCAGACCCCCGCCGATAATGTTCCCGATAGTTACCGGAATCAGGTTATCAGTGATGAAGTTCATAACGGTCAAGTGAGAGAAACTTTCCGGAGTCGAACCGATTGCGGTCCAGAATTCCGGGCTTGCAAAGTTGCGGATTACGATACCCATCGGGATCATAAACATGTTGGCGATGCTGTGCTCAAAGCCGCTGGCAACGAACATCGCTACCGGCAGGACCATGATCATCGCTTTATCCATCAGGCTACGACCGGAATAGCTCATCCATACGGCGAGACAAACCATCAGGTTAGCGAGGATACCCAGGCTCACGGCCTCCACAAAAGTATGGTGCATTTTGTGGTCAGCGGTCTGCAGGACATTAAGCCCCCAACCGCCGTTGGCAGTCATATATTCGCCTGATAACCACATCAGCAGCACAAACAGCAGTGCGCCCACCAGGTTACCAAAATAGACGTTGAGCCAGTTTTTTGCCAGTTGCCCCCAGGTAATTCGACCGCTGGCTTTCGCCACCACGATCAATACCGTAGAGGTAAAGAGGTCAGCGCCGCAGATAACGCACAGAATCAGACCCAGGGAAAAACAGACCCCACCGATAAGCTTGGCAATCCCATAAGGCATCGCGGCAGTGCCGGTGGTCGCGGTGATATAGAATACGAAAGCGATGGAGATGAAAACGCCAGCGGTGATCGCCAGATAAAAGGTCTTCATCGGATGCTTCGTTGCTTTATAGACACCTGCTTCTTCGGCGACTTTCGCCATCGCGGCAGGGAGCAAAAGATCAAAAGGGTTGTCAGCTTTCACACTAACTCTCTCTTTATATAAGTTGGCGGTGAGATACTAACAAAGCATTATAGAAGGGAAATTGATATAGATCATATCTCACCGGAACTATATGCCTTTTTAGTGTGTGGTTTTTGTGATTTATTGAATTAAGTAATTGAATGTTATGAGGAAAATAAATTTTAAAATTTATAAATTATGTTGAATTTTTTCGTTTTCACGCCATTTCTTGAGTTAATTAATATGGAGTATTTTATTTAAAATTAACGAATGGTAAATGTTATATGCGCGTTATTTACTATTAATTAACTTTACAACTACAAACTATAGTGGCCACCTCGTCAGGTGAAATCAACGGAGCCACATTGGGCTCCGTTGTTGGCAACCACGATGGCGCGCTTAGGGCTTATTTTGCCCAGAACGCCGCCTTCGCCCGCTGCAGCTTTTCATAGGCCTTCAGTAGCGACTGATGGGCCGGGAAGGCCTGCAGATCGCTGTCGACAGCCTGGAGGCCATAGAACGGCGCTTCCCCGCTCAGCGCCGCGCTGGCGGCTTCGACCGCCTCGGCGCCGTACATACGGATGAAGGCGTTCAGGTATTGCAGCGGCTGACGCTCCTCTTCCTGGCTCAGCAGCAGCAGGGTCTGCAGGCAGCGATAGTAGTTAGCACGTTCGGCGCTGAAGACCGAAGCGTTGAATTCCATGGTCCACTCGGTCCAGATCAGCGCCTGCTCCAGATCGCCGCCGGCCAGGGCCAGCATGGCTTTCAGCTCCCCGACGCGCAGGGTATACCAGCCGTTGTCTTTGCCGGTGGCGAGGCCCAGCAGTTCGCGAACGCGGGTGAAATCATCCAGACCCTCATCGTCCATCTGCTCGATCAGCGCCAGGTAATCTTCTTTTTCCCACTCGCTGCCCGGCAGGGACAGAATGGTGTCGCGCAGATGAGCGCCCATGCTGTTGTTCGCCAGCCACAGATCTTCCGCTGGGTAAATATCCGACATCCCCGGGACGATGATACGGCAGGCGTAAACGCCCAGGTGCTCGTAGTCGGCGATATATACTTCTTTATCTTCGGCCTTGAAGATGGCCATCAGGGTGGCGAACTCTTCTTCTGTGGTGCCGGAGAAGCTCCAGTCCACGAACGGATAGTCGGCATCCTGCTTGAACATATCCCAGGAAATCAGGCCGCTGGAGTCGATAAAGTGGGTTTCGAGGTTAGCGTGCTCGGCGACCTCTTCATCGTCGAAGGTCGGCGGCGTGAAGACGTCGAGATCTTTCAGGCTACGGCCCTGCAGCAGTTCGGTGACCGTACGCTCCAGCGCCACGCCGAAGTCCGGGTGGGCGCCGAAAGAGGCGAAGCAGGTGCCGTTTGCCGGGTTAAACAGCACGACGCAGATAACCGGATACTTGCCGCCCAGCGAGCCATCATAGGCAAAGATCGGGAAACCTTCGGCTTCCAGTTTGGCGATCGACTCCACGACGCCCGGATAGCGCGCCATGACCTCCGCCGGGATCTCCGGCAGGCTGATGCTTTCGGCGATGATGCGATTTTTGATGTGGCGCTCAAAGACTTCGGACAGGCCCTGCACGCGAGCTTCATTACGGGTGTTGCCGGCGGACATGCCGTTGGAGACATACAGGTTGCCGACGATATTCATAGGAATATAGACCGTTTCGCCGTCGGACTGGCGGGTAAAGGGCAGGCCGCACACGCCGCGCTCATCATTACCGGATTGCAGATCCACCAGCATGCTGGCCGTCAGCTGATCGTCCGGATCGTAGAACGCGCGCAGACGAGCATCCAACAGGCCTTCCGGGACCTCGTCGTCTTCGGTCAGCGGGAACCACTTTTCGTTTGGGTAGTGAACGAACGGGCCATTAGCGATAGTGTCGCCTAACCAGAAGTCAGCGAAAAAATAGTTGGTGGACAGGCGCTCGAAATATTCGCCCAGCGCGGAGGCGAGGGCTGCCTTTTTGGTGGCGCCTTTACCATTAGTAAAGCACAGCGCGCATTCCTTATCGCGAATGTGAACGGACCACACGTGCGGCACCGGGTTCAGCCACGAGGCCTCTTCGATATCAAATCCGAGGTCGAGCAATTTTTGCTGGAAGCGAGCGATGGAATCTTCCAGGGCGGCATCTTTGCCGGGAATAAACGTTTGGGTCATGGCGATCACTTTTGTCGTACGGAAAGCGCGCAATGATACGGCTTTTATCTGACAGGTGCTATCTCCATCATCTGGCTATGCTTAGAGACATCTTTTAATGCTCAGGGAGATGATAATGAAAGCCTTTGACTGGCAGCGGATGGCGCTCGATAAAGTGCCGGTGGAATTTCTCGGCGAGGTGGCGTTGCGCAGCCTCTACACCTTCGTTCTGGTCTTTATTTTCCTCAAAATTACCGGACGGCGCGGCGTGCGGCAGATGTCGCTGTTTGAGGTGCTGATTATTTTGACCCTCGGTTCGGCGGCGGGGGACGTGGCGTTTTATGACGATGTCCCGCTGTTGCCGGTGCTGGTGGTCTTCGTCACGCTGGCGCTGCTTTATCGCGGCATCATGTGGCTGATGGGGCATAGCGAAAAGCTGGAGGATCTGCTGGAGGGGAAACCTATCGTGGTGGTGGAGGAGGGGCAGCTGGCCTGGGAGAAACTGCATGCGGAAAATATGACCGAATTTGAATTTTTTATGGAGCTGCGGGTCAACAGCGTCGAGCAGCTCGGCCAGGTGCGGCTGGCGATCCTCGAAACCAACGGCCAGATCAGCGTGTTTTATTATCCGGATGAGGAGGTGAGGGCCGGGTTGTCGATCCTCCCGACGCACTGCACCACGCGCTATACCACTATTCCTCAGGAAGGGATCTACGCCTGCGTACGCTGCAGCATCGTGATGGCGATGCAGGCGGGAGAAAAGCGAATATGTCCCCGCTGCGCAAATGCAGAATGGTCGAAGGCCAGCCGGGCGAAACGGCTCACCTGACAGCAAATATGTCGGTTTTATTACGTCAAGCCGATAGATTCTGTTGTGTGACGGCTGCCGCGTTTTGCCGTCGGCGAGTTTTAGCCATTGCGGACCGTGTCACTGAATGATAAAACCGATAGCCACAGGAATAACTTATGCCCGCGGCGGTTCGCGGGCAAAACAACATAGCAACGTGGTGAGGGGAAATGGCTCAGGTCTATAACTTCAGTTCGGGCCCGGCAATGCTGCCGGCGGAAGTACTCAAACTGGCTCAGCAGGAACTGTGCGACTGGCACGGTCTGGGTACGTCGGTCATGGAAATCAGTCACCGTGGTAAGGAATTCATCCAGGTGGCAGAAGAGGCAGAACAGGACTTCCGTTCTCTGCTGAACATCCCTTCCAACTATAAAGTGTTGTTCTGCCATGGCGGCGGCCGCGGCCAGTTCGCCGGGATCCCGCTGAACATCCTCGGCGATAAAAACGTCGCTGACTATGTGGACGCCGGCTACTGGGCGGCCAGCGCGGTCAAAGAGGCGAAGAAATACTGCACGCCTAACGTCATCGACGCGAAAATCACCGTCGACGGCAAGCGCGCGGTCAAGCCAATGAGCGAGTGGCAGCTGACGCCGGGCGCGGCGTATCTGCACTACTGCCCGAACGAAACCATTGACGGTATCGCGATTGACGATACGCCGAACTTCGGCGACGACGTCATCGTGACCGCCGATTTCTCCTCCACTATTCTGTCTCGCGAAATTGACGTCAACCGCTACGGCGTGATCTACGCTGGCGCGCAGAAGAATATCGGCCCGGCAGGGTTGACGCTGGTTATCGTGCGTGAAGATCTGCTGGGTAAAGCCAGCGTGGCCTGCCCGTCAATCCTCGACTACACCGTGTTAAGCGAGAATGACTCGATGTTTAACACGCCGCCGACGTTCGCCTGGTATCTGGCCGGTCTGGTGTTTAAGTGGCTGAAACAGCAGGGCGGCGTCGCCGCGATGGACAAGATCAACCAGCAGAAAGCCGAACTGCTGTATGGCGTGATCGATAACAGCGGCTTCTATCGTAACGATGTGGCGCAAGCCAACCGCTCCCGCATGAACGTGCCGTTCCAGCTGGCGGACAGCGCGCTGGATAAACTGTTCCTTGAAGAGTCGTTTGCCGCCGGGCTGCACGCGCTGAAGGGCCACCGGGTGGTGGGCGGCATGCGTGCCTCCATCTACAACGCGATGCCGCTGGACGGCGTGAAGGCGTTAACCGACTTTATGCTGGACTTCGAACGCCGCCACGGTTAATCGCCCGTTTCTTTCTTCCTCCCCGCGGCCTGTCTGCGGGGTTTTTATTCTGTTTGTTTGAGAGTGAAGTTTGATGGAATCCCTGACGTTACAACCCATCGCACGCGTAGAGGGCACCGTGAACCTGCCTGGTTCGAAAAGCGTCTCCAACCGCGCGCTGCTGCTGGCCGCCCTGGCCCGCGGCACGACGGTGCTGACCAACCTGCTGGACAGCGACGATGTGCGCCATATGCTGAATGCCCTGAGTGCGCTGGGGGTTCAATACACCCTGTCTGCTGACCGTACCCGCTGTGAAGTGACCGGCAACGGCGGCCCGCTGCATGCCGCAGCGGCGCTGGAGCTGTTCCTCGGCAACGCCGGTACCGCGATGCGCCCGCTGGCGGCAGCTCTGTGCCTTGGCAGCAACGATATCGTGCTGACCGGCGAGCCGCGAATGAAAGAGCGCCCGATTGGCCATCTGGTAGATGCCCTGCGTCAGGGCGGCGCTCAGATCGACTATCTGGAGCAGGAAAATTATCCGCCGCTGCGCCTGCGCGGGGGGTTCCAGGGGGGCAACGTCGACGTTGACGGCAGCGTCTCCAGCCAGTTCCTGACAGCGCTGCTGATGGCCGCGCCGCTGGCGCCGCAGGATACCGTAATCGCCATTAAGGGCGATCTGGTGTCGAAACCCTATATCGACATCACCCTGCACCTGATGAAAACCTTCGGGGTTGAGGTGGACAACCAGTCTTATCAGCGCTTTGTAGTGCGCGGCAAGCAACAGTATCAGTCACCGGGGGATTACCTGGTGGAAGGAGATGCTTCATCGGCCTCGTATTTCCTCGCCGCTGGCGCCATTAAGGGCGGCACGGTGAAGGTCACCGGTATTGGCCGCGGCAGCGTACAGGGCGACATTCGTTTCGCCGACGTACTGGAAAAAATGGGCGCCACCGTCACCTGGGGCGACGATTTCATCGCCTGCACCCGTGGCGAGCTCAAGGCTATCGATATGGATATGAACCATATTCCGGACGCCGCGATGACCATCGCCACCGCCGCGCTGTTCGCGCAAGGCACTACCACGCTGCGCAATATCTACAACTGGCGGGTCAAGGAGACGGACCGTCTGTTCGCCATGGCGACAGAACTGCGTAAAGTAGGCGCCGAGGTGGAAGAGGGTGAAGATTATATTCGCATCACCCCGCCGGCGACGCTGAAGTTTGCTGAAATCGGCACCTATAACGACCACCGGATGGCGATGTGCTTCTCGCTGGTGGCGCTGTCTGATACGCCGGTGACTATCCTTGATCCCAAATGTACGGCGAAAACGTTCCCCGACTATTTTGAGCAACTGGCGCGGATCAGTACCCTCGCCTGAGTAAAACTTTGTCATCCCGCGGGCTGATGTCCTGTCAGCCCGCTATAATTGCGCAAAACTTCTGCTTTTCATTTCCTGTAGTCCGTAATTTACAAGCAATGCTCACTTTCCGGCGTATTGATGCGTATAATGCGCGGCGTTTATATTCCATGCGCCTTGCTGAAGGAGAAAAAGATGACGGCGAATATTCCGGTAATCACCATTGATGGGCCTGGCGGTGCGGGTAAAGGTACGTTGTGCAAGGCAATGGCGGAAGCGCTGGGCTGGCATCTGTTAGATTCAGGCGCGATCTACCGCGTTCTGGCGCTGGCGGCGCTGCATCATCATGTTGACGTGGAGTCCGAAGAGGCGCTGGTGCCCCTGGCTGCCCATCTTGACGTGCGCTTTATTTCTACTGACGGCAACCTGGAAGTGGTGCTGGAAGGGGAAGATGTCAGCGGCGAAATTCGCACCCAGGAGGTCGCGAACGCCGCCTCCAAGGTGGCGGCTTTCCCTCGCGTTCGCGAAGCGCTGCTGCGCCGCCAGCGCGCCTTTCGTGAACTGCCGGGGCTTATCGCCGACGGGCGAGATATGGGCACGGTGGTTTTCCCGGACGCGCCGGTGAAAATTTTCCTCGATGCCTCGGCCGATGAGCGAGCGCATCGCCGCATGCGGCAGTTGCAGGAAAAGGGCTTTGATGTTAACTTTGAACGTCTTTTGTCCGAGATAAAAGAGCGTGATGATCGCGATAGAAATCGCGCCGTGGCGCCGCTTGTCCCGGCTGCCGATGCATTAGTTCTCGATTCAACCGAACTAAACATTGAGCAAGTGATTGAAAAAGCGCTACAATATGCGCGCGAAAAATTGGCCGTTGCGTAAGCCTTAACCGGTAACGCGCCGAAGCCTCCGAATTATAGCAGTACCCCGCGGCAATGGATGGTCAGCGGGTATGTGAAACAACCCCATCCGGCACGGAGCCAGGTGGACGTTAATATTAACCTGAAGATTAAACATGACTGAATCTTTTGCTCAACTGTTTGAAGAATCCTTAAAAGAAATCGAAACCCGCCCGGGTTCCATCGTTCGTGGTGTTGTTGTTGCTATCGACAAAGACGTAGTACTGGTTGACGCCGGTCTGAAATCTGAGTCCGCCATCCCGGCTGAGCAGTTCAAAAACGCCCAGGGCGAGCTGGAAATCCAGGTTGGTGACGAAGTTGACGTTGCTCTGGATGCAGTAGAAGACGGCTTCGGTGAAACTCTGCTGTCCCGTGAGAAAGCTAAACGTCACGAAGCTTGGATCACGCTGGAAAAAGCTTACGAAGACGCTGAAACTGTTACCGGTGTTATCAACGGCAAAGTTAAAGGTGGCTTCACTGTTGAGCTGAACGGTATTCGTGCGTTCCTGCCGGGTTCCCTGGTAGACGTTCGTCCGGTGCGCGACACGCTGCACCTGGAAGGCAAAGAGCTTGAGTTCAAAGTCATCAAGCTGGACCAGAAGCGTAACAACGTTGTTGTTTCTCGTCGTGCCGTTATCGAATCCGAAAACAGCGCAGAGCGCGATCAGCTGCTGGAAAACCTGCAGGAAGGCATGGAAGTCAAAGGTATCGTTAAGAACCTCACTGACTACGGTGCATTCGTTGATCTGGGCGGCGTTGACGGCCTGCTGCACATCACCGATATGGCCTGGAAACGCGTTAAGCATCCGAGCGAAATCGTAAACGTTGGCGACGAAATCACTGTTAAAGTGCTGAAGTTCGACCGCGAGCGTACCCGTGTATCCCTGGGCCTGAAACAGCTGGGCGAAGATCCGTGGGTAGCTATCGCTAAACGTTATCCGGAAGGTACCAAACTGACCGGTCGCGTGACCAACCTGACCGACTACGGCTGCTTCGTTGAAATCGAAGAAGGCGTTGAAGGCCTGGTTCACGTTTCCGAAATGGATTGGACCAACAAAAACATCCACCCGTCCAAAGTTGTTAACGTTGGCGACGTAGTGGAAGTGATGGTTCTGGATATCGACGAAGAACGTCGTCGTATCTCCCTGGGTCTGAAGCAGTGCAAATCTAACCCATGGCAGCAGTTCGCGGAAACCCACAACAAGGGCGACCGTGTTGAAGGTAAAATCAAGTCTATCACTGACTTCGGTATCTTCATCGGCCTGGACGGCGGCATCGATGGCCTGGTTCACCTGTCTGACATCTCCTGGAACGTTGCAGGCGAAGAAGCAGTTCGTGAATACAAAAAAGGCGACGAAATCGCAGCAGTTGTTCTGCAGGTTGACGCAGAGCGTGAGCGTATCTCCCTGGGCGTTAAACAGCTGGCGGAAGATCCGTTCAACAACTACGTTGCTCTGAACAAGAAAGGCGCTATCGTTGTTGGTAAAGTCACTGCAGTTGACGCTAAAGGCGCAACCGTAGAACTGGCTGACGGCGTAGAAGGTTACCTGCGTGCTTCTGAAGCATCCCGTGACCGCGTTGAAGACGCAACTCTGGTTCTGAGCGTTGGCGACGAAGTTGAAGCGAAATTCACTGGCGTGGATCGTAAGAACCGCGTAGTGAGCCTGTCTGTACGTGCGAAAGACGAAGCGGAAGAAAAAGACGCTATCGCTACCGTGAACAAGCAGGAAGACGCGAACTTCTCCAACAACGCCATGGCTGAAGCGTTCAAAGCAGCGAAAGGCGAGTAATCTTTGTCATTCAGGTAATAACAACCTGAATAGTGACGAGTTTACTTGACAGATTGCAGGATTCGTCCTGTAATCAAGCACAAAGGGCGGCTACGGCCGCCCTTGTTTAAGCTGTTAGCTAATTTTTGCCTTGAAGGAAACCGGAGGAATAATGACCAAGTCAGAATTGATTGAAAGACTTGCCAGCCAGCAATCTCACATTCCGGCGAAAGCGGTGGAAGATGCTGTTAAAGAAATGCTGGAACATATGGCCTCAACGCTTGCTCAAGGTGAGCGCATTGAAATCCGCGGTTTCGGCAGCTTCTCTCTGCACTATCGTGCACCTCGCACCGGACGTAACCCGAAAACTGGTGATAAAGTCGAACTGGAAGGTAAGTACGTTCCGCACTTTAAGCCCGGGAAAGAATTACGTGACCGCGCCAATATTTATGAAGGGTGAGTTGCACGACGTGCAACCGGCCTGACGATAAAAGCACCTTCGGGTGCTTTTTTTGTGCCCGCCATTTACGTCCCGCTTCGCAAAAAAAAAGCGCCTGACTGCAAGCGTGACGATTGTCTGGAACGCTGCACGCGCGTCTGAATTCAGCCCGAGGACGTCAGCTTCGCTTTACGTAACACTGCCCGCTCACAGGGAGGTGTTTATGCGTCTACCATGGCTTGCCGGATGCGCCATCATCGCGATACTGCCGCTACTCTGGCTACCCGCGTTGCCGGGCCCGGGCATTCTGGCGTTCGCCGGCGTACTGGCGCTGTTGCTGACCCGTCTGCGCGGGACGGTCATCGCCGTTGTGGCGATGACGCTTCTGCTGATGGTCTGGGGAGTATTGAGCGCATATCAGGCGCTGTGGCCAACGCAGCACCTCACCGGCGCCGCCCGGCAGGCGGAAGTGTTCCTCCACGAGACGGATGGCCAGACTCTGCACCGCGGACAGATTGTGCGCCTGGCGGACCGCTTCCTGTTCCCCCCGGTTGGCGTGACGTTATACGGGGAACTTGCACCAGCCCCCGTCTGTGCGGGGCAGCGCTGGATAATGACGCTGCGCCTGCGGCCGGTGCATGGGCAGCTCAATGACGGAGGCTTCGACAGCCAGCGCTATGCGCTGGCCCAGCATCGGCCGCTGAGCGGGGGGATCGTCGCCGCTTCCGCGTTGGATACCCGCTGCAGTCTGCGCGCCCGCTACCTGGCGTCGCTGACCCGGCGATTGCAGACTTATCCCTGGCATCCGGTGATGCTGGGCCTGGGGATGGGGGAGCGGCTGGCGCTGCCGGCGGAGATCAAAGTCCTGATGCAGAACACAGGCACCTCCCACCTGATGGCTATCTCCGGTTTGCATATTGCCCTTGCGGCTTCCCTGATCGTGCTCCTGCTGCGCGGTTTACAGTCCCTTTTCCCGGGGCGCTGGATCGGCTGGCGGCTACCGCTGCTGGCCGGGCTGGCGGGCGCCGTCGGCTATGCCTGGCTGACCGGTATGCAGCCACCGGCCCTGCGCACTTGCGTAGGGCTTGCAGTCTGTTGTGCTTTACGTTTGTCGGGTCAACGCTGGACGGCGTGGCAGGTGTGGCTCTGCTGTCTGGGGGCGATTCTGGTTGCCGATCCGCTGGCGGTGTTGTCGCAAAGCCTGTGGCTATCCGCCTTCGCGGTGGCGGGGCTGATCTTCTGGTTCCAGTGGTTACCGCTGCCTGACAGTCGCTGGCGCTGGCCGTGGAAAGCGCTGTTCGCCCTCGTGCATTTGCAGGCTGGCGTGACGCTGCTGCTGATGCCACTGCAGCTGCTGCTCTTCCATGGCATAAGCCTGACGTCGATGGCCGCTAATTTGCTGGCGGTACCGTTAGTGACCCTGCTGGCGGTGCCGCTCATTCTCGCCGGAATGCTCCTGCATCTCACTGGACCGGAGGTGGTGGCGTCGCTGATCTGGCTGGCAGCCGATCGCGTGCTGGCGGTGTTGTTCTGGGGGTTACGACGTTTACCGGACGGCTGGCTGACGCTGGATGCCCGCTGGCTCTGGATCAGTAGCCTGCCGTGGCTGCTGGTGATGGGCTGGCGTTTTCAGAGCTGGCGGTATACTCCGGCGCTGTGCCTGAGTGTGCTGTTTTTGCTGGCGCGGCCATTCAGCCGGCAACCGCCCGCGGACCAATGGCGGGTGACGATGCTGGATGTCGGACAGGGGCTGGCGATGGTGATCGAACGTCACGGCAAGGCGTTATTGTACGATACCGGGCCGGCATGGCCGCAGGGCGACAGCGGTCGACAGGTGATTATCCCTTGGCTGCGCTGGCACCATCTGCAGCTGCAGGGGATTATGCTGAGCCACGAGCATCTTGACCATCGCGGCGGCCTCGAATCTGTGCTGCAGGCTTGGCCGCAGGCGTGGGTGCGCAGCCCTTTAGGCTGGGCGCATCATCTGCCGTGCCATCGCGGCGAACGCTGGCAGTGGCAGGGACTCACTTTCCAGGCGCTGTGGCCGCTGCCGGGCAGCGCGGCAAAGGGAAACAATCACTCCTGCGTGGTGCGAATCGATGATGGTCGCTCCAGCATCCTGCTGACCGGCGATATAGAACGTCAGGCGGAGCAGGCGATGATCAGCCGCTACTGGCAGCATCTGGCGTCTACACTTATTCAGGTTCCCCATCACGGCAGCAACACCTCTTCCAGCGAACTGCTGGTCCGGCGGGTGGATGGCGCGGCCGCGCTGGTTTCCGCTTCGCGCTACAATGCGTGGCGGATGCCCTCGCACAAGGTCGTTCAGCGCTATCGCCAGCGGGGGTATCGCTGGTTCGCCACGCCGCAGCAGGGGCAGATAACGGTGGTTTTTTCTGCAGAAGGGTGGCAAATCCATAGCTTACGGGATCAAGTTTTACCTCGTTGGTATCATCAGTGGTTTGGCGCGCCCGCCGATAACGGGTAGAATATGCGGCTATTTCAACACAAGCTGGTTTATTGAATGCAGAACGATAAAGATCTCTCCACGTGGCAGACCTTCCGCCGACTTTGGCCGATTATTGCACCGTTTAAAGCCGGGCTAATCGTAGCGGCGGTGGCGTTAGTGCTTAACGCGGGCAGTGACACCTTCATGTTATCGCTTCTTAAACCGTTATTGGATGATGGTTTTGGTAAAACGGATCGCTCAGTGCTGCTATGGATGCCGCTGGTGGTTATCGGGCTGATGGTGCTGCGTGGGATCACCAGCTACATCTCGAGCTATTGTATCTCCTGGGTTTCCGGCAAAGTGGTAATGACCATGCGTCGTCGCCTGTTCGGCCACATGATGGGCATGCCGGTGGCTTTCTTTGACAAGCAGTCTACCGGGACGCTGCTGTCACGTATCACCTATGATTCTGAACAGGTCGCTTCCTCCTCTTCCAGCGCGCTGATCACCGTGGTCCGCGAAGGGGCATCGATTATCGGCCTGTTCGTGATGATGTTCTATTACAGCTGGCAGCTGTCGTTGATCCTAATTGTACTGGCGCCGATCGTGTCGGTAGCAATCCGCGTGGTCTCCAAGCGTTTTCGCAATATCAGTAAGAATATGCAGAACACGATGGGGCAGGTCACCACCAGCGCTGAGCAGATGCTGAAAGGGCACAAAGAGGTGCTGATGTTTGGCGGCCAGGAAGTGGAAACCAAACGTTTTGATAAGGTCAGCAATAAAATGCGCCTGCAGGGGATGAAAATGGTTTCCGCCTCGTCTATCTCCGACCCGATCATTCAGCTTATCGCCTCCCTGGCGCTGGCCTTTGTCCTGTATGCCGCCAGCTTCCCGAGCGTGATGGACACCCTGACCGCTGGGACCATTACCGTGGTCTTCTCCTCCATGATTGCGCTGATGCGTCCGCTGAAGTCTCTGACCAACGTCAATGCCCAGTTCCAGCGCGGGATGGCGGCATGCCAGACGCTGTTTGCGATCCTCGATTCCGAGCAGGAGAAAGACGAAGGTACCCGCGTCATTGAGCGGGCGAAAGGCAATCTCAAGTTCGAGAACGTCACCTTTACCTATCCGGGTCGCGAAGTGGCCGCGCTGCGCAATATCAATCTCGATATCCCGGAAGGGAAAACTGTGGCGCTGGTGGGACGCTCCGGTTCGGGTAAATCGACCATCGCCAGCCTGATCACGCGATTCTACGATGTCGACGATGGGCAGATCCTGCTGGATGGCCATGACTTGCGCGAGTACAAGCTGAGCTCGCTGCGCGACCAGGTAGCGCTGGTTTCACAGAACGTGCACCTGTTCAATGATACCGTCGCCAATAACATTGCCTATGCCCGTACTGAAGAGTACAGCCGCGAGCAGATTGAAGAGGCTGCGCGAATGGCCTACGCCATGGACTTCATCAACAAGATGGACAATGGCCTGGATACCATCATCGGCGAAAATGGCGTGATGCTGTCCGGCGGCCAGCGCCAGCGTATTGCTATCGCCCGTGCGCTACTGCGTAACAGCCCGATCCTGATCCTCGATGAAGCCACCTCGGCGCTGGATACCGAGTCCGAGCGTGCGATTCAGGCGGCACTGGATGAGCTGCAGAAAAACCGCACCTCGCTGGTTATTGCCCACCGTCTGTCAACCATTGAGCAGGCTGATGAGATTGTGGTGGTTGAAGACGGGCGGATCGTGGAGCGCGGAACGCACCATGACCTGCTGGAGCATAAAGGCGTATACGCCCAGCTGCATAAGATGCAATTCGGCGAATGATCGCGCGCATCTGGTCCGGTGAGTCGCCGCTGTGGCGCCTGCTGCTGCCGCTCTCCTGGCTGTATGGCCTGGTGAGCGCGATGATTCGCCTCAGCTATCAGCTGGGGTGGAAAAAAGCCTGGCGCGCGCCGGTGCCGGTGGTGGTGGTCGGTAACCTGACCGCCGGCGGCAACGGTAAAACGCCGGTGGTGATCTGGCTGGTGGAGCAACTGCAGCAGCGCGGCATTCGCGTTGGGGTGGTCTCTCGCGGCTACGGCGGTAAAGCCGAACGCTACCCGCTGGTATTAACTGACCGGACCAGTACGGCGCAGGCAGGCGATGAACCGGTGCTCATCCATCAGCGCACCGGCGCGCCGGTGGCGGTCTCTCCGCTGCGCAGCGACGCGGTGAAAGCGCTGCTCAGCGCGCACGAGCTGCAGATTATCGTCACCGACGATGGGTTGCAGCACTATAAGCTGGCGCGGGACCGGGAAATTGTCGTCATCGACGGCGTGCGCCGCTTTGGCAACGGCTGGTGGCTGCCTGCCGGGCCGATGCGTGAGCGGGCATCGCGCTTGCAAAGCGTTGATGCGATTATCGTCAACGGCGGCGTGGCGCGTCCGGGAGAGATCCCGATGCAGCTGCGTCCCGGGATGGCGGTCAACCTGCTTACCGGCGAACGTCGCGATGTCTCTACCTTCAATAACGTAGTGGCAATGGCCGGCATCGGCCATCCGCCGCGCTTTTTCGCCACCCTCGAAAGCTGTGGTGTCCAGCCGGTCAAAACCGTGGCGCTGGCGGACCATCAGGCGCTGAGCCAGGCCGATGTCGCCGCTCTGGTAACCGCCGGGCAGACGCTGCTGATGACCGAGAAAGACGCCGTGAAATCTCGCGATTTCGCCGCTGCGAACTGGTGGTATTTACCGGTCGACGCCATAATGGCCGATGAACGCGCACAGCGGTTGCTTGCGGACTTAGCGACGTTGGCGCAACGTTAACCGACGCGCCGGCTTTGCTCGCCGCTGTGCTGGAATTCCTGACGGAGAACCTGCATGTCGGTATTGCAACTATCGCTTAATGAGGCGCGCCACCTCCATCTCGCGGCGCAGGGGTTATTAAAAAAGCCCCGGCGTCGCGCTCGCCCGAATGACATCCTTTCCACCATCCAGCAAATGTCGCTGCTGCAAATCGATACCATCAACGTGGTGGCCCGCAGCCCCTACCTGGTGTTGTTCAGCCGCCTCGGCAGCTATCCGCAGCACTGGCTGGATGAGTCATTGCGCAGCGGCGAGCTGATGGAATACTGGGCGCATGAAGCCTGTTTTCTGCCGCGCAGCGATTTCGCCCTTGTGCGCCACCGAATGTTGAACCCCGACAAGATGGGCTGGAAATATCATCGCGCGTGGATGGAGGAGCATGCCGGAAGTATTGCAGAGCTGGTGGCGCATATCGGACAAAACGGACCGGTTCGCTCGGCGGATTTTGCCCACCCACGCAAAGGCGCCAGCGGCTGGTGGGGGTGGAAACCGCATAAGCGCCACCTGGAAGGGCTGTTTACCGCCGGTGAAGTGATGGTGGTGGAGCGGCGAAACTTTCACCGCGTGTATGATTTAACCCGGCGGGTGATGCCGCACTGGAACGACGAGCGCGATGCGCTGTCCCGCGATGCTGCGGAGGCCATCATGCTGCGCAACAGCGCCCGCAGCCTCGGCATCTTTCGCCCCCAGTGGCTGGCGGATTACTATCGTTTACGTCAGCCGGCGCTACCGGGTTTGCTGGCGGCCTGGCAGGAAGAGGGCCTGGTTGTGCCAGTCGACGTGGAAGTGCTTGGCGAGATGTGGCTGCATCGCGACGCGCTGGCGCAGCTGGAGTCCGCGCCCGGCGGTAAACTTACCGCCAGCCATAGCGCCGTGCTCTCGCCCTTCGACCCGGTGGTCTGGGATCGGAAGCGCGCTGAGCAACTGTTCAACTTCAGCTATCGCCTGGAGTGCTATACCCCGGCGCCGAAGCGTCAGTATGGCTACTTCGTACTGCCTCTGCTGCACCAGGGGAAACTGGTCGGGCGGATGGACAGTAAAATACATCGCAAAAGCCGGGAGCTGGAGATCTTCGCCCTGTGGCTGGAGGATGAGGTGAAGATCACCCGTGGTCTGGAGCAGGGGCTGCGCCGGGCGATCAACGACTTCGCACGCTGGCAATCGGCAGACCGGATCCTGTGTCGACGCCTGCCGGAAGGGCTGTTTGTCGGCCAGGAGCGAGGATGGGAAATCGATGCCGATTGATCCCGGCGCCGACCTTCCTGTGTTATGCTGCTGAGAAATCTATCCGGTCCATCAGGAGGAAACATGGATCACCGTTTACTTGAAATCATCGCCTGCCCGGTCTGTAACGGTAAGCTGTATTACAGTCAGGATAAGCAAGAACTTATTTGCAAACTTGATAGTCTGGCGTTTCCACTGCGCGACGGTATCCCTGTGCTGCTGGAGACAGAAGCGCGTCCGCTGGCGGTAGAAGAGAGTCACTCATGAGTTTCGTGGTCATTATTCCTGCGCGTTTCGCCTCCACGCGCCTGCCGGGAAAACCACTGCAGGACATTAACGGCAAGCCGATGATTGTCCATGTGCTGGAGCGCGCCCGCGAATCCGGCGCGGATCGCATTATTGTCGCCACCGATCACGAAGAGGTCGCCCGGGCGGTTGAAGCCGCCGGCGGCGAGGTCTGCATGACCCGCGCCGACCATCAATCCGGCACCGAACGGCTGGCGGAGGTGGTGGAGAAGTGCGCGTTCAGCGATGACACCATCATCGTCAATATCCAGGGCGATGAGCCGATGATCCCCCCGGCTATCGTCCGCCAGGTGGCGGAGAATCTGGCTGCCAGCACCAGCGGAATGGCGACGCTGGCGGTACCGATCCACGATGCGGAAGAGGCGTTTAATCCAAATGCGGTCAAAGTGGTGATGGATGCGCAGGGCTATGCGCTCTATTTCTCCCGCGCCACCATTCCCTGGGATCGCGATCGCTTTGCCCACTCCCGCGACGCCATTGGTGATTCTCTGCTGCGCCACATCGGCATCTATGGCTATCGCGCCGGCTTTATTCGCCGCTATGTCAGCTGGGCGCCAAGCCCGCTGGAGCAGATAGAAATGCTCGAGCAGCTGCGGGTGCTGTGGTATGGCGAGAAGATCCATGTCGCCGTGGCGGCCGAAGTGCCCGGCACCGGCGTCGATACCCCTGAAGATCTGGCGCGCGTCCGCGCTGAACTGCGTTAGTCCTCTGTCCCCTCCTTGCAGGAGGGGATATCCCCACCGGTTTTATGCTTTTTTTGCCCATTTTTGATCTTATCCGATGACAACCCAGGTGCGGGCGCTCATTATGAAATCAGTAGTGTTCATAGGGGTAATCGACAATGGAACAGTTGCGAACCGAACTGAGTCACCTGCTTGGCGAAAAGCTGAGCCGGGTGGAGTGTGTCAGTGAAAAAGCCGCTACGGCGCTGTGGTCCCTGTATGACGCGCAGGGAAATCCGATGCCGCTGCTGGCGCGAAGTTTCACCACCCCCGGCGTGGCGCGGCAGTTGGCCTGGAAGATCTCCACTCTGGCGCGCAGCGGTACGGTGCGCATGCCGGTGGTCTATGGCGTGATGACGCATGAAGAGCATCCCGGGCCGGACGTGCTGCTGCTTGAGCGTCTGCGCGGCGTCCCGGTGGAGGCGCCCACCCGCACCCCGGCGCGCTGGGAGCAGCTGCAGGAGCAGATCGTCGAGGCGCTGCTGGCCTGGCATCGTCAGGACAGCGGCGGCTGCGTGGGGATGGTCGATAATACCCAGGACAATCTGTGGCCGAACTGGTACCGGCAGCGGGTGGCGATGTTGTGGAGCACCCTGAACCTGTATCAGGACACCGGCCTGACCATGCAGGATAAGCGGGTTTTGTTCCGCTCCCGCGAGTGTCTGCCGGAGCTGTTCCGCGATTTCAATGATAATGCCGTACTGGTGCACGGCAATTTCACCCTGCGCAGCATGCTGAAAGATCCGCGCAGCGATCAGCTGCTGGCGATGGTTGGTCCGGGGATGATGCTGTGGGCGCCGCGGGAGTACGAACTGTTCCGTCTCGCGGAGGGGGGCCAGGCCGAGCAGCTGCTATGGCGTTACCTGCAGCAGGCGCCGGTCTCCGAGGCCTTTGTCTGGCGGCGCTGGCTTTATCTGCTGTGGGATGAGGTGGATAGCCTGGTCAATACCGGGCGCTTTGACCGCGCCCGTTTCGACCTCGCCGCAAAATCACTCCTGCCCTGGCTCGCCTGAGCTGCCTTTCAGCCATTGCCAGACGCGACCAAGCGTTTCATAGCCGACCCGGTCGCTGTGCATCAGCCACACCGGTGAAGGAATGACCCGCTCCCACGGATTGAGCGGTGATGTGACCGCCATCTGATTAGCCGGCGCGGGCAGCGGATCCAGACCGGCATGGCGAAAGAAGATCATCGCGCGCGGAAGATGCGACGCCGAGGTGACCAGCAGGAAGGGGGCGTCGCCGATGGCGCCCTTCACCGCCAGCGCTTCCTCTTCCGTATCTTTCGGCTTATCGAGCACGATGATATCGCTGCGCGGTACGCCGAGGCTCTCCGCCACTCTCGCCCCGGCCTCCGCCGTGCTGACGGGGTTGGTTTTTGCCGCCGCGCCGGTAAAGATCATTTTCGATCCCGGATTCTCCTGCCACAGGCGAATGCCCTCCGTCAGGCGCGGCAGGCTGTTGCTGATAAGGTTAGAGCTAGGCGCCCACTCCGGGTTCCAGGTATAGCCGCCGCCCAGCACCACCACGTAGCTCACCGGCTGCTCGCCGCGCCAGGTGGGATAGCGATCTTCTATCGGTTTAAGCAGGCTGTCTGCCACGGGCTGCAGGCTCAGCAGCGTCAGCAGCAGCCAGCCGAGGCTCACGCAAAACTTCCCGGTACGTTGAAAGCGGCTGAACCATAACAGGGCGATCCCGATACCGATCAGCAACAGCAGGGCAGGAAGCGGTAGCAGCAGACCGCCGACGATCTTTTTTAGCGTGAAAAGCATGCCAGATGGTTCCTTTTTTAACCATATAACCAAAGTTATGTTCGGATCTTATAACAGATCGCTTCATTCTCGGCGTGGGTATGACAAAATAGCGGTTTTGTGTTGGCTTGTGGAGTCGCTCGTGCAGGATCGCAATTTCGATGACATTGCTGAAAAGTTTTCGCGCAATATTTACGGCACCACAAAAGGCCAGCTGCGCCAGGCGATCCTCTGGCAGGATCTGGAGCCGCTGCTGGCGCAGCTGGGGCCGGGGCCGCTGAGGGTACTGGATGCCGGCGGCGGCGAAGGGCAAACGGCCATTAAAGTGGCGCAACTGGGCCATCACGTGACGCTGTGCGATCTCTCCGCTGAAATGGTGGCCCGCGCCCGCCAGGCTGCTGTCGATAAAGGTGTGATCGACAACATGCATTTTGTACAATGCGCGGCTCAGGATATTGCGCAGCACTTGGAAAGCCCGGTCGATCTGGTACTGTTTCATGCGGTGCTGGAGTGGGTGGCGGAGCCCCAGGCGGTGCTGCGTACCCTGTGGTCGACGCTGCGTCCTGGCGGCGGCTTGTCGTTGATGTTCTACAATGCTAACGGCCTGCTGATGCACAATATGGTTGCCGGTAATTTCGATTACGTACAACTGGGCATGCCAAAAAAGAAAAAACGCACGCTGTCGCCGGACTATCCGCGTGAGCCGCAGCAGGTTTATCACTGGCTGGAAGAGATTGGCTGGCAGATTGTCAGCAAAACCGGCGTGCGGGTGTTTCATGATTATCTGCGTGAAAAACGCCAACAGCATGACAGCTATGCGGCGCTGCTGGAGCTGGAGACGCGCTACTGTCGTCAGGAGCCGTACCTCAGCCTGGGCCGTTATATTCATGTCACCGCGCTTAAGAGCCAGGCTCATAGCCGCAGATGCAAGGATAAAGTATGAGTGAATTTTCCCAGACAGTCCCCGAACTGGTTGCCTGGGCCAGGAAAAATGATTTTTCTATCTCGCTGCCGGTCGACAGACTCTCTTTCCTGCTGGCGATCGCCACCCTGAATGGCGAACGGCTGGAAGGGGAAATGAGCGAGGGAGAACTGGTGGATGCGTTCCGCCACGTGAGTGATGCGTTTGAGCAGACCAGCGAAACCATCAGCCAGCGCGCCAATAACGCCATCAACGATTTGGTGCGCCAGCGTCTGCTGAACCGCTTTACCAGCGAAATTACCGAAGGCAATGCAATCTATCGTCTGACGCCGTTGGGGATCGGGATCACCGATTATTATATCCGGCAGCGCGAATTTTCGACGCTGCGTCTCTCGATGCAGTTGTCGATCGTCGCCGGCGAGCTGAAGCGCGCGGCGGATGCTGCGGAAGAAGGCGGCGATGAGTTTCACTGGCATCGCAACGTTTTTGCCCCGCTGAAGTATTCGGTAGCGGAAATTTTCGACAGCATCGACCTGACGCAGCGCATCATGGATGAGCAGCAGCAGCTGGTGAAAGACGATATCGCGCAGCTGTTGAACAAAGACTGGCGCGCGGCGATTTCCAGCTGTGAACTGTTGCTGTCGGAAACCTCCGGCACCCTGCGTGAACTGCAGGATACGCTGGATGCGGCGGGGGATAAGCTGCAGGCGAATCTGCTGCGCATTCAGGATTCGACCATGGCGCGCGACGATCTCCATTTTGTCGACCGGCTGGTGTTCGACCTGCAAAGCAAGCTGGACCGCATCGTCAGCTGGGGCCAACAGGCGATTGACCTGTGGATCGGCTATGACCGCCACGTGCACAAGTTTATCCGTACCGCTATCGATATGGATAAGAACCGCGTCTTCGCCCAGCGTCTGCGCCAGTCGGTACAGACCTATTTTGATGAGCCGTGGGCGCTGACTTACGCCAACGCCGACCGTCTGCTGGATATGCGCGACGAGGAGATGGCCCTGCGCGATGAAGAGGTCACCGGCGAGCTGCCGGCGGACCTCGAATTTGAAGAGTTTAACGAAATTCGCGAGCAGCTGGCGGCGCTGATCGAAGCGCAGCTGGCGGTCTATAAAGAGAAAGGAATACCGCTGGATCTCGGCCTGGTGGCGCGGGAGTTCCTGGCGCAGTATCCGCGCGGGCGTCACTTCGACGTGGCGCGGATCGTCGTGGATCAGGCGGTACAGCTGGGCGTCGCCCAGGCAGATTTCACCGGACTGCCAGCCAAATGGCAGCCGATTAATGATTACGGAGCCAAGGTACAGGCGCATGTCATTGACAAATATTGAACAAGTGATGCCGGTTAAGTTGGCGCAGGCGTTAGCCAATCCGTTATTTCCGGCGCTGGACAGCGCCTTGCGCGCGGGCCGACATATCGGCCTCGACGAGCTGGATAATCACGCATTTTTGATGGACTTCCAGGATTATCTGGAAGAGTTTTACGCTCGCTATAACGTCGAGCTGATCCGCGCGCCGGAGGGGTTTTTCTACCTGCGCCCGCGTTCCACAACCCTGATTTCACGCTCGGTGCTGTCCGAACTGGATATGATGGTGGGCAAAATTCTTTGCTATCTCTATCTCAGCCCGGAGCGCCTGGCAAACGAAGGAATTTTCACCCAGCAGGAGCTGTATGACGAGCTGCTGACCCTGGCGGATGAATCCAGGCTGCTGAAGCTGGTCAACAACCGTTCCACCGGTTCGGATCTGGACCGTCAGAAGCTGCAGGAAAAAATGCGCGCGTCGCTAAACCGCCTGCGCCGTCTGGGGATGGTGTGGTTTATGGGCCACGACAGCAGTAAGTTCCGCATTACCGAATCGGTATTCCGCTTTGGCGCCGATGTACGCGCCGGCGACGACCCGCGCGAGGCGCAGCGCCGCCTGATCCGCGACGGGGAAGCGATGGCCCTGGAAAATCACCTGCAGCTCAATGATGAGAATGAAGAGAACCAGCCGGATAGCGGGGAGGAAGAGTAATGATTGAACGCGGTAAGTTTCGCTCGCTGACGCTGGTTAACTGGAACGGCTTCTTTGCCCGGACCTTTGATCTTGATGAACTGGTCACCACCCTCTCCGGGGGGAACGGCGCCGGTAAGTCGACGACCATGGCGGCCTTCGTCACGGCGCTGATCCCCGATTTAACCCTGCTGCACTTCCGTAACACCACCGAAGCGGGGGCCACCAGCGGCTCACGCGATAAAGGCCTGCACGGTAAGCTGCGCGCCGGCGTCTGTTACTCAGTGCTCGACGTTATCAACTCCCGCCATCAGCGCGTGGTGGTCGGCGTGCGCCTGCAGCAGGTTGCCGGGCGCGATCGCAAAGTCGATATCAAGCCTTTCGCCATTCAGGGGCTGCCCACCTCTATCCTGCCGACCCAGCTGTTAACCGAAACGCTGAACGATCGCCAGGCGCGCGTAGTCAGTCTCAATGAGCTGAAAGAAAAGCTCGAGGCGATGGAAGGGGTCCAGTTTAAGCAGTTCAACTCGATCACCGAGTATCATTCGCTGATGTTCGATCTGGGCGTGGTGGCGCGCCGTCTGCGTTCCGCCTCCGATCGAAGTAAATATTATCGCCTGATCGAGGCCTCGCTATACGGCGGGATCTCCAGCACCATTACCCGCTCGCTGCGCGACTACCTGTTGCCGGAAAACAGCGGCGTGCGTAAGGCATTCCAGGATATGGAAGCGGCGCTGCGGGAAAACCGCATGACTCTCGAGGCGATCCGCGTCACCCAGTCCGATCGCGATCTGTTCAAACATCTGATTAGCGAAGCCACCAACTACGTGGCGGCGGACTATATGCGTCACGCCAACGAGCGGCGTATTCATCTTGATAAGGCGCTGGAGTATCGTCGCGATCTCTTTACCTCGCGTTCGCAACTGGCGGCGGAGCAGTATAAGCACGTCGACATGGCGCGCGAGCTGCAGGAGCATAACGGCGCAGAAGGCGATCTGGAAGCGGATTACCAGGCCGCCAGCGATCACCTGAACCTGGTGCAGACCGCGCTGCGTCAGCAGGAAAAAATCGAGCGCTACGAAGCGGATCTTGACGAGCTGCAGATCCGTCTGGAAGAGCAGAACGAAGTGGTGGCGGAAGCCATCGATCGCCAGGAAGAGAACGAAGCCCGCGCCGAGGCCGCCGAGCTGGAAGTGGATGAGCTGAAAAACCAGCTCGCCGACTATCAGCAGGCGCTTGACGTGCAGCAGACCCGAGCCATTCAGTATCACCAGGCGCTGCAGGCGCTGGAGCGCGCGAAGGCGCTGTGCCATCTGCCGGACCTGACGCCGGAGAGCGCCGACGAGTGGCTGGAAACCTTCCAGGCGAAAGAGCAGGAAGCGACGGAGAAAATGCTGTCGCTGGAACAGAAAATGAGCGTGGCGCAAACCGCGCACAGCCAGTTTGAACAGGCCTACCAGCTGGTGGCGGCGATTAACGGCCCGCTGGCGCGCAATGAAGCCTGGGACGTGGCGCGCGAATTGCTGCGCGACGGCGTGAACCAGCGCCACCAGGCCGAGCAGGCGCAGGGGCTGCGCAGCCGCCTCAACGAGCTGGAGCAGCGCCTGCGCGAGCAGCAGGACGCCGAGCGCCAGCTGGCTGAGTTCTGCAAACGCCAGGGCAAACGCTACGATATCGACGATCTGGAAACGCTGCATCAGGAGCTGGAAGCGCGCATCGCTTCGCTGGCCGACAGCGTTTCTAACGCTCAGGAACAGCGCATGACCCTGCGCCAGGAGCTGGAGCAGCTGCAGTCGCGCACTCAGACGCTGATGCGACGGGCGCCGGTCTGGCTGGCGGCGCAGAACAGCCTTAACCAGCTGTGCGAGCAGAGCGGCGAGCAGTTTGAGTCCGGCCAGGAGGTTACCGAATACCTGCAGCAGCTGCTGGAGCGCGAGCGCGAAGCTATCGTTGAACGTGACGAGGTCGGCGCCCGCAAGCGCGCCATCGACGAAGAAATCGAGCGTCTCAGCCAGCCGGGCGGTTCGGAAGATCCGCGCCTCAACGCGCTGGCGGAACGGTTCGGCGGCGTTCTGCTGTCCGAAATCTACGATGATGTTAGTCTTGACGATGCGCCGTACTTCTCCGCGCTGTACGGTCCGTCGCGCCATGCCATCGTGGTGCCGGATCTGTCGCAGGTTGCCGAGCAGCTTGAAGGGCTGGAAGATTGTCCCGAAGATCTCTATCTGATCGAAGGCGATCCGCAGTCCTTTGACGATAGCGTATTCAGCGTGGACGAGCTGGAAAAAGCGGTGGTGGTGAAGATTGCCGACCGCCAGTGGCGTTATTCGCGCTTCCCGTCGCTGCCGCTGTTTGGCCGCGCCGCGCGTGAAAACCGCATTGAAACCCTGCATGCCGAGCGTGAATCGCTGTCCGAGCGTTTTGCGACCCTGTCGTTTGACGTGCAGAAAACGCAGCGCCTGCATCAGGCCTTTAGCCGCTTCATCGGCAGCCATCTGGCGGTGGCCTTCGAGGACGATCCGGAAGAAGAGATCCGCAAACTCAACAGCCGCCGCGGCGAGCTGGAGCGCGCGCTGAGCGCCCATGAAAGCGATAACCAACAGAACCGAGTGCAGTATGAGCAGGCGAAAGAGGGCGTGTCGGCGCTTAACCGCCTGCTGCCGCGCCTGAATCTGCTGGCGGATGATACGCTGGCCGACCGCGTGGACGAGATCCAGGAACGTCTGGATGAAGCGCAGGAGGCCGCGCGCTTTATTCAGCAGCACGGCAATCAGTTGGCGAAGCTGGAGCCTATTGTTTCGGTGCTGCAGAGCGATCCGGAGCAGTTTGAGCAGCTGAAAGAAGATTACGCCTATGCGCAGCAGACCCAGCGCGATGCGCGCCAGCAGGCTTTTGCCCTGGCGGAAGTCGTCCAGCGCCGGGCCCACTTCAGCTACTCCGATTCGGCGGAAATGCTCAGCGGCAACAGCGATCTCAACGAGAAGCTGCGCCAGCGTCTGGAGCAGGCGGAAACCGAACGCAGCCGCGCGCGCGACGCGATGCGTGCCCATGCGGCGCAGCTTAGCCAGTACAATCAGGTGCTGGCCTCGCTGAAGAGCTCGTATGACACCAAGAAAGAGCTGCTTAACGATCTGTATAAAGAGCTGCAGGACATTGGCGTACGCGCCGATGCCGGCGCGGAAGAGCGGGCCCGTGCGCGTCGCGATGAGCTGCACATGCAACTGAGCAATAACCGCTCCCGTCGCAATCAGCTGGAGAAAGCGTTGACCTTCTGCGAAGCGGAAATGGACAACCTGACCCGCAAACTGCGCAAGTTAGAGCGCGATTATTGCGAAATGCGCGAGCAGGTGGTGACCGCCAAGGCGGGCTGGTGCGCGGTGATGCGCCTGGTGAAAGACAACGGCGTCGAGCGTCGTCTGCACCGTCGCGAGCTGGCCTATCTTTCCGCCGACGAGCTGCGCTCCATGTCGGATAAGGCGCTCGGTGCGCTGCGTCTGGCGGTCGCTGATAACGAACATCTGCGCGACGTGCTGCGTATCTCGGAAGATCCGAAGCGTCCGGAGCGCAAAATTCAGTTCTTCGTTGCCGTCTACCAGCATCTGCGCGAGCGTATCCGCCAGGATATTATCCGCACCGATGATCCGGTGGAAGCGATCGAGCAGATGGAGATTGAGCTCAGCCGCCTGACCGAAGAGCTAACAAACCGCGAACAGAAGCTGGCCATCAGCTCCCGCAGCGTGGCCAACATTATTCGCAAAACCATTCAGCGCGAGCAGAATCGTATCCGGATGCTCAATCAGGGATTGCAGAGCGTCTCCTTCGGCCAGGTCAACAGCGTGCGTCTGAACGTCAATGTGCGTGAGACCCATTCGATGCTGCTCGATGTGCTCTCCGAGCAGCATGAACAGCATCAGGATCTCTTCAACAGCAACCGCCTGACCTTCTCGGAAGCGCTGGCTAAGCTCTATCAGCGCCTGAATCCGCAGATCGACATGGGGCAGCGCACGCCGCAAACCATCGGTGAAGAGCTGCTCGACTACCGCAACTATCTGGAGATGGAAGTGGAAGTTAACCGCGGCTCCGACGGCTGGCTGCGCGCGGAGTCCGGCGCGCTGTCCACCGGGGAAGCGATCGGTACCGGGATGTCGATTCTGGTGATGGTCGTCCAGAGCTGGGAAGATGAATCCCGCCGGCTGCGCGGCAAGGATATCTCGCCTTGCCGTCTGCTGTTCCTCGATGAAGCGGCGCGTCTCGATGCCCGCTCCATCGCCACGCTGTTCGAGCTGTGCGAACGTCTGGAGATGCAGCTGATTATCGCGGCGCCGGAGAACATCAGTCCGGAGAAAGGCACCACCTATAAACTGGTGCGTAAAGTGTTCAATAATCACGAACATGTCCACGTGGTGGGGCTGCGCGGGTTTGCCGCGCCGCTGCCGGAAGCGCTGCCGGGAACGGCCGACGCCTCCTGAGGCTGCGGCAACATTCTGGCGGCTAAGCGGTGAAGAGGGCAACGTTAAGTTGCCCTTTTTTTCTATCCAGCCCGGCATGCCAGGGTGGTATAATCTTTAAACTTCTTTACATTAGGTAAGGCAAAAGCCTTTTCGTCTTTATATACTGAAAAAGAGCCCCAATTTTGTGGGCTGCAATGTGTGACAACAGGGGGCAAGGGATGTTGCTAAAGAAACGGTATGGTCGTCCATTGTCAGCGCTCAGCCTGAGCCTGGCACTGGCATTTGCTCCGCTGTTCAATGTCCAGGCCGAAGAGCCTGAAGTCGTACCCGGCGACAGTTCCGCGACGCCCGCTGAGGTCTCTGTCGCGCTGGCGCAAAGCGATGGGCAATCGCCGGCGGTCGCGAAGCTGGCCGGTGAGCAGCCGCTGTCGATGGCGACGGCGGCAAACAGTCGCGCCCAGATCGAGGCGCTGTTGCCGGCAGGGTATAAACCCGTCTTTATGAATCCGCTGGTGTCGCTGTACGCCGCCAGGGATATGAAACCGATGTGGGAAAACCGCGAGGCGGTGCAGGCGTTCCAGCAGCAGCTGGCGGAGATCGCCATCGCCGGTTTTCAGCCGCAGTTTACCACCTGGGTCAGTCTGCTGACCGATCCCGCCGTCAGCGGCATGGCGCGCGATGTGGTGCTGTCGGACGCCATGATGGGCTATCTGCACTTTATCAGCGGCATCCCCACCCAGGGGACCCGCTGGTTGTACAGTTCAACGCCGTACAAGATGGCGACCCCGCCGCTGTCGGTGATTAACCAGTGGCAGCTGGCGCTGGACAATGGCTCCCTGCCGGCGTTTATCGCCGGCCTGGCGCCGCATCATCCGCAGTATGAAGCCATGCATCAGTCGCTGCTGGCGCTGGTGGCTGATTCTCGCCCGTGGCCGCAGATGACCGGCAGCGGCTCGCTGCGCCCCGGCGAATGGAGCAATGATATCGGTGCCCTGCGCGAGATCCTCCAGCGTACCGGGATGCTGGACAATACCGCCAATATCGTTCTGCCTGGCGATTTGGTGAGCCCGTCGGCGAAGAAAAAGAGCAAACCCGCGGCGCGCGGCGTGTACGATCGCCAGCTGGTGGAGGGGGTTAAGCGCTTCCAGGCGATGCAGGGGCTGGGGGCGGATGGCGTCATCGGCCAGTCGACTCGCGACTGGCTCAACGTCTCTTCCGCGCAGCGCGCAGGGGTGCTGGCCCTGAATATTCAGCGTTTACGCTTACTGCCCGGCAAACTATCCACCGGCATTATGGTCAATATTCCGGCGTTCTCGCTGGTCTATTACCAGGACGGCAGCCAGGTGCTGGCCTCGCGGGTGATTGTGGGGCGTCCGGACCGCAAAACGCCAATGATGAGCAGCGCGCTGAATAACGTGGTGGTCAATCCGCCGTGGAACGTGCCGCCAACCCTGGCGCGCAAAGATATCCTGCCGAAGGTGCGTAACAATCCAGGCTATCTGGAGCAGCATGGCTACACCGTGATGCGCGGCTGGAACAGTAAAGAGACCATCGATCCTTATCGGGTTGACTGGTCGACCATCACCGAGAACAACTTACCATTCCGCTTCCAGCAGGCGCCCGGGGCGCGTAACTCGCTCGGACGCTACAAGTTCAATATGCCGAGCTCCGATGCCATCTACCTGCACGATACGCCGAACCATAATCTGTTCCAGAAGGATGTTCGTGCGCTCAGTTCCGGCTGTGTGAGGGTGAATAAGGCTTCGGAGCTGGCCAATATGCTGCTGCAGGATGCGGGCTGGAATGACTCGCGTATTTCTGATGCCCTGAAGCAAGGGGACACGCGCTATGTCAATATTCGGCAAAATATACCGGTGAATTTATATTACTTAACGGCGTTTGTGGACGCTGATGGACGTACACAATATCGAACAGATATTTACAATTACGATATCACCGCGCGATCCAGCGCACAAATTCTGACGAAAGCTGAACAATTAATCAGGTAAATGAAGTAGTTCAATGGATTTTGTTGTCCTAGCACTGGGTAAAAAAGGGCGCTGCTCCTCTGCAGCGCCCGATTTTCCTAGGGTGAGGCTGCCTTGACGTTGGCAATAATGCCCGGTAAGGTGCCTTTCGTGCGCCAGAAGTGCATATACATATCATTCCGCTCAATGCGTGGCGCGGTCAGCGCGAACGCTCTCTTTTGCCGGGCTGCATCACGGCTGTGGCGAGCGATGGCGTGCTGAGGTTCTGCATCGCGCAAGGCGGAAAAAGTATATAACGATTCATTGACTGTAGACCTGATTATCATGGACAAATTTGACGCTAATCGCCGCAGATTGCTGGCGTTGGGTGGTGCTGCGCTGGGTGCTGCCGCCATTCTCCCTGCGCCGGCATTTGCCACCCTCTCGACCCCCCGTCCGCGTATTTTGACGCTGAATAACCTGCATACTGGTGAATCACTCAAGGCGGAGTTTTTCGATGGCAGAGGCTATATTCAGGATGAATTAGCAAGACTTAACCATTTTTTCCGTGATTACCGCGCGAATAAAATTAAGTCCATCGATCCAAATCTGTTCGATCATCTTTATCGGTTGCAGGGACTACTTGGCACCAACAAACCTGTCCAGCTTATCTCTGGCTATCGTTCCCTCGATACCAATGATGAGCTTCGCGCACGAAGCCGTGGTGTAGCAAAACACAGCTATCACACCAAGGGGCAGGCAATGGATTTCCATATTGAAGGTATTTCGTTAAGCAATATTCGCAAAGCGGCGTTATCTATGCGCGCAGGTGGTGTAGGATATTACCCACGTAGTAACTTTGTGCATATTGATACCGGTCCCGTAAGGCACTGGTAACGAAAGGAGCGTCATGAACTATCGTATTATTCCGGTTACCGCGTTCGCGCAGAACTGTTCTCTTATCTGGTGCGAACAAACCCGGCTGGCGGCGCTGGTCGATCCTGGCGGCGATGCTGAACGTATCAAAGCGGTGGTGACGGAGGCTGGCGTCACGCTGATGCAGATTCTGCTGACGCATGGCCACCTCGATCACGTCGGCGCCGCTGCGGAACTGGCGGAGCATTATGGCGTGCCGGTTATTGGTCCGGAAAAAGAAGATGAGTTCTGGCTGGAAGGCTTACCGGCGCAAAGCCGGATGTTCGGCCTGGAGGATTGCCAGCCGCTGCGTCCGGATCGCTGGCTCAATGAAGGCGATGTGGTTAATGTAGGGAATGTGGCGCTGCGGGTGCTGCACTGCCCAGGCCATACGCCGGGTCATGTGGTCTTCTTTGATGACGCTTCCCGACTGCTTATTTCCGGGGATGTGATTTTCAAAGGCGGAGTGGGGCGCAGTGATTTTCCACGCGGCGACCATGGGCAGCTGATCGCGGCCATTAAGGATAAGCTGTTGCCGTTGGGCGATGACGTGACCTTTATTCCCGGCCATGGTCCGCTGTCGACGCTGGGTGAGGAACGCCGCAACAACCCGTTCCTGCAGGATGAGATGCCGGTCTGGTAACCCACCTGACGCGAACATAAAAAAGGCCGCATTCGCGGCCTTTTTCTTGATATCGAATAATATTGCTTACAGCACGGCGACGATGGCTTCGCACAGCGGCGCCATGTTGTCAGGCGTCATGCCGGCCACGTTGATACGGCCGGACGCGACCGCATAGATGGCGAACTCTTCACGCAGACGCAGCACCTGCTCTTTCGTCAGGCCGCTGAACGAGAACATACCGTTCTGTTTGCTGATAAAGCTGAAGTCGCGGCTCGCGCCTTTTTCCTGCAGGGTATTGACGAACAGCAGTCGCATGCGCTGAATGCGCTGGCGCATATCGGTCAGCTCCTGCTCCCAGATCGCCCGCAGCGCATCGTTGCTCAGAATGGTCGCGACCACGGACGCGCCGTGCGCAGGCGGGTTGGAGTAGTTAGCGCGGATCACCGACTTCATCTGGCTGAATGCGCGGTCTACAGTCTCCTGATCGGCGGCGACCAGAGTGCAGGCGCCGACGCGCTCGTTGTACAGGCCAAAGTTTTTCGAGTAGGAGCTGGCGACCAGCAGCTCTTTATGCAGAGCAGCAAAGGCGCGCAACCCTTCAGCATCTTCTTCCAGGCCGCGGGCGAAGCCCTGATAGGCGAAATCGAACAGCGGCAGCCAGCCTTTCTCGACCGACAGCTGCGCCAGCGTCTGCCACTGATCGAGCGTGGGATCGATACCGGTCGGGTTGTGGCAGCAGCCGTGGAACAGTACCACGTCGCCCGCCTGGGCTTCGTTCAGGCTGGCAAGCAGACCATCAAAGTCCAGCGCGTGGTTAGCCGCGTCGTAGTAGGCATATTCACGCACTTCCAGCCCGGCGGAGGTAAACACACTCTTATGGTTTGGCCAGCTCGGGTTGCTTACCCACACGCGTTTCACGTCGGTGTTTTTGGCGAGGAAGTCTGCGGCGACGCGCAGTGCACCGGTACCGCCCGGGGTCTGCGCGGTGCGGGCGCGTTTATCGGCGATAATCGCATTGCCTTTACCGAACAGCAGCTCCTGGGTGCAGCGACCAAATTCAGGAATACCATCGATGCCCAGATAGTTTTTAGTCGTTTCATTTTCCAGCAGGTACTGCTCTGCTTTTTTGACGCTGGTCAGAACGGGGGTTTTACCAGTTTCATCCTTGTAAACACCAATTCCGAGGTTAATCTTTTCAGGGCGGTCATCGGCACGAAACAGATCGGCCAGACCTAAAATCGGGTCGGCTGGGGCGGCGGTAATGTTCTCAAACATGACGAGGTTCCATTGTGATTACTGAAGGGAAATCCGCTATCAGGTTAACGGGAGAACAACGAATTGCCAACCGTTTGCGACAAAAAGCGCGAAGGTTTTCGAAAGATACGATCTTTGCCTCACGAATAGAGAAAAGCAGGACCGAAGTCCTGCTCTGAAGGCATATCACGAAGGGGTGTACTGCAAATTAGAACTGGTAAACGATACCCACGGCCGCCTGGTCGTCGGTCGCTACGCCAGCTTCACGCGTATAAGCGTTGTCGTCCAGTTGGTTGAACTTGTACGCCGCATAGACGTTCATGTTCTTGTTGAAGTAGTACCAAGTACCCACTTCGACGTATTTAACCAGATCCGCATCGCCGCCGGAGAAGCCGCCGCGCGCCTGCAGGTCTTTGCCTTTGGTCTGTACGTAGCCGATGGACGGACGCAGGCCGAAGTCGAACTGATACTGTACAACGGCTTCGAAGTTCTGGGTTTTGCCAGCGAAGTAGTTACCCTGGTTTTCCGGGGTCATGTTGTAAGTCTGGGAGTACATGACGGCCGCGTAAACGTTGTTGGCGTCATATTTTGCAGAGGTTGCCCAGGCTTCGGCTTTGTCGCCATTGCCGTCAGCTTTCTGATCTACGCTACGGTTGGAACCGGAGTAGCCAGCAGACAGCGCAATACCGTTGTCGAACGCGTAGGTCGCCGCGGTGCTGAAGCCGTCGCCATTCTGCTTGTGAATCGAACGGTCGTGGTCGTTTTTACCCTGGTACTGCAGCGCGAAGCTCAGGCCGTCAACCAGACCGAAGAAGTCAGAGTTACGGTAGGTTGCCACGCCGTTGGTACGGCCGGTCATGTAGTTGTCGGTGTAGTTCCAGCCGTCGCCGCCCCATTCAACCAGCATATCGGTTGCTGCTTCGACGTCGTAGATTGCGCCGTAGTTACGGCCGTAGTCGAATGAACCATACTCGCCCGCTTTCAGACCTGCGAACGCCAGACGGGTTTTGGTCGGCTGGGAACCTTCAACGTTGGAGGCGTCCATGTTGTATTCCCACTGACCGTAGCCGGTCAGCTGATCGTTGATCTGAGTTTCGCCTTTCAGGCCGATACGGGCGTAGGTGGTATCGTCGCTGCTGGTGTCGCCATTGGTGGTCCAGACGTGCTCGCCGACCATTTTTCCATAGAAGTCCAGTTTGTTGCCGTTTTTGTTATAGATTTCTGCAGCGTTAGCTGCACCGGCTACCAGCAGGGCAGGGATCACCACTGCCAGAATATTGCGCTTCATCATTATTTATTACCCTCATTAATATTTTTTATATGAACACGTGCCACTGCCGTCAATAAGTTCTGTCAATAAAAACTTACAGAACCATTGATGAGAGTTTGGTGTCTGAAGGCATCTTTCCATCCGCGACAACGTTTCGCTAGCCGGAAAATGCTACTAATATCTCATATGAGTAACAAAACGAAAAAACATGTAACTAAATATGTATTTTTGGGAACTTTGTGAACTTAATCAAAATTCCGTTCCACATGGTGAGGTAAATCGCCCTTCCATATCTATCTATATGAAATATTTATGATTAATTTGGATAAAGGTAAATTTGCTCATTTTATGTGTTGAATTCGCCTTCTTTTTATTCAGCCTTTGTCTTGGCAAGATGTGCGGCGTATGGTTAAAAAATGAGCAAATTAATCAGGGGTTTTGCTCTGTTATGAACAAAAAGTGCGATCTGTATCACCAGGATGCACCGAAACAGTGCGTAACATAAATGTGAATTCGAGGCCTTGATGTTTAAGTTTGTTGAATTTTGATAACAGTAATTGACATAAAAAAAGGCCAGCTTGCGCTGGCCTTTCAGGTTTATGTCAGAAAAATTTAGAATGTCGCGTTGCGCGGGGTCCGCGGGAACGGAATGACATCGCGGACGTTCTGCACGCCGGTCACGTAGGCGATCAGACGCTCGAAGCCCAGGCCAAAGCCGGAGTGTGGAACGGTGCCATAGCGGCGCAGATCGCGATACCACCAGTAGTCTTCTTTATTCAGGCCCATCTCGGCCATACGCGCGTCAAGCACGTCGAGGCGCTCTTCACGTTGGGAACCACCGATGATCTCGCCAATACCCGGAGCCAGGACGTCCATTGCCGCGACGGTTTTACCGTCTTCGTTAAGGCGCATGTAGAACGCCTTAATATCTTTCGGGTAGTTTTTCACCACCACCGGCGCTTTGAAGTGTTCTTCAGCCAGGTAACGTTCGTGCTCGGAGGAGAGATCCACGCCCCAGTACACCGGGTTCTCGAATTGCTTGCCGCAGTTTTCCAGAATGGTGACGGCGTCGGTATAATCCACCTGCGCAAAATCAGCGGTGATAAAGCGCTGCAGACGGTCGATAGCGTCTTTATCAACGCGCTCGGCGAAGAACTGCATGTCGTCCGCGCGCTCTTCCAGTACCGCTTTAAAGACGTACTTGAGCATCGCTTCCGCCAGGCCGGCAACATCGTTCAGATTGGCGAAGGCCACTTCCGGCTCCAGCATCCAGAACTCCGCCAGGTGGCGGCTGGTGTTGGAGTTTTCCGCGCGGAAGGTCGGGCCGAAGGTGTAAATCTTCGACAGCGCGCAGGCATAGGTCTCGCCATTCAGCTGGCCGGAAACGGTCAGGAACGACTCTTTACCGAAGAAGTCTTTGTCGAAATCGACTTTGCCCTGATCGTTACGCGGCAGGTTTTCCAGATCCAGCGTCGACACGCGGAACATTTCGCCGGCGCCTTCGGTATCGGAGGCGGTGATCAGCGGGGTGGAGACCCAGAAGAAGCCCTGCTCATCAAAGAAGCGATGCAGCGCCTGCGCCAGGGTGTGACGCACGCGGGCAACCGCGCCGATCAGGTTGGTGCGCGGACGCAGGTGGGCCACTTCACGCAGATACTCGATGCTGTGGCGCTTGGCCGCCATCGGGTAAGTGTCCGGGTCTTCCACCCAGCCGGTCACTTCCACGTTGGTCGCCTGGATCTCAAAGCTCTGACCCTGGCCCTGGGAAGCCACGACTTTACCGGTGACAATCACCGAGCAACCGGTGGTCAGACGCAGCACTTCCTGATTGTAATTGGGCAGAGAATTATTAATAACGGCCTGTACAGGATCAAAGCAGGAACCGTCATAGACGGCGAGGAATGAAAAGCCAGCTTTTGAATCTCGGCGGGTACGCACCCATCCGCGGACCGTGACTTCGCTGTCAACGGCAACGCGGCCCTGGAGTACGTCGGCTACAGGCACAACGCTCATAATAATCTCTCTATATAGTCCAATAAAAAAGTCTCTTCCCCCTACAGCGGGGGGGATATCTATGTTACCTGTCATCTTCCATCAGACAAGTAGATTTCGCATCATAAGCGGATAATTCGGCAATAAATAATAAAGAAAAAGGAGCCTGAAAGGCTCCTTAAGAAAATTAGCTCGCTTTTTTAATCGGCGGCAGGTCGAACGCTTCGCGCAGGGCGCGGACGAAGGCCTTATCGTGGCAGATGGTTTTCCCCGGGCTGTCGGAGAGTTTCGCCACCGGCTTGCCGTTACATTCCACCAGCTTAATCACGATATTGAGCGGTTTAACCTGCGGCAGATCGCAGGTTAAACGGGTGCCGATCCCAAAGCTCAGCTTCACCCGCGAGGCGAAGTGGCGATACAGGTCGACGGCTTTCGCCAGATCGAGATTATCGGAGAAGACCAGCACTTTGCTCAGCGGATCGATGCCCAGCTTCTGATAATGGGCGATGGCTTTTTCACCCCATTCCACCGGGTCGCCGGAGTCGTGGCGCAAACCCTGATAGCGGGTGGCGAACTCCGGACCGAAATCGCGCAGGAACGCATCCATGGTGATGCAGTCGGTCAGTGCGATGCCCAGCTGGTCAGGATACTCTTCCAGCCAGGCGGCGAGGGCCGCCCGCTGGCTGCTGGCCAGGTTCGGGCTGATCTGCTGATGAGCCTGGAACCACTCATGGGCTTGGGTGCCCATCGGGGTTAAGTTGAGACGGCGCGCCAGATCGTAGTTGCTGGTGCCAACAAACCATGGCTCCTGCTGCAGGCGTTGCACAATAGCTTCCTGCACCTCGCGTGAAAAACGACGGCGGGTGCCGAAATCCATCAGGCGGAAGGCGCTCATATCGAGGTCAGCGGTCATGGTGGCGAAGTCGCCTAGCTTATGTTCAAGCGCGTTTAGCGCTTGTTCCACGCCCGTCTCGGGTGAACGGTAGCGATGTACCAGCTCGCTTATCACCGCCAGCAGCGGGACTTCCCACATGATGGCTTCCCGCCATGGGCCGGTAAGGCGAATGTTCAGCTTGCCATTGTCATTGGTGACCGTGACCTGGCGTGGGTCATAGCGAAAATCGCGCAGCCAGTCGAGGTAATCCTGGCGAAAAAAAGGAAGGGTGGACAGCCAGCGATATTCATCATCCCGCAGCCTCAGGTCGCGCATGGACTCCACCTGCTCGCGGATCGCGTCGGCATAGATGCCGAGCAGGTCGTCTCCGCGGCAGCGAAACTCCGCCGCCACATGTACATCGCCGTAGCGGTGGAAGACAGCCTGCTGCATGTGCAGCTTGTAGGCATCCGTATCAAGCAGCGAGTGCAGTACAGGAGAAGTGAATTGTGTCATGGTGCGCAGTAGCATCCTCTCACTGGAGCGTTCCATCGAAACCAACGCGGAAAAAGGAGGCGGAGTATACCTTTATTACCCGGCTCTGTCCCGCGATGGCGAGCAATGGCGACGCTGACGGTCATTTGCGAGGCCTAGTTTAATATATTGAACATGGATCACACCACAAGCTTTGCGTCGGGTCGAGGGCATTTCGTGCCGCGAGTGTTAACAAAATGTAGCGATTTCCGTGTTTCACGTTGAAAAGATGAAGATTCTGCATAGCGCGATTGACACAACGGGAATAGACTGGGACGACACTTTACCGAAGATGCGAAAGGTTTTTTATGACACAACAGCCCCAAGCCAAATACCGCCACGACTATCGTGCGCCGGAGTATCTGATTAGCGATATCGATTTGACCTTTGACCTGGATGCCGCAAAAACCGTTGTTACGGCCGAGAGCAAGGTCTCCCGCCACGCGGCAGCGTCTGATGTGCCATTGCGCCTGGACGGCGAAGATCTGACTCTGATTTCGCTGCAGGTGAACGGACAGCCGTGGAGCGACTATAAAGAAGAAAACAATCAGCTGGTGATCGGCGGCCTGCCGGAGCATTTCACCCTGACCATCGTCAATGAGATCAGCCCGGCGGCGAACACCGCGCTGGAAGGCCTGTATCAGTCAGGCGAAGCGCTGTGCACCCAGTGTGAAGCGGAAGGTTTCCGCCACATCACCTGGTATCTGGACCGTCCGGACGTGCTGGCGCGCTTTACCACCAAAATTATCGCCGATAAAGCCAAATATCCGTTCCTGCTCTCCAACGGCAACCGTATGGCGGAAGGGGAACTGGAGAACGGTCGTCACTGGGTACAGTGGCAGGATCCATTCCCGAAACCGTGCTACCTGTTTGCGCTGGTGGCCGGTGATTTCGACGTCCTGCGCGACACTTTTACCACCCGCTCCGGGCGTGAAGTGGCGCTGGAGCTGTACGTCGATCGCGGCAATCTCGACCGCGCGCCGTGGGCGATGACCTCGCTGAAAAACTCCATGAAATGGGATGAGGAGCGCTTTGGCCTCGAGTATGACCTCGACATCTATATGATTGTCGCCGTCGACTTCTTTAATATGGGTGCCATGGAGAACAAAGGGCTGAACGTCTTTAACTCCAAATATGTTCTGGCCCGTACCGATACCGCCACCGATAAAGACTACCTTGATATTGAGCGCGTGATTGGTCATGAATATTTCCATAACTGGACCGGCAACCGCGTCACCTGCCGCGACTGGTTCCAGCTCAGCCTGAAAGAGGGGCTGACCGTGTTCCGCGATCAGGAGTTCAGCTCCGACCTCGGCTCGCGGGCGGTGAACCGCATCAACAACGTGCGCACTATGCGCGGGCTGCAGTTTGCCGAAGACGCCAGCCCGATGGCGCACCCGATCCGCCCGGATATGGTTATCGAGATGAACAACTTCTACACCCTGACGGTCTACGAAAAGGGCGCCGAAGTGATCCGCATGCTGCACACTCTGCTGGGTGAAGAAAACTTCCAGAAAGGGATGCAGCTCTATTTTGAACGTCATGACGGCAGCGCCGCCACCTGCGACGATTTCGTCCAGGCGATGGAAGATGCCTCGAACGTCGATCTGTCGCACTTCCGCCGCTGGTACAGCCAGTCCGGTACGCCGATCGTCACCGTCCATGACGACTATAACCCGGAAACCGAGCAGTATACGCTCACCATCAGCCAGCGCACGCCGCCGACCGCCGAGCAGGCTGAGAAACAACCGCTGCATATTCCGTTTGCCATCGAGCTGTACGATAACGAAGGTAAGGTGATCCCCCTGCAGAAGGGCGGCCATCCGCTGCACCCGGTGCTTAATGTGACTCAGGCTGAGCAGACCTTCGTCTTTGATAATGTCTATTTCCAGCCGGTACCGGCCCTGCTGTGCGAGTTTTCAGCACCGGTGAAACTGGAATACAAGTGGAGCGATCAGCAGCTCACCTTCCTGATGCGCCATGCGCGGAATGATTTCTCGCGATGGGATGCGGCGCAGAGCCTCCTGGCGACCTACATCAAGCTGAACGTTAACCGTCATCAGCAGGGACAGCCGCTGTCGCTGCCGGTGCACGTGGCGGACGCCTTCCGCGCGATTCTGCTCGACGAGAAGATTGACCCGGCGCTGGCCGCCGAGATCTTAACCCTGCCGTCGGCCAACGAAATCGCCGAGATGTTCGCCATTATCGATCCTATCGCCATCGCCACCGTGCGCGAGGCGCTCACCCGCACCCTGGCGAACGAGCTGGCGGACGAATTCCTCGCGGTATATAACGCCAATAAGCTCGACAGCTACCGGGTGGAGCATGCCGATATCGGTAAGCGCGCCCTGCGCAATACCTGCCTGCGCTATCTGGCGTTCGCAGAACCGACGCTGGGCGATAAGCTGGTGGCGGCGCAGTATCACCAGGCGGATAACATGACCGACGCGCTGGCCGCGCTGTCGGCGGCGGTTGCCGCTGAGCTGCCGTGCCGCGATGCGCTGATGCAGGAGTATGACGACAAATGGCATCAGGACGGCCTGGTGATGGACAAGTGGTTTATCCTGCAGTCCACCAGCCCGGCGGCCAATGTGGTCGAAACGGTACGCGGTCTGCTGAACCATCGTTCGTTCAGCATGAGCAACCCGAACCGCGTGCGGTCGCTCATCGGCGCTTTCGCCAGCAGCAACCCGGCGGCGTTCCATGCGGAAGACGGCAGCGGCTACCAGTTCCTGGTGGAGATGCTGACCGAGCTTAACCAGCGCAACCCGCAGGTCGCATCGCGACTGATTGAGCCGTTGATTCGCCTGAAGCGTTACGATGAGAAACGCCAGGCGCTGATGCGCGCCGCGCTGGAGCAGCTGAAGGGTCTGAAGGATCTCTCAGGCGATCTGTACGAGAAAATCAGTAAGGCGCTGGCGTAACCGTGGCGTAAACCCGGGTTGCGGCGCACATTGCGCCCTGTCCGGGTTACCTGGTGCCGCAGTGATGTTGTCGGGTGGCGCGATGCTTACCCGGTCTGGAATACGCGGCAGATTTGTCGTTGGTCGCCCGGCTGAGCAAAGCGCGAGCCGGGGACATGTCGGATGACGATATGCCCCCGTTCTGACAGCAGACCGTTACTCCGGTCAGCCATGACTAAATAAACGCGGCACGCTCTCGCTCTTGCCGCGCTTCATCACCCGATCCAGTACCTCCGCCTCCAGCTCGGCCAGCTTCGCCGAACCGGTGCGCCGCGGTCGCGGAATATCCACGTTCAAATCGAGACCGATCTTCTTCTCTTCAATTAACAGCACCCGGTCGGCCATCGCCACCGCTTCGCTGACGTCGTGCGTGACCAGCAGGACCGTAAAGCCATGCTCCTGCCACAGGGAGACGATCAGCTCCTGCATCTCCAGACGGGTGAGGGCGTCCAGCGCCCCCAGCGGCTCGTCCAGCAATAGCAGGCGCGGGCGATGGATCAGGGCGCGGGCCAGCGCAACGCGCTGCTTTTGCCCGCCCGACAGCGCCGCCGGCCACTCCTGCGCGCGACTCTCGAGTCCGACGCTGGCCAGTGCCTGCAGGGCGGCTTCGCGCCAGGCGCCTTTTAACCCCAGCCCCACGTTATCAATCACCGTTTTCCACGGCAGCAGGCGCGCATCCTGAAACATCATCCGGGTGTCGTCCTGGATCGCCGCCAGCGGCGTTGCGCCCGCCAGTAGCTCGCCAGCGTTCGGGGTTTCCAGGCCCGCCAGCAGGCGCAGCAGGGTACTTTTGCCGCCGCCGCTGCGGCCCACCACCGCCACAAACTGGCCGCTGGGGATATGCAGATCCAGCTCGTTAAGAATGGTGTTGTCGCCATAGCGTTTAGTCACCCCGTTCAGCAGCAGCGGGATACCTGGGTTTAGACGGGCAGTGTTCATGCGTTCGCCTCCTGAAGATGATACGCCGGGTTCCAGCGCAGCCAGAGCCGCTCCAGCAGCTGGGCGCTGACGTCGGCCAGTTTGCCAAGAATGGCGTAAAGAATGATGGCGACCACCACCACGTCGGTTTGCAGAAATTCACGCGCATTCATCGCCAGGTAGCCGATACCGGCGTTCGCCGAGATGGTTTCGGCGACAATAAGCGTCAGCCACATCAGACCGAGGGCGAAACGCACGCCGACCATAATCGAGGGTAGGGCGCCGGGTAAAATCACGTGACGGAAAAGAGCAAAGCCGGATAAACCATAGCTGCGCGCCATCTCCACCAGTCCGCGGTCGATATTGCGGATCCCGTGCCAGGTGTTGATATAGATCGGGAACAGGGTGCCCAGCGATACGAGGAAGATCTTGGCGGTCTCATCGATGCCGAACCACAAGATCACCAGCGGGATCAGCGCCAGATGCGGCACATTGCGCAGCATCTGGATCGACGTGTCCAGCAGGCGCTCGCCCCAGCGTGACAGACCGCTGATCAAGCCGAGCACCAGCCCAATGGAGCCGCCGATGGCGAAGCCGACCAGCGCCCGCCACGAGCTAATGGCCAGATGCTGCCACAGCTCACCGCTGGCCGAGAGGGTCCAGAACGCTTTCAATACGCCCTCCGGCGAGGGCAGCACCCGCGTCGACAGCCAGCCGACGGACGAGGCCAGCTGCCAGACAATGACCGTTCCCACCGGCAGCAGCCAGGGGGCGAGGCGTAATAACAGGGGATGGGTTGATTTTGCCATCACGACCTCCTCAGCTCTGCGCCACTTTACGCGGGATAAACTCGTTAGCGACGGCTTCTCCCTGCAGGCGCAGGCTTTGCGGCTGCGGGACAGACGGCACCGCGACGTCGAGCAGCGGGAACAGCAGTTCGCCGACCCGATACGCCTCTTCCAGATGCGGATAACCGGAGAAGATAAAGCTATCGATACCCAGCGCGGCGTACTCATTGATCCGTTCGGCCACGGTGGCGGCATCGCCCACCAGCGCGGTCCCGGCGCCGCCGCGCGCTAAACCGACGCCAGCCCACAGGTTGGGGCTGATTTCCAGCTTATCGCGTCGGCCATTGTGCAGGGCCGCCATCCGCTGCTGGCCGACGGAGTCGGTTCTGGCGAAGGCTGCCTGGGCGCGGGCGATAGTCTCATCATCAAGATGAGAGATAAGGCTGTCCGCTGCCTGCCAGGCTTCCTCATTGGTTTCCCGCACGATCACATGCAGGCGGATGCCGAAACGCACCCGGCGACCGTGCTGGGCGGCTTTCTCCCGCACCTGAGCAATTTTCTCTGCCACCTGGGCCGGTGGTTCCCCCCATGTAAGATAGAGATCGACCTGTTCAGCGGCCAGATCCTGCGCCACCTCAGACGAGCCGCCGAAATAGAGCGGCGGACGCGGCTGCTGGAGCGGCGGAAACAGCAGTTTAGCGTCGCGAACGCGCTGATGCTTACCGTTAAAGGTGACAGTTTCCCCTTCCATCAGCTTGCGCCAGATGTGGGTAAATTCAGCCGAGGCCTCATAGCGCTCGGTGTGGTCGAGGAAGACACCGTCGCCAGCCAGCTCGGCGGGATCGCTGCCGGTGACCAGATTGAACAGCGCCCGGCCGTTTGACAGTCGGTCCAGGGTCGCCGCCTGGCGCGCGGCCACCGTCGGCGACACCACGCTTGGCCTGAGGGCGACAAGAAATTTCAGCCGCTGCGTTACCGGGATCATCGAGGCCGCAACCAGCCAGGCATCTTCACATGAGCGCCCGGTCGGGATCAGCACGCCGGTGAACCCCAGCCGATCCGCCGTCTGCGCGATTTGCTGCAGATAGCCATAATCGACCGGACGGGCTCCCTCTTCGGTACCCAGATAACGACCATCACCATGGGTCGGTAAAAACCAGAACATATTCAGACTCATGATTTCGCTCCTTGTGCGGCGGTGGGCTGCCAGATGCGGGCCCGGATATCTACTTTTTTCGGCACCAGCTTGTTCTCATAGAACAGGTCGGCCGTCTGCTGCTGGCGAGCGGCGGTTTCGGCGCTCACCGGGGTAACCGAGGTGGGGGGACGATGGTCCAGGTAGCTGGCGATCACCGCCTCCGGTAACCCCATCGTTTTCGCCAGCAGCGTAATGCTTTGCGCGCGCTGGCTATGGGTCAGGGCATCGGCCTGCGTAAAGGTATCGAGTACACCCTCAATAAAGGCGCCATTGCGTTCAGCGTAAGGGCGGGAAGCGAGATAGAAGGATCCTGTCTGTTTCAGGTCGGTTCCGTCGGTTAGCACCCGGGCGCCGCCCTGCAGCAGCGCGGCGGAGTAATACGGATCCCAGATCGCCCAGGCGTCGACATTGCCCTGCTGGAAGGCGGCGCGCGCATCGGCGGGGGCGAGATAGACCGGCTGAATGTCGCTAAACTTCAAACCTGCCAGCTGCAGGGCGCGCAGCAGCAGATTGTGGGAGCTGGAGCCTTTCTGAAAAGCGACCTTTTTTCCTTTCAGCTCAGCAACGTTATGAATCGGGCTGCCCTGCGCCACCAGAATCACTTCCGCTTTGGGCTTGGGCGGTTCCGAACCGATATACACCAGATCGGCGCCCGCCGCCTGCGCAAAGATAGGCGGAATGTCGCCAGTGCTGCCGATATCGATGCTGCCAACGTTCAGCGCCTCCAGCATCTGCGGACCGGCCGGGAATTCTATCCACGAGATATGGGTCTTTGGGTAGCGCTGCTCCAGCAGCTGATGGCTTTTCGCCAGCACCATGCTGACGCTGCCTTTCTGATAACCGATGCGCAGGGCGTCAGGCGCCGCCGGGGCGGCGTGGCCCAGGGTGGAAAAGAGCAGCAGTCCGCCGAGGGTCAGAGCGCGGAGAGGATTAAGCATGTTCCACCCCACGCAGAGACGTTAATGACGGCGCGCGGCTGCTGGGGCGGTGCAGCGCCTGCCAGAAGGTCTCGAGGGCTTCATCGAGGCGCCGCTGCAGGTTCGGGGTAAACTGCGGCTTGTGCTGGTAATCGGTCACCTGGCTGTCGTCGGCGAAGACGCCGTGGAGGATCTCCTGAGCCTTGAGGGCATTCAGCACCGGCTTCAGGGCGTAGTCCACCGCCAGCATGTGGGCGATGGTGCCGCCGGTGGCCAGCGGCAGTACGATTTTGCCCTCCAGCGCCCGCTCAGGAAGCAGGTCGAGCAGCGTTTTCAAGGCGCCGGAAAACGAGGCTTTATACACCGGCGTGGCGATGATCAAGCCGTCAGCCCCGGCCAGCTGCTCATTGAGCGTCTGCAGCGCCGGGTTGTCAAAGCGAGCGTAGAGAAGGTCTTCCGGGGCAAAGTTCTGCAGATGCCAGTGGCAGACTTCGATATCGGCGGCGGTGAGCGTCTCTCTGGCATATTCCAGCAGGGCGCTGGAACGGGAAGGGTAACGCGGGCTGCCCGCAAGCGTAATGACGCGCATCTCTCTCTCCTTATAACTAAATGTTTGCATTTATCTATAATTGATAACATTTATAGTGAGTGTGACAGAGGGCCATTATTTCCCTAAATGATTTATCCACCGTTAGATAGCCGAAAAGCGCATAACGGCGCGCGGGGAGGTAATCGTTTGCGCTGATGGGGGATTTTTTGTCGCAGGTCAATTCCCTTTCCGCAACAGATCGCACATAATACGCCCCCGGTTTGCACACCGGGAATCCAGGAGAGTTCATGTACTACCCCTTCGTTCGTAAAGCCCTTTTTCAGCTCGATCCTGAGCGCGCTCATGAAGTTACTTTTCAACAATTACGCCGTGTCACCGGGACGCCGCTGGAAATCCTGGTTCGCCAGAAGGTGCCGGCCAGGCCTGTCACCTGCATGGGGCTGACCTTTAAAAACCCGCTGGGTCTGGCGGCCGGGCTGGATAAAAACGGGGAATGCATTGACGCGCTGGGCGCGATGGGTTTTGGCTCCATTGAGATCGGCACCGTGACGCCGCGTCCGCAGCCGGGCAACGATAAGCCAAGGATCTTCCGTCTGGTGGATGCTGAGGGGTTGATCAACCGCATGGGCTTTAATAACCATGGCGTCGATAACCTGGTCGAGAACGTGAAAAAGGCGCATTTTGACGGCGTGCTGGGCATCAATATCGGTAAAAATAAAGATACGCCGGTTGAGCACGGGAAAGATGATTACCTGATTTGTATGGAAAAAGTCTATCCCTACGCCGGCTATATCGCCATTAATATCTCCTCGCCGAACACCCCGGGGCTGCGCACGCTGCAATACGGCGAAGCGCTCGACGATTTACTCTCCGGTATTAAAAATAAACAGCTTGAGCTGCAGCAGAAGCATCAGAAATATGTGCCGGTCGCCGTGAAGATCGCGCCGGATCTTTTGCCTGAGGAATTGATCCAGGTTGCCGATAGCCTCGTGCGTCATAATATTGATGGGGTGATTGCCACCAATACTACTCTCGATCGTTCTCTGGTCCAGGGAATGAAACATTGCGATGAGACCGGCGGGCTTAGCGGTCGTCCATTACAATTAAAGAGTACCGAAATTATTCGCATGCTCTCCGCAGAGTTGAATGGCCGTTTGCCTATCATTGGCGTGGGCGGTATTGATTCCGTGATTGCCGCGCGGGAAAAGATGGCCGCTGGGGCATCGCTGGTGCAGATTTATTCCGGATTTATTTTTAAAGGTCCGCCGCTGATTAAAGAAATTGTTACCCACATCTAATCTTTTACCCCTTTGAATCCCCCCAGGGCTTTATTTCCGGCCCTGGTTGTTTTATATTCCCTCACTGTTGCTTATTTAAACATTTTAGACTTTTCTTAATTTTAGAAAATATTCTGCGGTAAGTCGCAACAGCTTTGCAGAGGCGTATGAAAGGGGACAGGGGGAAAAATGCGGATTAAACCTGACGATAACTGGCGTTGGTATTACGATGAAGAGCACGACCGCATGATGCTCGATCTGGCCAATGGCATGTTATTTCGCTCGCGCTTCGCCCGGCGCATGCTGACGCCGGACGCTTTTGCCCCATCGGGATTCTGCGTTGATGACGCCGCGCTCTATTTCTCTTTTGAAGAAAAATGTCGCGATCTCGAGCTATCGAAAGAGCAGCGTGCGGAATTAGTCCTTAACGCGCTCACCGCCATCCGTTTTCTCAAACCGCAGATGCCGAAAAGCTGGCACTTTATCGCCCATACCCATCACTGGCAGCCGAGCGGCGGCGACGCGGCCTGCGTCTGGCTGAGCGATACCGGCGAGCAGGTGAATTTACTGGTGGTGGAGCCGGGCGATAATGCCGCGCTCTGTCTGTTGGCTCAGCCGGGTCTTACGCTTGCCGGCCGGGTTATGCAGCTGGGCGATGTCATTAAAATCATGAACGACAGGCTGCAGCCGGCGCAGAGCGCGGTCAGCTGCAGCCTGGGGCAGGCGGTTTAAGGCGCCAGGCGCAGGGCCGTTTTCGGCACGCAGCTGCAGGCGAGAATGGTGCCATCTCCGGCGACCGCGTTTTTCTTTAACGGACTCACTTCCCCCTCTTCAAGACGGATGCGGCAGCTGCCGCAGATCCCCGCCCGACACGAGTAGGGTACGCGAATGCCCTGTTGCTCCAGTTGTTCCAGCAGCACCTGCTGGTTATTGCCGGTAAATTGTTGACCCTGCCATTCAATGGCAACCGTGGCCTGCTGCTGCGCCTCGGGAGCCGAGGTATCGTCGCTTTCGCCGGCGCCGTAGGCTTTCGCCGGGCCGCGGGCGAGGATTTCCACTTCATCCCCCACCCGGATCACGCCGCTGTTACGGGCAATCAGGTTCTGACCAAAGTCGACATCGCCATTATCCTGCGCGGTACGGAAGCGCTTTAAAGTTTCCAGCGGCTCTCCGCTGGGATGCTTCTGCCCGCGCTCCGGACTGACGGTGGTAAAAATGCAGCGGCTGCACGGTTTGGCGACGTTAAATACCACCTCGCCGACGCGGATCACTTTCCAGCTGTCTTCATCCCAGGCCGCCGCGCCGATGACCACGAGATTAGGGCGAAACTGTTCTATGCTTACGCTGGCCGGGCAGCGCTGCTGCAGATCGCGCAGGGAGGCCTCGTTAGCCAGCAGGTAAGGGTAGCCGTCGGCGAAGGAGAGCGGTACCGCATCGTGGCGCTTCACCCGGCGGGTTAACTGTGGCCCCAGCCAGCGAAGCTGGACATCGCGATTGAAAAAGCCGCTGAGCCACTGATTAACCGCTGCGGGCGCGATAAGGGCGGTAAAATGGTTGCCCCAGACTTCTGTCGGTTCGGCCTGAGGGGCGAAATCGTTAAAACGCACCACGGCGCTGCTGCCGTCCGGTGCGGTCAGGTGAAGGCCATCATGCAGCGGCGCCGGAATAAATTTCACCATTTGCGGAAACTGACGGGCGGTAATAAAGGTGCCGTCGGTTTCGGTGACCATAAACAGGCGATCGAAGGCCAGGCCGCTGATATCGGCAAAGGCGTGGGTCAGGCCCATGCCGCGCATGGATTTAACGGGATGAATAAAAAGACGCGAGAGCGTTACCATACGCTGCCTCCGGGTTCCAAAAATAAGCCTATAACTTTATGACATAGGGCACATATTGGCTATAATGCGCACCAATTTTCTTTAAGTAAAAGTGACGATATGAATTCTCTGTTTGCCAGTACGGCTCGTGGGCTGGAAGAGCTGTTAAAAACTGAACTGGAAGGGCTTGGCGCGACGGACTGCCAGGTAGTCCAGGGCGGGGTCCATTTTCAGGGGGATACGCGCCTGCTGTATCAGAGCCTGATGTGGAGCCGGCTGGCTTCGCGCATCATGCTGCCGCTGGGCGAGTGTCGCGTATACAGCGATCTGGATCTGTACCTCGGCGTACAGGCCATTCCGTGGACGGAGATGTTCAACCCTGGCGCCACCTTCGCGGTGCATTTTAGCGGCCTCAATGAGGAGATCCGCAACAGCCAGTACGGCGCGCTGAAGGTCAAAGACGCTATTGTCGACAGCTTCACCCGTAAGAATCTGCCGCGCCCGAACGTCGATCGTGAGTCGCCCGATCTGCGGATCAACGTCTGGCTGAACAAAGAGACGGCGCACATCTCGCTGGATCTGAGCGGCGAAGGTCTGCACCTGCGCGGCTACCGCGATGGCACCGGTATGGCGCCGATCAAAGAAAACCTCGCGGCGGCGATCGTGATGCGCTCCGGCTGGGTGCCGGGCACCCCGCTGCTCGATCCGATGTGCGGCTCCGGTACCCTGCTGATTGAGGCGGCGATGCTGGCGACCGACCGCGCGCCGGGCCTGCACCGCGGCCACTGGGGCTTTGGCGGCTGGGCACAGCACGACGACGTCATCTGGAAAGAGGTCAAAGCGGAAGCGCAAACCCGCGCCCGTCAGGGGCTGGCGGCATATGGTTCACGCTTCTATGGCTCCGATGTCGACGCACGCGTCATTGACCGCGCCCGCCGCAACGCCCGTCGGGCCGGCATCGGCGAGCTGATCGATTTTGAAGTCAAAGACGTCGCCCAGCTGAATAATCCGCTGCCGAAAGGCCCGTACGGCACCGTGATCAGCAACCCGCCGTACGGCGAGCGTCTGGAAAGCGAGCCGGCGCTGATCGCCCTGCACAGCTTGCTGGGCCGGATCATGAAAAGTCAGTTTGGCGGCTGGAACCTGTCGGTGTTCAGCGCCTCGCCGGAGCTGTTAAGCTGCCTGCAGCTGCGCGCCGACAAACAGTTTAAAGCCAAGAACGGCCCGCTGGACTGCGTGCAGAAGAATTATCACCTGGCGGAGAGCGAAGGCGGCAAGCCGGCGATGCTGGCAGAAGATTTTGCTAACCGTCTGCGTAAGAACCTGAAGAAGTTTGAAAAATGGGCCCGTCAGGAAGGCATTGAATGCTATCGCCTGTACGATGCTGACCTGCCGGAATACAACGTGGCCATCGATCGCTACGCCGACTGGGTGGTGGTCCAGGAGTATGCCCCGCCGAAAACTGTCGACGCGCATAAAGCGCGCCAGCGCCTGTTCGATATTATCGCCGCGACTATCGCGGTGTTAGGAATCGCGCCGAACAAGCTGGTGCTGAAGACCCGCGAGCGGCAAAAGGGGAAAAATCAGTATCAGAAGATGGCGGAGAAAGGCGACTTTATCGAGGTGCAGGAGTACAACGCGCGTCTGTGGGTCAACCTCACCGACTACCTGGATACCGGTCTGTTCCTCGACCACCGGATCGCCCGCCGTATGCTTGGCCAGATGAGCAAAGGCAAGGATTTCCTCAACCTGTTCTCCTATACCGGCAGCGCCAGCGTCCACGCCGGCCTCGGCGGCGCTCGCTCCACCACCACGGTGGATATGTCGCGCACCTATCTGGAGTGGGCGGAACGCAACCTGCGTCTCAATGGCCTGACCGGCCGCGCGCATCGCCTGATGCAGGCGGACGTCCTGGGCTGGCTGCGGGAGAGCACCGAGCAGTTCGATCTGATCTTTATCGATCCGCCGACCTTCTCCAACTCCAAACGAATGGAGGATGCTTTCGACGTCCAGCGCGATCACATTCGCCTGATGACCGATCTGAAACGTCTGCTGCGTAAAGGCGGCACCATTATGTTCTCGAATAACAAACGCGGTTTCCGTATGGATCATGACGGGCTGGCGGCGCTTGGCCTGAAGGCGCAAGAGATTTCGCAAAAAACGCTGTCGCAGGATTTTGCCCGCAACCGTCAGATCCACAACTGCTGGCTGATTACCGCAGCCTGAAAGGAATAAAGAATGTCACTGATTAGTATGCATGGCGCCTGGCTTTCCTTCAGCGATGCGCCGCTGCTGGATAATGCCGAGCTGCATATCGAAGATAACGAACGCGTCTGCCTCGTCGGACGCAACGGCGCCGGTAAATCGACCCTGATGAAGATCCTCAACCGCGAGCAGGGGCTGGATGACGGGCGCATTATTTATGAACAGGATCTGATTGTGGCGCGTCTGCAGCAGGATCCGCCGCGTAATGTCGCCGGTACGGTGTACGATTTTGTCGCGGAAGGCATCGCCGAGCAGGCGGCCTACCTGAAGGCCTACCATGACGTATCACATCAGGTCATGACCGATCCGAGCGACAAAAATTTAAATGAACTGGCGCGCCTGCAGGAGCAGCTCGATAACCTGGGGCTGTGGCAGCTGGACAGCCGCATTAACGAAGTGATTGAGCAGCTTGGCCTTGACGCCAATGCGCAGCTGGCCTCCCTGTCCGGCGGCTGGCTGCGTAAAGCGGCGCTGGGCCGCGCGCTGGTCAGCGGGCCGCGCGTGCTGCTGCTCGATGAACCTACCAACCACCTGGATATCGAAACCATCGACTGGCTGGAAGGGTTCCTGAAAACCTTTAAAGGCACCATTATCTTTATTTCGCACGACCGCTCCTTTATCCGCAATATGGCGACGCGCATCGTCGACCTCGATCGCGGCAAGCTGGTGACCTACCCGGGCGATTACGATCAGTATCTGCTGGATAAAGAAGAAGCCCTGCGGGTTGAAGAACTGCAGAATGCGGAATTCGACCGCAAGCTCGCTCAGGAAGAGGTGTGGATCCGTCAGGGGATCAAAGCGCGCCGCACGCGTAACGAAGGCCGCGTTCGCGCCCTGAAGGCGATGCGTCGTGAGCGCGGCGAGCGCCGGGAAGTGATGGGCAGCGCCAGGATGCAGGTTGAAGAGGCTTCGCGCTCCGGCAAAATCGTTTTCGAAATGGAGAACGTCAACTATCAGGTTGATGGCAAAGTGCTGGTGAAAGATTTCTCCGCGCAGATCCAGCGCGGCGACAAGATTGCCCTGATTGGCCCCAACGGCTGTGGGAAAACCACGCTGCTGAAGCTGATGCTTGGCCAGCTGCAGGCCGACAGCGGGCGGATCCACGTTGGTACCAAACTGGAAGTTGCCTACTTCGACCAGCACCGCGCAGAGCTGGATCCGGACCGGACGGTGATGGATAACCTTGCGGAAGGTAAGCAGGAGGTGATGGTTAACGGTAAGCCGCGCCATGTGCTGGGCTATCTGCAGGACTTCCTGTTCCATCCGAAACGGGCGATGACTCCGGTGCGGGCGCTCTCTGGCGGGGAACGTAACCGCCTGCTGCTGGCGCGGCTGTTTTTGAAACCCAGCAACTTGTTGATTCTCGATGAACCGACAAACGACCTGGATGTCGAAACGCTGGAGCTGCTGGAAGAGCTGATCGATGGCTATCAGGGCACCGTGATGCTGGTGAGCCACGATCGTCAGTTCGTGGATAACACCGTAACCGAATGCTGGATCTTCGAAGGCGGCGGTCGCATCGGCCAGTATATCGGCGGCTATCACGACGCCCGCGGACAGCAGGCCCAGTCGTTGGCGCAGAAGCAGCCGGCAGCGAAAAAAACGTTGGAAGTCGCTCAGCCAAAAGCAGAAACTGTCAAACGCGGCGGGAACAAACTAAGCTATAACCTGCAGCGCGAGCTGGAACAGCTGCCGCAGAAGCTGGAAGCCCTCGAGGCCGAACTGCAGACGCTGCAGGAGCAGGTGGCCGATCCCGACTTCTTTGGACAACCGCACGATCGCACGCAGCAGGTGCTGGCAAAGCTGGCCGAAGCGGAACAGGCGCTGGAAGCGGCCTTTGAACGCTGGGAATATCTCGAAGGATTAAAGAACGGCGCCTGAGCCGAGGAGTTGTCATGTGCGATCATCATCATGCTGCGCGACATATTTTATGTCCCCAATGTGATTTGCTGGTGGCTTTGCCGCAGCTTGAGCATCGCCAGAAAGCCGCTTGTCCGCGCTGCGGTACAACATTAACCACCACGTGGGACGCGCCTCGCCAGCGTCCCACGGCGTATGCGCTGGTTGCGCTGTTTATGCTGCTGTTGGCCAACCTGTTTCCGTTCATCTATATGAAAGTGGGCGGGATCAGCAGCGAAATAGAGCTACTGGAAATTCCCAATGTGTTATTTACCGAGGATTACGCCAGCCTCGGCACTTTCTTTTTACTCTTTGTGCAGCTGGTACCGGCGTTTTGCCTGGTCACCATTCTGCTGCTGGTCAATCGGGTCAGAATGCCCGCCGGTCTCAAGGCGTTCCTTGCGCGTATTCTGTTCCACCTGAAAACCTGGGGCATGGCGGAGATCTTTCTTGCCGGCGTGCTGGTGAGCTTCGTCAAGCTGATGGCCTACGGCGATATCGGCATCGGTCTGAGTTTTGTGCCGTGGTGTATGTTTTGCCTGCTGCAGTTACGTACTTTTCAGTGCGTCGACCGCCGCTGGCTGTGGGATGATATCGCCCCCATGCCGGCCATTACCCAACCGCTGAAGGTCGGTGTGGCCGGTATCCGCCAGGGGCTGCGCTCCTGCGCGTGCTGCACGGCGGTGTTGCCGGCCGATCTGACGATCTGCCCGCGCTGTCACAGTAAAGGAACGGCGCGGCGTAAAAACAGCCTGCAGTGGACGCTGGCGCTGCTGGTGACCTCATTTATCCTTTATCTTCCTGCCAATATTATGCCGATCATGATCACCGATCTGTTGGGCGATAAAATGCCGTCGACCATTATGGCTGGGGTCGTTTTACTGTGGAGCGAAGGTTCTTATCCGGTGGCGCTGGTGATCTTTATCGCCAGTATTATGGTGCCGACGCTGAAAATGATCGCTATTGCCTGGCTGTGCTGGAACGCCAATGGCAACGGTGAGCGCGATTCGGAACGTATGCATCTGATCTATGAAGTGGTGGAATTTGTTGGCCGCTGGTCAATGATTGATGTTTTTGTCATCGCCGTACTCTCTGCGCTGGTGCGCATGGGAGGGTTGATGAATATCTATCCCGCTATCGGCGCGGTGATGTTTGCGCTGGTGGTGGTGATGACCATGTTTTCAGCCATGACGTTTGATCCCCGTTTACTGTGGGATCGTGAGCCAGATTCAAGCCATGAGGAAATACAACAACATGGAAAATAAGAGCGGAGAAGCGAAAGTGCAGAAGGTGAAGAACTGGTCACCGGTGTGGATCTTTCCTATCGTCACTGCGCTGATCGGGGCGTGGATCCTGTTCTATCATTACAGCCATCAGGGCCCTGAGGTCACGCTGATCACCACCAACGCGGAAGGGATTGAAGGGGGAAAAACCCGCATCAAGAGCCGCAGCGTGGACGTTGGGGTAGTGGAGAGCGCGACGCTGACCGACGATTTAACCCACGTGGAAATCAAAGCCCGCCTCAACTCAGGGATGCAGAAATTACTGCATAACGATTCCGTCTTTTGGGTGGTGAAACCGCAGGTAGGTCGCGAGGGGATCAGCGGTCTTGGGACATTGTTGTCCGGGGCCTATATTGAACTGCAGCCGGGGACGAAAGGTTCGGTGCCAGCGCAGTATCCGCTACTGGATTCTCCGCCGCTGGCCTCGCCGGATGCCAAGGGGATCCGTATTCTGCTGGAAAGCAGCAAGGCGGGGCAGCTGTCGCCGGGCGATCCGGTGCTGTTCCGCGGCTATCGCGTGGGGTCGGTGGAAACCAGCACCTTCGACACCCAGAAACGTCGTATCACTTATCAGTTGTTTATCAATGCGCCCAATGACCGCCTGGTGACCACCAATGTCCGCTTCTGGAAGGACAGCGGCATCGCTGTAGATTTGACTTCGGCGGGGATGCGCGTCGAGATGGGTTCGCTGTCGACGCTGTTTGGCGGCGGCGTGAGCTTCGATATTCCTGAAGGATTGGATCTCGGCGAGCCGGTGGCAAATAAAACGGAATACCATTTATTTGACGATCAGAAGAGCATCCAGGATTCGGTCTTTACCGAGCATATCGATTATGTCATGTTCTTCAAAGACTCGGTTCGCGGCCTGCAGCCGGGCGCGCCGGTGGAGTTCCGCGGCATCCGTCTGGGAACCGTCGGCAAAGTGCCGTTCTTCATTCCCGGTCTGAAGCAGCGTTTGAACGACGATTATCGCATTCCGGTGGAAGTGCGGGTGGAACCGCAACGTCTGATTAACCAGCTGGGCGGCGATCCGAATATTCGTGCCCACATTGACGATCTGATCAACCGCGGACTGCGCGGCTCGCTGAAAACCGGTAACCTGGTGACCGGCGCGCTGTATATCGATCTCGACTTCTATCCGAAGGCGCCGCCGCGCGGGAAAATTCAGGAGTTTAACGGCTATCCGATTATCCCGACCATCAGCGGTGGTCTGGCGCAGATCCAGCAGCGTCTGATGGATGCGCTGGATAAGATTAATAACCTGCCGCTCAATCCGTTACTGGAGCAGGCGACCAGCACCCTGGCGCAGAGCGAGAAGACCATGCAGCACGTGCAGACCACGCTGGATAGTCTGAATAAGATCACCTCCAGCCAGTCGATGCAGCAGTTACCTGCGGATATGCAGACGACGCTGCGCGAGCTGAACCGCAGCATGCAGGGCTTCCAGCCGGGCTCCGCGGCCTACAATAAGATGGTGGCCGATATGCAGCGTCTGGATCAGGTGCTGCGTGAATTGCAGCCGGTCCTGAAAACGCTCAATGATAAGAGCAATGCGCTGGTATTTGAGGCGAAGGATAAAAAAGACCCACAGCCGAAGGGAGCGAAATAATGAAAAAATGGTTACTGGCGGCAGCCGTATGCGTGCTGACGGCGTGCAGTAGCGGCGGCGAAAGCAAAACGTATTACCAGCTGCCGGTGGCGCAGGGCGGCGCACAGAGCGCCGCCAGCCAGGGGGCGCGTCTGCTGTGGGTTGAGCAGGTCAGCATCCCGGATTACCTGGCTGGTAACGGGGTGGTCTATCAGACCACCGACGTGCAGTATGTCATCGCCAATAATAATCTGTGGGCCAGCCCACTGGACCAGCAGCTGCGCACCACGCTGGTGGCGAACCTGAGCCAACAGCTGCCGGGCTGGGTGGTGTCATCCCAGCCGCTGGGTAGCGAGCAGGATACGCTCAACGTCGCGGTGAATGGCTTTCACGGACGCTACGACGGGCGGGTTATCGTCAGCGGTGAGTGGCTGCTGAAGCATCAGGGACAGCTGATCAAGCGCCCGTTCAACATCGTGCTTAAGCAGGATCAGGATGGTTATGACGCGATGGTCAAGACCCTGGCGCAGGCGTGGAGCCAGGAGGCGGCGGCCATTGCCAGCGAGCTTAAACGTCTGCCATAAGTAAAATTCATCACGCTGATCTGCCGTGCGGTTCGTCTGAGCCGCACGGCTTTTTTTTGTCAGGTCAGTTCGTTACCGGCCGGTGTGTCAGATGAACAAAAAATGAACTCTTATATAGGTCACAAATATGACAATGGCGTGAATTTTGCGCATTGACGTTGCCTTCATTTCGCGGTATTCGTAACCCGTGGCTGCATAATTTGCGACCACTGTTTTCTTTTCCACCAGATCAAAGAATGAGGGAAACGAGGCATGAAGAGACAAAAACGAGATCGCCTGGAACGGGCACATCAACGCGGATATCAGGCGGGTATCGCAGGAAGATCGAAAGAAATGTGTCCATACCAGAGCCTGAATCAACGCTCATGGTGGCTGGGAGGCTGGCGAGAAGCCATGGAGGACAGGGTACTAACGGCCTGACACTGTCTCTTTAAAAAAGAAGCCTCCGCATAGCGGGGGCTTCGCCTTTTAATCGCTGCTGAACGTTATCAGAAAGCGGAAGTATCCTGGAACAGACCCACTTTCAGATCGCTTGCGGTGTAGATCAGGCGATCGTCAACCAGCACTTCACCATCCGCAAGGCCCATAATCAGACGACGGTTAACGATGCGCTTGAAGTGGATGCGGTAGGTCACTTTTTTCGCGGTCGGCAGAACCTGACCCGTGAATTTCACTTCGCCAACGCCCAGCGCGCGGCCTTTGCCTTCGCCACCGAGCCAGCCGAGATAGAAACCCACCAGCTGCCACATGGCATCCAGGCCCAGGCAGCCCGGCATCACCGGATCGCCGATAAAGTGGCAACCGAAGAACCACAGGTCCGGGTTGATGTCGAGTTCGGCCTCAACATAACCTTTGTCGTAGTTACCACCGGTTTCGGTCATTTTGATGACGCGGTCCATCATCAGCATGTTTGGCGCCGGCAACTGCGGGCCTTTCGCGCCGAACAGTTCACCACGACCAGAGGCAAGAAGATCTTCTTTTGTATAGGATTCGCGTTTATCTACCATGTTTTCAGTAAGCCTTATTTTAAGTTCGGGACGCAGGATAGCTAACACGTGTAAGCTGAACAAGTCCGATCAGTTAGAACTTGTCCCACCTAACCAGCGTAGCGGCCACGGAAAACGATGGCGAGTCTCCTGCTGGGTCGCCTGCGCTATCCGCTCCTGAATGGTTTGTCGCAGCGTCTGTCCTTCACCGTCCCACATCAGCTGGGTCAACATCGGCAGCGCTTCGCTAATATCGTCTATTGCCCAGATAGCAAACTGGTTGTCGGCAACGGCCTGACGTAGCTCGTGGCTCAGGCTGAGATGACGAACGTTGGCGGCAGGGATAATCACTCCCTGTTTGCCGGTTAAACCGCGCTGCTGGCAGATAGTGAAGAAGCCTTCAATTTTCTCGTTCAGACCGCCGACCGGCTGCACACGACCAAACTGGTCGACAGAGCCGGTGATCGCGATGCTTTGATTAATCGGCACGTTGGCCAGAGCGCTGATTAAGGCGCAGAGTTCAGCCATGGAGGCGCTGTCGCCATCCACTTCACCGTAGGACTGCTCAAAGGTCAGCGAAGCGGAGAAGGGGAGTTGTTGCTCCAGCTCCAGCTCGGACATCAGAAAAGCCTGCATGATCATCATGCCTTTCGCATGAATGTTGCCGCCCAGCTCGGCTTTACGCTCGACGTCGATAAACTCGCCGTCGCCAATGTGCACGACGCAGCTGATGCGCGAAGGTTCGCCGAAGGCGCGTGGATGACCGGGGAATTCAATGACCGAGAGGGCGTTAATCTGCCCGACGCATTCGCCTTCGGTTTCAATCAGGATCTGTTCCTGCAGGATTTCATCCTGCATACGCTCCGCCAGGTAGCCCTCACGCCACTCACGGCGCGCCAGCATCGTCTGCATCGCTTCGCCGGTAATCTCTTCGCCTTCGCAGAAGGCGGCAGACTCACGCAGCTGGCGGGCTATCCATAGCGGGCTGAGCGGCAGGGTCTCCTGGTCGCCGGTGTAGCGCGTTCCTTCATCGATCAGCAGTGGCCAGGCATCGCTCGCCGGGCCCGGTAATTCCAGCTGCTGTGCATTCTGCCATACCCACTGGCACCAGGCCTTCAGCGTATCGGCGTCTGCAAACTGCAGGGTGTCTTCATACTCACTATAGATGGCCTGGGCAGAGAGCTCTGGCTCCATTTCCTGGAAATCGGCCAGAGATTCGCGTTCGCCCACCAGCATGACTTTCAGGCTCAGCGGCATGGAAGGGATGCTGACCGGCAGCGGCCGTGATTCATCGATGGAGAGCCAGTCAAAGCGTTGACGGGTCACCATATTTTTCAGGCGCACCCACAGTAGCGGTTGTGCCAGCAGTGTGCGTAGTGAAAGCACCAGCACGCCGCCGTTGGCCTGATGGACCAGGCCGGGCTGAAGTGTGATTTCACCGTTAAACTGGCGTACGCAGCCAAACAGCTGTTCCGCCTCCAGCCAATCGGCCGCCACGACCGGAGCGGTACTGGCAAAATTATCTTCAGCGCGTTGCGCCGGCGCGAGCGTCACGTGAGCGCCGTTAACCTCATAGCGGACTCCGTGAAGCGGTGCGGCAGGTTCGTGCAGCGTACGAGTTTCAGCCGCCAGCCATTGCAGATATTCCGGCTCCTCAGGGGCTTTCACCAGCATGAAGGAGGAGACTGCCGGGGTGCACAGCAGCTGCTCAAGCGCATAGAACAAACGCGGCTGCAGATCGCCCGAGAGGGAGGGGGCCGGATGAGAGAGTTCAGCTTGAGCAAACAGCGCCTGGTAAGGTTCCAGATCAGGCGCAAGGTCGGTTCGGGTCAGTTTCGTAATGGTCAAAGTCGCTGTTTTTTAGTTAGATGTAAAGCGCGCAATTATACCTGATGCCGCGTCAGAGCACACGGAGGATTATGAGTACCCCGATGATTACCCGGCCATCCACATCACGAATAATGATTTATATTCAGCACATCAGGAAAAAACTGATATCCTGAAATGAGTTACACGGTCACATTGAGATCGCAATGAAATATCAACAACTGGAAAATCTTGAAAGCGGCTGGAAATGGAAATATCTGGTAAAGAAGCATCGGGAAGGTGAGCTGATTACCCGCTACATTGAGGCCAGCGCTGCGCAAGCTGCGGTAGATGACTTGCTGACGCTCGAGAATGAACCTGTGCTGGTGCATGCCTGGATTGAGCAGCATATGAATCCGGCGCTGATGAACCGCATGAAGCAGACTATCCGCGCGCGACGGAAACGCCATTTTAACGCCGAGCATCAGCATACGCGTAAGAAGTCGATCGACCTTGAGTTTGTCGTCTGGCAGCGCCTTGCCGGTCTGGCGCAGCGGCGGGGGAAAACCTTGTCCGAAACCATTGTCCAGCTGATTGAGGATGCTGAGCATAAAGAGAAATATGCCAGTAAAATGTCGAGCCTGAAGCACGATCTGCAGGTACTGCTGGGTAAAGAATAACCGGCATGCCCGATCAGCGGTTGCTAAGGCGCAGGTCGCAGCGCACGGTCGACAATGCACAATCCATCGCTCACGGTCTTTAGCTATCAGCTATCAGCTATCAGCTATCAGCTATCAGCTATCAGCTATCAGCCTTCAGCCCTCAGCCGCTAAAGCGAGCGAGAAGGCATAAAAAAACCCGCCGAAGCGGGTTTTTTCATCAGTGATAACTTAAGCCGCAGGCTGAGTTACAACTTCTTTGTAGCCTTTAACTTCGATCTCTACACGACGATCCGGAGCCAGGCAGTCGATCAGGGCAGCGCGAGCTTTCACGTTGTCACAGGTGTTGCCAGTAACCGGATTGGATTTACCCATGCCGCGAGCGGAGATTTTGCCAGCCGGGATGCCTTTAGCAACCAGGTAGTCAACAACGGACTGAGCACGTTTCTCAGACAGCTGCTGGTTGTAAGCTTCGGAACCGATACGGTCGGTGAAGCCCATAACAACTGCGGAACCGTCTTTCGGATCCATGTTGCTCAGCTGGGTGTACAGCTGATCCAGAGCCTGCTGACCTTCCGGTTTCAGGGTCGCTTTGTTGAAGTTGAACAGTACGTCAGACTTCAGGGTGAAGTGCTTGGTAGCCACTTCCGGAGCCGGAGCCGGAGCCGGAGCTACAACCGGTGCAGCATCTTCCTGACCGAAACGGTAGGAAACACCCAGGCTCAGCATGCCGTTATCAGGACGGGTACCAACAGTGCCAGCGTCGCCGATGTTGTTAACCCACTGGTATTCCAGACGGGTAGCGATGTCACGAGTAACAGCCCACTCTACGCCGCCAGCAAATACTGGGGAAACGCCAGTGTCGTGTTCGCTACGGGAAACGCCGGTGGAAGCGTAGTTGCCTTTGGAGTCAGCGCGCCAAACCATGCCGCCCAGACGGGTGTAGATATCCAGATCGTCAGTGATCGGGTAACCCAGTTTAGCGGTCAGCTGAACGCCCTGAGCTTTGAAAGCACCGTTATCAACGCTGCCTTTATATGCCATACGGCCCAGCCAGTCATAACCCATTTCGAAACCGAGGTACGGGTTAACCTGGTAACCACCGAACGCACCAGCACCAAGCTGATCGTTACGGGTCGGACCATTGTTGTTCTGGAAACCGTTACCGTAGAAACCGGTATCGTGATACTGGGACCAACCCAGTTTACCACCTGCATACCAGGTGTTATCTTTCGGAGCGGCCTGCGCTACGGTAGCGAAGCCAGCCAGTGCCACTGCAATCGCGATAGCTGTCTTTTTCATTTTTTGCGCCTCATTATCATCCAAAATTCGCCATGAAGTTACAAAAGACCTCACGGTTAAATCCTTCACCGGGGGCGTGACTTGTTGTTAACTATGCTGATACATGCAGCGTAAGCCGATCACCCCTGGCGATGTAAAGTCTACAACTTAGTTCAAAACTTACAAGTGTGAACTCTGTCAGGCATATGAAAAAAAAGGGTTGTGTACACAATATTTAACAAATATGGTTGATTTTCGTACACGAAAAAAAGGCACAAATCCCCGTGTGGCAGGCATTCCGCGAAAAAGACCCTAAAAAACACAACGCCTTTACCACCGGTAAAAAAAATTCCAGGAATAATCCTAATTTCACTCAATGATACAAATTTGAGTGAATTTTTAGCCCGCTGAGTTGTCTGCCGAGCGTGCCCTGATTTCGGACCGGGCGCATGATGAACCCCATCGCGCAGCCTTCCTGGGCGGCATTGACCAGACGCTCATGTTCGTCAGCGGTTAACTCCTCCGCCAGCCAGCAGATAACCACACTATAATTACCGGTGCGCAGGGCGCGGATCATAGAGTCTACGGTATGGCAAGGAGAGAGCTGGCTAATTTGCATGACTTTAGACAGCGGCAGACCGGCAGACTGAACCCACTCGCGGCTAAGCTTTTGTTGCGGCGTAAGCCACAGCTGCCAGCGAGACTGTTGACCCAGCTGCTGTAATAAAGGTAGCAACAACAACTGTGTCATCATGGGTTGATCTTCACGATAGACAATTTCACTGATCAGCCCATTGGCGGCCTGTTCGCCAGAACGATGAGCGTAGTGGCCTGCCGGAGCAGAAGCCTGTGCTGAACGGTTTGCGTGAGCTGAAGTAAACATAGTCTATCCCGCCTGTAGTTACTGTATGCATATACAGTATATCCACCAGGGGAAAAGATCAACCGCAATTTGTCATTTTGCTGATGGAAATTTAATCACTTTCAGCCACCCTGACTATCCGGCTTTGCGGCTGACCTCAACACTATCCTTAACGCCGGCTAATCCTTTCTCTCCTGTCTTCCAGTTGCAGCAACAGCTGCAATTTTCTGAAAGCGTCTCGCAAAACCGCACTCTGGTGGAAAAGCAGGCAAAAATCATCTTGCTGCTGTCAGGGAAGTCCCTTATGTTTTCTCTTAGCGGATCCGTTAACAACTTAAGTTTAATTACATGATTCACAAAGGAATGATCATGAAAAAACTTGTATGTCCGCGGCTCCCGCAATTTCAGGCCTGCGTCTCACCGCTGGGTCAACTTCACTCTCGCCCCCTGTTTGGCGGCTACAGCCTGGCTATCGAAGATACCGTGTTTGCGATGGTGGCAGAGGGAAATATTTATCTGAAAGCCTGCGAGCAGAGCGCTGCCTATCGGGTAGAACACCATAATCCTTTATTGATGCTGCGCCGACATGGGCGCATCGTGCCGCTGAAGTATTATCAAATTGACGATGCCTTGTGGCGCGATGAGAAACAGCTTTTCCGCTTATCGCTGATGTCGTGGCAGAGCGCCCAGCGTGAAAAATGTCGCCGCCGGTCGTCGGGACGCCTGAAGGATTTACCTAATATCAGCTTTCATATGGAATTGCAGCTGATTCACTCGGGCATACCAGATGTGTTAGCGCTACGGGAGGTGGGCGCCCGCCAGGCCTGGCTAAAGCTGCGTGAGAACAATGCTTCCCTATCACACAACGTCTTGCTGGCGCTGGAGGGGGCTATCGTTGGCGTCCATGCCGCCGCGCTCCCGACGCCACGGCGTCAGGAGCTTCTGGAATGGGCGGCTGCCCGCTAGTGGACAACGGTTATTCCGTTTGAGCGTGTACCCGCTGCTGCAGGCGGCAGATTTCAGGCAACAGCGCCAGCAGCAGGCCAATCTGTTGTAACACAAGGGGCTCTTTACTGTCCGCGCGCGGCTCCAGATGGTGGATCCGGTCTTGCAGGCTGGCCAACGCCTTCTGCACTCGCTGTTCATCCGCTGGGGTATGATGTAAGGCGTCATCCACATAGCAGACCGCATCATCCAGCAGGGCGAGGATGTCCGGCGTGGACAGTTTTTCCCGATGCGCGCCGAGGGCGGAGATGTAGCTGGTGAAGGTATGATTGAGACACAGCAGGCGAAAGGCGGTCTCGCGCTGTGCGGCATCCGCCCGTGGTTCCGTCGACAAGTTCGAGACGACGGAAGCCAGCTCAGCATCGCGGTTGTAGGCGTCACGGCGTGCGACACGGTAGGCCAGCCGGTTGTCGCGGCCCTGGTGGTACTGCTCCAGGATGGCATCCAGATAACGGCAGTTCGCGTTCATCGCGCGATCCAACACCCGTGGCAGGTTGCGGAATTTCCAGTCCGGCCAGATGAAGCTCACTGCCGCCCAGGCGATGGCGCAGCCGATCAGCGTATCAATGATGCGCGGCAGGGCGACTTCAAAACCTTCGCCAAGCAGGTTAAAGCACAGCAGCACCAGCAGCGTAATAAACATCGTGGCATGGGCGTACTGCACGTTACGGAAGGCAAAAAACAGCACGCCGGTGAGAACGATCAGCAGCAGCTGTCCTTCAACCGACGGTACCAGCAGGAGGACCGGCAGGCCGATCGCCACCCCGACCAGGGTGCCGATGATCCGCAACGCCAGGCGATGGCGGGTGGCGTTATAGTTCGGCTGACAGACGAACAAGCTGGTCAGCAGGATCCAGTAGCCATGCTGAAGCCCGGTAAACTGGATAAAAGCGTAGCCGGCGCAAAGCACCAGCGACATACGCACCGCGTGGCGAAAGAGGGCTGACTCTGGCGACATATTGCGCTGCAGGCGCAGCCAGATATCGTTCAGCCCGCCGAGCCTGTCGTCGGCCAGCAGCGTCTCGGTATTACTCCCGGCGGGCGCGGTGGTTTGCACCGATTCAATCGTGGCCAGCTGCGCATCAATGGCGCGCAGGTTATTGAGTAAATAGCCGAGGGCGTTAAGCTGCTCGTCGGATGCGCCGCCGGCGCGCACGCGCTCGAGTGCTGCATCGAGATGCATAAACGCCCGTTCGAAATGGGCATCATGCTGATAGGGTTCGCGCAGCAGAATCGCCCGCGAGAGTTTCTGACAGGCCTGCGCCTGCATCGACAGCATGCGCTGGAAACGGAACATCACATCGCTGTAGCGGAATTGATCGCGCAGGGTCTGATATTGGATATGCGATGAGCTGGCGCGTTCATGAATATCCTGGGCCACAAAGTAATACTGCAGCGTGCGACGAGTACCGCGCTGCCCACGGTCGCCTCGTAGACGGGTCAACAGTGAAACCTTAGTTTGGTTAAGGGTCGCCACCAGCTGGCCGTTGGCGAGCGCCAGATCGTACAGCGGCGCCTGGCTCTCATCCTCAAGGTCTGGATCAAACAGCCGTGATTTGAGCTCCAGATAGCGGGCCAGTTGCTCATAGCTACGCGCCAGGTTGTCCTGCAGTGGACGAATCGGAAAGATCAGGTGGCCGGACAGCGTCAGCAGGTTGTACCACACGGCACCCGCCAGCAGGAACAACGGCTGCAGATACCAGTGATCGTACAGCGTAACGCCAAGCATGGTGTAGATGGCGATAAGCAGGGCGCCGAAGGCAATGGTCGCATAGCGCTGGCCGAGGCCGCCGAGCAAAATAAAGCCGATGGTAGACACGGTCAGACCAAGGGCAAACAGCGGCGGCCACGGAAACAGCAGCTCCACAGAGGCGGAGGCGATGAAAAAGCAAACCAGAGTAATGGCGAGGTTGCGCAGACGGCCCGCCAGACGGTCGTCAAGGTCGGTCAGCGCCGCGGCCACGACGCCGAGGGTGAGGGGGATGGTCAGTTTGACTTCGCCGATCCACCAGGGAAACAGCGTCGTGCCGCAGAGCGCGATAAAAATGCGTACGTTATAAAGCCAGGCGCTGTTCCAGGTGTAGCGGCGTAGCAGGGGGCTAATCATGTCCGTGTTCCGTTCGGTTACTGAAAGCGACGACGCGCATTGGCTTCACGCGCGGCGCGCGCGGTTTCCACAGAGACGACCCGGCGCCCCACTGGCCAGAGGGCGATGGCGGCGATTTTAAAATTAGCGATCCCCACCGGGATGCCTATGATAGTCAGGCACTGGGCGATGCCGCTGAAAATATGCATCAGGCACAACCACCAGCCGAAAAAAATAAACCACAAAATGTTCAGGATGGTGCCGCCGGCGTTCAGCAGACTGTTTTGTCGACCAGGCTCGAGCTCATCAACATGAATCGCCTCGTTACCGTAGGGGAATAACGAAAGGCGAGTGATTTCCCAGCAGGAACGAGTCAGCGGCAGCGTGACGATCAGCATAATACTGACCAGGGTGGCGAGCAGCCAGCCTAAAGTGGTGGCGAAACCGCCAAGAATAAAGTTCAGAATATTCAGAATGGTACGCATAAACCCTCGGTTTTGCCCTGTGGATAAGAAGACCTGACAATTGTAACGTTTTTTTGCGCTGGAGCACCTGGTCCGGGGCGGTTAAACTGAAAAACAATCCACCCTGATTGAAAATCGACATTATATGGAACTTAAAGCGACAACATTGGGCAAACGCATGGCTCAGCATCCTTATGACAGGGTGCAGTTACTGAACGCCGGGGTAAAGGTTTCCGGCGATCGTCATGAGTATCTTATCCCTTTCAATCAGTTATTGTCAGTGCATTGTAAGCGCGGTCTGGTCTGGGGCGAACTGGAGTTTGTGCTGCCGGACGATAAAGTCGTGCGTTTGCACGGTACCGAATGGAGCGAAACGCAGCGCTTTTATCACCATTTACATACGCTCTGGCAGCAGTGGAGCACGGAAATGAGCGATATCGCCGCCGGGGTGCTGAAGCAGCAGCTGGCAGCCATCGAACGCACCCGGGCAGAAGGTAAGTGGCTGACGCGTCGGCAGGTAGCGGACGTTCAGGATAATATTCGCCATGCGTTAACCGGGCTGCCGATGCCCACCAGCCGGCTTGACGCCTTTGATAACTGCCGGGAACTGTGGCAGGAGTGTCAGCGCTGGTTAGGGGATATTGAAGCGGCGCGTCAGGCCCATAACCAGGCCTTTACCGAGGCGATGCTGGAGCAGTATCGCGGCTTTTTTGACGGCGTGGAATCCTCCCCGCTCAACCCGTCGCAGGCGCGGGCGGTGGTGAACGGCGAGCGCTCCCTGCTGGTGCTGGCGGGAGCGGGCAGTGGTAAAACTTCGGTGCTGGTGGCGCGAGCGGGCTGGCTGCTGGCGCGGGGAGAAGCGACGGCAGAGCAAATTCTGCTGCTGGCGTTTGGCCGCCAGGCGGCGCAGGAGATGGATGAGCGGATCCGCGAGCGTCTGGCTTCAGACGATATTACCGCCCGCACCTTCCACTCGCTGGCGCTGCATATTATCCAGCAGGGCAGCAAAAAAGTGCCCACCATCAGTAAGCTGGAAAGCGATACTGCGGCCCGTCACGCATTGCTGCTGAAAAGCTGGCAAAAGCAGTGCCATGAGAAAAAAGCGCAGGCGAAAGGCTGGCGTCTGTGGCTGGAAGAGGAGATGGGCTGGCAACTGCCGGAGGGGGACTTCTGGCAGGATAAAAAAGTGCAGCGGCGGATGGCCAGCCGGCTTGACCGCTGGATCAGCCTGATGCGCATGCACGGCGGCTCCCAGGCGGAGATGATCGCCGGCGCGCCGGAAACGGTACGCGATCTGTTCAGTAAACGGGTGAAGCTGATGTCACCGCTACTGAAAGAGTGGAAGGCGGCGCTGAAGGCGGAGAATGCGGTCGATTTTTCCGGCCTGATCCATCAGGCGGTCAATATTCTCGATAAAGGCCGCTTTGTCAGCCCGTGGAAACACATCCTGGTGGATGAATTTCAGGATATTTCGCCGCAGCGAGCCTCGCTGCTGGCCGCGCTACGCCGGCAAAATAGCCAAACTTCGCTCTTTGCCGTTGGCGATGACTGGCAGGCGATTTATCGGTTCAGCGGGGCGCAGCTCTCCCTGACCACCGCGTTCAACCATTACTTTGGCGAAGGGGACTGCTGTGCGCTGGATACCACCTATCGTTTTAACGGGCGTATCGGCGAAATAGCCAATGGTTTTATCCAGCAGAATCCGCATCAGTTAAGCAAACCGCTGAACAGCCTGACCGCGGGAGATAAAAAGGCCGTCACGCTGTTAGCCGACGATAAGCTGGACGATCTTCTGGATAAATTGAGCGGTTACGTTAAGCCCGAGCAGCGGATCCTGCTGCTTGCCCGCTATCACCATCTTAAGCCCGAGGCACTTGATAAAGCGGCGACGCGCTGGCCGCACCTGCAGCTTGATTTTATGACCATTCATGCCAGCAAAGGTCAGCAGGCCGACTATGTCATTGTGCTGGGACTGCAGGAGGGCGTGGATGCGTTTCCGGCCCCGGCGCGCGAGTCGATCATCGAGGAGGCGCTCCTGCCGCAGCCGGAAGATTTTCCGGATGCGGAGGAGCGTCGACTGCTGTACGTGGCCATAACCCGCGCCCGTCACCGGGTGTGGCTGTTATTTAACAAGGCGCAACCGTCGCCGTTTGTTGAGATCCTGCAGGCGCTGGATGTGCCTGTGGCCAGGAAGCCGTAATCGCGGCTCGATTATTTCAGGCGCTCGGCAAGATAGCGTGGATAATCCGGGATCAGAATATCGAGCGGTTGAGCGAAGTGCGGCGACTGGATAATAAAGTCAGCGGTGGAGACGTTAGTGGCGACCGGAATGTTCCAGACCGTAGCCAGGCGCAGCAAGGCTTTGACATCCGGGTCGTGAGGAACCGCGTTCAGCGGATCCCAGAAGAAGATCAGTACGTCGATTTTGCCTTCTGAAATGAGGGCGCCCACCTGCTGGTCGCCGCCCATCGGGCCGCTCAGCATGGCATTGACCTCCAGCCCGGTAGCCCGGGAGACCAGGTTGCCGGTAGTGCCGGTGGCGTACAAAACATGTTGCGCCAGCAGCGCCTGATGGCGAGCAACCCATTTCATCAGCATATCTTTGCAGTGATCGTGAGCCACCAGCGCGATATGTTTTTGCGCGGGCAGGGTACGTGTTGTCAGTTCCATATTTTCATTCCACATTTTGACCTGTTGACAGATTACTGAATGTGGCTGTCGCTGCAAGCATCGCGGATGAAAATTTTGCTGGATCTGTGGGTTAGCCTGGATGGCCCCCTGCTGCGGATTAGCATACACTTAGGTGAAATAGCAGGAGGAAACCATGAAAGAGAATGATATTGCTGACATCCTGACCTCGACACGGACGATTGCGCTGGTCGGAGCCAGCGACAAACCTGACCGTCCGAGCTACCGGGTCATGAAGTATCTGCTGGATCAGGGGTATCACGTTATCCCGGTTTCGCCGAAGGTGGCGGGCAAGACGCTGCTGGGGCAGCAGGGATATGGAACGCTTGCCGATGTTCCGGAAAAGGTCGACATGGTTGATGTCTTCCGTAATTCAGAAGCGGCATGGGGCGTGGCGCAGGAGGCGATTGCTATCGGCGCGAAAACGCTGTGGCTGCAGCTGGGGGTGATCAATGAGCAGGCCGCAGTGCTGGCCAGAGAAGCCGGGTTAAACGTGGTGATGGATCGCTGCCCGGCCATAGAGCTGCCGAGACTGGGATTAGCAAAATAACAAAAAACCCCGCCAGGCGGGGTTTTGTTTAGTTGCGAAGGCGCGGAGCCTGCAGCTGCTGGCGAATCGTTTTGGCCAGCTCGTCGAGGGACGGCTGCTCCGGGTGTTCGTCGCGGAGTTCGCTGCTCAGTTGCGCTTCAGCCAGATAGGTGTGGATCGGCTGACCGTCATCATCTTCCATCACTACATGGTACCAGGGCGCCGCACGCAGTTCGTCATTAGCGGCAATTTCATCCTCTTCCGGCTCCGCGAGCGAGTACTCGGGATCGACATCGACGATGACGCCCAGGTAGCCCAAGAGCGTATGGCGGACCTGTTGGCCGATACCGAATTTGCTGGCTATCATAGGCACCTCCTGGGAAACATGAATACTCCCTATATGAGGCTCATGTTTCGTTTTTCAAGTTACATGACGCGACAGGCAAACCCCTTCAGATACAGCCCTTCCGGGTAGGTTGCGATCACCGGGTGGTCGGCAGCCTGACGGAACTGTTCTATAAATTGTACATCACGCCCGGCATCAATTGCGGCATCTGCGATGATTTTCTGAAATAAATCGGTGGTCATCAGGCCGGAACAGGAGAAGGTCAGCAGCACGCCGCCGGGGTTCAGCAGCTGGATCGCCAGCATATTGATGTCTTTATAGCCGCGGCATGCGCCCATCAGCTGGCTTTTGTTTTCCACGAACTTCGGCGGATCCATCACGATGACGTCGAATTTCTCTCCCTGATCCCGGTACTTACGCAGCAGTTTGAACACGTCGTCGCGCACAAACTCCGCTTTGGACAGATCCAGTCCGTTGAGCTCCACGTTCTGGCGCGCAACGTCGAGCGCCTCCTGCGAGGTATCCACGCTGGTGACCTTGCGGCAGCCGCCCATCAGCGCCGACACCGCAAAGCCGCCGGTGTAGGAGAAGCAGTTCAACACCCGTTTGTCCGCCACGTAGCGACGGGTCGCCAGGCGACTGTCGCGCTGGTCGAGGTAGTAGCCGGTTTTGTGCCCGCCCTGAATATCAACCAACAGCTTCATACCGTGCTCGGTAATCGGCAGCAGCGCTGGCGGCAGTTCTCCCACCACCGGCCCCTGGGCCAGCTCCAGACCCTCTTTTTTACGCACCGCGACATCGCTGCGGTCGTAAATGGCGCAGTCCGGGAACAGGGTCTGCAGGGCGCTGATAATGGCGGCGCGCTGGTATTCGGCGCCTGCGCTGAGGAGCTGCAGCACGAAAAAGTTGCCAAAGCGGTCGATCGTCACGCCCGGCAGCCCATCAGACTCGCCGGCGATCAGACGGTAGCTGTCGAGGCCATCGCGCTCGGCCAGCCAGGCACGCCAGGTTTGCGCTTGCTGCAGGCGGCGTTCAAAGAAGGCGTTATCGATGGCTTCGTTGCGGTCGAATGTCCACACGCGGGCACGGATCTGTGACGAGGGCGAGTAAGCGCCGCGGGCCAGCCATTTTCCCTGATGGTCAACGATATCGATGGTTTCACCGCTGCGGGCTTTACCTTCCATACGGGCGACGCCGCCGGAGAAAATCCACGGATGGCGACGCAGCAGGGATTTCTCGCGTCCTTTGGCTAACACTAAGCGGGGGAATAGGGAATCTGTCATGGAGCTACCTTTAAGCAACGGGAATGTCGGCACCGAAAAATGGCGCGTAGATTAGCACACCTGGCGCACGCAAGCATCTTTCCTCCGGCAGGCGCAGGTGAGCGTTTCGGCACAAAACGCAGGCGCATCGGCACATTCACCGTGCATGGACTGTCATACCCTGTCTTCTCACCCCCAGGAGGAGAAGACGATGAAAACAGGAATGCGGATGACCGTGGCGATGGTCGCGGCAGTGAGCAGTGGCGCGATGGCAGCGCCGTTTAGCGTAAGCAGCGATGATATGCATGACGGGCAAGCGCTGGCCCAGCAGCACTGGTTTGCCGGTTTCGGCTGTACCGGAGGCAATGTCTCTCCGCAGCTGGCATGGAAAAATGCCCCAGCGGGGACGCGCAGCTTCGCGGTCACCGTCCGGGATCCTGATGCGCCTACCGGCAGCGGCTGGTGGCACTGGACGGTGGTCAATATCGCCAGCAGCGTCTTTTCGTTACCCGCTGGTGCGGGAGATAAAAACAGCGCTACACTGCCGGACGGAGCGGTGCAGGGGCGCAATGATTTTGGCTATGCCGGCTTCGGCGGCGCCTGCCCGCCGGCGGGAGATAAACCGCACCGCTACCGTTTTACGGTGTGGGCGCTGGATGTCCCCACGCTGCCGGTGAATGCCGAGGCCAGCGGGGCGCTGGTCGGGTATCTGTTACACAGCCATGCTCTCGCCAGCGCGCAATTGACGGCGACGGCCGGGCGCTAAAACAAAAGGTCGGTCTGATGGAGAGTATCCATTTTCAGCATAACGCCCTGACCGCCGCGGAGATTACCACCCGACGGCTGTGCAGGCTGCACCGCGTGCGTCTGTTTTCCCCGGCGCTCTGTCGGGTGAAACGCGGCAGCAAAGTGATTGTGCAAGGGGAGAGCCGTGTGCTGGCGACACCGCAACAGCTGATTGTGTTGCCGGCTGACGTTGAGCTGGAAGTGATTAACCAGCCGGACAACGGCCTCTTTTGCTCCGATCTGCTGTCGCTGACGCCTGAGCTGCTGACGGCGTTTAAGACCCGCTATCTCAGCGAAAAACCACCGGGGCGTCTGACTTCGCTCTGCGCCCCGGTGACCAGTGAGCTGGCTTTTATGTGGCAAAGCGTTCTGCAGGCGGTGCGGGAAGGATTATCCACTGCTTTGCAGCAGCACCAGACCATGGGCCTGCTGCTGGCGCTCCACGAGGCGGGGTATGCCGGCCCGCTGCTCGTCGAGCGGCAGCAGGATCTGTCGGCGCAGGTTCGGCAGCTGGTCATGCTATCGCCGGCGCAGGCATGGAGCGTGTCGCGGGTGGCGAAAATGCTCTTTCTCGGAGAGTCCACGCTGCGCCGTCGTCTGCAGCAGGAATCGCAGAGTTTTCGCCAGATCGTCGAGGAGGTGCGGATGGCCCACGCCCTGGGACAGCTGCAGACCACCTCGCGGCCAATAGGCGAAATCGCGCAGAACAGCGGATATCAGTCGGGATCGCGCTTTACCGCGCGCTTTCGCCAGCACTATGGTTTACTACCAAAGCACGTACGCTGAGCGAATTTGCTATCCTCAGCGTAAAGGGTAAGTCAAAAGGAGAGGTTAATGGCCAGTATCTGCACCATGGCATGGGTATACGGTTCCGTTCAGGGCGTAGGGTTTCGCTATTCCACGCAGCGGGAAGCGCTGCAGCTGGGGTTGACCGGCTATGCCCGTAATCTGGACGACGGCGGCGTAGAAGTCCTTGCCTGCGGCGAGGCGGAGCAGGTGGAGAAACTCATCGCCTGGCTGAAAGCCGGCGGGCCGCGCAGCGCGCGGGTTGACCGGGTGTTGACTGAACCCCATCAACCCACCCGCAGCTGGGACAAATTCGCGATCCTCTATTAGATGCACTTCACCGGCTTCGGCAGCCCGGCGATTTTGGTCGCCTGTTTGGCGGGGCCTTTCGGGAACAGGCGATAGAGATAGCGGCTGTTGCCTTTCTCTTCACCAAACTTGTTGGCCATCGCCTTGACCAGCATGCGGATCGCCGGTGATGTGTTGAATTCAAGGTAAAACTCGCGCACAAAGCGCACCACTTCCCAGTGCTCAACGGCGAGCGTTATCCCTTCCTGTGCGGCGATAACGTCGGCCATCGCCTCGCTCCACTGGGTAGTATCCTTCAGATAGCCTTCGCTATCCGTCTCAATTTCGTTGCCTTCAAAAATAAACATAATTTTTCACATACCGCCTGAAATTGGCCGCAGTGTAGCAAAAAAAAAGGCCCCGCATAAGCGAGGCCTCTGGTAGCAGGGGAGCGGTTAGTCCCGGCTGGCGAAGCCCAGGATGCTCAGCAGGCTGACAAAGATGTTGTACAGCGAGACATACAGGCTGACCGTGGCGCGAATGTAGTTGGTTTCACCACCGCGGATGATGTTGCTGGTCTCGAACAGGATGGCGCCCGAAGAGATCAGGATGAACACCGCGCTAATCGCCAGGTGCAGCGCCGGCAGCTGCAGGAACAGGTTAGCGACCATACCAATCAGCACCACCACGACGCCGGCCATCAGCATACCGCCGAGGAAAGACATGTCTTTGCGCGTCGTCAGCACGTAGGCCGAGCAGCAGAAGAAGACCAGCGCCGTACCGCCCAGCGCCAGGCCGATTAAATCGCCCATGCCGGCAGAAAGGTACGCGTTCAGCATCGGCCCAAGGATATAGCCGAGAAAGCCGGTGAAAGCGAAGGCGGAAATAATCCCGGTGGGCTTATTCGCCGTTTTATAGGTCAGGAACATCAGACCGTACATCCCCACGAGGGTCAAAATCAGCCCCGGGGAAGGCAGCATCAGCACCGTGCTGGCGGTAGCGGTGATGGCGGAAAACGCCAGCGTCAGGCTGAGCAGGAAGTAAGTGTTACGCAGAACCTTGTGCGTGCTGAGCAGCGAGGAACGGTCACGCGATGATGTAATTATGCGATCCATGAGTCACTCTCTTATGACAGATGTAATTAGGTATAAAGAATAAGAAAAACAAGCGTGAAGCCCTAATGCTTTTACCCATCTTTACTTAGTTTTTGCCGCGTTTGACTAGCATAAAATTCTACATGGATTGGAAAAAGCGATATGTTTTCGCGTTTCGCTTCGGTGAGCCGATCGAAATCTTATAGGTTGCTGAAAAATATTGCTTTATTGAAATTCTGCGACTAAGTGTGGAAGGGGGAATAACTCCGTACGTTAAAGGCAAAGGGAAATGACATTACATAAAAACAATCACATCACGCGAACGCTCCTGGCCGTAAGTATGATAGCAATGTTCGGCGGGGCGCAGGCGGCGCAGGTGCCGCCGGGGACTCAGCTGGCAGAAAAGCAGGAACTGGTCAGAAATAACGGCAGTGAACCTGCCTCACTCGATCCGCATAAAGTCGAGAGCGACATTGAATTCAACATCATTAGCGATCTCTTTGAAGGGCTGGTCAGCGTGACGCCTGCGGGGGCGATCCAGCCCCGACTGGCGGAACGCTGGGAAAACAAGGACAACCTGTTATGGACCTTCCATTTACGCCCTGGTCTGACCTGGTCCGACGGCACGGCCATCACGGCGCAGGATATCGTCTGGAGCTGGCAACGGCTGGTCTCGCCAACCACCGCCTCCCCCTATGCGAGCTATCCCGGCAATATGCATATCGCCAACGCCCGTGAAATTGCCCTGGGGCAAAAGGGACCGGAGACGCTGGGGGTGAAAGCGCTGGACGACACCACGCTGCAGGTCACTCTGAACCAGCCGAATGCCGCCTTCCTGGCGATGCTGGCGCACCCTTCGCTGGTACCGATCGACAAAGTGCTGGTGGAGCGTTTTGCCGATAAATGGACCCGCCCAGAGCATATCGTTACCAGCGGCCCGTATAAGCTGACCCAATGGGTGGTGAATGAGCGGTTGGTGGCTGAACGTAATGCGAAGTACTGGGATAATGCGCACACCGTTATTAATAAAGTGACTTACCTGCCCATCTCTTCCGAGGCTGCCGATGTCAACCGCTACAAAGCGGGGGAGATCGATATTGTTTATACGGTGCCGATCAATCAGTTTGCGCAGTTGCAGAAAACCATGGGCGACCAGCTGGACGTTTCGCCGCAGCTGGCGACCTATTACTACGAATTCAATACTACCCGGCCGCCGTTTAACGACGCCCGAGTGCGTCGCGCGCTGAATATGGCGCTTGATAAAGATATCATTGCCGGAAAAGTACTTGGCCAGGGGCAGCGCCCGGCCTGGGTGATCAGCCAGCCGGATATCGGCGGTGTGACGCTGCACAACCCGGATTACGCCAGCTGGCCGCGCGAGAAGCGGATTGCCGAGGCGAAAAAACTGCTGGCGCAGGCGGGGTATGATGACAGTCACCCATTGGTCTTTACCCTGCTGTATAACACCTATGAGTCGCACCAGCGTATCGCCATCGCCGCCAGCTCTATGTGGAAGAAAAACCTCGGCGTCGAGGTGAAGCTGCAGAACCAGGAGTGGAAGACGATGCTGGATACCATGCATACGCATAACTTTGACGCTGTCCGCTATGCCTGGACCGCCGACTACGACGATGCCGCCACCTTCCTCAACACTTTCCGTACCGGGGATAGCGAGAACACCAGTCAGTACAGCAACCCGACTTACGATGAGGCGCTGCGCAATGCGGCGAAAGCCTCCGACGTGGCGAGCCGGGGCAAATACTATCAACAGGCGGAAGATCTGCTGGCGCAGGATGTTCCCGCCATTCCGGTCTATCACTATGTGCGTACCCATTTAGTGAAACCCTGGGTGGGAGGCTTCACGCCGGATAAGCTGGGGTATTACTACACCAAAGACATGTACATTAAAAAACACCCATCCGCTAGCGGCGACGGGCGCTGATTTTCTGCGCGAACTGCCTGAAATTCAGACGAATAACACAAAATTGTTTGTTTTTAAGGCAGTTGAACAAAATGGTGCTTTACAGCATCCGCCGAGGTGTTTATAGTGCGCCTCACACCGGAAGTGTGGCCGAGCGGTTGAAGGCACCGGTCTTGAAAACCGGCGACCCGAAAGGGTTCCAGAGTTCGAATCTCTGCGCTTCCGCCATATAAAAGAAGGGGTTACCGAAAGGTAACCCCTTTTTACTTTTCCCCTGGCCGTTCTGACGGCGCGTCATCTTCACGTCACGACTGCGCAAACCCACCCTGCCTGCAGCGTTATCGCTGGTGAAAATGTGACGATTAATCCATTTCAAATTGTTGTTATTTTAATTATTCAGTCTCACATTATAAACGGAAATGGTGCTCAGGAATAAAAAACCTGGTGCAAAATATCTTCGTCTATACTTGGAAAACGATGATTTACCTGCCATGGTGCTTTCGCAGAAACAGAGACCAGTGAGGTCAGCATGCCTGTCATTAACCCGCAAGATATCAAAGCATTACGGGCGTTGGTTGAACAGAAATTAAAATACACGCTGTGTGTTAGCTTAAATAAAGCGACAAATGGCGATATTTTTAACGCGGTGGCGCTAGCCATTCGTCATTTTCAGCAGGACCATTTTCTGACGAGCCAGGCGCGGCAGCGCGAAGAGCGAAAAAAGCGCGTTTACTACCTGTCGATGGAATTTTTACTCGGCCAGTCGCTGCGTAATAACCTGGTGAATATGAATTTACTGGACGAGATGCGCCTGGTGGTCAATGACCTGGGGTTTGATCTTGAACTGATCCTTGACGAGGAGCCTGACGCCGCGCTGGGTAACGGCGGGTTAGGCCGTTTAGCCGCTTGCTTTATCGACTCGATGGCCACCCTTGATATTGCTGCATCCGGGCATGGCATCAAATACGAATATGGGCTTTTTCGCCAGTCCTTTCAAAACGATCAGCAGGTCGAGCATCCTGATGACTGGCACTCCATGCATTCCCCATGGCTGGTGGAGCATCACGCTCAGCAAATTCTGATCCCGCTGGGGGGATATATTGAGCACAGCGAAGATATTGATGGCAACTACAATCCGATGTGGCTCGGTTGGAAAACCATCATCGGTATTCCCCATGATTATTTTGTTTCCGGCTACCGGGATACATCAACTAACACGCTGCGCCTTTACAGCGCGGTGGCCTCTGACTCCTTTAATATCCATATTTTTAATCGCGGGGATTATATTAAGGCAGTAAGTGAGAAAATCGCCTCGGAGAATATTTCAAAAATACTCTATCCTTCCGATGAGGTCCTGACCGGAAAAGAGCTGCGTCTGACGCAGGAGTATTTTTTGGTGGCCTGTACGCTACGGGATATTTTTCGTGACTATGCCGAGGTTAATGACGACATTACTTTGCTAGCGCAGCATGTGGCTATTCAGCTTAATGACACCCATCCGGCATTAGCGGTGGTGGAGCTGATGCGGATCCTGGTCGATGAATACCGACTGCCATGGGAGCAGGCGTGGGAGATAACGCAAAATACCTGCGCCTATACCAATCATACGCTGATGCCGGAAGCGCTGGAGACCTGGCCGGTGTCGTTGTTTGAGAAACTACTGCCGCGTCATTTGCAGATTATCTTTGAGATTAACCATCGTTTCCTTGAAGAAGTAGCCCGGCGCTGGCCGGATAAACCTCATCTGTTATCTTCACTGTCTTTAATTGACGAGCATCACGATAAGCAAATTCGCATGGCTAATCTGGCCATTGTCGGTAGCCACCGCGTCAACGGAGTAGCGTGGCTGCATTCGGAACTGGTCAAAAAACAGTTGGTGCCCGACTTCTATTTTATGACCCCGGAGAAATTCATTAATCAGACCAACGGCGTCACGCCGCGTCGTTGGGTGCAGCAGGCTAACCCGGGCCTGGCAGAATTTTTACAGCAACAACTCGGGGAAGGGTGGCCAACTGATTTACCCCTGCTTTCCCGCCTGGAAGATCTGGCCAGCGAGCCAGCCGTGATTGAGCGTATCCGGGCCATAAAATTTGCCAATAAAACCGCACTCAGCGAGCTGGTGGCTCAACGCTACGGCATCGCGCTGGATCCGCTGGCGATGTTTGACTGTCAGGTCAAACGTATTCATGAATACAAGCGCCAGTTGCTCAATATTCTGCACGTGATCGCGCTGTATCTGGATATCAAAGAGAACGGGCGTACTATCGCGCCAAAGGTGCATCTGTTTGCGGGTAAAGCGGCGCCAGGCTATCGGATGGCAAAGCTGATTATTCAGTTGATTAATACCGTTGCCCGAAAAATTAACAGTGACCCGCAGGTTGCCGGGCAGCTTAAAGTGGTATTCCTCGAAGATTATAAAGTCTCGCTGGCGGAAAAAATCATTCCCGCCACGGATCTCTCTGAGCAAATTTCCACCGCCGGCACCGAGGCGTCCGGCACCAGCAATATGAAGTTTGCCATGAACGGGGCGTTAACTATTGGCACCTATGATGGGGCGAACATCGAAATCCGCGAGGCGGTGGGGAGCGAGAATTTTTATCTGTTTGGCGCGGTGGCGGAAGAGATTGAAGAGAGCCGACGCCTTGGGCGGCATCATGGGTTCTATCATGACAACCCGGCTATCGCGCGTGTTGTCGATAGCCTGGTGTCCGGGCTGTTTTCAGCCGATCGCGAGCTGTTTGCGCCGCTGCATCAGATGCTGACAGGGGCCGATCATTACTGCCATCTGCTGGATTTCGACAGTTATTGTCTGGTGCAACGGCAGGCAATGGCCGATTTTGAACAGCCGGATCAGTGGCACCGCCGGGCCTTGCTCAATATTTGCCGGATGGGGGAATTTTCCAGCGACCGAACCATCCGCGGCTACGCCAGGGATATTTGGGGTATCAGGTGCTAAAGAGAACACATGCCGAACAGAGCAGGGACGCGTCGACGGTTATCAGCCAACATTGAGGATGAACATGAACGTTGAATTACATACTGAGCAGGGCGTCAAGGTCATTGTCCCCCTGGTTCGCCGGCTGGATGCTTCCGTCGCATCAGCGTTTAAGCAGCAGGTTCTTGAGGCTCTTGACGGTCAGACGAAAAACCTGGTGCTGGACCTGAGCCACGTCGATTTCATCGACAGTAGCTGCCTGGGCGCCCTGGTATCCATTCTCAAGAGCGTCAGTGGGCAGGGAGAGCTGGTGCTCTGCTCAGTCAATGGGACAATCCAAAACCTGTTCAAGCTCACCCGCATGGATCGCGTCTTTTCGATTAAAGAGACTCGTCAGGATGCACTGAACCTGTTGACTGCGAAATGACGCTCAGGCAGGCCTGGAAGGCCGCGGATTATCGATCGCCCGTTCATTCTTCGATAATCCGCGCCTTTGGTTTGCTCAGCAGAAGCATCACCAGCGCGACGTAGGGCATCGGCTTCCAGAAAAAGTAGCCCTGCAGTAGATGAATATTCTGGCGATTGAGATACTCAAGCTGAGCCTGAGTTTCGACGCCCTCGGCAATGATGCGCAGTGACAGCGTCCGCGCCATCTCTATCACGCAGTCCAGCAGTTTGCTTGACGGCGCCTCGTCAGTCACCCGGCCGACAAAACTCTGATCGATTTTGATATAGTCGAAAACCAGCTCATGCAGATAGGAAAGCCCGGAATAGCCGGTGCCAAAGTCGTCCAGCGCGATGGAAAACCCGCGGGAGTGTAATGCGTTGAGCTTGTCGACAACCGCCTCGTTGAGCAACAGCGGCTCCTGTTCGGTGATCTCCAGCATCAGCTTCACCGCTGTGCCCTCAAAGCCGCGCTGAAAGTGCAGGCAGTCATCGATAAACGACGGGGCGTTGATATGTGATGCGCTGATATTGACGCCGATATGAAACCCGTCCGGCAGCTTACTGAAGATCGGCCTCATCTGGGCGGCGACCTGCGCCATCAGGCTACAAGTGAGTGGGATAATCAAGCCGGTACGCTCGGCCAGCGGAATAAATTCACCGGGCGAACGCCACTGCGCCGTGGTGTTTGGCCAGCGGGCAAGGATTTCCACGCCATAGATCTCTCCGGTTTTCCCGTTCACCAGCGGTTGATAGTAGGGAACGATAGCGCCCTGAGCGATGGCGTAGCGCAGCCTCTCCTCTTCTGAGGTATAGACATTGAGGTATTTGCGCAACAGAAAATAAAACAGCAACGAAACAGAGAAAATAAAAATCAGCAGCCCGGACCCATTATGAAATAAGCGGCTGGGGCTAAAAAAAGGCGACTCAGGATAGGCAATGTGAAATGGATAGTCTGGTGAGCTAAAAATATCATGGTTCGGACCAGCGTTGAGTGGCTTCACATCGCCATATCTGGCAATCATTTGATTGTGAACCAAAAGCGCCAGCCCGCCGTTATCCTCATCGCTATACAAGGCATCGCGCAAATGGATATCGCTGATGCTGACAATGACTCTTACCTGCGCCGAACGAGTGTGATAGATCAGCACTGGCCGCTTATTCACCATCATTCTGGCGGGCATCAGCTGCAGTGGCTCATCGGGTAAAGACTCAGGATGGAGCATCAGTACCCGATTGCCCGGCAGCGACGAGCACCACACCTGGCCCTGTTTTACCAGCACAATTGTGCGCAGATGCGGCTGCAGGGCGGCCTCGGTCCCGAGCTGAAACTGGCCCTGCACGGAGCAACCGCCGCGGCTAACGTTCATCGCCGTCATCGTTGCTGCGCGGGCCTCATCCAGAATAACGGCGATTTTCTTTGCCGCCTGACGGGCGGTGGCGACATGCGAGGCCTGATCGGAATGCCACAGTTGCCAGTTTATTACGAACACGCCAGCCAGAAATACCACCAGCGCCAGGGAAAAGGCAATCCATGCGTTTCGTCGCTTTATCTCTTTCATTTGTTGGGCATGCAATGGTGTTTGTGCATAAAGTGAACCATCTCTCTGGCAGTAAAGGCTTTTCTATGATCGTAGAAGGGAGATAACTTCCGCGATGACGGTGCATCATAAAAATATGATCGCTATCACAATACCTGCCGACAAAGGCCGGTTATATCGCGTTGACGCTACGTACCTCTTCTGCCGGTAATAAAAATAAAAAATTAATGTTTTCTTAATATATTTTTCTGGGCCGGCTGGTTATTAGCATTTTCCAGTCCGTAGTGGCGTGCTTGCGCTATTTTTTGCTTTTTTAAGTTTATGATAATTGTTTTCATTATCATTCTTTTTTTGCTGTGATTTAATCCTCTCCGCTCAGGCTATTTACCATTAATTTCCCTGGTTCATTAAGGATGCGTTCATGAAATCTCGCTTATCGCCCCTCTGTACGGCAGCGCTGGTTGCCGCTTCTCTGTTTCTGGCGCCGCAGGGGATGGCGGCTGACGGTCAGGACGGGATTGTGGTCTACAACGCCCAACACGAAAATCTGGTGAAGTCGTGGGTGGATGGATTTACGAAAGAGACTGGTATTAAAGTCACGCTGCGCAATGGCGATGACAGCGAGCTGGGTAATCAGCTGGTTCAGGAAGGCGCCGCGTCGCCAGCTGATGTGTTTCTGACCGAGAACTCACCGTCGATGGTGCTGGTTGATAACGCCAAACTTTTTGCCCCGCTGGATGCGGCCACCCTGCAGCAGGTTCCGGCACAATATCGCCCTCAGCACGGTCGCTGGATTGGCATCGCCGCGCGTAGCACCGTGTTCGTCTATAACCCGGCAAAAATCAGCGAGGCGCAGCTGCCGCACTCGCTGATGGATCTGGCAAAACCGGAGTGGAAGGGCCGCTGGGCGGCTTCGCCATCGGGGGCTGATTTCCAGGCTATCGTCAGCGCGATGCTGGCGCTGAAGGGTGAGCAGGCGACCCTCGACTGGCTGAAGGCGATGAAAACCAACTTTGTCGCCTATAAAGGCAACAGCACGGTGATGAAAGCGGTCAACGCCGGGCAGATCGACGGCGGAGTGATCTATCATTACTATCGCTTCGTTGACCAGTCAAAAACCGGCGAGAACAGCAAAAACACCCAACTGTATTACTTCAAACACCAGGATCCGGGGGCCTTCGTCAGCATTTCCGGCGGCGGCGTGCTGGCCTCCAGCAAACATAAAGCACAGGCGCAGGCCTTTATTAAATGGATCACCGGTAAGCAGGGACAGGATGCGCTGCGCACCAATAACGCCTTCGAATATGCGGTGGGGGTAGACGCGGCCTCTAACCCGAAACTGACCCCGCTGAAAGATCTGGATGCCCCGAAGGTGGAACCTTCCTCGCTGAACAGTAAAAAGGTCATTGAACTGATGACGCAGGCTGGCCTGCTCTGATCCTGAGGAAGTGATGTTGCTATGTCTGTTCTGAGTCTGTCGCTCGGAAAGAAAACAGGACGCCTGCCTGAGCGCAGGCGTCCTGCATTTCCGATGGTTGCCTTAGCGCTCCTGTTTTCATTGCTGGCGCTGTTGCCGTTAGGGTTTGTGGTGGCGGTCGGATTCGATACCGGCTGGCCGACAATCAAAGCGCTGGTCTTTCGCCCGCGGGTAGGCGAACTGCTCAGCAATACCCTGTGGCTGACGGTGCTGACTGTCCCCATCAGCATTGTGCTTGGCGTGACGCTGGCCTGGCTGACGGAACGTACCGCGCTTGCCGGGCGGCAGCTGTGGTCGGCGCTGGCGGTAGCCCCGCTGGCCATTCCGGCCTTTGTCCAGAGCTACGCTTGGATCAGCGCTGTGCCCTCGCTGCATGGCCTGGGCGCTGGGGTGTTTCTCTCGGTGCTGGCCTACTATCCGTTTATCTATATGCCGGTGGCGGCCGTGCTGCGCCGACTCGATCCCACCCTTGAGGATGTCGCCGCGTCGCTGGGCACGCCGCCGTGGAAAGTGTTTTTCCGGGTGGTGCTTCCGCAGCTGCGGCTGGCCGTCTGCGGCGGTGCGCTGCTGGTGGCCCTGCATCTGCTGGCGGAATATGGTCTGTATGTGATGATCCGCTTCGATACTTTCACTACCGCCATTTACGATCAGTTCCAGTCGACCTTCAGCGGTCCGGCCGCCAATATGCTGGCGGGCGTGCTGGCTCTGTGCTGTCTGGCGATCCTGCTGCTGGAGAGCGCTTCGCGTGGTAAAGCGCGCTATGCGCGTATCGGCGCCGGGGCGGCGCGCGAGCAGAAGCGCCTGGTGCTGGGGAAAGGGGCCGCCTTCGGCGCGCAGCTGCTGCTTCTGCTGCTGGTGCTGCTGGCGATGGGGGTGCCGTTGCTGGTCCTGGGGCGCTGGCTGTGGCTGGGCGGTATCGATAACTGGCTACATGCCGATCTGTGGCATTCCCTGCGCCAGACTCTGTTGCTGGGGGCGGGCGGGGCGCTGCTGACGACGGTCTGCGCGATCCCCATCGCCTGGCTCGGCGTGCGCTATCCGCGTCCGCTGTTCCGCCTGCTGGAGGGGTGTAATTACATCACCAGTTCGCTGCCCGGCATTGTGACCGCGCTGGCGCTGGTCACCGTCACCATCCACTATGCCCGTCCGGTGTACCAGACCGAAGTGACGCTGTTTCTGGCCTATTTGTTAATGTTTATGCCGCGGGCGCTGATTAACCTGCGCGCCGGTATCGCCCAGGCGCCGGTGGAGCTGGAAAACGTCGCCCGCAGTCTCGGACGCAGCCCGGCCCGCGCCCTGTGGAGTATCACCATGCGACTAGCCGCCCCGGGGGCGGCCGCCGGCGCCGCGCTGGTTTTCCTTGGCGTCAGCAATGAGCTTACCGCCACGCTGCTGCTCTCGCCGTTAGGCACCCGCACGTTGTCGACCGGCTTCTGGGCGTTAACCAGCGAGATCGACTATGTGGCGGCGGCGCCCTACGCGCTGTTGATGATCATCATTTCGCTGCCGCTGACGGCGGTTCTCTATATGCAGTCGAAAAAAATGGCAGGGTTGTAACATGCTGGAATTGTCTTCTGTTTCGAAATCCTTCGCCGATGCGCAGGTCCTCGATAATATTCATCTTCAGGTGGCTCCGGGTAGCCGGACGGCAATTGTGGGTCCGTCGGGTTCGGGAAAAACCACGCTGCTGCGCATCCTTGCCGGTTTCGAAACGCCCGACAGCGGACGCATCGTGATGCACGGCGCGCCTCTGTTTGCCGAGGGCGTGTTTGTTCCTGCCCACCAGCGACGGATCGGCTACGTTCCGCAGGAGGGGGCGCTATTTCCTCACCTCAATGTCGCGGACAATATCGCCTGGGGGCTGGACGCCAGCCGCGAGGAAAAACGTCGCCGGGTGGGCGCACTGATGGAGATGGTCGCCCTTGACCATAGCCTGGCGCGCCACTGGCCGCATGAGATCTCCGGCGGCCAGCAGCAGCGTGTGGCCCTGGCTCGCGCCCTGGCCCAGCAGCCGGCGCTGATGCTGCTCGATGAGCCCTTTTCTGCCCTGGACACAGGACTGCGCGCCAGCACACGCAAAGCGACCGCCGATCTGCTGGCGGAGACCGGCATCGCCTCGATTCTGGTGACTCATGACCAGACCGAAGCGCTGTCGTTCGCCACACAGGTGGCGGTGATGCGCCAGGGACGTTTCGCCCAGGTGGGTACCCCGCTGGCGGTTTACTCGCAGCCGGTGGACGAAGAGACAGCGTTGTTTCTCGGCGATGCCCTGATCCTCCCCGCACGGCTGAGCCCCGGGCGGGCCAGCTGCGCGCTGGGCGACCTGGCGACAGACGCAGCGCATCCTGCTGGTGAAGGTAAGGTGATGTTGCGTCCGGAGCAGCTGAGCGTCAGCGTGAGCGGACCACAGGAAAGTACTGCCACCATCCGCGATGTTGATTTCTCCGGCCAGCTCTCCACGCTGACGCTGTCGATGTCCGGGCACGATCGGCCGATTGTTCTGCGAACCGTAAGCCAGCCGGCGTGGCAGCCAGGCGCGACGGTGCGACTGACGGTCAGCGGCAAGGCGCGCGTGTTCAGCGGCTAATCTCTGAGCAGGCGCCGCCGGATATCGGTGGCGCCGCACGGAAAGCTAATCAACTGACGGATTAAGCCGATAGTATCCGCGCCACTGACCTCGTCGCCATGGAGTGGTAGTACGTTGGAACAATTCCGCGGGGTCAGTCTACCTCACCGCCGTTTTGTCGGCGCGTCGCTTTTTCATTCGTCCCGCTGCGCTTAACTGCTATCCTGTCCCGCGATCGGCCCTGTTGTTACCGTGAGACATCGTTATGCCTGAATGCCATACTCCTGCGAATCGCTCCATTCCGTCCGCTTTGGCGCGGGGTACGTTGCTGCCTGCGCTGCTGGTCATCGTCGCCGTCGCTGTCGGCTGTGCGCTGGTGTCGCCGCCGATCGGCACGTGGCGTGAGATCCTGGCCAACCCCGGGCTCTATATCGATTTGCTGGCGCTGCTGTTTCTGGTGTTTATGCTGTGGAGCTCAGCAAAGGTGCGGATGAGCCATATCGCCGTCAACTGGGTGCGCTATGGGCTGCTGCTGTGGATTGCTGGCGGCACGTTCGATGTGATGGATGAGATAGTGGTTCAGCCGCGCTGGATGGGTTATTACTGCGAAGATCTGCTGCGCCTCTCCGGGATGCTGCTGACCGTGGTGGGCGTCTACAAAATTATTGAGCGCATCAACCTATTGTACGTTGATGCGCGCTCGCAATCACTGAAGGACGAGCTCACTCAGTTGCCCAATCGCCGTTTTTTCATCGATACCATTCGCGAAAAGTCCGGGCATGCGCTGGGGCTCATGATTCTGGATATCGATTTTTTCAAGAAAATCAATGATACCTGGGGCCACCTGGTGGGGGATGAAGTGTTATTTTCCCTGGGGAAACAGCTGGCGAAACTGACCAGCGAGCAGGTCCTGCCGGCGCGTATTGGTGGGGAAGAGTTTGCCATTATCGTCGATGGCCTGTCGGAGCCTGAACTGCACGCCCTGGCGCAGTCGATCCTCGACAATGCCCGCACCATCCTGATCAATCATCAGGCGCCGCTGTCGATCAGCATTGGCGTGGGAACCTGGCGGCCGGGCGAAGCGCAGGAGACGTTTATCCGCAAAGTCGACGAGGCACTGTACAAGGCCAAGCACAACGGGCGTGGGCGCGTGGAGTGGGCGTAATATTCCGACACGGCAGGTTAGGTCTGCTGCGCGCTGCGGCAGTGTCGCCGATACTCTGACGGCGAACGCTCGGTGTAGCGTTTGAAGACCCGGCAAAAATAGTTGCTGTCGACAAAGCCGCAGTTATGGGCGATCTCTTTCACCTTCAGGTCGTAGCCGCGCAGCAGCTGTTTTGCCTTTTCCAGACGCACCCGGGTCAGATATTCGTTAAATCCCACCGAGCCTGATTTCTGAAAAATATGCGAAAGATAGTTGGGCGTGATGTGAAAACGTCTGGCCACCGATTCCCGCGTCAGCGGCAGGCTAAGATTTTCCTCGAGGTAGTCCTGAACGGCGAGAAACAGATCCCGGCTGCGACTGACGCGCATTTCCAGCCCAACCAGCTGTTCGCGACAGTGACTCAGCAGCGCGGCGACCACCAACCGCGCGGTCAGCGGATCGGGCTGCAGGCTGACTTCGTTCAGGCTCAGCAACAGGTAAGAGCCCACGCGCGGTCCAAGGCGGGCAACGCTTTGCTTTTCCGTGTGCAGGCTTTTCCCGTCCCAGCGCTGAATACTGAACCCCAGCTTCTGTCGACCAAACAGAATACTCAGGGTGGTGGCCGGGCCGGTCCACTGCGGCAGCGTCCATTTTCCCGCCTGCACGTACAGCACCTGTAAAGTGGTTAACGTCGAGGCGGCCAGTGGCAGCCCCTGTTCACTGAGCTGGCCCTCCAGCACTATTTCCAGACGCGGAAACGGCACGTTGAGGGCGAGGGCAGGGACGGAGATATCCGGCTCAGGAAATCTCACCTGTAAATGATCTTTTTGACTGATTAACCGATGCAGAATATCTGGCAGATCTTCAATCATTCTTTGCCCTCAGCATGCGCATTATCCTGTTGATGGTAATCTATTTTTTATCCCCAGACAGCGTTTGTTTCGTCAATTTGCGCAGCGAATTCCCTGCCAGGCGCCGCGCATGCATCGCCGGAGAGGAGATTGTTGATGCCCATCACACTTCGGTGGCTCGCGTACGTATGTCCAGTTTTTCGTAGCGCTCGCCTCCTGTCATGCCGCGAATGGACCAGTAGAGTTTGTTTGTGTTATCGGAACGTTAAAAAGGAACGCAAAATGAACTCACCATCGGCTAGTTTTCTCGATGCGTTAGGCGCCAGTCAGGCGCTTAGTGCGCAAATGAAACATGAACTCGACACCCTCGGCTACACCGTCGTGCATAACGTCGTTGACGCCCAGTGGCTGAGCGAAATGCGCCGGCTAATTGATACCCTGGTTGAGCGTGAAGGCGACAATCTGGCGATGGAACACCATCAGGAAGCGACTGCGACGCGGATCGCCAACCTGGTGAATAAGGGGGTTATCTGGGAGAAAGTCTGGTCCCACCCGCTGATCCTCTCCGCCTGCCGCTATATCTTCAACGGTGATTTTAAAGTCTCCAGCCTTAATGCGCGTGAGGCGCTGTATAACGGCGGTCACCAGCCGCTGCACGCCGACTGGAAAAAGCCGCGCCCGGATTTTCCCAAAGTCCACCTGGTGAATACCATCTGGGCGATAGACGATTTAAGCGCCGCTAACGGCGCGCCGCGGATTATCCCTGGAACCCACCTGCGGCCGGAGTTGCCGGAAGAAGTCTTGGACGACCCGGAACAGGCCCACCCAGACGAGATTGTGTTTGCTGCGCCGGCCGGCAGCGTGATGATCTACAACGCCCACGCCTGGCACGGCGGTACCCGTAATCGTGAGGGTAGCCGACGACGCGTGCTGCATGGGTTATATATCGATCGCGCGGATACGCCGCAGCAGGACCAGCGGCGCTGGCTGACGCCGGAAACGGCAAGCCGCCTGACGCCAGCGCAAAAGTGGCTGCTGGATGTAGAGTAAGACTCGTCGCCGGTCAGGGAAGTTCTACATAGACGACCGGCTTTTTCATGATGCTTTTCACGGCCTCGACGATCTGCTGCGGCTGCAGCAGGAAGCTCTTGATGCTGGTTTTAATCGTCCGCAGGCCGCTAAAGCGCTGGGCGTCGTCAATTTCGATATCCGTCACCAGCAGCACCACTTCGGCGCGGGCGATATCTTCTGCGGTAATGCGATTTTCAACGCCGAGCGCGCCCTGGGTTTCCACCTTCAGGTGCCATTTTTCATGATGACCGACCTTTTCCAGCCGTTCGGCAGCCATATAGGTGTGCGCCACCCCGCTGACGCAGGCGGTGACGGCGACAATATTGAAGTCCATAACATCCTCCTGGCGTTAACCGCCGATAGTGACGTGGAATCCGGCCGCTTCGGCCATTATCCGATAAGGTTGAATGTCCGCTTCGCCAGGCGCTTTCACGCTGGCCAGCGTCCAGGGTTTGCCCAGCAGACGGTATTTTGGCTCGCCATATTGATGAAACGGCAACAGGTGCATTTCTTTTAGCGCGAACGGCGCGAGAAACGCCAGTATCTGGCGAAAATTATCCACGCTCATGGTGTAACCCGGGATCAGCGGCACCCGCGGGATCAGATTGATGTTTCTTGTCGCCAGCTGGCGAAAATTGTCCAGTACCCGCAGCTGATTCATTCGCAGCAGCGACCGCGCCAGCTCAGGATCCATGATTTTAAAATCAAACAGCACTTCGTCGCTGGATTCAGCCACCGGCAGCAAACGGTCAAAGGCGCCGTCGCCGGCGGTCTCGATGGCGGTGCGGATCCCCCACTGGCGCAGGCGCTGAAGAAAACGGGCGGCAAACCCGGCCTGCAGGAGCACCTCCCCGCCGGAGAGGGTGACACCGCCGCCGGAGGCGCGGAAGAAGACTTCATCTTTGAGCACCTCCTGAAGGAGTTTCTCCAGCGTCACGTCGCGACCGATCTGCTCCCATGCCCCGGAGGGACACTCGGCGACGTCCTGCAGACAGCGGGTGCAGCCCAGACATTTGCTCTGCCGGCGCAGGGTCTGGATCTTCGGCGACATTGACTCCGGGTTGGCGCACCACGGGCAGGTGTGGGGGCAGCCTTTGAAAAAGACCACCGTGCGGATCCCCTGACCATCGTTGAGCGAGTAGCGCTGCAGGTTAAAAATACGCGCCCGATCGGCGCGCGTCTCCATCACCTCACAGCTGATGCGCGGTGCGGCGGATGATGTCATCCTGAATCTCCTTCGACAGCTCAACAAAGAAGGCGCTGTAGCCCGCGACGCGCACCACCAGGCCGGCAAAGTCCTGCGGCCGCTGCTGCGCTTCACGCAGGGTGTCGGCATTGACCACGTTAAACTGAATATGCTGCAGCTTGAGCTTGCAGAAAGCCTGTAAAAAGTCTGCCAGCTTGTTCAGCCCGCCGTCGCCGGCCAGCGTTGCCGGGGTGAATTTGACGTTAAGCAGCGTACCGTTCGACAGCAGATAGTTATCCAGCTTGCTGACCGATTTCAGCACCGCCGTCGGCCCCTGAGCATCCTGACCGACCATCGGCGACAGGCCGCCGTCCGCCAGTTGTTCGCCGGCCAGCCGCCCGTCCGGGGTAGCCCCCACTACCGAGCCCAGCGGCACATGCGCCGAGACGGTATAGGAGCCGGGAGTAAAATGGCCGCCGCGCGGGTTCAGGTACTGCTCCACCTCTTTGCAGTAAAAGCGCAGCAGATCGGCGCTAATATTATCGACTTCGTCGATGTCGTTACCGTACTTCTCAAAACGGTTAATCAACCGGGCGCGGATCTTTTCCCCCTCCGGCGTGCGGAAGTTGGCCTTCAGGACCGCCATCAGTTGGTCAAAACTGAGACGCTGCTGATCGAAAACCATCCCCTTCAGGGCGTGCAGTGAATCGCTCAGGTTGGCGATCCCGATGCCCTGGACGCCGGAAAAGTTATAGCGCGCGCCGCCGGCGGTGATATCTTTGCCGTGCCGGACGCAATCTTCAATGAACGAGGAGAGCAGGGGGACCGGCGCCCAGTCGCGATGGCCGATATCGCAGATATTGCTGCCCTCGACCATCAGCTTGATGTAATAACGAATTTTGTCACGGATCTGACTGATAAGTCCTTCCCAGCTGACCTCCGGTTGCCCTTCATTTTCCTGCAGGACCAGTTCCATAACCTTCAGCAAGTTGAACATGGCGATATCATGCAGGCCGTAGGTGCGGCCAGGGATCGACAACTCGACGCAGCCGACCACCGCGTAGTCGCGGGCGTCTTCCAGCGACACGCCGCGATTGAGGAAGGCGGGGACCACCACCTCGTCGTTGAAAATCTGTGGAATGCCGGTGCCCAGGCGGATGGTTTCAGCGGTTTTACGCAGGAACGGGCGGTCAATCAGCTCGTTGACCCGCACGCCAAGATTCGGCTGCGGCAATTGCACGTTCTGATAGGCATCGAGGCATAAAAACGACAGCGCGTTGACCGCGCTGCGTCCGGTTTCCGTCAGTCCGCCGAGCAGAGCGGTGTAGCCGGTGGGAAAACCAGCGAAATAGCGCGCGCTGCTCGAGGAGCGCAGCAGCACGATATCGTTGCATTTCACCCACAGCGACTCCAGGAGCTCCCTGAGATACGCCGGATCCTGACCCTCATTCAGCGACGCCTGATAAAACGGCAGCATATACTGATCAAAACGCCCCAGTGAAATTGAGCTGGCGTTGGATTCGTACTGCAGAATGATGTTCATATACCAGAACAGCTGGCAGGCCTGGGGGAAGTCCGTTGGCCGGTGCTCCGCGTTGTGGCGCGAAATAGCGGCGATGGTTAACAGCTCCTGCTGACGCTGCGGGTCCTGACAGTGCCCAGCCATCTCCTCGGCCAGCGCGGCGTAGCGCAGAATATGGCGCCGGGAGGCTTCCAGCAGGATCAGCACCGCCTGATAAAAGTGGTTCCCGGGTTGCTGCTCGCAGTGGGCTTTTAGCTCCGCCATCAGCGCCCCGAGGCCATGATTGAGCAGACGCGGATAGTCGATGATGATATGGCCCTGGCCCTTATCGGTCTGGTTCACGCTGAATATCTGGGTGCTGACGGCGGCCTTGACCTCGTCGGTCATCTGGCCGTTGATAAAATCCTTCATTGAGCGCTTTTCCCAGTAGGGGAACAGCGTTTCGCGGTATATTTGCTTATCTTCTTCGCTTATCGCGAAGCGGTCCTGCGGCCGGGTCGGAAAGGCGTCGAGTTCGTTGAGCAGCCAGTAGGGATCCATCTCCGGCGACATAATGCCTGCCCGCGGTTTGATGGTCCGGTTGCCGGCAATCAGTTCATCATCACGAATCGAAATGTCTACCTTATCGAGGATCCAGGCGGTGGCCTTCGCCCGGCGAATAATCACCGGTTCGCCCTCCGTTTGCTGATGACTGGCGGTATACAGCAGAGCGCGCTCCAGGGAGATTTCGCGCGGCTGGGCGAACAGGCTGGCTTTCAGGCGTTGAGTACGATTCGTCATGACAAACTCCATGTGGTGGCGAAGGGCGCGAGGGCGCCCCTTGTAAGGCTTCAGGTACGCTGAGAAAGATGGCTGTCTATCTTGTTCATGATGGCGTCGGCGCGCTTGACCGCATCGCTGATATTGACGCGCACGATAGTTTTCCCGGCAAAACGCTCTTCGAATTTGATACCGATATCTTTGGTCAGGATGACCATATCGGCGGCGGCGATCTCTTCGGCGGTCAGTTCGTTTTCAATGCCGATTGAGCCCTGGGTTTCGACTTTAACCTGCCAGCCTTTGGCTTTGGCGGCGCTTTCCAGCGACTCGGCGGCCATGTAGGTGTGAGCCACGCCCGACGGGCAGGCGGTGACAGCGATAATGTGGGTCATAATCTGTTCCTTCCAGTCTGTTAGTTAATTTCGAAATCAAGATCTAATTCGTCGTCGGCTTTAGCGTCAGACGATTTCTTTTTAGCTAGCGCTTTCAGCACAATGACGCAGGCGGCGCTGACGCAGGCACCGACCAACAGCGCGGCGATAAAGCCGAGTTTGCCCTGGACCACCGGCAGCACGATGAGCCCGCCCCAGCCGGCGTAACACTGGGCCCCCAACAGCGCCGCGGTGACGCAGCCGCTGGCAGCGCCAATCATATTGGCCGGAATAACGCGCAGCGGGTCGGCAGCGGCAAAGGGAATCGCCCCTTCAGTGACCCCGACGCAGCCCATCACCAGCGCCGCTTTGCCGGTTTCCCGCTCTTCGGCGGTGAAATATTTACGGCCGATCAGCGTCGCCAACCCCATCCCCAGCGGCGGCACGGCGATGCCGACGGCGGCGATAGCCACCACGCTGTAGACCCCCTGCGAGACGCAGATCAACATGAAGGCGTAGGCCACTTTGTTCACCGGGCCGCCCATATCAAAGGCCAGCATCAGGCCCATAATGATGGCCAGCACCACGATGCTGCCTTCACGCATACCCTGCAGCCAGCCGGTCAGGTTAGCGGTTAGCGCGCCCACCGGTTCGCCGAGCCCCCACATCATGATCCCGGCGGTAATAAAGGTGCCGATGATGGGAATAATGAAAATCGGCATCACCGAGCGCAGCACCTTGTGGACCGGTATTTTTTTCAGGTAGTAGACCACCAGGCCGCCGATCATGCCGGCGATCAGCGCGCCGAAGAAGCCGGCGCCGAAGCTGTTGCCCACCCAGGCGCCGATGGCGCAGGGCGCCAGCGCGGCGCGGTCAGCGATGGAGTACCCGATGTAGGCGGCGAGAAAAGGGACCATCAGCGTTAGCCCGGCGACCCCGATGTCAAACAGCTTCTTCAGGTTGGGATCGGTGGCGGCATCGGGAACTGCGCCTTTGCCATACAACATGACGGACACCGCCAGCAGGATCCCACCGGAGACCACAAAGGGGATCATGTGTGACACGCCGGTCATCAGATGCTGGCGGGTATTTTTTAGTATTTGCACCAGTTCGTTCATTGTTTGCTCCTGAGCGCTGTAGGGCCCGTGACAGTATTGATGGCTCAACATTAGAAAAAGGTCGCCGCATAAAACAGTAGAGAAAAAGTGCATTTACTGGACATTTGTAAGGTTAGAAAGGAATTGCGATCCACCTCAAATCTTAGTGATGGCAGGAAGGATGGGCGCTAAATGGATGGAATTGTGATGGCGGGCATAAAAAAGTATCGTGTGTACAATAGTCCAGTAATTGCCAGTTTTATCACCTAGTCCCCGGCCCCTTCATTCATTACCTTTTGGGTAAATAATGGATTGCTCAGGAGGAAGACGATGGCTCTGGTCATTGAATTTACATGTGATTTGCCAAACGGCGTGCATGCGCGTCCGGCCAGTCTGGTCGAAACGCTGTGTAACCGTTTTTCATCGGCGATTGAGTGGCGCAATCTGCGCCGCGAGACCAGCGGAAATGCCAAGAGCGCGCTGGCGATCATCGGCAGCAATACCCTGAAGGGCGACGCCTGCCAGCTGGTCATTCATGGCGAAGATGAAGCCGACGCGTTCGCCGCCTTAAGCGCCTTTATCGAAAATGAATTCCCGCAGTGCGACGCGCCGCTGCCCGCTGCGCATGCGCTGGAGATCCAGCCGGTGCCTGCGTCGCTCTCGCGGCTGAACCCGACGCTGTTTCATGCCCGCCCGGTGTGCGCCGGCAGCGCGGGGGGCAGGCTAATACACCTGAAATCCCGCGATCTGCATGAGCTGGGGGAACTGCCGGGCGCCGTCAGTCCCGAACAGGAGCAGGCGGCGCTGGATAATGGCCTGCGCCTGCTGGTAAAAGATATCGAGCTGCGGCTGCTGGACAATGACGGTACCGCCAGCGCAATCCTCGACGCTCACCGTTCGCTGGCGACGGATGCCTCGCTGCGCCAGCACCTGCTTGGCGGTATTCTCACCGGGCTGAGCTGCGCGCAGGCGATTGTCGCCACCAGCGACCACTTCTGCGCCCGGTTCCGTGATTCCGGCAACAGCTATCTGCAGGAGCGGGTGCTCGATGTGCGCGATGTCTGCTTCCAGCTGTTGCAGCATATCTATGGCGAAGCCCGCTTTCCGCCCCCGGGCCAGCTGCGGGAGGCCGCCATTTGCCTTGCCGACGAGCTGACCCCCAGCCAGTTTCTCGAACTGGATAAAGCGCATCTCAAAGGGCTGCTGCTGCGCGGCGGCGGCACCACGTCGCACACCGTGATCCTCGCCCGCTCGTTCAATATTCCGACCCTGGTGGGGGTTGACCTCGACGCACTGTTGCCGTGGGAGGGTACCCAGGTGCAGATCGACGGCACCGCCGGACTGCTGGTGGTGGATCCGAGTCCGGCGGTGGCGCGCTACTATCAGCAGGAGGCGTGGGTTCAGGCGCAGATCCAGCAACAGCAGCAGGTATGGCTGGATAAGCCAGGGCAGACGGAAGACGGTATCCGCGTCGAGATCGCGGCGAACATTGCCCATTCGGTAGAGGCGGTGGCGGCATTCAACAATGGTGCGCAGTCGGTTGGCCTGTTCCGCACAGAGATGCTGTATATGGACCGGCCCGGCGCGCCATCGGAAGATGAGCTTTACAACATCTTCTGTCAGGCGCTGGAGCCTGCCGCCGGGCGCAGCATTATTGTGCGGACTATGGATATCGGCGGTGATAAGCCGGTGGCCTATCTCAACATTCCTGCGGAAAATAACCCCTTCCTCGGCTACCGCGCGGTGCGCATCTATGAAGAGTACCAGGCGCTGTTTCATACTCAGCTGCGGGCGATTCTACGTGCCTCGGCGCACGGCGCGCTGAAGATCATGATCCCGATGATTTCCTCCATGGAAGAGATCCTGTGGGTGAAAGAGCGGCTGGCGGAGGCCAAACAGTCGCTGCGCGTTGAACAGATCCCGTTTGATGAAAAAATCCCGCTGGGCATCATGCTGGAGGTGCCGTCGGTGATGTTCATCATCGATCAGTGCTGCGAAGAGGTGGACTTCTTTAGCATCGGCAGCAATGACTTAACGCAGTATCTGCTGGCGGTCGACCGCGATAACGCGAAAGTGACGCGCCATTACAACAGTCTCAACCCGGCCTTCCTGCGTGCGCTGGACTATGCCGTGCAGGCGGCGCACCGGCAGGGGAAATGGATCGGCTTGTGCGGCGAGCTGGGGGCCAAAGGTTCGGTGCTGCCGCTGCTGGTCGGCCTCGGCCTGGATGAACTGAGTATGAGCGCGCCGGCGATCCCGGCGACCAAAGCGCGTCTGGCGCAGCTGGACAGCCGCGCCTGCCGTCAGCTGCTGAATCAGGCGATGCAGTGCCGTACCTCGCTGGAGGTGGAGCATCTGCTGGCCCAGTTCCGTATGCGCCAGCAGGAGGTGCCGCTGGTGAGCGCCGAGTGCATTACGCTCAACAGCGACTGGCGTAGTAAGGAAGAAGTGCTGAAGGGGATGACGGATAACCTGCTGCTGGCCGGTCGCTGCCGCTACCCACGCAAGCTGGAGGCTGACCTGTGGGCCCGTGAGGCGGTGTTCTCCACCGGGCTTGGCTTTAGCTTCGCCATACCGCACAGTAAATCCGAGCATATTGAGCAGTCGACCATCAGCGTCGCCCGGCTGGCGCAGCCGGTGATGTGGGGCGATGAAGAGGCGCAGTTTGTGATTATGCTGACGCTAAACAAGCACTCGGCGGGCGACCAGCATATGCGCATCTTCTCGCGGCTGGCGCGACGCATTATGCATGCGGAGTTCCGTCAAGCTCTGGTCTCCGCGCAGAGCCGCGAAGATATCGCGCAACTGCTGCGCCGCGAGCTGGAACTGTAATTGTCTCTCCGGCCAGCGGCGCTGGCCGGAGAGCGAGCTATAAATCCAGCACTAACCGGCCGCCTTTGGCGCGCGAGCAGCAGATCAGCATACTCTGTTGGCTGGCTTTCTCTTCCTCGCTGTAATACTGATCGCGGTGGTCCGCTTCCCCTTCCAGAATCATCGTTTCGCAGGTGCCGCACACCCCTTCGCGGCACAGACATTCCACCTTCGCCGCTTTGTTATTCTCAATAACCTGCAAAATGGTCATGTCCTGCGGTACGGTAAATTCGCGTCCGGAACGCGCCAGCACCAGGGTAAACGCCTCTCCGCCTTTATCCTCAACGATAAACTGCTCAAAGTGCAGTTGACTGGCGGGCACCTGATGGCGTTCGGCGGCGGCTTTCACCGCCTCGTTAAGCGCCGCCGGGCCGCAGGTATACACGTGGGTTCCGGGCTCGAGGTCGGCGAACAGGCGCGGCAGGTCGAGACGGCTGCCGAGCGCTGATACATGAATATTGACCCGATCGCGCCACGGCGCGGCGCTGAGCGCATCGACGAAAGCATTATTGTCGGCGTCGTGGAAAGAGTAGTGCAGCTGCCAGTCGGCCTGCTGTTGTTCCAGTTCCGGAATATGCGACAAGAATGGCGTAATGCCGATACCGCCGGCGATCAGCAGATGTTTTCGCGCCTGTGGTTCGATGGCGAACAGGTTGTTGGGCGTGGACACCGTCAGGGTATCGCCCGGGCGCACCTGCTGGTGCATAAAGCGCGAGCCGCCTTTGGAAGGCGACTCAAGACGCACCGCAATCTGCCAGCTGGTGGTATCCAGCGGCGAGCTCATCAGCGAATAAGCATTGCTGTAGCGCTGCTCGCCATCCTGCATCTGGACGATAATATGGCTACCGCCGCTGAATCCCGGCAGCGGGGCGCCGGTCGGCGACACCAGCGTAAAACGCTTCACCTGGGCGGTGATCTGTTCAACATCGCGAACGATCGTCTCAAACATTTGATAATCAGACATCGCTGAACTCCATCAAAAATCCCGGCGTGGCCAGAGCCGCCGCCGGGAGAATACATTTATAACCCCTGGCAGAGATACTTCATCTCCAGGTAATCTTCGATTCCGTGTTCCGAGCCTTCGCGGCCAAGACCCGACTGTTTCACCCCGCCAAATGGCGCGACTTCGTTGGAAATCAGCCCGGTATTGATGCCGACCATGCCGTATTCCAGCTGCTCGGAGACGCGCCAGATACGGGCGGCATCGTTGCTGTAAAAATAGGAGGCGAGACCGTAGATGGTGTTATTCGCCTGCTCGATGACCTGCTGCTCATCGTCAAATTTCACCAGCGCCGCCACCGGGCCGAAAATCTCTTCCTGCAGCAGCAGTGACCCCGGTTGTACGTCGCCGATCACCGTAGGGGTGAAAAAATTACCGCCCAGTGGGTGCGCTTTACCGCCGGTTAACAGCGTGGCGCCGCGGCTCAGGGCGTCGTCGAGCAGGGACTGGACTTTGCGCCCGGCGTCGGCGTTGATCAGCGGGCCAATCTGGACATCGGACTCGCTGCCATCGCCCACTTTCAGGGCGGCGACGCGGGCGACGAATTTATCGCAGAATTGGTCGTAGACGGCGCGATGAATATAGAAGCGATTGACGCAGACGCAGGTTTGCCCGGCGTTGCGGAACTTGGCGATCAGCGCTCCCTCGACCGCTTTATCGATATCGGCGTCATCAAAGACGATAAACGGCGCGTTACCCCCGAGCTCTAAAGAGAGCTTTTTGATGGATTCCGCGCACTGGCGCATCAGCACGCGGCCAACTTCGGTCGAGCCGGTAAAGGAGAGCTTACGCACCCGTTCATCGCCAGTGAGAACCGCGCCAATCTCACGCGACTGTCCGGTGACAACGTTAATAACGCCCTGCGGGATCCCGGCCTGATTCGCCAGTTCCGCCATCGCCAGCGCGGTAAACGGCGTTTCGTTGGCGGGCTTTATCACCATCGTACAACCCGCGGCCAGCGCCGGGCCGGCCTTACGGGTGATCATCGCCGCCGGGAAGTTCCACGGGGTGATCGCCGCGCAGACCCCCACTCCCTGGCGGATCACCATCAGGCGTTTATCGGCGCCAGGGGAGGGGATTATCTCGCCGTTGGCACGTTTCCCTTGTTCGGCAAACCACTCGATAAATGAGGCGGCATAGGCGATTTCGCCTTCCGCTTCCGCCAGCGGCTTGCCCTGCTCGGCGGTCATTATCTGCGCCAGCGCGGTCTTGTTTTCGAGGATCAGGCGGTGCCAGTTCTTCAATAACGCGGCGCGCTGGGCGGCGGTAAGCGCGCGCCATGCCGGCAGCGCGGCAGCGGCGGCATCCACCGCCTGCTGCGCTTCCGCCCGACCCATATTGGGGATCTGGCCGAGCGTCGCGCCGGTGGAAGGGTTGCTGACGGCAAGCGTCGTGCCGTCGGCGGCGTCGCGCCAGCTTCCGGCAATCAGCGCCTGCTGGCGAAACAGATCTGAGTGAAACACGGACATAGCCAACTCCTTCAACGATTACGGCTGGAACACCTGGGCCACCAGATTGTGGAAATGCGCGATACCGTGCTCGGAGATACCGCTGCCGCTGTTATCCGCCATAATGCGCCCCTGGCCGCGATAGCCGCGGGACTTCAGCCCCTTCTGCACGCTTTCCACCAGGCGTAAATCTTCCGGGCGGAACACGTCGCGATACCACTCAATCAGCGCTTTCTGATCGTCAGTCAGCTCTTCGTTGGTGAAATAGATGTCGTAATTTTGCAGAGTGGTCTCTTCATCCACCGGGAATTCATAGATCACGGTCATCATGCCCTTGATCGGCGTCACGTTGAACATGGTGCACGGCCACAGCCAGAAACCGTGGAACGCGGCGTCGGTACCTTCTTCGAATTTAAACGACTGCTCGGACGGCTTGGCGAAGCCATACTGCAGCGTCCATTTGCCGTGCATGGTGTGCCAGTAACGGTCAACCTGTACGGAATCCGAGAAGCCCGGGTGCGCCGGGCCGCAGTGGTAACATTCCAGATAGTTATCGACGATATTTTTCCAGTTCGCCGGGGTGAGAGTGGTAAAGCGCGCCGCCAGTTTCAGATCATGCACGTCCGGGCAGGCTTCCAACACTTTGTCCTGCAGGCCCGGCAGCTGCGTTTCCACGCTCTCTGCTTGCGGGTTCATATTGATAAACACAAAGCCGGCATACTCTTCCAGGCGAACCGGCACCAGCTGCGCCTTTTCGCTATCGAAATTCGCCACGTTTTCGCAGTTGCGGGCGTGGGCGAGATTGCCGTCAAGCTTGAAGGCCCAGGCGTGATAGGGGCAGGTAATCACGTTTTTGGCTTTACCTTCACCGCTCAGCAGCTGGTGGCCGCGGTGCGGGCAGACGTTATAGAAAGCGCGCAGAATGTTGTCGCGGCCGCGGACGATAACGATATTTTCGCCAATGATCTCCCGGGTGATGTAGTCGTTCGGCCGGGCGACCTCGCTGCCGTGGGCGACGCAAATCCAGCTATTGGCGAAGATGCGCTCTTTCTCGTGTTCAAACGCCTGGCTGTCGGTATAAAAACGGGCCGGAATGGTCCAGGCATCCTGCGGATTGGCGCAAAAGTTAATCGGCAGAGTAAAGTCAGGGCTCAAATTGCTCATGTAAGGTCACCTTGTGATTATTGTCAGTAAGAGGTTTTACAGCGACTGGCCGTCGCCTTTGAGTACCGTGCCAACCGGTAGCGTCTCGGCTTTAATCATTGGCTCGGGCGTATGGGTTTCTATCTGATTGACCGGCACGTGGGCGTAGTCCTGTTTTAGCCAGCGCACGAAGCCGCCGGTTTTAATCAGTAAAATGGCCAGGAATGGTAGGGCGGTCAGCACCACGGTGGTTTTCATGGTCTCAAGCGAAGCGCCGGTAAACAGAATCGATAGCGGGATGAGGGTGATTACCACGCACCAGAACAGGCGCATGCCGCGATCCGGATCGTCGCCTTCGCGCAGGTTGCGGGTGCTGGTCGCCGCCATGGTGTAGGCCACCGCATCCATGTGCGAGGCGAGAAAAACAATCATCACGAACAGATAGGCGGCGAGGAACAGCTTACCTGCCGGCAGCGACATCAGGACCTGCTGGACGGCGGTTTCGCCGCCAAGAGTCTGCATCACCTGCGGTACGTTAATCACGCCGTTAACGAACTGGTGCATGGCGTAGCTTTCCATCACCCCAAAGAAGAACCAGCAGCCGGCGGTGCTACCAAGGAGCAGTCCCCATATCACCTCTTTGATTTTGCGCCCGCGGGAGACGCGGGTGACGAACATCGCCACGCCCGGGGTATAGGAGATCCACCACAGCCAGTAGAAGACGGTCCAGTTGCGGGTAAAGGCGCCGTCGCCGAGGGGATCGGTAAACAGGCTCATCTGCAGGAAGTTCTGAGTCGTCAGGCCGACGGCGTTAATGATGTTATTGGTGATGAATTCGGTTGGGCCAACCAGTAATACCACCAACGGCAGCAGAAATGCCCCCCAGCCGACCATTTTGCTCAGGCGCTGCAGGCCGTTGTTGATGCCAATCCACGAACTCATGCAGAAAATACCGCCGGAGAGCAGGATCACAAACGCCTGCACGGTGAAGTTATCCGGCAGCCCGGTCAGCGCTGACAGGCCGCGGGTGAAGGTGGCGGCAGTGACCACCAGCGAAATGGTTAACGCGCCGACGGTAGCGATCAGGAACATCAGATCGACCAGACGGCCCCAGAAGCCCTGCGGACTCACTCCGGTGATCGCTGAAATGATCCCGGAGAGGCTGAGGCCTTTATTTTTCCGCACGTGGAAGTGATAGGCCATGATCAGCGAGGCGAGAGTGTAGGTCGCCCAGGCGCTAACCCCCCAGTGGAAGAAAGAATAAGGGATGCTGTATTCCAGCGCTTTCGGCGATTGCGGGGCAATGTTCAGGCCCGGGGTCTGGTAGTAATAAGCCCATTCGGCGACGCCCCAGTACAGCGTGGAGGAGCCGAGCCCGGCGCAGATAAACATAAACAGCCATGAGAGGGTACTGTATTCGACTTTACCTTCGCCGAGACGGATATTGCCGTATTTGCTGGTCGCCAGATAGAGCACCAGTCCCAGCGCCAGCAGCACCAGTACCTGTACCGTGGAACCCAGCAGGCGGGTCACGCCGTTAAAAATCGAATCAGCCGCCTGCGCGGTTTGCTGCGGGAAGAGACTTAATGTAGCGGCGATGAAAACAATGGCCGCCAGGCTGATGGCAATCAGCGGCACATCTTTTTTCTTTACGTTGCTCAACATGGGTGATCTCCTGGGCATGATTGCCCGTCGGTGGCTTTAGCCTGTCGTTGTTATCACGCTGTAGGGTCAAGGTTCGTAGCAAAAGCTATTAACAATCGGATTATTTCTTCGTTACATGAATTAAACAATTGGCCGTTTCGTGAAGCAATAAAACACGGAACGGAAATAATAAAAGGTGAATTGGCGCAGGTTCTGTCTTTTCAGGAATTAATAAAGTTTGCCGCTGTGATGCGGTCCACTTGTCAATCGTGGGGGATTCTGCATAGCGAAAAGAGAGGGAAGTTGGCGCAGGTCTTCCCGGGTAGCGGCTGCGCCTTACCCGGGCTACGGTCCGTGCGGCCTGCCTTTAATGTATTCACCATTGTTGCTGAAACTGCCGGTGTTGGCGGCCTCAACATCGCTGAGACGTATCCGGCAGGTCGGGGCAGCCCGCAGGGATGCGGGCTGAGGGCCGTGTTTTTACATTATCGTGCCTTTTGTAGCCCCGGTAAGCGCCGCGCGACCGGGGAGCGGCTTGGGTAATTACGCCAAAATGGCTTTGCAGATAGCGTCGCTGACCTGTTGCGTTGACGCGCTGCCTTTCATATCCGGGGTTTTCGGCCCGCTGGCAATCACCTGCTCAATCGCCGCCAGAATGCCGTTGTGCGCGGCGTGATAGCGCTCATCGCCGTTGCCGAGGAAATCGAGCATCATCGCCCCGGCCCACACGGTGGCGATCGGGTTGGCGATATTTTTACCATAGATATCCGGCGCCGACCCGTGAACCGGTTCGAACAGCGACGGGAAGGTGCGCTCCGGGTTGAGATTCGCCGATGGCGCAATACCGATGGTGCCGGTACAGGCCGGGCCGAGATCGGAGAGAATATCACCGAACAGATTGGAGCCGACCACCACGTCAAAACGCTCCGGCTGCAGCACGAAGCGGGCGCACAGGATATCGATATGCTGCTTGTCCCAGCGAATATCCGGATAGTTTTTGGCCATCTCTTCCACCCGCTCATCCCAGTAGGGCATGCTGATCGCCAGACCGTTGGATTTGGTTGCGGAGGTCAGCGTTTTGCGTGGGCGGCTTTGCGCCAGTTCGAAGGCGTAGCGCAGGATCCGGTCCACGCCGCGGCGGGTAAAGACCGACTCCTGAATCACCACTTCATGCTCGGTGCCTTCATTGGCGCGCCCGCCGAGGGCGGAATATTCGCCTTCGGTATTTTCGCGCACCACGTAAAAATCGATATCGCCGGCCTTTTTGCCCGCCAGCGGGCAGGGGACGCCGGGGAACAGACGCACCGGACGCAGGTTGACGTATTGGTCAAACTCACGGCGGAACTTCAGCAGCGACCCCCACAGCGAAATGTGGTCGGGAACGGTATCCGGCCAGCCGACGGCGCCGAAGTAGATGGCATCGAAGCCCTGCAGCTGCTCGCGCCAGTCGTCCGGCATCATCTTGCCGTGATGGGCATAATATTCGCAGCTTGCCCACTCCATCTGCTCGAAGCTCAGCGCCAGGTCCCACCGCTGTGCGGCGGCTTGCAGCACGCGAATCCCTTCAGGCAGAACTTCTTTGCCAATTCCGTCACCCGGGATGGCGGCAATACGATAGTTTTTTTTCATTCCGGTTCTCACTTTTTAGCGATGATGTTTGACCACCTGCCTATCCTATAATTGACTGGTTCATAATTAATCACGCTAACTGGTGAAACATAAAACACAGATCATGAATAATCTGCCGCTGCTAAATGATTTACGCGTCTTTATGCTGGTCGCTCGCCGGGCCGGGTTCGCCGCCGCCGCCGAAGAGCTTGGCGTATCACCGGCGTTCGTCAGCAAGCGGGTTTCGCTGCTGGAGCAAACCCTGAATGTGGTGTTGTTGCACCGGACCACCCGCCGGGTCACCATTACCGAGGAGGGGGAGCGGATCTACGAATGGGCGCAGCGCATTTTGCAGGATGTCGATGAGATGATGGACGAGCTTTCCGACGTGCGCCAGGTGCCGCAGGGAACGCTGCGTATTATCAGTAGCTTCGGCTTTGGTCGCCGGGTGGTGGCACCGGCGCTGTCGGCGCTGGCCCTTCAGTACCCGCAGCTGGAACTGCGTTTCGATGTCCAGGACCGGCTGGTGGATTTAGTCAATGAAGGGGTGGATCTCGATATTCGCGTGGGCGATGATATCGCGCCGAATCTGATTGCCCGCCAGCTGGCGGCCAACCACCGCGTGCTCTGCGCCTCGCCGCAATTCCTTGCCCGCCATCCACCGCCGAAACAGCTGAGCGATCTGGCCGCTTTACCCTGCCTGGTGATTAAAGAACGCGATCATCCGTTTGGCATCTGGCAGTTGCACAGCAAAGAGGGGCAGCATGCCATCAAAGTGACCGGGCCGCTGTCGTCCAACCATGGTGAAATTGTGCATCAGTGGTGTCTGGACGGGCAGGGGATTGCGTTACGTTCATGGTGGGACGTCCGGGAGAATATCGCCAGCGGCCATCTGGTGCATGTGCTGCCGGAATTCTTTCAGCCTGCCAACGTCTGGGCAGTCTATGTCTCCCGGCTGGCGACGTCGGCTAAAATTCGCACCACTGTGGAGTTTCTGCGCCACTACTTTCAGCAGCACTATCCGCAGCATGAGCCGACGGCCAGCGCCGTCGGCAGAGGCGATTAAACCCCCAGGCGGTCGCGCAGACTGTAGTAGGCGGCGCCCATGGCGGTGAAGGGAATGCGCAGGCTGCGGCCGCCCGGGAACGGGTAGTGCGGCAGTTTGGCAAAGGCGTCGAAACGCTCAGCGTCACCGCGCAGCAGTTCCGAAATCAACCGTCCGGCGAGGTGGGTACAGGTGACCCCATGCCCGCTGTAGCCCTGCATGTAGTAGATGTTGGTATCGAGGCGACCAAACTGCGGCATCCTTGAGAGGGTCAACAGGAAGTTGCCGGTCCAGCGGTAGTCGATTTTCACCCCTTTCAGCTGCGGGAAGGTTTTCAGCAGCTTCGGCATAATCAGCCGTTCCACATCGTCCGGGTCGCGGGCGCCGTAGACCACGCCGCCGCCATACAGCAGGCGGTTGTCGCCGGTGAGGCGGTAGTAATCCAACAGATAGTTACAGTCTTCCACACAGTAGTTTTTCGGGATCAGCGAGCGAGCGACCTCCTCCGACAGCGGAGCGGTGGTGACCACCTGGGTGCCGCAAGGCATGCTGCGCTTCGCCAGCTCCGGCTCCAGTTTGTCGCCGAGATAGGCGTTGCCGGCGACGATCACATAGCGGGCAGTGACCTGGCCGCGGGCGGTGCTGACCACAGCCGGAGTGGAGTGCTGAATGCGGGTGACCGGCGACTGCTCATAGACCCGGCCGCCGTTCAGGCGAATGGCGTCCGCTTCGCCGATGGCGAGGTTGAGCGGATGAATATGGCCGCCGCTGTGGTCGAGCAGGGCGCCGACGTAGCGGTCGCTGTCCACTTCGCGACGAATCGCCTCTCTGTCCAGCAGCTCCAGCTGCGTGTTGCCGTAGCGCTCCCAGTTGGCTTTCTGTTCTTCCAGCGTCTCCAGCTGTTTGTGATTCATCGCCACGAACAGGCCGCCCGGGCGATAATCGCACTGGATCTGGTAGCGCTGGATACGTTCGCGAATAATATCGCCGCCTTCGAACATCATGCTACCGAGCATTTTAGCGGCATCCGGGCCGTAGTTTTTTTCAATCACGTCGATATCGCGGCTGTAGGAGTTAACCAGCTGACCGCCATTGCGGCCGCTGGCGCCGAAGCCGATGCGCGCCCCTTCCAGCACCACCACGTCGTAGCCCATTTCGGCCAGATGCAGGGCAGACGAGAGTCCGGTATAGCCGCCGCCGACGACGCAGACGTCGCAGCTTATCGATTCGTCCAGCGTCGGAAAGGGTTCATATTTGTTGGCGCTGGCGGCGTAATAGCTGGTGGTATGTTCGGTCATGATTAAGACTCCAGGGCAATCCAGATGGTTTTCAGTTCGGTGAATTTTTCCAGCGCGTGCAGCGACTTATCGCGTCCGTTGCCGCTCTGTTTGTAACCGCCGAAGGGGACGGTCATATCACCATCGTTATAGTTGTTGACGAAGACCGAACCGGCCTTCAGGCGGCGGCTCATGCGGTGGGCGCGTGAGAGATCGCGGGTCCATACCGCAGCGCCGAGGCCGTAGTCGCTGTCGTTGGCAAGCCGCAGCGCCTCGTCTTCGCTTTTGAAGCGAGTCACCACCAGCACCGGGCCGAAGATCTCTTCCCGGCTGAGGGTGGAGGCCGGGTCGACGTCAACAAAAATGGTCGGGCCGACGGCGGCAGGCCACGGATTTTTCCGCCCGTCGAGGAACAGCGTGCTTTTGCTTTCGCCGCCGCGAATAAAACTGTGCACGCTGTCGGCATGGGTGTTGTCAATCAGCATGCCCATGGTGGTGTTTGGGTCGAGCGGGTTGCCCGGCTGCCAGCGTTGCGCTTCGGTTTTCAGTCGTGCCAGGAACTCGTCGGCGATGCTCTCCTCCAGCAGCAGGCGAGTGCCGGCGATGCACACCTGCCCCTGGTTGTAGAAGATGCCGCCGGCGGTGGCGCTGACCGCTTTTTGCAGATCCGGGCAGTCGGCGAAGACGATGTTGGCGCTCTTGCCGCCCGCTTCCAGCCACACGCGCTTCATATTGCTGTCGCCGGCGTCTTTCAGCAGCTGTTTGCCGGTGCGGGTGGAGCCGGTAAAGGTAATGACCTCCACGTCAGGATGCAGGGCCAGCGCCTGTCCGGCTTCGTGACCAAAGCCGCTGACCACGTTCAGCACGCCGTCCGGCAGGCCCGCCTCTTTCGCCAGCCCGGCGAGGCGCAAAGCGGTCAGCGGCGATTTTTCCGAGGGCTTAAGGATCACGCTGTTGCCCGCCGCCAGCGCCGGGCCGAGCTTCCAGCAGGCCAGCAGCAGCGGGAAGTTCCACGGCACCACCGCGGCGATGACGCCAATCGGTTCGCGGACGATCATCGCCAGCTCGTTGCTGCCGGTAGGAGCCACTTCGCCATAGACTTTATCCAGCGCTTCGGCATACCAGCGGATGGCGCGGGCGGCGCCGGGAATATCGTCGCGCAGGCTGTGGCGAATCGGCTTGCCGGTATCCAGCGTTTCCAGCAGCGCCAGCTCTTCGCAGTGGGCCTCTATCAGGTCGGCAAAGCGTGTGAGAACCGCTTTACGCTGCGTGGGAGCGGCCTGTGACCAGTCGCCGTTATCAAAGACCCGACGCGCGGCCTTCACCGCCAGCTCAACGTCGGCTTTTTTGCCGCGAGCGACATGGGCTAACGTGTGCTGCGCGGCAGGGTCAATGGTTTCAAAGGTGGTATTATCGACCGCGGCGCAATATTCGCCGTTAATAAATAATCGTGTTTCAATGGCCAGGCTTTTCGCTTTTTCCTGCCAGTAAGCCAGGTGCTGAAAATTCATCATGACTCCTTAAAAAACATTATCGGCAAATTAATCACATCGGCGTTTTCAGGCTGCACGGGGGCGCTGCGCCAGGCGCAGGGCATAGTGTATCCCCGGAGTTGAATACCGTTTTATCACCCTAAATTTCGACAGGTTGTCTGCATGCCGAATAATTCAGGGGTGAGTCGCCATTCACGGCGTTAATTATTTCAGGGCCAGCAGAAAATAAGATTCTCTTCCGGCACCAACGTTATGACTGCGAGTTTTTCGCGGCGACGAAAATAAAATTTCCGCCGCCGCAGGTCTGAAGAAAGCCTGAACCTCGTTCAGGCTAAATATTCAGAATGTGGTGGGGGTGTGGGCACTGATGATGCGGCAGATGCCTGCCGAGGTGTTGCTGAAGCTGTGCGGGATGCCGGTATTAATGGCATAGCTCTGTCCAGCCACCAGGTGGTACGACTGACCGTTAATCGTCAGCACAATCTCACCCTCCAGTATGGTGCCTATCTCCTCACCCTGATGCTTAATCCTCTCCCCGGTCGTGGTTCCAGGCTGGTAAGTTTCAAAAATCATCGCCAGCGTACGGTTCGGATTTCCGTTATGAACCAGCTTCATGGAAACGCCCTGACTGCCCATTTCGATAAGGTCATCCTGATTAATGACCACCTGGGGTTCGTCCGGCTTTTCGGGTTCAGAAAAGAATTCCGAGAGCGACAGCCCATAGACTTTCAGCAGCTTTTGCAGCGTACTGATGGCAGGACTGACTTTGTCCTGCTCTATGGTGCTGATGGCACTATGTGTTAACCCAGACAGTTCGGCGGCACGACGCTGCGAAAGACCCAGCTGTTGGCGGATCTCTGACAGACGTTTCCCTGGCGCCAGTCCGTCATCGCTCATATTTGCATTTCCTTAACGGTAGTGGTCAGCGCCGCCGCTTTTCAGCATGATGGCCCTGACAGGCGGTGATAAAACCATCAAACAACATACGCGACAGGGCGTATTCGCTACTGTTCCATTCAGGATGCCACTGTACGCCCAGCGCGAAAGGGTGATCGTTCACGCTGACCGCTTCCACCAGTCCATCCGGCGCTCGCGCCTCCACGCGCAGCTGCGGACTGAGGGTTTTTGCCCCTTGCCCATGTAGCGAGTTTACCCAAAACGTGTTGCAGCCCGGTATCAATTGCGACAGCAATCCTCCTTCCTGAACCTCAACCTGATGGGACGGCGCATACTGCTGCTCGACGGGCAGTTCAGGATCTTCGCGATGCTCCAGCAGCTCAGGCTGCTCGAACAGACGACGATACAGAGTCCCACCGGTGGCGACAACCAGTTCCTGCAGTCCACGACAGATGGCGAAAATGGGGATGCGCCTTTCGAGTGCGGCGTTAATCAGCGCCATGCTCAGAAGATCACGCCCGGGGTCGGCGTCAGGCTCATCGCCGTTTTCACCATAAAGGTGCGGCTGCACGTTACTGGGGCTGCCTGGCAGGTATATCCCGTCCAGTTTATCGACTAACGCGTTCAGCAGATCCGGCTCAGCCAGCGCATGTGGCAGGGCGATCGGCAGTCCGCCGGCGTTAACAATTGCATTCAGGTACTTTTCTTGCAAGGTCTGGGTCTGGTGACCCTTAAGCCTGTTTCTACACATCACGACGCCAATAACTGGCTTGTACATTATATTTTCCATGATCGCCCTCACAAAGTGGACTAAATTATGACCGCTATAGCGGGTTTAACGGCCATATCGTTCAATATTTTCTCAATCTAGCAGTGGAAATAGCCCTTTGCAAACTTAATTTAACATTTGACAAACAATTTATTTGCATACACAGTCGATGGGGTGGACATTATATTTAACGGTCTGAGTGCAGGACCGAAACCAAACCAACGGCGGTGAATCATGGAAACCAATATCGTAGAAGTTGAGAATTTTGTTCAGCAAACGGAAGAGAGACGGGTCAGCGCGTTCGCGAAAGAAGTGAAGCGCTACCTCGAAACCTACCCTGATACCCAATATGTTGATGTCCTCCTCACTGACCTGAACGGCTGCTTCCGCGGCAAGCGCATCCCGGTTGCCGGCCTGAGCAAGCTGGAGAAAGGCTGTTATTTCCCGGCTTCGGTGTTTGCGATGGATATTCTCGGCAACGTCGTGGAAGAGGCCGGTCTGGGCCAGGAGATGGGCGAGCCGGATCGCAGCTGCATTCCGGTGCCCGGCACCTTAACGCCTTCAGCGGCCGATCCGCAGTCGATAGCCCAGGTACAGTTGACCATGGTTGATGAAGATGGCGCTCCCTTTGACGTTGAGCCGCGGAACGTACTCAACCGCCTCTGGCAGCAGTTGCGCCAGCGCGGGCTGTTCCCCGTGGTAGCGGTAGAGCTGGAGTTCTATTTACTGGACCGCAAACGCGATGCCGAAGGCTACCTGCAGCCGCCGTGCGCGCCGGGCACCGACGATCGCAACACCCAAAGCCAGGTCTACTCGGTCGATAACCTGAACCACTTTGCCGACGTGCTCAACGACATCGACGAGCTGGCGAAACTGCAGCTGATCCCCGCCGACGGCGCGGTGGCCGAAGCCTCGCCGGGCCAGTTTGAAATCAACCTCCACCATACCGATAACGTGCTGGACGCCTGCGATGATGCGCTGGCGTTAAAACGTCTCGTGCGTTTAATGGCGGAGAAGCATAAGATGCACGCCACTTTTATGGCTAAGCCTTATGAAGAGCATGCGGGCAGCGGAATGCATATCCACATCAGCATGCTGAACAATAAAGGGGAAAACGTGCTGGTGGACGGCGACGGGGAAGACTCCGCGCTGCTTAAACGCGCGCTGGCCGGGATGATCGATCTGATGCCGGCCTCGATGGCGCTGCTGGCGCCGAACGTGAACTCGTATCGCCGCTTCCAGCCGGGGATGTATGTCCCGACGCAGGCTTCCTGGGGGCATAACAACCGTACCGTGGCGCTGCGGATCCCATGCGGCGAGCGGCAGAACCACCGCGTGGAGTATCGCGTGGCGGGGGCGGACGCCAACCCGTATCTGGTGATGGCGGCGATTTTCGCCGGCATTCTGCACGGGCTGGATAACCCTCAGCTGCCTTTGCAGGAAGAGGTGGAAGGTAACGGCCTGGAACAAGAGGGTCTGCCGTTCCCGATCCGCCAGAGCGATGCGCTGTGGGAGTTTATGCAGAACGATCACCTGCGTGAGCGTCTCGGCGAGCGTTTCTGCCACGTTTTCCATGCCTGCAAGCATGATGAATTACTGCAGTTTGAGCGTCTTATCACAGAAACTGAAATTGAGTGGATGTTGAAAAACGCCTGATGGTCGCCCCGCAAGGGGCGCATGAGTTGAGTCATGAGTAGCATCATACGGCCTGAGCGGAGCCTGGTCGTCCTTTTTGCTGGGAGCCCAGCCATTTCCCGGATGTCGCGTTAAGGAGCGCAGGCGGCAACGGGGCTTCAGTTAACGACACAGTGTGTGACGAGGAAATGAGATGATGCAGATGTTCAAATATCCGCAGGGAGAGGGAGGCCGCTCAGGCCGCATTGGATGCCAGCCAGCAACCGCTCACCGGTCCGTCTTACCCTTTTATTTATGCCTTATCCCCTTGCTAAGCAGGTTTGTCACGCGAACGTTGTGTCCGCAAACTGTTATCCGCAAGGGGGGAATGGGCGATGGCTATTAATCTTCCTGCGCATAACGCCGCTCAGGCGGGCAGACCGCGTCTGCGTAAATCCCTCAAACTCTGGCAAGTGGTGATGATGGGGCTGGCCTATCTGACGCCGATGACGGTGTTTGATACCTTCGGCATCGTCTCCGGTATCAGCAACGGCCACGTCCCGGCGTCTTATTTGCTGGCGCTGGCTGGCGTGCTGTTCACCGCCATCAGCTACGGCAAACTGGTGCGCCAGTTCCCGGAAGCCGGCTCCGCCTACACCTACGCGCAAAAATCCATCAGTCCGCACGTCGGCTTTATGGTCGGCTGGTCCTCGCTACTGGATTATCTGTTCCTGCCGATGATCAACGTCCTGTTGGCGAAGATCTATCTCTCGGCGCTGTTCCCTGAGGTGCCGCCATGGGTGTGGGTGGTGACCTTTGTCGCCATTCTGACCGCCGCAAACCTGAAAAGCGTTAATCTGGTGGCGAACTTCAACACCCTGTTCGTGCTGGTGCAGATCTCGATTATGGTGGTATTCGTCATTCTGGTGGTTCAGGGGCTGCACAAAGGCGAGGGGGTAGGGACCGTCTGGTCGCTGCAGCCGTTTATCAGTCAGAATGCGCATCTGATCCCGATTATTACCGGGGCGACCATCGTCTGCTTCTCGTTTCTCGGCTTCGACGCCGTGACCACACTGTCGGAAGAGACGCCTGACGCCGCGCGGGTGATCCCGAAGGCTATTTTTCTCACCGCGATGTACGGCGGCATTATTTTCATCGTCGCGTCGTTCTTTATGCAGCTGTTTTTCCCGGATATTCATCGCTTTAAAGACCCGGACGCCGCGCTGCCGGAGATTGCGCTGTACGTGGGCGGTAAGCTGTTCCAGTCAATATTCCTCTGCACCACCTTTGTTAACACCCTGGCGTCCGGCCTGGCGTCCCATGCCAGCGTCTCCCGTCTGCTGTACGTGATGGGTCGCGATAACGTCTTCCCGGAGCGCATTTTCGGCTATGTGCATCCGAAATGGCGCACCCCGGCGTTGAACGTGATTATGGTGGGTATCGTCGCGCTGTCGGCGCTGTTCTTCGACCTGGTGACCGCCACCGCGTTAATTAACTTCGGCGCGCTGGTGGCCTTCACCTTCGTTAACCTGTCGGTGTTCAACCACTTCTGGCGTCGCAAGGGGTACAACAAAACCTGGAAGGATCGACTGCACTATCTGCTGCTGCCGATGGTCGGGGCGTTGACGGTAGGGGTGCTGTGGATCAACCTCGAGGCCACTTCCCTGACGCTCGGCCTGGTGTGGGCGGCGCTTGGTCTGCTGTATCTGGCTTATCTGACCCAACGTTTCCGTAAACCGCCGCCGCAGTTCGATGCCGCCAAGGCGGAGCAGGCCTGGGAGTCCTAGAACCTGACGCTGAAACCGAACGAAGGCAGGCCCGCAGGCCTGCCTTTGTTTTTGGTTCGGTAAGGGACAGTACAGGATGGTAAAGCAATCAGCAGAAAACGGCGGAGAACGGAAGGTATTATTTCTTCTTTTTATGGACAGGTAACTGACTGGCGCGCCGCTCTTTGAGGTACGACACCAGGCTGTAGATGGCGACGCCCAGCAGCGCCACCGCGACGATAAAGAGAATAAGACCCGACATAGACCAACCTAATATTCTGTTTAGAAAGGGAAAAAGATACAGGGCTCTGTGTGAAGATAACATCGGGATATGTCTGAAAGATGACGCCTCATAGCGAGAATATCTGCTGTCGGGGTTGTGATAAAATATTTCCCGCAGGAATGTGACAGCCTGGCTTTCAGCTGAAATGGCGTAACACTCCGTTAAGTGATTTTACAGAAGTGCGGCCAGCAACGGGTTACGCTGACCGCGAATAAGAATGATCTGAGAGTAAGACATGTATAAGACAACCCTCAGCCTGCTGGGCGTGGCGCTGGCGCTGACGGCCTTCGCCAGTCAGGCTGAAAATGAACGTCAGGCGAGCCGCGAGCGGATCGTGGAGCAGGTCCTGAAACCCTGTGAAGGCAAAAAAGCGGGCGATAAGGTAGTGATCACCGATCGCCGCGGCGGGGAGCACGAGGCGATCTGTACCCTGGCGGCGGTTCCGCTGCCGGAATAATGCCCGCCGCCGGGGCGAGTTAGCGATACCGCGGCGCCGGTTGCCCGGTTCGCGCGCTGGTAAACAGCGCCAGTCGCGTCTGCTCGAAAGCCTCCCACAGTCCCAGATCATGCACCGGCGGTAAGGTGACCTTTTCCCCCATTTCGAGTCCCCTGAGAGCGGCGTCAACCAGATCCTCGGTGGTCATTACCGTACCGGTGGGCAGGGCGTCGAGCGCCACGCCGGAGGTCGGCCACAGATCGGTGGCGGTCGCCGCCGGCAATACTGCCTGAATACGCACGCCGCTGTCGGCGAACTCATCCTGCAGGCCACGGGTAAAGCTCAACACCCAGGCTTTGCTGGCGCTGTAGACCGCGCTGCCCGGCAGCGTATGCAGCGCAAGAATAGAGGCAATATTGATCAGCGTTCCGCGGCCCCGGGGAGCGAAAGCGGCCAGTGCGGCATAGCTCAGGCGCAGAAGCGCGGTGGTGTTGAGCGTATGAATCGCCTGGTGCTCGCGCGACGTGCTGGCGAGAAAGCCCGCCATTTTTGCCGTTCCGGCGTTGTTGATGAACAGGTCAACGGCGGGATCCTGCTGCAGACGCTGCTCTACGGCTTCAATGCCTTGCTCCTCGCTCAGGTCGGCCTTGAGGATGCTGGCCCGGATGGCGTAGCGCGCCTGCAGTTGCCCGGCGAGCGCCTGCAGCCGATCTTCACGACGGGCGGCGAGGATCAGATCGTAGCCGCGGGCGGCAAGTCGTTCGGCATAGATCGCGCCGATACCTGAGGAAGCGCCGGTGATAAAAGCAGTGTGCGATGACTGGGACATGAGTATTGCCTCTTAAAAGGTTGCATGATTAAACCAAATTCAGCATGAGATATCTGGTTTAATAATGCAACCATTTTGCCGGGCTTTTTTTATTTCTGCCTGCCGCAGGGAGCGATTAGTCGTTCAGCGGGAGGGCGATGGTGATATCCGCTGGGGACAGCTCACGGCCATCGGCCGCCTGCAGCACCAGTTTACGCAGGGGCTGACGCTGCTGGCGGTCAATGAGCCGCGTCGCCGGTTCGTCCGGGTCGAACAGATAGTCGTCCGCCCACTGGGAGAGGGCGACCAGCACGGTCTGCAGGGCGCGGCCCTTATCCGTCAGGACATACTCCTGCCAGGCGCTGCCGTCGGAGGCCGGCTGCAAATGCAGGATGCCTTCATCCACCAGCATTTTCAGCCGCCCGGCGAGCATATTTTTGGCAATGCCGAGGTTTTTCTGGAATTCGCTAAAACGGCGTACCCCGCGCAGGGCATCACGGACGATAAGCAGCGACCACCAGTCGCCGATAACGTCGAGGGAGCGGGCGACAGGACAGCAGCTGTTTTCCAGACGGGTACGTTTCACGAAAGCCTCCAGGTTAGTTGTTTCATTATAAAACTATTTGGTCGGCAGAGGAAATTTTCGGCTCCGGTCTAAGTTTGCGAGCGAATGCCAGGAAAAATGGCCTAAATCCGTCACAATTAACCCGATGATAATAAATGACTAAGGATGAAGGGATGAAAATATGTCTACTCGCCGCCGCCGTAGCCGGCGCGGTCATGTTATCCGCTGGCGCCCAGGCGCAGGAAACGGCCGCCCCAGAGGGGTATCAGCTGCAGCAGGTGCTGATCATGAGTCGTCACAACCTTCGCACGCCGCTGGCCAATAACGGCAGCGTGCTGGAGCAGTCCACCGCCAAAGCCTGGCCGCAGTGGGATGTGCCGGGCGGCCAGCTGACCACCAAGGGAGGCGTGCTGGAGGTGTATATGGGCCACTATATGCGCGAATGGCTGGCGCAACAGAAGCTGGTGACCAGCGGGGAGTGCCCGCCGGAAAACGCCGTTTACGCCTACGCTAACAGCCTGCAGCGCACCGTCGCCACTGCGCAGTTCTTTATCACCGGCGCGTTCCCGGGCTGCGGCATTGCGGTGCATCATCAGCCGCAGATGGGCACCATGGACCCGACCTTCAACCCGGTTATCACCGACGACTCCCCGGCGTTTCGCGAGAAAGCGCTGCAGGCGATGGAAAAAGAGCGCCAGGGGATGCAGTTGACCGAGAGCTACAAGCTGCTGGAGACAATGATCGATTACCGCAACTCGCCCTCCTGCAAAGAGAAGCAGGTCTGTTCCCTGAGCGAGGGTAAAGATACCTTTAGCGCCGGTTATCAGCAGGAGCCGGGGGTATCCGGGCCGCTGAAGGTGGGCAACTCGCTGGTGGACGCCTTCACCCTGCAATACTATGAAGGCTTCCCGAAAGATCAGGTGGCGTGGGGGGAGATCACCAGCGATAAGCAGTGGCAGGTGCTGTCGAAGCTGAAAAACGGCTACCAGGATAGTCTGTTTACCTCGACGGCAGTGGCGCAAAATGTGGCCAAACCGCTGGTTAAATATATCGATAACGCGCTGGTGGGCGAGGGAGCCAGCAAGGCGAAAGTCACCCTGCTGGTGGGACACGACTCGAATATCGCCTCACTGCTGACGGCGCTGGACTTTAAGCCCTATCAACTTCCTGGCCAGTACGAGCGCACGCCTATCGGCGGCAAACTGCTGTTTCAGCGCTGGCACGACAGCGGCAGCAACCGCGATCTGATGAAGATTGAGTATGTCTATCAGAGCACTGAGCAGCTGCGTAATGCCGACCCGTTGACGTTACAGACCCCGCCGCAGCGGGTCACGCTGGCGCTTAACGGCTGCCCGGTCGATGACCAGGGATTCTGCCCGCTGGAGACCTTTAAAAAGGTGATCAACGAGGCGGCGAAATAATGAAAAAACCCGGAGCAATCCGGGTTTTTAGCAGGTTAGGGTGAGACTCAGCAGGGATAAACACCCTATACGTTTTTACGCTCAATCGTCTGTTCACCCCAGAACAGCGCATCTTTATCGGTTTTGGCAAAGGCCAGTGCCAGCACTTCGTCGCTGCCTTCCTCCCAAATTTGCTCAGCCAGTTTTTCATCGTAGTGGGCAACTTCGAAAATCGCCTCGGCGATCTCCGGCGAGGTGTTACGTAAACTTGCCCATTCGCCGACGCGATGTGCTTTTGCTTCTTGAGTTGGCATAGTGCTCCTCCTGCGGAAGATTAGCCGTGCAGTTTAACGGCCAGTTTGGCGACATGTTCACCCTGATAGCGGGCGATGGCTAACTCTTCCTCGCTTGGCTGACGCGAACCGTCGCCGCCGGCAATAGTGGTGGCGCCATAAGGCGTCCCGCCGCGGACCTGGGAGATGTCGAACAGCTCCTGTGCGCCGTAGCCGATTGGGACGATGATCATCCCGTGGTGGGCCAGCGTCGTCCAGGTGGAGGTAATGGTTTGTTCCTGGCCGCCACCTGTGCCGGTTGAGCTGAATACGCTGGCGATCTTACCGTACAGCGCGCCGGATGCCCACAGGCCGCCGGTCTGATCGAGGAAGGTGCGCATTTGTCCGGACATATTGCCGAAACGAGTCGGGGTACCAAAGATGATGGCGTCATACTCAGCCAGCTCCTGCGGCGTGGCGACAGGCGCGTTTTGCGTTTTCCCGCCTGCTTTGGCAAACGCTTCTGCTTGCATGGTTTCCGGCACGCGCTTCACAACCACCTCAACGCCGTCCACCCGGTTCGCCCCATCGGCGACGGCGTGAGCCATGGTTTCAATGTGTCCATACATGGAATAATAAAGCACCAGAATTTTAGCCATTTCCATCACTCCTCGGTTGCATTATAAGCCAGCCAAATAGCTGGTACCTTTAAAGATAAAGCCTCTGCCGAAGAGTGCAAATCCAACGGGCATTTATTTGATTTATAACAAAATGACAAAACATTATTTACTTTTCCTTGCGCAGCGCGGCCTGAGCGGCTGAGAAGCGGGAAGCGATGCCTCCGTTATACTGGCCGGTGCGGCGAGGATGTAGCATCAGGATACATTTTTTGCTGACTATTTTTTCTTCGGCAGCAGAGCAGGTTAGCGCCATCAGGCGGCGCGAGGGGATTTTTTTGGCCAGGCTTTGTTTCTGAATGTGACATTTGCCATCGTCAGCGGCAGTCATTCACTAACCTTATAGATACGCGGCAGAACAGCGGCGTCGCCGCTCCCGCGTAATGCACTATGATGTCTAACCTAATGGAGGTCAGTAATGGCAAACCATCGTGGCGGTTCTGGCAACTTTGCTGAAGACCGTGAAAGAGCATCAGAAGCAGGACGTAAAGGTGGCCAGCATAGCGGGGGGAATTTTAAAAATGACCCTCAGCGCGCCTCAGAGGCTGGCAAAAAAGGGGGTAAAAACAGTCATGGAAGTCGTGAGAGTTAACGCGCGACTGGCACTGTTCTCTTTGATGCGGTGTTAATCTCCCCGACCCAACCGCATCGCCCTCGCCGCCGGCATCTGCCGGCGGTTTTTTTTAGCTGTCGGAGGTTGCGCTCCCGCCGGGCCGATTGCACACTGGTCGCCCGTTTATCGTCATGGCTGTCTTATGTCTTCGTTAAAATTCTCCGTTAGCCGCCAGGAAGCGCTCCTTATCATGATCACCATGTTCTGGGGAGGGACTTTCCTTGCCGTACAGTATGCGGTCAGCCTCAGTGGGCCGCTGTTTTTTGTCGGCCTGCGTTTCGCGACCGCCGCGCTGGCGGTGGGCCTGCTCTCGCTCCGCACCCTGCGCGGCCTGACGTGGCTGGAGGTGAAGGCGGGGGTGGCGATTGGCGTGGCGATTGCGCTGGGGTATGGCCTGCAGACCTGGGGGCTGCAGTCGATCTCCAGCAGCAAGTCTGCCTTTATCACGGCGATGTATGTGCCGCTGGTGCCGCTGCTGCAGTGGCTGTGCCTGGGGCGTATGCCGGGGGTGATGTCCTGCGTGGGGATTGTGCTGGCCTTTATCGGTTTGATCCTGCTGGCCGGGCCGGAAAACAATCTGTTGGCGCTTGGCGTGGGGGAGATGATCACTCTGGCGAGTGCGCTGGCGATCGCCGCGGAGATTATCCTTATCAGCGCCTGGGCCGGAAAAGTGGATGTCCGACGGGTGACGGTGGTGCAGCTGGCGACCGCGTCGCTGGTGGCTTTCGCTGCCATGAAGCCGGCCGGTGAGTCGGTGCCGCCGTTGACGCCGACGCTGCTCGGCGTGGCGCTGGGGCTGGGCATTTTCAGCGCGATCATTCAGGTGACCATGAACTGGGCGCAGCGCAGCGTCTCGCCGACGCGGGCCACGCTGATCTATACCGGCGAACCGGTATGGGCCGGTATTTTTGGCCGGCTGGCCGGCGAGCGTCTGCCGCTGCTGGCCCTCCTTGGCTGCTTCTTTATCCTCGCGGGAGTGCTGGTGAGCGAGCTGAAGTGGAAGCGCAAACCGCCGCCGCAGATGTCAAAGAATGACGATGCGCAGCCGCTCCCGGACCTGGCCGATCGTCGCGAGCCGTAATTTTACGCTTCTGATCCTACAGCGGCGCTTATCCTGGCTGGCCTGCTCGTCCGGCTCTGATCGTCTCCAGGCCCGCGCAAGCGCAGCGCCGCCTGGCAAGATATCAGGCACGGTATCCATGATTTCGCCGGGTGGCGGCTGCGCCTTACCCGGCCTACGTTCGTACGACCTGTTATTAATTTAACCACTTGCGCGACTGAAACTGCCGGTGCTGACGGCCTCAAAATCGCTGAGACGTTCCCGGAAGGCCGGGGCAGCCCGCATGGATGCGGGCTGAGGGCCGTGTTTTGCAGGGACGCTGCCTCGGCCCGACCCGCAGCCTGCAGGGATAAGTCGAAGGTACCACGCAGTGGCGATTTTGCTGGCCGGAGCCCGGGGGTACAGGGGGCGGCGGCGACTGGCCGCCCCCTGTGCGCTCCCTGCGCTATGGAAAACAGAGTGCAGAAAAATTAACCGGGAGCGCAATCTGCCCGGCATTAACATAGAAGTTGTAGCCCTGCTAAGCGCAGCGCGAGCAGGGAAATATTCGGTTGTACCGTTATTTCGCCGGGTGGCGGCTGTCGCCTTACCCGGCCTACGTTCATACGACCTGTGGTTAATTTATTCACCATTGTTGCTGAAACTGCCGGTGCTGACGGCCTCAACATCGCTGAGACGTTCCCGGCAGGCCGGATGGCGGTATAAATGCCTTATCCGGCCCACCCGCTCCCTGCGCCAACGCCGCGCTAATGTGGCTTAAACCGGCGTTACTCTGGCCTCCTTCGCCTCCCGAGTCCCGCGATGAAGCAGCGCGTGCAGCAGGATCGCCCCGAAGGTGGCGGTACCAATCCCGCCCAGCGTAAAGCCGCCCAGCGACAGCGCGAAATCGCCGGCGCCCAGCACCAGGGTCACAGACACCATGATCAGATTGCTGTTCTGGCTGAGGTCGACGCGGTTTTGCACCCAGATCCGCGCCCCGGCGACGGCGATCAGGCCAAAGACCACGATCGAGGCGCCGCCGATCACCGGCCCGGGAATGGTGTGGATTAATGCGCCGAATTTCGGCGAGAAGCCCAGCAGCATGGCAATCAGCGCCGCGGCGACAAAGACCAGCGTCGAGTAGACCTTGGTCACCGCCATGACGCCGATGTTCTCCGCATAGGTCGTGACCCCGCTGCCGCCCACCGAGCCGGAGAGCATGGTCGCCAGACCGTCGCCGACGAAGGCGCGCCCCATGTATGGATCCATATTGCGCCCGGTCATCCCGGCGACGGCCTTCAGGTGCCCGAGGTTCTCGGCCACCAGGATCACCGCGACCGGGGCAATCAACATCATCGCCTGGCCGTTAAAGGATGGGGGGGTAAAGTGCGGCAGCCCGAACCACGCCGCCTGGGCGAGGGGGGAGAAGTCCAGCGGTTTGCCGAGGCCAAAACCGTTAGCCAGCAGGGCGTACAGCGCGCAGGCGACGATCAGGCCGACCAGGATCAGCAGACGCTGCAGCATCCCGCGGGTAAATACCGCGACTATGCCGATACAGAGCACGGTCAACACCGCCATCCAGCTGTCGAAGGCGCTGGCGGACACGCTGCGCACAGCAATCGGCGCCAGGTTCAGGCCGATAGCCATCACCACCGCCCCGGTCACCACCGGCGGCATCAGGCGCTCGATCCAGCGGGTGCCGATCTTCATCACCACCAGACCGATCAGGGTGTAGACCAGCCCGCAGGCGATGATCCCGCCAAGGGCGACGCTCAGATGAGGGTTCAGCCCCTGGCCATTAAAGCCGGTAATGGCGATCACCACCCCGACAAAGGCGGCGCTCGAGCCGAGATAGCTCGGCACCCGTCCGCCGGTGACGACAAAGAACAGCAGGGTGCCGACTCCCGACATCAGTATCGACAGGTTAGGGTCGAGCCCCATCAGCAACGGCATCAGCACCGTCGCGCCGAACATCGCAACGGCGTGCTGCACGCCCATCACCAGCGTTTGCCCGGCCGATAAGCGTTCATCGGGCGCGACGACGCCGGATTCGGCGGCGGTAGAGGTCAGCTTCCAGCGAGGAAAATCGAAGAGTGCCATGATGATATCCCGGGTTAGAGGTTAACAAGCGGGTCGCATAAGCGTGTGATAGCCGCGGTCAAACCACATCAGACCCCGGGGTTCCGGGTGACGGGTAATGGCCACGACGTGACAAAACAGGATGTCGTGCGTGCCGACGCTGACGCGCTGGTCGATGCGGCAGTCAAAACTGACCAGCGCCGCCTCCAGCCGCGGGCAGCCGGTGGCGCCGGTCTGCCAGTCGGCGGCAGCAAAGCGCTCGTCCATCGCCGTTTTTCCGCCAAACAGCGTCGACAGCGCCTCCTGTCCCGCCGCCAGGGTATTGACGCACAGCGTGTGATGTTCGCTGAACACCGGCCACACCGAGGCCGAGCGGTTCAGGCAGACCAGCAGGGTCGGCGGCGTGTCGGTAACGCTGCAGACCGCGCTGGCGGTAAATCCCGCCCGGCCCGCCGGGCCATCGGTGGTAATAATGTTAACCGCGGCGCCGACGTGGGCCATGGCGTCACGGAAACTCGCTTTGTCCGCTAACTCCATCGTAAACTCCTTATGCCAGCAGGCAGGCTTCATCAAAGGACAGACGCGGCAGGCGGCCGTACAGTTTGCCGGGGTCGCCATAGCCGATGTTCACCAGCAGGTTGCTTTTCCAGCCGTTGTCGGCGAAAAACGCCGCATCGACTTTTTCCCGGTCGAAGCCGGACATTGGCCCGGTGTCGAGACCCAGCGCCCGGCAGGCGAAAATCAGATATGCCGCCTGCAGGGAGCTGTTGCGAAACGCGGTCTCCTCCGCCAGCTGCGGGCTGGAGGTGAACCAGCTGCGGGCGTCACCGTGGGGAAAGAGGGTCGGTAGCCGGTCGTAAAAGGCGCTGTCCCACGCCACGATGGCGGTCACCGGCGCCTGCATGGTTTTTTGCAGATTGCCGCTGGAGAGCGTCGGGCGAAGTTTCTCTTTGCCTTCCGCGCTGCGCACAAACACGATGCGCGCCGGCGAACAGTTGGCGGAAGTCGGCCCCATTTTCATCAGGTCCCAGACTGCCTGCAGCTGCGCATCGCTCACTGGCTTATCCAGCCAGCCGTTGTGGGTTCGGGCCTGGGTAAACAGCGTCTCGCAGGCCGTCTGGTTTATCGCGTCGTTCATCGGGTCTCCGTGGCGACCGGCAGCATAGCGGCCAGCCCGTCGCGTAAAATGGTATTAAAGGTATCGGCGTCGGTGACGTTACAGGCATGGCCGCCCCATGGCATTTCCACGTGCTGGCTGCCGGAGATAGCCGTCTGCAGCACGCGGGAGCAGGAGGCCGGGACCAGCAGATCGTCAGCGGCGCTGATAATCAGCGTCGGGCAGGCGATGGCCGCCGCGCGACGCGAAAAATCAGCCTGCTTCAGGGCCTGCAGCCGCTTCAGCAGGTTCTCCTTGCCCTGAAAATGGCTGATGGCAAGCGCATCTTCCGCTTCGAGGCGCGGCAGGCGCGCGGCCATCCATTCCGCCGGGTAGAGAAACAGCGGCTGTGCTTCGACCCACGCCTGCGCGCCGCCGGCATGCAGCAGACGCTCGCGCACCAGGAAGCAGCGGCGGGTGTGCGGCGACAGCGACAGCCAGCCGTTGACCAGCACCAGGGCGCTCACCGCCTCGGGGCGATCGAGCGCCAGCTGCAGGCCAATTAGCGCCCCCAGCGCGTGGCCCACCAGCGCGAATCGGGCGATCCCCGCCGCCTGCAGAGCGCTGAACAGCTCTCCGGCCATCGTCGCCATGCTGTAGTCGGCGGGCAGCGGACCGGCGTTCTCCCCGGTCCCGTTATGGTCATAACTCACCAGCTGATACTGTTCCTCCAGCGCCGCGCGCTGCGCCAGCCAGTAGCCGCCGCCGCCGCCCAGACCGGCGCTGAGGACCACCACCGGCGCGCCGGGCCATGGGGCTGGAGCAATATTGAGCCTCATCATGTCGGGGTGCCGATATGGGCGACGCTGGCGATTTCCACCAGCGCATCGGGTTTCACCAGACCGCACTGAATGCAAAAGCGCGCGGGTTTATCGCCGGGGAAAAACTCGGCGTAAACCTCGTTAATCGCGGCGTAATTTGTCCAGTCGGTGATAAAGATGCTGTTAAAAGTCACATCCGCCATACTCCCGCCCGCCGTTTCGATAACGCTCTTGATGGTCTCCAGCACGTGGCGGGTTTGCGCCTTTGGGTCGCCGATGTGCACCACATTATTTTGCTTATCAAACGGCAGAGTGCCGGAGACGTAGACCACGCCATCGGCGAGCGTCCCCGGAACAAAGGGGGCAATCGGCGTGGTGGTGCCTGGCGGAATGATCACCTGTTTAGGCATAACGTTTCTCCTTGGCTAAAGACAGCGGGGTGGCAGGGGATAGCGCGCGGCAGAAGCTCTCGACGTCGCTGACCCAGCCGAAAAAGGTTTCAATATTGAACAGCGCCGCCTGCTGGGCGAAGGCCGGGCCGGCCTGATGGGTGGCATCCTCCAGCACCACGCCGAAGTATTCGAGGAAGAAGCCATCGCGCAGCGTCGATTCGACGCAGACGTTGGTGGCGATCCCGGTGAACACCAGGTGGCGTATACCGCGGCTGCGCAAAATGCTGTCGAGCGGGGTGTTAAAGAAGCCGCTGTAGCGCGGTTTCGGCAACACGATGTCGCCTTCCTGCGGCGTCAGTTCGTCCACCAGCTGATAGTCCCAGCCGCCTTTCGCCAACAGCTTGCCCTGCAGCTCCGGGCGCTGACGCATCGTTTTCAGCGCATTGGACTTGTGGTAGTTCGGCGAGCCCGGGCCGCCGGCTTCAACATACTGGTCATCCCAGCCATTCTGGAACCAGATAATCAGCATGCCCGCGGCGCGGGCGGCGGCGACGGCGGTATTAATATTGTCGATAACCGGCCGGGTGGCGGAGACGTCAAAGCCGGCAAGATCCAGATAGCCGCCCTGGCTGGCGTAGGCGTTCTGCATATCGACAACAATCAGCGCGCTCTGCTGCGGCGCGAAGGTCAGGGATTCCGGGCGAGCGGGAAGGGTAATCATCAGGCCACCTCACGGGTAACAGGAGCAATGTGGTCCCGGCAGCGCATCAGCGGCTGAATGCGTTCGCCAAAGGCGTCGATGCCGGCAAGAAAATCATCAAAGGTCAGCAGCACGCCGTCGGTGCCGGGGACGCTCGCTACTTCATCAAGCATACGGGCGACGCTGGCATACGATCCGACAAGGGTGCCCATGTTGATATTGACCGCCGAGGTTGGGTCGGCCATCTGGCGCACGTTGGTATCGCTGCCGGAGCGGGTGTCTTTCTGACTCTGCTCGGTGAGCCACGCCAGCGCTTCTTCATCGGCGCCCGCTTTGTAGTGCTCCCATTTGGCGCGCGCCGCTTCGTCGGTTTCGTCGGCGATCACCATGAACAGCACATAGGAGCCTACGTCACGGCCGGTTTTTTCCGCCGCCTGCATCATGCGCGCTGCGGTCGGCGCGAAGGCCGTCGGCGTGTTGACCCCTTTGCCAAAGCAGAAGTTGTAGTCCGCGTGCTGGGCGGAGAAGGCCATGCCGGCGTCGCTCTGCCCGGCGCAGATCACCTTCATCGGCTGCGAAGGGCGCGGGCTGACCCGGCAGTCGTTCATGGTGAAGTAATCGCCTTTGAAATCGCTGCGCCCGGTGCCCCACAGGTCGCGTAGCACCTGAACGTATTCGGTGAGATAGTCATAGCGGCTGGCGAAATAGTCATCCCCCGGCCACATGCCCATCTGGTCATATTCCGGTTTTTGCCAGCCGGTCACCAGATTGACGCCAAACCGGCCGCCGGAGATGGAATCGATGGTGGAGGCCATCCGGGCGACGATCGCCGGCGGCAGCGTAAGGGTGGCGGCGGTGGCGTAGATCTGGATCTTCGAGGTCACCGCGGCCAGGCCGGCCATCAGGGTGAAGGACTCCAGGTTGTGATCCCAAAATTCTGTTTTCCCGCCGAAGCCGCGCAGCTTGATCATGGAGAGCGCGAAGTCGAAATGGTAGTGCTCGGCTTTCTGCACGATAGCCTTATTCAGTTCGAAGGTCGGCATATACTGCGGGGCATGGGTGGAGATCAGCCAGCCGTTGTTGCCAATGGGAACGAAAACACCAATTTTCATACCTACCTCTCTACAGTCATGGAAGATGGGTTGCGGTGGCGCGGCATCCTGCCTCTCCCTGGACCACCTCGCAGAACAGGTAAAGCAAACGCGATGCCAGTTTTATAAATGCTAATGTTATTAATGTGTTGCTATTGGGTTGCTAAAAAGGACGATAAAAAAGTGGACTGGATGGTCAAAATCAGTGCACGAAAAAACGGCAGTCATGCGCAATCAGGGTGCATGGGGTCGTGTCGGCGAAGGGCTTTTGCTATGCTGGTGGCGTCAACTGAAGGAGAGGATGTATGGCACAGGGCGCGGTGAAGAAAAACGGCAAACGTTCACAAGCGGTCAGCGCCAAAAAGGAGGCCATTCTGGCCGCCGCGCTGGAGGCATTTTCGCAATTTGGTATTCACGGTACGCGGCTGGAGCAGGTGGCTGAGCGCGCCGGGGTGTCGAAAACCAATCTGCTCTATTACTACCCTTCGAAAGAGGCGCTGTACGTGGCCGTTCTGCAGCAGATCCTCGCCATCTGGCTGGCGCCGCTGAAGGCCTTTCGCGAGGATATCAGCCCGCTGGTGGCGATCCGCGAGTATATTCGTCTGAAGCTGGAGGTGTCCCGCGATCACCCCCAGGCCTCGAAGCTCTTCTGCCTTGAGATGTTGCAGGGCGCGCCGCTGCTGATGGGCGAACTGACCGGGGATCTGAAAGCGCTGGTCGATGAGAAATCGGCGATTGTTTCCGGCTGGATCGACCGCGGCAAGCTGGCGCCGGTCGATCCGCAGCATTTAATCTTTATGATCTGGGCCACTACCCAGCATTACGCCGACTTCGCCACCCAGGTGGAGGCGGTCACCGGCGCCACGCTGCAGGACGCGGCCTTTTTTGAGCAAACGGTCGATAATGTCCAGCGGATGATTATCGAAGGCATTCGCGTCCGTTAGTTAATTGGCCGGCGGCAGCGGGCAGCTTTGATCGCCGTCCTCGCACTGCAGCAGCGAGGCGAGGAAAGATTCCCGCTCCACGCTCTTATCGGTCATGCACTGGCTCAGCAGCATCGGCTGCATGCTGCCGCCTTCGGCGCCGGACGCGAGGAAGGCACAGTCGGCGTCGCGCAGGGCGATCCATGCCTGCTGCGCCTGCTTCAGTAATGTTTGCTGTTTACCCACCGCCCGCTGCAGAGCCTGCTGCCAGGTGTCGTTCAGTTTTTTGTCGGCCGCCTGAAACTGCGTGGCCGCGCACTGATTCATTTCGGTTTGGGTGTTGGCGTTGCTGCACTCGTCCGCCAGCGCCACGCCGCTGGCCAGCAGGGCCGCCACGGCAAATAACATGCGTTTCATTGTTCTGCTCCCATAAAAAAGGCTCCCGTCAGGGAGCCCTAATTAAGCACAGCTGACGTCGGCTGTCATTAGCTGATCGCATCGCAGATTGATTGCCCGAATGGCGGCGCACAGCGCCTTATCCGGGCTACCTCGTTGTATTGTTATGTTGTCGGGTGGCGCTACGCTTACCCGACCTACAATACTGGCCGCCCCCCGTGCCATGAGACAGGTAGCCCCGGTAAGCGCAGCGCCAACGGGGATGATCACAGCGCCGCTCTCCCGGATGGCGGCGCACAGCGCCTTATCCGGGCTACCCTTTGGCGGTGGTAGGTAGCCCCGGTAACACAGCGCCACCGGGGGGCCCGGGTTAACCGATGGTCATCAGGCTGGCGTTACCGCCTGCCGCCGCGGTGTTGACGCTCAGCGAACGCTCAATATACAGCCGCTCCAGCAGCAGATTGGTTTCGCCGCGGGCGAAGCCCTGCACGGAGACAATCGCCCCGTCGCACGCTGCCACCTGCTCGCACAGCTCGCGCAGCTGGTCGGAATCGCCGTGATAGATAACCGCGTCGAAGGCCTGAGCGGGCAACTGATCCGCTTTGGCAAAACGGATCCGCTCGCTGACGTCCCGCGGCAGTTTCTTCGCCAGATCGCGCTGCAAGGCGCTGTCCGGCCACAGCACTTCACAACCGACCGCCAGCACAGCCGCCAGCTGGATCAGCGTATCCTGCTCATTATCCGCCACGCACAGCACGCGCTCGCGGGGCATCAGCGTCAGGGTGTTGCGCTCGCCGGTTGGCCCCGGCAGCAGGCGTTGGGTGCCGCTTTGCGCCTGCTCGCTGTACTGCTGGCACAGCGCCTGCAGCTCAGGTCGGCCCGCCGCCCACTGCTGCAGCGCCTGCAGTGGTTTTTCCAGCAGCGTTTTCAGCTGGGCGTCCAGCGGACGCTCTGCATCCTGGCGGGCGAAGGTCACGCCAACGGCGCCCTGCGGTCGGCTGGAAAGCAGACGGTAAAGGTACAGCGGGCCGCCGGCTTTCGGACCGGTACCGGACAACCCTTCGCCGCCGAACGGCTGCACGCCGACCACGGCGCCAACCATATTGCGGTTGACGTACAGGTTGCCCACCTTCGCGCTGCCGGTGACCTGGGCGATGGTCTCGTCGATGCGGGTATGCACGCCGAGGGTCAGGCCGTAACCGGAGGCGTTAATCTGCTCCACCAGTTTATCCAGCTCGTTACGGTTATAGCGCACCACGTGCAGCACCGGGCCGAAAACCTCTTTTTTCAGCTCGTCAAAGCTGTCGAGTTCGATAAGCGTCGGCGGCACGAAGGTTCCTTGCTTCCATTCGCGGGCGTCTTCGCTATTCTCGCGCACCGCCTGATAGACGGTGCGGCCTTTGGCGCGCATCGTCTGAATATGGCGTTCGATATTCTCTTTCGCTTCTGCATCGATAACCGGACCGATATCGGTGGTCAGGCGGCCCGGATTGCCCATGCGACACTCGCTCATCGCGCCGCGCAGCATGGTTAAGGTGTGGTCGGCTACCTCTTCCTGCAGGCAGAGGACGCGCAGGGCGGAGCAGCGCTGGCCGGCGCTGTCGAATGCGGAGGCCAGGACGTCGATCACCACCTGCTCGGTGAGCGCCGACGAGTCGACGATCATCGCGTTCATCCCGCCGGTTTCGGCGATCAGCGGCGTCGGGCGTCCCTGAGCGTCAAGGCGGCTGGCGATATTGCGTTGCAGCAGGGTGGCCACTTCGGTGGAGCCGGTGAACATCACGCCGCGCACGCGCTCATCGGATGTCAGCGCGGCGCCGACGGTTTCCCCGCGGCCCGGCAGCAGTTGGATCACCCCTGGCGGTACGCCGGCTTCCAGCAGGATCGCCACGCCCTGGGCGGCGATCAGCGGCGTCTGCTCGGCCGGTTTCGCCAGCACGCTGTTGCCGGCCGCCAGCGCGGCGGCAATCTGCCCGGTGAAGATCGCCAGCGGGAAGTTCCACGGGCTGATACAGACCACCGGACCCAGCGGACGGTGGGTTTCATTATCGAAATCGTCGCGCACCTGGCCGGCATAGTAGTGGAGGAAGTCAACGGCTTCGCGCACTTCGGCGATGGCGTTGCTGAAGGTTTTACCCGCTTCGCGCACCAGGATCCCCATCAGGGTCGGCATCTGGCTTTCCATCAGCACCGCGGCACGCTCGAGAATGGCGGCGCGCTCCTGCGGCGGGGTGGCGAACCAGATTGGCGCGTTGTTGATAGCGCTGGTCAGCGCCTGCTGCACTTCGTCATCGCTGGCTTCGCGGACGTAGCCGACAATGTCCTTTGGCTCAGCCGGGTTGACTACCGGCTGCATCTCGCCTTCGGCTACCGGCTGCTCCAGCATCGGCAATGCCTGCCATTTATGCAGGGCGCTGTTGAGCAGGGAAGAGGAGAGGGAGGCCAGACGATGCTCGTTAGCCAGATCCAGACCGGCGGAGTTGCTCCGGCCGCTGCCGTAGAGATCGCGCGGCAGCGGGATTTTCGGATGCGGCAGGCCGGCCTGGCCTTCCTGCTGCGCCAGTTTTTCTACCGCGCTGACCGGGTCGGCCACCAGCTCGTCCAGCGGCAGGGTATTGTCCGCAATACGGTTGACGAAGGAGGTATTGGCGCCGTTCTCCAGCAGACGACGCACCAGATACGCCAGCAGCGTCTCGTGGGTGCCCACCGGGGCGTAGATCCGGCACGGCCGGTTCAGTTTGCCGTCGGCGACTTTGCCCACCACCTGCTCGTACAGCGGTTCGCCCATGCCGTGCAGGCACTGGAACTCATACTGGCCAGGGTAGTAGTTCTGGCCCGCCAGCTGGTAGATAGCCGCCAGGGTATGGGCGTTGTGGGTGGCGAACTGCGGATAAATCAGGTTCGGCACCGCCAGCAGCTTTTTCGCGCAGGCGAGATAGGAGACGTCGGTGTAAACCTTGCGGGTGTAGACCGGATAGCCTTCGAGACCTTCCATCTGCGCGCGTTTGATTTCGCTGTCCCAGTAGGCGCCTTTCACCAGACGGATCATCAGGCGACGGCGGCTGCGGGTGGCGAGGTCAATCAGGTAATCAATGACAAACGGACAGCGCTTCTGGTAGGCCTGAATCACGAAGCCAATCCCGTTCCAGCCCGCCAGCTCCGGCTCGAAGCACAGTTTTTCCAGCAGGTCGAGTGAGATCTCCAGACGGTCCGCCTCTTCGGCGTCGATGTTAATGCCGATGTCATACTGGCGCGCCAGCAGGGTCAGCGATTTCAGACGCGGGTAGAGCTCTTCCATCACCCGGTCATACTGGGCGCGGCTGTAGCGTGGGTGCAGAGCCGACAGCTTAATGGAGATGCCCGGCCCTTCATAAATGCCGCGGCCGTTAGAGGCTTTGCCGATGGCGTGGATCGCCTGCTGATAAGAGACCATATAGGCCTGGGCGTCGGCGGCGGTCAGGGCCGCTTCGCCTAGCATGTCGTAAGAGTAACGGAAACCTTTATCTTCCAGCTTGCGGGCGTTGGCCAGCGCTTCGGCGATGGTTTCCCCGGTAACGAACTGTTCGCCCATCAGTCGCATCGCCATATCCACGCCCTTGCGGATCAGCGGTTCGCCGCTCTTGCCGATGATGCGGTTCAGCGAGCGGGAGAGGCTGGTTTCGTTGTGGGTGGAGACCAGTTTGCCGGTGAACAGCAGCCCCCAGGTGGCGGCGTTGACGAACAGCGACGGGCTGCGGCCAATGTGCGACTGCCAGTTGCCGTTGCTGATTTTGTCGCGGATCAGCGCATCGCGGGTGGCTTTATCCGGAATACGCAGCAGGGCTTCCGCCAGACACATCAGCGCCACCCCTTCCTGTGAGGAGAGGGAGAACTCCTGCAGCAGACTCTGCACCATGCCGGCGCGGCCGCTGGCGGTCTTCTGGTTGCGTAGTTTTTCCGCCAGTTGATACGCCAGCTTATGTGCCTGCTCGCCCAGCGGCTGCGGCAGTCGGGCCTGCTCCAGCAGCATCGGCACCGCGTCGGTTTCCGGGCGACGCCAGGCGGCGGTGATCGCCGCGCGGCTTACCGACTGCGGCAGGATCTGCTCGGCGAATTCGAGGAACGGCTGATACGGCTCTTCCGTTAATACGCTGGCGTCATCGCTTTCGTTGGCGGCCCCGGAGAGCAGCGCCGGTAGCTCGGGCAGCGTCTCATCGTTCTCCAGTTTTTCCAAATAATTGAAGATGGCCTGCTTAATCAGCCAGTGCGGCGTGCGGTCAATGCGGCTCGCGGCGGACTTAATGCGCTCGCGGGTTGCGTCGTCAAGCTTAACACCCATGGTGGTGGTGCCCATGCTCAAAACTCCTGTCATTTATCGTTAGCTTATGCGGTTGCATGGAAATATCCACTATGTTGCAACTTTGTGCAACCATGTTAATTATGGCTTGTGACGAAAGCCGTGAAATGGCGGATTTGTTAAAAATAATGCCTAAAATAGCAGAATTTTAACCCCGGGCTCATAGGGTATTTGTATGCGTGAGTTAACACTTTTGTTTGGTGCAACCTTTAAAAACGTGAGAGAGTGCAACCTCTCGCAAATTGACGTTTTGCGCCGTCGGATTTTCGTGTAAATGCTGTGTTAAATCGTTTGTGAAAAACCGAAGCTTCCGTCAGGATACGGTCGCCCAATTAAACAATGCGCCATTACCCCGTTCCGGTAGTGGAAAAAAACGACGAAGTTGGACGCTGTCGATAAAAATTCTGGAGACTTTGCATGGCTATTAGCACACCGATGCTGGTGACATTTATTGTTTATATTTTTGGTATGGTATTGATAGGGTTTATTGCCTGGCGTTCGACCAAAAACTTTGATGATTATATTCTCGGGGGGCGGAGTCTGGGGCCATTTGTGACCGCGCTTTCCGCCGGCGCCTCGGACATGAGCGGTTGGCTGCTGATGGGCCTGCCGGGTGCCATTTTCCTCTCCGGGATTTCCGAAAGCTGGATTGCCATCGGCTTAACGTTGGGGGCGTGGATTAACTGGAAGCTGGTCGCCGGGCGCCTGCGCGTGCATACCGAGGTGAATAATAACGCCCTGACGCTGCCTGATTATTTTACCGGCCGTTTTGAAGATAAAAGCCGGGTGCTGAGAATTATTTCGGCGCTGGTTATTCTGCTGTTCTTTACTATCTATTGCGCCTCGGGAATTGTGGCGGGGGCGCGTCTGTTTGAAAGCACCTTTGGCATGAGTTATGAAACCGCGCTGTGGGCCGGCGCGGCGGCGACAATTATCTATACCTTTGTCGGCGGCTTCCTCGCCGTCAGCTGGACGGATACCGTGCAGGCCAGCCTGATGATTTTCGCGCTGATCCTTACCCCGGTAATCGTGATTATATCCGTCGGCGGTTTTGGCGATTCGCTGGAAGTCATTAAGCAGAAGAGCATCGAAAATATCGACATGCTGAAAGGGCTGAACTTCGTGGCGATTATTTCGCTGATGGGCTGGGGACTGGGCTATTTCGGTCAGCCGCATATTCTGGCGCGCTTTATGGCGGCGGATTCGCACCACAGCATCGTCCACGCGCGTCGCATTAGTATGACCTGGATGATCCTCTGCCTCGGCGGGGCGGTGGCCGTCGGCTTCTTTGGCATCGCCTACTTCAATAACAACCCGAGCCTGGCGGGCGCGGTTAACCAGAACGCCGAACGCGTGTTTATCGAGCTGGCGCAAATCCTGTTTAACCCGTGGATTGCCGGGATCCTGCTGTCGGCGATTCTGGCGGCGGTGATGTCCACCCTGAGCTGTCAGCTGCTGGTTTGCTCCAGCGCGATTACTGAAGATCTGTATAAAGCCTTCCTGCGCAAAAACGCCGGTCAGAAAGAGCTGGTCTGGGTGGGCCGTATGATGGTGCTGGTGGTTGCCCTGGTGGCCATTGCCCTGGCGGCCAACCCGGAGAACCGCGTGCTGGGTCTGGTGAGCTATGCCTGGGCCGGTTTCGGCGCCGCCTTTGGCCCGGTGGTGCTGTTTTCGGTGATGTGGTCGCGTATGACCCGTAACGGCGCGCTGGCCGGGATGGTGATTGGCGCCCTGACCGTGATCGTCTGGAAGCAGTTTGGCTGGCTGGGCCTGTATGAAATTATTCCGGGCTTTGTCTTCGGCAGCATCGGGATTGTGGTCTTTAGCCTGCTGGATAAAGCGCCGTCAGCCAGCATGCAGCAGCGCTTCGCTGAAGCGGATGCCCACTACCATACGCCGCCGCCGGTACGCGCCACGGCTGAGTAAGCTCATCTGACGCTCACGAGCCCGCCGCTGGCGGGCTTTTATTGCCTGTTGCCGGGCCGGAATATTATAACCCTTGCTAATTATTTGAAAATCCGCTGATATTTCCTGACTAATAACAATGAGGATAGCAAAGATGACGTTCAGACAGGGTGTAATGGCGCTGGTGCTGGCAGGGTTACTCAGCGGCTGCGCGGCGGGTGGAAGTTCATCGACCAGCGCGCCGAAGCCCGGCGCCTGCCCGGCGGATCAGTCCATGGTGCAAACCACGCTTTACTTCGGTCTGAGCCGCCCGGCGGGGAAAGACATCACCGCTGAAGAGTGGCAACAGTTTGTCGACCGCGACGTCACGCCGCGCTTTCGCGACGGGCTGACGGTGTTTGATGCCCACGGCCAGTGGCTTGGCCAGAATGGTCAGGTGGTGCGGGAGCAGAGCAAGGCGCTGATGGTGATCCATGGCCACGACGCGCAGAGCGAGACCGGTATTGAGGCCCTGCGCGAGGGCTATAAATCGCGCTTCGCGCAGGAGTCGGTGATGCGTGTCGACCAGCCGGTCTGCGTGCAGTTCTGAGTAAACGGCGGGGGCAGCCCCGCCGTTTGTCTTACAGCACCAGCCCGGCGAAGCTGGCGGAAAGCAGGCTCACCAGCGTGGCGCTAAACACCAGCCGCAGGCCGAAGCGGGAGACGATATTGCCCTGCGGTTCATTCAGGCCTTTGATCGCCCCGGCGATAATGCCGATTGAAGCAAAGTTAGCAAACGACACCAGGAAGACCGAGAGAATGCCGAGCCCGCGCGGCGTCATGCTGGCGGCAATCTTTTGCAGCTCAATCATCGCCACAAATTCGTTAGCGACCAGCTTGGTGGCCATGATGCTGCCGGCGTTCAGCGCATCGCTCAGCGGAATGCCGATAAGCCAGGCTAACGGATAGAAGACGTAGCCGAGGATCTGCTGGAAGCTGAGGCCAAACAGGGTAGCGAACAGCGCGTTAATGGCGCTGATCAGGGCGATAAAGCCGATCAGCATCGCCAGAATAATCATCGCCACTTTAAAGCCGGCCAGAATATATTCCCCGAGCATTTCAAAGAAACTCTGTGATTCATGCAGCTTCTCCAGCTTTATTTCCTGCTCGCTGTCCGGCCGCGTCGGGTTAATCACCGACAGCACAATAAAGGTGCTGAACATATTCAGGATCAGCGCCGCGACGACATATTTGGCGTCCAGCATGGTCATATAGGCGCCGACGATCGACAGCGATACGGTCGACATGGCCGTCGCCGCCATGGTGAACAGACGCCGTGAGGAGAGGTCGCCCAGTACGCCTTTGTAGGCGATGAAGTTTTCCGACTGGCCGAGGATCAGTGAGCTGACGGCGTTAAAAGATTCCAGCTTACCCATGCCGTTGACCTTCGACAGCAGGGTGCCAATCACGCGAATAAAAATCGGCAGGATCCGCCAGTGCTGGAGAATACCAATCAGCGCGGAAATAAACACAATCGGACACAGGACGCCAAGAAAAATAAAGGCTAAGCCTTTTTCGCTCATGCCGCCAAAGACGAAATTGGTCCCTTCGGCGGCAAAGCCTAACAGCGAAGCAAAAAAGCCGGAAATATTTTTTACCAGCCACAGGCCGCTTTCGGCGTGCAGGAAAAAGAAAGCGAGCGCTATTTCTATAATAATCAACTGAAGAATATAACGAATACGAATTTTTTGTCTGTCGTAGCTGACAAGCCAGGCCAGGGCGAGGATCACCGCCAGCGCCAGCAGGAAATGAAAAAATGCAGTCATGTTGTTCTTTTCGCAGGTCAATAAGGCCGCCATTTAGCCATAGCCGCCGCGACGGGTAAATATCTGGCGTAAAAAATCCTTTGCTTATTCTTTTCCCTCATAACAGGCGAATATTTTCATAAGTCATTATTTGCCAGCGATTTATTTACAGATAGTCATCATTCTCTAAACATTTCGCTTGTGTTTCTGAGTATTGTAATGATAATCACTATCATAAATATTACCTGTTTTTGCATTCGTTGACGGTGCTTTACATTTAAGGGTATTTGCATGTTTGTCCCATTTCTCATTATGTTACGCGAAGGCCTGGAGGCGGCGCTGATTGTCAGCCTGATCGCCAGCTATCTGAAACGCACCCAGCGCGGCAACTGGATTGGCGTGATGTGGATTGGCGTGATCCTCGCAGCGGCGCTGTGTCTTGGCTTAGGCATCTTTATCAACGAAACCACCGGGGAATTTCCTCAGCGCGAACAGGAGCTGTTCGAAGGGATCGTCGCGGTCATTGCGGTGGTGATCCTGACGTGGATGGTCTTCTGGATGCGCAATGTCTCACGCAACGTCAAGCAGCAGCTGGAGCAGGCCGTGGATAAGGCGCTACAGCGCGGCAATCACCACGGCTGGGCGCTGGTGATGATGGTCTTTTTCGCGGTCGCCCGTGAGGGGCTGGAGTCGGTCTTCTTCCTGCTGGCGGCATTCCAGCAGGACGTTGGCATCTGGCCGCCGCTGGGGGCGATGCTGGGGCTGGCCACGGCAATCGTGCTGGGTTTCCTCCTCTACTGGGGCGGTATCCGTCTCAACCTTGGCGTGTTCTTCAAATGGACCAGCCTGTTTATCCTGCTGGTGGCCGCTGGCCTGGCGGCGGGGGCGATCCGCGCCTTCCACGAGGCGGGCCTGTGGAACCTGTTCCAGGAGACCGCCTTCGATCTGAGCACTGTGCTGTCGACGCATACGCTGTTCGGCACGCTGCTGGAAGGGATCTTCGGCTACCAGGAGACGCCAAGCGTCAGCGAAGTGGCTGTCTATCTGCTTTATCTGATCCCGGTGCTGGTGCTGTTTGCGCTGCCGCCGCGAAATAATACGACTGCCTCGCGGGCTGCCTGACCGGGCGCTGCGAGCTTATAAGCGACACTCTACTTACCGAAAGGGATGATCATGATGATTCATTTTCGCCGTAATGCGCTGCGGGTGACCGTGGCCGCGCTGCTCAGCTCTGCATTCGGTGCTCAGGCTGCGGATATCCCGCAGGTCAAAGTCACCGTCAACGACAAACAGTGCGAGCCGATGCAGGTGACCGTTAACGCGGGTAAAACCCAGTTTATTATTCAGAACCACAGCCAGAAAGCGCTGGAGTGGGAGATTTTGAAAGGGGTGATGGTGGTGGAAGAGCGCGAAAACATCGCGCCGGGCTTTACCCAGAAGCTCACCGCAAACCTGCAGCCGGGCGAATATGACATGACCTGCGGTCTGCTCACCAACCCGAAAGGCAAACTGATCGTCACCGGCGCCGCCACCAAAGACGCGGCGAAAGCGAATGCGGTGCTGAGCCTCGGCGACGCGATCACCGCTTATAAAGCCTATGTGACGGCGGAAACCGCGCAGCTGGTCAGCGGCACCAAAGCCTTTACCGACGCGGTGAAAGCTGGCGACATCGAAAAAGCGAAAGCGCTGTACGCCCCGACGCGCCAGCATTACGAGCGCATTGAGCCGATTGCTGAGCTGTTCTCTGACCTTGACGGCAGCATCGACGCCCGCGAAGACGATTTCGAGAAAAAAGCGGAAGATCCGAAATTCACCGGATTCCACCGTCTGGAAAAGGCGCTGTTTGGTGATAACAGCGTCAAGGGCATGGAAAAATATGCCGATCAGCTGAACAGCGATGTGTTGGAGCTGCAAAAGCGCATCAGTGAGCTGGCGTTCCCACCGTCAAAAGTCGTGGGCGGGGCGGCAGGATTAATTGAAGAAGTCGCAGCCAGCAAGATCAGCGGTGAAGAAGATCGCTACAGCCATACCGACCTGTGGGACTTCCAGGCCAATATTGACGGCGCGCAGAAAATTGTCGATCTGCTGCGCCCGCAGCTGCAAAAAGAGAACAGCGCACTGCTGGCTAAAGTGGACGCCAACTTTAAGAAAGTGGACAGTATCCTCAGCAAATACCGCACCAAAGAGGGTTTCGAAACTTACGATAAGCTGACCACCGCTGACCGTAATGCGCTGAAAGGGCCGATCACCACCCTGGCGGAAGATCTGGCTCAGCTGCGCGGGATCCTGGGTCTGGACTAAGTCGATGGCACAACAGAAACCACACGACGTGAACGAGCCGTCACGTCGTCGCTTACTGAAAGGGATCGGCGCGCTTGGCGGCGCGCTGGCCATCACCGGCGGCTGCCCGGTAGCGCATGCGGCAAAAGCGGAAAGTTCCCCCGGGACGCTCACACCTGACGCGCGCCAGGAAAAACAGCCATTCTATGGCCCGCATCAGGCGGGTATTCTGACGCCGCAGCAGGCCTCGATGATGCTGGTGGCGTTCGATGTGCTGGCGTCAGATAAAGCCGACCTCGAGCGTCTGTTTCGGCTGCTGACCCAGCGTATCGCCTTTTTAACCCAGGGCGGCCCGGCGCCGGATACGCCTAATCCGCGTCTGCCGCCGATGGATTCCGGCATCTTAGGGCCGTGGATTGCCCCGGATAATCTGACCATCACCGTCTCGGTCGGCCATTCGCTGTTTGATGAGCGCTTTGGTCTCGCGGATAAAGCGCCGAAAAAGCTGCAGCCGATGACTCGCTTCCCCAATGATTCACTGGATGCCGCCCTGTGCCATGGCGACCTGCTGCTGCAGATCTGCGCCAATACTCAGGACACGGTGATCCATGCCCTGCGCGATGTCATCAAACATACGCCGGATTTGCTCAGCGTGCGCTGGAAGCGGGAAGGGTTTATCTCCGATAGCGCGGCGCGCAGCAAAGGCAAGGAGACCCCCATCAACCTGCTGGGTTTCAAGGACGGTACCGCTAACCCGGCGAGCCATGACAGCGCGCTGATGGATCAGGTCGTGTGGGTCACGGCGGATCAGGACGAGCCGGCCTGGGCGGTGGGCGGCAGCTATCAGGCGGCGCGCATCATCCAGTTCCACGTCGAGTTCTGGGACCGGACGCCGCTCAAGGAGCAGCAGACCATCTTCGGCCGCGACAAGCACACCGGTGCGCCGCTGGGGATGAAAAACGAACACGATACCCCGGATTACAGTAAAGATCCTAACGGCGAGACGATCGCGCTGGATAGCCATATTCGTCTGGCCAACCCTCGCACGCCGGAAACCCAGTCCAGCCTGATGATGCGCCGCGGCTACAGTTATTCGCTGGGAGTCACTAATGCCGGGCAGCTGGATATGGGGCTGTTGTTCGTTTGCTATCAGCACGATCTGGAAAAGGGTTTTCTGACGGTGCAGAAACGGCTTAACGGCGAGGCGCTGGAGGAGTACGTCAAACCCATCGGCGGGGGCTACTTCTTTGTTTTACCCGGCGTGGTGGATGATAAGCACTACCTGGGACAGACGCTGCTTCAGGCCTGATACCGACCCTGTCCGCAAGGGCAGGGCGTTTTCTGCTGTTTTTCTCTTTTTTATTATATTTCCTGCCATGTGTTATATTTCTGTAATACAAATGACCGATAGTCTCCTACACTTGCTTAAGAACTATTTGTTGCGTCATTGTGAAAAATAAGTTGCATTAAGAATCTTTTTTGATGTACTTATTACATACGCGGTAGTTCCCGGCAGTGTGACGTTTCACTATGGAGATCGCGAATGGTAAGGTCCCGTACCGGACAACGTAAAACCACAGACCGTACTCTTCAGCACGGAAGCCCCGCTTCCGGCAGCGATTTTCTCACTCTTTCTCCCTCCGCTTCGAATTATTACCATCTTGGCAGGGTACGCGGTGCGCGTAGCCGCGACTCGTTGTCAGTTCTACCGGCAAGCAATGGCTTACAAGGAAGCCAAACCTCAATCGTTCGTGCGCATAGTCGCGTCGATGTTGACGCGTGTGATGTAAACCTACAACGCAAGGTGCTATCCATGGGAAGACAAAAAGCAGTGATCAAAGCTCGTCGTGAAGCAAAACGTGTGCTGAGACGGGATTCACGCAGCCATAAGCAGCGTGAAGAAGAATCGGTCACATCGCTTGTGCAAATGAGTGGCGTAGAAGCAATTGGCATGGCGCGGGACAGCCGTGATACTTCCCCAATTGAGGCGCGCAATGAGGCTCAGGCGCATTATCTGAATGCCATCGACAATAAACAGCTGATTTTCGCCACCGGCGAAGCCGGATGCGGCAAGACCTGGATCAGTGCGGCGAAGGCAGCTGAAGCGCTGATCCATAAGGATGTGGACAGAATTATTGTTACCCGTCCCGTTCTGCAGGCCGACGAAGATCTCGGCTTCTTACCGGGAGATATCGCCGAGAAGTTCGCGCCCTATTTCCGACCGGTTTACGACGTGCTGGTGAAAAGGTTGGGGGCTTCCTTTATGCAGTACTGCCTGCGTCCGGAAATCGGCAAGGTGGAAATCGCGCCGTTCGCCTATATGCGCGGACGTACTTTTGAAAATGCGGTGGTGATTCTGGACGAGGCCCAGAACGTGACCGCAGCGCAAATGAAGATGTTTTTAACCCGCCTCGGGGAGAACGTGACGGTCATCGTCAATGGCGATATCACCCAGTGCGACTTGCCCTCAGGGGTGCGGTCCGGCCTGAGCGATGCGCTGGCGCGTTTTGAGGAAGACGAGATGATCGGCATCGTGCGTTTCACCACCGATGACTGCGTGCGCTCGGCCCTCTGCCAGCGGACGCTGAAAGCCTATTATTAATCGTCATACTGTGAGCAAGGCCCGGGCGAGCCCGGGCTTTGTTGTTTTTGGGGGGGGCCTCCCGGCGGCGCTGCGCATAGCGGGCTACCTGGCGGGTACGGTCTGGTAGCCCGGGAGAGGCATTGATGCCGACCCCGGGGATGTCTGCGGTGCCACATGCGAAAAAAAGCCCGTACTTGCGTACGAGCTCTTCTTAAAATATGGCGGCGAGGGGGGGATTGACTCGCTTCGCTCGCCGTTACTCGGCCCATCCATGGGCCTCGCCCCTGCGGGGCCAACGCAGGCGTTGTTCAAAAACGCTCCCGGCGTTTTTGTCGGGGCAGCCCGCTCGCAGGCTCGCGGTCTGTCCTACTGGCGTTGCCAGTAGTCGAACCCCGGTCGGGAGTTCTCATCCCCCCCGGCGGAGAATATAAAAGAAAAGAGCCCGTACTTGCGTACAGGCTCTCATCTCGAATATGGCGGTGAGGGGGGGATTGACTCGCTTCGCTCGCCCCTGCGGGGCAGCCCGCTCGCGGGCTCGCGGTCTGTCCAACTGGCTGCGCCAGTTGTCGAACCCCGGTCGGGGGTTCTCATCCCCTCCGGTGGGTGCCACATGCGAAAAAAAAGCCCGTACTTGCGTACGAGCTCTTCTTAAAATATGGCGGTGAGGGGGGGATTCGAACCCCCGATACGTTGCCGTATACACACTTTCCAGGCGTGCTCCTTCAGCCACTCGGACACCTCACCATATTGTCTTGCTGCTCACCTTGGGTGGGCAACGGGGCGCTACTATAGGGAGTTGCGTTAAAACGGTCAAGCATATTTTCTTCTTTCTTTACCGACCGCTCACGCAATGAACAATGCCCCGCTGCGACGCAGTGGGGCGGGTGTTTTAGCGCTGGGAATCAAGCTGTTCGTTATTCTTCACCACGTCCTGCGCTTTGCTGTAGCTTTCAATCAGCAGCTGGTAGGCCGGGAAGACTTTGGTGTACACCTCCGCCCATTCTGCTGCGTCCGGGCGATTCCAGGTGCGCTGCAGCTCAGAGGCGACGGCGGCGGTATCCATCGGCACTACGCCAGCTTGTACCACGCGAGCCAGGGTGATCTCCTGCGCCATTTTGCTGTAGGTGCCGGAAGCGTCAATCACGGCAAACACTTTATAACCGTCGGCGACGGCGGCAATCGCCGGGAAGGCCATGCAGACGCTGGTGATGGTCCCGGCGATAATCAGCGTTTTGCGACCGGTCGCTTTCACCGCGGCGACGAATTCCGGGTTATCCCAGGCGTTGATCTCGCCTTTACGGGCGATGTATTTCGCATGCGGCGCGTTCTCATGAATCTCCGGGATCAGCGGACCGTTCGGCCCCTGCGGCACGGAGGCGGTGGTGATCACCGGGATCCCGGCAAGCGAGGCCATCTTCGCCAGCGCGGCGGCGCGAGCGCGCAGCTCTGGCATCGGCATATCGCCGACGGTCTGGAACAGGCCGCTCTGGTGGTCAATCAACAGCATTGCGGTATCGTTGACATCAATCACCGGACGAGCACCGTTAAAGTTAGCGGGAGTAGACATAGTATTCACCTCAATCAGTTAGATTTGGCCAAAGCGGCCGCTGTTAAAATCGCGAACGGCTTCTGCGATCTGCGTTTTGTTATTCATGACAAAGGGGCCATAGCCCACAATCGGCTCCTGCAGCGGTTCGCCGGCCATCAGCAGAACTTTTGCCTGGGCGGTCGCCTCCAGATGCAGTGCGTCTCCTGCCTGGCTCAGGACGGCGAGCTGTCCTTCGCGGGCGGATTCGGAACCGTTGATGATCACTTCCCCTTCCAGTACCACCAGCGCGGTACTCCAGCCTTCCGGCTGGCGCAGCGTGAGGTCGCGCCCCTGATTCAGCTGCATATCCCACACGTTAAGCGGTGAGAAGGTATGGGCCGGGCCGCTGACGTCGTCATACTGGCCGGCAATAACCCGAACCTGTCCGGCGCCATTCGTCAGCGCGACGGTGGGGATCGTCCCGGCGGTAATGCTCTGGTAGCCGGGGGGCGCCATTTTGTCTTTGGCGGGCAGGTTGACCCACAGCTGGATCATCTTCAGCTCGCCGCCGCTGCGGGTGAAGGCCTCCGAGTGGAACTCTTCGTGCAGGATCCCGGCGCCCGCCGTCATCCACTGCACGTCGCCTGGACCAATCACCCCGCCACGGCCGGTGGAGTCACGATGTTCTACCTCTCCGGCGTAGACGATGGTGACGGTTTCGAATCCGCGATGCGGATGCTCACCGACGCCGCGTTTATCGCTGCCCGCCGGGAAGGTGTACGGCCCGGCATAGTCGAGCAGTAAGAAGGGGCTCAGCTGCTGGCCGTGCGTCTGATAGGAAAACATCGAACGAACCGGGAAGCCGTCGCCTACCCAATGCTGCGCGGGCGCGGTGTAGACTCCTGTAATCTGTTTCATGGCTTTCTCCTGTGTATCGGTATCTGATGTGAATAAGCTTATATCCGGGACGACATGTGCGGTAGTAAGCAAAAATGGCCTATACTGTTCCAAAAATGGAACAATGGAACAATGGAACAATGGAACAATGGAACAATGGAACAATGGAGGAAGGATGCAGGATCTCAATGACTTCGCCTGGTTTGTCCAGGTCGTGGACCATGGCGGTTTCGCCGCGGCAGGGCGAGCGCTTGACCAGCCGAAATCCAAGCTCAGCCGCCGCATTGCGCAACTCGAGGAGCGGCTGGGCGTGCGTTTGATTCAGCGAACCACTCGCCAGTTCGCGGTTACCGAGGTCGGGCAGACCTTTTACCAGCATTGCAAAGCGATGCTGATAGAGGCCGAGGCGGCGCAGCAGGCGGTCGACACGCTGCGCGCCGAGCCGCGCGGCAGCGTCAGGATCACCTGTCCGGTCACCTTGCTGCATGTCCATATCGGACCGATGCTGGCGCGATTTATGGCGCGCTATCCCGGGGTCACTTTGCATCTTGAGGCGACCAACCGCCGGGTGGATGTGGTCGGGGAGGGCATTGATGTGGCGATCCGCGTCCGGCCCCGGCCTATCGAGGACAGCGATTTGGTGATGCGTGTGCTGGCGGACCGAGGGCACCGGCTGGTGGCCAGTCCGGAGCTGATTTCCCGGCTCGGACGTCCGCAGGCGCCGTCTGAGCTGAGCGCCTGGCCTGGGCTCAGCCTGGGGGCGAACAAGCATCAGCATAAATGGCAGCTTACCGGGCCTGAGGGGGCAAGGGCGGAGGTGTATTTCACGCCGCGAATGGTGACCACCGATATGCTGGCGCTGCGCGAGGCGGCGATGGCCGGCGTAGGGGTGGTGCAGCTTCCTTTATTAATGGTGCGCGATCAGCTGGCGTCAGGGGAGTTAGAGGTGGTACTGGATGAGTGGCAGCCGCGGCGGGAAGTGATCCATGCGGTATTTGCCTCACGGCGCGGGCTGCTGCCCTCCGTCAGGGCGTTGGTGGATTACCTCAGCGAAGAGTATCAGCGAATGGAAGAGGATTAGCTTCGGGATTGGCTTTTCTCGGGGGGCTCTCCCCGGCGGAGAATATAAAAGAAAAGAGCCCGTACTTGCGTACAGGCTCTCATCTCGAATATGGCGGTGAGGGGGGGATTGACTCGCTTCGCTCGCCGTTACTCGGCCCATCCATGGGCCTCGCCCCTGCGGGGCCAACGCAGGCGTTGTTCAAAAACGCTCCCGGCGTTTTTGTCGGGGCAGCCCGCTCGCGGGCTCGCGGTCTGTCCAACTGGCGTTGCCAGTTGTCGAACCCCAGTCGGGGGTTCTCTACCCCCCCGGTGGGTGCCACATGCGAAAAAAAAGCCCGTACTTGCGTACGAGCTCTTCTTAAAATATGGCGGTGAGGGGGGGATTCGAACCCCCGATACGTTGCCGTATACACACTTTCCAGGCGTGCTCCTTCAGCCACTCGGACACCTCACCATATTGTCTTTCCCGTTGTTGTCGGGAACGGGCGCTAATGTAGGGAAATACGTATCGCCCGTCAATCAACTTTTTGCAAAATCAGCGCGTTTAGACAAACTTCGAACAACTTGCTCCTTAAACGTGCGAAATCCGTTTTTTTTGTCGCCACTCCCTTTTCACTTTGCGGCAAGGAGAAATTTGTTATGCTGGCAAACCAATAGAAAACAATGAGTAAAATAAGACGCCTGCATTAACCTGCTCCGGGCGTCTGCTATCAGGAGCCCCTATGGAGATTATTTTTTACCATCCGACCTTTGATACCCAATACTGGATCCGAGAGCTGGAAAAGCAGTTACCCGGCGCGCGAGTACGCGAATGGAAAGCGGGCGATAACCAGCCGGCGGACTATGCCCTGGTCTGGCATCCACCGGTAGAGATGCTGCAAGGCAGGGCGCTGAAGGCCGTGTTCGCCCTTGGGGCGGGGGTGGATTCGATCCTTAGTAAGCTGCGCGATCATCCGGATATGTTGCCCTTGTCGATCCCGCTGTTTCGTCTCGAAGATACCGGTATGGGACGGCAGATGCAGGAGTATGCCGTGAGCCAGGTGCTCCACTGGTTCCGCCGGTTCGATGACTATCAGGCGTTGAAGTTGGCTTCCCGCTGGCAGCCGCTGCCCGAGTACCGCGCCGACGAATTCACCATCGGGATTATGGGCGCCGGCGTGCTGGGGGCGAAGGTTGCGGAAAGCCTGCAACCCTGGGGATTCCCGCTTCGCGTCTGGAGCCGTAGCCGTAAATCCTGGCCGCAGGTACAGAGCTTTGCCGGCCAGGCCGAGCTGGGTGGATTCCTGCAGGGGACTCGCGTCCTGATCAACCTGCTGCCGAATACCGCCGAAACCGTCGGTATTATCAACCAGACGCTTTTGGCGCAGCTGCCTGATGAGAGTTATCTCCTCAACCTTGCCCGCGGCGTGCATGTCGTAGAAGAGGATCTGCTGGCGGCACTGAACAACGGTAAGCTCAAAGGCGCGATGCTCGATGTCTTCAGTCGCGAACCGCTGCCGCAGGAGAGTCCGCTATGGGCGCACCCGCGGGTGGCTATGACTCCCCACGTGGCGGCAGTCACCCGCCCGATGGAGGCAATTGCCTATATCGCCGGGACCATTAGCCGGCTGGAGCGAGGGGAATCGGTTAGCGGTCAGGTCGATCGTCAGCGCGGTTATTAAGATAAGCGAACCCCGCCACGGCGGGGTTTTTGCTAATCAATAGCCCGGTTTCCTGCTATTCTTGCGGCAAACAGAAGAGGAGAATGTGATGTATCCCGTTGACCTGCACATGCATACCGTCGCCAGCACCCACGCCTACAGCACCCTGCACGATTATATTGCGGAAGCAAAGCGTAAAGGGATCAAACTCTTCGCCATCACCGACCATGGCCCGGATATGGCGGATGCCCCGCACTACTGGCACTTCGTTAATATGCGCATTTGGCCCCGCCTGGTAGACGGGGTGGGGATCCTACGCGGTATTGAGTCGAATATTAAAAATATCGAAGGTGAGATCGACTGCTCCGGGCCGATGTTGACGTCGCTCGATTTGATCATCGCCGGATTCCACGAGCCGGTGTTTCCGCCGCAGGATAGCGCCACCCATACGCAGGCGATGATTGCCGCGATGGCCAGCGGTAAAGTGCATATGATTAGCCATCCCGGTAATCCGAAATTCCCGGTGGATATCCCGGCCATTGCCGAAGCGGCGGCCCGTTACCAGGTGGCGCTGGAGATCAATAACTCCTCTTTCGTTTCATCGCGCGTGGGCAGTGAAGATAACTGCCGTGCTATCGCCGCCGCGGTGCGCGACGCCGGAGGGTGGGTGGCGCTGGGCTCGGACTCTCATACGGCGTTTACCCTCGGAGAGTTTACCGAGTGCCGCAAGATCCTCGATGCTGTCGATTTCCCGGAGGAGAGGATCCTCAACGTTTCTCCGCGTCGCCTGCTCGACTTCCTCGAGTCGCGTGGTATGCCGGCGATCCCGGAATTTGCTGACCTTTAATTTGTATAACTGGAATAACTGAATGAACGAGTTTTCAATCCTCTGCCGCGTGCTGGGTTCGCTGTATTACCGTCAACCGCAGGACCCGCTGCTGGTGCCGCTGTTTAGCCTGATCCGCGAGGGCAAACTGGCCGCCAGCTGGCCGCTGGAGCAGGACGAGCTGCTGGCGCGTCTGCAGAAAAGCTGTGAAATGCAGTCCCTGGCGACGGACTATAATGCGCTGTTCGTCGGTGAAGCCTGCAGCGTTCCGCCGTACCGTAGCGCGTGGGTGGAGGGTTCCTCTGAAGCGGAGGTCCGGGCTTTTCTGAGCAATCACGGCATCCCGACAGGAGAAGGTCCGGCGGATCATCTCGGATCGCTGCTGCTGGCCGCCTCCTGGCTGGAGGATCATGCCACAGAAGCGCAGAGCGAGACGCTGGAGCTCCTGTTTGCCGACTATATCCTGCCGTGGTGCGGGACGATGCTGGGGAAAGTCGAAGCGCATGCGCACACACCGTTCTGGCGCACCATGGCGCCGTTAACCCGCGACGCCATCGCCGCGATGTGGGACGAGCTTCAGGAAGAAGATGAGCAATAAAATGTGATTCAAGTCACTAATTTAATGTAACTGAAATCAGGTTCATTCATTTAGTGTGTTTTAGATCGCATTCTTTCAGTGCGTATCTGCTAGGATACGCGCCATGAACATACTTTTCGCAATCGCATTGACGACGGGCATTCTCTCCGGGATTTGGGGATGGGTGGCCGTCGCCCTCGGCCTGCTGAGCTGGGCCGGTTTCCTCGGCTGTACGGCCTATTTCGCCTGCCCGCAGGGCGGTCTGAAAGGTCTGGCCATCTCCTCCTGCACGGTAATGAGCGGCGTGGTCTGGGCGTTGGTGATTATCCACGGTAGCGCGCTGGCCCCACAGCTGCAGATCCTCAGCTATATGATGACCGGCGTCGTGGCCTTTCTGATGTGCATCCAGGCGCGACAGAGGCTGCTGTCGTTTGTCCCCGGCACCTTTATCGGCGCCTGCGCGACCTTCGCGGCAGATGGCGACTGGCGTCTGGTGATCCCTTCCCTGGCGCTGGGCCTGGTCTTTGGCTATGCCATGAAGAATAGTGGCCTGTGGCTGGCGGCCCGTGCGGAAAAGCAAAAATCGTTCGCCAACGACAACGCCTGAACGGCGGGACGATGATATCAACAGGACCCTCAGGGTCCTGTTTTTTTTAACTTCTTGTCGCCGGCGCTGCGGGATAATCTTGCTCCCGGGGGCGGGTATGCCCTAGTATCGGCAGAAAGCCGTACCCACGCGCTATGCCGACAGGAGGAGAAATGGCTGTTCAACCTGAAGTAATTCTCGGCGATATTACGACGCTTGATGTCGATGTGATTGTGAATGCGGCAAACCCCTCGCTGTTGGGCGGCGGCGGGGTGGATGGCGCGATCCACCGGGCGGCCGGTCCCGCGCTGCTGGCGGCCTGCAAGCAGGTGTTGCAGCAGCAGGGCGAATGTCCCCCTGGTCATGCGGTGATCACGATGGCGGGCGATCTTCCCGCCAGCGCGGTGATCCATACCGTGGGTCCGGTCTGGCACGGCGGCGACCGCATGGAGGCGCAAACCCTGGCCGATGCCTACAAAAACAGCCTGCAGCTGGCGGCGGCAAACAACTATCGCTCCATTGCGTTTCCGGCGATCAGCACCGGCGTGTATGGCTATCCGAAAGAGGAAGCGGCGGCGATCGCCGTGCGCACCGTGACCGCGTTTCTCACCCGCTATAACCCGCTTGAACGGGTCCTGTTCGTCTGTTTCGACGAGGAAACGGCAGCTATCTATCGTCGCCTGCTGGCGGCATGCCCCTGATTCAGCAGAATAGGCTATGATAACCGCCGATATTGACAGGAATGATGGATAGCAGGAGGGAGCAGGGTGTCAGAAGGAAAAGTACAGCAGAAGCAGCAGGCGCGCCGCGCGGAGATCGTTGCCGCTGCGCAAAGATGTTTCGCGGCGAAGGGATTGCATGGCGCCTCTGTCGCGGATATCGCCCGCGAGGCGGGTCTGAGCGTCGGTCAGCTGTATCGCATTTTTGCCAGCAAGGAAGCGATCATCGAAGCAATTGTCAGCGAAATCGTCAACGCCAGAGTCGGCGAGATGATCGATGAGAACCACAATCTGGCGCGAAAAGCGGCGGTGCTGGCGGGCAGGATCCCGACTTCGGCAGCCACCAGAAGCGACAATTATCTGTTGATGGAAATTAACGCCGAAGCCTCGCGCAACCCACGCTTGCGCGAGATCCTGGTGCAGGCCGACCGGCGGTTGAAAGAGGAGGGCGGGCGTTTGTCGCAGCGTTATCATCCCGGGCTCAGCGATGCGCGACGCAATGCCGCTTCAGAGCTCATCGCCGTTCTGACGGAGGGGGCAGCCTACCGCTGTGAGCTGAGCGCATCCACCCCGGTCGATAAAGCGGATTTAGAAGCCCTGTATAACATGATCTTCGACCGGCTGTTTGATGAGCAAGCGTAGCGCGGCACGCCAGGCGTGCCGCAAAAGCTAAAGGTTAACTGGCCGAGGCCGGGGTTTTGGCCGGTTTGTTCATCGGTTTACCGGAGAACAGGAAACGCAGCAGCGGAATACGCAGGTGAATTTCATACAGGATCAGGGCAATACCCACCACAAAAACCAACCCGCCAATAAAGCCTAAGGTATTCGACTTGATGGCCGGGATGATCCACGCCCCGTACAACAGCGTCAGCGGATGGTGCACCAGGTAAATAAACAGCGAAGCATTGACGAAATAGGTCACCCGCGCCGACTGGAAGTTCAGCAGGCGATGGCCGAGCGAAAAGACCACATTGACCATCCACAGCCCCAGCACCATGGTGATCACCGATTCCGTTTCATACATCCAGCCGTCGCCGGAGCCGTACTGCTGGTTCAGCCGATAGGCGATAAATCCCAGCAGCGCTGCCGCGCAGCACCATGGCGACGGCGTGGTGAACATCGCCTTTAAGCGCGGATTAATAAAGGTCTGCGCCCCCAGCACAAAGAAGGGCAGATAGAACAGCGTCTGCATGACCACAAAGTTAAACAGACCATTGCTTAGCAGGGGCGGATAGATCACGAACAATGACCGACGGATCAGCGCGTAAAGCACCCCTAGCGCAAGGAAAATCATCGTCAGCTGGCCCATAGTGACAGTGTCACCGAAAGCGTGAGCACCTCCTGCCGGGCGGCGCGTCAGCCATTTAAACAGCACCATGCCCAGCGAAGTCAGCACCACCAGGACCAGCAAAAACCACAGGTGGGAAATGAGCTCCCACGCCAGGGTGTTGAATTTGTCGTACCCGGAAAGGGTGTGCCAGTTTTCCGCCTTGCCGTTGACGTACTGCAGCATAATAAACTGAGGCAGCGTCAGCAGCGGGATGGCGGTCAGCATCGGAATGCCGACCCGTTCGACGCGCACTTTCCACCACTTTTTCAGCGGGTAGCGCAGGAACAGCATATAGGAAAAATAGCCGGAGATGACGAAGAAGACCTGCATGCGGAAGGCATGAATGAAATCATTAAACAGCGTCAGCCACCACGAGGGCTCAGCGCTGTTGACATGCCAGCTGTGGCTGGAATAAATCAGCGAAATGTGAAAAGGGATCCCCAGCAGCATCAGCCAGGCGCGGATGCTGTCGAAAAAATATTCACGCTGTACCGGAGTATTATTCATACGATTCACGACAATCTCAGATAATTCGTCTTATCACTCAAGATGATAACGCTTACATTATCAGCAACCCTACATGAACTCGGGGTACCTGTCTCCAGGATAAGCACGCAAAGTGCAAACGGGACTGCGAACTGTTTATTCCCTGCGCCGCTACGCTGAACAAAGCAGGGATTATGTTGTCGGATTGCCTGAGTTTCCATTAAAATAGATCGGATCGATTTAAGCACACAAAGGGGGAAGTGCTTACTTATATGAAACATAAACCACAGATGATGAAAATGCGTTGGTTAAGCGCAGCCGTAATGTTGTCCCTGTGTACTTCATCTGCATGGGCATTTAGCATTGATGACGTTGCAAAAGAGGCCAAAACGTTAGCCGGGAAAGGCTATGAAGCGCCAAAGAGTAACCTGCCCTCCGCTTTCCGCGATATGAAATACGCGGACTACCAGCAAATTCAGTTTAATCACGATAAAGCTTACTGGAATAACCAGAAAACCCCATTCAAGCTTGAATTTTACCATCAGGGTATGTACTTCGACACGCCGGTCACCATCAATGAAGTGACGGCCACCAGCGTGCGCAAAATTAAATATAGCCCGGACTATTTTAACTTTGGTAACGTTCAGCACGATAAAGACACGGTGAAAGACCTTGGTTTCGCCGGCTTCAAAGTACTGTATCCGATCAACAGCAAAGATAAGAACGATGAAATCGTCAGCATGCTCGGTGCCAGCTACTTTCGCGTGCTGGGTCAGGGTCAGGTATACGGTCTGTCCGCGCGCGGTCTGGCTATCGATACCGCGCTGCCTTCCGGCGAAGAGTTCCCGCGTTTTCGTGAGTTCTGGATCGAGCGACCAAAAGCCACCGACAAGCGTCTGACTATCTATGCGCTGCTGGATTCGCCGCGGGCAACCGGCGCCTATCGCTTTGTGATCATGCCGGGACGCGACACCGTGGTGGATGTCCAGTCCAAAGTTTACCTGCGTGACAAAGTGGGCAAACTGGGCGTGGCGCCGCTGACCAGCATGTTCCTGTTCGGTTCCAACCAGCCTTCTCCGGCGCTCAACTATCGTCCGGCGCTGCACGACTCCAATGGTCTGTCGATCCTGGCGGGCAACGGCGAGTGGATCTGGCGTCCGCTGAACAACCCGAAACACCTGGCCGTTAGCAGCTATGCGATGGAAAACCCTCAAGGGTTCGGCCTGCTGCAGCGCGGCCGTCAGTTCTCGCGCTTCGAGGACCTTGACGATCGTTATGACCTGCGCCCGAGCGCCTGGATCACCCCGAAAGGGGAGTGGGGCAAAGGGAAAATCGAACTGGTCGAAATCCCGACCAACGATGAAACCAACGATAACATCGTGACTTACTGGACGCCGGATCAGCTGCCGGAGCCGGGCAAGGAGATGAACTTCAAGTACACCATCACCTTCAGCCGCGATGAAGACAAGCTGCATGCGCCGGATAACGCGTACGTTATGCAGACCCGCCGCTCTACCGGCGACGTGAAGCAGTCGAACCTGATCCGCCAGCCGGACGGCACCATTGCTTTCATTGTCGACTTCACCGGCGCCGATATGAAAAAACTGCCAGCGGATACCCCGGTCGCCGCCCAGGCGAGCACCGGCGATAACGCTGAAATCGTTGAAAATACCGTGCGTTACAATCCGGTGACCAAAGGCTGGCGTATGATCCTGCGTTTGAAGGTGAAAGATCCGAAGAAAACGACGGAAATGCGCGCCGCACTGGTTAACGGTGATGACACGTTGAGCGAAACCTGGAGCTATCAGCTGCCTGCCAATGAATAAGATAACGAAGTACATTGACGCATTGCCGCTGTCGGACGCCGAGAAATCGGCGCTGCCGGACACCAGCCTGCAGGCCGTTCATCAGGCCCTGGATGACGAACATCAGACCTTCGCCCGCGAAGACGACTCCCCGCTGGGGTCGGTAAAGGCGCGGCTGGCGCACAGCTGGCCGGATTCGCTGTCTGGCGATCAGCTGGTGAAGGATGATGAAGGCCGCACCCAGCTGCATGCGATGCCGAAAGCCAAGCGCTCCTCGATGATCCCGGACCCGTGGCGTACCAACCCGGTTGGCCGCTTCTGGGACCGTCTGCGCGGACGCGATGTCACGCCGCGCTATCTCTCCCGCCTGACGCAAGAAGAGCGCGAGAGCGAGCAAAAATGGCGTACCGTCGGCACTATTCGTCGCTACATCCTGCTGCTGCTGACGCTGTCGCAGACCGTGGTGGCCACCTGGTACATGAAAACCATTCTGCCTTATCAGGGCTGGGCGCTGATCAACCCGGCCGACATGGTGGGGCAGAACCTGTGGATCTCTTTCATGCAGCTGCTGCCGTACGTGTTGCAGAGCGGCATTCTGATCCTCTTCGCGGTGCTGTTCTGCTGGGTTTCCGCTGGCTTCTGGACCGCGTTAATGGGCTTCCTGCAGCTGTTGATCGGTCGCGATAAGTACAGTATTTCCGCCTCGACGGTCGGTGACGAACCGTTGAACCCGGCGCACCGGACAGCGCTTATTATGCCGATCTGTAACGAAGACGTTGACCGCGTGTTCGCCGGGCTGCGGGCGACCTGGGAGTCGGTGAAAGCCACCGGCAACGCCGCCCATTTCGACGTCTATATCCTCAGCGACAGCTATAACCCCGATATCTGTGTGGCTGAGCAAAAGGCGTGGATGGAGCTGATTGCCGAAGTGCAGGGCGAAGGGCAGATCTTCTACCGTCGTCGTCGTCGTCGCGTGAAGCGTAAGAGCGGCAACATCGATGATTTCTGCCGCCGCTGGGGCAGCCAGTATAGCTACATGGTGGTGCTTGACGCGGACTCGGTAATGACCGGAGAGTGTCTGAGCAGCCTGGTGCGTCTGATGGAAGCGAACCCGAACGCCGGGATCATCCAGTCATCCCCACGCGCCTCGGGCATGGACACGCTGTATGCGCGTTGCCAGCAGTTTGCCACCCGGGTGTATGGTCCGCTGTTTACGGCGGGTCTGCACTTCTGGCAGCTGGGGGAGTCCCACTACTGGGGACACAACGCCATTATCCGCGTGAAGCCGTTCATTGAGCACTGCGCGCTGGCGCCGCTGCCGGGCGAGGGCAACTTTGCCGGGTCGATTCTGTCGCACGACTTCGTTGAAGCCGCGCTGATGCGCCGCGCCGGCTGGGGCGTGTGGATTGCCTACGATCTGCCGGGCTCTTATGAAGAGCTGCCGCCGAACCTGCTGGACGAGCTGAAACGCGACCGCCGCTGGTGCCAGGGCAACCTGATGAACTTCCGCCTGTTCCTCGTGAGAGGGATGCACCCGGTCCACCGAGCGGTATTCCTTACCGGCGTGATGTCCTACCTGTCAGCGCCGCTGTGGTTTATGTTCCTTGCCCTGTCGACAGCGCTGCAGGTGGTGCATGCCCTGACCGAGCCGCAGTACTTCCTGCAGCCTCGTCAGCTGTTCCCGGTGTGGCCGCAGTGGCGTCCGGAGCTGGCTATTGCGCTGTTCGCCTCGACCATGGTGCTGCTGTTCCTGCCGAAGCTGCTGAGTATTATCCTGGTGTGGTGTAAGGGGCCGAAGGAGTACGGTGGATTTATCCGCGTGACGCTTTCCCTGCTGCTGGAGGTTCTGTTCTCGGTCCTGCTGGCGCCGGTTCGCATGCTGTTCCACACCGTCTTCGTGGTCAGCGCCTTCCTCGGCTGGGAAGTGGTGTGGAATTCGCCGCAGCGTGATGATGACTCCACGCCGTGGGGAGAAGCCTTTATGCGTCACGGCTCGCAGCTGCTGCTGGGGCTGGTATGGGCGGTCGGAATGGCATGGCTGGATCTGCGCTTCCTGTTCTGGCTGGCGCCGATTGTCGTATCGCTGATTCTGTCGCCGTTCGTGTCGGCTATCTCCAGCCGGGCGACCGTGGGCCTGCGCACCAAGCGCTGGAAGCTGTTCCTGATTCCGGAAGAGTATTCGCCGCCGCAGGTGCTCAAGGATACCGATGCGTACCTGACGCTGAACCGTCAGCGTTCGCTGGACGATGGCTTTATGCACGCGGTGTTTAACCCGTCGTTTAACGCCCTTGCCACCGCGATGGCCACCGCGCGGCACCGTCAGGGTCATATCCTGGAGATCGCCCGCGAGCGTCATGTCGAGCAGGCGCTGAATGAAACGCCGGATAAGCTGAACCGCGATCGTCGACTGGTGCTGTTGAGCGACCCGGTAACCATGTCGCGTCTGCACTATCGCGTATGGGCCGCGCCGGAGAAATACTCCTCGTGGGTGAACGCCTATCAGCAGCTGGCGCTTAACCCGCTGGCGCTGAAAACGAAATAAGCCGTACGTTAATGAAAATACCGGCAGCGATGCCGGTATTTTTTTATCTGAAAGACGAGGTTGTGGATGCGAATACTACCGATCATTGCCATGGCGCTGCTGCTCAGCGGCTGCGGCAGCATTATCAGCCGGACGGTGCCCGGGCAGGGGCATGGCAATCAATATTACCCGGGCGTGCAGTGGGACGTTCGCGATTCAGGATGGCGCTATCTCACCATTCTGGACCTGCCGTTCTCGCTGGTATTCGATACGCTTCTGCTGCCGCTGGACGCCAGCCACGGGCCCTATAACTGATTAACGCTCGTCCCACTCGTCGGCCGCCGTCTGTCCCTCTTCGGTGTCCAGAGAGGGCTCGAGCTGGAATTCACCTTCATCCCACTCATGAAGCGTATTTTCCTCCAGCCACTCCTGACGGAGCTCTATCTCATCATAATCCCCATCGAAGACGCTCTGCGCGGCTTCGCCGCTAAGCATCGGTAAGCATTCGCCTTGTTCCTCTTCGTCAGCAAAAAATTCGGCCTGCCAGGCGATATCGCCATCCTGCAGCACATACTTTTGAATATTGAGCTGCTCAACGTTAGCGCTCTCTTCATCGCTGTCAGGGTTGTTGGCGAGAAATTCTTCACGTGCTGCATCAATAGCTTCTTCGAGCGTGGCATAGAACATCGAATCCTTTGGCATAGCGAATCTCCTGAGAAGAATATGAATTGAACACGATTCAATCTATAGAAGGCGCTTGGCAAGGCGTCAAGGGGCTGAGCCCCTCTGGACGTTAATTTACTGAATGGCGGTCGGGCTGCGAGGCGTCCGCGGCTGGTCGGCGCAGGCTAAGGGTCGAATAGATCGCGTTAAACAAAACCACTCCTGCGGTGACAAGGAAGACGGCGCGAAAGCCGTAGTTGGCGGAAACCGAGGCGCCGATCAGGGGGCCGGTGACGTTGCCAATATCACGAAATGACTGGTTATAGCTGAAAATCCGCCCGGAGATCTGGCTGGTGGAGTTATACACCAGCAGGGTTTGCACCGCCGGCAGCAGCGCGCCGTCCGCGGCGCCGAGCAGGAATCGCAGGATACCTAACTGCAGCGGGGTCTGAACGAACGACATCGGGATCAGGAGTAGCACCGAGATAATCAGCGCCACGATGAGGATTTTTTCCGGCCCGATGCGATCCCCCAGTTTGCCCAGACGGGGGGCGCTCATCAGGGCGGCAATGCCCGGCACTGAGGCGATCATCCCGCTGATAAAGGCGATATTGCTGACATTACCCGCCAGATCGCGCACGTAAAGCGTCAGGATCGGCGCAATGGAGCCGGTGGCGACCTGGATGATCAGCGAGGTGACAAACAGACTGAGCACCAGTTTCGGATTCTGCAGAGAGGAGAATACCGCCTTCGCGCTGAGCATCTCTTTTTTAGCAATTGGGACAAAATTTTCACGGATTAAAAACAGGGTAAACAGAAAGCAGATAAACAGCACCGCGGCGGTCATAAAGAAGACGGTACGCAGGCCCCAGTGGTCTGCCAGGAAACCACCCGCCAGCGGGCCGAGCAGGGCGCCGCTTACCGCGCCGGTTGACAGCGTGCCCAGCGCCCAGCCGCTTTTATGGCGTGGGATCTGGGTGGCGATCAGGGCGTTGGCGTTGGGAATAAAGCCGCCCAGCAGGCCGAGTAGCGCGCGCAGCAGCAGAAACTGCCAGATATTCTGCGCCATCCCCATCAACATCATGACGATGGCCATCCCGAGGGATGAACGCAGCAGCATGATTTTACGTCCCTTGCGGTCAGCAAGTCCGCCCCAGAACGGCGAGGCGATGGCGGAGAAGAGAAAGGTAATGCTAAAGACCAGCCCGGACCACATGTTCAGGGCGCTATGCCCGGTGACGCCGAGTTGTTCGACATAAAGCGGCAGAAAGGGCATGACCAGGCTGAAGGCAGCGCCGGTTAAAAAGCAGCCAAGCCAGGTGACGGTCAGGTTTCGTTTCCAGTTAATGGGGGTATCAGCAGACGACATAGGGTTCCACTGGCCTGCGCAGCAGGTCAAATTAAGAGAAAATATGAGCCTGCTAATTATGCGCCTGGGAAATAAATGCCGCAATGGAGGAGAGCTTTTAAAGCTAAAGCAGAGCGTAAAGCCTGAGCGGTGGGGATTCCCGGCCGGGAGGCGCGCGGCCGGGAAAGGGGATCAGTAGCGGGAGGGCGTCCCCTCGGGGCGGGTTTTAAAGCGGCGATGGAGCCACATATATTGTTCCGGGGCCATCATAATGCACTGCTCTACGATCTTGTTCATCCACGCGGCGGTGGTTTCCGCGTCGTCCAGCGGCGGGGAGCACTCTGGCGGCAGGATAATCAGTTCATAACCTTTACCGTCCGGTTTACGGCGTGGAACAAAGGGCACGATGCAGGCTTTGGACATTTTCGCCAGCATCCAGGTGCCGGAGGTGGTCGCTGCCTGGTCAACGGCAAACAGTGGGGCGAAGACGCTGGCGGTCGGGCCGTAATCATGATCCGGCGCGTACCACACCACCTCGCCTTTTTTCAGCGCGCGGATCATACCTTTCAGATCCTTGCGGTCGATCATGTCCTTGTTGGAGCGCAGCCGGCCCCAGGTCTGCAGCCAGTCGATGACCGGGTTATCGTTGGGACGATAGACGCCAATCCCCGGCTCGTTCATGCCGAACATTCGCGCGCCCATTTCCAGTGTCAGGAAATGAATGCCGATCAGCAGAATGCCGCGCTGCTGCGCCTGCACATCGCGAATATGCTCAAAGCCGATGGTGTCGGTCCAGCGGGCGATTCGGCGAACTGGCCAGAACCAGGCCATACCGGTCTCCATCAGCCCCATGCCAACCGATTCGAAGTTCATCACCACCATCCGGTGACGTTCCTGCTCGCTTTTCTCGGGGAAGCAGAGCTCAAGGTTGCGATAGGCGATCTTCGCCCGGCGCTTCATAAAGCGCATGGCCAGGCGGCCGATGGCGTTCCCGATGCGGTAGATCAGCGGGTAGGGCAGTTGGACAACCAGCCACAGCAGGCCGATACCCAGCCACAGCAGCCAATAGCGCGGATGCAGCAGCGCCGGAGAAAATTTAGGCAAATGAGTCATTTCATACCCGTATCAGTAAGCAACATCTTATATTATCGCATTTTTTTACCGGCCAGCCAAAGGCGGCGACAGCCACATTGTTTTGTTAAGTGGGGGGCGACCGGGTGAGAAAAATGTAGCGTAAAATGTAGGGATGTAAATTAATAAGCTTTGCTATATCATGCCCGCCGTTTATTTCCTCATTTCTATGTCGAGCAGGTACACCATGCCAGTGTTACACAACCGCATTTCAAATGAGACGTTAAAGGCGCAAATGCTGGCTGAAACCGAGCCGCGCACGACGATCTCGTTCTATAAATATTTCACCATTGTCGATCCGCAGGCGACCCGCGATGCGCTGTGGGTTGCCTTAACCCAGCTGAAAGTCTTTGGCCGCATCTATCTGGCCCGGGAAGGGATCAACGCGCAAATCAGCGTGCCGCAAAGCAACGTTGAAGCCCTGCGTGAGTTTCTCTATGGCTTCGATCCGGCGCTGGCGGGGCTGCGTTTCAATATCGCTCTCGAGGACGACGGTAAATCGTTCTGGGTACTGCGCCTGAAAGTGCGTGACCGCATCGTTGCCGACGGCATCGACGATCCCTCCTTCGACGCCTCCAACGTCGGAGACTATCTCAAGGCGGCTGAGGTCAATGCGATGCTTGACGATCCGGATGCCGTGTTTATCGATATGCGCAACCACTATGAATATGAGGTGGGCCATTTCGAAAACGCGCTGGAGATCCCGGCGGATACCTTCCGCGACCAGTTGCCGAAAGCCGTGGAAATGATGCAGGACCATAAAGACAAGAAAATTGTAATGTATTGCACCGGCGGTATTCGCTGTGAAAAAGCCAGCGCCTGGATGAAGCATAACGGCTTCAATAAGGTCTGGCACATCGAGGGTGGCATCATCGAGTACGCCCGCCGCGCCCGTGAGCAAGGGCTGCCTGTGCGTTTCATTGGCAAAAACTTTGTCTTTGATGAACGGATGGGCGAGCGGATCTCCAATGACGTTATCGCGCACTGTCATCAGTGCGGCGTGCCGTGCGACACCCATACCAACTGCCTGAACGATGGTTGCCATCTGCTGTTTATCCAGTGCCCGAGCTGCGCCGAGAAGTTTGCCGGCTGCTGTAGCGAAGCCTGCATGGAAGAGCATAAGCTACCGGAAGAGGAGCAGCGTAAGCTGCGCGCCGGGCGTGAAAACGGCAATAAAATCTTTAATAAATCGCGTGGTCGGCTGAACACCAAACTCGGGATCCTCGATCCTGAGCCATCAGAAAAACCATAACCAGACGAGATCGATGATCGCCAGCAGCAGCCAAAGCGCCAGGTAGATCATAAAGTGCTCGCGGACGTTATTGACCAGCAAATTAAACAGGCGACGCATAATCGCTCTCAATGACTAACGGCCTCGACAGAGGCCGTTTTTTTTTGCCCGACGGCAAAAGTGCCGCATTCCATTACGCGTTAAAGCGCGCCAGCGAGAAGGGCGCCAGGTTGAAGCTCGATGCTTCGCCCTGAGCAAACTGACTGGCAATTTCCCCCAACACCGGGGCAAACTTAAAGCCATGCCCGCTCAGACCGGTGATTAGCAACGTGTCTGGTCTGCCGGGTAACGTATCGATAATAAAATCTTCATCGACGGTATTGTCATAAGTACAGGAGGCGCCGTGCAGGCAGCCGCCGATCCCTGGCAGGACGTTGCGCAAAAAAGGAAAAGATTCGGAGCCATCGCTGGCGACAGCGCCAAATGCCACTCGCTCCTGCGGCATGGAGATCGGTTGACCGCCGTTATGCTTGCCAATCTTCAGCTCGTTATCTTCTGCCGGGAAACCGTAGTATTGATCTCCGTTGGGCAACTCGCCGGTGAAGGCCGGAAAGTGATTCTTGCTGCTGTAACGGCCATCGGCCTGGTACCAGGCAAACACCTTACGTACCGGCTGGATGGGGAGGTCCGGGAGCAGGCGGGTGACCCAGGTCCCGGCGCTGACCAGCAGCTTTTTACCATGATATTCACCGTCGAGGGTATCGATGGTGATCCCGTCAGCATGGTGATGAATAGCCGAGACCGGACAGTTGAATAGCTGCGCGCAGCCTGCTTCCCGCGCCAGACGGATCCAGGTTTCGACGGCCAGCTCGCTGCGCAGTACGCCGGAAGCGGGTTCGAAAATCGCCCGATAGTCCTCGGGGAGGCGTATCTCTGGCCAGCGCTGCATCACGGCCTGGGCATCCAGCTCTTCCACCTCAAGCTTGAACGCACGGGCGCTGGCGGCGACGTTGGCGAGAAAAGCGGAGCTGGCGGGGCCGAGGTTAATGACGCCGGTGCGTTCAAACACGGCTTCGCCACTGATCTCTGCCAGTTCATCCCATAGCTGCTGGGCACGCAGCACCAGCGGAACATATTTCTCACCTTCGCCATAGGCGTGACGGATAAGACGGCTGCTGCCGTGATGGCTGCCTTCCTGGTGGGGAGGTTGATGGGCGTCGGTCATCAGAACATTGAGTCCGGCACGGCGCGCATAATAGCCAGCGGCGGCGCCGACGGAGCCGCTGCCAATAATGATAAGATCGTATTGCATGGTGAGTTCCGGGTAATTGCCTTGTTAGCAGGGTAATTAACTCCCTGTGCTTATACAAGCCCGAAAATAATTCAGGCACCCGCAGGTGCCTGTTAAGTTTAATGTTAAGTCATTCGCAAGCCGCGTTAATGTCGGCGGTACTCGTTTTCCTGGTATTCGCCAGATTCAATCTTCGCAATGCCTGCTTCCAGGATTGAAATAAACTGACGTGCGACGTCCGTCGTTAGCCATAGCGTCTGGCCGATCTCAGCATCATTACTGTTTTCTTGAGTGGGGTTCTGGTAGTGCAGGCGCAACATCAGCGCATCGTAGCTATCAACGGTGCTGATGTCCCATCCAACGAGGGGATGGGTCTGAATGACTTCATTATTTTTTTCCATCATAACCCCTTATTCATATGTTAAAAGACAACAATTCTCGAGGTTTAATGCATATTTTTTGAAGCAAGTTAATTATATCAGGGATCAAGAATAAACTCGAGAAATTAAATGAAAGGCAGCATGATTTTCTTCTTTTGCCGCTTTTTTATTCAAGATAAGCGCGTAAAATGGCCACTTTAGTCGATATTGAGCAGAATAATCAGGACTATTCTGAACAGAAGAGGGGCTAAAAAAAGCCGGGGCGACCCGGCAAAAAAAAGCACAATGAGGGAGCAAACCAGAGTAACTGGATCCCGCCATGCTTCAGGAGAGATCGTGGACAAACCAGTCGTCCGCGCTTTCCCATGTTTCCTGCAGGATTTCGCTTATCCGGTCTTTGTCTTCTTTCAGGGCGCCAAACACCGAGAGCTGATTGCCGGTGGCGTAGCGGACGCTCACCTGGCTGTCGATGGCCGGGAATTGCTCGGCGATACGGCGAGAGAGTTCGTTATTCAGCGCTTCCAGCGCGCCGTTGGGTAAGGCGGTAGTTTTGGCGATAGACACTTCAATGCGCATAATTGCCCCCTGCGTTCGATACTGGTTATTTATACAGTATCCGGTTGGCGTTGACAACAGGGGGCTACGTTTTTATTTCTTCACGGTCCAGCGAACGGTTTCACCTGCCAGGAAGGGCACCAGGGTGTCATTAGGCAGGGAAATGCTGTCCACAACGGTCGTCTCTTCACGCACCAGTTCAACGTAGCTCTCATTGACCGGCAGACCGTAGAAGCGCGGGCCATTCAGCGAGCAGAAAGCCTCAAAGTGCTGCAGAGCGTTCATTTCTTCAAACACCGTGGCGTAGCTGCCGAGGGCGGTCGGGGCGTTGAAGCAGCCGGCGCAGCCGCAGCTGGCCTCCTTACGGTGGCGGGCATGCGGTGCGGAGTCGGTGCCGAGGAAGGCGCGGCTGAAGCCGCTGGCGACCAGCTCCCGCAGAGCCTGCTGATGAATATTGCGTTTAAGTACCGGCAGGCAGTATAAGTGAGGACGAATACCGCCGACCAGCATATGGTTACGGTTGAACATCAGATGCTGCGGGGTGATAGTGGCCGCCAGCAGTTCATTGCCGTCACGCACATACTCGGCGGCATCTTTGGTGGTGATATGCTCAAAGACCACCTTCAGTCCGGGCAGGCGCTGGCGCAGCGGCTCCATCACGGTTTCAATAAAGCGCGCTTCGCGATCGAATATATCAATCTCGGCGTGGGTGACTTCCCCATGTACCAGCAGCGGCATCCCCAGTTTTTCCATCCGCTCCAGCACCGGCATAATGGCGTCGGTGCTGGTGACGCCGTGGCTGGAGTTGGTGGTGGCGTTGGCCGGGTAGAGCTTGGCGGCGGTGAATACGCCTTCGTTAAAGCCGCGCTCCAGCTCCGCCGGGTCGAGGGAGTCTGTCAGATAGCAGGTCATCAGCGGGGTAAAATCATGCCCGGCCGGGACGGCGTCCATAATGCGCTGGCGATAGGCGATAGCCGCCGCGACGGTGGTGACAGGCGGCACCAGATTCGGCATCACGATCGCCCGGCCATAAAACTCACTGGTATAAGGCACGACGGTTTTCAGCATATCGTCATCACGTAGATGGATATGCCAGTCGTCTGGGCGGCGGATTTTCAATACCTGGGATTGTGCTGTCATGGAAGGCTCCGGCTAATAGGTTCAGTCATCAGGGCTGTTTTTTGCCGGGCACTAAGGATAAGCGTAAACGTTTTCCTTTGCACTCATTTCCGTAAAAAATTGAGGGCGCCGCGGCGCCCTGGAGATTAATTGGTAAAGGGGATGACAATCTCGCCCGGCTTCACCTCGATGCCTTTGGCGTATTTCTTCGCCAGCGCTTCACCGGTGCTGGCGTCCTCACGCAGGACATAGGCCGGCTGCTGGCTGAAGTAACTGCGCAGCGACTGATTCAGGTAGGGGAGCAGGGCCTGAATGACCGACTGCAGCTTCTCGGGCGCCACTTTGGCATCCACCACCTCCATTTCCTGCAGGAAGATGGCGCCTTTCTCTCTGTCAAAGGTTGGCAGCGCTTTGAGCTTCAGATCGATCGTCGCTTTCTGCGTGCCGAACAGGGAGTTCAGGTCAACGTTAGCGATCCCGGTCAGCGTGACTTTGCCCGGCTCCTCGCGCCCGATAGCGCTGGTCAGGTTCTGCAGTTCGATATGGGCGTCGGCAACGCCTTTCAGACCAATATCTTTGGCAAAATGGTTTCGCTTCTGCAGGGCCTGGTTAATCTCCTGCTCGCTTACCGTGTATTGGGTCAGCTGATTACAGCCGCTCAGCAGGCCGCTGACAATCAACGCGGCGGCTATCAAAATCTTTTTCATGGGGTTCCTCTGGCTCATACCTTCATTCATCCTGACACAAAGCATCATGACCTGTCAGCATCCTCGATACCAGCAGAATAGGCTGAAAGCAGGAGAAACCGCCGCCGCGCGCATCAGGTCCGCGGCTCCAGCATGCCGGAGGCAGAGCGTTTCGGACTAAACTGCCACCACAGCGCCAGAAAGGTGATAACCCCGATGGCCCCGAGCATCAGCCACGGCAGCTCGGGCTGGCCGGCGGCTTTACCAGCATCAAACAGCCAGCCGCCGCCCGCATATCCCAGCGCGCCGCCAAAGGCGAGCCCCAGGCGGCTGAAGCCCATATAGCTGCCGCGCGCCCGGGCGTCCGCCAGCGAGGCGCCCAGCGTCTCCCGGGCAGGTTCGGCAATGATGGAACCGATGTAAAACAGGCAGATCAGGGTAAACAGCTGCTGCATACTGCTGGTCATGCCAATGGGGAGCATGGCCAGGGTCATCACCAGCAGACCGGCCATCAGCCGGTGCTCAAGGCGAAAACGTTTTTCGCTCCAGCGGGCAATGGGATAGAGCAGGGTCAGCGAAATGGTGGCTTCGATGGCGTACATCCACTTTACGGCGGCCGGCGAGCCGGCGATGTCATTCACCATGATCGGCAGCATCAGCATCACCTGCACCGCCAGCATGTAATAGCCCGTCAGCGTCAGGACATAGGTGACGAAGCGCTTGTCCCGCAGCACCCGGCCCAGCCCCTCGCGGATCGGCGTTTTTACCGTCGAGAGCTTCCATGCCGGCAGATACCAGGCGTTAAACGCCGCGCAGGCGATAAACAGCGCGGCGCCGGCGCTGCACACCAGGCGGAAATCATACTGCAGCAGCCAGCTGCCCAGCAGCGCGCCAATCACCGCGCCGGCGCTATCCTGCATCATCAGGATGGAGAAAAAGCGGCCGCGCTGATGCGGGCGCACCAGCTTAACCACCAGCGCCGCCCGCGGCGGGTCGAACAGCGTGCCGCCGAGCCCGGAAAGTATGCATGAGAACCACAGCACCCACGGCTCATGGGCGACGGCCATCGCCGCGAAGCCGCCGGCGCGCATCAGCATACCGGTGACGATCATCGGTTTGGCGCCAAAGCGGTCGGCGATGGCGCCGCCAAAGATACCTAATCCCTGCTGCACGAGCTGGCGCAGGCCGAGCGCGATGCCGACCATCAGCGCCGCCCAGCCCATCTGATCGACAAAGCGGATGGAAATCAGCGGGAAGACGACAAAAAAGCCCAGCACGACCAGCATGTTATCGACTAACAGGAAATATTTACCCAGGCTCCTTGCCTGCGAGACGCGGGACATTTCCCCTCCAGGGAAAAATAGAGATAAGCGTGGATATTCTGCGGGCAATCTGCTGCTTTTCCCAGCGCCCTTGCGACAATATTTTTTTATCAAAATGCAAGTTCGATTGAGGCTATTCATCGAAAAGAGGAGATGGCGCAGAAAATGGTATGTTGCTGTTTTCACACCGTCGCGCAGGACAGGTATAGTGAAGGCAGCAAGAATGAAGTCAGGGGGACTGAAAAGGAAATGTTTGGCTATCGCAGTAACGTGCCGAAGGTGCGTTTGACGACGGACCGGCTGGTGGTGCGCCTGGTTCACGATCGTGACGCCTGGCGTCTGGCCGATTATTACGCCGAGAATAAGGCGTTCTTAAAACCCTGGGAGCCGGTTCGTGACGACAGCCACTGCTATCCTTCCGGATGGCAGGCGCGTCTGTCGATGATCGCCGAGTTTCATAAGCAGGGGTCTGCTTTTTATTTCGCGCTACTCGATCCGGAGGAAAAGGAGATCGTCGGCGTGGCGAATTTTTCCAACGTGGTGCGCGGGTCATTCCATGCCTGTTATCTCGGCTACTCTATTGGCGAGAAGTGGCAGGGGCAGGGACTGATGTTTGAAGCGCTGACGTCTGCGATTCGCTATATGCAGCGTACGCAGCATATTCATCGCATTATGGCCAACTATATGCCGCATAATCAGCGCAGCGGCGCGCTGCTGGCGCGGTTGGGGTTTGAAAAAGAGGGTTACGCCAAAGATTACCTGCTGATTGACGGGCAGTGGCGTGACCATGTATTGACGGCGCTAACGACGCCGGACTGGTCAGCGGGACGTTAAGGAGAGAGGATGAAATATCAGTTAACCGCGCACGAAGCGCGCGTCATTGGCTGTCTGCTGGAAAAGCAGGTCACCACGCCTGAGCAGTATCCGCTGTCGGTGAACGCCGTAGTGACCGCCTGCAATCAGAAAACCAACCGCGAGCCGGTGATGTCGCTGAGCGAAGGCGAAGTCCAGGCTCTGCTGGATACCCTGGTGAAACGCCATTATCTGCGTACGGTCAGTGGCTTCGGCAATCGGGTCACTAAGTATGAGCAGCGCTTTTGCAACTCCGAATTTGGCGATCTGAAGCTCAGCGCCGGCGAGGTGGCGGTGGTGACGACGCTGCTGCTGCGGGGCGCCCAGACGCCGGGTGAATTACGCAGTCGGGCGCAGCGGATGCATGAGTTCAGCGATATGGCGGAAGTGGAAAGCGTGCTGGAAGGGCTGGCGACCCGCGAAGATGGTCCCTTTGTCGCCCGTCTGCCCCGGGAGCCGGGGAAACGGGAAAGCCGCTATATGCATCTGTTTTGCGACGACATGGACACACTGATCACGACAGTGGAAGCACTCTCGCCCCTGGAAGAGGAAGACGATCTGCGTGCCAGGGTTGAAGCGCTGGAAGGCGAGGTGGCGGAGCTGAAAGCGCGCCTCGATTCGCTGTTACACCATCTGGGGGACTAAACGTGGGGACAAGATTGCGCATTGGGGTGGTTGGCCTGGGCGGTATTGCGCAGAAAGCGTGGCTGCCGGTTCTGGGGGCGGCGGAAAGCTGGACGCTGCAGGCGGCCTGGTCGCCGGGAAAAGAGAAGGCGCTGCGGGTTTGCGAAACCTGGCGAATGCCATACGCTGAATCGCTGGATGCCCTGGCGGCGCAGTGCGATGCGGTCTTTGTTCATACGTCGACGGCTTCACATTATGAAGTGGTGAATCATTTGCTGAATGCCGGGGTTCATGTTTGCGTAGACAAACCGCTGGCGGACAAGCTGAGTGAGGCGGAGACGCTGGTCGAGCTGGCGGCGCGGCGTCGTCTGACGCTGATGGTCGGTTTCAATCGCCGCTTCGCACCGCTCTATCGGGAGCTAAAGGGGCGGCTGGGCGAGGCGGCCTCGCTGCGGATGGATAAGCACCGCAGCGATAGCGTGGGCAACGATCTGCGCTTTACCCTGCTTGATGACTATCTGCACGTGGTGGATACCGCGCTATGGCTGGCCGACGGTCAGGCGCGTCTGCGCGGTGGCGCACTACAGATTACTCCGCAGGGCGAGATGCTGTATGCCGAACACCAGTTCAGTTCGCCCCGGCTGCAGGTCACCACCAGCATGCACCGCCGCGCAGGCAGCCAGCGCGAGTGGGTGCAGGCGGTTACGGATGGCGGGCTATATGCCGTCAGCGAGATGCGCGAATGGCAGGAGGAGTGCGGTCACGGCGTGGTCCAGCGCCCGGTCGCCAGCTGGCAAACCACCCTTGAGCAGCGCGGCTTTGTCGGCTGTGCGCGCCATTTTATCGAATGCGTGCAAAATCAGACGGTTCCTGAAACCGCAGGCGAACAGGCGCTGCTGGCTCAGCGGGTGGTCGACAAACTTTGGCGCGACGCCATCAGCGAATAATCCGTTGTAACAACTGACAGTAGTAATTCATGTTGAACCCGGTAGACTATCGCCACTTTCCAGCGCCCGCATTTGCGGGCGTTTTACTCCAGGGTTTGGAATAACAGCGTAATGAACCTTTTAAAATCACTGGCGGCCGTCAGTTCGATGACCATGTTTTCGCGCGTGCTGGGCTTTGCCCGCGATGCGATTGTGGCGCGCATTTTTGGCGCCGGGATGGCGACCGACGCCTTTTTCGTCGCCTTTAAACTGCCTAATCTGCTGCGGCGTATTTTTGCCGAAGGCGCCTTCTCTCAGGCGTTTGTACCGATCCTTGCCGAATATAAAAGCAAGCAGGGCGAAGATGCCACCCGGGTGTTTGTCTCGTATGTCTCCGGATTGCTGACCCTGGCCCTGGCGATCGTCACCGTTATCGGGATGCTGGCGGCGCCGTGGGTGATCACCATCACCGCCCCCGGGTTTGCTGATACCGCCGATAAATTTGCGCTGACTACCCAATTGCTGCGCATTACCTTCCCCTATATTTTGCTGATCTCCCTCGCCTCGCTGGTGGGGGCGATCCTTAATACCTGGAACCGCTTCTCGGTGCCGGCCTTTGCGCCGACGTTCCTCAACGTCAGCATGATTGGCTTTGCGCTGTTTGCCGCACCGTACTTTCATCCGCCGGTGCTGGCCCTGGCCTGGGCGGTCACGGTCGGCGGCGTGCTACAGCTGGCCTACCAGCTGCCGCACCTGAAGAAAATTGGCATGCTGGTCCTGCCGCGCATCAATCTGAAAGATGCCGGCGCGATGCGGGTGGTGAAGCAGATGGGGCCGGCGATCCTTGGCGTGTCGGTAAGCCAGATCTCCCTTATTATCAATACTATCTTCGCTTCGTTTCTCGTGTCGGGATCGGTGTCTTGGATGTACTACGCCGACCGTCTGATGGAGTTTCCGTCCGGTGTCCTGGGAGTGGCGCTCGGCACTATCCTGCTGCCATCGCTGTCAAAAAGCTTCGCCAGCGGTAATCATGACGAGTATTGCCGGCTGATGGACTGGGGGCTGCGTCTCTGCTTCCTGCTGGCGCTGCCGAGCGCGGTGGCGCTGGGGATCCTCGCCAAACCGCTGACCGTGGCCCTGTTCCAGTACGGCAAATTTAGCGCTTTTGATGCGGCAATGACCCAGCGCGCGCTGGTGGCCTATTCCGTGGGACTAATGGGGCTTATCGTGGTGAAGGTGCTGGCGCCGGGCTTCTATTCCCGCCAGGACATCAAGACCCCGGTCAAGATTGCTATTGTCACCCTGATTATGACCCAGGTGATGAACCTGGCGTTTATCGGCCCGCTGAAGCATGCGGGTCTGTCGCTGTCCATTGGCCTGGCGGCCTGCCTGAACGCCGCTCTGCTTTACTGGCAGTTGCGTAAACAGAAGATCTTTACCCCGCAACCGGGCTGGCTGGCCTTCCTGCTGCGTCTGATTGCTGCGGTGCTGGTTATGGCTGCGGCGCTGCTGGGCGTCATGCATATCATGCCGGAGTGGTCGCTGGGGACGATGCCGTTCCGTCTGATGCGCCTGCTGGTGGTGGTTGTCGCCGGGGTGGTGGCCTATTTCGCCACACTGCTGCTGTTGGGCTTCCGCGTGAAAGAGTTTGCCCGACGTACAGCCTAAGCGGTTGTGCGGGAATGGATGAACCCGCTTCACCTCAGGCGAAGCGGGTTTTTTTATGATGCGCGGCGTTCGGCAGCGACGATACGGGCATTCTCCAGCAGGCGGATTGCCAGGGCGATCGCCCCGCTGACCACCGCCAGGGTAACCACCCCGTTCCAGCCGGCCAGCACGTACAGCTTGCTGCCCAGCACCGACCCCAGCGACATCCCGATGAAGACCACGGTAAACAGCAGGGCGTTAAGGCGGCCGCGGGCCTGCGGCTCGAGGCCATACACCAGGTTCTGATGCGCCACCAGGCTTGACTGCAGGCCAAGGTCGAAGCCAATCGCCGACAGGGCAATCAGCGCCAGCTGGCCATGCAGTGGCAGCAGCGGCAGTATAAACATCAGGGCGAAGGAGACGGTGACCAGCGCCGCCCCCATTTGAGTCACTTTACCGGCACCAAATTTATCGGCCAGTCCGCCGGCCAGCGGCGCGGCCAGCGCCCCGGCAGCCCCGGCGATACCAAAGCCGCCCGCTACCGCACTGCCCATGTGATAGTGTTCGGAGAGCATCACCGCCAGCGTCGACCAGAAGGCGCTGAAGGCGACAGAGAGCGCCCCCTGAGCCAGCGCAGCGCGGCGTAGCGCCGGGTAGCGCTGCCACAGATGCGCCATTGAGGCCATCAGCTGCGGATAGCTCAGCGTCGAGTGAATGGCGAAGCGCGGCAGCACCCGCCACATCACCAGGCCAATCAGCGCCACGCTGACCGCCGCCGCCTGATACATCACCCGCCAGCCAAACACTGCGCCCACCACGCCGCTGACCGTCCGGGAAAGCAGGATCCCCAGCAGCAGCCCGGTCATCACCGTGCCCACCATTTTGCCCTGCTTGCCCGCCGGGGCGAGGATCGCCGCCGCAGGGACGATATCCTGCGCCATGGTCGCCGCCATACCGATCAGCAGACTGACCACCAGCAGTGAGCTGAGCTGGCCGGTGAGGCTGCACAGGAGCAGCAGGAGCGCCAGCAGCGCGCTTTTCACCAAAATCAGCCGGCGGCGATCGTGGCGGTCGCCGAGCGGGAGCAGGAACAGAATGCCGAGCGCATAACCCGCCTGCGTCAGAGTAGGGACCAGACCCATACCTTCTACCGTCAGGTGGAGATTGGCGCCCATCAACGGCAGCAGCGGCTGCGCGTAGTAGATAGAGGCGACGCTAAAGCCGGCGCCGAGCGCGAGAATGAAGATAATCCAGCCTGCGTCGCGGGTGGAAAGGGAAGTCGGTGTCATGATCAATACCTCGTGAATGCGATGGGGCTATTTTTCCCTGAATGCGGCTGGCGCGGTAGCCGGGCTGGTGGTAAAACGGTTATACGTAGCACGTATAGGCAAAAGAAAAATGAAAAGACAGGAGCGTATAGATCGCATTGAGCTGATGCGTACCTATATTCGTATTATAGAGGCAGGGTCGCTCTCCGCCGCGGCGGGGCAGATGGAGACCACCCAGGCGACCGTCAGCCGCCGCCTGCAGTCCCTTGAAGGGCTGCTGGGAGTCAAGCTGATCCTGCGTACCACCCATGCGATGAAGCTCACTGACGATGGCGAACGTTGCTACCGTCACGCCCGCCAGCTGGTGGATGCCTGGCTGGCGCTGGAAGATGACCTGCGTATTGCCGACGATCGGCCGGTGGGGGTGCTGCGGGTGAGGGCGCCGCACGCTTTTGGCCAGCAGCAGCTGCTGGGGCCGCTGGTCGCCTTTCTCCAGCGCCACCCGCAACTGTCGGTGGAGTGGATGCTGAATGATAATACTGTCGACTTTCTCAGCGATAATATCGACTGCGCCATCCGCGTGGGGGCGGAGGTGGATCCGGCCACGGTCTCCGTGCTGCTGGCAGAAGTGCCGCGCTGCGTGGTGGCCTCCCCTGAACTGCTGGCGAAGCACCCACCGTTAACCTCGCTGGAGGCGTTATCCGGCCTGCCGTGGATCGCCATTAACACCTTTTATCAGCATGAGGTGCGGCTCCGACATCAGGTCAGCGGGCAGCTCGTCTCCACGGCGATCACCCCCTGTCTGAGCACCGACAGCCTTTACGTCGCGCGTAACACTGCGCTGGCGGGGCTGGGGGTGGCGATGGTGTCCAGCTGGGCCGTGGCGGAGGATCTTGCTGCCGGAAGGTTGACAGAGCTGTTCCCGCAGTGGCGTCCCGCCTCGCTGCCGGTCCACCTGGTCTATCCCTGGGCGCGCTATTATCCGACGCGGCTGCGTAAGTTCCTCGACCTGATGCGGGAGATCATGCCGGACCTCGCCGGCATGCAGCCTCCGCAAAGCGCATAAAAAAACCGGCCAGGAGGCCGGTTTTTTATTTAGCACGCTTACTCGACGGGCTGTGGGCGGGTCGGTTCAGCGGTGGCTTTATGGGTGGCGCTATGACCGCCGGCGGCGCCTTTGCCTTCAAAAGCGAATGGCGGGCGCACCCAGGTGCTGTGGCGCGGCGCTTCCGGGACATAGTCCGGCGCTGGCGCACGGGTCATTGGCGCGGTGGCATGGCGATGACCCGCCACCACTACCGGCTTACTCACCGGAGGCTCGGCTTTGACCGGCTCGACAACCGGTGCGTCAACAACCGGTGCTTCAACTGCGGTTTCCGCCGCCGGCGCGATGGTTTCCACTGGCGCTTCAACGACAGGCGCCGTTTCCACCACTTCAGGTTCTACCACCACCGGCTCGGCGTCGAGCGTCGCTGGCGCGATAGCCTGAGGCGCTTCGACAGCCGGCGCTTCGGTGACCAGCTCCTGCGGCGCTGGCTCGACGGCTGCTGGCGCGATACCTTCCGCAGCATCAACCACCACCGGCTCGGCGGCTACGACCGGCTCGACGACCACAGGCTCGGTGGTAACCGGCTCCATGGTAGCCGGCTCGACGGTGACCGGGGCAGCGGTAACGGTTTCAACGACGGCAACCGGGGTCGCGACGGCCGCGACGGTTTCCACAAGGTTGTCGTTCTGAATCTGAACCTCTTCCGGCTGCTGATCCTGCGGACGAACCACCGGGTAGCGGATCCAGACTTTACCGGAAGCCATCTCCGGCGATGCGCAGGCTACGGTCAGCGGCATTGGCGACTGGGTCGGATAGCGTTCGTCACGATAGCGACGACGACGCTGACCGCTAACGCGCAGGTGACGCGGGGAACGACGTGAGCGACGCGGCATACCGTTCGCTTCACGGGATTCGCCATTTTCGTCCTGGTCCGCCACGCTCTCCACTACTGCTGGCAGCTCGGCTTTCACCGGCTCGCTGCGCGGAGCGATAACTTCCGCCACTACGGCTTCTGGCACGATCTCGGCAACCTGCTCAACGACAGCGGACTCAACGCGTACTTTCTGCGCCAGCTGGCGCGGTTTACGACGCGGCAGGGTCTGCACACGCTCTTCCTGCTCCGTCTCCTGCGCTACCGGCTCTTCGCGAGTCTGCGCTTTGGCTTCCTGCTGCGCCTGACGTTTGTCGTCATTGCGGCGGCGGGTGCGTTCGCGGCGCGGCTGCTGCTCGTCACGAGATTTCGCTTTCTCCGCGTCGTCGCCTGAGGTCTGGCGAACATCACGGGCTTCCACATTCTGCGACGGCTTCTCGCGACGGTTGCGACGGTTCTCTTCACGCGATTCGCGCGGTTCACGGCCCTCGGCATTGTCCGCACGAGTGTCACGATTGTCACGGTTATCGCGGTTGTCACGATTGTCGCGGTTTTCACGGCGGTCGTTGCGATCGCGGCGGTTGTTGGCGCGCGGTTTACGGCGCTCCTGCTGACGCTCCGGTTTTTCTTCCGCTTTCTTCTCGACCTTAACCTCAGCCGGTTTGGCCTCTTCGGCGCCAGAGAAGATATTCTTCAGCGCGCTGAAGAAGCGTGAAAGCAGGCCAGGCTGCGCCGGTGCGGTGGCCGCGACCGGTGCCGCTGCGGCGACAGGAGCGGCGACAGGCTCTTCAAGCATCGGGGCTGGCGGCGCGTCAGGCATGACAAAAGCGGCCAGGGCCGGCTGTTCCGGACGTTTCCGTTCTGCCGGCTCATCGTCGCCCGGCAGCGCCATCTCTTCTTCATGCAGCTTCGGCAGCAGGTAGCTCAGCGTTGAGGTCTCTTCACCTTTGCGCACGCGCAGGACGGAGTAGTGCGGCGTCTGCATTTCGTCGTTTGGCACGATAATAACGCGCACATCGCCCTGACGGGATTCGATAGCGCTCACCGCGGCACGTTTTTCGTTCAGCAGATAGGAGGCGATCGGTACCGGAACGATGGCGTGCACTTCTTTGGTGTTCTCTTTCAGCGCTTCTTCTTCGATCAGACGCAGAATAGAGAGCGACAGCGATTCGTTATCACGCACGGTGCCGGTGCCGGAGCAGCGCGGGCAGACGTGGTGGCTGGATTCGCCCAGCGACGGGCTCAGGCGCTGGCGGGACATCTCCAGCAGGCCGAAGCGCGAGATATGGCTGATCTGAATGCGCGCCCGGTCCTGACGGACGGCTTCGCGCAGACGGTTCTCCACAGCGCGCTGGTGGCGAACCGGAGTCATATCGATAAAGTCGATAACGATCAGGCCGCCGAGGTCGCGCAGACGCAGCTGGCGGGCAATCTCGTCAGCCGCTTCGAGGTTGGTGTTGAACGCCGTCTCTTCGATATCGCCGCCGCGGGTGGCGCGGGCGGAGTTGATATCGATCGCGGTCAGCGCTTCAGTGCTGTCGATGACGATAGAGCCACCGGACGGCAGACGCACTTCACGCTGGAAGGCGGATTCAATCTGGGATTCGATCTGGTAGTGGCTGAACAGCGGGATTTCACCGGTGTACAGTTTGATTTTGCTGCTGAAATCCGGACGACCCAGCGCGGCGATATGCTGGCGCGCCAGCTCGAGCACTTTCGGATTATCGATCAGGATTTCGCCGATATCCTGGCGCAGATAGTCACGGAAGGCGCGGACAATGACGTTACTTTCCTGGTGGATAAGGAACGGCGCCGGACGGCTTTCCGCGGCTTTCTGAATCGCTTCCCAGTGTTTCAGACGGAAGCTCAGGTCCCACTGCAAGGCTTCGGCAGATTTGCCGACGCCAGCGGTGCGAACGATAAGGCCCATGCCGTCCGGAAGCTCCAGGCTCGCCAGCGCTTCTTTCAGTTCGGTACGGTCATCGCCCTCGATACGGCGTGAAATTCCCCCCGCGCGCGGGTTGTTCGGCATCAATACCAGATAGCTGCCCGCAAGGCTGATAAAGGTGGTGAGCGCAGCGCCTTTGTTGCCGCGTTCTTCTTTATCAATCTGCACGATAACTTCCTGACCTTCACGCAGTACGTCTTTGATATTAGGACGGCCGTGCGCATTGTAGTTGGCGGGGAAGTATTCGCGGGCGATTTCTTTGAGGGGGAGGAAACCATGACGCTCGGCGCCGTAATCAACAAACGCGGCTTCAAGGCTGGGTTCAATGCGGGTGATTTTGCCTTTGTAGATGTTCGCTTTTTTCTGTTCGTGCCCGGGGCTTTCGATATCCAGGTCGTACAGGCGCTGCCCATCAACAAGGGCGACGCGCAACTCTTCCTGCTGAGTTGCGTTGATTAACATTCTTTTCATCGTAACTTACTCATTATTCTTACATTGACGACTAAGCTGCGGGCAGAGTAATGCCTTTCCGGGGGAAAACCGATGGCCTCGTGTCTGGTTCACGTCGCCAACCTCACGGTTGTCGCGCGCTTAAGAGGCGCAGAGTGTCGGTCGCCTGTGTTTCAAACGGAAACACAGCGCAATTATTCAGGGGAACAGCCTGGGATGTATCACCAGAGAATATTCCATTTATACTCGTCGTCTTTCGCGTTGCAGGCATGATGGCTTAACCTGCTCACCTCGATCAGCGGATCCAGATGAGCTCCCGGGAGTCCCGGAGTTGACGCCTTCCTGCGACTTGAAATCCATAGAGCCTGTACCGGTAAGGACTGCAACCCGCAGCCCGCTAACTGTCTGAAAGATCACAACGTCTTACGCCATTGCTGCGTGGGCGATCGGTCAGACAAAACTGGTCATTCCGCTAATGTCTTGTTCTAACAAGATGCAATACGGAAAACGGTCTCATTATTCCATTGCTAACCTTGTTATAGCAAGTTGACTTTCACCTTTTATCACCCGGTTACTCACAGTTTTATCACCTGCCCATACAGATTGTTCTAATAACAAACAATATGGCGGTCAGGCAAACCGTGAAAACAGGATAATGATAAATATAAGCATATAAAAATGAGTGGCGCTAATGCGTCCGGCTATTTAGAATCGCGCACCATGAAAACTGAGACCCCAACCGTAAAAATGGTTGCCATTGCTGCTGATGAAGCGGGGCAACGTATCGACAACTTTTTGCGTACCCAATTGAAAGGCGTACCGAAGAGCATGATTTATCGCATCCTGCGTAAAGGCGAGGTGCGGGTGAATAAAAAACGCGTGAAGCCGGAGTATAAGCTGGAAGCGGGCGATGAAGTCCGTATCCCGCCGGTGCGTGTGGCGGAACGTGAAGAAGAGGCGGTATCGCCGCATCTGCAGAAAGTGGCGGCGCTCTCTGAGGTGATCCTCTATGAAGACGATCATATTCTGGTCCTCAATAAGCCATCCGGTACCGCGGTACATGGCGGCAGCGGCCTGAGCTTCGGCGTGATTGAAGGGCTGCGCGCCCTGCGCCCGGAGGCGCGCTTCCTTGAGCTGGTACATCGGCTCGACCGCGATACCTCTGGCGTGCTGCTGGTGGCGAAAAAGCGCTCGGCGCTGCGTTCGTTGCACGAGCAGCTGCGTGATAAAGGCATGCAGAAAGACTATCTGGCGCTGGTGCGCGGCCAGTGGCAGTCGCATACCAAAGTGGTGCAGGCCCCGCTGTTGAAGAACATTCTGCAGAGCGGCGAGAGAATCGTCCGCGTGAGTCAGGAAGGCAAGCCGTCAGAGACGCGCTTCAAAGTGGAAGAGCGTTATGAATTCGCCACTCTGGTGCGCTGCAGTCCGGTCACCGGACGCACGCATCAGATTCGCGTTCATACCCAGTATGCCGGCCATCCTATCGCCTTTGACGACCGCTATGGCGACCGCGAATTTGACAAGCAACTCTCTGGTACCGGTTTAAACCGCCTGTTCCTCCACGCTGCTGCGCTGAAGTTTACCCACCCGGGGAGCGGGGAGGTGATGCGCGTTGAGGCGCCGCTGGATAACCAGCTGAAGCACTGTCTACAGGTGCTACGGAAGAGCAAATAAGTGCAACGGCGGAATCAGTTCCGCCGTTTTTTTTACCTCAGCCTAACAGCGGGTTGTAATTTTCGCGGCGCAGCATCTGACAGAGCGCGATCAAGGGTAAACCGACCAGCGTATTCGGATCGCGGCCTTCCAGCCGTTCGAACAGCGTAATACCTAACCCCTCGCTCTTAAAACTCCCGGCGCACTGCAGCGGGTTCTCTTTACGCACATAGCCTTCGATCTCTTTATCGCTGAGATGCCGGAAGTGGACGTCAAAGGGCTCGCATTCGGTTTGCAGATGACCGCTGGCGGAGTTGTACAGCGCGAGGCCAGTATAAAAGGTAATGATCGACCCGCTCGCCTTTCTCAACTGCCTGCGGGCATTTTCCTCGGTGTGCGGTTTGCCGGTGATCTCACCGTCCAATACGCAAACCTGATCGGAGCCTATAATAAGGTGATTGGGGTAGCGCGAAGCCAGGCTCTGCGCTTTGGCCTGCGCCAGCCGGGTGACAAGCTGACGCGCGGATTCTTCAGGGCGGGGCGTTTCGTCGACGTCAGGCGCCGCACATTCAAATGGTAACCCCAGTTTTTCCAGCAGCATGCGCCGCCAGGGAGAGGTTGACGCCAGGATAAGTTGAGACATATTTTTTCATCCACATATAGCGCTTCGCAGAGCATCATCTTAAACTATGCGCCGCAATGTGTGCGAATAAATGGCAAAAGGCAACCTGAGGCTGCCTTTTTCTTTGACTCTATGACATTACAAAGTTAATATGCGCGCCCTATGCAAAAGGTAAAATTACCCCTGACTCTTGATCCGGTACGCACGGCTCAAAAACGCCTTGATTACGAAGGCATCTATGCCCGCGATCAGGTTGAACGTGTAGCCGATTCTGTAGTCAGCGTGGACAGCGATGTGGAATGCAGCATGTCGTTCGCTATCGATAACCAGCGTCTCGCCGTTATTACAGGCGATGCGAAGGTGACGGTAACCCTCGAATGCCAGCGTTGCGGGAAACCGTTTTCCCATCACGTCCACACCACGTATTGTTTTAGCCCCGTCAGAAATGACGAACAGGCCGAAGCACTACCGGAAGCGTATGAGCCGATTGAGGTTAACGAATTCGGTGAAATCGACCTGCAGGCAATGGTCGAGGATGAAATTATCCTCTCCCTGCCCGTAGTTCCGGTGCATGATTCTGAACACTGTGAAGTGTCCGACGCGGACATGGTCTTTGGCGAACTGCCTGAAGAGGCACAAAAACCAAACCCATTTGCCGTATTAGCCAGCTTAAAGCGTAAGTAATTGAGGAGTAAGGTCCATGGCCGTACAACAGAATAAACCAACCCGTTCCAAACGTGGCATGCGTCGTTCCCATGACGCGCTGACCGCAGTCACCAGCCTGTCTGTAGACAAAACTTCTGGTGAGAAACACCTGCGTCACCACATCACTGCCGACGGTTTCTACCGCGGTCGCAAGGTTATCGCTAAGTAATCACGCGATACTCGCAGGATTTCCCGTTGCAGGCCATGGCGGGTTTGTACGTACCTGGGCACTCGGTTAACCCGATAACCAGAGGCGTCAATGCCCGGATTGTTGCGTCTGCAGCGTGAAAATTCGCGGGTGCCAGCGTGATGAAGCTTAGTGAGGACTCCCCGGGCAACTGGGGAATCACCGAACCGGGCAGCGACGATACCTTGACACGTCTAACCCTGGCGTTAGATGTCATGGGGGGCGATTTCGGCCCATCCGTGACAGTGCCTGCAGCACTGCAGGCACTTAACTCTAATTCGCAACTCACACTTCTTTTAGTCGGCGATCCCGACGCCATCACGCCATTACTCGCCAAAGCTGACTTCGAACAACGTTCGCGTCTGCAGATTATTCCTGCGCAGTCAGTTATTGCCAGTGATGCGCGACCCGCACAGGCTATCCGCAGCAGTCGCGGAAGCTCAATGCGCGTGGCGCTGGAGCTTGTGAAAGAAGGGCGGGCGGAAGCCTGCGTCAGCGCCGGCAACACCGGCGCGCTGATGGGCCTGGCGAAACTGCTGCTCAAACCGATTGAAGGTATTGAGCGGCCGGCGCTGGTGACGGTGCTGCCGCACCAGCAGAAGGGCAAAACCGTGGTGCTGGATCTCGGCGCCAACGTCGATTGCGACAGCACGATGCTGGTGCAGTTCGCGGTGATGGGGTCAGTGCTGGCGGAAGAGGTGGTTGGCATTGCCAATCCTCGCGTCGCCTTGCTGAACATCGGCGAAGAAGAGATGAAAGGCCTCAGCAGCATCCGCGATGCTGCCGCAGTGCTCAAAACGCTGCCTTCCCTCAACTACATCGGCTATCTTGAAGCCAATGAACTGTTGACCGGAAAAACCGATGTGCTGGTTTGTGATGGATTCACGGGCAACGTCACATTAAAAACCATGGAAGGTGTTGTCAGAATGTTCCTTTCACTGCTGAAATCTCAGGGAGAGGGCAAAAAACGGTCGTGGTGGCTGCTGTTACTAAAACGTTGGTTACAAAAAAGCCTGGCGAGGCGATTCAGTCACCTCAACCCCGACCAGTATAATGGCGCCTGTCTGTTAGGATTGCGCGGTTCCGTGATCAAGAGTCATGGTGCTGCCAATCAACGCGCCTTTAGCGTCGCGATAGAGCAGGCAGTGCAGGCGGTGCAGCGGCAAATTCCCCAACGGATCGCCGCGCGCCTGGAATCTTTATACCCAGCTGGTTTCGAGCTGCCGGAAAGCGACAGTGACGTGAACGCCCGACAGCAAAGCGGGACGAATGGACACCACTGACGCCGCGGCGGTTGAACGAGGCGGGTATATTACCCAAGAGTGACTGAGCGTACATGTATACGAAGATTATTGGTACCGGCAGCTATCTGCCCGAGCAAGTGCGTACAAACGCCGACCTGGAAAAAATGGTAGAGACCTCTGACGAGTGGATTGTCACCCGCACAGGTATCCGTGAGCGTCGTATTGCCGCAGCGCATGAAACAGTTGCTACGATGGGCTTTGAAGCCGCAAAGCAGGCGCTGGCGATGGCGGGCGTGTCCGCGGAGCAAATTGGTCTGATCATCGTTGCGACCACCTCCGGCACGCACGCGTTTCCGAGTTCGGCATGCCAGATTCAGTCTATGCTGGGCGTCAAGGGCTGCCCGGCGTTTGACGTCGCGGCCGCCTGCGCCGGTTTCACCTATGCGCTGAGCGTCGCCGATCAGTATGTCAAGAACGGCGCGGTGGACTATGCGCTGGTCGTCGGCGCTGATGTGCTGGCGCGCACCTGCGATCCGGCCGATCGCGGGACGATTATTATTTTCGGCGATGGCGCCGGGGCGGTGGTGCTGGGCGCCTCCGAAGAGCCTGGCATTATCTCGACGCATCTGCATGCTGACGGTAGCTATGGCGAACTGCTGACCCTGCCGAACGCCGATCGCGTCGATCCGGAAAATCCGATCTATCTGACGATGGCCGGCAATGAAGTCTTCAAAGTGGCGGTCACCGAGTTAGCGCACATCGTTGATGAGACGCTGGCCGCGAATAATCTCGAACGTTCAGCGCTGGACTGGCTGGTGCCGCACCAGGCAAACCTGCGGATCATCAGCGCGACGGCGAAGAAACTGGGCATGTCGATGGATAACGTCGTAGTGACCCTCGACCGCCATGGCAACACCTCTGCGGCGTCAGTCCCTTGCGCGCTGGATGAGGCCGTCCGCGATGGCCGCATTCAACGTGGGCAGCTGATTTTGCTGGAAGCCTTTGGTGGCGGTTTCACCTGGGGTTCCGCGCTGGTTCGTTTTTAGTATAAGGATTTAAACATGACGCAATTTGCTTTTGTGTTCCCGGGACAGGGCTCGCAGGCCGTAGGCATGCTGGCCGATATGGCGGCGACCTGGCCGGTCATTGAAGAGACCTTCGGAGAAGCTTCCGCAGCGTTGGGTTACGATCTGTGGGCGCTGACGCAACAGGGCCCGGCAGAAGAACTGAATAAGACCTGGCAGACCCAGCCAGCGCTGCTGACCGCCTCCGTGGCGCTGTACCGCGTCTGGCAGCAGCAGGGCGGCAAAGCGCCGGCGCTGCTGGCTGGCCACAGCCTCGGCGAATACTCCGCGCTGGTTTGCGCGGGCGTTATCGCTTTCGCTGATGCCGTTCGCCTGGTTGAACTGCGCGGCAAATTCATGCAGGAAGCTGTACCGGAAGGTACTGGCGCCATGTCAGCGATTATCGGTCTGGACGACGCGGCTATTGCCAAAGCCTGTGAAGAATCGGCCGAAGGGCAGGTCGTCTCTCCGGTGAACTACAATTCCCCGGGCCAGGTGGTTATCGCCGGTCACAAAGAGGCCGTTGAACGCGCAGGCGCCGCCTGTAAGGCCGCGGGCGCTAAACGGGCGCTGCCGTTGCCGGTGAGCGTGCCGTCTCACTGTGCGCTGATGAAGCCAGCTGCGGAGAAACTGGCGCTTGAGCTGCAGAAAATCACCTTCAACGCGCCGACGATCCCGGTGGTAAATAACGTCGACGTGAAGTGCGAAACCGCGCCTGACGCCATTCGCGACGCGCTGGTACGCCAGCTGTATAGTCCGGTTCAGTGGACTAAAACCGTTGAGTTTATGGCTGCTCAGGGCGTAACGCATCTGTATGAGGTGGGCCCGGGTAAAGTCCTCACCGGCCTGACCAAACGTATTGTTGACACCCTGACCGCTTCCGCGCTTAACGAGCCGGCGGCGATGTCTGCGGCGCTTGAGCAATAAAAGAGGAAAACCATGAGTTTTGAAGGAAAAATCGCGCTGGTTACCGGTGCAAGCCGCGGTATTGGCCGCGCCATCGCTGAAACGCTCGTCGCCCGCGGCGCGAAAGTTATCGGTACTGCGACCAGCGAAAGCGGCGCGCAGGCGATCAGCGACTATTTAGGCGCCAACGGTAAAGGTCTGATGTTGAATGTGACCGACCCGGCATCTATTGAATCTGTTCTGGAAAATGTGCGCGCAGAGTTTGGCGAAGTGGATATCCTGGTGAATAATGCCGGAATCACTCGCGACAACCTGTTAATGCGCATGAAAGATGACGAGTGGAACGATATCATCGAAACCAACCTGTCATCGGTTTTCCGTCTGTCAAAAGCGGTAATGCGCGCTATGATGAAAAAGCGTCATGGACGTATTATCACTATCGGTTCTGTGGTTGGTACCATGGGAAATGCGGGTCAGGCCAACTACGCTGCGGCGAAAGCGGGTCTGATCGGCTTCAGTAAATCACTGGCGCGTGAAGTTGCGTCCCGCGGTATTACTGTAAACGTTGTTGCTCCGGGCTTTATTGAAACGGACATGACGCGTGCGCTGACCGATGAGCAGCGTGCGGGTACGCTGGCGGCAGTTCCTGCGGGGCGCCTTGGCACCCCAAATGAAATCGCCAGCGCGGTTGCATTTTTAGCCTCTGACGAAGCAAGTTACATCACTGGTGAAACCCTGCACGTCAACGGCGGAATGTACATGGTCTGACCGAGATTTGTGCAAAACGTTCAGGAACCGCGCACTTCGCACGGTTCTCTGTGCGGTTTTGTGCGAAAAGATTTGCGTTCTTAGGGCAAACGGCCTCAAAATAGCGCAAAATCGTGGTAAGACCTGCCGGGATTTAGTTGCAAATTTTTCAACATTTTATACACTACGAAAACCATCGCGAAAGCGAGTTTTGATAGGAAATTTAAGAGTATGAGCACTATCGAAGAACGCGTTAAGAAAATTATCGGCGAGCAGCTGGGCGTTAAGCAGGAAGAAGTTACCAACAATGCTTCCTTCGTTGAAGACCTGGGCGCTGATTCTCTTGACACCGTTGAGCTGGTAATGGCTCTGGAAGAAGAGTTTGATACTGAGATTCCGGACGAAGAAGCTGAGAAAATCACCACCGTTCAGGCTGCCATTGATTACATCAACGGCCACCAGGCGTAAGTGAACATCTCCAGGCGGTCATTCGACCGCCTGAGTTTTATCTTTATTTGTCCCACAAGAATCTATTTTCCCTCCCTGGAGGACAAACGTGTCTAAGCGTCGTGTAGTTGTGACCGGACTGGGCATGTTGTCTCCTGTCGGCAATACCGTAGAGTCTACCTGGAAAGCTCTCCTTGCCGGTCAGAGTGGCATCAGCCTGATCGACCATTTCGATACTAGCGCCTATGCAACGAAATTTGCTGGCTTAGTAAAGGATTTTAACTGTGATGACATCATCTCGCGCAAAGAGCAGCGCAAGATGGATGCCTTCATTCAATATGGAATTGTCGCTGGCGTTCAGGCCATGCAGGATTCTGGCCTTGAAGTGACGGAAGAGAATGCTACCCGTATTGGTGCCGCAATCGGCTCTGGTATTGGCGGTCTCGGCTTGATCGAAGAAAACCACAGTTCGCTGGTCAACGGCGGACCGCGTAAGATCAGCCCATTCTTCGTTCCCTCCACAATTGTTAACATGGTGGCCGGCCATCTGACCATCATGTTTGGTCTGCGTGGACCAAGTATCTCCATCGCGACCGCCTGTACTTCAGGCGTGCACAACATCGGTCAGGCTGCGCGCATCATCGCCTATGGCGATGCCGATGCGATGGTGGCAGGCGGTGCGGAAAAAGCCAGTACCCCCCTTGGCGTGGGCGGCTTTGGCGCAGCGCGGGCGCTCTCCACGCGCAATGACAACCCGCAGGCGGCAAGCCGTCCGTGGGATAAAGATCGCGACGGCTTCGTGCTGGGCGACGGCGCGGGCATGGTGGTGCTGGAAGAGTACGAGCACGCAAAAAAACGCGGCGCGAAAATCTACGCCGAGATCGTCGGCTTCGGCATGAGCAGCGATGCTTACCATATGACGTCACCGCCGGAAGATGGCGCGGGCGCCGCGCTGGCGATGGTGAATGCCATTCGCGATGCGGGCATCGAACCGGGCCAGATCGGCTACGTCAATGCCCATGGCACCTCGACGCCGGCTGGCGATAAAGCGGAAGCGCAGGCGGTTAAGTCTGTCTTCGGCGATGCGGCGAGCCGCGTACTGGTGAGCTCCACCAAATCCATGACCGGGCATCTGCTGGGCGCGGCAGGGGCGGTAGAGTCGATTTACTCTATCCTGGCGCTGCGCGATCAGGCGGTTCCGCCGACGATCAACCTCGACAACCCGGATGAGGGCTGCGACCTCGACTTCGTTCCGCACGAAGCGCGTCAGGTTTCCGGTATGGAGTACACCCTGTGCAACTCCTTCGGCTTTGGCGGCACTAACGGTTCGCTGATCTTCAAAAAAGTGTGACAGGGCATGCCCCGATACTGCTTTAACAAAAGGCCCGATTGTCGGGCCTTTTTTATTCGGCTTTCTCCGCTTGTCCTCTGCTCCGTGTCCTGAGACACTCACCGACCAGTGAAAAGGAGTCCTTTATGTTCTTGATAAATGGCGTTGAACAGGACACGCTGGCGGCGAACGATCGCGCCGTCCAGTTTGGCGACGGTTGTTTTACCACTGCCCGTATACAGCATGGACAGGTTGCGTTACTGGACGCCCATCTGCAGCGTTTGCAGACAACCTGCGAAAAATTACGCATCCCGTTTGACGACTGGCTGACGCTAAGCGACGAGATGCAGCGTCTGGCTCGACCGCACGCGCAGGGCGTGCTTAAGGTGACCCTTACCCGCGGCGTTGGGGGAAGGGGATACAGCACGGCGGGCTGTGCGTCGCCCACCCGTATTCTGAGCGACTCTCCGCTTCCGGCGCACTACGCGCGCTGGCGGGAGGAGGGCATTACCCTGACCCGGAGCCCGGTGACCCTGGGGCGCAACCCCTGGCTGGCTGGCCTGAAGCATCTTAATCGTCTGGAGCAGGTGCTGATCCGCTCTCATCTTGAACAGACGGACGCCGATGAGGCGCTGGTCCTTGACAGTGACGGGTGGCTTACGGAATGCTGTGCCGCGAATTTATTCTGGCGTCAGGGACGGGATGTATTTACTCCGCGACTCGATTATGCCGGGGTCAACGGCATAATGCGGCAGCGCTGTATCGCGCAGCTGGCACCATCGACGTTTCGCGTTGTCGAAGTGACAGCGCGTCCCGAGGCGTTGCGGGAGGCCGATGAAGTGCTGATCTGCAATGCGCTGATGCCGCTGGTGCCGGTTCGTCGCTGGGAGGAGACCGTCTGGTCCTCGCGCGAGCTTTACCATTTTTTAGCCCCTTTGTGTGAGCTGTCTGGTTAGTATGAAGAAAATGTTACGTTTTATCCTGTTGCTGGTGGTGCTGTTGGGCATCGCCGCGGCGGCAGGAATGTGGAAGGTACGCCAGCTGGCGGACAGCAAGCTGCTGATTAAAGAAGAGACCATCTTTACCCTCGAAGCCGGCACCGGCCGGCTGGCGCTGGGGCAGGATCTCTATCGCGAGAAGGTGATCAATCGCCCGCGCGTGTTCCAGTGGCTGCTGCGGATGGAGCCTGAGCTGTCTCACTTCAAGGCCGGGACCTATCGCCTCACGCCGCAAATGACGGTGCGCGAGATGCTGCAGCTGCTGGCCAGCGGCAAAGAGGCGCAGTTTCCGCTGCGCTTTGTCGAAGGCATGCGCGTCAGCGACTACCTTCGTCAGCTGCGCGATGCTCCCTACGTGAAGCACACGCTTGAAGACGATAGCTACGCGACGGTGGCTAAGGCGTTAGGTCTTGACCATGCCGACTGGGTGGAAGGCTGGTTCTGGCCGGATACCTGGATGTATACCGCCAATACTAGCGACATCGCCATCCTCAAGCGCGCGCATCAGAAAATGGTCACTGAAGTGGCGAAGGTTTGGGAAGGACGGATGGATAATCTGCCCTATGCCGATCAGAATCAGCTGTTGACCATGGCCTCGATTATTGAGAAAGAGACCGCGGTGGCGGAAGAGCGCGATCGCGTCGCGTCGGTATTTATCAACCGCCTGCGCATCGGCATGCGCTTACAGACCGACCCAACGGTGATCTACGGGATGGGCGAAGGGTATAATGGAAAGTTAACGCGTAAGGATCTGGAGACGCCGACCGCGTACAATACCTATACCATCAGCGGCCTGCCGCCAGGCCCTATCGCGGTGCCGGGCGAAGCGTCGCTGAAGGCGGCCGCCCATCCGGCGAAAACACCATACCTCTATTTTGTCGCCGACGGGAAAGGGGGCCATACGTTTACCACAAACCTGGTCAGCCATAACCGCGCGGTGCAGGACTATCTGAAAGTACTTAAGGAAAAAAATGCGCAGTAACTATATCGTCATCGAGGGGCTGGAGGGCGCCGGGAAGACCACCGCACGTCAACTGGTGGTGGAGACGCTGCAGTCGGCAGGTATTCACGATATGGTGTTTACCCGTGAGCCGGGGGGCACAATCCTTGCTGAAAAACTGCGTAGCCTGGTGCTGGATATCCAGTCCACGGGCGATGAAGTGATTAACGATAAAGCGGAAGTGCTGATGTTTTACGCGGCGCGCGTCCAGCTGGTGGAAACGGTGATTAAGCCTGCTCTGGCTCGCGGCCAGTGGGTGATCGGCGATCGTCACGATCTCTCCACTCAGGCCTATCAGGGCGGCGGCAGGGGCATTGACCGCACGATGCTGGCGACGCTGCGCGACGCCGTTCTCGGCGATTTTCGTCCCGATTTGACGCTGTACCTCGACGTCACGCCGGAAGTGGGGCTGCAGCGCGCCCGCGCCCGCGGCGAACTGGATCGCATTGAGCAGGAGTCGATGAACTTCTTCAATCGTACCCGCGCGCGCTACCTTAAGCTGGCTGCGGCAGATCCTTCTATCCGCACGGTGGACGCGACGCAGCCGCTGGATGCCGTCGCGCGCGATATCCGCGCCACGATCGCCCAGTGGATGGCGGAGCAACCGGCATGAAATGGTATCCGTGGCTGCGCCCCTCGTTCGAGCAACTGGTCGGTAGCTATCAGGCCGGACGTGGCCACCACGCCTTACTGTTACAGTCCCTGAGCGGGATGGGCGGCGAGGCGTTGATTTATGCGCTGTGTCGCTTCCTGATGTGCCGCCAGCCTGAAGGGCATAAAAGCTGCGGTCACTGCCACAGCTGCCAGCTGATGCAGGCCGGTACGCACCCCGATTACTATCCGCTGAGCCCTGAGAAAGGCAAGAGCGCGCTGGGTATTGACGCGGTGCGCGATGTCAACGACAAGCTCTATGAGCGCGCGCGTCTTGGTGGGGCGAAGGTGGTATGGATTAGCGATGCCGCCTTGCTGACCGATGCCGCCGCCAACGCGTTGCTGAAAACGCTGGAGGAGCCGCCGGAAAATACCTGGTTCTTCCTCGCCTGCGAGGAGCCGGCGCGTCTGCTGACCACCCTGCGCAGTCGCTGCCGCCTGCACCACCTGTCGCCGCCGACGGAATCTTATGCCCTGGCCTGGCTGGAGCGTGAGGTGAACCTGCCGCAGGAGGCGCTGCTGGCCGCGTTACGTCTGTGCGCCAGCGCGCCGGCCGCGGCGCTCGAGCTGCTTAAGGAGCCGCAGTGGACGGCGCGACAGCAGCTGTGTCAGGCGCTGGCGACCACACTGGCAAGCGGTGACTGGCTGGCGCTGCTGCCGATACTCAATCATGAACAGGCGGCGGTTCGCCTGCACTGGCTGGCATCGCTGCTGGTCGATGCGCAAAAACGACAGCAGGGAATTGCCCTGGTGAGTAACCCGGATGTCTGGCCGCTGCTGGAGCGGCTGGCGCACAGTCTGCCCGCCGCCCGGCTGCAGGCGATTGCCCATGACGTCTGTACCTGCCGCGAGCAATTGCTGAACGTCGTCGGCGTCAACCGCGAACTGCTGCTCACCGAGCGCCTGCTGCGCTGGGAACATTACCTGCAACCCGGGACGGTTTTACCCGTCTCCCACCTCTGAGTGAGACATTATGTTTTTAGTCGACTCCCACTGCCATCTTGATGGTCTGGATTATCAAACCCTGCACAAAAACGTCGATGACGTACTGGCAAAAGCGGCCGCGCGCGATGTGAAATTTTGCCTGGCGGTCGCCACGACGCTGCCTGGCTACCGCAGTATGCGCGAGCTGGTAGGAAGGCGTGACAACGTCGTCTTCTCCTGCGGGGTGCACCCGTTAAACCAGGATGAGCCCTACGAGGTGGAGACGCTGCGCACGCTGGCGGCGGAAGAGGGCGTCGTCGCGATGGGAGAGACCGGACTGGACTATTTTTATACCCCGGAAACCAAAGTCCAGCAGCAAACTTCGTTCCGTGACCATATCCGCATCGGCCGGGAGCTGAACAAGCCCGTGATCGTGCATACCCGTGACGCTCGCGCCGATACCCTGGCCATTTTACGCGAAGAAAAGGTGACGGATTGCGGAGGCGTACTACACTGTTTCACTGAGGACAGGGAGACGGCGGGTAAGCTGCTCGACATGGGGTTCTATATCTCGTTTTCCGGTATCGTCACTTTCCGTAACGCCGAGCAGCTGCGCGATGCGGCGCGCTATGTTCCGCTGGATCGTCTGCTGGTGGAGACCGATTCGCCATACCTGGCACCGGTACCCCATCGCGGCAAAGAGAACCAGCCGGCGCTGGTGCGTGACGTTGCTGAATACATGGCGGTACTGAAGGGTGTGTCGCTGGAGCAATTGGCTCAGCAGACCACCGACAATTTTGCCACACTGTTCCACATTGACCCCGCCCGCTTGCAACCTGCTTGATCTGCTTATTATTTTAAGGCTCGTAATTAATAGCCAAAGCGAGTAAAGTTCACCGCCACAAAAGTGGCGGTGAAGGTTTTTTGGCAACATCTGGATACAACTTATGTAAGCTGATGTAAATTTTTACCGGAAGGCTGATTGAAACGTGATAGCCGTCAAACAATCATCCCGTTAATTATTTTACTCTGTGTAATAAATAAAGGGCGCTTAGATGTCCTGTCCACGGCGCGGTTCTCCCCCCGGGCCAATGCGTGAAAACGTAAAAAAGTACCAAATACTCAGGAGCACTCTCAATTATGTTTAAGAATGCATTTGCTAACCTGCAGAAGGTCGGTAAATCGCTGATGCTGCCGGTATCCGTACTGCCTATCGCAGGTATCCTGCTGGGCGTCGGTTCCGCAAACTTCAGCTGGCTGCCAGCCGTGGTCTCCCACGTTATGGCAGAAGCAGGCGGTTCAGTTTTCGCCAACATGCCGCTGATCTTCGCTATCGGTGTGGCCCTCGGCTTCACCAATAACGACGGTGTATCCGCACTGGCTGCAGTGGTAGCTTACGGCATCATGGTGAAAACCATGGCGGTGGTTGCGCCGCTGGTGCTGCATTTACCTGCTGACGAGATTGCGGCAAAACACCTGGCTGATACCGGCGTGCTTGGCGGTATTATCTCCGGTGCTATCGCCGCGTACATGTTTAACCGCTTCTATCGCATTAAGCTGCCAGAATATCTCGGCTTCTTTGCGGGCAAGCGCTTTGTACCGATTATCTCTGGTCTGGCCGCTATCTTCACCGGCGTGATCCTCTCCTTCATTTGGCCGCCGATCGGTTCCGCGATCCAGACCTTCTCCCAGTGGGCTGCTTATCAGAACCCGGTGGTGGCGTTTGGTATCTACGGTTTCATCGAGCGTTGCCTGGTGCCGTTTGGTCTGCACCACATCTGGAACGTTCCTTTCCAGATGCAGATCGGCGAATACACCAACGCGGCTGGTCAGGTATTCCACGGCGATATCCCGCGCTACATGGCAGGCGACCCGACCGCGGGCAAACTGTCTGGCGGCTTCCTGTTCAAAATGTACGGTCTGCCGGCAGCGGCTATCGCGATTTGGCACTCTGCTAAACCGGAAAACCGCGCCAAAGTGGGCGGTATCATGATCTCCGCCGCGCTGACCTCGTTCCTGACCGGTATCACCGAGCCGATCGAGTTCTCGTTCATGTTCGTGGCGCCGATCCTGTACGTTATCCATGCCATCCTGGCGGGTCTGGCGTTCCCGATCTGTATCCTGCTGGGTATGCGTGACGGTACTTCGTTCTCTCACGGCCTGATCGACTTTATCGTGCTGTCCGGTAACAGCAGCAAGCTGTGGCTGTTCCCGATCGTCGGTATCTGCTATGCGATCGTGTACTACGTCATTTTCCGCGTGCTGATTAAAGCCCTGGATCTGAAAACACCGGGTCGTGAAGATACCACCGAAGAGAGCAAAGCTGGCGCAACCAGCGAGATGGCTCCGGCTCTGATCGCCGCTTTCGGCGGTAAAGAGAACATCACCAACCTCGACGCATGTATTACTCGTCTGCGTGTTAGCGTGGCGGATGTAGCGAAAGTTGACCAGGCTGGCCTGAAAAAACTGGGCGCCGCTGGCGTGGTAGTGGCAGGTTCTGGCGTACAGGCCATCTTCGGTACCAAGTCCGATAACCTGAAAACTGAAATGGATGAGTACATCCGTAACAGTTAAGACGTAGTATCGGGGAGACTAAGGCAGCCAACTGGCTGCCTTTTTTACGTGACAAGATCGGCCTTCCAGAGGCGATAACCCTGCTAACTGTCCGCCAAATGCTTATTCCCTCAGCAGCTAAGTCTATAGTTGAATAAGAAAAAGAGCTTTCAGGTTGAAAGAGAGGGAGGATGTCGCTCATACTCTTACCGGAACCTGTGCGTCTGCGTTTATCTGCAGAAGCAGGCCAGCGTACGGGATAAAACTAATAAGGAATCAGTCATGGCAGAAGAAACGATTTTCAGCAAAATCATTCGCCGGGAGATCCCGTCGGATATTGTTTATCAGGATGAGCTTGTGACCGCTTTTCGCGACATCTCCCCGCAGGCGCCCACCCACATTCTGATTGTCCCGAACGTTCTGATTCCTACCGTAAATGACGTCACCACCGAACATGAACTGGCCCTGGGCCGGATGATGACCGTCGCGGCGAAGATTGCCCGCGATGAAGGCCTCGCCGACGATGGCTACCGGTTGATCGTCAACTGCAACCGCCACGGCGGCCAGGAAGTTTACCATATCCATATGCATCTGCTGGGCGGTCGTCCGCTGGGTCCGATGCTGGCGCACAAAGGCTAACGCCATGCTAAGGACCCTTTTGGGCGCGTGTCTGGCGGCGGGGCTGCTGGCCGGATGTAGTTCACACCCGGAGATCCCGGTTTCTGACCAGCAGGCGCTGGTGATGGAGTCGAGCGTGCTGGCCGCCGGGATCAGCGCCAGCGAGCCTGTCGTCGTGGCGACGGAGATACAGGCTACCGCCTCCTCTACGCTGTATAACGAGCGCCAACAGCCGGTCACCGTGCATTATCGTTTTTTCTGGTATGACGCCCGAGGGCTGGAGATGCACCCGCTGGAGGCACCGCGCACCATCGTGGTCCCGGCTCGCTCCTCGGTGACGTTGTATGGCAGCGCCAATATCCTGGGGGCGCATAAGGCCCGCCTTTATCTTTATCTGTAAGGGGTAATTATAATGATGAAAATGTGTCGCTATGCGTTAATCACAGCACTGGCGATATTCCTCGCAGGCTGTGCGGGGCTGCGTGAGCAGCCCGCGCCGGTAGAAGAGGCCAAACCGCAGCCGCAGCAGCCTGTGCAGCCGCAGCCCACGGTGCCGACGGTACCGGCGGTGCCCTCCGTCCCGTCGCAGCCAGGACCGATTGAGCATCAGGATCAGCAGTCGGGTCAGCCGGCGCCGCGCGTGCGTCATTATGACTGGAACGGCGCGGTGCAGCCGATGGTGGGACAGATGCTGCAGGCGGGCGGGGTCAATGCCGGCAGTATTCTGCTGGTTGACAGCGTGAACAACCGCACCAACGGTTCGCTGAATGCCGGAGAAGCCACCACCGCGTTACGTAACGCGCTGGCGGGCAACGGCAAATTTACCCTTGTTTCACCGCAGCAGCTGGCGGTCGCCAAGCAGCAGCTGGGCCTGTCGCCGCAGGACAGCCTCGGCAGCCGCAGCAAAGCCATGGGCATCGCCCGCAACGTGGGCGCGCAGTATGTGCTTTATTCCAATGCCACTGGCAATGTCAACGCGCCCGAGCTAAAGATGCAGTTGATGCTGGTGCAAACCGGCGAGATTATCTGGTCAGGTAAAGGTGCGGTTCAGCAACAATAAGCTAACGCGCGACGAGCTCTTGTCGCGCTTCTTTCCCCACTATCATCCTGTCGCCTCGCTGAGCCAGACCGGCCTCAGCGGCGGCAGTGTGATTATCAGCGATGGCGACCAGCGACGAGTGCTGCGTCAGCCGCACGACCCGTCTGCCGCTGCCTGTTATTTTCGCCGTCAGTATCGTGCGCTGCGCCGGCTGCCTGCCAGGCTGGCGCCCAATCCTCTGTTTTACTCGCCCTGCTGGATGGTGGTGGAGTATTGCGCGGGTGAGGTGAAAAGCGAGTTACCTGACTGCCCGCAGCTGTCTGGCTTATTGTATGATTTGCATCAGCAACCGCGGTTCGGCTGGCGTGTTAGTCTCGGGCCGCTGCTGGCGCAGTACTGGCAGAGGAGCGATCCGGCCCGGCGCACGCCGCGCTGGCTACGTTGGCATCAGCGGCTGTGCCGCCGGGGAGAGCCTCGTCCTCTGCGGCTGGCGCCGCTGCATATGGATGTCCATGCCGGCAATATTATCCACAGTGACGCCGGTCTGAAGCTGATCGACTGGGAATATGCCGGCGATGGCGATATCGCGCTGGAGCTGGCCGCCGTGTGGATCGCCCCGGACGAGCGCCGCCAGCTGGTGGCGGCATATGCCCGACGGGCGGCTATCGACGCGCAGCAGCTATGGCGGCAGGTGGCGCGCTGGCGTCCGTGGGTACTGCTGCTCATGGTGGGCTGGTATGAAATGCGCTGGCGGCAGAGCGGGGATCGGCAATTTATCATGCTGGCAGATGAAACATGGTGTCAGTTAGACAACGAACGCAAAGGATAAGAGAGGTCAGTGTGGGCCCAGTGATGTTGGATGTTGAAGGGTATGAACTGGATGCGGAAGAGCGAGAGATTCTGGCGCATCCATTGGTGGGAGGGTTGATCCTCTTCACCCGAAATTATCACGATCCGGCGCAGCTGCGGGAGCTGGTGCGCCAGATCCGCGAAGCCTCCCGTAACCATCTGGTGGTGGCGGTCGATCAGGAAGGGGGACGCGTTCAGCGTTTCCGCGAAGGCTTTACCCGTTTACCGGCGGCCCAGTCTTTCGCTGCGCTGCTGGGGATGGAAGAGGGGGGCAAACTGGCCGCCGAGGCTGGCTGGCTGATGGCCAGCGAAATGATCGCCATGGACATCGATATCAGCTTTGCGCCGGTGCTGGACGTCGGTCACATCAGCGCCGCAATCGGCGAACGTTCTTATCATGAAGATCCGCAGAAAGCGCTGACGATGGCGCGTCACGTCATTGACGGCATGCACGCCGCGGGCATGAAAACCACCGGCAAACACTTCCCGGGACACGGGGCGGTGACTGCCGATTCGCACAAAGAAACCCCCTTCGATCCGCGTCCGGCATCGGTTATCCGCGACCACGATATGGCGGTATTCAAAAGCCTTATCGCCGAGCAGCGTCTGGATGCCATTATGCCGGCGCATGTGATTTACCCGGAGCTCGACCCGCGTCCGGCGAGCGGTTCGGCCTATTGGCTGAAAACGGTGCTGCGCGGCGAGCTGGGCTTCGATGGGGTGATTTTCTCCGACGATCTGTCGATGGAAGGGGCGGCGATCATGGGCAGCTATGCCGAACGCGGCCAGGCATCGCTCGAGGCCGGTTGCGATATGATACTCGTCTGCAATAATCGTAAGGGCGCGGTCAGTGTGCTGGATAACCTGTCGCCGATCAAAGCAGAGCGTGTTACGAAATTGTATCATAAAGGTTCCTTTTCCCGTCAGGAGTTAAGGGATTCAGCCCGTTGGAAAACGGTGAGTGCCCAGCTGGAGCAGCTTCATGCGCGCTGGCAAGAGGCGAAGTCCGCGTAACGCTCTGCGGGGCGTTGTTGTCTGGTGAGGATGCGATGATTATCTATTTACACGGTTTTGACTCGAACAGCCCCGGTAACCACGAGAAGGTGATGCAGTTGCAGTTTATTGACCCTGACGTGCGGTTGATAAGCTACAGCACGCGCCATCCCAAGCACGACATGCAGCATCTGCTGAAAGAGGTTGATAAAATGCTGCAGCTTACCGCCGATGACCGGCCGCTGATCTGCGGCGTTGGACTCGGCGGTTACTGGGCGGAGCGGATTGGTTTCCTGTGCGATATCCGTCAGGCGGTGTTCAATCCGAACCTGTTTCCGCATGAGAATATGGAAGGCAAAATCGACCGACCGGAAGAGTATGCTGACATCGCCACCAAATGCGTGACCAACTTCCGCGAAAAGAACCGCGATCGCTGCCTGGTGGTGCTTTCCCGACAGGACGAAGCGTTGGACAGCCAGCGTTCCGCCGACCTTCTGCACCACTATTATGAAATTATCTGGGATGAAGAGCAGACCCATAAGTTTAAAAACATTTCACCGCACCTGCAGCGGCTGAAAGCGTTTAAAACCCTCGGTTAAGCCTTTTCCCCTGTCTCCAAACCCGCGCCGGGTTCACCGCGCGGGTTTTTTCATGTCTACACTTATTGGTTTCGCTGAAAAAATACGCGACAAAACTTGATGCACATCAATTTTGGTATGACCAATGCACCGTTCATGGTATTCTCGACAGTGCTGAATGGTTTCATTGACGTAACTTGTTGTTAAATAAAGGCTATTTTAATAACTTTTATTTAACAATTGGTTAATAATTTTAGGGGTACACATGACTACGCCATTGAAAAAAATCGTAATTGTGGGTGGCGGCGCAGGCGGACTGGAACTGGCAACTCAGCTGGGGAAAAAGTTAGGGCGCCATAAGAAAGCGAAAATCACCCTGGTGGACCGTAACCACAGCCATCTGTGGAAGCCGCTGCTGCACGAAGTGGCCACCGGTTCTCTGGATGAAGGTGTCGATGCGCTGAGCTATCTGGCCCATGCCCGCAACCACGGCTTCCAGTTCCAGCTGGGGTCGGTGGTCGATATCAATCGCGAAGGGAAGACCATCACCCTCGGCGAGCTGCGCAATGAAAAAGGCGAGCTGCTGGTGGCTGAGCGTAAACTGCCGTACGACACGCTGGTGATGGCGCTGGGCAGTACCTCGAATGACTTCAACACCCCTGGCGTTAAAGAGAATTGTATTTTCCTCGACAACCCGCACCAGGCGCGTCGTTTCCATCAGGAAATGCTCAACCTGTTCCTTAAATACTCCGCGAACCTCGGCGCTAACGGTAAAGTAAACATTGCCATCGTCGGCGGCGGCGCCACCGGCGTGGAACTCTCCGCTGAGTTGCATAATGCCGTGAAACAGCTGCACAGCTACGGCTACAAAGGGCTGACCAACGAAGCGCTGAACGTCACGCTGGTCGAAGCGGGCGAACGTATTCTGCCGGCGCTGCCGCCGCGCATTTCCGGGGCGGCGCATAATGAGCTGACCAAGCTGGGTGTACGGGTGCTGACGCAGACCATGGTCACCAGCGCCGATGCGGGCGGCCTGCACACCAAAGATGGCGAATATATTGAAGCGGATCTGATGGTCTGGGCGGCCGGGATCAAAGCGCCAGATTTCATGAAAGAGATCGGCGGCCTGGAAACCAACCGTATCAATCAGCTGGTGGTTGAGCCGACGTTGCAGACCACCCGCGACGCGGATATTTTCGCCATTGGCGACTGCGCCTCCTGCGCCCGTCCGGAGGGCGGCTTTGTGCCACCGCGTGCCCAGGCGGCGCACCAGATGGCCACCTGCGCGCTGAATAACATCCTCGCGCAGATGAAAGGCAAACCGCTGAAGGCGTACACCTATAAAGACCATGGCTCACTGGTGTCGCTATCCAACTACTCCACCGTCGGCAGCCTGATGGGCAACCTGATGCGCGGCTCGATGATGGTGGAAGGGCGCATTGCGCGCTTTGTGTACATCTCCCTGTACCGTATGCACCAGATCGCCCTGCACGGCTATTTCAAAACCGGCCTGATGATGCTGGTTGGGCGCATCAACCGCATCATTCGCCCGCGCCTCAAGCTGCATTAATCGCTGTTGCGACCCGGAGCGCGCCCTGGCGGCGCCTCCGGGCTCTTCTGCTGAACCGGCGGCAATCCCGCTCGGAATCCTCTGAATCCCTTTGATTTGCAGCGAATTCTCGCACTTTTCATCCGCTATCTGATTTGCGCCTTCCCGGGTCCGGTTGCAAAATTGTATCAACAGCAACAAAGGAGGATCTCCCGTGAATAAATCTATGTTGGCGGGTATAGGGATAGGCGTGGCTGCCGCGCTGGGCGTTGCAGCTGTCGCTGGTCTCAACGTGTTAGATCGCGGCCCGCAGTATGCGCAAGTGGTCTCCAGTACACCGATTAAAGAAACCGTGAAAACCCCGCGCCAGGAATGCCGCAATGTCACCGTGACCCATCGTCGTCCGGTACAGGATGAAAACCGCATCGCCGGTTCCGTGCTGGGCGCGGTGGCGGGCGGGGTGATTGGCCACCAGTTCGGCGGCGGTCACGGACGCAGCGTGGCGACGGTGGTGGGCGCGCTGGGCGGCGGCTATGCCGGTAACCAGATCCAGGGCGCGATGCAGGACAACGACACCTACACCACCACGCAGCAGCGCTGCAAAACGGTGTATGACAAATCCGACAAAATGCTGGGTTACGATGTGACCTATAAGATAGGCGATCAGCAGGGGAAAATCCGGATGGATCACGATCCTGGCAGCCAGATCCCGCTGGACAACAACGGCCAGCTGGTCCTGAACAACAAAATCTAAAAACAGATTTGTGTATTGATTAGCCCCTCAATCGCTCAGGCTGAGGGGCTTTTTTTATCAGAAGGTTAACGCGTAATTCAGACCGAAGGTGCGGCCGCGGCCCTTGTATTCATACAGCGACGAGCTGCCGTAGGTTGGGCTGTAGAGCAGCGGCGCGCGCTGGCCCCAGATGGTGATATAGTCTTCGTTAAGCAGGTTTTCGATACTGAAGGTCAGTTTTCCCACCGGCAGCGCGTAACTGCCGATAAAATCGACGGTGTTATAGCCTTCCAGCTTGTTGCCGGCGGCGTCGCTGAGGTCAAACACCTGCTGGCTCTGCACGCGCAGGCTCCACGGATCCGGCGCCCAGCCCACCCAGGCGGTGGCTTTGGACGGCGAGGCGAGGGTGACGTCCCACTTCTGCCAGCGGCCATCGGTCTGCACCTGTGATTTCAGCACGTTGAAGTTGCCGCCGACGCTCCAGTCGCTGTCCGGAATAAAGTAATCGACCGCACCCTCAACGCCGTAAATACGCCGTTTGTCGGACTGAACATCGATGGTCATATCGGTACGGTTGACGACGATGGTCTTATCCGAAGTCGAGTAATACGCCGCCAGCTGGGTGCGCAGGTTATCGCCGGTATAGCGCCAGCCCAGCTCATACGAGTTAACTTTGATCCCCTGCAGCGGCGAGTCATCGACGTTGACGCTGGAGAGCAGCGGCAGATGACCATTGACCGCCGCGCCGTATTTCCCGATGCCATAGTATTTACCCGGATCCGGCAGCTCAACGCCCTGCGAGAAGTTAAACCAGGTCTGCTGACGCTCGGTCAGATGGGCCACGATCCCGGCGTTAAACAGGAAGTTGTCATAATCGGTTTTGCCGCCTTTGATGGCGTCGGCGGAGCGCGCTTTGCCGTTGGCGATATCCTGTTGCTGGGCGTAGCCGACAAAGTCGTCAACCCGGTTTTCGGTCCACTGGTAGCGAACCCCGCCGCTGAGGGTAAAGATATCGTTCAGATCATAGCTCGACTGCAAGAACGGCGCGACGTTGGAGATACTGTATCCCGGATAGCGGCCGGTGGTGTAGATCGATTCGTTGTGCAGCCCGCCGGACGCCAGCGATTGTTGCAGATCGAAGAACATCTGGTTGGCATTGAAGGTCTCATGATCGGCGTCGAGACCCCAGGTGAGATCCCATCCCGCCAGCGGCTGGCTGTTGAGGGTCAGCTTTGCCCCGTACTGATCGGTATCCTGCTGCGACGAGGAGAAGCTGCTGACCTGACCTTTGCTGAGCGTCGGGAATGGATAGAAGGTGAGGGACTCATCGCGATAGTACACCTGGCTCACCAGATTCTGGCCGAAGAAATCGGCATCGGAGTACTGGAGGCTGATCAGATGGCGCTCGGTGCCGGGGATACGATCGGAATTGAGCCCATCGGTGGTGTACGCTTTGCCGCCGCTGGTGACCGCGGACATATTTTTCCCGAGCCACAGGCCATAGTCATCATCGCCCTGGCTTTTATAGTACTGGGTGACCAGCTGCAGCTGGCGGTTGTCGTCGATCTCGATCGTCCCCGTCCCCATGACGTCCAGACGATCAGAGTGCTGGAGCCCCGTTTGGGTGTTATCGAGGATCAGCGCATCGTTATTGCCGTCGTACCAACCGCCGAAACGCTGATAGGCTACCGATAAACGCCCGGACGCGTGGTCTGTCCCGCCGCTGACCGCCGCCGCGACACGCTCATCATGATCGTTGCTGTTTGCAAACCCGCTCTTGCTGCCCACCTCAAGATCGACCTGGCGATCCTGCTGCCCTTTTTTGGTGACGATGTTGATAAGTCCGCCGGTACTGCCGCCGCCGTACAGCGAGGTTGCCCCGGAGATCACTTCGACATGCTCGATGTTGAACGGGTCGATGGCGTCGAGCTGGCGGCTGTCGGTGCGGGAAGAGTTGAGCCGGACGCCGTCAATCAGCACGACGATGGCGCGCCCGCGCATGTTCATCCCATAGTTGGTGCGCCCCTGGCTGCTGACGTCGATGCCCGGGATCAGCTGCGCCAGCACGTCTTTGAACTCTTTTCCGCCCTGGACCTGCTGCTCAATCTCCTGGCCCTCAATGACCCAGGTGGTTTGGGCCATTTCGGCAACGGTGCGATGGGTGCGGTTCGCGCTAACGATGATGCTGTCTTCTTCAGACTGAGCCGCCAGCGCAGGCAGCGCGCTGGCCAGCAGCAGAGGGTGGAGCACCCAGAGGCGCTTTTTCATATCCATTCCTTTTATGAGCAAGTTGTTTTGTCGTTGTTATGGGCCGGCGTCGGGCCGGTATTCGTTACAATGCGAAACATCTGGAAAAACTCAAAAAAGGATTTTGCACATAATGAATATCGCAATCAATATCATTTGCGTTTATCTTGCGCGAGAAAAGGTAATAAAAATCAATCTATTTTGTGGGGATAAAGCGAAACGGCTGGCGGTTCCGGCGGTTGAACACCGCCGGAAGCGGGGCGCATCAGGACTCGAGGACCAGCGGCCAGAGACGGAGGGTGGTGTCAGTGATTTGCATCAGTTTGTCAAAATCGGCGCCTTCCCGTGCGCTGATGGACATCCCCTGCAGGACACAGTTGAGAAACTGCGCCAGCTGCCCCACGTCGCGGCCCGCGGGCAGTTCGCCCTGCGCTTGCCGCTGCTGCAGAAACTGGGTTAGCGCCTGCTCCTGCATCGCATGGCGGGATTTGATGGTATTGGCGATATCCGTCGAGGAGGCGGCCAGCGCGGCGGAGGTATTAATGATAAAGCAGCCGGCCGGTGTCTCTTTGCTGGTAAAACAGGTGGCGACCGCGGTGAAGTAGTCGCGCAACGCCCGATCGACGGATTTTCCCTCAGCAAACAGCACGGCTTCGTGCTTCGCGGCAAAGCGCGAAATGTAACGGTCCAATACTGCGCGGAACAGTCCTTCTTTATTCACAAATTCCGCATACAGGGTGGGGGCTTTTGCTCCTGTCGCCTCGACCAGATCGGCGAGCGAGGTCGCCTCATAGCCGTGCTGCCAGAAGAGTGTCATGGCTTTGTCCAGCGCCGCATCCCTGTCGAACACCTTCGGTCGGCCACGGCTTTTTTTGGCGCAACTCTGAACGTCAGTTGTCATGATGCCGTTGTACCTATGTTGGTTTGGTGAATCGTCATTATAAAAATAAACGATCGCCGGGGCCAGCGCTGTTGGTTCAAAAATAAATAATTCATATGCGTATGAAAATTAAGCATTTTATAAATAGTTAAACGATCGTTATAAAAATGCGTTGACGTGTGACTTAGATCACATTAATATTTACCTATCGATCGTTAAGTTAATGCTTACGACCCTACTATAAAATTCATCTGCATAGGTATAATAATCATGAAAACCGTTAATACTCTGGCTATTGCCGCCGTGCTTAGCTCCCTCTCTTTCGCCAGCTTTGCCGCTGTTGAGGTGCAGTCCACCCCAGCCGGCCAGCATAAAGTGGGCACCATCTCTGCGTCCGCAGGGACTAACCTGGGGTCGCTGGAAGACCAGCTGGCGCAGAAAGCGGATGAGATGGGCGCCACCTCATACCGTATTACTTCGGTAACCGGTCCGAATACCCTTCACGGTACCGCGGTTATCTACAAGTAAACCCGATGCGTCGCTGCCCGGCCCCCTTCACCGGTCAGCGATGAGTAATACCCTGTTGTACCCCTGTTTGACCCTTGCCAACAAAAAACCCGCCTTCAGGCGGGTTTTTTGTTTTCTGCAGCGTGAGGTTACAGCGACTGCGGGCCGGGGTCCGCATGACGGGTGACGTCAATGGGCATGCCCGAGCGGTAATTCATCGCGCGCTCCATCACTGTTCCGTCGGTCTGCGGCGCCTGTTTGAACGCCTTCATGGCCGCGTTAAGCGTAATAGGCAGGGTCTGCGGATCATCATCGATATGCTCAGACAGCGGCTGATGGACCTCAACCAGACGGCGACCGTCCGGCTCTACCGACGCCTTGATCGGCGTGTTGATAATATTCACCTTCGTGCCCGGCGAGATGGCGTTGTACAGCGCCTTGATATCGTTGTCGCGCAGACGAATACAGCCGGAGCTGACGCGCATACCAATGCCGAAATCGGCATTGGTGCCGTGCAGGAGATAGACTCCGCCATAGGCGGCGAGGCGGATGGCGTGATGTCCCATCGGGTTGTCAGGACCGGCAGGCACCACCGCCGGCAGCTCAATCCCCATCGCTTTGTAGCGCGCGCGAATGTTGGCGGTTGGCGTCCAGGTCGGATTGGCCCGCTTGTCGGACACGGTCGTAACCATTGTCGGCGTGATGGTGGTTCCGCCCAGCTGGCCGATGCCGATCGGGTAGACGGTCACTTCATTCTTGCCCGGCGGGTAATAGTAGAGGCGCAGTTCGGCAAGGTTAATCACCAGCCCTTCGCGCGGCGCATCGGGCAGCAGCGTCTGCAGGGGGATGGTCAGCACGCTGCCGGCGCGCGGAACGTAGGGGTCCACCCCGGGATTGGCCTGCAGCAGGGCCAGGAAGCCGACATTGTACTTTTTGGCAATCGCCTCCAGCGAACCGCCGTTATCCTGCACCACATGGAACTGATTCTGCCCCACCAGTCGGCTGCCCGGCGGGGGTAGGGGCCAGGTGTTAGCGCGCGCGGGCAGCGCCAGCGCAGCAACCAGCGCGACCAGCGCCAGCATCAAGGGGAAACGGATTCTCATTACCATAACTCCAAAATATATAAGTGGTTATTTTTATATGAAAAAGGAGATGAGATTATGGCGTGAGTCTGTGTGGGGAAATCCAGGCGGATTGCAAAATGTTTGTAAAGATTGCCAGATATGTGGAAAGGGGGATACGGCGTAACGGCCATATCCCCCCGCGATCAGGCGACGGCGTTCTCTTCCAGCTGGCGCATGAACTGGCGAACCCAGTCCATCCGCGTCTTACGCTCCTCGAGATCCTGCATGAACTTCAGGCGCGTCGGCCCGTCCAGGCGGAAGTGCTGCGGCTGCTTCTGCAGCAGGCCAATTAACCACACCGGATTGACGTTGTTTTTCTCGTTAAATTCGATCACGCCGCCTTTTTCGTTACTTTCCAGTTTACGGATCCCCAGCTTCTGCGCCTGCTGACGCAGACGGGCGATATCCAGCAGGTTGCGGGCGGCGTCGGGCAGGCGGCCAAAACGATCGATCAGCTCGACTTTGATCTCCTCCAGATCCTGTTCGTTTTTGGCGCTGGCAATGCGCTTATAGAACGACAGGCGGGTATTGACGTCGGGGATGAAATCGTCAGGCAGCAGGGAAGGCATGCGCAGTTCGACTTCCGTCTGCTGGCTGGTGAGATCCTCCAGCGACGGCTCGCGCCCGGCTTTCAGCGCATCCACCGCATTCTCCAGCAGCTCCATATACAGGGAGAAGCCGATGGTCTCCATCTGACCGCTCTGATCTTCGCCCAGCAGTTCCCCGGCGCCGCGGATCTCCAGATCGTGGGTAGCTAGCGCAAAGCCGGCGCCGAGATCTTCCAGCGAGGCAATGGCTTCGAGGCGCTTTTGCGCATCGGTGGTCATCGCCTTTGGATGCGGCGTCAGCAGCCAGGCATAGGCCTGGTGATGGGAGCGGCCAACGCGGCCGCGCAGCTGGTGCAGCTGGGCGAGGCCAAAATGGTCGGCGCGTTCGATGATGATGGTGTTGGCGGTGGGAATGTCGATCCCGGTTTCGATGATGGTGGTGCACACCAGCACATTGAAGCGCTGGTGATGGAAGTCATTCATCACCCGCTCCAGCTCACGCTCCCGCATCTGACCGTGGCCGATGGCGATCCGCGCCTCAGGCACCAGCTCCGCCAGTTTGTCGGCGGCTTTCTGGATGTTCTCGACGTCATTAAACAGGTAGTAAACCTGGCCGCCGCGCAGCGTTTCACGCAGGATCGCCTCGCGCACCACCAGCGCATCGTATTCGCGAACGAAGGTCTTTACCGCCAGGCGGCGCGCCGGCGGCGTGGCGATGATCGACAGATCCCGCATCCCGCTCATCGCCATGTTCAGCGTTCGCGGGATCGGCGTGGCGGTGAGGGTCAGGATATCGACATCGGCGCGCATCGCTTTGATACGCTCTTTATGCCGCACGCCAAACCGGTGCTCTTCGTCGACGATCAGCAGCCCCAGATCGCGCAGCTTCACCTCGCTCTGCAGCAGCTTGTGGGTGCCGATCAAGATATCGATTTTGCCTTCCGCGGCCTGCTCGAGGATCTGCGCCTGCTCCTTAGCGCTGCGGAAACGGGAGAGCATTTCGATGCGTACCGGCCAGTTGGCGAAACGATCGCGGAAGTTGTCATAGTGCTGCTGAGCCAGCAGGGTGGTCGGCACCAGTACCGCCACCTGTTTGTGGTTCTCCACAGCGAGGAAGGCGGCGCGCATGGCCACTTCGGTCTTGCCGAAGCCCACATCGCCACACACCAGGCGGTCCATGGCCAGCGGCTGGCACATATCGCTGAGGACGGCGTTGATCGCCTGCGCCTGATCCGGCGTGGTTTCAAATGGGAAACCGTCGCAGAACAGCTGATACTGTTCGCGGTCGTGTTTAAAGGCAAAACCGGCTTTCGCTGCGCGCTGGGCGTAGATATCCAGCAATTCGGCCGCGACGTCGCGTACCTTCTCGGCCGCTTTTTGCCGCGCCCGGGTCCAGGCATCGCCGCCCAGCTTATGCAGGGGCGCGTTCTCTTCCGCTCCGCCGGCGTAGCGGCTAATAAGATGCAGGGAGGAGACCGGAACGTATAATTTGGCATCGTTAGCGTAGGTCAGCATCAGGTATTCGCCGGTGATGCCGCCCGCCTCCAGGGTGGTCATCCCCGCATAGCGTCCCACGCCGTGTTCCAGGTGAACGACCGGCTGGCCGATATGCAGTTCGGCAAGGTTGCGAATGAGTGTGTCAGGGTTAATGGTGCGACGGGAATCCTGACGACGGCGCGCGACGCGCTCGCCGAGCAGGTCGCTCTCGCAAATCAGCGCCAGGCCGCGCTGGCTGTCGATAAACCCGTGCTCGGCGGCGCCAATCATCAGATAGCGGCCGTTGCCGGTGGCTTCCTCCAGACGCAGCACGTGTTTTGGCGCAACTTTAATCCGCGCCAGCATTTCGCTCAGCGCTTCACGGCGACCCTCGCTTTCCACCGAGAAGATAACCGGGCCGGTAAACGCTTCGAGGAAGCGGCGCAGATTATCCAGCGGCGCTTTGTTTTGTGCCTGGACGGCGAGGTCCGGCAGCGTCTGGTAGCCCAGATTGGTATTTGCCGCTTTGTCCGCCAGGCGCTCGGTTTTCAGCTGTACGCGCGGCCACTTTTTCAGTTCGCTAAACAGCTCATCGCTGCGCAGCCACAGCAGTTCCGGCGGCAGGAGCGGGCGCATCGGATCGACGCCGCGGTTTTCAAAACGGGCGCGGGCTTCATTCTGGAAACGCTCCGCGCTGGCCTCGAGATCGCCGGTGTTGACGATCAGCGTGCTGGACGGGAAATAGCTGAATAACGGCGGCAGCGGCTCGCTGAAGAACAGCGGCTGCCAGTATTCGATACCGGCAGGCAGCGTCCCTTTACTGACCTGCTGATAGATATGCTCGGCATCGCGTTTCACTTCAAAGCGGTCGCGCCACTGGCTGCGGAACAGCTCGATGGCGGTCTGATCGGTGGGGAATTCGTGCGCCGGGAGCAGGTTAATGGCCGCCACTTCCTCCAGCGTGCGCTGGCTGTCGACGTCGAACAGGCGCAGGCTGTCGATTTCATCGTCAAAGAAATCGAGGCGGTAGGGCTGGTCGCTGCCCATCGGGAACAGATCGAGCAGCGCGCCGCGGGTAGCATATTCGCCATGCTCCATCACCTGATCGACATGGCGGTAGCCGGCCCCCTCAAGCTGATCGCGCAGCGCATCGCGCGACAGGCGCTGACCCTTTTTCATCACCAGCGCGTGGCCGTGAAGGAAGCTGTGCGGACAGACGCGCTGCATCAGCGTGCTGACCGGGACGATCAGCACGCCGCGCTGCATGGTGGGTAACTGGTAAAGGGTGGCAAGACGGGAGGAGATGATGTCCTGATGCGGTGAGAAGCTGTCATAAGGGAGCGTCTCCCAGTCCGCCAGCCCCATCACCATGCTGTCGGTGAACTGCCTGATCTCGTCGTTCAGACGCAGCGCGTTTTGCATGTCAGGCGCCACCAGCACCACCGGGCCCTTGTGGCGTTCGGCCATCTCCGCCACCAGGGTGGCGCAGGCTGCGCCGGTCAACTCGCCAAGCTGGCGCTGGTCACCGGCTTTCACCGGCAATGAGTATCGATATTGTTCAGGCATAGACGGTTTCATGGTCTCTTAGGGATTCGCTCTGCCGATATGGAGGGCAACTCGCTGATATTCAATAGTGAGATTATCCGCGATTGGTCTGGATTCGCCAACCCGAATTGCCATCGCGTGTTGGGTGAAGAAAGGTCAGCGCTGTCGATAAGCGTAAAGATAAATAAGTAAGTACTTATCTATCCGTTTGTATTTGCTTGGGTTTTAGGATTTTTGCTAATAAAGTCGTCAGGTATCAGTCATTTACGCTGCCCCTAATCGCTTATATACTCGGGAATCGGCTATCAGCAACCAGATGGATGACATGTATCAACCTGCCGCACTCTTTATCGGCCTGCGCTATATGCGTGGGCGAGCAGCCGACCGCTTCGGTCGCTTCGTCTCCTGGCTTTCCACCATCGGTATTACCCTCGGCGTCATGGCGCTGGTGACGGTCCTGTCGGTGATGAACGGCTTTGAACGCGAGCTGCAAAACAACATCCTGGGGCTGATGCCCCAGGCCATACTTAGCGCCAAACAGGGTTCGGTGAATCCCCAACAGCTGCCGGAGCGCGAGGCGAAACTCCAGGGCGTAACCCGGGTGGCGCCGATCACCACCGGCGACGTGGTGCTGCAGAGCGCGCGCAGCGTGGCGGTCGGGGTCATGCTGGGCATCGACCCGGCGCAGAACGATCCCCTGACCCCGTATCTGGTGAACGTCAAACAGAGCGATCTGCAGGCGGGTAAATATAACGTTATTCTCGGCGAGCAGCTGGCGGGTCAGCTGGGGGTTAATCGCGGCGATAAAATTCGCCTGATGGTTCCTTCCGCCAGCCAGTTTACGCCGATGGGCCGCGTGCCGAGCCAGCGCCTGTTTACGGTCATCGGCACCTTCGCTGCCAACAGCGAAGTCGATGGTTATCAGATGCTGACCAACATCGACGACGCTTCCCGTTTGATGCGCTATCCGCTGGGGAATATCACCGGCTGGCGCCTGTGGCTGGATAAACCGCTGCAAGTGGATACCCTCAGCCAGCAGACGCTGCCGCCGGGCACCCAGTGGCAGGACTGGCGCGAGCGCAAGGGTGAACTGTTCCAGGCGGTGCGCATGGAGAAAAATATGATGGGCCTGCTGCTCAGCCTGATCGTCGCCGTCGCGGCCTTCAACATTATTACCTCGCTGGGGATGATGGTGATGGAGAAGCAGGGCGAAGTGGCGATTCTACAGACCCAGGGGCTGACGCCGCGGCAGATTATGGCCGTCTTCATGGTGCAGGGCGCCAGCGCAGGGATCGTCGGCGCGCTGCTGGGAGCGGTGCTTGGTGCGCTGCTGGCCAGCCAGTTGAATAATTTAATGCCGATCATCGGCGCCTTCCTTGACGGCGCGGCGCTGCCGGTGGCGATTGAGCCGCTGCAGGTCGTCGTTATCGCCCTGGTGGCGATGGCGCTGGCATTGTTGTCTACGTTGTACCCTTCCTGGCGCGCTGCCGCCACTCAACCCGCTGAGGCTTTACGTTATGAATAAGATCCTGCTGCAATGCGACAACCTGTGCAAACGCTATCAGGAAGGCAATGTGCAAACCGATGTCCTGCACAATGTCAGCTTCAGCATTGATGAAGGCGAGATGATGGCCATCGTCGGTACCTCCGGCTCCGGCAAAAGTACCCTGCTGCATCTGCTGGGCGGCCTCGATACCCCCACCTCTGGCGACGTGATTTTCTCCGGCCAGCCGATGAGCAAGCTCTCCACCGCCGCGCGCGCCGACCTGCGTAACCGCGAGCTGGGCTTTATCTATCAGTTCCACCATCTGCTGCCGGACTTTAGCGCACTGGAAAACGTGGCGATGCCGCTGCTGATTGGCAAAAAGAAGCCGGCGGACATTGAACGCCAGGCGAAAGCGATGCTGCAGGCGGTCGGGCTTGAACACCGCAGCCATCACCGTCCGTCGGAACTCTCCGGTGGCGAACGCCAGCGGGTGGCGATTGCCCGCGCGCTGGTGAACAAACCGCGACTGGTATTGGCGGATGAGCCGACCGGTAACCTCGACGCTCGCAACGCCGACAGCATCTTCCAGCTGCTGGGCGAACTGAACCTCGCGCAGCGCACCGCGTTTCTGGTGGTGACCCACGACCTGCAGCTGGCGAAGCGGATGAGCCGCCAGCTGGAGATGCGCGATGGCCGCCTGACCGCCGACCTGACCCTGATGGGGGCCGAGTAATGGCCTCTCCGTTATCGTTACTGATTGCATTGCGTTTCAGCCGCGGCCGGCGGCGCGGCGGCATGGTGTCGCTGATCTCGGTGATCTCCACCATCGGTATTGCGCTGGGGGTGGCAGTGCTGATCGTCGGCCTCAGCGCGATGAACGGCTTTGAGCGCGAGCTGAATAACCGCGTGCTGGCGGTGGTGCCGCACGGTGAAATCGAACCCGTGAACCAGCCGTGGAATAACTGGCAGGAGGCGCTGGCTAAGGTGCAGAAAGTGAAGGGGATAGTCGCCGCGGCGCCCTATATTAACTTCACCGGCCTGGTGGAAAGCGGCAGCAATATGCGCGCCATCCAGGTGAAAGGGGTCGACCCGCAGCAGGAAACCCGGCTCAGCGCGCTGCCCACCTTTGTGCAGAATAACGCGTGGGCCGGCTTCAAGGCCGGTGAACAGCAGGTGATTCTGGGTAAAGGCGTTGCTGATGCGCTGCACGTGAAGCAGGGAGACTGGGTGTCGATCATGATCCCTAACGCCGACGCCGACCATCAGCTGCTGCAGCCGAAACGCGTCAGGCTGCACGTGACCGGTATTTTGCAGCTGAGCGGCCAGCTCGATCATAGTTTTGCCATGATCCCGATGCAGGATGCGCAGCAGTACCTGGAGATGGGCGGCAGCGTGACCGGTATCGCCATCAAGGTCACGGACGTTTTCCATGCTAACAAGCTGGTGCGCGACGCCGGCGAGGTGACCAACAGCTACGTCTATATCAAGAGCTGGATCGGCACCTACGGCTATATGTATCGCGATATCCAGATGATCCGCGCCATTATGTACCTGGCGATGGTGCTGGTGATCGGCGTGGCCTGCTTCAATATCGTCTCGACGCTGGTGATGGCGGTCAAAGACAAAAGCGGCGATATTGCGGTGCTGCGCACGCTTGGCGCAAAAGACGGCTTAATTCGCGCGATTTTCGTGTGGTATGGTTTATTAGCCGGATCGGTAGGCAGCCTGTTTGGGGTGGTGATCGGCGTGATCTGCGCGTTGAACCTGACGTCAATCATCAACGGCATCGAATACCTGATTGGGCATAAATTCCTCTCCGGCGACATCTATTTTATTGACTTCCTGCCGTCAGAACTGCACTGGCTGGACGTCTTTTATGTGCTGGTGACAGCACTGTTGCTGAGTTTGCTGGCCAGCTGGTATCCCGCCCGCCGCGCCAGCCGTATCGACCCGGCGAGGGTGCTGAGTGGCCAGTAATTTATCGTCATCGTCGGCCTGGCTGACGACACAAGAGGAATTGCTGAAATGTACTATGGATTTGACATTGGCGGCAGCAAGATAGCGCTGGGCGTATTTAATCAGGAGCGGCGACTGCAGTGGGAAAAACGCGTCGCCACGCCGAAAAGCAGTTATGAGGATTTTCTTCAGGCGGTAGAGGCGCTGGTCCGCGAGGCCGATGAGCGCTTCGACCAGCAGGGGTCGGTTGGGATCGGTATCCCGGGGATGCCGGAAACGGCGGACGGCACGCTGTATGCCGCTAACGTGCCTGCCGCCAGCGGCCGGCCGCTGCGCGCCGACCTCAGCGCGCGGCTGGGGCGCGATGTGCGCCTCGATAATGACGCCAACTGCTTCGCGCTGTCGGAAGCGTGGGACGATGAGTTTACGCAATACCCGCTGGTGATGGGGCTGATCCTCGGCACCGGCGTGGGCGGCGGCCTGGTGTTGAACGGTAAATCGATTACCGGACATAGCTATATCACCGGCGAGTTTGGTCATATTCGTCTGCCGGTGGATGCCCTGGAGGTGGTCGGGCGTGATTTTCCGCTGCTTCGCTGCGGCTGCGGCCAGCTGGGCTGCATTGAAAATTATCTCTCCGGCCGCGGTTTTGCCTGGCTGTATGAACATTTTTATCAGCAACCGCTCACCTCGCCGGAGATTGTGGCGCAGTGGCAGCAGCACGATCCGCGCGCCCAGGCGCACGTAGAGCGCTATCTCGATCTGCTGGCGGTGTGTCTGGGGAATATACTGACCATTGTCGACCCGGATTTGCTGGTGCTCGGCGGTGGATTATCTAACTTTACGGCCATTAGCGAAGGGCTGGCGCAGCGATTACCGCGCCATCTTCTGCCGGTCGCCAGGGTACCGCGCATTGAGCGCGCGCGCCACGGCGATGCCGGGGGAATGCGCGGTGCGGCCTTCCTTCATCTGACCCATTAATCACAGAGGTAGCTATGCAGTCGCGCCGTTTACATCGATTGAGCCGTTTTCGTCGCAATAAACGTCAGTTGCGTGACCGTCTGCGTCAGCGGATTTTCTTTAGGGAGGACAGGATGAAGCCTGAAGCGATGGCCAAACCGAGAGTGGTGGTGTTAACCGGCGCGGGCATATCGGCGGAGTCGGGGATCAAAACTTTCCGCGCGGCCGATGGCCTGTGGGAAGAGCATCGGGTGGAAGATGTGGCGACGCCGGAAGGCTTCGCCCGCGACCCGGCGCTGGTGCAGGCGTTCTACAACGCCCGCCGTCGTCAGCTGCAGAGTCCGGAGATCGCGCCGAACGCGGCGCATCTGGCGCTGGCGCGTCTGGAGGATCTGCTGGGCGACCATTTTCTGCTGGTCACCCAGAATATCGATAATCTGCACGAACGCGCCGGCAACCGCCGGGTGATCCATATGCACGGCGAGCTGCTGAAGGTGCGCTGTTCGTGGAGTGGCCAGGTGCTGGAGTGGACCGGCGACGTCACCGCAGAGGATAAGTGCCACTGCTGCCAGTTCCCGGCGGCGCTGCGTCCCCACGTGGTCTGGTTTGGCGAAATGCCGCTGGGGATGGACGAGATCTACAGCGCGCTGGCCGAAGCGGATATCTTTATCGCCATCGGCACCTCCGGCCACGTTTATCCGGCGGCCGGCTTTGTGCACGAGGCGCGGCTGCACGGCGCCCACACCGTTGAACTGAACCTGGAGCCCAGCCAGGTGGGCAGCGAGTTTGCCGAAAAGCACTACGGACTGGCGAGCGAAGTGGTGCCCGCCTTTATCGATAAGCTGCTGCAGGAAAACGCGCTGTAAACTGAAGCAGCCTGCCGGGGACGAGGGCGACGCCCGCCGCCTCCGGCAACGCTGCTGACAAGGATGATACGTCATGACAGGAGTCAGACCATGCATAATCCCCTGGTCATTGAATCGATCGCCTTGATCGCGGCCATTCTCGTTGGCGTCTGGAGCCAGCGTGCTTTACCGCTACACGCCGACAGCCGACCGATCCTCTTCCTGCTGTGTCTGTTCGTCGGCACCGGCAGCGCATTGTGCCTGCTGCTGGATGGTTTAGCCCTGTTGCTAACCGGCCAGATAGCGACCGGCGGTGTGCGAATATACGGCCCGTTGCTGCTGCTGGTGGCGCTGTGGAAACCCCTCAACGGGGTTGTCGGCATCATGGAGGGTGTTTTGCAGCGGCGAGCCGCAAAAGGGAAGGGTAAAGGTCAGCGCGACGGCGGACGACGCTGATCCGCTTCCCCCTGAGACGCGCATAACTTTCTCCTGGCTACCGTCAGCCCCCGGCGGTCGCTCTGACGATATGGCCCGGACCGGCGCCGGGCAATGATCTCCATCCTGTCATTCTCGGCTTCTCCTTTCTGAGCGATTTCCTATTCTATTTTGTGCGTGACCGCTGATTTCTGTACGTTTTTTTGTGCAGACCGGCAAATGTAGACCAGATTCAATAGGCGCCCGCGCGATCGCGCCGCACCCCTCAATTCCGCCGGAAGTCTGCAAAGGAGACCCCGCCATGCCGTCACCGATGATTTATCAGGATCTCACCACCACCGCGCTGCTCAGCCATGCGGCGCAATACCACAGCGAGACCGAGATCGTCTCGGTGAGCGCTGGCGGTGAGAAGGAGCGCAGCAGCTGGGGGGAGGTGGCCTGCCGCGCTCAGCGGCTGGCGTCGGCGCTGGCATCATTGGGGCTGCCACCGGGCGCCCGCTGCGCCACCCTCGCATGGAACAACCGTCGCCACCTGGAGATCTATTTTGCCGTCGCCTCCGGCGGCTGGGTAACGCATACCGTCAATCCGCGGCTGTCGATTGACCATCTACTGTATATCCTCAACGACGCTGCCGACGAAGTGCTGTTCTTTGATCAGACCTTTTTGCCGCTGGTAGCGCAGCTGCTGGCGCAGCTGCCGACGGTGAAACACCTCGTGCTGATGGAGCCCCGCAGCGAAGCGGCGCTCAGCCAGCTGCCCTCATTGCTGTTTTATGACGATCTGTTGCAGCAGGGGACAGTAGACTACCGCTGGCCGCAGTTGAATGAACTGACGCCGGCCTCGCTCTGCTATACCTCGGGAACCACTGGCCGGCCGAAAGGGGTGTTGAATACCCATCGTTCGCTGGTCCTGCACGCTTTGAGCGGCAATCAGCCGGACGCCGCCGGGATATCGGCCAGGGACAGCCTGTTGCCGGTGGTGCCGATGTTCCATGTCAACGCGTGGGGGACGCCGTTTATCGCCGCCATGGTCGGGGCGCGGCTGGTGCTGCCGGGGCCGCACCTCGATGGCGACAGCCTGCTGCAGCTGCTGGCTGCCGAGAAAGTAACCGTGGGGTTTGGCGTGCCGGTGATCTGGGCCGGCTTGCTGGCGGCGATGCGTCGGACAGACGTGAGAATGCCTGAATTCAAACGTGCGCTGGTTGGTGGCTCCGCGCTGCCGCCGTCGATGGCCGAGGCCTTTCAGCGCGATTACGGCATTGCGCTGACCCACGCCTGGGGAATGACCGAAACATCGCCTATCGGCACCATCAACACGCTGTTGAGCAAACATGACGCCCTCCCGGCACAGGAGCAGCAAAAGCAGCGTACCGGTCAGGGGCGGCCTATTTTTGGCATCGAGCTGCAGGTGGTCGACGTGGATGGCGAACCGTTGCCCCGGGATGGTCAAAGTCAGGGGTATCTGCAGGTGAGGGGGCACTGGGTGGTAGAGCAATACTATGGTCAGGACGAAAGCGCCCTGACCGCGGCAGGCTGGTTTGATACCGGCGATATCGGTACGCTCGACGCCAATGGTTATCTGGTGATCAGCGATCGGGCAAAGGATATTATCAAGTCCGGTGGCGAGTGGATCTCCACCGTTGAGCTGGAGAATATTGCCATCGCGCATCCGGCGGTACGCAGCGCGGCGGCCATCGCCGCCCGCCACCCGCGCTGGGACGAACGGCCGGTGCTGCTGTGCGTCCGCGCGGAAGGAGGGGAAGTGGAGGAGAGCGATCTGCTGGCCTGGTTTGAGAAACGGGTGCCTAAATGGCAGATCCCGGACCGGGTGATATTTGTCGATGCGCTACCGGTCAGCGCCACGGGCAAGGTGCTTAAAAACCAGCTGCGCCAGGCCTACGGGGAAATTTTAATGAGTGAGGGATAATGAGCCACGCGCGACCCGGTCTGACGACCTGCTCTCAGTATGACGCAGCGCTGCACGCCTTGTCGGCGGCGCGCCAGCGCTGGGCGGAAACCTCAGTGAACCGTCGTCTGGCGCTCCTGCGCCAGATCAAGGATGCCCTGGCCAGCATAGCGCCGGCGTGGGTGGAGGCGGCGGCGAGGGCTAAAGGGCTGCCGGCGGGGGATCCGCTGACGGGCGAAGAATGGCTGGCGGGCCCCTGCGCGCTAATGGTCGGCTGCAACGGGCTTATCGCCACCCTGGAGCAACTGGAGGAGAAAACCTTTCTGCGGCGGATCCCGCTGAGGACGCTGGCGGACGGCCGGCTGGCGCTGCGGGTGGTGCCCGGCACGCTCTGGGATCGGCTGCTGCTCTCCGGTATTCGCGCTGAAATTTGGATGCAGCCGGGAGTCACCCGGGCCAATCTCGATCGCTGCGCGGCAGCCGCATACGACATCCCGCCGGCCGCGCGGCAGGGCAAGCTGGCGCTGGTGCTCGGCGCCGGAAATGTGGCCTCTATCGCGCCGCTGGACGTGTTACACAAGCTGTTTATTGAAAATCAGGTCTGCCTGCTGAAGCTCAACCCGGTGAATGATTATCTGCACGATCTGCTGGCTCAGGCTCTGGCGCCGCTGATCGCCATGGATGCGCTCCGCATTGTCACCGGCGACGCCCGGGCGGGGGCGTGGCTGACCACCCATCCCGCTGTCGATGAGATCCATATCACCGGATCGCGGGAGAGCCATGACGCCATCGTCTGGGGCGACGGTGAGGCCGCTCGCCAGCGTCGGGCCGCCGGGACGCCGCTGAACCCGCGCCGGGTGACCTCAGAGCTGGGCGGGGTCAGCCCCACCATTATCGTCCCCGGGCCATGGAGCGAGGCGGATATCGCTTTTCAGGCGCAGCAGCTGGCGACGCAGAAAATGAACAACGGCGGGTTTAACTGCGTGGCCAGCCAGGTGCTGATCCTGCAGCAGGGCTGGGAGCCGGCGTCGGCCCTGCTTAACCAGCTGTACCGGCTGATCGCCGCCAATACCCGCCCGGACTATTACCCCGGCGCGGAAAACCGGTTGACTAACTTTCGCCTGCGCGCCCGCCAGCCGCTGGAGATAGCGCGCGGCGATGCGCTGCCGTTGATTGTGGCGAACACCGAGGATGACCCCGACTTCTGCCAGCAGGAGGTCTTTGGTCCGGGGCTGTCGATCACCCGCCTTGAGGCCGACAGCGCGGAAAGCTTTCTGCGTCAGGCGATCGGCTATGCCAATCAGCGGCTGCAGGGCACGCTGGGAGCCAATATTGTGATCCACCCGCGCACCCGTAAAGCGATAGGGCGTAAGCGTTTTAACGCGCTGATCGCCGAGCTGCGCTACGGCACGGTGGCGATCAACTGCTGGAGCGGGGTAGCCTTCCTGTTAGCCCCTTGCCCGTGGGGGGCGTTCCCTGGCCATACGCTCGACGATATTCAGAGCGGGCGGGGCAAGGTGCATAACAGCTTTATGCTGGAGAAAACCGAGCGCACGGTGATTGAGGCGCCGTTTCGGCCGTTTCCGCGCAGTCTGTGGCATGGCGAACTGACGCTGATGCCTTTGCCGCCCTGGTTTATTACCCACCGGGGGCAGGAAGCGGTGGCGCAGCGGCTGGCGGATTTTTACCATCGGCCGCGCTGGCGCAAGCTGCCGGCGATCCTCTGGCGCGCGCTGAGAGGCTAAAGTGAGGGCAAAAAAAGGGCGGAACCGCGGTTCCGCCCTGCGGGATTAGCGGCCCGCTTTCAGCTTCTGGTAATACTCTTCATAAATGGTGCTGGCGCTGCCGACGTCATTCTGCCATTCGCCTTTTTCGATGGTGGCGGCGTCCGGATAGAGCGATTTATCGTTGGCCACTGCCGGGCTGAGCATTTTGCGCGCCGCCAGGTTTGGCGTGGGGTAGCCGATGGTTTCCGCGACCTGTTTGGCAACATCCGGGCGCAGCAGGAAGTTAATCAGCTTCAGCGCGCCGTCGACGTTCTTAGCATTTGCCGGAATCGACAGGCTGTCCATCCAGAAGATGCCGCCTTCTTTCGGCCAGATCACTTCCAGCGGGGTACCGGCCTGGCGTGCGACATAAGCCGAGCCGTTCCATACCATCCCGAGGTTCACTTCGCCTTCCATATACGGGTTCGCCGGGTTATCGGAATTAAACGCCGCGACGTTGGGCATCAGTTTTTTCAGCTCGTTATAGGCGGCTTCAATCTCTTTCGGGTCGGTCGTGTTGCCGGAATAACCCAGCTTACGCAGCGCCATCTGGAACACTTCGCGCGCGTCGTCGGTCAGCAGCAGGCTGCTTTTGTATTCCGGTTTCCACAGGTCGGCCCAGCTGGTGACGGTTTTCGGATCGATAGCGTCGCTGTTAACGCCGATAGCCGTCGCCCCCCAGATGTAGGGGATGGAGTAGTCGTTATTCGGGTCGAACGGTTTGTTCAGCATCTGCGGATCGAGGTTGCTGAAGTTAGTCAGCTTGCTCTTATCGATCTTCTGCAGCATACCTTCTTTGCGCATCTTGTCGACGAAGTAGGTCGACGGGACGACCAGATCGTACGCTCCGTCTTTATAGGTCTTGAGTTTGGCGTACATGGTTTCGTTCGACTCGTAGGTCGAGTAAATAACCTTGATGCCGGTCTCTTTGGTGAACTGCTCCAGCAGGCCCGGCGGCACATATTCGGTCCAGTTGTAGAAGTAGAGCGTTTTGCTGTCGTCCGCGTGGGCAGCGCTCATGCCGATTGCCAGAGCGCCCGCCGCGAGCAGGTGGCGTGACCATTTTTTCATTTTAACGTCCCCTGAGTTTTATCACGTGCAATTAACTGACTGGCGATGACCATCACCAGCGACAGAACCAACAGTATCGTTGCCAGGGCGTTCACCTCTGGCGAAACGCCGACCTTGACCATCGAATAGATCTTCAGCGGCAGGATTTCATACCCCGGACCGGTGACGAACGAGGAGACCACCACGTCATCCATCGACAGCGTGAAGCTCAGCAGCCATCCGGCGGCCACCGCCGGCAGGGCCAGCGGCAGGATGATTTTACGCAGGATGGTCATCTCGCTGGCGCCCAGATCTTTCGCCGCCTCCAGCATCCGCACGTCAAAGCCTTTCAGCCGGGAGTATACGGTGACCACCACAAACGGCAGGCAAAAGGTGATATGCGAAAACAGCAGCGACCAGAAGCCAAGCTGGACGCCAATCAGCATAAACAGCACCAGCAGGGAGATAGCCATGACAATATCTGGCGACATCATCACTACAAACAGCATACCGCTAACGAACGGTTTGCCGCGAAAGCGATAGCGATACAGCGCCACGGCGGTCAGCGAGCCGATAAGGGTGGCGAAGGTCGCCGAAAGCACCGCCATGGTCAGCGAGTGCTGGGCGGCCTGCAGCAGGCTATCGTTGTTCATCAGCAGGCTATACCAGTCGGTGGTGAACCCCTGCCAGTTGATGCCGAAGCGCGACCGGTTAAATGAGTTAACGATCAGGATAATAATAGGGATGTAGAGATACGCGTAGATGGCGGTCATAAAGCCGCCGCGCAGCAGTCGACCGATCATTCCAGCTCCACCTTTTTATTCAGCAGGCGCGCCGCGCGCCAGTAAATCAACAGCATCAGGCCCATCACCAGGGTTAAGGTAATGCTGGTTGCCGCGCCGAACGGCCAGTCGCGAATATTGAGGAACTGGCTCTTGATCACGTTGCCGATCAGCAGGTTCTTGGCGCCGCCCATCAGGTCGGAAACGTAGAATAGCCCCATCGCCGGCAACATCACCAGCAGGCAGCCGGCGATGATCCCCGGCATGGTTAGCGGAATGATGATGCGGATAAACGTCTGCAGCTTGCTGGCGCCGAGATCTTTCGCCGCTTCCAGCAGCGGACGGTCCAGTTTCTCAATGCTGGAGTAGAGCGGCATCACCATAAACGGCAGCAGGATGTACACCAGGCCGATAATCACCGCCGACGGGGTGAACATAATGCGTATCGGCGTGTCGATCACTCCCAGCCACAGGAGAAACTCGTTCAGGTAGCCTTTGGTGCTGAGGAAAATCTTCAGCCCGTAGATGCGGATCAACGAGTTGGTCCAGAAGGGAACGATCAGCAGGAACAGCAGCAGAGGCCGCACCTTCTGCGGCAGCCGGGCAAGGAACCACGCAAACGGGTAGCCCAGCGCCAGGCAGGCGAGGGTCGCCAGCAGCGCCATGTTCAGCGAATGCAGCAGCACGTCGTAATAGAGCGGATCCAGCAGCCGCGAGTAGTTGTCCAGCGTGAAGACCAGCTTGACGAAGTTAGCGTCGTCGCGGGTCAGGAAGCTGGTGGCGATGATCATCAGGTTGGGCAGAAAGACAAACAGCACCAGCCAACCAACGATGGTGGCGATCACCACATTCTGGAATTTACTGGTGTTCTTCATCGGCCAGCACCACCTCCCAGCTCTCTACCCAATTGATAGACATTTTCTGATCAAGAGAGTGGTCGAAATCCGGGTCGTCTTCGTTAAAGAATTCGCTGACCATCACCATTTTGCCGTTTTCCAGCTCCACCACCGACTCGAGGGTCATGCCCTTATAGTTGCGCTCGCGGACATAGCCTATCAGGCCGTCGGCGTCGCTGTTGTGGTGGATCTCATCGACGCGCAGATCTTCCGGGCGCAGCAGGACATGCAGGCGCTGGCCGGCCTCCACCGCAAAATTGACGGTGATGTTGCATTCACGCCCTTCCACGCTGGCCCGCACGCGCTGTTCGTCGAGGCGTTCAATGACCGTGGCGTCGAAGATATTGATCTCGCCGATAAAGCTGGCGACGAACAGGTTTTTTGGCTCTTCGTAGATCTCGCGCGGGGTGCCGTCCTGCTCAATTTTGCCATCACGCATCACCACGATGCGATCGGACATGGTCAGGGCCTCTTCCTGGTCGTGAGTGACGAAGACGAAGGTGATGCCGAGCTTACGCTGCAGCGCTTTCAGTTCGTTCTGCATCTGCTTGCGCAGCTTGTAATCCAGCGCCGAAAGGGACTCATCGAGTAGCAGCAGGCGCGGTTTGTTGACCACCGCGCGGGCGATGGCCACGCGCTGCTGCTGGCCGCCGGAGAGCTGGTGCGGTTTGCGCTGGGCAAAGGCCTCCAGCTGCACCATCTTTAAGGCATCCATCACCCGCGGTGTGATTTCCGCCGCCGGGGTTTTCTGCATCCGCAGGCCAAAGGCGACGTTCTCGAACACCGTCATATGCGGAAACAGGGCGTAGCTTTGGAATACGGTATTAACGTGGCGGTTTTCCGCCGGAACATGAGTGATATCGTGATCTTCGAGATGGATCCGTCCGCTGTCGACGTTTTCCAGGCCGGCAATAAGGCGCAGAACGGTGGTTTTACCGCAGCCAGAGGGGCCAAGCAGGGTGAGAAACTCACCATTGTTGATGGTCAGGTTAAGGTTATCGATGACCGTTTTACCATCAAAGCTCTTGCGAATTCCCGCCAGATGCACCAGCGGCGAACGCGAACGCGGTTGTATATTCAATTTTTGACTCTGTCCCATGTAGACGCAACGGAAATTTCCGGCCGCTGCGGGGTTTGTGATTAACCACCTTTGGGGTTGCACGTTTTTAATAAGGGCCAGCATTCTACGGCAAACGAGGGTAATCGCCAATCCTTGATACGCCCGCATAGTCTACCTTTACACCATAACGTCGGTTCCGTTATTAAATTTCGCTTTACGGGCTAAAAATGACCTGACGCAATATTTGTCTTTTCTGGCTTATCAATAATGTTGTCACAAAAGAAGAGGGTGGCTACATGGATAAATTGCTTGAGCGTTTTTTGCAGTACGTTTCTTTGGACACGCAGTCGAAGCCTGGCGTTCGTCAGGTCCCCAGCACGGAAGGGCAGTGGAAGCTGTTACGCCTGTTGCAGGCGCAGCTGGAAGAAATGGGACTGGTCAAGGTAACGCTGAGTGAAAAAGGGACGGTAATGGGAACCCTGCCCGCCAACGTTGAGGGCGATATCCCGGCCATCGGCTTTATCTCTCACGTCGACACCTCCCCGGATTTCAGCGGCAAAAACGTTAACCCGCAGATTGTCGAAAACTATCGCGGCGGCGATATCGCGCTCGGCATTGGCGATGAGGTGCTCTCTCCGGTGATGTTCCCGGTTTTGCATCAGCTTTTGGGGCAGACGCTGATCACCACCGACGGGAAGACGCTGCTGGGGGCGGACGACAAGGCCGGCATCGCCGAAATCATGACCGCGCTGGCGACCCTGCAGGCGAAAAACATCCCCCACGGCGATATCCGCGTGGCCTTCACCCCCGATGAAGAGGTGGGAAAAGGGGCGAAGCATTTCGACGTCGAGGCCTTTGACGCCCGCTGGGCCTACACCGTAGACGGCGGCGGGGTCGGCGAACTGGAGTTTGAAAATTTCAATGCCGCCTCGGTGACCATTAAGATCGTTGGCAACAACGTGCACCCCGGCACCGCGAAAGGGGTGATGGTCAACGCGCTGTCGCTGGCCGCGCGCATTCATGCCGAAGTGCCGGCCGACGAGGCGCCGGAGACCACAGAAGGCTATGAAGGCTTTTATCACCTCACCAGCATCAAAGGCAGCGTCGATCGGGCCGAGATGCACTACATCATCCGCGATTTTGACCGCAAGCACTTTGAGGCGCGCAAGCGCAAGATGATGGAGATCGCCAAAAAGGTGGGCAAGGGGCTACACCCGGACTGCTATATCGAGCTGGTGATCGAGGACAGTTATTACAACATGCATGAGCAGGTGATCGCCCACCCGCACGTGGTCGATATTGCCCGCCAGGCGATGGTGGACTGCGATATCGAACCGCAGATGAAACCGATCCGCGGCGGTACCGACGGCGCGCAGCTCTCGTTTATGGGACTGCCGTGCCCGAACCTGTTTACCGGCGGCTACAACTATCACGGCAAACATGAGTTTGTCACCCTGGAAGGGATGGAGAAAGCGGTGCAGGTGATCGTGCGTATCGCCGAGCTGACGGCGGCACGAACAGGGAAATAATCTTCGCAACCAGACCGGTCATTCTGCTTGTCGCACAAGATGCCGGATGGCGGCTTCGCCTTATCCGGCCTACGGTCCAGCCGGTGACAACAGAACCCATAGGCCCGGCAAGGGCAGTGCCGCCGGGTGGTGAACAGCAGAGCAGGTGCCAGTCTTTATGCCGGATGGCGGCTTCGCCTTATCCGGCCTACGGTCCAGCCGGTGAGCGCAGAACCCGTAGGCCCGGCAAGCGCAGCGCCGCCGGGCGGTGAACAGCAGAGCGGGCACCTGTCTACATGCCGGATGGCGGCTTCGCCTTATCCGGCCTACGGTCCAGCCGGTGAGCGCGGAACCCGTAGGCCCGACAAGGGCAGCGCCGCCGGGCGGTGAACAGCAGAGCGGGCACCTGTCTACATGCCGGATGGCGGCTTCGCCTTATCCGGCCTACGGTCCAGCCGGTGACCGCAGAACCCGTAGGCCCGACAAGCGCAGCGCCGCCGGGCGGTGAACAGCAGAGCGGGCACCTGTCTTCATGCCGGATGGCGGCTAACGCCTTATCCGGCCTACGGTCCAGCCGATGACCGCAGAACCCGTAGGCCCGGCAAGCGCAGCGCCGCCGGGCAAAAGCAATAAGGCTAATACTGAGACATGTCTGATTATCGTCGCAGTTATATCCCCGGCGGCTGCTGGTTCTTCACCGTTAACCTGCAAAATCGGCGCAGCGATCTCCTGACGCGGCATATTGCTCATCTGCGTGCCGCTACAGCGTTTGTTAAAAGCAAAAAACCGTTTCTGATTAACGCCTGGGTCGTTTTACCAGAGCATATGCACTGCATATGGACCCTGCCTGAGGGGGATACCGATTATTCCGGTCGCTGGCGGGACATTAAAAAAATGTTTACCCGAGCGCTGGCGCAGCACCATATCTGGCAGCCGCGATTCTGGGAACATACCATCCGTAATGAAGAAGATTACCGGCGGCATATGGATTACGTTTATATCAATCCTGTTAAGCACGGTCATGTCCGTAGGGTGCAGGATTGGCCGTATTCGACCTTTCATCGCGATGTGCGTCAGGGAGGGTATCCGCCGGATTGGGCGGGTGAGGTAAGCGAATTTGATGCAGGCGAGAGGCGATAATGCTCGGGTAAGACATTGTCGCCATCGAAACCACAAAGTGCCGGATGGCGGCTTCGCCTTATCCGGCCTACGGTCCAGCCGGTGACTACAGAATCCGTAGGCCCAGCAAGGGCAGCGCCGCCGGGCGGTGAACAGCAGAGCGGGCACCTGTCTTCATGCCGGATGGCGGCTTTGCCTTATCCGGCCTACGGTCCAGCCGATGACCGCAGAACCCGTAGGCCCGGCAAGCGCAGCGCCGCCGGGCAGGATGGAGACTCAGTCGCCAAAGAACCAGTAGCCGCTGTTGACCAGCGCCGCCAGCATGGCGAGGAAGGAAGGATCTTCCAGCGCATCGCCAAAATGGTCGGCGCGCAGCGTCAGGTGGGTAGCTAAGGCGTCCAGCGCCGGACGGTGCGGGGAGTTGATCTTCTCGCCATTGACGAACACCTCGCCGTCAATGCGCAGCACCCGCAGGCCGCCCAGGCGTTCCAGGGTATCGCCCTGCTGCAGGGCATCATAAATCTCGTCAGGCTGATAAGGCGGCTCCGGCGGCGCGACGTCAAGTTCATGACGCGACTGGGTGATAAACTCGCCGAACCACTGCTTAAAGTGCTCCGGTTGGTTAATCAGCCCCAGCATCATCTCGCGCAGGCGGTCGAGTTCGGCCGGTAAAATATCCGCCGGATGGTCGCGCGACGGCACGTCCGGATCGGCGTAGCGCTGGCTGCCCAGTTCGCGCTGGAGAACGTAGTCGGCAAATCCGCTGAACAACTCGCGGGCATTCGGCGCGCGATAGCCGACCGAATAGTTGAGCGAGTTTTCCAGCGAATACCCCTCATGCGGGAATCCTGGCGGAATATAGAGAATATCCCCCGGCTCCATCTCTTCATCGATGATCGCCTCGAAGGGGTCAACCTGCAGCAGGTCCGGATGCGGGCAGTGCTGTTTCATCGGCACTTTTTCCCCGACGCGCCAGCGTCGACGGCCGGTGCCCTGAATGATAAACACATCATACTGATCCAGATGCGGGCCGACGCCGCCGCCCGGTACTGAGAAGGAGATCATCAGGTCGTCGATACGCCAGTCCGGCAGGGCGCGGAACGGATGCATCAGCGCCGCAGACGGCTCATGCCAGTGGTTAACCGCCTGCACCAGCAGGGACCAGTTGTTTTCGCTCAGGTGATCGTAGCTTTCGAAGGGACCGTGACTGACCTGCCATTTTCCATCCTGATGGCTGACAAGGCGGCTATCGACCTCGCTCTCCATGGCCAGTCCAGCCAGTTCGTCCGGGCTCAGCGGGTCGATAAAATTGGCGAAGCCGCGCTTCAATACCACCGGCCGTTTTTGCCAGTAGCGTTCGATAAAGTCGGGCCAGTTAAGCGTTAATTGATAATCCATATTGATATTCCACTGCAGGTGTCTGACAGGGATTATAACGGATGCGGCGCCCCGGCGATGCAGGCGCCGTGAAAAAACTCAACGATTAACTCTCTTTATCTTCCATCAGCTGGCGGCCAAACACCACCTCCATGCAGGCGCCGCCGAGCAGGCTCTCGCCGGCGATGATCTCCCCGTCATATTGTTCGACGATTTCCCGGGCGACGGAGAGCCCCACCCCCTGGCCGGGACGCAGAGTATCCGCCCGCTGGCCGCGGTCGAAGACGGCGCGGCGCTGGCTCGGTGGGATCCCCGGCCCATCGTCTTCCACCAGGATGTGCAGATGGCTGTCGGTGGTCTGGCGCACGGAAACCTCCACGAACTCCAGGCAGTACTTACAGGCGTTATCGAGAACGTTGCCCATCACTTCCATAAAATCGTTCTGCTCGCCGACAAAACTGATCTCCGGCGAGATGTCGAGCGAGATATTGACCCCCTTGCGCTGATAGACCTTATTGAGGGCGGAGGTCAGGCTGTCGAGCAGCGGGGCGATCGGGTGTAGTTCCCGGCTCAGCAGGGTACCGCCGCTGCGCATGCTGGCGCGATGCAAATAGTAACCAATCTGCTGCGAAATGCGGCTTATCTGCTCCAGCATCACCGGCTCCGCCTCGTCGACGCTGATCTTCTCGCCGCGCAGAGAGCGCAACGTGCTCTGCATCACCGCCAGCGGCGTTTTCAGGCTGTGGGTGAGATCGGTGAGGGTGGTGCGGTATTTGTCATAGCGTTCACGCTCGCTGCGAACCAGCCGGTTAAGGTTGCTCACCAGTCGGGTCAGCTCGCGGGTGGTGTTGGGATTGAGCTTCTCGCGGTGATGTTCCTCCAGCTCACGCACCTCTTTGGCCAGCGACTCGATGGGGCGCAGGCTCCACCAGGCGGCGACCCACAGCAGGGGGATCACCAGCAACAGGTTGGCGGCCAGCACGTAGATAAACCAGCTCCACACCATATAGCTGCGCTTGAGCTCCACCGGGATGGTGTCGACCACCACGATACTGAGCTGGGGCATTTTGCTGGTGGCTGGGTAGAAGTTGATCGCCACCGAGTGGGTCATCTCCGAATCGTCGCCCTGTTCGCGGATGGCGTCCAGCTGTTCCTGAACCTCATGGTTATTGCGCAACAGCATACTGCTGCTGTCGACATCGGCTTCAATTTCATGGAAGCCATTGCGTTTCAACCAATCCGGTTGAATGCGCTTCGTCAGCCAGGGGACATCGCGCTGCGCCCACAGTAGTTTGCCCTTCTCATCGTAAATAAGGGTCACCGTCGGGCTTTCCATATTCAGATTTTCCGGGATATCGACATCAATGGCGCCGTTCTCCCATTTGGCCAGCATATAAAAGAGATTGCTCTCGCCGCGCAGCAGACGGAAGGTGGTTTTATCGAAGCTGACGCTGTAGCCCACCAGCGCCACCATGCCATAGGCCAGGGAGAGCACCAGCACCACCCCGGCGGTCGCCAGCAGGAAGCGAACCCGTAATGACAGCGGGAAAATATGCCGCAACAGTCCCTTCATCAGCGCAGTTCGAACAGATAGCCCTGGCCGCGCACCGTGGTGATGACGTCCTGCGGGTATTCAGCCTGAATTTTCTTACGCAGCCGGCCCATCAGCACGTCGATGGTATGGCTTTCACGCAGTTCGGCATCCGGGTAAAGCTGGAGCATCAGGGAATCTTTACTGACCACTTTGCCGCGGTTGCGGATCAGGGTTTCCATAATCGTGTACTCAAAGGCCGTCAGCTTGATCGGCTGATCGTTCACCGACAGCTCGCGGCGGGAGAGGTCGACCTGAAACGGCGGCAGAGAGATCACCTGCGAGGCCAGGCCGCTGTTGCGGCGCAGCAGCGCCTGCATGCGGGCGGCAACCTCTTCAATATGGAAAGGCTTGGTGACGTAATCATCCGCCCCGGCGCTGAGCACTTCGACTTTATCCTGCCATCCTTCGCGGGCGGTCAGCACCAGCACCGGCAGCGACACGTCATGGCTGCGCCAGCGACGGATCAACGATAATCCATCTTCGTCCGGCAGGCCGAGATCGACTATGGCGATATCCGGGAGATGTTCGCCCAGATAGTAATCCGCTTCCTTGGCATCCTCTGCGGCATCGACCTGATGGCCCAGCTCCTGGAGCTGAACTTTGAGGTGGTGACGCAGCAGGGCATTATCCTCAACCACGAGTACGCGCATGGCTGTTCTCCCTTGCAATTTCGAAAGTAGTCTGACGTTTATTATATACGCAAAATATAAACAGCTGTTAAATAAAGCTTTTTATACAAACGGCGTGGAGCATCGCCGGGCAGGCCGGCGTTGAGCGGCGCCTTTTGCGCAGCGGGTATGGAACTCCTTCATTCTATGCGTAATTTCAGCAAACGCCCAGCGGCTGGGCGCGGCAGTGAGCGGGTTGGTGATGTTAATTTTTTGTGTAATAGTGCTCGAATCCTCCCTCAAGAACGCCGCAGGTTATTCATTATGTCTCAGCAGCAGAGCGCGGATTGGGTCAGGCTGGCGCAATCGCCCAGCCGGACGGAGCGCATCGAAGCCTTCTTCGGCGGCCACGGCTACGAGCCGCACCGGCATGATACCTACGCCATCGGCCAGACGATCGCCGGCGTGCAGAGCTTTCACTATCGCGGCGGGCTACAGCACAGTCTGCCCGGCGGGACGATGGTCCTTCACCCGGACGAAATACACGATGGCGAGGCGGGCACCGAGGCGGGGTTTCACTACCGCATGGTCTACATTGAGCCAGCGCTGATCCAGAAGATACTCGGCGGCAGGCCATTGCCGTTTATCCCCGGCGGCCTGTCGGCGGATCCACGGCTAGGTCGCGCCGTGCAGCCGCTGTTGAAAGCGGTCACGGATACCTTCGAGCCGCTGGAGGAAGAAGACGCCCTGTACGACCTGGCGCAGACCCTGGCCGTGGTCGGCGGGCAGCGTTCCCGTCGCCAGGCGTTTGATTATCAGGCGGCGGAGAGGGCTCGGGAGTATATCCATGCCTGTTTTATGCAGGATATGACCCTCGACACCCTGTCGCAGGTCAGCGGCCGGGACCGCTGGAGCCTGAGCCGTGATTTCAGAACGCTGTACGGCACCAGCCCGTGGCGCTACGTCATGATGCGCCGGCTCGATTTTTGTCGCCAGCGGATGCGCGCCGGGGAGCGTCTGGTGGATATTGCCGCTGACGCGGGGTTTGCCGACCAGAGCCACATGACGCGCCAGTTTATCAGCCGCTTTGGCCTCTCTCCGGGGCGCTGGCTGCGGGCGATCCGCGGCTAAGGCGGCGCAGGTTGCACAATCGTTCAAGCGTCAACGCGGCGAGGCGAACTATGCTGACTGCCTTTATCACAAGGAGACAGCCTATGTATCAACTCGTTAATCTTGCTCAGAAATTTTCCCTGTTCAGCGAACAATGGCAGCCCAAAGTGGTGGCCGAAATGAATGACTATCAGTTCAAGATCGTGCGCATCGCCGGCGACTTTATCTGGCACAGCCACCCGGAAACCGATGAGACGCTGATGGTGGTGGAGGGGGTATTGCGCGTGGACTTTCGCGACGGACATGTGCTGGTGAAGGCCGGGGAGATGATCGTCGTGCCGCGCGGGGTGGAACATAAGACCTCGACGGAGACGGAAGCGAAGCTGATGCTGATTGAACCGCGCGGGGTGTTAAATACCGGCCACGAGGGCGGCGAGCGGACGGCAGTGAACGACGTTTGGATCTGATCGCTTTCCGGCGATAAAACGCCCCTCTTTCCGGCGGAAAGAGGGGCAGGGCGATTACTTCAGCTCGTCAACCATGGTGGTTGCCCGACCGATATAGTTGGCCGGGGTCATCGCTTTGAGACGCACTTTTTCCTCTTCCGGCAGGGCGAGGCTGTCAATAAACTGCTTCATCCCTTCCGCGTCCACGCGTTTGCCGCGGGTCAGCTCTTTCAGCTTCTCGTACGGTTTTTCGATACCGTAACGACGCATCACGGTCTGGATCGGCTCAGCCAGTACTTCCCAGTTGTGATCCAGTTCGTCCAGCAGGCGATCCTGGTTCAGCTCCAGCTTGCTGATCCCTTTGAGGGTGGACTGATAGGCGATCAGCGCATAGCCGATGCCCACGCCGAGGTTACGCAGGACGGTGGAGTCGGTCAGGTCGCGCTGCCAGCGGGAAACCGGCAGTTTGCTGGCCAGGTGCTGCATGACCGCATTGGCCAGGCCGAGGTTGCCTTCGGAGTTTTCGAAGTCAATTGGGTTCACCTTGTGCGGCATGGTGGAGGAGCCGATTTCCCCGGCGATGGTCTTCTGTTTGAAGTGGTTGAGCGCGATGTAGCCCCACACGTCGCGATCGAAGTCGATCAGAATGGTGTTGAAGCGCGCGATGCAGTCAAACAGCTCAGCGATATAGTCATGCGGCTCGATCTGTGTGGTGTACGGGTTCCACTGAATGCCCAGCGAAGTGACAAACTCTTCGCTGAACTGATGCCAGTCGACTTCCGGGTAGGCGGCGATGTGGGCGTTGTAGTTACCCACCGCGCCGTTGATTTTACCGAGGATTTCCACCTGGTTCAGCTGACGGTACTGGCGCTCCATACGGTAGGCGACGTTGGCCATCTCTTTACCCATGGTGGACGGTGTCGCTGGCTGGCCGTGGGTACGGGAGAGCAGCGGCACATCGCGGTACTGGGTCGCCAGATCTTTTACCGCGTCAATCAGTTTGCGCCAGTAAGGCAGAACCACTTCGTCGCGGGCGGTTTTCAGCATCAGCGCGTGGGAGAGGTTATTGATGTCTTCGGACGTACAGGCGAAGTGAATAAACTCTGATACCGCGTGCAGTTCGGCGATGTCAGCGACTTTCTCTTTCAGAAAGTACTCTACCGCTTTCACGTCGTGGTTAGTGGTGCGCTCGATGGTTTTGATGCGCTCGGCGTCTTCGACGCTGAAATCGGCAACGATTTTGTCAAGGAAACCGTTTGCGTCGGCAGCAAAAGCAGGAACTTCCTTGATCGCTGCGTGGGCGGCCAGTTTTTGCAGCCAACGTACTTCCACCTGAACGCGGAATTTCAGCAAACCGAATTCGCTGAAGATACCGCGCAGCGCGCTGACTTTATCGCCGTAGCGGCCGTCTACAGGGGAAACGGCGGTCAGTGAGGATAATTCCATAGATCACAACTCCGGGGTTAAATGAGCAAGAATTTGCTTTGCCTGGTTAACCAGACGATTACGGGAAAACATAAGCTGGAGACGTCCGCCGCCCACCTGATGCCAGAGCACCGCGGCGCGAATACCCGCCAGCAGCGCTGAGCGAACTTTCGCCTGCACCTGCGGGCTTTGCAGCACGGCAGGGGAGCCGGTCACCTGAATACGCGGGCCCAGCGGGCTTATCACGTCGACATAGATGCCCGCCATGGCGCTGAGCAGCGTTTCGGACTGCAGGTCAAAGTGCTCCAGCTGACGATGCAGGCCGGCGATGCGGTTGCCGAGCGTGTCCATCGCCCCTTTACTGGCGGCGAGCTTGCGCTCCAGCACCATCAGGCTCAGGGTATAGCGGGTGAGTTCCGCATTGAGGCCCTGGCGACTGCTGGTATTGAGCACCCCGAGCAGCGTTTCAAGGCCGAGGCGAAGATTGGCTTCACTGCCACCGAACACCGCCAGCGTCGACTCGGGATCGAGGTCGATGATGCTGTTCAGCGACACATGCAGGGCATCGCTGTCGCAATGTCCCTGATGCGCCAGTTGCTGAACCAGTCGCGCCGCCTGGCAAACGCCAGCCAGCGCCAGGGTGATGTCATAGTAATTCTTCGCCACACATACTCCTTGTCAGCCGCCGGGGCGGTTCGTCCCGGCGGAAATAACGCGCGTTCAGGACTGCAGAGGCAGTCGTTGTTCAATAATTCCGCCGCCGAGACACACTTCACCCAAATAGAATACCGCGGACTGGCCCGGTGTCACCGCCGCGACCGGCTCATCGAAGCGGACTTCGATACGGTCTTCATCCAGCGCGGTAACGGTGCAGGGGATATCGGTCTGGCGATAGCGGGTTTTCACCGTGCAGCGCAGGGTGCCCTGCAGCGGTTCACGGTTTACCCAGTGCAGCTGTTGGGCAATCAGACCGACGGACATCAGGCGCGGGTGGTCATGGCCCTGGGCGACGATAAGAATATTATTCTCAACGTCTTTATCGACCACGTACCATGGATCTTCGCTACCCTCTTTGGTGCCGCCGATACCTAGCCCTTTACGCTGGCCCAGGGTGTGGTACATCAGCCCCTGATGGGTACCGATCTCCTCGCCGTCGACGGTGAGGATTTTGCCCGGCTGCGCCGGCAGGTAACGGCCAAGGAAATCGCGGAATTTACGCTCGCCGATAAAGCAGATGCCGGTGGAATCTTTTTTCTTCGCGGTGACCAGATCCAGCTCTTCGGCGATCTTACGCACCTGCGGTTTTTCCAGTTCACCCACCGGGAACAGGCTCTGGGCAATCTGCTCGTGGCTGAGGGTATAAAGGAAGTAGCTCTGATCTTTATTGCCGTCGAGGCCGCGCAGCAGCTGGCTTTTACCGTCGACATCGGCGCGGCGCACATAGTGCCCGGTGGCGATGTAGTCGGCGCCGAGGTCTTCGGCAGCAAACTCGAGGAAGGCTTTAAATTTGATCTCTTTATTGCACAGAATATCCGGGTTCGGCGTGCGGCCGGCTTTGTACTCTTCCAGGAAGAGCTCAAAGACGTTATCCCAATATTCGGCGGCAAAGTTAACGGTGTGCAGTTCAATGCCCAGCTTATCGCAGACCGCTTGCGCATCGGCAAGGTCGGCGGCGGCGGTGCAGTATTCCTCGCCGTCGTCTTCCTCCCAGTTCTTCATGAACAGGCCTTCCACCTTATACCCTTGCTGCAGCAACAGGTACGCGGAGACCGAGGAGTCGACGCCGCCGGACATGCCGACGATCACTTTTTTCTGGCTTTCTGACATGGAAATACTCGCTACATTGAACTTCGAGGCGGCGTATTCTAGCACGCGCTCACCGTTCATTCACCCCCTGTGAACGGCCAGTTAAAGGCGCCAATCAGCGACAGCGGCTGCCGCGGGTCCTGCAGGTAGCAGCGAATGCTTTCGGCAACCAGCGGCGAGCGCAGGTTTGGCGCGTTAAGAATTTCCTCAGCACTGAGCCACAGGCAGCGATCGATATCGCTGTCGTGCGGTTCAGTGGCGCACGGATCGCTAAGTTCGATAGCGAACAGGAAGCGCAGAAACGGGGTGTTATCGGGAGCCAGCCACTGATGCATGCGGATGAAGTGCTGCGGCGTGGCGCGAATGCCGGTCTCTTCCCACAGTTCACGTTCGGCGGCCTGCAGCAGCGTTTCATTGGCCTCGAGATGGCCCGCCGGCTGGTTCCACAGCGCTTTGCCGTTAATGGTTTCTTCGACGATGAGAAATTTATCCTGGGCGTGAACCACGCAGGCAACGGTGACATGAGGTTTAAACATCGCTTTTCCTTTTCAGTTATTCGGCTTTGCGCCAGTCGCCGTTGGCCAGTCCGTCGAGTGTATAGCCGCCCATGGCGTAGCGGATCAGCCGCAGGGTGGGGAAGCCGACGTGGGCGGTCATCCGGCGCACCTGGCGGTTGCGTCCCTCGTAGAGCGTAATTTTCAGCCAGCGGGTGGGAATCGATTTGCGCTCACGAATCGGCGGGTTGCGCGGCCACAGCCAGACGGGTTCCTCCACAAGTTCTACGTCGGCAGGCAGGGTGGGGCCGTCGTTGAGGGTGACGCCGTCGCGCAAGGCGGTCAGCGCCTCGGGCGTGGGTTCGCCTTCCACCTGAACATAGTAGATCTTGCCGGTGCGCTTACCCGGCTGGGTCAGCTTCGCCTGCAGCGCGCCGTCGTTGGTCAGCACCAGCAGGCCTTCGCTGTCGCGATCGAGCCGACCGGCAGCATAGACGCCCGCCACCGGAATAAAATCTTTCAGCGTGCTGCGCCCGGCCTCGTCGGTAAATTGCGGCAACACATCATAGGGTTTATTGAACAAGATCACAGTTTTTGGCTGGCGTTCTTTACGTTGTCTGGTGACTTGTTGTGTGCTGAATCGCTCAACGCGATGTTTTCTAAATGAAGTTTTCTGCATGGTATTTTCAGGCTCTATCAATTGCCGCATTATAGCCTAATTACGAATGCCTTTCATGGACGCAAACATTCAGGTAGTATTGACATGCTCATTACAAATTATTAACAAAAAATTGCTCAAACCGATTCGCACTACAGGCAGGAAGGCGACACGGACGCGATAGCTCCGGTTAGCGGGAAGACCCGGTACTCCGAAGCTGGCCGACTCAGCCAACACCAGGCTCGCGTGAAGAGGGAAGAGCAGAACCAGAAGCGCTCGAAGGAGAGGTTAATGGAAAGCAAAGTAGTAGTTCCGGCGGAAGGTCAAAAAATCACCCTGCAAAACGGCAAACTGAACGTCCCTCACAATCCGATTATCCCGTTCATTGAAGGTGACGGTATCGGCGTTGACGTTACCCCAGCGATGCTGAAAGTGGTTGATGCCGCCGTTGAGAAAGCCTATAAGGGCGAGCGTAAAATTTCCTGGATGGAAGTTTACACCGGTGAGAAATCGACACACGTCTATGGCCAGGATGTCTGGCTGCCAGCTGAAACCCTCGATCTGATTCGTGACTACCGCGTTGCTATCAAAGGTCCTCTGACTACCCCAGTCGGCGGCGGCATTCGTTCCCTGAACGTGGCGCTGCGCCAGGAGCTGGATCTCTACGTCTGCCTGCGTCCGGTACGTTACTACCAGGGCACCCCGAGCCCGGTTAAGCACCCGGAACTGACCGACATGGTTATCTTCCGTGAAAACTCCGAAGATATCTATGCAGGCATCGAGTGGAAAGCCGACTCTGCTGAAGCAGACAAAGTGATCAAATTCCTGCGCGATGAGATGGGCGTGAAGAAAATTCGCTTCCCGGAACATTGCGGCATCGGCATCAAGCCGTGCTCTGAAGAAGGCACCAAACGTCTGGTTCGTGCAGCCATTGAGTATGCGATCACCAACGATCGTGATTCCGTCACTCTGGTGCACAAAGGCAACATTATGAAGTTCACCGAAGGCGCGTTCAAAGACTGGGGCTACCAGCTGGCTCGCGAAGAGTTCGGCGGCGAGCTGATCGACGGCGGCCCGTGGGTGAAAATCAAGAACCCGAACACCGGTAAAGAGATCGTGGTAAAAGACGTGATCGCCGACGCCTTCCTGCAGCAGATCCTGCTGCGTCCTGCGGAATACGACGTTATCGCCTGTATGAACCTCAACGGCGACTACATCTCTGACGCGCTGGCGGCACAGGTTGGCGGTATCGGTATCGCCCCGGGCGCCAATATCGGCGACGAGTGCGCGCTGTTCGAAGCGACTCACGGTACTGCGCCGAAGTATGCTGGCCAGGACAAAGTGAACCCGGGCTCCATCATCCTGTCCGCAGAAATGATGCTGCGCCACATGCAGTGGTTCGAAGCCGCAGACCTGATCGTTAAAGGCATGGAAGGCGCTATCGCCGCCAAGACCGTGACCTATGACTTCGAACGTCTGATGGAAGGCGCTAAGCTGCTGAAATGTTCAGAGTTTGGCGACGCGATTATCGCGAACATGTAATCCCGTTAGTGGATTAAGTTAAAGCGGGAGCCGATGGGCTCCCGTTTTTTTATCGCATTCAGGCCGTTATTTTGCCGGACGCTCGCTGCGCGGTACCATGGTCGATTTCCCGCAACACAATGTCCATCAAAGCCATGCGCTTACAACAGGGCTAGCTCAGTTTACCGCGAGATCGCAAGTGGGTATGGATTGAACGCCAGGGGTCTTACTGATGGCCCGACCGGCTTAAACCGGTGCCGTTCGGCGAAAATGTGATGTAGCCTAAACTCAGGCTATCCACCCACCTTCAGATTAAACAGCCGGGACAGCGCCGCTCTGCCGCTATCCGTCACTTGCACTTCCCGATATCCCGGCGCGCGGGTTATCCATCCTTTCTGCTCAAACAGCGCCATCAGCGCCGAACCGGCGTCGCCTCCCAGATGAAAACGTCTTTCGCTCCAGTCAAGACAGGGGCAACAAGGCTTACGTCGCGGGCGAGCGTTAAGTACCGCGCCCAGGCTTTCAAGCTGGGTTTTACCGGCTGACGTCAGGGACTGCCCATCGGCCGCCAGCCATTTTTCCCGCAGCATACACTCATAAATCTTCACCGCCAGCTCGCCCGCCAGATGATCGTAGCAGGTGCGGGCGTAGCGAAGTGTCACCGGCGTGCTGGTGGCCAGCGCCTTATGCGACTGCATTGAGACGCCCATCAGGTTTTCCAGCAGCCCGGCGATATGCGCGCCTGCCAGGCGGTAATAGCGGTGGCGCCCCTGCGCGAGACACACCACCAGCCCGTTGCTGAGCAGCCGGGCAAGATGTCCGCTGGTGGTGGAGGCGGAGACCTCGGCGACCGTGCTGAGCTCGGTCGCCGTCCATGCGCGCCCGTCCATCAGCGCGCAGAGAATACTGACCCTTGACGGGTCAGAGAGGGCAGAGGCCACCATCGCCATCGCGGTTTCCAGTGCCGCCTCTGGCTCACTGTCTTGCTGCGTTTTCAGGAGATTCATTCAGAAAGTATGGCCCATTTTTTGGTCACTTCCGCTGCCCGGGTGTCATCATCGGTAAGAAGAATGAGCCGGTTACGGTGGTCGCTGTACTGTACCAGAATATTAATACCGTTGCGGGCAAGGGTGTCGGCAATGTCTCCCAGTTCCCCGGGGCGTTCCTGGGGTAACTTACGTATCAGAGGACGGCATACATCGCTGACCGTAAAGCCGGCCTCGGTCAGCACCCTGCGGGCTGTCTCACCGTCCTCCACCAGAAAATGCGCATGTCCGGCATCAGGCGTGGTGAATACCCCACCACCTTCGAGGCCCACACCGTTGTTGCCCAGCGCTATACCCATTGCGCCAAGCGAGCCCGGCGTGTTGCTGAGAATGATGTGAATATCATACATCTGGCTGTGCTCCCCGATCCGATGAGTAATCCCGGAACACGCGGGCAACGCGTATTCTGTAGTATGAAAAAATCGATGCTTTGCCTTCGCGCTGGGCAGCCAGATGCCGCTCATTTTGCTGCCAGTTGGCCACCGATGCTTCATCTTCCCACCAGGATAGCGAAAGGATTTTGCCGGGCGAATTCAGGCTCTGAAAACGCTCGATGGCAATAAACCCCGGCGTGTCTGAAAGCAAAGGCGTCAGCCCGGCCGCCAGCTGAAGATATCTTTCCTGTGCTTCCGGTAAGGCGTCGGCCTCAAAAAGTACTGCAATCATAAGTCTGCTCCGTGGTGAATGTCCGTGCAGTCTAATGACGACCAGAGCAGGATGCTTCGGCGTGCAGCGAAGTGTGGCTGAGGTTGGATACCCCAGCCACATTTCCTGCGCACCGGATGATCGCGCCAGAAACGAGTTACTCTGCGTTAAAAATAATAAATTCAGGCTGGTAGCTGACCGGGAAATTGACCGATCGGGCGATAAAACAGACGTGATGGATCTGCTGATGAAGGGCCGCGGCGGCGTCGAGATCGGTACCTGGTAATACGGTGATTTTCGGCCGGAGGGTAGCAGAAATAAAGCGACCCGCGCCCCCTTTTAATACTTCACCCGTTGCCACCGGCGAGTCCTGATATTCCATGACCGTAATGCCGGCATCTGAGGCCAGATGTAAGTACCACAGCATGTGACAGGCAGAGAGAGAAGAGAGCAGGAGATCTTCCGGGTTCATTTTGCCGGGATCGCCGCCCAGTAATGGATCATTTGAACAATGAATGGGTTCTTTTCCCTTTACCGCGATATCCCAGGTCCGGGCATAAGCCTTGTAACCCGAGGTACCCGTGCCCTGATTGCCGGTCCATGTGATATGACTGGTATAAGCATGTTCCATTGGTTTGCCTTTCTCTATAGAGGGATGAATTTCTTCACTGCGGTATCGTCCAGTTGCATTGCCTGAACGAAGCCGCAGGTAGAATCGCAAGGTTGTCATGACGTTGGCTCGAATGGTATAATGGTATACCATTTATGAATGATGTAAAGAGAGCCAAATGAACGCTGCTACCCGTTCGACCGCCGATATCCTTGCCAGTGAGTTAAAAATCTTAATCAACAAGGGGGCATTGCGAGATGGCGACCGGCTTGTGGAGCGCGACCTGGCCTGCCAGTTTTCTGTCAGCCGTATCCCAATGAGAGAAGCGATACAGCAGCTTGAGCGCGAAGGTCTGGTTGAGATTTTCAGAAATCGTGGCGCGGTGGTGAAAACGCTGACGGCCGCAGATGTCGATGAAATTTATCAGCTGCGGGCACTCCTGGAAGGTGAAGCCATTTTTCATAGCCTGGAGAATATGGACCCGGAAACGCTTGCCCGGGCAGAGCTGGTGCATCAGCTGCTGAGTAGCGCTTCTGAACCCGAGCTGCAGGGGAGGTATAACCGGGAGTTTCATGAACTGCTGTATCGGAAGTGTAACAATCAGCGCCTGTTGAAGATGATCGGTGAATTGCGCGAGCAGATTGAAAGATATGAGCTTTTTCAGAACAGACTGCTGTCGGATACGCTGAAATTCCAGGATGAGCATCAGCAGATCCTGATGGCCTGCCAGCAAAATAATCCACAGGAGGCTCGGGCATATACTGTGAAACATATTCTTTCAGCAGGTGAAATCCTTCGCGCCTATATTGTAAGCCGTTAATGGTTGCGTAAAGCGGCTGCGTTGTTCACGCATAAATTGCCATCCGTCTCAGCTCAATGCTATAAGAAAAGAGCCGTTTTAATGGCGCTTATGTTTTATCTGTAAGGAATAAGTGAAGGTCAGATAATGATTACGTCAGTGCAGCCAACCACCACCGTCACCACCACCACGACCGTAACCTGCGGTGGTGTGGGCGTATCTGTGACCGGCTCCTGACAAAAAGATCCTCACTCCCCGCCAATGTGGACGGGGAGAGACCTCTCCGTTCGTGACAGACTGAATGGAGGCCCATCATGATTTCATCTGAGCATGCCCTGTTAATTATCGATATGCAGCAGGGGCTTTTCCGTGGCCCGGTTTCCCCGTATCAGGCCGATGCGCTTCTGGCGAACGTTTGCCTGCTGATTGAAAAAGCGAGACAGGCTGAGGTGCCCGTCTTCTTTGCCCGCCATACCGGAGCTGACGACTCTCCGTTCTCCGCGCAAAGTCCATTAACTCAACTGCTGCCTGAGATGGGTGTTAACGGCGAGCGGGATATCGTCTTTATTAAAAAGTACCCTTCCTGTTTCCAGCAAACTGACCTTGCGCATCAGCTCGCTCAGGCCGGCGTAAAACAGCTGGTTATTGCCGGGATGAAAACCGAATTCTGCGTGGACACGACCTGCCGAGCGGCATCGGCGCTGGGATTACGGACGGTGCTGATCTCAGATGCGCACTCAACCATGGATAACGAACGTTTATCAGCGCCTGACATCATTGGCCATCACAATGTCACCCTTGCCGGGCCATTTGTGACGCTGTCGACCGCCGCAGAGTGGCGCTTTTCGGCAGCGAAATAAGGATGAAGAAAGGCAGCCCGAGGGCTCCCTTTCGCTACGCCTGCTCATCCGGTTTTACTGCCCATGGCGGCGCAGGGTGGAGGCGGGGTGGCGCCGGAGCGCCTCTTCGGGACGCACAGGGCGCCGCACCAGTTCGCCGCCGCAGTTCGGGCAATGGCCGTTAAGCCGCGCCGTCATGCAGTCCTGGCAAAAGGTGCACTCGAACGAACAGATAAACGCTTCGCGTGAGTCTGGCGGCAGATCTTTATCACAGCATTCGCAATTCGGGCGTAACTCGAGCATTTCCTTCCCCTGTGGTTAACGGCTGTATCAGCGACGGCCGGCCAGCGCATGCTGTTTTTATAGCACGGCGCAGACTGGCCTCCGAGGGATTTCGCTGCGTTAATCTCCGCCTCAAAGCGTTGCCTTTCCGGGCTGCATCCCCGGCACGAGGATCACTTTGCGGCATGCCTCTTCACGTTTCTCAAAGATCTGATAGCCGCGCGCGGCCTCCTCCAGAGGCATATGGTGAGTGACAATCTCCTCCGGGGTGAGCAACCCTTGCTCAATAAGCGCCAGTAGATCCGGCAACCAGGCATGGACGTGGGTTTGCCCCATTCTGAAGGTCAGCCCCTTATCAAAGGCATCGCCAAACATAAATCCGTGAATGAAACCGGCGTAAACCCCGGGCACGCTGACGATGCCGCCGCGGCGCACGGCAGCGATGCACTGGCGCAGCGCTTTCCCGCTGCTGCCCTCGATTTTCAGGGTGCTGAGGACGGTTTCCGTAAGGCTGCCTTTCGCCTCGAAGCCGACGGCGTCAATCACCGCATCGACGCCGCGATGGCCGGCGGTGTTGTCGATAATCCACTGCGCCGGATCGTCATGGTGGTCGAAGTTTATCGGGATCGCGCCATAGCGCCGCTGCGCGAAGTCGAGTCGGTAATCGTTATGATCGATGATAAATATCTGCTCTGCGCCATTGAGCCTGGCGCAGGAGGCACACAGCAGGCCAACCGGGCCGGCGCCAAAAATAGCCACGCTGCTGCCGGGTTTGACCTCGGCGTTTTTTACCGCCTGCCAGGCGGTAGGCAGAATATCTGACAGAAACAGCACCTTTTCATCGGGTAAGGTGTCCGGCACTTTAAACGGTCCGGTATTGGCTTTGGGAACGCGCACATATTCCGCCTGGCCGCCGGGGATCCCGCCGTACAAATCGCTGTAGCCGAACAGGGCCGCCGGTGGCGAAATGCCTTTTCGGTTGAGCGTCGCCCCCTGGCCGCTATTGGTGCTTTCGCAGGCGGCATATTGCTGCAGGCGACAAAAGAAGCAGTCTCCGCAGGCGATGACAAACGGGATAACCACCCGATCACCTTTACGAACCGCGGTGACCTCGGAACCGGCTTCCACCACTTCCCCCATAAATTCATGGCCGAAAATATCACCATGGTGCGTGCCGGGGATCTTACCGCGGTAAAGGTGCAGATCGGAACCGCAGATCGCCGTCGCCGTGACGCGCAGAATAATATCGTCCGGCGCCTCAAGGGCCGGGTCGGGCATGGTGTCGACGCTGACATGATGGGGGCCATGATAAGTGAGTGCTTTCATAAAGTCTTCTCCTGGAGAGAATGGCTGATAGCAGCAGGCGAAAAGGCATTGTGACCTAACGTTATTGCCGCCGATAAACCACAGTAAAAATAAAGCGTAGAGTACTTATAATGGAACTGCGTGATATTCCACTCAGTGAATGTATTCCACGCTTCGCTTATTTAGCGGCTGGTTTGTTGAGGTTATTTGAGGTTATTTGCCTATTCCCCTTATGTATGCCAGGCTTAATCGGGCATGATATTCGCTCCGTTTTATTTTCCAGCCGCTTCCCCAGCGGCTTTTTTTTTGGCCTTAAAAAAAGAAAAAATCTGAATTTCAACCAGACTAAGGGCGTTACTGCCGCTTCGTTATATAACCCAACAGGAGTACTCCGCCGGTATAAATAATTCTTTGCCACAGTGGTGCTCTGTGTGCATTATTTCCCTGAACACAGTAAGTTAGCGGTAATGTACCGTCTGGTTATTTTTGATGTGTTTTGTAGAATTATTCCGAATTACTCCTAAAAGGCATCAAAAACACGGGATAATAATTTGACTAACCAGCATTACCCGCTAGATTTAAATATCGAACGACGAGTGATACGGAATATTTTCGTATCGTACTGACATAACCGATATACATGAGGTGAAATATGGCAGAGCATCGTGGTGGTTCCGGAAATTTTGCTGAAGACCGTGAAAAAGCTTCTGAAGCAGGTCGTAAAGGTGGTCAGCACAGCGGCGGGAACTTTAAAAATGATCCGCAGCGTGCGTCTGAAGCGGGTAAAAAAGGCGGACAAAACAGCCACGGCGGTGGCCGCAAGTCCGATAATTCCTGATTATCATTTTCCTTGCACCCTGAAGTGAAAGTATCTCCTGCGAGTCTGTCACAGACTCGCAGTTATTTTCTGACTCCAGAAGGTATTTCTATGAATATGAAAAGCATTGAAGATGTATTTATTCACCTGCTCTCAGATACCTATAGCGCAGAGAAACAATTAACCCGCGGGCTGGCAAAACTGGCCAGAGCGGCGTCCAGTGAAAAACTCAGCGCGGCGTTCAATGCTCATCTTGAAGAAACCCAGGGCCAGATTGAACGTATCGACCAGATTATTGAGCAGGAATCTGGTCTGAAAATCAAACGCATGAAATGCGTGGCCATGGAAGGATTGATCGAAGAGGCCAATGAAGTCGTTGAGAGCACGGAAAAAAATGAGGTACGCGATGCCGCGTTAATTGCCGCTGCGCAAAAGGTCGAGCATTACGAAATTGCCAGTTACGGTACCCTGGTTACCCTGGCGGAACAGTTGGGTTATAAAAAAGCGGTCAAATTGCTGGCCGAAACCCTGGAAGAAGAAAAGCAAACCGATGTTAAATTAACCGACCTGGCGGTGGGTAATATTAATAAAAAAGCGGAAAAATAAACGCTCCCTGACACGAGGAAATCACGATGAATCACATTGAACATTATCATGACTGGCTACGAGATGCGCATGCCATGGAAAAACAGGCAGAATCCATGCTGGAATCAATGGCTGGCCGTATCGATAATTATCCGGATCTCCGTGCCAGAATCGAACAGCATATTAATGAGACCAAACGGCAAATTACCGTGCTGGAAGAGATCCTCGACCGCAACGACATTTCGCGCTCGGTGATTAAAGATTCGATGAGTAAAATGGCGGCTCTCGGCCAGTCCATTGGCGGAATGTTTCCTTCCGATGAAATCGTCAAAGGCTCGATCAGCGGGTACGTTTTCGAGCAGTTTGAGATCGCCTGCTATACCTCTCTGCTGGCGGCCGCTGAAAAAGCGGGCGATACCGCCTCCATCCCAGCCATTGAGGCCATCCTGGCGGAAGAGCGGGAAATGGCCGACTGGCTGATCAAACATATTCCTCAGACCACGGAGCAGTTTCTCCTGCGTTCAGATGCTGACGGCGTAGAAGCGAAAAAATAGCCCAGGAGGCAGGCCTATGTTTCGTCATGTGAAACAACTGCAGTATACCGTGCGCGTTGCTGAACCCAACCCGGGGCTCGCGAATTTACTGCTCGAACAGTTTGGCGGCCCTCAGGGCGAGCTGGCCGCCGCGTGTCGTTATTTCACTCAGGGATTAAGCGATGACGATCCCGGCCGTAAAGACATGCTGATGGATATCGCGACAGAGGAGCTAAGCCATCTGGAGATCATTGGCACCCTGGTCGGCATGCTAAATAAAGGCGCCAAAGGGGTGCTGGCGGAGGGCACCGAGAGCGAGGCGGAACTCTATCGTTCGCTCACCGCCAACGGCAACGACAGCCATATTACGTCGCTGCTCTACGGCGGCGGTACTCCGCTGACCAACTCGGCGGGCGTGCCGTGGACAGCGGCCTACATTGATACTATCGGCGAACCCACCGCAGACCTGCGATCCAACGTCGCGGCGGAGGCGAGGGCGAAGATCGTCTATGAACGGCTGATCAACGTGACCGACGATCCCGGCGTGAAGGACGCGCTGGCGTTCCTGATGACTCGCGAAGCGGCGCATCAGCTCTCTTTTGAGAAGGCGCTGCAGTCGATTCGTAATAACTATCCGCCGGGCAAACTGCCGCCCATTAGCGAGTACGCGAACACCTACTACAATATGTCTGAGGGTGGAGAAGTACGCGGCAGCTGGAACAGTGACAAACACTTCGATTATGTCAAGGATCCGCAGCCGGCCGTGGATGGCGGAGATGGCAGCGCCTCTGTCGGCCTGACGCCGGAGCAGGAAGCGCTGTGCAAAGCGATGCTGAAGCGAACACAGTCTGACCCGCAGGGTGATCCTTTGACCGGCGCCGAACTCGGCGCCGGTAAGCAAAACACGTCATCATCGGCTAAGTGATGTTCGCATAAGCCCCGGCTGCGGCCGGGGCGTTTCACAATGATGGTGCGGATTATGTTTGAATTTGACGCGTTTCATCTGGCCCGACTGCAATTTGCCTTTACCGTTTCCTTCCATATTCTGTTTCCGGCCATCACCATCGGCCTTGCCAGCTACCTTGTGGTGCTGGAGGGGATGTGGCTGAGAACCCGGGATAACGTCTGGCGCTCGCTCTACAACTTCTGGCTGAAAATTTTCGCCGTCAATTTTGGTATGGGCGTGGTTTCCGGATTAGTCATGTCCTATCAGTTCGGCACCAACTGGAGCGGATTCTCTCAATTTGCCGGCAGTATTACCGGCCCGCTGCTGCTGTATGAAGTGCTGACCGCCTTCTTCCTCGAAGCGGGATTCCTCGGCGTGATGCTGTTCGGCTGGAGCAAGGTGCCGCCAGCGCTGCATTTTTTTACCACCTGCATGGTAGCCCTTGGCACCCTGGTCTCCACCTTCTGGATCCTCGCCTCCAATAGCTGGATGCAGACGCCGCAGGGTTTTACCCTCGAAAATGGCCACCTCATCCCGCAGGACTGGCTGGCGATTATCTTTAATCCCTCGTTCCCGTATCGCTTATTCCATATGGCGATCGCCGCGTTTCTCAGTAGCGCCATGTTCGTCGGGGCCTCCGCCGCCTGGCATCTGCTGCGCGGCAACGACTCGCCGGCCATCCGCAAAATGCTGTCGATGGCGATGTGGATGGCGCTGCTGGTGGCGCCGATCCAGGCGGTGGTGGGTGATATGCACGGTCTTAATACCCTCGAACATCAGCCGGCGAAGATTGCGGCGATTGAGGGGCACTGGGAAAACCGGCCCGGCGAGGCCACCCCGTTGCTGCTGTTTGGTCTGCCGGATATGGAGCAGGAGCGCACCCGCTATGGCCTGGAGATCCCGGCGCTCGGCAGCCTGATCCTCACCCATAGCCTGCATAAGCAGGTGCCGGCCCTGAAAGATTTCCCGAAAGAGGACCGGCCCTATTCGCCCGCCGTGTTCTGGTCGTTTCGCATTATGGTTGGGATGGGGGTGTTGATGATCGCCTTAGGGATCTGCAGCGCCTGGCTTCGCTATCGGCGGCGGCTGTACCATTCGCGTCCCTTCCAGTGGTTTGCGCTCTGTATGGGTCCCGCCGGTCTGATTGCGCTGGTCGCCGGGTGGGTGACCACCGAGATGGGCCGTCAGCCGTGGGTGATCTACGGTTTGCTGCGCACCCGGGACGCGGTGTCGTTGCACAGTACGCTGCAGATGGCTATCAGCCTGCTGGTGTTTATCGTGGTTTACTGCGCGGTGTTTGGCGTGGGGTATTACTATATCTTCCGGCTTATCAAAAAAGGGCCGCAGCCGGTGACGGAGCTGACCTCGCAAACCGCAGGCACCCCGGCGCGTCCGCTCTCGGCGGCAGAGCCGGTGCGGGATGAGGAGAACGCATCATGAGCATCGATATCTCGGTGATTTGGTTTGTCATCATTGTCTTCGCCACGTTGATGTATATCGTGATGGATGGTTTCGATTTAGGCATCGGGATGCTGTTCAGCGTGGTGCATGACGCCGAAGAGCGCGATGTGATGGTTAACAGCGTGGCGCCCGTCTGGGATGGTAACGAAACCTGGCTGGTGCTCGGCGGGGCAGGGCTGTTCGGCGCCTTTCCGCTGGCTTACGCGGTGATCACCGATGCGCTGGTTATCCCGCTGACGGCGATGCTCATCGGCCTGATTTTCCGCGGCGTGGCGTTTGAGTTTCGTTTTAAAGCGGTTCCCTCGCATCGCACCTTCTGGGACTATGCCTTCGCCGGCGGCTCGCTGCTGGCGACCTTCAGCCAGGGGATTGTCGTCGGCGCCTTTATCAACGGCTTTGCGGTAGCCGACCGCCGCTTCGCCGGCTCGACGCTGGACTGGCTTACCCCCTTCAATCTGTTCTGCGGTCTGGGGCTGGTAGTAGCCTATCTGCTGTTGGGCACCACGTGGCTGATCATGAAAAGCGAAGGCGCGTTGCAGCAACGGATGCGCGAGCTGACCCGCAAGGCGCTGCTGGCGTTGATGGCGGTGATCGCGGTGGTCAGCGTCTGGACGCCGTTGGGCTGGCGCTACGTGGCGGAACGCTGGTTTACGCTGCCCAATTTCTTCTGGTTCGTGCCGGTGCCGATCCTGGTGCTGACCCTGAGCTTGTGGATCTGGCGCCTGAGTGCGCGCCCCGCAAGCCATGCTCGTCCCTTTATCCTGACGCTGGGCCTGATATTCCTCGGCTTCAGCGGGCTGGGAATCAGCGTCTGGCCGAACATTATTCCGCCGCACATCTCCCTGTGGGATGCCGCCGCGCCGCCCTCCAGCCAGGTATTTATGCTGCCGGGGGCGCTGCTGATCATCCCGGTGATCCTGATGTATACCGCCTGGAGCTATTACGTCTTTCGCGGCAAAGTGTCCGGCAGCGAAGGCTATCACTGAGCGAGATACGCGCCGGCGGCCCGGGAATGAACCAGGTAGTCGCGGGCAGACCGGCGATCCGTTCCCTCCTTGCTTGGGCAGGGTGTCAATATGGGGGCGCACCGGCAGCCCGAAGCCGTCGGTCAGGTCGGCGCTTAAGATACCGATCGTTATCTTCTCCACCCGGATCACCGCGGGGTCAAAAAGGGTTCCGGGCCTGGAGACGGCGGCAAAGCCCAACATGCGCAAGGTGTCACCCGCCAACAGGAAAGCGTACCCACGCGATGTGCGTTCAATCAGGGGCAGGCTGTGACTCCCTGCGAGCCACAGAGCCCGCATGATGCTGGCCTGACGCCCGCCGGGGAAGGCGGGCAGAGGCTTACGCTTTTGGCGACTTGATCTTAATAATAAATCGCTCATTCACCCGGGTGATCCTCGCGCCAATGTCGCCAAACTCGGTGGCGATTTTAAAAAAATCGTCTGCGGCGACGTCAAAATCGAGTTCGATTTTCTGATGTTGTCCTGTCGCCAGTAACTCATAGAAATGGTCAAGGCTGCGGGCTTTTTCGCTGGGCATCGTATTTCTCCATGGTCAACCAATCAGCAGGGCGTTTATGACTTATAGCGCATTCCGGATTATTCAGCAGAATGGTAATGGCGCCTGATATAAGATTATGCAATGACAGTAAGAGTGAGGTAGGGCGATATTATTCCGTGTTGTTAAACCGTGCGGTCGCGCGTTTGCCGGCGATACCATGACGGCAGGAACCATCCTGCGGCGTCGGCTGATGATAGACATTGTTTGATGACAATTTGATGTCAGTAAAATGAACCTGCAAGGGCTCGGGATTTCATATCGCTAAATAATTTTTAATCTGTGGCTGTTAAGGTAGTTCTTAACTACCTTATGGTGATGGGGCTTTATTTTTATGGCCAACGGCGAGGGAACAACGATGCAATTACTTGATTTATTCGCAGGCTTATTGTGGTTAAGCAGCGTTATTTTCCTGCTGTTTGTTCTTGATGTGGTCATCACCCGTTATCTTTATCGTAAATAACCGACAGAGGCGACGGCGCTGGGCATAGGGTACCGCGCCGGAGGATGATAGTATAACGCCGGGACTGATTCAGGAAGGAATGTGCGGTGCTCGGGAGAATTGATTACGATATTGAAAAATACCAGTTTACCGAAGCCGGTGAAACGTCGCGGCTGCGGGAGCAGTGGCGAGAAGTCTATCAGGAGTGCCGTCAGCTGCAGGCCGGGGCAGAGGAGCGTCTGCGCATTGCGTTGCTGAACGTCGACTATGTCACCAGCTTCGAGCTGCCTTTTCGCCTGCTGCTGGTGCGCGCGCCGCAGCTGATCGCCGACGTCCGCGAGACGCTGCAGCTCAGTCGTAAAGCCGCCGTTTTCAACGGCAAACGTTACGGCTGCGTCTACAGTTTGAAGCAGGATTTACAGGCTGTACCGGAGAGCTTTCATTACCACCTGACAAACCGTATTCGTCGCGTCGAGGCGACGGGCCAGACGGCGGCGCCGTACCAGCAGATCGCCCGGGAGATTAAACCAGCCCGGGATCGACTCCGGCAGGCATTAATCGCCGGCCTGCCGGTTACCGCGCTGGATGCCCTGTTCTGGTTCGGCAGTCAGCGGGTAGCGGCGGACATTGCCCAGCTGCGCCGGTCCGGTATGGCCATTGTCACTGAGGAGGTGGAGGTCTGCGACACTCTGTTCAATACCACCCGGCGGGTACCGGTTTATCGTCTGGCCAGCGCGTGAGCGGGCCTCCCTTCGCCCAGCCGCTGCCTCTGCAGGCAGTCGACCATTGCTCCATCAAACCAGACGCACAGGCCTCTGGCGGCATGCCGCGGAGCCGGTTCCAGCCACGCGCTGGCGCTGAGCATGACTAGCATCAGCGCCAGCGGAACCCCGTATATTCTTCTCACTACCCTTTTCCCACTTCGCCTCTTTTGCCAGTAAGGTAGCGGGAAAATATGACGTTTCGTTGACCCGTCTGCCTGATTTATCGCCTGCAGACGGCGTGGCAGGCGGGCCGTGCCGGGTGATGCGTTATTGATCTTCGGCATAAAAATGCCAAAAACTGGCGGCTTGTTTTTTTTCGGTTTTATTACTCCATGCTTTTTTCCCCGTAGAGAAAAAGCATGAAGCCGCAATGCCTGGTGATGGATTATTTTGTAACTAGCTGGTTTGAAACGATATTTTAATTTTGACTTAGGTGGGGATGACAGCGGTGGCAAATTTATATTAATTCACTTTACCGATCAATAAATTATATCTTGATAGCTTTTAGCTATCGAATGTTTCTTATCGATCATTTTAAACTATTTTTGTTGGCGGGAAATATATGACATGCTTTAACCCTTTCTTATTTCTGGTATTTTTTAAATGGTTAAAGAAAACGTGAAAAATACCTCTTATCGCTTCGTTCTGGAGCCCGCTATTAGCGATGATGGTGCCTACCACTCGTGGGAATTGCTCACTAAAGACATTATAGCACCCGCACAAAATAACACCTCCGCGCCCACGTTTTCTTTCTCCACTCTCACCGAACGCGACAAGCTTGCACTATTTACCCGGCAAATCGAATTGCTTTCCGTCTTTGATTTTTCCCAGGTCGATAATAAGCCGATCTCGCTGAATATTGATGATTTATTAAGCCATTTTATTCTGACCGATCGCTATCTGTGTGATTTTCTGCGCGCCAGTAAATACATCGCCCTGGAAATAAATGAGAATTTTCATGAGTTTATCGCCGGTCGCGAACTGACGGCGCTGAGCACGCTGGCGGCGCTTTGCCCGGTCTGGCTGGATGACTTTGGACGCGGACGCACGACTTTCCGGCTGCTGGAGCGATTTCGCTTCGATTGCGTCAAAGTGGATAAAGATTATTTCTGGGACAAAGAAAACGATCCCGCTTTGCCTGGGCTGTTACAGGCTATTCATACCCTGACCGGGCATGTGATTGTGGAGGGGATCGAAACCGAAAAGCAAAAACGGTTAATCACTGCGGCCGGGGATATCATTGGTCAGGGCCGTTACTGGAAGGATGAATATATCTTTCTCTGCTGCTGAGCCCCCACCGGGTCGAGGTTTCGGTGACCTGCCATTCTTTTCTTATCCAGTTTTAAACGAATGCTTTGTTACAGATAGGCTTTATTCCCGCGATGATAATCCCGTCTCTTTTACTTGCCTGAAGGATAACTCATTGTGAATACACGCTTGCGTAACACCCTGATCGCCATTGCGCTGACCACCTGCTTCACTGCCGCCAGCCAGGCGTCGACCTCGGCTGACGTGCCGTCTGTCTCGCAGGACCCGGTCGTCCAGCATCTGAAGCTGAGTGAGGAGCAGGTCGCCAAAATCCAGGCGCTGCGTCAGGGATTCGAAAACAATGTGAGCCAGATTAAAATCAGCGGCTATCAGGACGGCGCCCTGGCCGACGTTATTCACTCCGGGAAATGGGATGAAGCTAAAGTCAAACAGCAGCTGGCTGCTTTTGGCCAGCTGGATCAGCAGGTGCGCTACTATCGTGTGAAATACTACTTTGACGTCAGCCAGGTGCTGACTGCCGAGCAGCGTGAGCAGGTGAAAAAAGACCTCGCCGCGGCGATTAATTAACCCGGCCTTCGCCATCCGCTCCGGATGGCGCTGAATCGGGCGACAGACGCCGCGTGTCCGGCGCCAGTCGCCCAGCTTGACTGACTTACTGACCGTGGCCGTTTTCCAGACGGGCGAAATACTCCGGAGCAAACGGACGCGGGTCGACATCGGCAAACGGCGCACGCTCAAAGTGTGGCTTCAGCGCCCAGGGGACCGTGCAGTCAAAAATCGTCTTGCAGCTGATACCTTCCCCGCGGATCGACGGACTGTATTCCGGCGTCTGGGAAGGATCGAGCTGGTGACCGCGGATACCGGGGAGGGTGGTGATGCTGACATCCCCCTGCATGCGGGTGGTCATCGCCCACAGGATATCGTCGCTGTCAAAGATATCGACATCCTCATCAACCAGAATGATGTTTTTCAGTTCGGAATAGGTCGCCAGTGCCAGCAGCGCAGCCTGTCCCTGACGACCTTCGTCGGCGGGCTGACGTTTTTTCACCTGCAGGATCCCCAGAAATTTACCGCCGCCCGCGGTGTGGGCGTAGACATTTTGTAAGAAGCCCGGGATGGCAGCCTCGACGGCATTCCAGATACTGGCTTCCGTCGGCAGCCCAGCGAGGGTGGTATGCTCTTCCCCCGGTCCCACCAGCGTCTGCAGGATCGCATTGTGCCGCATGGTGACCGCTTTGACTTTGATCACCGGCAGCGACGGGTTGGCGCCGCCGCAGTAGCCGGGAAATTCCGGCATCGCGTGGCCGCTGTTGGTGTGCTGATCCTCTCTGACGCGCACGCCGGGCAGCAGTTCGCCTTCAATAACGATCTCGGCGCGGGCGATGGCTTTCTCCGGGACGCTGACGCCCTGCACCAGCTCCACCGGGCGCTGACGCAGCGCGCCGGCCACGCCCAGTTCGTTATAGCCAAACGGCGTGGTGGGGGCTTCGAAGCAGGCGCCAATATAGATGGCCGGGTCGAGACCCATATTGATGGTTATCGGCAGCGGTTTTCCGGCAGCCTCGGCTTTCTGGCGAAACACTTCGATATGGCGGCCGGCGGCAAGAAACATCGACAGCTCATCCCGGCCCTGCACGCACAAGCGGTGGATGGTGACGTCGGTGAGCGAGGCGTCGTCAGGATCGCTGGCCAGCGCCAGGCCCAGGCAGAAGAAGGGGCCGGCGTCGATCGGGGTGTTGGTGGGCGCCGGGAGCAGGGTGCGCAAATCAAAGTCCGGATCGTCGGCCAGAAAGATCTGCTCCTGACAGGGGGCGCTGTCGGCCGGGACGACTACCGGCGCGACCGGTGTTTTCACCGCTTTACCCACCTCCAGCGCCAGCTGCGAAGCTTCGCAGCCCAGCAGCAGCGCTGCCCGCTGGCGGCTGGCGTGCATGCCCACCAGAATGCGCGAATGCGGATAGCCCTTAATATTGTTAAACATCATCGCCGGGCCAATGCGGGTGGGGCGCTTCACGGTGCCGCCGGCGCCGATATGGCGATAGACGCCGGCCAGCTCGGCGTTAGGGTCCACCGGATGATTGGTTTCGAGGTACTGATTGTCATGCTGTTGCAGCAGCGCGATGGCGTCGCGCAGATCCTGAATCGGTGCGGTCATGATGTTCTCCTTAGCGTGTCGATGCGCACAGTATGCTTCGCAGGCTAATGGTTATCAATTGCATCATTCATGCTTTATTGATAACATTTTTATTATCAATCAAACCCACCGGAGTCCGGCCATGTCCTTGCGAGCGTTACGCCATTTTGTGGTCGTTGCCGAAGAGTTACATATGCACCGGGCGGCGGAGCGGTTGCATATCGCCCAGCCCGCCCTCAGCCAGCAGATCAAACAGCTCGAGCAGCGTCTGGGGGTGGTGCTCTTCTCCCGCGCTAACCGCCGTCTGACCCTGACCGCCGCGGGCGAGGCCTTTTGGCAGAAGACGCGGCTGGCGCTGGAGATGGTCGACCAGGCGGCACTGGACGCCCAGCGCACCGCGCGGGGCGAGCAGGGAAGACTGCATCTGGGGTATGTCTCCAGCGCGATGTACGACAGCAAACTGCCGGGGCTCCTGCGCGAGCTGCGCGCCGACTGGCCGGGGATTGAGCTGTCGCTGGTGCATGGCGATGTGCAAATGCTCTACGAAGCGCTGCTGGATCTGCGCCTGGATATCGCCATCATCCGCGCGCCGCTGGCCTCGCCGCCGGACGCGCTGGTGGTCAGGCCGTTTATGCGGGAAAAGCTCTGTCTGGCGCTCTATCAGCAGCATCCACTGGCAGGGGTAGGGGCGCTCAATCTGGCCTCATTGCGCGCGGATAACTGGATCTCTCTTAACGATCCGCAGGGCACCGGGCTGGAGCAGGTATTTATTGACGCCTGCCGCGTCGCGGGCTTTACGCCGCAGGTGGCGCAGCGGGTCAACGACGTCACCTCGATGATTAGCCTGGTCTCCGCCGGGGTCGGGGTGGCCCTGGTTCCGGTCTCGGCGCGGGCCTTACGCCTCGATAACGTGGTGTACATCGATCTTCAGGACCGGCTGGCGGAGAGTGAGCTGAGCATGGTTTACCACCGCCATATCCGTTCGGCGGTAGTACGGAAAGTCATCTCGCTGCTCAATGCGACTGAGCACTCACCCGGTTAACCGGTCTTCAGGCGGCCAAAGCTGACAATCCTTGAGCGGCCCAGCTCTTTCGCCCGGTACAGCGCGGCGTCCGCCGCGCGCAGCAGGCTGTCGCTTTGAGTATGCTGCGGATAGCTGGCGATACCAATCGACACATCCACCTGACCTATTTCGGTCAGACCATCGCGCAGCGTCATATTATGCACCTGGGTATAGATCTCGCTGGCGCACTGGTGCGCCTCGGCTTCGTCAATGCCGGGGAGCAGCACCAGAAACTCCTCGCCGCCGTAGCGGAAAGCCATGCCGATATCGCGCACCGCGCGCTGCACGATGGTGGCGACGCTCTTAATCACCAGATCCCCGGCCTCGTGGCCGTAGCGATCATTGATGGCTTTAAAATGATCGATGTCGATCATCAGACAGCTCAGCGGGGTGTGGGTATGGACCGCCAGCGCCATCTGTGAATGCAGCGCTTCGTCAAGATGATGGCGATTACGCAGGCCGGTCAGGGAATCGAACAGCGCTTTTTCCAGTAGGGCGCTGCGTAAGCGCTGATTGGCCAGCGCCAGGCCCAGCGCTTCCGCCATCAGCTCAAGGTAGGCCCGGGAAGGGGCGTCACTGGCGGTAACGTTCTGAAAGGTCAGCAGCCCGATGGCTTCGCCCTGGGCGATAAGCGGTACGCAGAGCGACTGGCCGGCGTGCGCCTCTGGCAGATGATAGCAGGTGATATCGGGTTCGCCCTGCACTGGCGGATGGCTGAGTCCCCGACGTATCGCCCAGCAGTCGTCGGGTGAAAAGGGCGTCGTCTCCCCGGTGGGCGTTAGCCACTGCGCCACGCAGCGCATCTGCCAGGGATCGGTATCCAGAATATACAGTTTCCCGGGGATCGTCGGGGCGATATTCGGCGCAAACAGTTCCGCCACCTTAATCACATCCTCAATGGTTTCACAGCCCTGCAGCCGCTGGGTCATGCGCGCCAGCAGTTCGCGGATCGCCCAGTCGGCGTCGCGCTGCTGCTCCAGCTGCTGGCGGGCCAGGCCGTTCTCGCGAAAAATGCGGATGGCCTGGGCCATATCGCCAATCTCATCCACCTGAGTGAACTGCGGCGTCTCCACCGCATAGTCCTGGGAGGCGAGACGCTGCACCACGTCGCTCAGGCGAACCACCGGGTAGAGCACCCGGCGTTTGAGAATAAAGCCGAGGACGAACAAAAACATCAGGGCGGTCAGGCCGACCATGATTTCCGACAGGGTTCGCCAGATCCGCGAGCGGTCGGTAGCCTGGTCAATGGCAACGGCGGCGCGATTTTCGAGCATCTGGCGGAAGCGATCGATCTGCGTCTGCATACGTTCCAGCTCGGTCTCGTACGCTTTGCCATACAGTATCGCGATGGCCGCTGGCGCATCGCCGTTGGCGACATGCGCCAGGGCGGCCTGCTGTTCATCCTGAAGTTCAGCGGCAATCTGCAGGCCATCGTGCAGCAGCGCCAGCTCCTCGCGGTTGGCGCCGTTATCTTTCAATCTGGCCAGCCGCAGCTCAATGCTTTTGTCGCTCCGCTGCAGCTGCTGATACTGCTCCAGCGTCTCCGGCGAGGGCTTAACCACGTATAGCCGGGCGAGGTCAGACAACGCCCAGGCGTCGTTTTCCACCTCGTCGGAGAGGGTATCAAAGACCTGGCGCTGCTGTACCGCCTGGCGTTCGACGCGGTCAGCGCTGGAGGCCATGAGCATGGCGCTCCCGGATGCCAGCGTCAGGCCGACGGTGATCCCGTAGGCCCAGTTGGTGATGGTGGCGATTCTCACCCTGTGTTTCCTTGCATGCAGATGAAGCGGTTTTAATTATAGAACCCGCCCCCGGTTATGACGGCGGCCCGCTTCAGGGACGGTGCTCGCTGCGGGGGTGTTCAAGGGTCTGAAGAATGATGGCGTGTAGCGTTTCCGCATGGTGGCGTAAAACGAGAAAGACATCGCGATCCAGAGCGCCATTTATAACATCCGTTTCCATAATCTGTAAGGCCTCCTGCCAGGCCATCCCTTTACGATAAGGGCGATTTTCGGTCAGGGCGGTGAAAATATCGGCGATGGAGATAATCCGGTCGGCGAGGGTCAGGTGATCCTTTTCGAGATGCAGAGGGTAGCCGCTGCCGTCCAGTTTTTCATGATGATTCGAGGCCCAGTTGATAATGTCGCCAAGCTCGCTGTAGTCGCTCAGGAGATCTCCGGTCATGTAGCTGTGCTCGCGTACCTGACTCAGCTCGTCGTCATCCAGCTCCCCCTCTTTTTCCAGAATAGAAAGAGGGATATAAACCTTACCAATGTCATGCAGATAGCCGGCAACCTGTATTTGCTGGCAGGTGGGCTCTGGCAGCTGCATCCAATGGGCAAGCTGGCGGGCGATTTCCCCGACCATAATACTGTGGCTGGCGGTAAAGCTGCTGTAGGTGTCGACAATTTTGGCAATCAGCAGGCAGACATCTTTCAGACCGTCAATATCCAGATATAGCGTGTTGATGGGGGCAATAATTTCCAGCAGCCGTTGAATATGCCCGGGATGCAGGTGCTGCCAGAAGCTCGCATTTTCAGCGACCTCGCACAGGGTATCGCAGAGCAGCGGATCGATCTCCCGGTGCAGGGTGACGAACTGCTCCACCACTGCCCGCGTGGGCCACGCGGCTATCCGCCGGCAGCAGCCGTTCAAAGGCATCGGCGAAATAGACAATATGCTGTTCGCGGCTGCCGCGGTGCTCCGGGCTAAAGTGGTGGTCGCGAATAAAGGGGACGATGGGCTGGAAGGTTGCTAACCCCTCAAGCATCGCCGCCCCCTGGCGCTGATGCGGATCGTGGATATTATCGATGGCATCCAGCGAATGGATGGTGCGTCTATCACCCAGTACGCCGATATCGTGCAGCAGCGCGGCGCAAAAAATGGTCTGCTGACGCTCGGCAGGCAGCCCCAGCCTTTGCGCCAGCGTCAGCGCGATTAAGGCCGTTCGTTGCATATGCCGGTGCAGTTCAGGGTTAATGATCTGAATGACGTTGGTGGTCAGCATCAGGGCCGACTTCAGGGCAATGCGCATTTCTGTTCTCCGTTCGCGTCACCTGGCGGGCATAAATGACCTCGAGGGTGACGGAAGTGTCGATAATCTGATCGCAATGCGTGTTGTGTGTTGCTGAACGAGTAAAATCTCATAATGTATGGGGTCATGGCGCCTGCCCGGTTCAGATCCAGTCATGCACCAGATTTGGGCGATGTTGAGGCGAGAACCTTATTATTGTCTGATAGTTAACCATTTACCCCCCGTAAAAGATATCAATTCTGGCAAGCCCTTTGCATTAAGCAAGCGTAAGTTTGATTAATGTCTATGAAGGGAGTGACCTGTATGAATTTTAGAGCATTACTTGCCATTGCGTTACTGACGATAAGCAGCCTGGCGTTTAGCGAGACGCGTTTACCGCATATTGTCATTTTAGCCACCGGCGGGACGATTGCCGGCTCGGCGGCCAGCAATACCCAGACGACGGGCTATAAAGCCGGGGCAATTGGCGTGCAGACGCTGATTAACGCCGTGCCGGAAATCAGTAAAATTGCCCACGTCGAAGGTGAGCAGGTGGCGAATATCGGCAGTGAGAATATGACCAGCGATATTATTCTGCAGCTCTCGAAGCGGGTGAATGCGTTATTAGCCCGGGATGATGTCGATGGCGTGGTGATCACGCATGGCACCGACACCCTCGATGAAACCCCTTATTTCCTCAATCTGACGGTGAAAAGCAATAAACCGGTGGTCTTTACCGCCGCGATGCGTCCGGCGACGGCGATCAGCGCCGACGGGCCGATGAATCTGCTGGAAGCCGTCACCGTCGCCGCCGACCCGGATGCCCGCGGGCGCGGGGTAATGGTGGTGCTTAACGACCGCATCGGCGCGGCGCGCTTCGTCACCAAAACCAATGCCACCTCGCTGGATACTTTCCGGGCGTCGGAGGAGGGTTATCTTGGCGTCGTGGTGGGGGGAAAACCCCAGTTTGAAACGCGGGTGGATAAGATCCACACCCTGCGCTCGGTCTTCGATGTGCGTCAGCTGAAGGTCCTGCCGAAAGTGGTGATCATCTATGGTTACCAGGACGACCCGGAGTATATGTACGATGCGGCGATCGCCCATCATGCCGACGGTATTATTTACGCCGGCACGGGGGCAGGTTCGGTGTCGGTACGTAGCGCCGCCGGTATTAAAAAAGCGCAGCAAGCGGGCATCGTGGTGGTGCGCGCCTCCCGCACCGGCAGCGGCGTGGTGCCGCCGGACGACAGCCAGCCCGGGCTGGTGGCCGATTCCCTCAATCCAGCGAAAGCGCGTATTCTGCTGATGACGGCGCTGACGCAAACGAAAGATCCGCTGCTGATCCAGCAATATTTCCACACCTATTGATCCTCTACGGCCAGAGCATTGTTCGCGCCCTGGCCGTGCTGTTCTCGCAATGACCCGACGCGAGTGCATACCGGCGCCGGGTCATTGTCCGTCATTCATCCCGCCTATTTTTGCGCGCGGGAGGTAAAGAAATATTTTTTTATCAGCCGGCGAGGGCGGCATTAAAATGCCTGCGCAAGGGAAGACGATTATTTTTAAAGCAGGCTTAAATAAGCCTATTCTTAATTATTCTCTTAAGGCGAATTTAATCTTCCTTATGCTGATTGATTACACATGATGCATTCCGCGGCACACGCGCTTTATTTATCGCGTCCACAAACGACGACGCAACATGATGCGCCACGCCGCTGTCCGCGCGGTTTGGCGGACGACAACGCCCCGTAGACAGGGCGTCGCCGGCGAAGGATTCGGTTTTTTCTGCTAGTAACGCTGATGATTAGCGTGAAAATGATATGCACGATGAATATATTAAGAAGAGGATAAGATTTAAGTTTACATTTAGTAACATTTGTGCCGCAATTATGTTTTTTTGTCAGCACGTTGTTTTTTACTTGCCGGAGGGAATTTCAGCGGATTAGTATTGTCCTACTTGCTGTACGTACCGCCTAATGATGATAAATGGATTCTGTTTTCCTTAAGCGTTACCACATAATTAATGTTTACAGGAAAAATCATGGCCTGCGTATTTAATAAACAACTTTTACACCCGCGCAACTGGCTGACCTGGTTTGGGCTCGGCATCCTCTGGTTGATTGTACAACTGCCTTATCCGCTGCTGCATTTTATCGGCACCAGTGCGGGTCGTCTTTCCCGACGTTTTCTCAAACGCCGCGAACATATCGCCCGGCGCAATATTGAACTCTGCTTCCCGGAGATGTCGCCGGCGGCGCGCGAGACCCTGATCGATCAAAACTTTATGTCGCTGGGAATGGGGCTGATTGAAACCGGCATGGCCTGGTTCTGGAGCGACGAACGGGTCAAAAAATGGTTTGATGTCGAGGGCTTTGCCAATCTTAATCATGCGCTTAGCGGCGGGAAAGGGGTGATGGTCGTCGGCGTGCACTTTATGTCGCTGGAGCTGGGCGGGCGCGCCATGGGGCTGTGTCGTCCAATGATGGCCACCTATCGTCCGCATAACAGTCCGCTGATGGAGTGGGTGCAAACCCGCGGTCGCCTGCGCTCGAACAAAGCGATGATCGATCGTAACAACCTGACCGGCCTGGTACATGCCTTAAAATCAGGCGAAGCGGTATGGTTTGCTCCGGACCAGGATTACGGCCCCAAGGGCAGCGTGTTTGCGCCGTTTTTCTCCGTTCCGCAGGCGGCAACCACCAACGGCACCTATGTGCTTTCCCGCTTATCGGGGGCGAAAATGCTGAGCATCAGCATGGTGCGCAAGCTGGATCGCCAGGGCTACAGCTTGCACATTAGCGAAGTGATGAATGACTATCCGGGTGAGGATAAGCAGATCGCCGCCGGCTATATCAACAAGGTGATTGAGCGCGAGATCCTCCGCGCCCCTGAGCAGTATCTGTGGGTGCATCGCCGTTTTAAAACCCGCCCGCTGGGTGAACCTTCCGTCTATTAACCTTCCCGCACAGGCTGCGCTTTCAAAATCCCGACAGTTGGGGTAACGTGAGCCGGATCATGTTTTAGTCGTGCGCGAAGGAGTGCAGAGTGTTCGCTGAGTTTGGTGTTCTGAATTATTTGACTTACCTGGTCGGGGCGGTGTTTATCATCCTCGTCCCTGGTCCTAATACGTTTTTTGTGCTGAAGACGGGCATTGCCCACGGCGTGAAGAAAGGCTATCTGGCGGCGGCGGGCGTCTTTATTGGCGACGCGGTGCTGATGTTTCTGGCCTTTGCCGGCGTGGCGACGCTGATTAAGACCACGCCGGTGCTGTTTAACGTCGTCCGTTACCTCGGGGCGATTTACCTGCTGTGGCTGGGGGGCAAAATGCTCTATGCGGTGCTGACCCAGCGTGACGGCCAGGCCGACGCCAGCGCAGAGCCGGCGAGCGCGATCCTCAAGCGTTCCCTGACCCTGAGCCTGACCAACCCGAAAGCGATTCTGTTTTATGTGTCGTTTTTCGTGCAGTTTATCGATGTCAACGCCAAAGCCCCCGGGGTGGCGTTCTTTATTCTGGCGCTGACCCTTGAGGTGATTAGCTTCTGCTATATGAGCTTTTTGATCCTCTCCGGCTCGTTTGTCACCCGCTACGTCAAAACCCGCAAGAAGCTGGCTAAACTTGGCAACAGCCTGATTGGCCTGGTTTTCGTTGGGTTCGCCGCGCGCCTGGCTACCCTGCAGTCCTGATCCCCACGGGCCGGTTACCCACAGACCGGCCCGCCGCCTCTTATTCTGTCCTGTAACAAAAACCCTTCATTTTTTATTGCATTGGTGTTACATATACAGCCGTTTATCGCTCAGCAAAAAGGAAGCCCGGATGATTCTGCAAAAACTCCTCAGCAATAAAAACTGCAAAAAATACTGTCTGTCGCTCGCGGCGGTGTTTGCTATCGCGCTGGCGGTGGTGGGACGGGCGACCTTTGGCGGCGTGGTGAGCGAGTACAATATGCCGTACTCGGAGTGGACGACGTCTATGTTCTTCCTGCAGGGGGCGATGGTGACAGTTTACAGCATCGTCTTTACCGCGCTCTTCGCTATTCCGCTCGGCTTTATTTTCCTCGGCGACGAGCGTCAGGATTAAGCGTCAACGGGCGAACCGCGGTTCGCCCTGTCTTATCGGCTCATCAACAGCGTGAAGCATTAATCATCGTCATGATAGTGGTGATGGTGGTGGTGGCGATGGTGGTGATACCCATCGTCAACAATGCATCCCGATAACAGCGTGCACAGCGCGATAATCAACGGTAACACGATCGGCTTTTTCATCCTTACTTCTCCCGCTATTTTTCTTTCCCCGTGGCCGAGAATGCCGCGGCGGATAACGTGAGTGTAAAGCGTTAACTTATTGATGGGATAGGACAACTCCGCAATATCGTCGCGGCGATCACCACCAGCCGAACTGGGCGCCGGCCACCGCCACGATGGCGACAACCAGCATAATAATGGTGCTTTTTTTCATTATGCCCCGCCCGGCGCCGCATAGCCGCCGACAAAAAACCAGCCGAGAAAGACGACGGCGATGATAAAGATCGCCACCGGGAAAAGAATACCCAATTTCATGATAGTGTCCCTGTACCCACGAATGATGCCCTGCATGATACTGGATATCGCGTGACTTTAGTCAATATGAATAAAATTCTCCTGCCGGCGAGACTTCTTATCCTGATACATCGCCTCATCGGCAGCGCGTAAGGCCGCTTCAACATCGATACTCTGCGGATCGCAGATGACCACCCCGAAGCTGGCGCCCTCATAGTTGATACGCTGTTCGCCGAGGAAGTAGACCCCGCACAGGGCCTGGCGCAGGGTGGTGACATACGCCTGCTGCGCTGCAGGCGGCTGGGCGCTACCGACGATCAAAAACTCATCGCCGCCAAGGCGGCCAACGATATCTTCACGGCGCGCGACGGCGGTGAGTCGTTCACCGACCTGCACCAGAAAGCTGTCGCCGCACGGATGGCCGAACCGATCGTTAATGGCTTTGAAACCGTCGAGATCGATAAAAATGAGCGCGACCTGTTGCTGCTGAGCGCGGGCGGAGGCAAAGCGTAGCGCCAGCTGCTTAAACAGCGCGCGGCGATTAGGGAGCTGGGTGAGCTCATCGGTCGACGAATGCAGCTCCAGCGCGACGTTTGCCGCCTGCAGTTGTTGCACCAGGGTGTCTTTTTCCACGTAGTGGGAAATGAGCTTCGCGAACAGGCCCATGACCTGTTCACCTTCAAGGTTATAAGGCTGTTGTTGCCGGCTGGTGGCGCAGAGGGTACCGAACAGAGAGCCGTCGGCCAGGCGCACAGGAATGCTTAAAAAGGTGGCGATCCCCAGCTCCTGGGCGGCGATGCAGGAGTGCCAGCGACGGGCGACGTCATTGCTAAACGTACACTGATCCTCAAGGGCGCGTTTGCACAGAGATTCATCCCAGGGGACGGAAAATCCTTCCGGGATCTGCATTTCGCTGCTGTTGTGGGCGAACATGATCTGCTGCCGCTGGGCGTTAATATCGATGCGGGTAAGGTAGGTGGACTCCATTCGCGTCACCGCCTCCAGCATCTCCAGCAGCTGGCGCACCAGGGTTTCCAGGGACTGTTCCGTAGCGAGGGTTTGCGACACCCGGGCAAGAATAAAATCTGACATGAATAATACAGCTCCAGCACGCCAAACGTCACCCCAGCATATTGGGCTGCAAACGGACATCAGCGTCGAATAAACAGTGATATTTTTAAATTTATCACATCTTTCTGGGGAATACTTGTCGGCTCGCCGGGAAAAAAGCCCCGTCGGGTGCGTTAGCCATCCCAGATATAACGGCTTTCAACGGTGCAATGCGGGATTGCGCGGCACGCAAGACCGTTGAAAGCCATAACACATTACCCATCTGTGGACATTATGTGGACATTTCGCACATCAGCGCCACCTCGCAGCGGGTTAAGTGAGATCGCGTCCTGAAGGTATTCCGGCGCAAAATGAGCGTAGGCCATAGTTTGCTCAATTCGCGCATGCCCAAGGATCCTCTGTAACGTAATGATGCTTCCCCCATTAATCATAAAGTGCGTCGCGAAACTGTGGCGTAGTGCATGCGTCGCCTGGCCGGTCGGAAGATCAGGTTTTACTTCCCTGAGTATCTGCCTGAAGTCAGAATAAGACGCCTTACCAAATAACAACCCTCGCTTACCATCAGCTATGAGTTTTGCCACTTCCGCTGAAACAGGAACAGTCCGCTGCTTGTTACTCTTGGTTTTAACGAACGTCACACGGTTCTGTATGATGTGTTCCGCCTTGAGTCGAGCCGCTTCGCCCCAGCGAGCACCAGTACTTAAACAGAGAACAGCTATCTTCTTGTTGTCACCATCCAGTTTAAAGAGCAAGTGTTTGATTTCGTCCTCTGTCAGATAGCCAGTTTCGGGGACATCTTCTTTCAACTTCTTCCGCCCTCTGATCGGATGTTCACCTGAAAACAACTCGGCCTCGATAAGAGCTGTGAACATACCACTGATGCTGTTGAGATCACGGTTAATGGTGGAAGCTTTGATGCCCTGGCTTCTTCTTGCCGCGTAATACTGACTAATCAGCGCTTTTGTAATCTGAAAAGCACAAGGATCGTCGGTAATCCTGCAAAAAATATCTAACTTGTTGCGGTTTATCCGACCGTGCTCCTCATGCTTGCCTTTCAAATTCCACCAAAGCTGTATCAGTTCAGACAGATGCCGCTTATCCGTCGGTTTTGATAACCATTCTTTGGTGTGGTGGTTGAACTGGGTATGCTTCTCGAAAGCTACCGCTTCACTTTTCTTATCAAACTTCCTGCGGATACGCTTTCCATTGCGACCAGCAGGCCTGATGTCCACTTCATATCGACCATCATCGAGTTTCTTAATAGTCATAAGAAAACCCTCCGATGGGTGCGTTTGCCTTTCGGCCTCAACGCGTTGTAATTATGTGATGAATACTTTTCGACCAATAATAGACATTTGAAATGTATGTAATACCGGTTAATTGTTAACCAGTCTTTTGGTCTGAGTGCTGCGAGGTTGTTAAGTCTTGCCCAAAGTGTGCGAGGGCCGGTGCGATTTGACCGGATTCAGGCGAAACCTGATCGGTCATAAACCACAGTGTGTATTTGATAAAGCGGGGGTGCTGAAGGATTTTCATAATTGGTTCTATCCCTGGCTTTTTATCTCCAGCCTCGTAGCTACAAAATGAACCATATACAAGGCCTGTTAAGTCGCTGAATTGCCTTCTGTTTAACCTTTCTGACTCTCGAATGAGCTTTATCTTTTCATGGATCGGTGTTGACATGAAATCACCTATAGTAGAATATTAAACCTATCGATGATATTTTTAATCGATAGATGAATAACCAATAGGAGCAACTATTGCCCATTAAGAGCAATTAATTACCCCAAAGGAGAATGTAACAGATGAGCAAACAGCTTGTAAGTAGCACGGATGCTGTGCCTTATCAGGAGTTCGCCAGACTCATCGGGAAAACCCCTGCTGCGGTGAAGGGCATGATCGAAAAAGGGAAGCTTCCTGTAATCGAGATGACCGATCCCCAGTCTACTTCTGGCCGTGCCGGCGAATACTGGGTTTACCTTCCAGCCTGGAACAACGGCATGAAACTGGCCTACGAAAGTCGTCCAAAGGAGATCAGGGAAGGGTGGTTGATGTGGCTTGGTCTCGGTGAGCCAGGTCGATAGCCGGTTTCAGGAGAGGAAACATGAAGAACGGTAGCCGCGGATCAGTATCACAGCTCAATAGCAAAACCAGCCTCTACTGTGGTTTTACTATTCTGAAACTCCCACGCAAAAAACCGTACAACCGCCAGCGCTATCAAATTACGCACACAGGCCATTATTACGGCATTGACTTTGCTTTATCAGAAGCATGCCGAACGATTGACAGAATCATGAGTAAAAAGCGGTTTATTGCTTTTTAATCTCTGGGGGCGAAAATGAAACTCGAATATGCAGACAAAATTAACTCGCTTTTACAATGCTTCCATTTCAATAAAGAGTTTCTGGAATGGAATCATGATTACTCTCTCCAGCTTTTACGCCATGGCGTATCCCACCTTTATCATTTCGCAATGCTTCAAGGCGAGAATGATGAATGCACTCTTGAAGAACTCCGCAACATCATTATTTCCGTGACCGATGGTGATATCCCTAAACCATACGACCTTCTATCTCTGGACGCTGAGCAACTGAAGAAGGCTATGAAGTTTGTTCAGCCGCAGGCTGTAACCGTAGAGGTTACACCGAAGATCCTGGAACACCTGAAACTGGGAGCTAGAGCCTCCTGGCGGCTAGAGCCCCCTCGCTTTAACTGATCATCGGAGTACGCCATGTTCACCGAAGAAAAAACATCTTGGGAACAGGAAATGCTGATTCGAGAAGCAGTGGAAAGTGCCGAGCAGGGGTTCACTGTACATCTAAAAAATGGTGCTCGTATCACCATTAGTTCAAAAAGCCCGTCTAAAGATTTAATAATTTACGGGCTCGAAAAAGCAATTCGCGGTAATCACGATCGCGCGCGAATGACATTTATTGATTTCATGTATTACTGGCATGAAAGGATATTTAAGCAGATTAAAAGAAAATCGCGTCCAAACAATTAATTAACCCGCTTTAAAAATAACGGCATTCACTTTGCCGGGGATTCGTTTTGCTTTTTTAGGAGGTTGCATGTCGGTTACGTCAATAAAGCCGGAAGGCGGAATAAGCGATCCAGAGTTTATGGGAATCAGCACCAATGCGCGCAAAGGCGAGCGCGCCCACTTACTCGGATTGCTGCGCATCCGTATGGGCCTGCTGAAAGAGCAAGGCCTTACCCCCGAAGAGATTTATTCAGCACTTGAGCAGTGGATAGCCAACCACGAAACAATCACCAGCGAGGGCAGTAGACCATGAATCACTTAATGATCGATTTGATTAACGTTAATAAGAAACCGTCATCACCTCTGTGTGCCATTGAAGCTGTATTTTTTGAGCCCTCAACAGGGCAGATCGGAAAGGTTTTTTATTCTTCGATAGACATTCGTAAATCTGAAAGCTTGAAGGGCCGTATCAGCATTAGTACGGCATTCGATTGGATGAAAAAAGACTCTCACTGGCGCGCCGAAGTAATGAGCGCAACCGAAGCTGAAGATGATGCACTTTGCAGCCTTGCTGCTTTCATCGCCGACAATACCTGTCCCCGGAACGCGGCGTTATTCGTATGGTTCAAAGATGCCCCGGAAAAACTGGTTTCACTTCGTTATGCCGTGGATCGCTTAGAGGTGTCAGGCATTTTCCCTGAAGGCACAAAATACCGCTGCATTCGTTCACTTCTCGACCTTGCTGCTGCCACAGACTATGCGCCTCATGCGAGAAGCGCCCTGGCACGTTACACGCTCACTGACGCGCGATATCAAGCAGAGCAAGTCTGCGAAATCTGGCAGCGCTTGACCTCTCCACACACTGGATCGCTATGAGGGCCGCCATGCATTCGCATCTGTCTGTTGTTTGTAACGCGCCGTTGCCGATTTGTAAGAGGGCGCTTGCCGCCCTGAATTGCTTTGCTCGTGGACAGCGTAATTACACTCGCGTCAAGCCACACGCCTATCTCGTGATCCGCATTGGCCTCCGTTGGCGTTTGCTCAGCAAAAACGGTGGTAAGCAGTGGCGACTGATGACCCATGAAACCTATAACCAGGAATGCCGCAAATGATTAAGTCACCTCTTAAGTGGGCTGGCGGTAAAACCCGCGTGTTGCCGGAGTTGCTGAAGCACTTACCTAAAGCCGATTGTTTGATTGAGCCCTTTGTAGGCAGTGGCACAGTCTTTATGAATACGGAATACCGCCGCTATGTGCTTTGTGACAGCAATCGCGCATTGATCAATTTCTTCCTCGCGCTCAGGGAAGACCCTGAAAGATTGATACTGATCGCCAGGAACGTATTCAGAAATGGCAATAACGAAGATAGCTATTACGAAGAGCGCAAGTTGTTCAACCACCTGTCGTGGGATGACGAGTGTGCAGATGATTACGTTGTACGGTGGGCTGCATCATTTTTATACCTGAACCGCCACTGCTTTAACGGGCTTTATCGCACCAACAGTGATGGCGGTTTCAATGTTCCCTTTGGCAGCTATAAGGCGCCTTATTTTCCAGAAGCAGAAATGCGCCTATTTGCCGAAAAGGCGCGGGATACTCACGCGCTCTTTCTTTGTAATGATTTTCGTACTTCCATTCCGTACGTCGCCAGGAATCGCCTGGACTCCGTGATTTACTGCGATCCACCGTACATCCCGACTAGCAAAACAGCCAATTTTACCGCTTACGGCAAGCCATTTACCCTGGATGATCACCGCGCTTTGGTTACGGCGTTGCTGGACGTTAATCGCCAGCATGGAACGCGATCGGCTATCTCGAATAGCGAGACACCAGAAACACGCCAGATCTACTCCGCTTTCAATCTCCACGCCTTCAGAGTTCGACGTTCCGTTAGCGCCAAAACCCGCGATATGGCCGGTGAAGTGATTGGCGTTCTTCGCGTGTGTGGTGGTTGCGGTCGTTCTGGTGGTGGAGGTTGCCCGGACTGTGGGGCGGTGATGGGTGATGCGACATATGCCGAAATGTTTGGCGCGCCGGCTTGTTAAAGCGTTGGCTTTGCAAAATAAGATTCGAAGGTGAGTTATGCCTGACTCCACATCCCTGGCATGGAGCTGGAATGCCAGAAAGCAGCCAGTAAACCCTTATGCTGTTGATGTGCCTGCACGGAAACCCTCTGCGCTGGCCGTCTGGATTGCGCTTTATGAGCAGGATAAAAGCGATCAACGCGAGCAGGCTGAAGCAATGAGTCGTGCAGCAGAAGAGTACCTCTTTTCTGTTGCACATTGCGAGCCCTGGCACTATGACGAATTGAATGATGCGCTGATTGAGAAGGCTAAGCGACATGCAGAACTCCATCGTGTTGATCCTCTTACCCTGATTCGTGATGACGTCGCCAGCTTGCCTGGTTTCCTGCGCAAGCCGCTGGAAACAAGGATTAAGTATTTGGAAAAATCAGAAGATCCGCGCCATTTGCCTACCTATCTGAATGAGGTCATTACTCCCTCATTAGTGAGAATTGACAAGGTCCGTGCTAACCAGGCGTCGCTGTCATTCCAGGCCATGGCTGGCAGGGATAGCCTTGATCAACTCCTTCGACTTGCTGAACTGAATCAGCGGGAGGTTAAGCGGCTTTCAACGCTGGTCGCAGCGCACATTGATATGATTTTTATCCAGCTTTGCGGTGAGATGCTGACCGATGAATTAGCTTCTCCCATCGTAATACTGGAGCTCTATCGTCGTGTGGCAGCCGAAGTGTCACGCCTTGATGTTATCCCGCCGGGTTATGAAGCGCTCCGCAGCAAACATAATCGCCGCAACCCGATTAATTACGAGCTGATACCGGGCGCGCTTGCCCGTATGCGTTGTGCTGACTGGTGGCAACGTAGGCTGTGGCAACTCCGCAACGAATGGCGGGAAGAGTTACTTCGGGCTGCGTGCCTTGTTCATCGGCACGCATCACCTTATGTCAGCCATGACATTCTGTTGCAGAAGCGGGAACAACGCCGTAAGGCGATGGATTTTTTCCGCAACCATGATCTGATTAACGAAGATGGCGACACGCTCAGCATGGAGGATGTGGTGCTTGCAAGTGCCAGCAATCCAGCGCACCGTCGTAATGAGATGATGGCCTGTGTCAAAGGCCTGGAATTGATAGCTGAAATGCGTGGCGACTGCGCCATGTTCTATACCATCACCTGTCCTTCTAAGTACCACGCCACACTGATGAACGGGAAGCCTAATCCTACATGGGATCACTCGACAGTTAGGAAAAGCAGCGACTATCTGGTTGATACGTTTGCGGCATTCCGTAAGGCAATGCACAAAAAAGAGCTGCGCTGGTACGGCGTCCGCGTAGCCGAACCACATCACGATGGAACTGTGCACTGGCATTTATTGTGTTTTATGCGCAAAAAACATCGACGTGCAATCACAGAGCTGCTGCGTCGTTTCGCTATCCGAGAAGATCGCGCCGAACTTGGCAATAACACTGGCGCTCGTTTCAAGTCAAAGCTGATAGACCCGCGAAAGGGGACTCCGGCCAGTTATATTGCAAAGTACGTCAGTAAAAACATCGATGGGCGTGGGCTGGGTGACACCGTCAGCAAGGAGACGGGTAAATCACTACGTGATAGTGCCGAGTACGTCACTGCATGGGCATCGTTGCACCGTGTTCAACAATTTCGTTTTTTTGGGATTCCAGGCCGCCAGGCGTACCGCGAGTTACGATTGTTCGCATCGCAGGCAACTCGTGCAATGAAAACCAGCAAACCGGGTGCTCCGGTACTTATGGATCCAAAACTGGACGCTGTGCTCGCAGCTGCTGATGTTGGCTGTTTTGCCACTTACATCATGAAGCAGGGCGGTGTACTTGTTCCCCGCAAAAATTACCTCATTCATACCGCCTACGAGCCGACAGTCGAACCAGGAACCTATGGCGATCACGGGATTCGTATTTATGGCATTTGGTCGCCAATCACCGGTAAGGAAAACAAAATATGCACGCATGTCCATACCTGGAAGATGGTGAAGAAGGCTCCCGCTAACCCAGGCGCTGAAAGCGCCGCCCAGGGCGACACCGTCGCCCCTTGGACTCGTGGCAATAACTGTCCCCCATACCAAACAATCCGCAAAAAAGAGATGGTAACTGACGTTGCTATACCCGAGATAATGACCCCTGATGAAGGAACTGGATCGCTTGATGTGAGTAAACTATCCGCAAAAGAGCGCCGGGTTGTACTGAGAAGGATTACAGAGGAGATCTATGACAAGAAGAAAGCGCAGGGCCACGTAGAATCACGCAATTACTCTCCGCTTGAGGTCTTGTTGAGCGATTTTGCTTCATCTATTGGCATCGAACTTAGAGAATCCCAGGTTAATCATTTACTTAATGGTAAACGCATACGTTATGGTGATCGCATTTACTACGCGACTCACGATGGGGCGCTGCGCAGTATGGAACCAGAGAATTCATATGTTCAGATTCGGAACGTGTGGAAACTGTTGAAAAAACACAATAAAGTAGATGTAGGTCACATCACAGTTAATCCAGTAGGGCATTATTCCGACATGCTCAGGAAACTGGACCCTAGGGGATGGACGGTACTCTTTGGGGGAGATAAGAACGGGGGGTGAACATGTATGACGATTATGATCAGCGAGAGGCGAATATTGTATTTTTCAATGGTACTGTTAATATAAGATGCAGAACAGGTGAATTATGTAAAAATGGCCTCACCTGCTAGAAGCAAAGATACATAGCTCTGAGGAGTATCATGTGTATCTGGCTTTCGAAAAAACATACTCTGCTCAAAATGGATATATTTTATGCTATTCAATTCGATTTTTATTTTCGTTGCTGGAATATTATCTATTTTTTATCTTTTTATTCTACCACCTTTGGTAGCAACAGGAGTAATTGAATTATCTGCTTTAAGTATCGCTTTTGCAGCGTTCATGCTTTTTCAAGCATGGATATTGATTGCTGAATTTGCTTATGAATCAGCTGCTGCTGCTTTTGGATTTAAACGTAAGCAATTGATTAAATTTATGAGTATGCAAAGGTATACTAAAGAAAATGTTAAAGAGATGTCTGGTTTCTCAGCTCTTTTTACAGCATTTCTTTCATATTTTTTCATGATTTATGCGTACGGTGTAATCTATATGTTCATGTCAAGCATCTCTGTGGATGCCTTCTCTTCTAGTAAGCTTGGTATTGTAGATGGTTTATATTTTTCATTAGTAAATTCCTCTACGGTAGGGTTTGGAGATATTACACCCAAGAGTTCAGCTGCCAAACTAGTGGTAATGTCACAAATAATCATGAGTATGATGTATATGATCATGCTATTTTCTTCAGCTGTAAGTTATATTAGAGATGAAATTAATAACTCAAACAATTTAAATCAAGATGACATCAATAATCCCAATGATGATTAAATTAATAACACCTATAGAATGAGTATTACATAAAATGCTTTTAAATGAAAATCATTTCATATTTTCTTTGGGGAATAATTAACCCCGCGCTACGGTTTTTTTCTGATTGGCCAAGTTATCACAGACTCGAACTTGTATAAGCCGCAAACCAAGCTACTGTGTAAGATAATCTCTGCCACTTATTAATAATTTAGCTTTAGATAATTATTTGAATTCCATTATTCATGTCTTATGATAAAGTTAGTGAAAGAAATCGTGACTATTACTGAGAGTGTAAAACATGGCGATGAAAAAAAATCAACATTTAGTTCCAGTTTGTTACTTGAAAAATTTTCAATGCCGTATTACTAATGAGAGTGATAATAGGAAAGGGTCTGATGGTGCCATATATGTTAGCAATAATAAGCTGTCTTCAGGTTGGAGAATGAGAGGCTTAAAGCATAATTCGTTTGTCAAGTCTTATTTCTATAATATAGAAGGCGATGACCCAAATCATCCTCAAATAGAAGACTTCTTGGCAAAGGTGGAATTTAATTACCCGCGTAACTTTAAAGAAATCGAGAATGGTAAAATTGATAATGATAACATGTCATTCATGTCTTATTTTACTATGATTCAACTTATAAGAGTTGAAGTCTTTATCAAATCAATGCAGGATGCCTTTGATAAAGTGGCGATGTATATTGATGGTTTCCGTGGTAAGAACGAATATAGCTTGTTATTCAAGGATATTGTTAAAAAACAAATAGTCAGTCTGGATCTTGGTGGGATTATTCATCCGTATTCAACCATTGTATATAACGACACTAATTTTCCGTTTATTACATCTGACAACCCTGTTGTCAAGAGGGATGTCAATGTTAAAGACCTTTTAAAAGTGATTCCTAAAGAATACGTGGTGGATCATGGAAATAGTTCGGATGAATTTAATTTCATTTTTTTTCCATTGAGCCCGAAAGTTGCTTATGTATCATGCAAGTTACTATCCACAAAAGATAAAATAATTATAAGTGAAGCATCTATTGCTAATGTATTTTATCTTAATCTATTTTCAATTTATAATTCCCACAAGAATATATACTCACCCATTGATGAGCCGATAAAAGGTGAGCTAGAGTTGTCTATATATCTTTCATCCGAGAGGGGTTTTATTGTTAAAATTTTCACTGCCAATGAGAGGGTTATTTCAAAAGGGGTGATTTTAAGTGACACTGACATGACGTTAACTGTTAAGGTTGATGACTTAGATGCAATCGAAAATATAAAAAAAGACGACTTCATTAAACTTATTGAGATAATTAAAAATGGAGAATCTATTAGAGGGATAAAGAATAGTAGAGTTTCATCTGTAAGTCATAATAATGGAATAATAACATTTAAGTCTAATTTACCCTTTGGGATTTGATGTTTGTTTTGATTTTACTAATTATCATCTGCTCTAAATATGAATCGTTATATGGCACACTACGCGCGACAGTGCACCAATCTGCACAATTTTTTGATGCACTTTATCCCCTTTAAGCCTATGCGCGGCGCGGCCTGGGACCGGTTTTGTGCATGCACGAAAAACAACATGTTCACTGCGCGCAGGTGACGGGGGGCAAGCCCCCGCAAGCAGGTCAGGGTAGGGAAGGCGGCAGAATACGCAATTTCTCGGTTTCTGCGTCACGGTGAGTGGTCGTTTTGGGTGGAGGCATGCCCTTATGCAGGGAAAAGCAGCGACGCGCAGAGAGGCGCTGATGCGGGATTCTTTAAGCAGAAAAGTTGAGGCCCGCGAAAACGCTGGCCTGTTATACATGGCTGATGTTGTTTAAAGAAACTGAATTTTCTGGCGGTTATTTCTCAGGGGTAAGCAACGCGTAAGGGTTAAAGCGGATCACTTCTTCTCCGATCCACTCGTTCACCACCTTCAGCGCCTCCATCACGGGTGTCAGTTCGTTGATAGCGTACACCCGGGCGGCTTTCTCGATATCCCCAAATGATCCGTTTCCCTCTGGCATGGCGCCCATCAGCTGGGGCGGGATACGGTGCGCTGCGAGTATGTCGTCACGTGTGGCGTTCTTAATGTTGATAAACTCATCTTTCGCCGTGATCTGCTGGAAGGGGAGGATTTGAACGCCGTCTTTGCCGCCGCCTGGGGCATGCAGCAGCAGGTTTTTAAATGCGCCTTTACCGCGCGCACCGGTCAACGTCTCTTTGACTGCCTTCATGCTTTTATCGTCAACCTGTCCGGCGCCAATATAGACAATGCATCCAGCATGCGATCCGTTGTCGTAGTACAGCTTACGGAACATGTCAGCGGAGTGGGCCAGGCTGGCGGCCAGCAGTGCTGCCATATATTCCGGCATACCGTAGACCTCCTGATTAATATCAGGGTTGAGAACGTGACAAACCGTTCCTGATTTGAACGTGTGCTCTTCTTTCCAGCGACGGATGAACCAGTATTGATCGAGGTCCGTACTCCCGCGCCGGGTGTATTTCGCCAGTGAATGCCGGAAGGGAAGTGGCCCGCCCAGGCGATTGCGTGGGAGTTCAAGGTAGGCATTGCCAAACGTGAACCAGTCCAGCGCGAAGGCCGAGAAGGTCTGACGGTTGAGCAGCTTGTGTGGGATAAAACAGCCGGTGAGCACATTACGTTTGAAGTACAGGGCAGACTCATGCCAGGCGCTCTGGCGCGGAGCTTTAGCCAGCCCATAAAAATCTACCGGTGTTTCATAGTATCGCCCGTTATCCAGGCAATAGAGATTGTCAAGCAAATCGGCCATATCCCGCACGGGATAAGGACCGTCAAAGCTGAACGCTGTCAACGCGGGATCGGCCTTCAGTGACTCTGCAATGTCAGAACCGGCGGTGCTGGCTATCGGCTTTTTACCGTATTTCTTTTTCAAAGTTACCATCCCATTGCGAAACCACCACCGCCACTTTCCTGGCCCAATGGTTCATTAATAATCGAAAGCATGGTTGCCCATGCCATATCACCGTGACTCACGCCGCGCGAACGGTCCGTTTCGTAAGTGATGAAGCCGCCGGGCGTAACGACTTTGCGAACAGCATTAAAGGCTCTGACCAGACCCTGCTCGCTGCGGTCATATTCCCAGCGGCCAGCTCGTATGACCTGCAACATTTTGAGGACAAGGGCGCGCTTGGAAGAGAGGCTCATCTGGTAGCAAATAGCCGCCGGGAACAAGTTTTTAACAATCTGCCAGACCGCTTCCCCGACGCCTTGCCCGTCAATGGCGATGTGAGTGACGTTGTAGCGCTCGGCAGCCTCTTTGATGACCGCCGCCTGTTGTTCAAACTCAAGCCCTCGCAGTTGCTTCAATTCAACCGTGCGAAACCGACCGCCAGCCACAAGGGGAGGGACCGTCACGGACAGAGCACCGGCATCACCATTGCCGCTGCCGCCGTTGGCGTCGTAGCCCAGCCACACCTCACGTTGGCCCATAGGGCGACTGGCGAACGGTTTCCAGTCGGGCCAGTCGTCATACCCGTCAGCACCGCACCCCAGTAACTGGCTAAGATTGAACGCGCTTTCGCCGTCTTTGACGAACTCGCACATGTACAGGTTTTCAAATTCGTCAGGGCTGTTTTCTTCCCTGATTTCATCAATGTCGGTGTAGTCCCAGCCGTTGTTGATAGCGTCCTGAATAGTGACGATCTGCCGCCAGGTTTTGTCCGGATAAAGCACGCCGCTATGCGTTTTCTTCCATGAAACGTCAAAGTCAATGCGCTGCGCTTTAGGCCGTTTCGCATTCCACCGATCGCCGGTCCAGAACTGATAGGCTTCATGGCTTTCGCTGGATGGCGTGGAGAAGTACGTACGCGTTAAGCCTTTGAGGGTTGCCATGGCTCCGGCAACCTTGCGCAGGTTGATAAAGTTTCCTGTCCAGAAAAACTCATCAAATCGCAGGTGCCCCGTGTAGGACTGCGCGGTCGCCGCCGATGTCCCGAGAAAATGCAGCTCCGCGCCGTTTGACAGCGTGATTTGCTCGCCGCCTTTAAGTTCGACATCCACCTCTTCAGCCGCTTTGCGGATGAAGTTGCGGAACTGGAGCGCCTGCTTGCGGGACGCTGACAGAAAAATTTGGTTGCGCTGGTAGTCGTGCTTAACGTCCGTTCTTAGTGCGCCCAGCAATGCCTCGCGGGCAAAGTACCAGGTTGCCCCAATCTGCCGTGATTTGAGGATCATCCGGTTACGCTGATCTCGTTGTTCGTACCAGCCGCGCTGGTGCCATGCGAGAGAGTCGAGAATTTTTAAGCGCAACGCCTCGATCTGCTCCTCGGAGAAGTGATTTTTCTTCTTGCGACGACTGGTTTTTTTAACGCCTGTTGTAGTGGAGGCCTGCCCGGTATCCAGCTTTTTCAACTGCCGGGTTAACAGGTCAATCTCTTTGAAATCGCCACTAGTTTTATTGTCTTTCGCGCTCAGTTGGCAGAGACGGGTATCAATGGATTGCGTTACCCGTTTGATAGGCGTTGTGTCGTCCCACTCGTCACGTTTTTTCCAGGAATAAACCGTGTTTGAGTTGATACCCATGAGTCGCGAAATTTCGGCGGGCGGGTAACCCTGCCAGTAGAGCTGCTTTGCCCTTAATCGAATAAACGCATCCTGAATCATCACTTCCCCCTTTTGAGCAGGGAGATTACCTGCGCGCGATCCCCGCGGCTCGGGCTTTCAGGTCTGGCCGTTCTCCGACAACAAAACTGCGTGGCGCCGGGCTTTCAGGCTCTGCCATGATGCAGCGACTGACATTAATCAACAGGATAAAACGACATGGCCAGCACGACTAAACCCGCCCGCAAAAAGTTTCGCGTTGCGGTTTCCGGCGCCACCGTTGACGGGCGCGAGATCCAGCCGCAGCACCTCCGCGATGCGGCGGCGAGCTACAACCCGGCCGTTTACGGCGCCCGCGTGAATGTGGAGCATTATCTCTCCATGCTTCCTGATAGCAATTTTGGCGCCATGGGGGATGTTGTTGCTTTAAGCGCGGAGGATATCACCGAAGGGCCGCTGGCCGGTCGTACGGCGCTCTATGCCGAGATCGACGCTTCGGCACGAATGAAGCAGCTCACCGATGAAGGAAAAAAAATCTATTCCAGTATTGAGCTGCATCCGCAGTTTGCCCTTAACGGTAAGGCGTATGTGGTCGGCCTGGCGATGACGGACACCCCGGCAAGTCTGGGGACTGAGCGCCTTAAATTTGCCGCGCAGCAGCGCGCGCAGGTGATGGCCTTCAATAACCAGCAGATCGAGGCGCCGCTGTTCTCTGATGCGCTTGAAGCTGAAGTGATCGAACTGGCCGCTCATCGCAGCGAGGAGGGCGTCAACTGGTTCAACCGCGTGATGGGCATCCTTGGTAAAGGCCAGAAAACCGACGATCAGCGGTTCAGTCAGTTGCATCAGGTTGTTGAAGCCGTTGCTCAATCTCAGGCAGACCAGATTGACCGGTTCAGTGCCCTGGAACAGGACCGCCAACAGGATAAAGCCACCATTCAGCAACTGACCAGCGAACTTAACGAGCTGCGCGGTCAGCTTCAGCTCCAGCCCGCAGAAAATTACAGCGCACGACCGGCGGCAACCGGCAACAGCAGCGCGCAGCTTGCAGACTTCTAAGAGGTAACCATGGAAAACCAGACCCGCGAACTATTTGATAAGTACATTGTGCGCCAGGCACATCTGAACGGTGTCTCACCCTCAGCCGTTGCCAATCGTTTCAGCGTCGATCCGACTATCCAGCAAAAACTGGAACAGGCCGCCATGGAGTCGGATGACTTCATGAAGCTGGTTAACCACTTTGGGGTTAAAGAGCAGGAAGGGCAGAAAGTAAAAATTGGCAGTAAGGGACCGATGGCGAGCACCAATAACAGCTCGGACGGCACCAACCGCCGTAACCCTGCACCGAACCATAACAAAGAGCCGCAGAACTACCACTGCCGCAAAACCAACTATGACTATGCGCTTTCGTATGCGGAGCTGGACGCGTGGGCCGGTCACCCTGAATTTCAGTCATTAATCAGTAATGCGATGGCTCGTCAGCTGGGGTTGGATCGCCAGATGATTGGCTTTAATGGCACGCATTACTCTGAAAACTCCGACCGCACGACCTACCCGTTATTGCAGGATTGCGGCGTTGGCTGGCTGCAAAAAATCCGCAATGAAGCGCCGCAGCGCATTATGCCGGGTATCACGCTGACCTCCCGTGATGAGAATAACGCGATAATTGCGTCAGGCACCTACGGCAATATTGATGCCGCCGTGCTTGATGCGCGTCACAGCCTTATGGATCCCTGGTTCCGCCGCGCTCCCGGCCTGGTGACTGTGCTCTCGTCCGATCTGCTGCTGAAAGTGAACCTGCCGAAAGTGAACGCGCTCAGCCAGACCAATCCGAATACCGAACTACTGGCCGCGCAGCTCATTGTCAGCCAGGAAAAGATCGGCGGTCTGCCGACGGTCTTTGTCCCGGGCATTCCTGAAGATGTCGTGCTCATCACCAACCTGAAAAACCTCTCTGTGTACTACCAGAAAGGCTCCCTGCGTCGCTCTATCCGGGAAGAGCCGCACTACAACCGCGTGGCGACTTACCAGTCCAGCAATGATGACTATGTCATTGAAGAGTACGGCATGATTGCCATGATCGACGGCGTGACATTCGCCTGATAATCCCCATCACATGGCGGGCAGCAAGCCCGCCCAGGAGAATGAACCCATGTTGACACCGGCACAAAGACACTTTCAGAAGGTCATGGCAGAGAGGCGGGGCATCAGTGATGAGCGTGACGCGGAGACGCGCACCGCGCATGAGCAGATCCTCTTTCGCCTGCATATGCATAAATCTTCGCTAAGCCAAATCCAGTCCCGCCAGGCGAAGGCCGCTGTAAAGGCCAGCATCCTTCCTGAGTTTCAGGGATGGATTGACGGCACGATCGAGGGCGACAGCGGGCGCGCGGATCCGGTCATCACCACGCTGATGGTGTGGGCGGTGGACTGCTCCGACTATGCGCTGGCGCTGCGTATCGGGCGCTATGTCGTTAAGCATGGCCTGAGCATGCCGGATGACAACTATCGCCGCCCGGCACCCACGGTACTGGCCGAGGAAATCTGCAATCCCATTCTGAACCTCGCCACCACGGACGCCGGAGCCGATTTGTCAGGCTATATCCCCATGCTGGACGAGCTGGCCGAAATTGTGGCTGACAGTGATATGCCGGATGAGGTCCGCGCGAAGCTGTGCAAGGTGAGGGCGTTTTGCCGTCGCGGCACGGAAGACGCGGAAACCAAAGGCGAAGCGCTGAAACTCTTCCGGGAAGCCATGAGCCTGAACCCGGGGGCCGGTGTGAAACGGGAGATCGCTTCTCTGGTCAGCGCTTTGAAAAAGGCGCCGCAGACCAGCGCGGCAAGTGGTGATGCGGAAGATGAGATTTCATCCAGCGATACAGCAGCAACCGAAACACCCGCAACAGAAAAAGCAACACGAACGCGCAAGCAGACGAAAACGGCGGCCGGCACTCAAAAAGCCACCCGCAAAACGGCGGCAAAAAAGACAACGAAAACCGCCACAAAGTAAACGCCAAAGCGTAATGAACTGGCCCCGCGCCACAGGCGGCGCGCCCGGCGATCTGCCCGTAATGCGGTCTTTTTACCGGACGCCCACCGCCTGACCTACCGGAGAAACGACGATGAGTTTTATCGCACAGCGCCCCGTCAGACCTGCTGAAAGTGATGTGACAGACGTGGACGACGGCGGCGCTCAGATTGCCATCGGCACTTTCTGGCCGACGGTAAAACTCCACGATCTGCGCCTCGCTGCCCGCATCGCCGGTGACATTACAACATCCCGATTAATGCATATGGCAACGGAGGCCGCGCTGCATGTCGCGGATCAGCTGAAAGACTGGCGTAAGCAAAGAGAAGCGGAAGGCGCTGAATCGCTGGCTTCTGTACTGCTGACTTCCGCCGGTGAACCTGTCGAGCAGATTAACGGCGAAAGCGCAAAAGTTTATCGCTTCCGGCGCGCGGTCTACTCCTTCACGCGCGCCAGCGTACTGGAAGGTTACAGGGACGTCGGCACCACGCCAAAGGGCGACAAGGATGCGGAGGCCCTGGACAGGCAAATAGACGATCTCTGGCGGGACGGGCGCTGGAGTATTTCAGATATACGGGAAGAAGCCCGTATCTATGCGGAGTTGTTCTGATGAAAGTCAGGGCGCTGCAAAACGACACGGTTGATCAGCTCTGCTGGCGTCATTACGGCAAAACCGCAGGTGTCACGGAGAAGGTGCTCGAAGCCAATCCGGGACTGAGCAACCAGGTTTTTTTGAATGCCGGGCAGGAGATCGACATGCCCGTGATAACCAGCGAGGTGGAACGGGTAACCGTCCAGTTATGGGAATGACTCTGGATCGTATTAACGAATATTTTGCGTTTGCAACATCCGCCCTGGTGACCGGTGTGGGCGTGATGACCGTCAGCGAAAAGCTGGCGCTGGCTGGCCTTCTTCTGGGGATTGTTTCCGCCGTCCGGCTGGCGATTCATCGCCGCCGAATTGAGCAGGCCAGCCAGCGCCGCAACGACTTGATCGAGCAGATTCTCCGCCAGGCGGAAACCCGTAACCTGTCGGACCGCGAGCGGCAGCTGCTGGAGCAACTGCACGGGGACAACCCGGCATGAAGAACATCATCAAAAAATGTTCGATTGCGGTGATTGTGGCCTTGGGCATTTCGCTGGCGCCCGGGAGCGTCAGAACGTCGAAAGAAGGGCAGCAGAAAATTGCAGGTTGGGAAGACTGCCGCAGCACGCCTTATTACTGCACGGCGGGTGCTCTGACCATTGGTATCGGCTCCACGGGCGGCGTGGAAAACCGCGAATACAGCAACCAGGAAATAGCGCGGCGCTGGATCAACGATCTGCAACGGGCAGAAAACTGCATCAATAACAATTTCCACGGCGCCGACATGCCGCAGCTCACCTTTGAGGCCATGACGGATGCCGCCCTGAATCTGGGCTGCACCGGGCTGATGTGGTTCACCGATAAAAACGGACGCAAGCAGAGAACTACGATCTGGAAGCATGCTCAGGCCAGACAATGGCCGCAGATGTGCAACAGGCTGACTGATTTTGTCAATGCGGGCGGTAAGCGCTCCCCCGGACTGGTTAACCGGCGCAACGATTTTAAAGCTTGGTGCCTGTTGGGCCTGAGTACGCCGTCATGAGGGCGGGCAGCGTGATTGTGATGCTTGTCCTTTTGGCTGCTGTCTGGTGGCAGACCGACCAGCTGAGCGAGGCCCGGACCCGCAACAAGCTGCTGACCGAAACGGCGACCGGCTACGACCAGGTTATCCAGGAAGTGAAGGCGACCGCCATACAAACCCATAAGTTACTGGCAGAGGTAAAAGTCCGTGAGCAACAGCGTAATGCAGAAGGGGAGCGCCGACGTGAAGCAATGCAGGCCGCGTTCAATGGTGACACGTGCGCTGTTACTCCTGTGCCTGACGCTGTCAGCCGTAGCCTGCAAAAACGCACCGCCCGCGCCGATCATTCAGTTGGTCCGTGAACCCGTCCCGGAGAGCCTGACCGAAGAGACGCCACGTCCGGCGCTGGATAAGCCAGTGACCTGGGGCGCGGTGGCAATATTCAGCGACAGGCTGATGGATGCGCTTGATGCCTGCAATGCTGACAAAGCGGCGATCCGCCAGTGGGACAACCTGCGCCAGAACACCCGTAAGGAGCCATAAATGCTGAAGATAGACACCCTCCGTGCCGCCATTGAGAAAGCAAACACCTGGTGTCGGGCGAACCCGGAAGCCTGGACGGTGTTCGTTGAAGAGGGTGGCATTGAAACCACCGGTGAAACGCCGTCTTTCATGTATCGATATTCTCTGGTGCTGTTCGTCATGAACTACGCCGGGAGCATTGACGACTTCACGCTGCCGCTGATGGCCTGGCTCTGGTTTAATCAACCCGATCTGCTGCTGAACCCGGATAAAAACCAGCAGATTAAATTCACCACGCTGATTAACAACGATGACACCGCCGATCTGATGTTTGAGCTGCCGGTGAGTCAGCGTGTACTGGTTCAACTGGATGAAAACGGCGTGCCGTGCGCCGAGCATTTGCCGGAGCCTCGCCCGCGCGTGCTGGCCCCTCACGCCGCAGGCTGGGGGCTGGTATTTGAAGGCATGCTTCAGGAGGGCGGAGCGTGAGCGATCGCATGTTCAGCGAGCTGGATCAGGTCTTTCAGGACATCCTCGACGGCGTCAGCCCGGCGGGGCGCACCCGTACCGCGCGCAAAATTGGTCTGGCACTGCGCCGCAGTCAGCAGCGTCGCATCGCGTCACAGAAAAACCCGGACGGCAGCGGCTATGCCGTGCGCCGCCGTAAGGTTTACCGCACCCAGCAGGGGATCAAGTTCTTCTGGAATAACGAGGTGCGGGCGCTGAAAAACTGGCGCGGTGGGCGCGGTAAATATGGCCGGACAATCACGGGTTTTGACGAGAAGCGCCGGGATATCCGCACCTTCTACCGTGCCGATATCGAGCGGTATCTGGAAATCAAAACGCAATCAGCTACGCATTCAGAGACAAAAAAAGCACCGATGTTTACCCGCCTGCGCACCCTGCGTTTTATGAAGCTCAGGCCGGACGCGGGCGGCGTCACCGTAGGATTTGACGGCATCGCTGCGCGCATTGCCCGTATTCACCAGTGCGGCCTCCAGGATGAAGTTGGCCCGGGAGCTTACGCGCAGTATCCAGCGCGCGAACTGCTGGGCATGACTCCGGCAGACCTTATCGCTACGGAAAACGCCGTTATCAGCAGTTTGGGCGGTGCGTCATGAATGCCGAACTGATGCGCCTGCTGGAAAACATTCTGCGCCAGGGGGTGGTGGAGCAAATCAGCGCCGACAAGAAAGCGGTGCGCGTTCGCTCCGGCAGACTGCTGACCACCTGGATCCGATGGAACGTCACCCGCGCCGGGGCATTCAGCATCTGGCTGCCGCCATCGATAGGGGAGCAGGTCTGGATCGGTTGTCCGGGCGGCAACCCTGAAAACGCGTTTGTGATTGGCTCTGCATACAGCGCAGATAATCCGCCAACGGGCAGCAGCCTGCTGGAAATCATCATCACCGCACCGGATGGCGCTCGCCTGCATTACGACGCCACCGACGATGCCGGAGCACTGGCCGTGACCGGCATTAAAACCGCGCATATCCAGGCCGAAACCCGCGTCACGCTTGACACGCCGGAGGTGGAATGCACAAACCACCTCAAAACACGCACTTTCGAACTGACCCACGGCGGCACGATGGCCGGTGACGTGCTCCATTCCGGCGGCGTGTTGCAGTCAAACGGGATCACCGTACATGAACATAAACACGGTGGCGTGCAGTCTGGCGGGAGTACCACGGGAGGTCCGCAATGACAGCCAGTTATACCGGGATGAACCCGGAAGGCACCGGCGCGCTGACCGATCACGATCAGCTCTGGCAGTCCGTGACAAAAATCCTCACCACGCCAACAGGCTCCCGTGTGATGCGCCGGGACTTTGGCAGTGTGGTACCTGATTTACTCGATGCGCCACAGAACAACGTCACCCGCATGCAACTGATGGGCGCCACCGCTATTGCGCTGGCGCAGTGGGAGCCGCGGATCAGTCTGACCAGCGTCAATGTGGTGTTTTCAGAAACAGGCGCGGTGACTGCTGAACTGGCCGGCACTATCACGGAAACCATGACAGATACCAGCAACACCATCAGGTTAAGGAGCTAGCGTGCAAACGTCCGTCGATTTATCTCAGATCCCGCAGCCTGATATCGTCGAGGTGCCGGATTTTGAAACGGTGCTGGCTGATATCCGGGCGCTTATCGTGGCGGCCATGCCTGCGGAACTTAAGGCTTCTGTGTCTGCTGCGCTGTTGCTTGAATCTGAACCGATGGCCGCGCTGGCTCAGGCATTCACCTATCGCGAGATCAATCTGCTGCAACGTATCAATGAAGCCGTGCGCGCGGTGCTGCTTTCCAGCGCCCTGGGGGCGGATCTCGATCAGGTCGCGGGTAATTTTGACACTGAACGTCTGCTGATTACTGAAGCCACCGACGAGGCAGACGCTGTATACGAAAGCGACGAAGAGTTGCGCGCCCGCGCGCTGCTCTCATGGGCGCGCCTGAGCACGGCGGGCGCCCGTAATGCCTATCACTATTTTGCGCGCGGGGCTGATGCGGATGTGCTCGACGTGCGCGCCTATGGCCCTGAAACACATAACCAGGAGGGCCGCGTTTTCCTCTACGTGCTGTCACGCACCGGGGATGGAACCGCCCCGCAGGCTCTGCTCGATAAAGTCCTGGCAGCGGTGAACCCGGAGGACGTGCGCCCGATTACGGATTATGTGACTGATTATGTCCGTTCCGCCGTGATTGTGAATTATCAGGTGGTTGCTGACATTTACGTCCCTTACGGCGTGGACACCGCCACGGTGCTGGAAAAAGCCACCGCAGCACTGAACGAATACACCGCCTCTGTGCATCTTATCAACGCCACCGCTGCACGGTCGGGCATAGACGGGGCGCTGCATCAGGACGGCGTTGTTACCGTCGATTTGCATTCACCGGCCGCCGACGTCGTTGCGACGATGGGCGAAGCGCCTCATTGCACCTCTGTAAAAATCAATCTTGTGGTGATGGACTATGACCGCTAATTATCCCGCCAGCATTTTGCCACCCAACGCCACCGCCGTGGAACGGGCCATCGACAGGGCCAGCGCCGCCGCACTGGAGAGGTTGCCGGTATATCTGATCCGTTGGGTTAAAGATCCGGACAGTTGCCCGCTGGCGCTGCTGCCGTGGCTGGCGTGGGAATATCAGGTTGATACCTGGAATATTAACTGGTCAGAACAAAAGAAACGCGATGCGATCAAGCGCGCCCACTACATCCACCGCCATCGTGGTACGGTCGCCGCCGTCCGTCATGCCCTGGTGGACAGTCCTTTCGGGACGGATATTGTTGAATGGTTCAATCAGAACCCGAAAGGGGATCCGTATACCTTTCGCCTGAACGTGTATCAGAACGATTTGCCGGTGACGGAATACGACCAGCAGGATCTAAAACTGGCGGTGCTGCGCGCCAGGAATCTGCGCAGCTGGTTTTCCGTTCATGTATTTGGCCGACTTCAGGGAACCTCGTATGCGGCCGGTTACATGTACGCCACGGAGAAAATCACGCCGCGCTTTGTCCCGTTGCAGGTGATTTTATCCCGCTACGAGCTGAATCTGGCCCCTGGTGACGCGGAAACGGTCACGGTGACAATTCTCCCCGAATACGCGGAAGATAAAACCTTTACGGTAACTACATCGGATCAAACAATCGCGACCGCCCGGATAGTAAACGGCGATATTCTGGTTACGGGCATGAAGCGAGGTACCTGTTCGGTCACCGTTACGACGACTAATGGCGTCAGTGCGGTGATCAGCATAAAAGTGGTCGCGGTAATGAAGTTCATTACCCGCATCGACAGTGCAACCAGGCCAATATTCTTTGCTCATATGGACGAGGGTTTCACGGTTGACTATGGCGACGGCATTGACAGCCGGGACTACCGTTTCGATCCCGCCAGTGAAGCTTCAGGTTGGGTTATTCCTACACGTGAATTAGTACAGGGAAAGGAATACACCATCACGGTTAAGAACACGGAAACCGCCTGTCTGCGCAGCCGTTTATCTAACTATTCTTCGAAACTGAACCCTGTTGTGGAATTGATTAGTGTTACAGGGGAAAGAGGTCATCTTTCAGGGTTCGCTTTGGATACCACCGGATTAATGGCTATTCGTCCCGGAGCATTTGACGATTTGCCAAACGTGAATAACTGCAAAAATATTTTTACCAACTGCTCGTCGCTTGCAGGTATTCCGGCATCGTTGTTTTCTCGCATGAAGATAGAGGATTTTTCAGATGCATTCAGAGGGTGTACATCGATTACTGAGGTTCCATCGGGGCTATTTGCAAACCAGCCTGATGCGATCGACTTCTCATCGGTATTTGCAGGCTGCACCGGCCTGATCAGTATCGGCAATAATCTGTTCCACAGCTGTGTATCTGCGGTGAATTTCAGTTACGCGTTTGATGGTTGCTCAATGCTTGCAAATATCGGCACGGGAATATTTACAGGATGCGGTTCAGCAGGGACATTCTCTTATAGCTTCAGGGCGTGTAAAAATCTTCTTGCCTTGCCTGCTGATATGTTTGCGGATATTCCGGGCGGCGCATTCACCGGCGTATTCCAGAATTGCGCGGCACTGACAGCAATCCCCGCAAACCTGTTCAAAACATGTTCTGAAGCGAATCATTTTGGTGGTGCATTTACTGGCTGTTCGCAGCTTCTTTCTGTTCCTGCCGGCCTGTTTGCAGGTCTGGCGAAAGTCACCTATTTCGGGACAGTCTTTTCTGGTTGCAGTTCACTGAAAACGGTCGGCGCGGGTTTATTTGCCGGGTGTAGCCTGGCGCAGACATTCGCCTCTGCATTTTACAGCTGCCGCTCTCTTGAAACTGTAGCGAAAGATATTTTCAGCGGCTGCGGAGAGGTGACGACCTTTGCCAGTACGTTTTATGGGTGCAGCAGCCTGACGGCGCTCCCGTCTTTTACTGACTGCGCGAAAGTCACCACTTTCTCATACGCTTTTGCTAACTGTGGATCGCTCACGAAAATTGATGCTGACGCTTTTGCTGAGAAAGCGCTGATAACGACATTCACATACGCTTTTGTAAACTGTACTTCGCTGGTTTCTGTGGGGAACGGCGCATTTCGGGGATGTAGCGCGTTAACCAGCCTGGGCTATACGTTTTCAGGTTGCCGCTCTCTGGTTTCTCTCGCGGGAGATATGTTTGCCGGTTGCGCCAAAGTGACAGCCGTCGATTTCTTGTTCGAAAAGTGCTCCGCGCTGGCTGGACTGCCAAAACAACTATTCAGCGACATGGTGTCCCTGAAAGGCATGGGATCGACATTCCGGGATTGTACTGCACTCATCGCGCTACCATCCGGCCTGCTTGATGGTTGCATCAATCTCACTTCGTTAACGCTGACATTCTCGGGCTGCACCTCACTGGCGGTATTACCCGGCGATTTACTGAAAAACAACACCTTGCTGACCAGTGCCGGATCGACGTTCTACGGTTGCTCCTCACTGATAAATATTCCCCCGACGCTGTTCGCGTCCTGTTCGCTTATTACCTCTTTTGGCGCCACGTTCCAGAATACCGGCGTGGAGGAGATACCGGAAAACCTGTTCAGCGGCAACCCGCTGGTGACCTCTTACGGCCAGACTTTCAGGGGCTGTAAAAACCTGCGCTCAGTGCCAGCCGGTCTTTTTGCCGCCAGCATAAGTGCCACGGTATTCACGAATGTCTTTTCGGAATGTAGTGCGCTGGAAATCGTCGGGGCGGGATTACTCAACACCACGGCGGTCACGACGGTGGGGTATCTGTTTGACGGCTGCGCGTCATTACGCAGCGACGTTAACACGATATTTAATCTTGCGAGTTACCCGGAGATTGTCACCACAACGGCAATATTCAGGAGCTGCGCATTACTGACCGGCAAAGGCCTGGTATTTATGGGTAAGGTGCCGAACGTCACCGCGCACTATTACGCGTTTTATGCCTGTGCAGGTCTGGACGATTACGACGATTTACCCGGCAACTGGATAACGAACAAATTATGAAAACATTCAATCAATTAAAAAGCCTGATCGACTTTTGTCAGACCGATGCGTTTTTCCTGGAACACCTGAACCGACTTCAGATCGCTGGCGTGATTTATCTTGATGAAGGCGATATCGATGCTGACCGCAAGACCGTAAGTGATGATTTTTATGATCGACTTGCCAGCGTGTACGGCATTGAGCCAGAAACAAAAAGTGAGGAGGCATAATGGCCACGGGACTGACACTAACCACGGCGGGTGCCGCCGAAATCGAGGCCGCGTATCAGGCGGGGGAGGTTGTGCATATTACCTCCGTGCTGATCGGCGATGGTGGCGGCGTGACATTGCCGACTGATCCCGATGAGCTGGCGGCGGTGACGGCGCTTTTTGGTCAGTTTGGCCGTGAAACCTTTGACTCTGATTCAAGCTATGAGGGCTTTATCAGCGGTCAGATCGTTATCAACTGCCAGGATTATCCAGGTAAAACGCTCAGAGAAGCGGGGCTGGTTAGCGCTAAGGGGACGCTCATCGCTTACGGCACATACCCGGCGACATACCTCCCGGCGCAATCGGATTCCATTATCAAAGAGATCATTCTGACGCTGGTGTTGACGCTGACGCACAGCTCAAATGTGAATCTGGTTATTGATCCGGCGCTTGCCACCATCACGCAGGAAAAGGGCGATAAACGCTATCTGCGGCGAGCGCAAAACCTTTCTGATTTAAACGATACCGAAGAGGCCCGGGAGAATCTGGGGCTGGGGAATTCAGCCACGCGGGACGTGGGCACCGAGGTGGGAACGGTAGCCGCAGGAAATGACTCGCGCATCGACGGCGCACTGCAAAAAGAGAAAAACTTGTCCGATCTGAGCAATCCATCAGAGGCGCTAAAGTCGCTGGGGCTGGACAGAGATGGAGTCGGATACAAGGCTATTGTTGACGCCATTTTTTACGTCGGGATCATCATCTCTGGAGAACAAAGCCCGGCGACTCGCTTTCCCTGGCAGACATGGGTCGACTTAAGTGAAACCTTTGCTGACAGAGTGGTACGGATTGGTTCTCAGTATGGTAGGACCGGCGGCAATAACGAGGTAATACTGAAAGCCGATAACCTCCCCCCCCACTGGCATCGTTCAGGCGACAGATCACCCGGGGCCACGTGGGATCCTAATACTACCCACGGAACAGATAATCAAAAAAGCGGTCCACTCGCCCTCACTGAAGGGACTTATACCGATATGGATGGTCAGACAGAATCCTCGAACGAGTCGATTGATGTGACTAACGAATACGTTACCCTTTGTATGTGGAAGCGAACGGCATAAAAAAACAAGGTCAATAATGACCTTGTTTACTAGTATAGTGTATCGTCATATATTACTGCTTAAACTAGTGCTAACGGTCTCTTCCGTTGGCGCTCATCATTTTAACAACGATAATCGTTAGTAAAGCCTAAGTATTTCACTGCGTCTATACACCGTTATTATTTTTTTTACCTCTCTAATAAAAACGGAAACCGAGAAATCACTCTCCGCAATTCGGATCTACATCGTACTCGAACCTAGATATCTTCATAAGTTCTCTCTCGTGTATTCATGAAGACGTTGCTTGGCTTTTTGATATATTTCTGAATTAGCAAGCAGATAGGCACAAAAGCTTGAGAGTCTCGCTTTAGGTTGCGCCAGTTCTTCAATCGTGCGAAGCGCATCGTTTATCTTTCCTGCACGTTTCTGTTTATTTGACGAAGTACGTGCCAGGTCAAATTCTTCCATCGCCTCACGGATGTCAGCCTCAAAAATACGGAAGCTTACGAGAATGTCGCCTCTTGCTGAAAAAAGCCTTTTATCAGACAAGCCACATACTTCAATCGTTTTTTTTGCGATATCATGGTTAGCCCCCTCTTTGGGCTCAATCATGATATCTGTATATGTAAAGCAATCACTGGGATCAAGATCGTAAGGGTTTATTATGGGGTGCTGCTGAGTATCATGATTAAGTTTTTTGTTATTACAAGCCTTGCAACTATAAAGGAGATTTGTCCATTCAAAGGCTTTATTAGTATATATAGATTTCGGATGAAAATGTTCAACCTCAGCAAAGCCAGTCTCGGCTGGAATACCTTCACAGAAAGCGCATTTGTGAAAAGAACTTTCTTTCAGTGCGTTACGAATATCGTCATGACGATAATGCTTTAATGCGGCCTCTTTTTCAGAAGCAGGTATTTTTTTGTACTCATTGTACTTATCGACCAGTTCCATAATACACCGGGTCCACTCTGCACGATTATCGCATAAAACCTGGGGTTCAGGGGGGCGAGTTAATTTAATCATTTACTTTCGCCTCCATGCCTGCTATGCGCGTCTTGAGTATGATTAACACCGCATCACCCGGATGGCAGATAGATTCTAGACGGGCATAGTTTTCTTTGAGAGCATCAAGGTTATTATTCTTAATGTTTTCATAACAAGACTTTACCAGTGTTTCATAATCTTTGTTGTCAAGGCTTGTCACACCCATGAGCTCAGTCAAAATTAAATCTGTACTCCACCCTGAATATGCTTTATCCGAAGGTTGGAATTCATATTTTTCATCAGGGTATGATGATGGAAGCATGATGATCTCATTTTTTTTTGCCGAGGCTAAAAGGTGGGGGGAATGAGTTGTTACTATAAATTGTATATTAGGGAATATAGCTGCAATTCCCTCCCTTACAGTCAGCTGCCATTCCGGATGTAGGTGGTTGTCCAACTCATCGATCAACACAGTTCCGCACGCTGTTGTTACATTTCGCTCTCCTACGGGTAAACAAGCTTCCACCCATTCAAATATTGCAATAATAATATACAAAATAGCCTGAAACCCTGATGAAAGTTCCTCAAGGAAACAATTTTTATCATAAATTGAAAAAACAGGCTCAAGATCGCGCCCTGTTTCTATATACTGGAATTCACTATTGAATGGTCCAATTACTGGTAACGATTTGATCAAATGGTCCCAGTTTGTTTTCTCCTCTTTTGCCCATGGTTTATCTATTATAAAGTATCTGTTGATAAGCCATTGCTTTACATCTCGTGAGGAATTATTGTAAAGAGAGTGTAGAGCTTTGTTACAATATTCCCTAATACTTGCTTCGCTGTCTTGTTCTCTGGTAACACCGTTTATAGATTTATAACCTATTTTTCTCTGTGCACCAATAACTAAAGGGGGCAATTTGTATCTCGTTTTAACATCACTCAGATCAAATGAGTTACGACCCTCTTCAGAAGGAGGTGTGACAAACGTCTGTATTTGGTCTTGCCTATATTTTATTGTCCTTAAAAATCCCGGACCAGAACCGAATCTAAATTTTTCACCATATTCATTAACATCTATCCAGTACTCACTGTTATCTTGATGTCTAGAATATTCACCATTCCAGCTCAAACAGTGAGCAATTGCTGCAAGAATAGATGTCTTACCGCAACCATTGGGGCCTGTAATAAAGTTAAAATTGTCATTGAATTTAACGTTAACTTCCGGGAATCGTTTAATGTTTTTAACATGCAATCGTTCTATTGGCATTATTTTCTCCTTAGAGAAGGTAACATAATAAGTTTTAATAAAATTCTAAGGTACGATGTTTCTTAGATGTTAACTTAGAATATTTTACACTAAAACACTCCTTCATGCCTGTGCTGAAATGACTGAGAACACATATATACTATGTTGGTCTTTGTTACTCAAGAAGGTTGATATCAATCTGCTCCCTATTGATTAACAAGGCTAAAGTTATGATTGACCTCACCTTACATAAAACTACCTGTCAGGTTAAGTTCAGATCTGCGCAATAGATATGTTAGGTTGAATTTTAGGCAGCGCACATTAAAAATGACCGTTCTGTCGCTTAGAATGTAAGGCTACCTAGTGTCTTTTGGGTCGTATTTAAAGCAGTATCAACGCCGTCGTACAAAGTTTCCATCAGGCGGCTAGCAGAGGCACTTTGTAGTCGTTCCCTGATATCTTCATCAACCCGCTGCAACGAGAGTGTGAATTCTATTTTTTTTGCTTTGCCGTAGCGATCGAACTCCTGATGCGTCTCCTGCAAATCCGTGATGACATACATTCCGTAAATGGACCCGACGCCATCGATCAGCGGCCAGGCCAATCCTGTGTAGGCCATCGTTGAAACTGCACCCAAAGACAGGTTGCCGCCGGTAATTTCAGGGTACAGCAGCCCACCCAGCGTCAACTGGTTCTCGCCGGCGCCAACGTACTGCCATTTTGCGCTCCGGCCCACACGGTCATTCTTTACGTGCCGCCAGTTACGGGACAACTGTAATTGCTGATAGGGCAGTGTCCTGAGTTCAAATACAAAAAGTCCGAATACCATCATCATAGTTATTACTCCTTATTAATCGTTATCCCGGAACGAACCCCGGGCAGCACGTTGCCTTTTATCAATTTCCGCGCGGACAGCCTCGCCAACAAGTCGCGCCAGTTCGCGCGGATTGCTGCTCTGAATGTCATGCAAATGAACATGAATATCACCGGAAAAACTATCACCTGAAGCCGCAGCCGCCGTGTGGGCGCGTTGATTTCGGCGTACTGGTTGCCATGCCTGCGTCTGTTTGATCAATGGTTCGCCAGCGGCAATAACCGGGCGAGCGCTGACAGACTGGCGGACAAGCCTCGATTCCTGCCATTCACCACGCACCGCAAAGGCTGGGGGGAGATTTTTAAATACAATGTCACCCGGCCCGATACGTTTTCGCTTTTCCTCATCTAAAAGGCCTTTAGTGTTATCCGCGATTTGGCCCAGCCGCCGCTCTGTTCCAGAGTTTCCCCCCAGCACATTAGGCGGCGGGGCGCTGCCTTTGCTTGCAGGCTTTTCAGATGACCATTGCCACTCCCTTTTAACCATGCGCTCGGATTTTTCATCCCATTCCCACATAACCGGAATAGCCCTGAGTCTGGCTGCTTCCAGCCTGGCTCTTTCAATGCCATCGGGGATGAGATCGAGCTTCTCCAGTAACCAGCCGACGCCTTCCATTAACTTCTGAAGGGGCCAAAGCAGAACGCTAAGTGCGGTCCCCAGGACCTCGCCAAAGGTCTGCCCGGCGCTGGCGCACTTGTTTAGCTCTTCACGACTCTCCTCAACGGGCGTTAATACTTTTTTAAACCAGTTCCAGACGTTTTTGACGCCATCCCCAATGGCCCCGAAAACGGGCGCCAGCCGGGAAAATGCGTTATAAACAGGCGCTAACCCCTGGATGACACCTGTAAAAAAACCGCTAAAGAAGGCCTTAATTGGTCCCCAGTATTTCCAGATCAGTACCCCAGCAGCTACAAACGCAGCACCCACTAAACCGATTGGGCTCAAGAGCATTGATAATCCGCCGCCCAGTGTCGTAATTCCACCTTTCACAATACCGAGCAGAGCAGGGATCCCGGTTAGCCGCAGCGCCAGCCCGCCAACGCCTTTTGACAGGGCGCTTATCGCCGTCCCCGGAGAGGAAAAGGCGCCAAGTAACGCGCCGCGCAGGGTTACCATCAACCCGGTTAATACGCTGGCGCGTCCAGCCAGACCGCCGAGTAAGGCACGCCATCCGCTGATTTTTGCCAGTGAACTGCCGCCCACAGCACTCAATATGCGGAACGCGGATACCGTACCTCCGATGCCGCTCCCGCCGGACAGCAGCGCAAACCCCAGCCTGAGCTTTGCAAGCGGCCCTAAAAGTAGACCAGCAGCTAATGACATACCGCCAATTACTGCGGTTAATGCCAGTGCAGTACCACCGGCGAGTAACAACGTTTGTGAAAGTCTGGGGTTTTCTTCTACCCAGCTTTGAACAGTGCCAATAACCCGGCTAAGCCCCTGTGTCAGTCTGCGCAATGTGCCGTCTACTGTCTCAGCCACAGAAATGCGGAACGCCTCCCACGCGCTGTCCAGCTCCTTCAAATCGCCGCCAAGGTTGTCTTTCTTCTTGTTAGCGACGGCGAACGCCTCCTGATTTTTATGTGCTTCTGCAATTTGTTCATAGAGTGACTGGAGGTAGCCATCACCTGCGCCGTTGACCAAAGACTGGAGGCTCGTAAAACCCTCTTCTCCGGCGATATCTTTGAAAAATGAAACCTGATCCACCTCGCCAAAGCGGGAAACGCGTTTTTGTAGATCGAGAAGAATATCGAACGGACGTCGCATCTTTCCGCTCGCGTCGGCAGTCTCCACTCCCAGCTCTTTGAGTGCCTTTTTGGCTGCCGTAGTGGGGGAGGCCAGGCGGGAGAGGGAGCGACGCATTGCCGTACCGGCCTCGCTACCGCGAATACCCACGCGCGCCAGCGTGCCGGTCATCGCTGCGGCTTCTTCCAGGCTAATCCCAAGTCCCGCCGCTACCGGCCCGACAACTTTCATTGTCTCGCCGAGGCTGCTAAGCGTGGTATTGGTACGGGTAAATGTACCTGTCAGCACATCGCTGACGCGGTCCATTTCTCCGGCGTCGAGGGCGAACTGTGAAAGAATGTTTGAGCCGATGTCTGCCGTTTCACCCAGTTCCATGCTGCCTGCCAGCGCCATATTGAGCACGCCGGGCAGTGCGGCACGGATAGCATCTGGTGTGAAGCCCGCCATTGCCAGAAAGGCCTGGCCGCTGGCGGCGTCACGTGTGGTGAAGGCGGTTTCAGCACCGAGTTTTTTTGCCTGAGCACGCAGGGCGGCTAGTTGTGAATCGCTTTTATCGAGCCGCGTCAGCGCCTGGACGTTTGACATTTCCTCATCAAAACCAACAGCAGGCGACAGGAAGCGTCCTGCGCCATACCCGGTAGCGGTTGCTGTACCTAATGCTATGGCACCGCCAGAGCGCAACTTCCCGGCCATCTGCTGCGCACCCTCGTAACGTTTACGAGCTTGAGTGACCGCAGCAAGTTGCCGTTTTTCCCGTTCAAGGGATTGGTTGTATTGTTCTGTGCGGCGTATTGCGTTGCCTATGGTGGCGCTACTACCGGAAAGCATGACGCCATGCTGGCGCAGGGCTGATGCACTCTCACGGAGGCGGGCCACTTCCGTCACACGTTTTGCGGTCAACCGATCAAGCCGCTCACCCAGTCGTGACATTAGTATTTGCTGTTTTTCCGTCAGCGTCCCGTTTTTACGTTGCGCTTCTGACAAGCCATCAAAGCGGGCGCGGGCACGTGAGATGGAACGATCGGTTTTGCCGACGGCTGCGGTCATTCGCTGAAAAGTGGCACTGCTCTTATCGAGCCCTTTCAGGGTGGATTGTGTTTTTCTGAGGGAGTCGGAAAGGCCGCCCGCACTCTGGCGGGCAGCATTAACGGGGCGGGTAAATCTGTCGATCGCGCTGAAAGCAACGCGTATATCAAGACTCTTCATCACTGGCACCACTTCGAAGCGCCGCCCGCTTGCGCCAGGCTATCACCTCGCCAAGATCCATGCCGAAAACTTCAGAGGGCGGCCAGTTAAAAATAACGGCAATATCAGCAACCAGATCGTCGATCTGGTCAAACGCGACGGTGATTACTCGCTCTCCGTCTCCGCCACGTTCGACGCTCCAGGCTCCGGCGGATTCAAGAAAGGGACCAGAAGCTCTGCCAGCCCGATAAAGTCCAGGGTGTGCATTTCGTTGATTTCTTTTTGTGTCAGCGCAGGCGCGGTGACTCGCGTCAACAGCGTGGCAATTGAGTCTGCATCCATATTGGCAACGCGGATAAGATTCAGGCCGCGCAATGATCCGGCCTGACTGATGGCGCCAGTGATTTCCACCTGACCGATCTCACTGTCTTTACGAACTACCGGCTGCATCAGCGTGAACAGGTTTTTAGTTTTTTTAGCCATGTTTAAAATCTCCGGGCGGCATCTTTGCCACCCTCTTAAAGGTTATCAATTGCCCATGCCAAGGGCAGAGGTGATGCGGTCCGGGAACATGTTCTGACCGTTCTTTTTGTAGATGAAATTCAGCAGATCGATTTCGATAATGGGCTGATCATCAATGGAGAATTTGTAGTAGGTGGATTTAAAGGTGTAGCTTTCCTCCGTATCTTCCCCCTGTTTTGAATCTCCACCATCGAGTTCAGTAAATCGCCCGCGCAGCTCCACCTCGATAAGCTGGCTTTCGCCATCAGTGAAATATTCACCCGCAAAGCGCAGTCGCGTGCCGTCAATTTCTGCTCCGTATTCGAGAAACAGAGCCTTAATGACGCCGCCAAAAACAATGGTGGAATCCAGCGCGCCAGCCTCAAGGCCGAGATCAACACCGACCGCACCCAGCATGCCACCGCCCTGATAGTCCTCTACCTTTCGTGACAGTTTGGGGCGAGTGAAAGAGGTTACTTTTCCCAGATAGTTGTCGCCGTTAACAAAGCAGCTAAAAAGCCGCAGTTTGTGAGGAATAGCCATTATTCACCCCCGAGCGACGCGAACGCCGGTTCGTAAAAATCATCAGTAAAGGTCTGGTATAGCGTCAGATCTTCAAGCGGTGGGACCGGGCTGTAGCTATAGCGCACAATCAGTTTTCCCTGGCGCAAATCCGTGGTGCCGTTGTCCAGCGTGTCATACCAGCAGTCAGCGCCGATAAGCTGGCCGGCAGTGACTTTTTTGCTGAGAGCAGAGCGGATGCCGCTTACCACATCTTTCACGTTGGCCGGATTGAGCGGGCTGTCAACAGAGGTAAATTGCGCCTCCGCAATACTGTCCGCCAGGATCTGCGCGGTACGGGTAAACACCTCAAAAGTGTAGGTTTCGGTGTCCGTGGTGCGGTTACCCCAGAAGCGGAAACCGTCACGCTTGATAAGCGTCGTGATTTCGTTGTTGTTCAGCTCGTTAGCGTCGCTGTCTTCTGCTTGCAATGCCCAGAACACATCTTTCGAAATACCCAGAACGTTATTCACCACAACATTCGACAGCGATTTGTGCCAGCCCTGGCTGTTATCAATAGCGGCGCGCAGGCCGCAGGCGTAAGCCGGGGCGGGAAACGTTTCGTTATCATCCGTCAGGGGGTTGTAAGCGATGAAGTCCGGCCAGATCAGCATCAGCTCGCGGTAAGCGAAGGTTTTGCGATAAGCAATAGCCTCCGCCATGGTCGCGCAGCCGTTACAACCGGCATAAACAAAAGCCCGAAGATTCTGGGCAATCACGCAAAGCTGTGACGTTACCTCCTCGGTGTCGTAGTCCGGTACCGCCAGGATGCGCGGACGATAGCCGGTTTTGGCTTCCGCCGTCAGCAGGGCATACATTCCCGTATAGCTGTCGCCATCTGTTCCGCCAATAACGGCCTGGGATTGGCTGGCGCCGTTACCGGAAGCCTCTTCCACCCGGACAATCACAACGCGCGGGCTGCACTGATCGGAAATGGCTTTGAGGGCTTTGTAAAGTGACCCGGTTTTACCTGCCTTGCCGAGGACGTTACGTACCCGTGTCAGCAGAACCGGCGTATTGAGCGGGAAGGTTTCCGGATCGGCGTCATCAGCAACCGCAACAATACCGATCACGCTGGAATCAATGTCATTGATTGCCTGCTGTAGGTCGGTATTTTCGCGAGAGCGGACGCCGTGAAAACGAGTTTCAGACATAAGTTCACCATCATGTTGCTCTTTGAGTTCAGGGCAATATTCAACGTTAAGTCTGCTGGCGTCGCCTGGTTGCCGGTCTGCCCGTTCGCTGACAACAAAAAGGGATTCAGCCCCGCGCGCGAGCATGGAATCATCAGCAAAAAACGGGGGAGTTATGTCGATAGCAGACACGCTGACAACAGCAGCCGAAGCGTATGTAGAAAAATTAAGTGAGGTCGTAAAGACACCTGATTTTAGTATCACGCTGGGTGGGGTTGCCCTGACCGAACTGGCCGACCGCATCACCTCGCTATCTGTTACAGATAACAACGGTTTTGATGCTGATCAGCTAACTCTGTCAGTAGATGACTCTGACGGAGTAACGGATTTACCCCCACGCGGTGCGGAGCTGGCGGTGTCCATCGGCTGGCTGGGTGAGGCGTTGATCTACAAAGGTCTCTACACCGTTGACGAGGTGGGGCATAGCGGGCCGCCGGATGTAATCGACATCACCGCGCACAGCGCTGATTTTCGCGAAGAGATGAACGTCAGGCGGGAGGTGTCCTGGCATGATGTGACGGTAGAGCGGGTGGTATCGGCCATAGCCCGGCGTTATGACCTGAAGCCGATGATTAGCGAGGCCCTGATCGACATTGAGATCGACCATGCGGATCAGACCGAAGAGAGCGACATGTCGTTTTTAACGCGCATGGCGGAGATGTTGGGGGCCATTGCCACCGTGAAAAATGGCTGTCTGCTGTTTATCCTGCCTGGGGGCGGCGTCAGTGCATCCGGTAGGGCGCTGCCATCGGCTGAGATAACCCGTGCCAGCGGAGATCGTCACAGGTTCCGCATTGCCGATCGTGATGCTTACACTGGTGTGCGGGCGTACTGGCTGGATCTTAATTTCGGCAAGAAAAAACCGGTCAAGGTCACTAAGCGCAAAACAAATACTGCCAGAAAAAAGGCTGAGGAGAAAAGCAGCCGGCCGGAGGGGGATTACATGGAAGGCGCTGAAGGTAACGTGTATGTTTTGCGTAAAACCTATCAGAACGAAACGGCGGCCAGGCGCGCAGCTGCGGCAAAATGGATACAACTCCAGAAAGGCGCAGCACAGTTTTCGATAACCCTGGCGCGCGGCCGCGCCGATTTATACCCGGGTATGCATCTGACCGTGTCGGGCTTTAAGCCTGAAATCGATACTCAGGATTGGATCATTGCCAGAGCGGAACATGTAATCGGTGATAACGGATTTACCACGAAAATGGAGCTTGAAGCGAAAATAAGCGACTGGATTGCAGAAACTGAACAGTAGCGGCCATAATAGCCGTGAGTTCAACTCCCTATGGGAGATCATCATGTTTGTTTGTCCCTACTGCGGCGCAAACGCCCGCACCCGCACCAGCCGCCGGTTAAGCGAGTTCACCATCCGGCAATATCATCAATGCCAGAATCTTGAATGCAGCGAGTCATTCACGACACTTAACACCGTAGAGCGCAGAGTAACGAAGCGCTCAACCAGCGCAGATCCTTTGCCGCCAGGATTTATCCCCGGCGATGCTTTCCCGGCTTCTCATTACGGGAACAGTCAACTTAGTCTTGCAGTATAAAAATAGCCCCCTGGAAAGGGGGCTATTCTTGTCAATGTGGTCGATATGTGGACACTCTTGAAATAAATCCTTTTATTTCAATTTATTAAATCCCCAAAAAAAGCCCCGTCGGGGGCGACGGGGAAAAACTCATTGATTATGGAATGATCTGTTCTCTGGTCAGTTCGAGAACAGGGGCTACTCTACGGGGGAAAAGTGCAGGCAAGATGGAGAAACCATGGAGATTCAGGCTAAAATCCCCGGGAATTGGAGAAAGGGAGAAAAGATGAAAAAGTTACTGGCTATTTTGCCCCTGGCGCTGGCCGGCTGTGCCCAGCCGCAGCCCACCGCGCCGACGAAAACCATCGGCATGCCCAATCCCGCGGCGGTCTACTGCCAGCAATCCGGCGGCACCCGGGTGCCGGTGCAAACGCCGCAGGGCGTCAGCACCCAGTGCAAGCTGCCCAGCGGCGAAACCCTCGATGAGTGGGCGCTATGGCGCCGGGACCATCCGGCTAAATCGTAACCGGCAGGGCCGCCAGCCAGGCGGCCAGCACCCGGGCATGATTCTGCTCGGTGTTCTTCGCGGCGTACAGCAGCGTCAGCGTCTGGCGCTGCGCCAGCGCCGCCAGCCGCAGGCCCGTGTCGCGATGGGCGTCGAGCTCCTGAAGATAGCGCTGGCTGAAGTGGTCGAAATCGATCGCCTCGCCGTGAAAGGCTTTTCGCAGCTCAGCGGACGGCGTTAACTCTTTACACCACTCATCACAGGCCAGCGCCTCTTTTTTAATCCCCCGCGGCCAGAGACGGTCGACCAGCACCCGGTAGCCGTCGCTGTTTTCCTGCGGATCGTACACCCGTTTACATTGAATCATCATCCTGCTCCCTCTGTGCCATCCAGGCGAGCAACTGCGGGATCTGCCCGTCGGAAAATACCGTGATGCCGTGGGCGCGCAGCAGCTCGGCGGCCACGCCGGCGCCCGCTTTGCGCCGCCCGCGAAAGGAACCGTCATAGATAAACTGACTGCCGCAGGTGGGGCTGCCGTCGGTGAGTAACGCCGCCTGACAGCCCGCTTCCCGGGCGGCGCTGAGCGCCAGCCAGGCAGCCAGCTGATAATGTCCCGTGACGTCGCGGCCGTCGCTTTCCACGATCCGCGCCCGCCCGGCAAGCACATCGCCGCCGGCGCCGTCGACGATCTCCGCCGGCAGGCGGGGCGTCGGCAGACCGGCCGCCAGCTCCGGGCAGTGGATCACCAGACGATCCGCCTGCTGCCAGCGGGACAGGGTCGCCGCCAGCTGCGCTTTCTCGCTACCGTTATATCGCACCTGGAATCCCATCAGGCAGGCGCTGACCAAAAGCTTACTTTTCATCCTCTCTCCCTTTTGCGCTTGCTCCAGTATACCTCACCCGCCGGCCACGGCGGTGGGGTGAAAATAAGGATTGTGTTCCACAGAGGGGATCGCTATCCTGACGTGCCTTGTGCTGCTCGTCTCGTCCAGACATAAGGAACCTGCTATGAAAACCCCTTTACGCCTCGCCCTTGTCGGCGATTATCACCCCGATATTGTTGCCCATCAGGCCATTCCCCTGGCAATAGACGATGCTGCCGCCGTGCTGGAGCAGCCGGTGAAATATGACTGGCTCGCCACCCCGTCGATCGCCTCCGGCGACGCGCTGGCGGAGTACGATGCCGTCTGGGTCGTTCCCGGCAGCCCGTATCGTCACCCGGAAGGCGCGTTTACCGCTATCCGCTATGCCCGTGAAAACAGCATTCCTTTCCTCGGCACCTGCGGCGGCTTTCAGCACGCGGTGATTGAATACGCCCGTAACGTGCTCGGCTGGCAGGATGCCGGTCATGCAGAAACCGACAGCGAAGGGCGGATGGTGATCGCGCCCCTCAGCTGCTCGCTGGTGGAGGCTTCTGCCGTCGTCGAGCTGCGGGCGAATACGCTGATTGCCCGCGCCTATGGTCGGGAGAGCATTGAAGAGGGCTACCACTGCCGCTACGGTGTGGACAGCGCGTTTGCCGCGGAGCTGGAGCAGGGCGATCTGCGCGTCACCGGCTGGGATGAAGAGGGTGAGATCCGCGCCGTCGAGCTGGTGACGCACCCGTTTTTTGTCGCCACCTTGTTCCAGCATGAGCGCCACGCGCTGGACGGGCGTCCTGCGCCGCTGGTGCAGGCGTTGCTGCGCGCCGCGGCACAATAACCCTACCGGCAGCGCCCGCTGCCGGTCATCTTCAGGGATGAATCTCCCGGTCGCGCCCGGCGAGGGCGCCGCAGATCGCCATCACCAGCGAAATCAGCGCCACCGCCAGCAGCGGAATATGCCAGTCGCCATTGGCATCGTGGATCCTGCCCATCAGCGGCGGCCCGCAGGCGGCCAGCAGATAGCCGACGCTCTGCGCCATCCCCGACAGCGCCGCGGCCTGGTGCGCCGAGCTGGCGCGCAGGCCGATAAACGTCAGGCCGAGGATCATCGTGGCTCCGGAGCCAAAGCCGAACAGCAGCGTCCAGCCGATCGCCAGCCCTGGCTGTAGCCACAGCCCGGCGGCGCTGATGGCGCACATCAGGGCGACCAGCACCGCGATCCCGCGCTGGTCGCGCAGCCGATGCAGGATCAGCGGTATCGCCAGGCCGGGCGCAGCGGTTGCCAGCTGCAGCAGGCCATGCAGCGAGCCGGCCTGCGCTTCGCTATAGCCCATACTCTGCAGAATCGACGGCAGCCAGCCGATAATCACGTAATAGACCAGCGAGTTGATGCCGAGGAACAGCGTCACCTGCCAGGCCAGCGCCGACCGCCAGATCCCCCGGTTATGCATGGCGCCTGAGCCGGTCAGCGGGGCCTCCGCTTGACGCCGGGACTGCGGCAGCCAGCTGAGGAGCGCCAGCAGCGGAAAGATCATCAGCAGCAGCAGCGCCCCGCGCCAGCCGAATCCGGCCATCGCCACGGGGACCACCAGCGCCGAGCCTAGCGCCGCTGCGCCGCCCATCGTCAGGGAATAGGCGCCGGTCATCCGCGCGACATGCTGCGAGAAATCCCGTTTAATCAGCCCGGGCAGCAGCACGTTTCCCAGCGCAATGCCGCAACCGATCACCGCCGTGCCGATAAACAGCCATGCAGCGGAGGGCAGGGAGCGCAGGGCAATGCCGGCGCAGATCAGCAGCATCGCCAGCAACAGGCTGCGCTCCATGCCGAACCGGCGGGCAACCCCTGCCGCCAGCGGCGAGACAAGGCCAAAGGCCAGCAGCGGCAGGGTGGTGAGCAGCCCGGTCTGCGCGGTGGTCAGGCCATAGTCGCTACGAATCGCGTCCAGCAGCGGCGCCGCGCCGGTAAAGACCACGCGCAGGGTGGTGGCGATGAGCAGGATACCGGCAATCAGCAGCGCGGAGCGGCGGCCGGTGGAGGAGGTCACAGAAGACATATCATTCTCAAAGTAACTAAAGAGGGGGGTTACGATAGCGACTTTGTCCTCTGTTTAAATCAAGCTAAAATGACAGATTATCGCTAATATCGGACAACATGATGATCGGACTGGGTCTGGATGGTTATGAACCGGACAGTGGCCACGAATCGGCCATTGCCTTTCGTATTCGGGTGGTGGAGGCGGAGCAGTATATTCCGGCGCATTCCCACCGTAAGGGGCAGCTGATCCTCGCCCTGCACGGCGCCTTAACCTGCGAGGTGGAGAACGCGATGTGGATGGTGCCGCCGCAGTATGCGGTGTGGGTCCCGGGGCAGCTTTCCCACAGTAACCGCGCCACCCCCGGCGCCCAGGTGTGCTTCCTGTTCATCGAGCCGGGCGCCGCGCCGATGCCGGACCGCTGCTGTACGTTAAAGATTTCCCCGCTGGTGCGGGAGCTGATCCTCGCCCTGGCGGAACGCGGCGGGGAGTCGCTGGCCGCCCCCGCCACGGCCCGGCTGGTGCAGGTTCTGTTTGATGAGCTGCCCCGTCAGCCGCAGGAGCACCTGCAGCTGCCGGTATCGAACCACCCGAAAATTCGCCAGATGGTGACGATGATGGCTGAGGATCCGGCGCGCTGGCAGACCCTGAACCAGTGGGCGGCGGAGTTCGCGATGAGCGAGCGCAATCTGGCGCGGCTGGTGGTGCGTGAAACGGGGCTGAGCTTTCGCCGCTGGCGCCATCAGCTGCAGCTGATCCTTGCACTGCAGCTGCTGATCCGCGGGCAGACGGTACAGCAGACGGCCCAGGCGCTGGGCTACGATTCCACCACCGCCTTCATCACCATGTTTAAGAAAGGGCTTGGGCAGACGCCGGGCCGCTATCACGGCAGCCTGGCTACGACTTCCCAATAAACAGCGAGATGATCCCGGCGGCAATCAGCGGCCCGACCGGGACGCCGCGAAACAGGGCGACGCCGAGCACCGTACCGACCAACAGCCCGGCCACCAGATGCGGCTGGGAGCCCATCAGCGAGACGCCGCGTCCGCCAAGCCACGAGACAAACACCCCGACCGCAATCGCCAGCAGCGATTTCCAGTTCATAAAGGAGTGGATCAGCGTCGATGGCGGCAGCGTGCCGCTGGCGATGGGCGCCATCACGCCGATAGTCAGAATGATGATCCCGACGGTCAGGCCCTGCTTCTCAATCCAGGGAAAGAAGGCGTTCAGCGGCGTGACGCGCACGATAATCAGCACGAGGATGGAGATTGCTACGGTGGTGTTATGACTGATAAAGCCGAGCGCCGCCAGACCCAGCAGGATCAACAGGGTGGTATCAAACATGTACAGAGGTCCTTGCCAAAAAAAGAATGCCAAAAAATATCCTGCTGACTCTACGCATCGTGGCGTGAATAAACAGGATTTTTACGCCATGCGGCGGAAATCAGGGCCGATGCCCGGTTAGCTAAGACGGCGAAAGGTCGCGATCTCCGGTCGGGCGATATGTAAATAGTCTTCGGTATCGAGAATGATCGATCGGTCCAGGCGCCCGGCGTTAAAGGCGATTTGTGGGAAGCGCTCAAACAGCAGCGGGTCGGCCACCAGCCGCAGCGCCGGATGGAAACTGAAGGGGGGAATGGCGCCGAACGCGCAGGCGGTGAGCGCTTCCACTTCCGCCGGGCTGGCCAGCGAGGCTTTGCTGCCGCCGATATGCCGGGCCAGGCTGGTGAGGTCGGCCTGCCGATCGGCGGCGAGGATCGCCAGCACATGCTGGTTGACGCCGTTTCCTTTGACTTTACAGACTAACGCTTTCGCGCCCTGGCCAAGCGCGGTGCCGCGGATCGCCGAGACGGCTTCGCACTGGCCGACCGCCTCGTGCGCCATCACCCGATAGCGCGCCTGATGTTCGTCGAGCAGCGCGCACAGCCGCTGATGGATATTACCTTCTACTGCTTCAAGCATAGCGTCCTCCTGACTTCATAAAGCAGCCAGCTTAGCGCTGTTGCGCCGGCCTGCCAACGGTGGGCCGGCAAATTCACTATTCACTCATTATTGCTTCACAGTGCTGTGGTGCAATCCCGCAGGGCTGGATGAGTTTTGTAAATAAAAAAAAGAATGATTTTCATTTTCAATCGAACTTTTTTTATTTCGCTCAGTCTCTATCGGACGACACAGAATATTAATGATTGCCGTAATGAGGTTAGGATGATGCACGATGCAACCATGCAGGGCTCCCCACGCAAGAAGTTTAATAAAATAAGGGAGCTCAACAGACGGCGAAATTACTTTACTAAGAAAGTACGTAATGCCCTGCGGGTGGGCGTGGCGAAAGCGCTCTGGGATCGCCGACGCCGTCAGCCGGTGGATTTGTCGTCCGCGAAAACCGTCTTACTGATGCGCAATGAGGGGGCGGTCGGCGATGTGGTGGTGGATTCCGCGCTGGTGAAATGCCTGCATCAGTCAGGCTATATCGTTGATTTCCTGCTGACGACCTCTAATAGCCAGGTGATGCGTTATAACCCGCGGATCCGCTATATTTATGAAGCTGAACCGGTTACGTCCGCCGATTTTTTGCGAAAATTTAATCATAACGTTCCCCGCGATGTTATTAATGAACTGGCTAATAATAAGTACGATATTATTATTGACCCTTCGCTGTTCGATATTCCCGTGCATCGCCTGCGGCTTTTCCGACAAATAAAAGCGAAATCGGTGCTCGGGTTTAATAAATGGCCGTCGATTAAGCATTATTCCCACTCTTTTGATTTTGACTGCCAGCGCTGGCACGTGACGAAAACGTTCGAGCTGATCGCCGATTATCTCAAACTGGACACCCGCGGGCTGGACGCTTACGACCTGGCGGTGCCCGGGCCGATTATGCAGGAGGTGGCGCAGTATCTGGCGTCGCTGAGCAGAAAAGCGGTAGTGATTAATATTTTTGCCGGCCATGGCGACCGCAGTCTCTCGCAGACGCAGTTGGCCGAACTGCTCGACAAGCTGCTGGCTCGCCATCCGGGGATCGCGGTTATTCTGCTCGATCACCGGCGTGAGATCCGCATCCCGCTGCCGCCGGAGGTGGTGATTAACCCATTTAACACGTTACACCATGCGATGGCGCTGATCGCCCTGGCGGAGCTGATTATCTCCCCGGACACCTCGGTGGTGCACATGGCGGCGGCGTGGAACAAACCGCTGATCGCGGTCTACAAGGACGTTCTGCTTAATAATCGGCTGTGGGCCCCGGGCTATGACAACGCCAGACAGATTATTGTTAAATGCGGGAAGGTGCATGAGCATCGCGAACTGGCGGATAGAATTATAGCGGCGCTACCGGAGACGCTGTGAGGGCGATGAGGAAAGGCCGGCAGGCATGCCCGGGAAGCTCACCTGCTGGCCGTATGCAAGAGCCAGCAGGTGAGCGAAGGTTGCATTGCCAGTCTGCAACCGCCGCTATTGTACTGTTGCCCGTGGCTCTGCCACATCCGGGAAAGCTCTTAAAGAGGGGGGGGGGGGCGCCGCGACTAACGGGCGGCATTACTCTTCAGTGAGCCACATGTCCGCCTCTTCAAACATCTCCTGCACCGTGCGGCTGATCAGCTCTTTTTCATGCTTGCTGGCGTCGGTGTTGATCGCCGGCAGCGTCATCATCGGCTTCACGCGCACTTCCGCCTCCGGGAAAATGCGCTGCATGCGTTTGGTCAGCTCGTTAAGAATGGTCTCTCTGGCGCCCGGCAGCCCGGCAAAATTGCGCTTGTCATAAATCAGTTCCACAAACATCTTCTGTCCTCTGTATGCTGATCGCGGGCGTTAGTTTTACTGTATTAATGTACAGTATCAAGCGAATGCCGCGGCGCGGCGCATCTACCCCCTCGCGCGGCGGGCGGGCTGCGCGCAAAAGCAGCAAACGGTTCGCGGGCGCTGAAGAGGACCCCCATTGACATCAAGGAGTTATTTCAGTGCTGGCGATTGATAGCTGGAGCCGATATTGACCGGCAAAACAGGCAAAACTACTGTATATATATTCAGTATTATGTGGTGGGTTAAAAAATGAACTTTTACACGCCGGTTGAGCTACGTCAGATTGTCTCCTTTCCCTTTTTTGCCGACCTGGTGCAGTGCGGCTTTCCCAGCCCGGCCCAGGACTATGTCGAGAAGCGAATCGACCTCAACGAGCTGCTGGTGCAGCATCCCAGCGCGACCTATTTTGTCAAAGCCGCAGGCGACAGCATGATCAATGCCGGCATTGACGAAGGCGATCTGCTGGTGGTGGACAGCGCGCGTAAAGCGGAGCATGGCGATATCGTCATTGCCGCCGTCGGCGGCGAATTTACGGTAAAAAAGCTGCAACTTCTGCCCCGGGTGCAGCTTAACCCGATGAACCCGGCCTATTCGCCCATCGTGGTCGGCCGCGAGGAGACGCTCGATATTTTCGGCGTGGTGACCTACATCATCAAGGCGGCGGGTTGATCATGTTCGCGCACTGTGATGTGAACGCCTTTTATGCGAGCTGCCAGACTGCATTCCGGCCAGACCTGAAGGGGCGGCCGGTGGTGGTGCTGTCGAACAACGATGGCTGTGTGATCGCCCGCTCGGCGGAGGCGAAGCCGTTTGTGAAAATGGGCGAACCCTACTTTAAGCAGAAGGCGGCGTTTCTTCGCCACGGCGTCGTGGCGTTCAGCAGCAACTATGAGCTGTACGCCGACATGTCCAACCGGGTAATGACCACCCTGGAAGAGCTCGCCCCGCGCTGCGAAATTTACAGTATCGATGAAGCCTTTTGCGATGTCAGCGGCGTGCGCCACTGCAAAGATCTGACCGACTTTGGCCGGGAAATCCGCGCCACGGTGCAGCAGCGCACCCATCTGACGCTGGGCGTCGGGATCGCCCCGACCAAAACCCTGGCGAAGCTGGCCAACCACGCGGCGAAGCAGTGGCAGCGGCAGACGGGCGGGGTGGTGGATTTATCCTGCCCGCAGCGGCAGCGGAAGCTGATGGCGCTGTTGCCGGTGAGTGAGGTCTGGGGCATCGGGCGGCGGATCGGTAAAAAGCTCGAGGCAATGGGGATCGGCACGGTACTCCAGCTGGCGGAGAGCGATATCCGCTTTATCCGCAAGCACTTCACGGTGGTGCTTGAGCGAACGGTACGGGAGCTGCGCGGCGAGCCTTGCCTGGCGCTGGAGGAGTTTGCTCCCGCTAAGCAGGAAATTATCTGCAGCCGCTCGTTCGGGGATCGCATTACGGCCTATGAGGATATGCGCCAGGCGATCTGCAGCTATGCCGCGCGGGCAGCAGAAAAGCTGCGCGGTGAGCATCAGTACTGCCGGTTCGTCTCCGCCTTTGTCAAAACCAGCCCCTTCGCGCTGAATGAACCCTATTACGGCAACAGCGCCTCACTGAAGCTGCTGACGCCGACGCAGGATTCCCGGGATATTATCGCCGCGGCGACAAACTGCCTGGACGCCATCTGGAAAGCGGGGCATCGCTATCAGAAGGCCGGGGTGATGCTCGGCGATTTCTACAGCCAGGGCGTCGCCCAGCTGAACCTGTTCGACGAGCTTGCCCCGCGGCAGAACAGCGCCAGGCTGATGCAGGTGCTCGACCAGCTGAATGCGAAAAACGGCAGGGGGGCGCTCTATTTTGCCGGCCAGGGGGTCCAGCAGCAGTGGCAGATGAAGCGAGAGATGCTATCGCCGCGCTACACCACGCGATACGGCGACCTGCTCCGCGTCAGATAACGCGCGCTATCCCTGCACCGCAGACGGAAAAACCGCCGCCAGCCAGTCAATAAAGACGCGGAGCCGGGGCGGGACGTGCCGGTGCCGGGCATAGACAACGTGAAAAGGATAGGGGGCCGGGCGCCAGGCGCTGAGGATCTCCACCAGCTTGCCGCTCGCCAGCGCCGGTTTCAGCGAATAGGTAAAGGTCTGCACAATGCCTAAGCCCGCCTCGCCGGCGGCAATATGCGCGTTGCTCTCATTGATGCCGAGATGGTGCTCCGTCTTCAGCTCGGTGCTGACGCCGTGACGGGCAAAACGAAACGGAAACGCTCTGCCGCTGGCCGGCGACAGGTAGCTGATGAGCCGGTGGCCATGGTTCAGTTCATTCGGTGAGGCGGGCGTACCATAGCGCTGAAGATAGCCCGGGGTGGCGCAGGTAACCAGCGCCGCCTCGCCGATTTTACGGGCGATCAGCGTCGAGTCTTCCATCGGTCCGCCGCGGATGGCGCAGTCAATATTGCCGCCGATCAGGTCCGAGGGCTTATCGGCCACTTGCAAATCGATACGGATATCCGGCCAGGTGGTCATAAAGTCCGCCAGCAGCGGGATCAGCACATCGCGCGCGGTCGACCCGCCGATGGCGATCCGCAGATGGCCCTTTGGCTTATTGCGGGCGGTATTGAAGGCGGCGTCGATCTCTTCCAGGTCTTCCAGCAGGCGCCGGGCCTTTTCATAGTATTCCCGTCCTTCCGGCGTCACGGTGATACGCCGCGTAGTGCGCTGCAGGAGAGAAACCCCAAGATGCGCCTCCAGTTGCTGAATGGTTTTGCTGAGGGTGGCGTTGGGCATATTCAGCGAGTCCGCGGCGCGGGTAAAGCTGCCGGCTTCGACAACGCGGGTGAAGGCTTTAAGAGCTGAAAACCGGTCCATTATTCGCTTTATCCTGGTTACTGGAGGTCATTATCCACCGAGGGGAAGAGTGTTTTTCAGATTAGGCCATTTTTCCGCCTCGCCGGGACGATTACAGTGCTTTCCATACCCGGCGGGGCGCTTTCGCGAGCCTGGCCTGTTTATACTCTAACCAAGGAAATGCACCATGAGCAAAAAACTTGCGGATAAAGTGGCGTTAGTCACCGGCGGCAGCGCCGGGATTGGCCTGGCGTCGGCGAAAGCGCTGGCGGAGCAGGGCGCGAAGGTGTACATCACCGGCCGCCGTCAGGAGGAGCTGGATGCGGCGGTAAGATTCATCGGACCCGCCGCCCGCGGGATCCGCGCTGATGCCGGCGTGTTAAGCGACCTTGACGCGGTATTTGCGACCATTGCCGACGAGTCCGGCCGGCTGGATGTACTGTTCGCCAATGCCGGCGGCGGAGACATGCTGCCGCTCAGCGCCGTTACCGAAGCGCACGTTGACCGGATTTTTGCCACTAACGTGCGCGGGGTGGTGTTCACCGTGCAGAAAGCGCTGCCGCTGCTCACCGACGGCGCCTCGGTGATTTTGACCGGCTCTACGGCGGCGGTAAAAGGGACGGCTAACTTCAGCATCTATAGCGCCAGTAAGGCCGCAGTACGCAGCCTGGCGCGCTCCTGGGCGCTGGAGGTTAGCGACCGCGGGATCCGCATTAATGTGGTCAGCCCGGGGCCGGTACGTACCCCGGGTCTGGGAGGGCTGGTGGCGGAGGCGGACCGCCAGGGCTTGTTCGATGCTCTGGCCGCCGGCGTACCGCTCGGGCGGCTGGGCGAGCCGGAGGAGATTGGCCGGACGGTGGTGTTTTTAGCGTCGGATGAGTCGAGCTTTATTAACGCCGCAGAGATCTATGTCGACGGCGGGCTGGCGCAAATCTAAGCGCCGGCTGACGCCAGGCGAGCCGTCCCAGCGGAGACCGGGGCGGCTCGCCGTGTTGGCGATCGCTGACGCACCCTCCGGGGGCGGCTTATTGCGCGCCCAGCTGTTTCATCAGCGTCAGGTTATCTTCAATATGCCAGTTGGCGGTAATTTTACCGCCGCGGATCTGATAGATATCGGTGGCGATAAAATCGATATTTTGTCCCTTACCCTGCCGGGTGCCGAAGGTCCCGGTAAAGTGGCCATGAAAATGTAAGTGTGAGACCACCCGGTCACCGGCCACGATCATTTGTTCGACATCACAGCGTAAATCCGGCACCGCCTGGCGAAACGCTCTGGAGGCGAGGATCGCTCCTTCCGGCCCCTGTCGGCGGCCTTCCGGGGGCGTTTTATCGATAAAATTCTTCGCCAGCGCCGCCCGGGCCAGCGCGGCATCACCGGTATTCCAGAACGTGGCATACTGCCTGGCGACATATTCATTGGCGGCGCGAGTGGCCGCGGGAAGGCTGCCGTCAGCGATGAGTTGCGCCGGCTTCAGCAGATCCTGTTGGGCTGCATACGCGGAGCCGGACATTGCGACAAGCAGCAGCGCGGTGGCGCAGCGACGGCGAATGAGGCCGCGTCTGGCCAGCGTGCGGGCAACCGCGACACCACGGCCGGCAGGTAACATTTTGCGGGTCATTTTCACTCTTTATGCTCCGTATAGAAGGGATAGTCGGTATAGCCCGCCGCCGTGCCGCCAAACAGCGTGCCGGGATCGCTGACGGTCGCCAGCGGCCAGCGGTGCAGAAGCCGCTGCGGCAGGTCGGGATTGGCAATAAACGGCCGGCCGAAAGCCACGAGGTCGGCGAGACCGGCGTCAAGAATGCGCTCCGCCTTCTGCTGATCGTAATTCCCGGCCACGATCAGCGTGCCGCTGAAGGTCGCGCGCAGCGTGTCGCGGAAGCGTCGGGGAACGACTGGGGCATCGTCCCAGTCCGCCTCCGCCAGATGGATAAAGGCGATGCCCTGCTGTTCGCACCAGGCCGCCAGGGCAAGGATGGCATCGATCACCTGCGGGTCATTCATCCCGCGCTGGGTAATGAAGGGGGAAAGGCGGATGCCCGTCCGCTCGCGGCCGATTGCGTCGCCGATGGCGGTCAGCACCTCCTGGGCAAAACGGATCCGGTTGTTCAGGCTGCCGCCGTACTCATCGGTACGCTGGTTGGCGGTCCGCCGCAGGAACTGGTCGATCAGATAGCCATTGCCGCCGTGTACTTCCACGCCGTCAAACCCCGCCGCGATCGCATTGCGCGCCGCCTGACGGTAATCGGCGACAATACGCTGGATATCCGACCGGGAGAGCGCCCGCGGCGGTGAACAGTCCACCATCTGGCCCCGGCCCTGCTCATCCACCACCCAGACCTGGGCGTCCGGCGCCAGCGCCGAGGGGGCCACGGGTTGACCATCCGCATGAAAACGGGCGTGCGACATGCGTCCCACGTGCCAGAGCTGAGAAAAAATAACGCCGCCGGCCTGATGTACGGCTCGGGTCGTCAACTGCCAGCCGGCAATCTGGTCTGCGGAATGCAGGCCGGGCGTCCAGGAATATCCCTGTCCCTCGGGAGAGATTTGCGTCGCTTCCGTAACGATCAATCCCGCGCTGGCGCGCTGGCGGTAATACTCCGCCATCAGCGCGGAGGGGATATTTCCCGGCTGCAGCGCGCGCGCCCGGGTCATGGGAGCCATGACGATACGGTTTTTCAGCGGCAGCGTACCGATGCGATGACGATCAAAAAGTGAGAGCGTGTTCATAGTGGTGTCCCTTGCGAAGTGGAATGGAAATCACTTTACAGTCGGGAGCTGATTTTGATAATTAGACGAAAAATAGATTCACTTTTCGGGATATGCGAAAAATGGGCAAGCTGGAAGATATGGCGCTGCTGGTGGCAGTCGCCGAAGCGGGGGGACTCTCCGCCGCCGGCAGACGGTTGTCACTTTCGCCGGCCACCATGACGGCCCGCCTGAAGGCGATGGAAGAGCGTTACCAGACCCGCCTGTTCCATCGCTCCACGCGCGCTATCACCCTGACCAACGCGGGGGAAGATTTTTATCATGCCGCGCGGCGCGTACTGGAGGAGGCGCGCCACGCCGAGTCGTTGCTGACGCAAAAAGAGGGCGTCCTGAGCGGCGATATTCGCCTTTCCGCCCCCTCCGACTTTGGCCGACAATACCTTAGCCCGGCCATCGTCGACTTTACCCGCCGTCACCCGGAAGTGACCTTTTCCGTCTACTTAGGCGAGCGCGTGGAGGATCTGGTCGCCAACCGGCTGGATATGAGCATTCGCGTCGGTAATCTGCCGGACAGCAGCCTGGCCATCCGCCACATCCGTCCTAACCACCGGGTGCTGGTGGCCTCGACGGCTTACCTTGCCGCCCGTGGAACGCCGGCTTCGCCCGAGGCGCTGCATCATCACCGCTGCCTGGCGCTGGAGCGGCATGGTGTGGTGATGAACGAGTGGCGCTTTGAGGAGGCGGGAAAAGAGCAGATCATCCGGGTGACGCCGGCGATGGTCTGCGACGATGGGGCGCTGCTGCGGCAGTGGGCGCTCAGCGGGTCGGGGATCGCCGGTAAATCATGGTGGGATGTGAAGAGGGATGTCGAGGAGGGGCGGCTTCAGGTGCTGTTTGCCGATCGCTTCACCGGATTTAGCCCTTTAGACCGCAAGGAGGTTGGGCTGCAGTTTGTCTTTCCCCAGCGAAAGCTGCAACCGCCGCAGGTGTCGGCGTTTATGGCGTTTTTTATCGACTGGCTGGAGAAGTGACGGGCAGGCGGTTCGCCATGCTCAGGAGCGCAAAGGATGGCCCCCGGGTGTTAGACCAGCCTATAGAGTCTTGATCTCAAATATGATTAGATAGCTTTCACTTAAAACCAGTCAGTGGCTGCCATGAATCTCAGGGAAAAAATCATTAATGAATTCGGCGGGTTGTCGCCCGAGCTGCAACGCGCCGCCGAGTTCTCACTGCAAAATGCCAGTCAGCTGGTGGTGTTATCAATGCGTGCCTTCGCGGCGGAAGCCGGGGTAAAACCGGCGACGCTGCTGCGTCTGGCGCAGCGACTGGGCTACCGCGGCTGGAGCGAGCTGAAAAGTGATTTCATTGACGATCTGGGGCTGCGCAATGATACATACGTATCAAAAGCGGAAAAAATGATGGCCCGCGGAACGCAAACGCAGCTGTATAAAGAGGTTTTTCAGGCGCATCAGGCGAATCTGACCTTTACGCAAAATGAAAATGCCCAGGAGATGGAGCAGGCGGTGACCTTGCTCGATAGCGCGGAGAATGTCTATATCTGCGGATTCCGCGCCAGCTTTCCGATCGCGTGGTCGCTGTTCTATGTCTATCGACTGTTTAACCGCCAGGTGTCATTGATCGATGGCCTGGCCAGCAATATCGAAGTCTTTACCCGCGAACTAACCGCCCGGGACTGCGTCTTACTCACCAGCTTTGCTCCCTATTCACGCGAATCACTGGATGTTTTACAGGCAGCCCGGCAGGCCGGGGCGAAGATCCTCGCCATTACCGACTCGCCGGTTTCCCCCTTAGCGCAGGCGGCAGACTGCACGCTGCTGTTCTCCATCGACAGTCCGTCATTTTTCCCTTCCGTGGTCTCCGGCATGGGCCTGGCGGAGTGCCTGCTGGCGATGCTGGTGGTGCGCCACGGCCGGGAGGCGGTGAGTAAAATTGAAAATGCCGAACGCTATCTTATTGAGTCTGGCGCCTACGTGATCCCCGGTAAGTCCTGATAAATGATTCAAATGTATCAATTATAAGAATAACGGATGCATTTATATCTTTAATTCGTTGACGTGATCCAAATGGATCCTGCAAGATACGCTCAATTCATGTAGCGGATTCAGGAGCAGAACCCAGTATGAGTCATGTCATTCACCGCAGCCTGCGTGGCACGCCGATGGTGGCTTCACGTGCGCAAGGGGCCTATATCTTTGATGCCCAGGGAAAACCGTATCTTGATGCCTGCGGCGGGGCGGCGGTTTCCTGCCTCGGACACGCGCATCCTGATGTGCTGGCGGCGATGCACCGCCAGATCGATCGGCTGGCCTATGCGCATACCAGCTTTTTCACCAGCGATGCCGTCGAGCAGCTTGCCGAACATCTCACCCGCACGGCGCCCGGCGAGCTTAACTACGCCTACTTTGTCTCGGGCGGTTCTGAGGCGGTTGAGACGGCGCTGAAGATGGCGCGGCAGTACTTTGTGGAGATCGGCCAGCCATCGCGCACCCGCTTTATCGCCCGTAAACAGAGCTATCACGGTAATACGCTGGGCGCGCTGGCGGTGGGGGGGAACGAATGGCGCCGTCGTCAGTTTGCTCCCTTATTAATGGATGTTATCCGCGTCTCCGCCTGCAATGAGTACCGCGATCGTCGGGCTGACGAGACCCAACAGCAATATACCGAGCGCCTGCTCAATGAGCTGGAGCAAGCCATCCTTGAGGCCGGCCCGGAAACGATCATCGGTTTCTGTGCCGAAACCGTGGTGGGGGCGACGACGGGAGCCACGCCGCCGACGCCGGGCTATCTGCAAGGGGTCCGCCGCCTGTGCGACAAATACGGCATCCTGTACATCGCGGATGAGGTGATGTGCGGTATGGGGCGGACCGGGACGCTGCATGCGTTTGAACAGGATGACGTGGTGCCCGATTTAGTGACCATCGCCAAAGGACTCGGCGGAGGCTATCAGCCGATTGGGGCGGTGCTGGCGAGTGAGACTATCGTCTCCGCGCTAAAGGCGGGCAGCGGGTTGTTCCAGCATGGTCACACTTACATTTGTCATGCCACCGCCGCGTCGGCAGCCCTGGCGGTGCAGCAAGTGATCGCGCGGGATAATTTGCTGGACGCCGTCAAACAGCAGGGCGCCTATCTGCACAAGGCGCTGCGCGAGGTGCTGGGGGAGTTACCGCATGTCGGTGATACGCGCGGACGCGGCCTGTTTGCGGGGGTCGAGCTGGTGCGTGATAAAGACGACAAAACGCCGTTCGATCCTTCCCTGAAGCTGCACGCTGCGATCAAAGCAAACTGCATGGCGCGTGGACTGATGGTCTATCCCATGGGCGGCACCATCGATGGCCAGTCTGGCGACCACATTCTGATTGCACCGCCGTTTATCATCACCCCGGCGCAGCTCGATTTTGTGGTCGATACCCTGAACTGCGTGATCCGTGAAGAGACGGGGAAATTATGAGCAATCGTTTACCGCCCCTGGCGGAACAGGAATGGGACGTTCAGCAGCGTCAGTTAGCGGAAGAGATTATCAACGGACCGCGCGGCGCCTTGCTGCCGCCCTTTGAACCGCTGCTGCGGAGCCCCGAGCTGATGGCCCATGCCCAGCGTATGGGGGAGTACCTGCGCTATCGCAGCGCGCTGGGCCAGCGTCTTTCTGAACTGGCGATTTTGCTGACCGCGCGGCACTGGTCGCAGCCGGTTGAGTGGGCGATCCATGCGCCGATAGCACGCGAGAAGGGGATTGCTGCCGCGGCGGTGCAGGCGATTAAGGAAAGGCGCCGGCCCGTGGATCTCCGGCCCGATGAGCAGACGGTCTATGACTTCTGTCAGCAGCTGCATCAACAGCAAAAGGTCAGCGATGAGACCTGGCAACAAGCCATTGAGTTATGGGGCGAGAAGGGCGTGGTGGATCTGATTGGAATAAACGGTTATTACAGTTTTCTCTCCATGGTGATGAACAGCGCCCAGACGCCAGCACCGGCTACCTCTGACTCTCTGTTTTCTGCATAAGTTATCGTTTTTATTCGGGCGCATAAAACTGCGCCCGGTATATCAGCTCTTGTTATTGATTCTTCCGGCGAGATATTTCGCAGGGTGACGTTCGTTGTAGGCTATTTCACTGACGCTGAGGGTAATTATGAGTGGATTATTTAAGAAATTAAAGCTGACGCTGGCATTAGTTATTTGTTCAGCCAGTTTTGTTACAGCAGCAGAAGATAAAATAACGGTGGGTGTCGATACTGCCTTTGTTCCATTTGAATTTAAACAAGGCGATAAATATGTCGGCTTTGATATCGATCTGTGGGACGCGATTGCGAAGAAAATGCATATCAGCTACGAATTAAGGCCGATGGATTTCGGCGGCCTGATCCCCGGTCTGCAGTCGCGTAATCTGGACGTGGCGATGGCGGGAATAACGATTACCGATGCGCGCAAGCAGGTCGTGGACTTCAGTGAAGGATATTATAATGCTGACCTGTTAATAGCCGTGAAAAGTACCGACAATTCCATTGTTAAATTCAGTGATTTGACCGGGAAAAAAGTCGGCCTTAAGCAGGGGACGGCGGCAGCCAGCTTTATGAAAAGCAAATATAAAGCGAATTACATCGAGTTCCCGAATATCGATAACGCTTACCTTGACCTGCAGGCCGGTAATCTCGATGCCGTCGTTCATGATTCGCCGAATGTCCTTTACTACGTGAAGACGGCGGGTAATGGCAAGGTCAAATCCACTGGTGAGACGGACAGCATTCTGCCACAGCAGTATGGCTTTGCGATGCAGAAAAACAGCAGCCTGACGCCAAAAGTCAACCAGGCCCTGCAGGCCCTGCGCGCCGATGGTACCTACGACAAGATTTACGTAAAGTGGTTTGCTAAACAGCCGAAATAACCCTGCCAGGTCGGAGCGATCCGACCTCATATTTTCTTTACGGGTAGAAGCATGAATTTTGACAGTCGCTATATTTGGGATGCATTGCCGCTGCTGATGCAAGGCTTGCAGCTGACGCTAATTATTTCGTTATCAGGTTTGTTAGGTGGATTAATCATTGGTTTGCTGGCCGGGACCTGCCGCGCATTAGGTGGGACAATATCCAAAACGGTATCGCTGGTGTTTGTGGAATTAATCCGCGGGACGCCAATTATGGTGCAGGTGATGTTTATTTACTTCGCCCTGCCGATGGTGTTGCCGGTGCGTATTGACCCGGTTCCTGCCGCCATTATCACCATTGTGATTAACTCCGGGGCTTATATAGCGGAGATCACCCGGGGCGCGATTCTGTCGATCAATAAAGGATTTAAAGAAGCCAGCCTGGCGATGGGATTATCGCCGCGCAGCACCCTGTGGCATGTCATTATGCCGCTGGCTTTTCGGCGGATGATCCCGGCATTAGGCAATCAATGGATTATCAGTATTAAAGATACGTCGCTGTTTATTGTGATTGGCGTGGCAGAATTAACCCGTCAGGGACAAGAGATTATTGCCGGCAACTTTCGGGCGCTGGAGGTGTGGACGGCGGTGGCGATGATTTATCTGTTTTTGACATTGTGCCTGAGCTTCCTGCTAAAACAAGTTGAGAAAAGGATCCATATTTTATGAGCATGGTTGAATTTAGCGCGGTGGCGAAAAACTTCGGCGCCACTCAGGTGCTGCACGATATCAATTTAAAGATTGAAGCGGGCGAGGTGGTGGTGATCATCGGTCCTTCCGGCTCGGGAAAATCGACCCTGCTGCGTTGTATTAACAAACTGGAAGAGATCTCCTCGGGCACGCTGCTGGTGGCGGGCATGCATATTACGGATCCGCACGCGAATGAGTGTGATATTCGCCGCGAAGCCGGTATGGTGTTTCAACAGTTTCATTTGTTCCCGCATCTGACCGCCCTGGAGAATGTCATGTTCGGTCCGCTTCGCGTGCGCAAGCAGAGCAAGGCCACAGCGCGGGAGCAGGCGCTGGCGTTGCTGGATCGCGTGGGGCTGCGTGAACGCGCTAACCACTATCCTGCCGAGCTCTCGGGCGGTCAGCAGCAGCGTGTGGCGATAGCTCGCGCCCTGGCGGTGAAACCCAAAATGATGTTATTTGATGAGCCAACATCCGCCCTCGATCCTGAACTGCGGCATGAGGTGTTAAAGGTCATGCGCTCGCTGGCCGAAGAGGGCATGACGATGGTGATTGTGACCCATGAGATTGGCTTTGCCAGAGAGGTGGCTTCCCGGTTGATCTTTATTGATGGCGGCACTATTGCCGAAGATGGTTCACCTGAGGCGCTGCTCACGGCCAGCAGCAATCCGCGTCTGCAAGAGTTTTTGCAACACGTATCCTGAACATAAGTGAATAATGACAATATGAAAACAATCGCAATCCGTGGTTCCGCCTTTGCGGTCGGTCAGCAGCTTGGCGCGTTTGGTCGTGAGGCCTGGCAGACAAAAATCAGGCAAACGGCGCTGTGGCAAACGGTGGCCGCCCTGAAAACGACGGAACAGACCCAGCGCATGCGCGCAGCCGTGCAGGCTCAGTTCCCGCTGATCTGGCAGGAGCTGGAGGGCATGGCGGAGGGGCTGCAGGCGCCGGTGGATGAGGTGTTCGCCTGGAACTGTCGCGGCGATCTGGTACGTTCGACGTCGGATGGCTGCACCACTCTGGCGGGGAGAAGCGCAGAGGGCGAGTTGATCATTGCGCACAATGAAGACGGCTTCCCGCAGCTGCGTGAAGACTGCGCCATCGTCAGCATAACCCCGGACGTGGGCCTCGCCTTTACCAGCTTCGCCTATCCCGGCTCCCTGTGCGGACATACCTTCGCAGTGAATGAGAAGGGGATAGTCAATACGGTCAACAATATTCGCGCCGTGCATCGTCCGGACGGGATGCCGCGCCAGATTCTGGCCCGCGCCTCGCTGAACGCCACCACCTTAGAGGAAGCCGTCACTCTGCTGAGCGCCACGCCTCGCGCGGGCGCGTTTCACCACACCCTGGGCCAGATGGGCGATAGCCGTCTGTTTAGCGTGGAAGCCACCGGCTCCGGCAGCTCGGTGCTCGCGTTGTCCGCCACCAGCGGGCATGCCAACCATCTGATCCATCCCCAGCTTGCGGCTATTGAACAGATCGTGACCGGCAGCTCCGGCTCGCGCCAGCGGCGCCTGGACGCGTGGCTGGCGACGAACCCGCCGCTGGATGGCGTGACAGCGAAAGCGATGCTCTCCGACCAGCAGGATCCGTTGTTACCGATTTACCGGCTTTCTCCCGACGATCCTGATGAGGAAAATACGCTGGCGACGGCCATTTTTACCTTGAGCGCGACCCGCGTCGTGTGGCAGGTCTTCACGCTGGACCGTGAAAACGCGGTTTTACAGGGCAGCGTTTAGCGGCCCGAGGGCGCTTTCAGCAGAGCGATCAGCAGCGTACTGCCCACCATGGTCCCCGCCGCCAGCCACACCATTCCCGACAGGCCAGCTGAGGCGATCAGCTGGCCGCCGACAAGCGCCCCGGTGCCGATGGCGGCATTAAAAATGGCCACGTAAATGGCTGACGCTGGCTGGGCGACCGCGCCCGCGCTGCGCAGTAGCCAGGTCTGTAAGCCGACGAACACAATCGCGATGCCGGCGCCCCACAGGGCTAACAGTAGCCCGCTAAAACAGAATGGCAGTGGCGCAAAACGGGCGGAGCCAAGGATCGCCAGCGCGCCCCCGCTCAGCATCAGCGCAGCGAAAATCAGCCCCTTCAGATGACGATCGATGAGCTTCCCCGCGATAACGTTACCCAGCAGCCCGGAAACCCCTGACAGCAGCAGCAGGCCGGAAAGGGCGGTCGTCGGGACTCCCTGCAGATTTATCAGCAGCGGTTCAATGTAGGTGAAGGCGGCAAAGTGAGCGGTAATGATGCATGCCGTGGCGCCATACAGGCCACCGAGCAGCGGATTGCGGAAAATATCACGATAAACGCGCAGCCTGACGGGGGCTGGGGCGGCCAGCGCGGGCAGCGTCGAGCACAGCACCGCAGCGGCGGCCAGTGACAGCAAGGCCATCGCCATAAACGCGTATCGCCAGCCCGCCAGGGTGGCGATAAAGCTCGCCAGCGGCACCCCCACTACGCTTGCCGCCGACACGCCGCCAAAAATGATCGCCGTGGCCAGCCCCAGCCGGTGCGGCGGCACCATCTGCGCGGCGACGATGCCAATTAAGGCCCAGAAGGCGCCATGCGCCAGGGCGCCAATCATGCGGGCGCTCATCAGGGCGAACATCGAATAAGACCGGGTTGCGGCGAGGCAGGAAAGCGCGAGGATCAGCATCAGCCCGACCAGCAGCGCCTTGCGGGAAATACGCGCCGGCATTGCGCCGGAAAGCAGAGCCGCCAGGGCGCCCACCCAGCCATAGGCGGTGACGGCGAGACCCATGCCAGATTCAGTCTGGTGAAAATCCGCCGCCAGGGCGCTGAGCATGCCCACCGGCGCCAGTTCGCTGGTGACGATTGAAAAGGCGCAGATCCCGAGTGCAACGACGGCTATCCAGACGCGCGCCGGCGCCGGGTGGAGGGGTAAAGCAATCTCTTTCATATCAGGCGTATCCTTAGGAAAGGAGCGTTCCGCGCGGTACACGGACGTTCAGGTGAGGAGAGAGCAGGCGACCGGATGGCCTGGTTGTCTCCGCGAGTGGCGTGCAGTATCATCCCTGCGAAACTGATAAAAAATAGCGGAAAACGGAGAGTCGTTTTCCATAAATGGAAAACAGATGACCGCAGAATTTAACTGGGATGATGCGCGCATATTCCTCGCCATCGCCCGGGCGGGAACGCTGAGCGGCGCCGCCGACAAGATGAACATGGGGATAGCCACGGTCTCCCGCCGGCTGGATCGGCTGGAGCAGGCGTTGAACGTTCCGCTCTTCAGCCGCCATCAGAGCGGCTATCGCCTGACCGATGATGGCGAAGCCCTGCTCGCGCGGGCCGAGGCGCTGGAATACGCAGGCCTGGCGTTTGGCGAAGCGGCGCAACTGCAGGGGCATGTCGCCGGGGTTGTCCGCCTGGCCACCTCGGATAACCTGGCCACGCATTTTATTCTGCCCTCCCTGAAAGGGCTCCTGGACCATTATCCCGAGCTGCGGGTGGAGGTGCTGAGCGGCGTGCAGCCGGTGAACCTGCACCGTCGGGATGCCGATCTGGCGATCCGCATGGTCAAGCCTGAGGCCGGGCATTTGACGTTAAAGCGACTGGGGACGGTGGGGTTTGGCGTCTATGGCGCCGCCGGCTATCTGGCCGGTGCGGACGGCCTGTCGCTGAGCGAGGCGGACTTTGTGGGGTGGCCGGAAACTCACCAGCACCTGCCGGCCGCCCAATGGATCGCGCGCACCCTGAGAGGGCGGCCGTGTAAAGTCGAAGCCAATACGCTCGTGGCCCAGGTTTCCGCGGTATCCGCGGGCCTCGGACTGGGCGTTCTGCCGCACTTTATGGCCCGGGCCAGCGGCCTGCAGTGCCTGCAGCCGGAGATCGGCGCGGATCAGACTCTCTGGCTGGTGATGCATTCCGACCTGGCCGGGTCCAGACGCGTGCGGGTTATCGCCGACCATCTCATCACCCTCTTTGCGGCCCATCAAGATCGGCTGGCGATGCCCTGAAGGGGCGCGGCTTGGGCGTGTAACGATACGACTGCCCGAGGCTGACGAGCCACGATTTTTTCCGCGCCAGCTAACAGCGATACTCGCCGCGCAATATTCGGCCCAATGCTGCTCCGCAGTCAAAAATAGTGCAGAGTGAGAGGATATCCCCGTCCGGCAAAATAATTTTGTGTTGTGGCCAGCGCCGCATTGTTGCGCTCCCCCAGAAATGCCTGTCGATGTTAGGGTGAGATGTTTATCACCACAGGAGAATGCAAATGATTGTCAGGACCTGGCACGGCTGTGTGCCATTGCAGCATGCTGAGGGGTTTGCCCGCCACCTCGAGCGGACCGGCGTGGAACACGCTCAGAGCATCGCCGGCAACAGAGGCGCCCTGGTGCGCCGGGAAAACCAGGGCGAATGGGCGCATTTCTTTCTCGCCACCTACTGGCAGGATCTCGCGGCGGTCAAAGCCTTCGCAGGCGAAGACTATCACGTCGCGGTCACCTATCCGGACGATGAAGTATTCGAACTCCTCTCCGACCCCTACGTGTTTCAGCATGAAGTTGAGGCCGTGTCGCCGCTGTAGACTGATGACCGGGCAGGTGGAAGATCGGCCAGCAACAGACGGTTGCTGGCCGCGTGAGATCGACTGACGTCACCGGTTAATTAACCCTGGACCGCTCAACTGCGCCAGCGTTTAACAGGTCGGGCTATGTCGAAACCGCCGATGCTCAGACGGCAAACGGCGTCAGGCGCATCAGAGGAAATCGTTTATTGTTACGTTAAGAGGTATCCTGCCTGTTCTGGGAAACGGCAAAGAGGATGTCATAAGATGCTGGCTTATATCACGATAGGTACCAATGATTTTCAGCGCTCAGTAGATTTTTATGACGCTATTTTTAATGTTCTTGGCTACTCACGTCTGCCTGCCTGGACAGACAGCTGGGCAATGTGGGGAGATAAAAATAATCCGGATAAGGCGTTCAGCTTTTGTATTTGCCCTCCTTTTGACGGACATTCCGCAACGGCGGGAAACGGGACAATGTTTGCATTCCAGGCTGATAACGCAGAGATTGTCAGACAGTTCCATGCCGCAGGCCTTCTTGCAGGAGGGCAAAATGAAGGCGCACCGGGCACACGCCCCGCCTATGGCCCCGACTTTTATGTGGCCTACCTGCGCGATCCTGACGGGAATAAGCTGGCATGCGTTTGTCAGCATTATTCTCCCGCAACTGATAAGTTCGTCAACCAGAAACAGGCGCTTCGCATATAGCATCTTACGGTTTTGCGCGTTTACAGCCCCTGACGTGAAATAGGGCGTTCCGGCGACAGCTGGCGCGGTCGGCTACAGGCCAGGAACCAACATCTATCTTGTATGGGCAGACAGCCACCGTTGGGTGAACGTGGAATGACTGCACACTCAGCGCTTGAGGGCGGCAACAATGGAAGCCTCCATTTTCTCCGGCGTCGTGAACGGCGCAAAACGCGTGAGGGGTGTGCCGTCGCGACCGATGAGGAACTTGGTGAAATTCCACTTGATCCGTCCGCCTAGCACGCCGGGCAACGCTTGTTTCAGATAACGAAACAGCGGGTGTGCAGCGGGGCCGTTGACGTCCACTTTCGCAAACATTGGGAAGCTCACACCGTAGTTAACGTGACAGGTCTGCTCGATTTCATCCGCACCGCCGGGTTCCTGCTTGCCAAACTGGTTGCACGGAAAACCAAGCACCACCAGCCCCTGAGCCGCGTACTTTTTGTAGAGCGCTTCCAGGCCAGCATACTGTGACGTGAAGCCACAATGGCTGGCCGTATTCACCACCAGAACCACCTTGCCAGCATAGTCAGCCATGGAGAGAGGTTGGCCGCGCAGGCGGGTGGCGGTCAATTGATAAAAACGGGTCATAGCAGGCTCCTGAGAGTGGAAACAGTGCAACGCTGACGATCGCGTGAATGTTTGAAGCAGATTAGGCAGTTATAATACACAGGGTTAGGGATTTGTACCTGGAATGTACAACATGGGGGAAAGAAGCATTTTGCGATGAGGCAGCTGCATCTATTCTGCACAAAAAATGGGCGTATTGATTAATAGAGAAATAACAGCATTTAAAAAATAAATCAGCCAGCAGGTGACGCTAACTGGCTGATTTTATTTAACTACGCTTCACTTTTAGAGGACTGCTTGTGAAACAGTTCGCGGAATACCGGGTAGATATCCTCCTGGTCGCGAATATGCTGCATGGCGAAATTATCAAAGGTCGCCTGCAGGTGTTCATACTCGCGCCACAGGGTCTGGTGCGCCCGGCGGGTAATTTCGATATAGCTGTAATAACGCACCACCGGCAGAATTTTCTTCGCCAGCAGTTCGTGGCACAGTGGGGAGTCATCGGCCCAGTTGTCGCCATCCGACGCCTGGGCGGCGTAGATGTTCCACTGCGCCGGGTCATAACGCGCCTGCACCACCTCATCCATCAGCTTGAGGGCGCTGGAAACGATGGTGCCGCCGGTTTCCTGAGAATAGAAGAATTCGTGTTCATCCACCTCTTTCGCCTGGGTATGGTGGCGGATATAGACCACATCGACGTTTTTATAGGTCCGGCTGAGGAACAGATACAGCAGGATATAAAAGCGCTTGGCCATGTCTTTGGTGGCCTGGTCCATCGAGCCTGAGACGTCCATCAGGCAGAACATTACCGCCTGGCTGGAGGGCTCCGGCCGTTTTTCGTAATTTTTGTAGCGTAAGTCAAAGGTGTCGATAAACGGCACCCGTTCAATTTTAGCCCGCAGCTCGGCAATCTCTTTGCGCAGGCGCTCCTCCTCCAGCAGCTGCACCGGCTCGCTGCGGCTGATGGTCTCCAGATCCTCCTCCAGAGCGCGCAGTTCACGGCGCTTGCCGGCGGTCATCGCAGTCCGACGGGCCAGCGAGTTCTGCAGCGAACGCACCACGCTGATGTTGGCCGGCACCCCGTTAGAGGTAAAACCCGCGCGATGGGTTTTAAACTCGTTTAGCTGCCGGTGCTGATTTTTCTTCAGGTTCGGCAGGGCGAGATCTTCAAACAGCAGATCCAGGTACTCATCTTTTGAAATCTGGAAGACAAACTCATCCTTCCCTTCGCCATCGGCGCTGGCTTGCCCCTGACCGCCGCCACCGCCGCCGCCGCCCCCTTGCGGGCGTTCGATCCGATCGTTTTGCACGAAATGGTCATTGCCCGGGTGGACGCGGTTGCGTAGTCCGCCGCGACCCTGATGAAACATCGGCTCGTTGATATCGTCCGTCGGGATCGAGACGGATTCTCCGCTCTCAATATCGGTCACCGAGCGCTTGTTGATGGCCTCGGAGATTGATTGTTTAATCTGCGCCTTATAACGGCGCAAAAAGCGCTGACGATTGACGGCGCTTTTGTTTTTCCCGTTCAGGCGTCGGTCTATGAACCAGGTCATATGCCCTCCTGTACTGCATTAGCCAACTTTACTTATCATCATTCAGCTGCAGTTGACCCGGCGGCGCACCGCCGGGCTGGACGCATCAGGACGATTTACGAACCCGCAGGTACCACTCGCACAGCAGGCGAACCTGTTTGCGGGTGTAGCCTTTCTCCATCATGCGGTCGACAAAGTCGTCGTGTTTTTTCTGCTCATCGGTTGAGGTTTTGGCGTTAAACGAAATGACCGGCAACAGCTCTTCGGTATTGGAGAACATTTTCTTCTCAATAACCGTGCGCAGTTTCTCATAGCTGGTCCAGTTCGGATTACGTCCGCTGTTGTTGGCTCTGGCGCGCAGCACAAAGTTGACGATTTCATTACGGAAGTCTTTCGGGTTGCTGATCCCGGCCGGCTTCTCAATTTTCTCCAGCTCGGCATTCAATGATTCACGGTCAAACAGCTGGCCGGTGTCCGGATCGCGGTATTCCTGATCCTGGATCCAGAAGTCAGCGTAGGTGACATAGCGATCGAAAATGTTCTGCCCATACTCGGAGTAGGATTCCAGATAGGCGGTCTGGATCTCTTTGCCGATAAACTCGGCGTATTTCGGGATCAGATAGCCTTTGAGGAACTCCAGATAGCGCTCGGCCTGCTCCTGCGGGAACTGTTCGCGCTCAATCTGCTGCTCCAGGACATAGAACAGATGCACCGGGTTGGCCGCCACTTCAACATGGTCGAAGTTAAACACCCTTGAGAGGATCTTAAAGGCAAAGCGGGTGGAGAGCCCGTTCATCCCTTCATCCACCCCGGCGTAGTCGCGATACTCCTGATAGGACTTCGCTTTCGGGTCGGTATCTTTCAGGCTCTCGCCGTCATAGACCCGCATTTTCGAGTAGATACTCGAGTTTTCCGGCTCTTTCAGGCGCGACAGAATCGAGAAGCGCGCCAGCGTTTCCAGAGTGCCCGGGGCGCATGGCGCATGAGTCAACTCGCTGCTGTTGAGCAGTTTTTCATAGATACGGATCTCTTCGGAGATCCGCAGGCAATAAGGCACTTTGACGATATAGACGCGGTCGAGGAAGGCCTCATTGTTTTTGTTATTACGGAAGGTCACCCATTCCGATTCGTTAGAGTGGGCAAGGATGATCCCGTTAAACGGCAGGGCGGAGATCCCTTCGGTCCCGTTGTAGTTACCTTCCTGAGTCGCGGTCAGCAGCGGATGCAGCACCTTGATCGGCGCTTTAAACATCTCGACGAACTCCATGATCCCCTGGTTGGCGCGGCACAGCGCACCGGAGTAGCCGTAGGCGTCCGGGTCGTTCTGCGCATAGTGTTCCAGCTTGCGGATATCCACTTTACCCACCAGCGCCGAAATATCCTGGTTGTTTTCATCGCCCGGTTCGGTTTTGGCGATGGCGACCTGTTCGAGAATCGATGGCCAGACTTTGACCACGCGGAATTTCGTGATATCGCCGCCAAACTCATGCAGGCGTTTGGCCGCCCATGGCGACATAATAGTGCCGAGATAGCGGGTAGGGACGCCATACTCTTTCTGAAGGATCTGCGCATCCTCCTGCGGATTGAACAGGCACAGCGGGTGATCGTTAACCGGGCTGCGCTCGCCGTTGGCGCTCAGCACATAGATAGGCACGCGCTGCATCAGGGCTTTCAGCCGTTCAGCCAGCGATGATTTACCCCCGCCCACCGGTCCCAGCAGATAGAGGATCTGTTTCTTCTCTTCCAGCCCCTGGGCGGCATGCTTGAGGTAGGAAACGATCTGCTCAATGGCGTCTTCCATACCGTAAAACTCTTCAAACGCCGGATAGCGTGCGATAACCCGGTTTGAAAAGAGACGGGATAGCCGCGGCTCGAGAGCCGTATCAACCATGACGGGTTCACCAATGGCCATCAACAGACGTTCTGCCGCATTGGCATAGGCACTGCGATCTTGCCGGCAGATGGTAAGAAACTCCTGCAGTGTGAACTCTTCGTCCTTGGCAGCTTCATAGCGCTGGCGATAGTGATCGAATATATTCATGGCATGCCGTCCTTTCGTTTTTTAGCACAGGTTGAGAGCCGTTCATATGAATAGTGGGGGCCCCCGGAAGACATAAGCTGAACATCGCTCTCCTGGTATCCAGCAACCCTTATGCCAGGTTGCGGGTGGGGTAGCGTGAATGTGCCCTGCAATTACACCTTCTAAATTTAAGCGTAGATGCATTTAGAAATCTTGCATGACGCAGAAAATCAATTTCAATGACATATCAATAACTCATCCTGAAAAAGACGCTTTTTGCTTCGCCGGGACGTGAAGCTGTCATCGGGCTGTCACCAGATGGTAAGAGAAGGGTGGGAAAGTGAACGATTTGTGTCATATCGGGTAAAGAATTTGAGGCATGAGACCTACGACGGTAAACTGCACGGGCTGATTATTTGACAACGGGAATATGGATTGTGACTAAAATCAAACTTCTGGCACTCGGCGTGCTGATTGCGACCTCCGCCAGCGCGGCGCATGCCGATGGGAAGTTCACGCTTGGCGCTGGCGTCGGCATCGTTGAGCATCCGTACAAGCAGTATGATGCGGATGTTTATCCGGTGCCGGTCATTAGTTATGAGAGCGATAACTTCTGGTTCCACGGTCTGGGTGGGGGTTACTACCTGTGGAATGACACCAATGATAAGCTGTCGATAACGGCTTACTGGTCGCCGATGTACTTCAAGCCGGGCGACAGCGATAGCGAACAAATGCGTCGCCTGGATAAACGTAAATCAACCGTGATGGCCGGTCTTTCTTATGTCCACAACACGCCCTATGGTTTCCTGCGCACGACGATTGCCGGCGATACGCTGGATAACAGCAACGGCATCAACTGGGATCTCGCCTGGCTGTACCGCTACACCAACGGGAACCTGACGCTGACACCGGGCATCGGCGTGGAGTGGAACAGCGACAATCAGAACGAATACTATTATGGCGTCTCGCAGCACGAGTCCCGTCGTAGCGGCATGCGCAGCTACGATCCGGACAGCAGCTGGAACCCGTATCTGGAGCTGTCGGCCAACTATCGCTTCCTCGGCGACTGGAGCGTATACGGTATTGCGCGCTACACCCGTCTGTCGGATGAAATTACCGATAGCCCGATGGTGGACAAATCCTGGAGCGGTCTGATCTCAACCGGGATCACTTACACCTTCTGATTGTGCATTATTACAGTGCGCTTTATGCATCAAAACAGGGCTTCGTGCCCTGTTTTGCTTTATGGTGGTGCAGGGCGCTAAGTAGGAGACGATGGTGAAAAAAACAGTATGCTTTGGCGAGCAGGCGGCAGTTCCGGCCATCGGGCTGGGGACCTGGTATATGGGCGAGAACGCGGCGCAGCGTCAGCAGGAGGTGGCTGCACTGCGCGCGGGCATCGACCATGGCCTGACGGTAATCGATACCGCTGAGATGTATGCCGACGGCGGGGCGGAGGAGGTGGTGGGCCAGGCGGTCCGCGGCCTGCGCGACCGGGTGGTGCTGGTCTCCAAAGTCTATCCCTGGCACGCCGGCGGCGCGGCGATGCGCCGCGCCTGTGAAAACAGTCTGCGCCGGCTGCAGACCGACTATCTGGATATGTATCTCCTGCACTGGCGGGGCGATATCCCGCTAGAGGAGACGGTCGAGGCGATGGAAAGGCTGGTGGCCGAGGGTAAAATCCGCCGCTGGGGCGTCTCCAATCTGGACACCGACGATATGCAGGCGCTGTGGCGCACGGCGGGTGGCGAACGCTGCGCCACCAATCAGGTGCTCTATCATCTCGCGTCGCGGGGCATTGAATACGATCTCCTGCCCTGGTGCCAGCAGCACACCCTGCCGGTGATGGCCTATTGTCCGCTGGCGCAGGCGGGGCGCTTACGCGATGGACTTTTTCAGCATACCGATATCATCAAAATGGCTAACGAGCGGGGCGTGACGGTGGCGCAGCTGCTGCTGGCCTGGGTGATTCGTCATCCGGGAATGCTGGCGATCCCGAAAGCGGCCAGTATTGAACATGTGGTGCAGAATGCCGCCGCGCTTGATCTCGTTCTCAGCCCGCAAGAGCTTGCGCAGCTGGACCGCCTCTATCCACCGCCGCCGCGGAAAACCCGGTTGGATATGGTTTAACCCACAGCGCATCCTGGTGGAGAAGAGAAAAAGCCCCGTGATAAACGGGGCTTTTTGCGCTTAGCGTTTTTTCACGCTGATGGTTTGCGCCAGGCGAGACGGGGTCTCTTCACTGGCTTTCTGCGGCTGGGTCACGCAGCAGGTTTCGACGCACACGAAGGTTTTGTAGCCATCGTCCGGCATGTCGCCCATGCTGACGGACAGCGCCGGGCCCGGGTTCCAGGCCACCACGTTGTGCTGATGATGATGCACCACGTCGATAGTGCGGCTGAGCGCGTCGTCGTGGATCACGCTGCAGCCTTCGGCGTCGAGATAGACGCGGTCGGTACGATCCGGGAAGGTCTGCACGCCGTTGCTCAGAACGCCTTCTTCGGCATTTTTCACTTTATCGATATAGCGCTCGCCAAGACCGCTCACTTTCACCGCCGCGATATCGCCGACGTTGAAGTAGCTGTGCAGGGCAGAGGTGGTCTCAAATTCGCCGTGGGCTTCCAGTTCGATTTCGCAGGTCTTGCCCAGCTTGAAGCGGGCATAGAGGGTGAACTCATGCGGCCACAGCTTCATGGTTTCGGCGCTGTTCTGCAGCGCAAAGGTCAACATCACGCCGCCGTCGTCTTCATCATGGCCTTCCAGGGTCCACGGCAGGTTGCGGGCAAAGCCGTGCGACGGCAGGCCCTGCTGCGCCGATGGGCCAAACCAGGGCCAGCAAATCGGCACGCCGCCGCGCAGGGCGACGCCCTGTTTAAACGGGGTGTTGTTGCTCAGCCACAGGACTTCTTCTTCACCGGCGGGTTTCCAGGAGAGCAGATGCGCCCCCTGCAGCGCCACAGAGGCTTTCACCTGCGGATGGTCGATGACAATCAGCTCCAGGTCGTCCAGCTGGCGACGGGAGATAACGGGCGAAATGGTTTCATTCACCGGGAGAGCAAAAATTTTATTTATCATTGTGCAATCCTATCTCTGCAGACAAAAAAAAGAGCGACCGAAGTCGCTCTTACAGATTACTTTTTCATCTCAACTTATTTGGAGATGTGGGCAATCAGGTCCAGAACTTTGTTGGAGTAGCCAGTTTCGTTGTCGTACCAGGAAACCAGTTTAACGAAGTTGTCGTTCAGTGCGATACCCGCTTTAGCATCGAATACGGAAGTGCAAACTTCGCCGTTGAAGTCGGTAGAAACAACGTCGTCTTCGGTGTAACCCAGAACGCCTTTCATTGCGCCTTCAGAAGCGGCTTTGATAGCTTTCTTGATTTCTTCGTAGGACGCTGCTTTTTCCAGACGAACGGTCAGGTCAACAACGGATACGTTCGGAGTCGGAACGCGGAACGCCATACCGGTCAGTTTGCCGTTCAGTTCTGGCAGTACTTTACCTACTGCTTTAGCAGCGCCGGTAGAGGACGGGATGATGTTCTGAGCTGCGCCGCGGCCGCCGCGCCAGTCTTTGTGAGACGGGCCATCAACGGTTTTCTGGGTAGCGGTGGTAGCGTGGACGGTGGTCATCAGGCCTTCAACGATACCGAAGTTGTCGTTGATGACTTTAGCCAGCGGCGCCAGGCAGTTGGTGGTGCAGGATGCGTTGGAAACGATGTCCTGGCCAGCGTAAGTGTCGAAGTTAGCGCCGCGAACGAACATCGGGGTGTTGTCTTTGGACGGGCCAGTCAGAACGACTTTTTTCGCGCCAGCGGTGATGTGTTTACGAGCGGTTTCGTCGGTCAGGAAGATACCGGTTGCTTCAGCAACAACGTCAACACCAACTTCGTCCCACTTCAGGTTAGCCGGGTCACGTTCAGCGGTAACACGGATTTTTTTACCGTTAACGACCAGATGACCGTCTTTCACTTCAACGGTGCCGTCGAAACGACCGTGAGTGGAGTCATACTTCAGCATGTAAGCCATGTACTCTGCGTCTAACAGGTCGTTGATTGCAACGATCTCGATGTCAGAACGTTTCTGAGCAGCACGGAAAACAATGCGACCGATACGGCCAAAACCGTTGATACCTACTTTGATAGTCATATATTCCACCAGCTATTTGTTAGTGAATAAAAGGTTGCCTGTAAAATTACAAAAACCTTACGCAGCGTCAAGCGGAATCGTGTCAATCATTGCGACAAATCAATCCTGAGCAGACCTTTGCGCGATTGATTTGCCTCACTCTCCCTTTGAGCCCAATTCCATATGGGGGCTGCGCGCGGAATTTTAAAGGGCATTTAAGATAAAAACGTGATTTAAGTCACAATTATCTGGCTGCCTGTGGGCACCGGATAAGTTTAGAACAAAAGTGTACGCTTCATTGTTAATGTTTTGTTAGAATTGGGGCGAAAGTTGTCCATTGCAAAGCGAGATGTAAGCCCATGGCAAATAAACCCTCCCCGGAAGAGCTGAAAAACGGCTTGAGCGAAATGCAGTTTTACGTGACCCAACATCATGGTACCGAACCGCCTTTCACCGGACGGCTGCTGCACAACAAGAAAAATGGCGTGTATCACTGCCTGGTGTGCGATGCGCCGCTGTTCAACTCCCAGACCAAGTACGACTCCGGCTGCGGCTGGCCGAGCTTCTACGAGCCGGTAAGCGAAGAGGCCATTCGTTATCTGGACGACAGCTCCCACGGCATGCAGCGCATAGAGATCCGCTGCGGAAATTGTGATGCCCACCTCGGTCACGTGTTTCCGGATGGCCCGCAGCCGACCGGCGAGCGCTATTGTGTGAATTCGGCGTCGCTCAGCTTCACCGATGAGCAGAACGGCGAGCAGATCAAGGGTTGAAGAAACGATTCAGCAAATTATTCCAGGTGGAGATGAGCAGAAGATGGATATTGAGCAAATTATCGACAGCATGACCCCGGAAGTGTATCAGCGTCTGGCGACGGCGGTGGAGCTGGGAAAATGGCCGGATGGCGTGGCGCTGACGCCGGAGCAGAAGGAAAATAGCCTGCAGCTGGTGATGCTGTGGCAGGCCCGGTATAACACCGACGCCCAGCATATGACCATCGATACTCGCGGGCAGATGGTGATGAAGAGCAAACAGCAGCTGAAGGAAGATTTCGGTATCGTGCCGAAGCCGATCGCCACCGTGAAGCTGCAATAAACCGCCGGCCGGCGGGGAGAGGTTCCGGCGTCGGGTGATCCGGCGCCGGAAGGGTTAGCGTCTACGACCGCGCTCGACGGTCAGCCGCTTTGCTTACTTTTTGTTCATCATCGCTTTCAGGTCGGCAAACGGATTGTAGGTGGCCTCGCCGACGCTCTTTTGCGCATCTTCGCCGGCCACCACCGTGGAGCCATACTGATCGGCTTCGGTGTACTTGGAGTGTTCGTGATCGTGACAGTAGAGGCACAACATCTCCCAGTTACTGCCATCTTCCGGGTTATTGGAGTGGTCGTGATCGATATGGTGCACCGTCAGCTCGCGCAGATTGGAGTAGACAAACTCCCGCGAGCAGCGTCCGCATACCCAGGGAAAGAGCTTGAGCGCCTTTTCGCGATAACCCACTTCCAGACGTGCGTAATTTTTGGGGATATAGGCCATGGCCCCCTGCCTCCTGTCAAACGGTTAAGCTGCGCCAGCCCCTGGCGCAGCGGATAACAGGCATCATAACCTATCCCGGGCGGCGCGATATACCTGCATTGCAGGCGATGCTGCCTGCGTCACGCCGCCCGGCGGAGACGATGCGGCGGAGGAACAGCCGCGATTAGTGTTTGATCCCCAGGGATTCCGCCAGCTGGCGGGCCAACTGGTTCTGGTCATCGGCGCCATACTCCCAGAACATCGCCCCGGCGAGGCCCTTCGCCTTGATGTAGTCCGCCTTAATGGCTACCGAGCGCGGGTTCTCATAGGAGAGGGCGAACAGCGGCTTGCCCTCTGCGGACTGCACCGACAGCCACGGGACTTTCGCCTCATCGTCCCAGTGCTCGGTAAAGCGTTTCTGCGGATCGTTGAGCAATTTGCCCACGATATCATTGTATTTCACGTAGGTGTCTTTGCTCAGGTCATAGCCCAGCGAGGCAAACAGCGCGATCTGCTGTGGACCAAAATAGGGCTGGGTGACCGGGTTCTTTTGCGCATCCGCTTTACTCCAGTCAATCCCCGGCTCGACCGCCCGTTTCGGTACCCGGCCATAAAAACCAATCCCGAGGTTCATCTGGCTGGGTTTAAGCCCGGCGGCCAGGTAATTGTTGACCACAAAATCGGCGCTGTATTTATCCGCCGCGGCGACCGTCGGCCAGTGGCTGGAGTCATACAGGTTCGAGTTGAAGTACTGCGTGCCGTAGGCCATGTCGTAGGTCATCAGGTTGATGTAGTTCAGCACCGGGGCCACCGCTTTGACATCCACCCAGCTTTTCGGGCTCTCGGCGTTGGCGCCCACGGCAATAGTAACCAGTTTCTTCGTACCAAACGCTGCGCGCAGCTCTTTTAACAGCGCGGTGAAGTTATCGCGATCGGTCGGTTGACTGGCAACCAGCCCCCACGCGCCGTTGACCGGAAACTCCCAGTCGAGGTCAATCCCATCCAGACCATATTTTTCAACAATTTCCTGCGCAGACTGAATAAACACCTTACGGGTTTCTTTGCTTGCCGCCGCGCCGGAGAAACCGCGCGCCCCCCAGCCGCCGACCGACAGCAGGACCTTGAGGTCCGGGTTCTGTTTACGCAGGGCAGGGAGCTTTTGCAGATCCGCCTGCACCTTTGGCGACAGCCAGATCTCGTGCAGATGGTCAGGATCCTTCAGGGCCGCATTGGTCTCGTCTTTTTCATCGTTATAGATAAGGCCAAACGAGTAGTTGAGATGGGTGATCTGCCGGACGTCCAGCTTGTCGATATCCCCGCCCGGCCCGGCAGTGACGTCGCCGCCGCCGTTGAAATAGCCGACGGACATCAGCGGTTGGGCAGAGAGCGCGGAAGCGCAAAGCAGGGGCAAGGCTGCCAGCAAGGGCAAACATTTCATAGTGGTTCCTCTTTGACATAAAAAAATAACCGCGCCACGGAAATGGCGTGGCGAAAAAACAGCCTTGCCAGACTACCAGCAATAACTTGTTGAAACTGCGAGAGAGTTCAATTTATGGACGATAACGAAGCGGCAGAAGAAGACCCGGCGCGGAAGCGCCGGGTGAAGGATCAGGCGTGGGTTTCCCGCCAGTCATCAAGGGTATAGAGCGTGGCGCCTGCGGCGGCCATCTCCATAAACGCCTGGCTGCTGTCCTGCGGCTGAAGGTTCACCCCGCGGCAGCCGTCGGTGATGACGTTGACCGCGTAGCCGAGCGCCAGAGCATCCAGCACGGTGAACTTGACGCAGTAATCGGTGGCGAGGCCGAGAACGGTCAGCTCCACGATCCCCTGACCACGCAGCCAGCCGTCCAGTTCGGTTTTCTGCCGGTGACCGTTGTCAAAAAAAGCGCTGTAGCTGTCGATGACCCGGTTTTGCCCTTTGTGGAACACGGCGGCGATCGCCTGCTGCTTGAGCAGGGGATGCAGCGCCGCGCCTTCGCTGTGCTGAACGCAGTGATCCGGCCAGAAAGTTTGCGCCAGGCCGTCCAGGTCGCCCACGGTGTAGGGCTCCACCTGGTGCTGGCTGGCGAAGCTGCCGTGATCCGCCGGATGCCAGTCCTGACTGGCGACGATGGGCTCGCCGCGCGCCAGGCTCCAGTCGATAAGCGCGTTGGCTACGTCGACGGTGCTGTCGCCTTCGGGAACCGCCAGCGCGCCGCCGGCGCAGAAGTCGTTCTGCAAATCAACCAGTAACAGCGCTCGATGTGCCATACGTCCTCCTTAAGCTTCGTCAGGGGTCAGTTCGCCACGCAGATTCTGCTGCATCGCCGCGCGAATGGCGTCAACGTCCAGCTGCTGGCTCAGCAGATAGTGTAGCTTGGTCAGCGTCGCTTCCACCGTCATATCGAAACCACTGATGACTCCCGCCTGGGCGAGGGCGTTGCCGGTGGCATAGCCGCCCATGTTCACTTTGCCGGACATACACTGCGTCAGATTGACCACCACAATGCCGCGCTGGCTGGCTTCCGCCAGCACCTGAATAAACTCGCCATTCTGCGGGGCATTGCCGACGCCGTAGGAGCGGAGGATCAGCGCTTTCACCGGCTGGCGCAGGAAATTACGCACCACGTCGGCGGAGATGCCGGGGTAAATCGTCACCACGCCAATCGGCTGCGGGGTGATGGGGTGGACAATCAGCTCCCCACGGCCCTGCGGCGCCGGCGGGGTACCGAGACGGCGAATATGGATCCCGGCCTCCAGCAGCGGCGCGAGGTTGGGCGAGGCGAAGGCGTCAAAGCCGTCGGCATGGGCTTTAGTGGTACGGTTGCCGCGGAACAGTCGATTGTTGAAGAACAGCGCCACTTCGTTAATCGGATAGTTGGCGGCGACGTACAGGGCATTGAGCAGGTTGATCTGGCCGTCGGAACGCAGCTCGGCCAGCGGAATTTGTGACCCTGTCACAATCACCGGTTTGCCGAGATTTTCCAGCATGAACGACAGCGCTGAGGCGGTAAACGCCATGGTGTCGGTACCGTGGAGGATCACAAAGCCATCATACTCCGCGTAATGGCTGCGGATATCGTCGGCGATGTGCTGCCAGTCCTCAGGGGTCATATCGGATGAATCCATCAGCGGATGGTATTCATGGATCGTGAAGTCCGGCATCTCCGGACGATGGAACTCAGGCATCAGCGCCAGCTGACGCTGCAGATGGCCGGAAACGGGTACATAGCCGTGTTCTGAGCGCTGCATACCGATGGTCCCACCGGTGTAGGCAACGTAAATCGATTTTTTTTGCATAGCATCGCTTAGGTTGGTCGTAGACAGGCGCAGTATAAAGAGACGGAGGAAAAAATACAGTGTTGGCCGCTCGCTTTGTGGCGGCGCTGGCAGGTGCGGAAAAAAGGCTGCCCCGTGAGACGGGGCAGCCGCTGCGTATTAACGAATGTTGGCGCAGGTCAGGCAGAAGGCATAGCGGTTCTGCGGGTCGTTGAACGCCGCCAGCTTGTCGCTTTCCGCTTTCACCGTCTCGGCCGCCGCGGCCACCGGCGCAGGCAGCCAGGCCTGAATGGCGGCCGGCAGCGAGGCGCGTACCGAGCCGGTCAGGCTGTCCAGCACCATCGAGAAGAAGGTTGGCTCTTCCTGATAGTAGTTAAGGTGCCAGGTTTTCAGCTTCGCCAGCTCGGCGGCCTTGGCCACCGCGTCGTCAAAATCGCCGAGGCTGTCGACAAGACCGTTGGCTTTGGCATCTTCCCCGGTCCAGACGTGGCCCTGGGCTATCTGGTCGATTTTCTCCGGCGTGCTCTTACGGGCGTTAGCCACCAGGGTGATAAAGCGCTGATAGCCGTTCTCAATACTCAACTGCATCAGCTGCTGCACTTCCGGCGGCAGCGCTTTGGTGCTGGAGATATCCGCCAGCGGCGACGTGGCGACGCCGTCGGTGTGGACGCCAATCGACCCGAGGGTATTTTCCACGGTGTTGATCACCCCAAAGATGCCAATGGAGCCGGTGAGGGTGCTTGGGTTCGCCACGATGTAATCCGCGGGGGTGGAGATCCAGTAGCCGCCGGACGCCGCCATGCCGCCCATTGAAACGACCACCGGTTTACCCGCGGCTTTGGCTGCCGCCAGCTCTTCACGAATGATTTCCGAGGCGGTCACGCTGCCGCCAGGGCTGTTCACGCGAAGAACGATGGCCTTAATTTTCGGGTCGAGGCGCGCATCGCGAATTTGCGATGCGGTGGTGTCACCGCCGACGTTGCCCGGGGTCTCCTCGCCGTCCATGATGGCGCCGTTGGCGAAGATCACCGCGATAGCGGAACCCTGGTCAGACGGCGTCTTCACGTTGTAGTCGTAATAGCTAATCGCCCGATAATTGTTATCCGCTTTGCTCCAGCCAAACTGTTTGGTCAGCGCTTTTTCCACTTCCGTGGAGGTCGCCAGCTCATCCACCAGCTTATTGTCCAGCGCATATTTCGCCGTATCGCCGCCCACTTTACGCAGGCCATCGATAATGCCCTGGGCGCCCGGGAAGAGCTGCTGGGCGGTGATCTGCCGGTTGGCGGCAATGGTGTTGAGGTAGTTCTGCCACAGTTCGCCAATCCAGCGGCTGTCCGCTTCGCGGGCGGCAGGGGACATGTCATCGCGAATGAAAGGCTCGACGGCGGATTTATAGGTGCCGACGCGGAAGACATGGGTGGAGACTTTCAGCTTATCCAGCAGCGACTTGTAATACAGCCCGTTGGTGGCGAAGCCGTGGAGGTCTACCTCGCCCTGCGGCGAGAGCCAGATTTTGTTGGCAAAGCTCGCCAGGTAGTACTGGCCCTGGCTGTAGCTGCTGCCGACGGCATAGACCGGTTTGCCGCTGTCGCGGAATTCGCGCAGCGCTTTACCGATGTACTGCATGGACGGCTGATCGCCGCCGACGAAGTTTTTCAGATCCAGCACAATACCGGTGATATTACGATCATCCTTCGCCTGACGGATGGTCTGCACGATATCGAACAGAGAATTCTCCTGCAAACGGTCTGAGCTGGCGCCAAACAGCTGGCGGCCTATCACGCCGAGTTTGCTGCTGGCGGAAGGTTTATCCACCACCACGCCGGTAATATCCAGGAGCAGCGCGCCGCGCGCGGCATGTTCGCTGGTGGTGCTGCTGAACTGGCTCCAGATGCCGATACACACCAGCACCAGTACCAGGAAGATCGCATTGAGGGCCAGTTTGCGAATAAAGTTGAGTATCCGCCACGTCCATTTAAAAAAGCTGGCAATCAGTCGCCAAAGGGTTCGCATGTCTTCTCCCTAACGTTATCTAAAAATGGGCAGGCCGCAGGGGCCGCCGCGTCTGGCTATCCTAAAGAGTGAGCCGTCGGTTGTCAGCAGGAATCACCGACCGCGCTGTAACAAAATCCTTGTGCATGTTAATTTTATGAAAAATGACATCACAGGAGTTATACAGATGGATGCTCTCGACCTACTGCTTAATCGCCGCAGCGCTTCCCGCCTGGCGGAACCGGCCCCGGCCGGCGAACAGCTGGAAAACATTCTGCGCGCCGGGCTGCGCGCCCCGGATCATGGCACCCTGCAGCCGTGGCGCTTTTTCATTATCGCCGATGACGGCCGCGAACGCTTCAGTCAGCTGCTGGAAAAGGGGGCCAGGGAGGCCGGTCAGGATGAGAAGGGCATAGAGAAAGCCCGAAATGCGCCGTTCCGCGCGCCGCTAATCATTACCGTCGTGGCGCGTTGTGAAGACCACCCGAAGGTGCCGCGCTGGGAGCAGGAGATGTCCGCTGGCTGCGCGGTGATGGCGATGCAGATGGCGGCCCTGGCTCAGGGATTCAACGGCATCTGGCGCAGCGGAGCATTGACCGAGAGCCCGGTGGTGCGCGCCGGTTTCGAGTGCCGCGAACAGGATAAAATCGTCGGTTTCCTCTATCTGGGCACGCCGCAGCTGAAAGCCTCAACCACCATTGCCCTGCCGGATACCGCGCCGTTTGTGACGCGATTCTGAGTCAGCGGGTGTTATGCCGGGCTGCGGCTTGCGCCTTACCCGGCCAACGCATCCGGCTCTGACTGTCTGTAGGCCCGCGCAAGCGCAGCGCCGCCGGGCAAGGACAGCGGGTACGGAGCCGATTTTGTGCCGGGTGGCGGCTGTCGCCTTACCCGGCCTACGTTCGTACGACCTGTCGTTAATTTATTCACTTTTCTTGCTGAAACTGCCGGTGCTGGCGGCCTCAAAATCGCTGAGACGTTCCCGGCAGGCCGGGGCAGCCCGCATGGATGCGGGCTGAGGGCCGTGTTTTGCATGGACGCTGCCTCGGCCCGACCCGAAGCCTGCAGGGATAAGTCGAAGGGACCGCGCAGCGGCGATTTTGCTGGCCGGAGCCCGGGGGTACAGGGGGCGGCGGCGACTGGCCGCCCCCTGTGCGCTCCCGGCGCCATGAGTGACATAACGCAGACGATTAACCGGGAGCGCAAACTACGCTGAAGCCACCGATAACATAAACAACCACACTGCAGTGCTTCCCCTCACCCTGGCCCTCTCCCGGAGGGAGAGGGAACCGTCCTGCTGGCCGCGCAAGCGCAGCGCCGCCGGGCGACGGCAGCAAGCTCGGAGCCGCATCTATGCCGGGCGGCGGCTGGCGCCTGACCCGGCCTTCAAACCCTACCCTTCGAATCAATCGCGGTTTTTGTCGCCCGGACAAGGCGCGCCAGGCGCCGTATCCGGGAGTTCAACGGTGATGACGTTACTTCTGCGTTTTGGCGAATTCGTCTTTGGCTTTCTGCAACTGCTGCTGGAAGGCCGGGTTGGTGTGCAGCGTGGCGACCACCGCGGAGCCGACGATGCGCGCCGCATCGACATCGCTCTGCCAGTGATAGCCGCAGATCACCCGGCTCTCGCCAAGCTCATAGCCGCGCTTCAAAATTTCGTTCTGCCGCTGCGGGTTGATCTCCGCCAGCACCAGGGCGGTGGCCCAGCCGATGGAGGTATGCCCGGACGGGTAAGAGCCGTTTTTCGCCAGCTTGTCCTGCTCGGTGGTGTTGCAGGTGGAGACGCCGTAGAAGGCAAACGGGCGAATGCGCATATACTTCTCTTTCGCGCCGCGGGTCGCCAGATCGCCGGCGTCTTCAATCATATTGGTCAGCAGCTTATGGAGCTGCGGCGCGTCTTTTTCGGTGATCGGCGAACCAAAGGCGCTGGAGAAGGCGTTAGCCACGCCGCCCGCGCTGAGGTTGGCATCCTCTGCCGCCAGCTTCCCGCGCTCGGAGTTGCGCAGCAGGCGCCCCTGCTCATACATCGCCTGATCGTTTAAGAACGCGATACTGCCCACCGCCGGCGGCGGCGGCAACAGCGCCAGGCTGTCGATGGCCTGGGCATTGGTCAGATAGTAGAGATCGGGCTTGGTGGTGACATCGTTACCGGGGGGAACCAGTGCGAAGGCGTTAACGGAGAAGAAACTGGCCAGGCAAAGGGCAAGAACACGCTTTTTCATTAGAATTTCCTTACGTCATAATCATTCCAGAGAAGACAGTCCTGTGTTGTCACATTTCTGTCATCTTTAAGTAAAAGTGAAAATGGTCGGGAAAAAATTGCCGCGTCTCGCAAAAACGGCTTTTTGTCTGCTTAATGAGCAACCATACGCGATTTCAGACTGTCGTACTTACCACCCTGGCGTTTGGGCGCTAACATAGCGGGATTGCAATGACAGGAGATGTCCATGAGCGAGCAAGCCATTCGTTTAACGCAATACAGCCACGGAGCCGGTTGTGGTTGTAAAATTTCCCCGAAAGTGCTGGAAACCATCCTGCATAGCGAGCAGGCGAAGTTCGTCGACCCGAACCTGCTTGTCGGCAACGAAACCAGCGATGATGCCGCCGTTTACGATCTCGGTAATGGCACGTCAATCGTCAGCACCACCGACTTTTTTATGCCGATTGTCGATAATCCGTTCGACTTTGGCCGCATTGCCGCCACCAACGCCATCAGCGATATTTTCGCCATGGGCGGGAAACCGATTATGGCGATTGCCATTCTCGGCTGGCCGATCAACACCCTGGCGCCGGAAATCGCCCGCGAAGTGGTGGAGGGCGGGCGCTTTGCCTGTCAGCAGGCGGGGATCGCGCTGGCGGGCGGCCACTCCATTGACGCCCCGGAGCCGATCTTCGGTCTGGCGGTCACCGGCGTGGTGCCCACCGAGCGCATCAAGAAAAACAGCACCGCGCAGGCGGGCTGCAAACTGTATCTCACCAAACCGCTGGGGATCGGCGTGCTGACCACCGCAGAGAAAAAATCGCTGCTCAAGCCGGAGCATCACGGGCTGGCGACGGAGACCATGTGCCAGATGAACCTCGCCGGCGCCGCGTTTGCCGCTATCGACGGGGTGAAGGCGATGACCGACGTCACCGGCTTTGGCCTGCTCGGCCACCTCAGCGAAGTGTGCCGCGGAGCCGGCGTGCAGGCGCAACTGCGCTATGCCGATATCCCGAAACTGCCGGGGGTGGAGGAGTATATCGCCGCCGGCGCGGTGCCGGGCGGCACCGGGCGCAACTTTGCCAGCTATGGCCATCTGATGGGCGAGATGCCGACGGAGTGGCGCGATCTGCTCTGCGACCCGCAGACCTCCGGCGGTCTACTGCTGGCGGTGACCCCGGAGGCGGAGGCGGAAGTGCAGGCTGCCGCAGCGGAGTTCGGTATTAAGCTGGCCGCCATCGGCGAGCTGGTGACCGCCCGCGGCGGACGACCCATGATCGAGATCCGTTGATTCGATGCGGTTGTTTATTGCAGAAAAACCGAGTCTCGGTCGGGCTATCGCCGATGTGTTGCCTAAACCGCATCGCAAAGGCGATGGCTTTATTGAGTGCGGCAATGGGCAGGTGGTCACCTGGTGTATCGGTCACCTGCTGGAGCAGGCGCAGCCGGACGTCTATGACAGCCGCTATGCCCGCTGGAATCTCACCGATCTGCCGATTGTGCCGGAGAAATGGCAGCTGCAGCCAAAACCTTCGGTCACCAAACAGCTGAATGTCATCAAGCGCCTGCTCGGCGAGGCCGAGGAGGTTATCCACGCCGGCGACCCCGACCGTGAGGGGCAGCTGCTGGTGGATGAGGTACTCGACTACCTGCAGCTGGCGCCGGAGAAGCGTCAGCAGGTGCAGCGCTGTCTGATAAACGATCTCAACCCGCAGGCGGTTGAGCGGGCGATCAACCGCCTGCGCGCTAACAGCGAGTTTGTGCCGCTTTGCGTGTCGGCGCTGGCGCGGGCGCGCGCCGACTGGTTGTACGGCATCAATATGACCCGGGCCTATACCCTGCTGGGGCGCAACGCCGGCTATCAGGGGGTGCTCTCCGTGGGGCGGGTGCAGACCCCGGTGCTCGGCCTGGTGGTGCGCCGCGATGAAGAGATTGAAAACTTCGTCGCCAAAGACTTCTTCGATGTCAAAGCGCATATCGTCACGCCGCAGGAGGAGCGCTTTGTCGCGACCTGGGTGCCGAGCGAAGCCTGCGAACCTTACCAGGATGAAGAAGGGCGCCTGCTGCATCGTCCGCTGGCCGAGCACGTGGTTAAGCGTATTGAAGGCCAGCCGGCGCTGGTGACAGGCTATAACGATAAGCGCGATTCCGAACCCGCGCCGCTGCCGTTTTCGCTGTCGGCGCTGCAGATTGAGGCGGCCAAACGTTTCGGCTTCAGCGCGCAAAACGTGCTGGATATCTGCCAGAAGCTGTATGAAACCCACAAGCTCATCACCTATCCGCGTTCGGACAGCCGCTACCTGCCGGAAGAACATTTCGCCGGCCGCCATGCGGTGCTGAATGCGATTGCCGTCCATGCGGCGGATCTGCTGCCGCAGCCGGTGGTGGATCCGGAGATCCGCAACCGCTGCTGGGATGATAAAAAGGTCGACGCGCACCATGCGATTATCCCGACCGCCCGCAGCAGCCAGGTCAAACTCACCGATAACGAAGCGAAGGTCTACACCCTGATCGCCCGCCAGTATCTGATGCAGTTCTGCCCGGACGCGGTGTTCCGTAAATGCCAGATTGACCTCGAGATCGCCAACGGTAAGTTTGTCGCCAAAGCGCGTTTTCTGGCCGAGGCGGGCTGGCGGACGCTGCTTGGCAGCAAAGAGCGCGATGAAGAGAACGACGGCACGCCGCTGCCGGTGGTGGCCAAAGGCGATGAACTGCTGTGCGAGAGGGGCGAAGTGGTGGAGCGCCAGACGCAGCCGCCGCGCCACTTTACCGACGCCACGCTGCTGTCGGCGATGACCGGGATTGCCCGCTTCGTGCAGGATAAAGATCTGAAGAAGATCCTCCGCGCTACTGACGGCCTCGGCACCGAAGCAACCCGCGCCGGGATTATCGAGCTGCTGTTTAAGCGCGGTTTCCTGACTAAAAAGGGGCGCTATATCCACTCCTCGGAGGCCGGAAGGGCGCTGATTCATTCCCTGCCGGAGATGGCCGGTCGACCGGACATGACCGCCCACTGGGAGTCGGTATTGACGCAAATCAGCGAGAAACAGTGCCGCTATCAGGACTTTATGCAGCCGCTGGTGGGCACGCTGTATCAGCTAATCGAGCAGGCGCGCAGCACGCCGGTGCGCCAGTTCCGCGGTCTGGTGGCGCCGGGCGGGGCGAAAAAATCGTTCAGTAAAGGCAAAGCGAAAGGCAAAAAAGCGGCAGAGGATGCCGCGCCGCCGCCGCAATAACCTGCCCGGCGGCCGTGAGGAGGCCATTCCCCACGGACGCCGTTTCTCCGCCAGACTGGTCAATGGTCTACACTAAACAGCCGGGAAGGGGGGGACGATCGCCCCGCAGAACGGGGGCGCCCATTGCCCTTCCCGATGCCTTGCTTAATTCTCTGACAGGCGATAAGGAGGACCCGTGAAATATATCGCTATCAGCCAACCAGGTGGCCCGGAGGTTTTACAGATCCGCGAAGGTGAGATCCCCACTATCGGGGAGCATGAGGTGCTCATCGAGGTGAAAGCGGCGGGCGTCAACCGGCCGGATATTCTGCAGCGCCAGGGTCTGTATCCCATGCCTGAGGGGGTTACCCCCGTGCCCGGCCTCGAGGTGGCGGGCGTGGTCGTGAAGGTTGGTGCGCAGGTTGCGGCCTTTGCCCCCGGGGATCGCGTCTGCGCGCTGACCAACGGCGGCGGGTATGCCGAATACTGCGCCGTCCCGGCAGGCCAGACGCTGCCGATCCCGGCTGGCCTCAGCTTTAGCGAAGCGGCCGCCATTCCGGAAACCTTCTTCACGGTGTGGGCGAACGTTTTCCAGCTCGGTAAGCTGCAGCCCGGCGAGAGCATTCTGATCCACGGCGGCGCCAGCGGGATTGGCACCACCGCGATCCTGTTGTGTCACGCGCTGGGGATGACCGTCTATGCCACCATCGGCCAGGACGAAAAAATTGCCGCGCTGCGGCCCTACGCCACGGCGATCAACTACAAAACCGAAGATTTCGCTGAGAAAATTCATCAGCTGACCAACGATGAAGGGGTGGATGTCATTCTGGATATCGTGGGCGGCCCTTACTTTAACCGCAACCTGGGGCTGCTGAAAAAGGACGGGCGGCTGGTCATCATCGGCTTTATGGGCGGGCGAATGGCCCATGAGGTCGACATTCAGACCCTGATGCTCAAGCGGGCCACCGTCACCGGCTCCACCATGCGCGGCCGGACGGCGGCGGAGAAACAGGAGATTGCCGAGGCGCTGCGGCGCCACGTCTGGCCGCTGCTTGAGGCTGGGAAATGCAAGCCGATGATCTACGCCAGCTACCCGATGGCGGAAATTGCCGAGGCGCATGCCTGTCTGGACAGTGGTCAGCATCTGGGGAAAGTGGTGATCACGATGACGTCGTGAGAGACATCCCGGCGGGCAGCCGCCGGGATGGCGTGAGGGGAGGTTAAATCACGCCCTGGGCCAGCATGGCGTCCGCCACCTTGACGAAACCAGCGATATTGGCGCCGCGCACGTAGTTGGTCTGCTTCGCTTCACCGCCGTACTGCACGCAGGCGTGGTGGATATCCAGCATGATGTGATGCAGACGGGCATCCACTTTTTCCGCTTTCCAGCCCATGCGCGCGGCGTTCTGCGCCATCTCCAGACCGGACGTCGCCACGCCGCCGGCGTTGGCCGCTTTGCCCGGGGCAAACAGCACGCCAGCTTCAAGGAACAGATCGGTCGCGGCGATGGTGGTTGGCATGTTGGCGCCTTCCGCCACGGCCTTCACGCCGTTGGCAATCAGCTGGCGAGCGGCGTCGGCATCCAGTTCGTTCTGGGTGGCGCAAGGCAGAGCGATATCCACCGGCACTGACCACGGCTGCTGGCCTTCGAGATAGGTGAGGCCAAATTCGCGGGCGTAGTCGGCCACCCGGCCGTGGGCACGCTCTTTGATGTCGATCAGGCGGGCCAGTTTTTCTTTGGTGAAGCCCGCTTCGTCAACGACGGTGCCGTTGGAGTCGGAGGCGGTGACCACCCGCGCGCCAAGCTCCATCGCTTTCTCAATGGCGTATTGCGCGACGTTGCCGGAGCCGGAAACCGCCACGCGAGCGCCTTCGAAGCCGAGGCCGTGACGTTTGAGCATCGCTTCGGTGAAGTAGATCAGGCCGTAACCGGTGGCTTCCGGACGGATCAGGCTGCCGCCGAATGAGAGGCCTTTACCGGTGAAAACGCAGGCGCTGTTGTTGGAGAGCTTACGCATCATTCCGGCCATAAAGCCGACCTCGCGGCCGCCGACGCCGATATCGCCCGCCGGTACGTCGGTATCCGGGCCCAGATGGCGATAAAGCTCGGTCATCAGCGCCTGGCAGAAGCGCATCACTTCGCCATCGCTCTTGCCTTTAGGATCGAAATCGCTGCCGCCTTTCCCGCCGCCCATCGGCAGCGTGGTCAGGGCGTTTTTGAAGGTCTGCTCGAAGCCAAGGAATTTGAGAATCGACAGGTTTACCGACGGGTGGAAGCGCATTCCGCCCTTATACGGGCCGATGGCCGAGTTGAACTGCACGCGCCACGCGCGGTTGACCTGGACCTGATTGCGGTCGTCCACCCACACCACGCGGAACTGGATCACGCGCTCCGGTTCCACCAGACGTTCCAGCAAAGCAAGCTGACGATAGCGCGGATTTTCCTCAAGGAAAGGCCACAGGGTGGTCATGACCTCCCGGACGGCTTGAGCAAATTCGGTTTGATGGGGATCGCGCTGTTGAACGCGGGTGAGAAAGCCTTCCAGAGTGCACGTCTGATCCATAGATATAAGTTCCCCTTATGGTTGTGGTTGCATGTATTTATTATGATTCGGTCCTTGAAAAAACCGATTTTCCGACTATAACACCGCTAATCCTTAGGCAAGCAAGGAAAAATTAAGCCGTCAGCAAAATTTATAATTGCCCGCCCGTCATAACTAAAAACGATGACGAGGCGGCGAGCGGATCAGCGGAGGGAAAGGGACGGGCGCCGGGCGATAAAGGCGTGCAGGAGGGGGATATCGGCCGGGGCGAGATCGAGGGTTAAGGCGTCGGCAGGAAGGCACCAGCGCAGCTGGCTGTGATAGTGGGCCAGCGGCACGCCCTGAAAATCCGGCACCCACCAGGCGTGCAGATGGATCTGACGACCGGAGACTTCCCGCTGATGGCTGGCGATATAGCATGCCGGGTGGGCGATGATGCCCATTTCCTCCTGCAGTTCCCGGGTCAGCGCCTGCGGTTGGCTTTCACCTGGCTCCACTTTGCCGCCGGCGAACTCCCACATTCCCGGCTGGTCGGCGTGGGGCGGGCGCTGCGCCAGCAGAATTTTGCCATCCTGTTCAATAATGGCGGCGACAACTTCAATCATTTTTAGCATAAGCATCAACGTTAATAAGGCCAAACTGGCCTATTATCACCGCCATAGACCTTCACTGACAACCGCCAACTCTGCTGGAGATCCTCGTGCTTGATAGCCACCTGCATCCTCGCCTCAAACCCCTCCTTAACGCTGTCGCCGGCGCGCTTGACCGCCCGGGTATTTCACCAGACAGGCTGACGCTGCTCGGGTTTGCCATCGGCGTGCTGGCTCTGCCATTTCTGGCATTAGGGTGGTATGGCGCGGCGCTGGCGGCCATTCTTCTCAACCGCCTGCTGGACGGCCTGGACGGCGCCCTGGCGCGGCGGCGCGGGCTGAGCGACGCCGGCGGTTTTCTCGATATCTCACTGGATTTTCTCTTCTATGCCCTGGTGCCGTTCGGTTTTATCCTGGCGGATCCGCAGAATAACGCCCTGGCGGGCGGCTGGCTGCTGTTTGCCTTTATCGGCACCGGCAGCAGCTTTCTCGCCTTTGCCGCGCTGGCGGCAAAGCACCAGATCGCCAATCCCGGCTATGCCCATAAATCGCTGCACTACCTCGGGGGGCTGACGGAGGGGACGGAAACCATCCTGCTGTTTGTCCTCAGCTGCCTGCTTCCGGCACATTTTGCCTGGCTGGCGTGGCTGTTTGGCGCGCTATGCTGGCTGACGACGGCGACGCGTATCGCCAGCGGCTACGAGACCTTAAAGCGGGTGGCGTGAGCGGGAAAGCGCGCGTCGCCGGCTGGGGACGCGCGCTGGTGGGGTGTGTTACTGACTGCTTTCCGGGCCGCGCTCGCCGCGGGCGACCGGATTGTGCGGGTTGCTGCTCCATTCGTACCAGCCGCCGTCATAGACAGCGACGTGCGGCCAGCCCATGGCCCGGGCATACATGAAGGTTTCCGAGGCCCGCCAGCCGGTCCCGCAATAGAACGCCACCTGCTGGTTCGGCAGGATGTTCCACTGGCGCCACAGGGCAGCGATATCGTCGGCGCTGCGCATGGTGCCGTCCGGGTTATGGAAGTCTTCCATGTGCGTGGAGTCGCTTCCGGCATGGCCCCAGCGGGCGCCGGCGATATCGCCCTTCGGTTTGATATAGCTGTAGCCGCTGGTGGTGCCGATAAACTCCGGCCACGAGCGGACGCTGACCAGCGAGGCGTCCTGACGGTGGAGCAGGCCGCGGGCCTGCTCGGTATCCAGCATCAGCTGCGGCTGGCCGGGGATCGGCGCGCCAAAATCTGGCGCCGGCTGCGGCGTCGGCGGCATGCCGCGCTCCACCGGCAGACCGGCGTCGGACCAGGTCTGCCAGCCGCCGTCCAGCAGGCGCACGTCTTTGACGCCGGCGTACAGCATGATCTGCGCCACACGCGCCGCGGCGTAAACGTCGCGACCGTAGAGGATCACCGTGGTGTCATGGCGGATGCCGTGCTTCGCCAGCATCGCCTTCAGCTGCGCATCGGACACTTTATTCCACAGCGGTTCGCTCTCCACCTCATTGGTATCGATATAGCCCGCGCCCGGGATATGGCTCAGCAGATAGAGCTTCGGCGCCCCCCAGGCGGCCTCAACTACTTTCCAGTCGCCGGCCGGGGCGGCGGCCACGCTTTTCCCTTGCTGCAGGTCGTGCAGCCATTGCGGATAAACCAGCTGTTCAAAGTGCGGCAGCTTTTGCAGACGGTCTCCCTGGCTCAGGGCGTCGCTCAGGGTGTTGAGCCGGGTGAAGCCCGCTTGTTTCAGTCGCGCCGCGACGCTGGCGTTATCCTCAGGACTGCCGTACAGCGCAAGGGGGGTATCGGCCTGGAGCTGGTGCTGCTTAGCCCAGCCGCGGAGCTGCTCGTCGCTCATGGCGCCGAGCCAGCGGGCGGAAAGATTCAGCGCCTGCGGCTCATGCCCTTCCGGGCCGTTGGCGCGCTGCGGCCAGCCGTTGTAATAAGCGCTCAGGCGGGTGTCGATGGCCACGCCGTGCTGCTGTTGCAGGTGGGAAAGAGTGAGCGCTGGCATGGTTTCAGCGGCGAAGGTGGTGGAAGCAGCAAGCCCCATGAACAGGGCGAGTGCGGTCAATTGAGAAACACGTTTCATCGAAATGCCCGACGGTAAAAAGTGGAGGGCGTATTCTCCGCTTGCCAGGCGTTGATTTCTTTGCGGTAACGCAGGTTTGCACGCTATTGCTCTTCATTGCCAGCGCTCCATCGTCAGGCAGCGCCCCGTCGGCGGACAGTCCTCGCGATCGTGGGTCACCAGGATCGCCGGAATGGCCTGGCGGGCCAGTTCCTCAAATACCCAGCGGCGGAACGCGGCGCGCAGGGCGGCATCCAGGCGGCTGAAGGGTTCATCCAACAGCAGCGCCTCGGGGCGCGCCAGCAGGGCGCGCAGCAGACTCACCCGCGCCCGCTGTCCGCCGGAGAGCGTGGCCGGGTCGCGCGCGGCGAAGCCATGCAGCCCGGCGCGACTGAGCGCCTGCTCCACCGCGGCTTTTCGCGCCTCGCCGCGCACGCTTTCCGGTAGCGCCAGCTGTAAATTTTGCCCGACGCTGAAATGGTCGAACAGCAACGGGTCCTGAAACAGGATGCCGATGCGCCGGCGCTCCGTGGGCAGCGTATCGCACCGCCGCCCGTTGAGCCACAGCTCGCCCTCGGCGCGGAAGTCGCCGGCCAGGGCGCCAATCATCCACGCAAACAGCGTCGATTTTCCGCTGCCGGAAGGGCCCATCAGCGTCAGCACTTCACCCGGGGCCACCGAAAAGTCGACCTCCCGCAGCAGCGGCTGACGGTTCACGCTCAGGGTCAGATGGTTTACGGTTAGCACTAGCGAAGTCCTCGTCGATAGCGGCCTGCCAGCCAGGCCAGCAGGGCCGTCAGGATAAAGCATACCGCCGGCAGCAGTAATTGCCACAGCGCCTGGGCGGCAAGCGTCTGCGCCTCGCCGCCGCTGCTGAGCGCCACCGCCTGGCTGGTGAGCGTCGGGATACGGCCTGCCCCCAGCCATAGCGTTGGCAGATACTGCGCGATGCTCACCGAGAAGCCCACCGCCAGGGCGGTCAGCAGTGGGCGGGTCAGCGAGGGCAGAGTCAACAGCCAGAAAATACGCGTGGGTCCCCAGCCGAGCGTGCGGGCGATCACCGTCATCCGCGGATCGTGCTGGCGCCAGGCCGGGCGCAAAATAAATAGCATCCACGGCACCACCCACAGCAGATGGCCCCACAGGACGGTCCACCATTCGCCGTCTAGCCAGGCGTACAGCGCCAGCCGGTACTGGCCATCGGCCAGCGGCAGGGCCGGCAGCACCAGCGGCAGCCAGACCCAGCCATCTCCCCGCTTCGGGCCGCAGGCCAGCCACAGCAGGCAGACGGCCGCGCCGAGGGCGCAAGCCATCAGCGCGAGGCCAAGGCTGTTGCCCAGGGCATCCATCTGCGGCGGCGCCGAGCGCGCCAGCCCCGCCAGCAATAGCGCGCACAGCAGGCCGCTCAGCGGCAGGGCACTCGCCAGCAGGCGGCCGGGCAGGGCGTGGGGATGGGGATGCCGAATGCCGCGCAGATCGGGCAGACGCCGACGCTGTAGCCGCCATCCGCCCCAGGCGACCAGCGCCAGCCCGCCGAGGATCGCCAGCAGCAGCAGGCTGGCCAGCGCCCCTTTCGCCTGCTGCATGTCATCGCCCTGGCTTAACCACTGCCACGCCAGAACGGCGAGGGTGGGTGGATTGCCGGGCCCCAGCACCAGGGCGACGTCTACCGTCGACAGGCTCCAGGCCGCGGCGGCCAGCAGCACCATGCCGAGGGCAGGCAGCAGCGCAGGCAGCACCAGCCAGCGCAGGCACTGCCAGCGGCCGTAACCGAGGCTCTTTAGCGCTGTCGCCTGGTCGGCGAGGCGCGCCTCGCCCAGCAGGCCGTAGATCACCCATAGCACAAAGGCGCTCTCTTTAAGGGCCATCGTCAGGCCAAGCCCGATGCCGTACCGGTCGACCGGCGGCGTCAAAAACGGCAGTCGCTGCCAGATCCAGCCGCCTTCGGCGAACAGCAGCAGCGCCGCCGTCGCCAGGGCAAGATGGGGCACCGCCAGCAGCAAAGGCAGGCGGGAAGCCAGCCGCCGCCAGCGGGCCGAAGGCCAGAAAGCGGCGACGATGGTCAGGGCGATCAGTAGCGCACCGCCGACGGACAGCAGCGTGGAAACAAGGGTGGCGGCCAGCGCCTGGCCCAGCTGCGGGTCGGCGAACAGCGCCCGCCAGTGGACCGGGGAGAGCGCCGGCCACATCAGCCCTGCAGCGGCGGGGAATAAGGGCAGATAGATGGCCGCCATCGTCCCCCAGGCCAGCAGGATCAGTGGGTACCGTAGCGGCGCAGCCATTCCTGCTCCAGCGCGTCAACCCACGCCGCATGTGGCTCGGCAAGCACCGGCGGCAGATCCTGCGGCAGGGTGGCCGCCAGCGCCTGACGCTGTTTGTCAGGCAGACGCTGCGGGTCCAGTACGCTTGGATCGCCCCAGACGGCGGCATCCGCCTTGCGCAATTGCGCCTCAGGGGAAAGCAGGAAATTGGCGACCACTTTGGCCGCGGCGACGGCGCGTGCGTTGGCCGGGATGGTAACGAAATGGACGTTGCCGAGGGTCCCTCCGGTAAAGCCGAAGCTGTAGCTGTCCGCCGGTAACTCCCCGCTGACGGCCTTCTGGCGGGCATGGAGCGGGTTAAACGTCAGCGACAGGCGGAGGGTGCCCTGGTTGAACATGGCGTCCATCCGCGCCGGCGACGCCGGGAAATCCTTACCCGCCCGCCACAGCGTCGGGTGCAGCGCATCGAGATAGCGCCACAGCGGGGCGGTGACCGCCGAGAAGGTCGCCGTCTCCGGCGGCTGGCGCAGGGCGGCAGGCTGGTCGGTGAGGGCGATCAGCAGCTGCTCCAGCAGGGCGGTACCCGTAAAGTCCGGCGGCCGCGGGTAGGTTACGCTGCCGGGATGGGCTCTGGCGAAGGCCAGCAGCGCCTGCGGGCTGGTGGGTGGCTGCGGCGTTTGCCCGCGGCGGGCGATAAACGTCAGCTGGGCGCTGCCCCACGGCGACTCCGCGCCCTCGGTGGCGACAGAAAAATCTTCCTGAACCGGTTTTTGCAGATCGACATAGCGCCAGTTGGGCAGCGATTCTGCCCAGCCGGTGAGCAGCAGGTTGGCCTGTTTTAGGGTGTGAAAGTTCTCGCCGTTGATCCACAGGAGATCCACCGACCCGCCGCGGCGACGGCCGGCCTGCGCCTCAGTCTGGATGCGTTTCACCGCGTCGGCGGCATCGGCGATAGGGACAATACGCAGGTCGATCGCGTAGTGGCGTTTGACCTCCTCGCTGACCCACGCCAGATAGCGGTTCACGGCCGGGTCTCCACCCCAGGCGTTAAACCAGACGGTCTGGCCGCGGGCTTCCGTCTGGGTCTGCCGCCAGCTGTCGTCGGCTTGAACCACCAGCGGCCAGAGCAGCAGCAGGCACAGACAGAGGCTGAAATCACGCAAACGGCGCATCGTTACTCCTTATGGTGCGGGGAAGAACCAGGTATCTTGCACAGCCCCTGGGCAGGGATCGCCATCGCGGCATTGAACCGCGCCGATAAATTTTGCAGGCCAATCAGGGCGGTCAGCTCGGTGAGCGCCCGGGCGTCAAAATGCGCGGCCATCGCGCTACGCAGGGCATCATCCACCTCCGGCGGCGTCTGGGTGGCGGCTTCGGCATAGGCCAGCGCCAGACGCTCTTTTTCGCTGAACAGCTTACTGCTGCGCCAGTCGGCGACCGTCAGCAGCTTGTCCTGGCTCCCGCTCCGCGCCGCGAGGGTCATGCTGGTGATATCGATGCAGAATTCGCAGTGGCACAGCTGGGCGATACGGGCGCTGACCAGCGAGCGCAGCACCGGATCCAACGGCGAGCGGCGGCGTTCAATATAGCCCACGAACAGCGAAACCAGGTAAAACAGCCACGGGATCCGTCCCCACCAGCGAATGGGGCTCAGCACCTGGCCGTAATGCCGGCGGTGCAGCCAGGCCTGCGGACGAAGGATCAGGGGGACAGTATCCAGCGGGGGTAAGCTCATGGCGACGATCTCTTATGACGTTCACGGTAAATATTTTTGGCGATGGAGATGACCACCGCCAGGGCCAAAAGCAGCGAAAGGCCGGTGGCCAGCCAGAAGGCGCCTCCGGTCAGCAGGCTCCCGGCCCAGGAATAGACGATGGTCGCCGGCAGCTGGCCCACGCCGGTGGCCAGCATAAAGGGCCAGAAGCGCAGCGAGGTCAGTCCGGCGGCATAGCTGACCGGATCAAAAGGGACAAACGGCAGCAGGCGGCAGACCAGGATAGTCTGCGCGCCATAGCGGGCGAAATAGCCGTCGACGCTGCGCAGCACCGTGCGGCCGGTGAGCTTCTCCACCATCTCGCGCCCCAGCGCTCTGGCGATGCAAAAGCAGAGCCCGGCCCCGACCATGGCGCTGAACCACGACAGCATGCCTCCCCAGAAGGCGCCGAACAGCGCGGCGTTCGCCAGGGTGATCAGGAAGGCCGGCAGCGGGGCGACGATCGCCTGGAGGATCATTAGCGCAAAAGAGACCAGCGCCGCCTGCGTCCCCCAGGCGGCGATAAAGTCTTTGACATACTGGGGATCCAGCGACGCTAACGCCGTCAGGCTGTGTTGCAGAAAGGCTCGCCCGTCGGGGAACCACAGCCAGGCGGTCAGCCCGGCGACAGCCACCACGGCAAGGGCCAGCCTGGCGCGGCGCAGGTGACGGCGATCAGGTCGGGTCATGGCGCACCTCCTCGCCGGGCGTTGCCACACGGCGGGCGCGGGCAAACCGTTTGCCCATCTGCACCAGGGCAAACAGCAGCCCGCCGGCGAGGCTCAACTTGAGCGCGAAAGCGAGGGTCGCTCCTTCGCGAGCCAGTTCGCTGGCCATCACCGAATAGATGACCAGGCCCGGCAGAGTGGTCACGGCGGAGATCACGGTAAAAGGCCAGAAGGGGATCGCCGTCAGGCCGTAGGCGTAATTCTGAATGTTGTAGGGAAAGAGTGGCACCAGGCGGGTGAGGATCAGGAAATCGCTGCCGCTGCGGGCGATACCGCGCTCAATGGCCTGGAAGACGGCGGTATGGCCCACATAGCGCTGCAGCAGATCGCGCCCCAGCCAGCGGGCGATCAAAAACGACAACGAAGAGGCGACGGTGGCGGCGGCAAACGAGAGCAGAGAGCCGGTCAGCGGGCCGAAAAGCACCCCGCCGGCGATCACCAGCAGGCTGCCGGGGATCAGGCACAGGGTGGCAATGATAAATAGCGCAACATAGACCAGATAGCCCCAGGCGCCATGATGGCGGAGGGTCTCCTGCAACAGATGCAGGTGAGTCAGCAGATCGTGGAGACCAACGCGGTGGCTGATAACGGCCAGCGTGGTCGCCAGCGCGAGAAGTACCAGCCCTTTACCAATGGCCGGATGATGGCTTCTTTTTCATGAAGGGGTCTCCTGTACAGCCTGGACGCGATGGACGTCGAAAAGTGCGCGCGACAGTATCCTGTTCCGACGACGGTCACAATGGTTTACCGTCGCTTTGTTGATTTTGCTCAGGAAATTCTGCCCCCCGCGCGGCGGGAGGCGAGAGAAGGACGTGACTTACGGCCGGAAGGTGGCCCACACCGGCGCGTGGTCGGATGGTTTTTCCATCCCGCGGATCTCATAATCGATCCCGGTCTCCACGCAGCGCTGGGCCAGAGGCTGACTGGCCAGCAGCAGGTCGATGCGCAGCCCACGGTTATCGTCAAAGCCTTTGGAGCGGTAATCAAACCACGAGAAGTGCTCATGATTGTCAGGGTTAGCCTGACGCCAGGTATCTACCAGGCCCCAGCCCAGCAGGCGATCCATCCATTCCCGTTCTTCCGGCAGGAAGGAACATTTGCCGGTGCGCAGCCAGCGTTTGCGGTTCTCTTCACCGATACCGATGTCGAGATCGGTAGGGCTGATGTTCATATCGCCCATGATCAGTACCGGATTCTCTTTGTTGAGCTCGCTCTCCAGGTAGTTCTGCAGATTCTGATAGAACGCCGCTTTGGCCGGGAATTTGGTCTCATGATCGCGGCTTTCACCCTGCGGGAAATAACCGTTAATCACCGTGACGTTACCGAAGGGCGACGGGATCTCCGCCATGATGATGCGGCGCTGAGCCTCTTCGCCATCGTTAGGGAAACCGCGGCGGACGGCAATCGGCGTCTCTTTGGTCAGCAGCGCGACGCCATAATGGCCTTTCTGGCCGTGATAAAAGACGTTATAGCCGAGTCTGGCGACCTCTTCGAGAGGGAACATGTCGTCGTGAACTTTGGTTTCCTGCAGGCCAATCACGTCCGGCTGGTGTTTTTCGACGATGGCGGCCAGTTGGTGTGGGCGGGCGCGCAGGCCGTTGATATTAAAAGAGACGAATTTCATAGTCGCTGCCACTGTGCAAGGTGAATAGTGCAGGGATGGTAGCAGAAATTCGCCAGGCTGGCTGCCATCCGATGCGTCATTCTGCCAATCGCTGCGCATGATCGTGCCGTGGGTGCCCCTTTTGCGGGCACGCCGCGCCAAAAAAGGGCAAATATCTACGATAAATTTCGCAGAAGATCACAATTACAGAATTATATCTTACCGTTGCATAACTTATCTTCTTTAATCACTGTTCATCCCCCTTTATCGGATAGTTATTCACTAAATATGCATTTTATATGAATAGCGTTAGGTTGTAACTCGTTGATATTGCGTTATCTCATCCGGTTTATGCATTTTTATCGCTGGCTGGCACGAACCGTGCAATCTACATTTACAGCGTAATAACTCATATTTATTAACATTATTGCTACTTTTAATTTACCGGAAGAGGTCGATATGTCTCAGTCAATTACGCGTAACCACTTTGATGAATGGATGATGCCGGTCTACGCGCCAGCGGCGTTTATTCCGGTGCGGGGCGCCGGGTCGCGGCTGTGGGATCAGCAGGGCAAAGAGTATATCGATTTTGCCGGCGGTATCGCCGTGAACGCGCTGGGGCATGCGCATCCGCGTCTGGTGCAGGCCCTCACCGAGCAGGCGGGCAAGTTCTGGCATACCGGCAACGGCTATACTAATGAGCCGATCCTGCGGCTGGCCAAAATGCTTATTGATGCCACTTTCGCCGATCGGGTCTTCTTCTGTAACTCCGGGGCCGAGGCTAATGAGGCGGCGCTCAAGCTGGCGCGTAAATATGCCCACGATCGCTTTGGCAGCGAGAAAAGCGGCATCGTCGCCTTTCAGAACGCTTTCCACGGGCGGACGCTGTTCACCGTTTCGGCGGGCGGTCAGCCGGCCTACTCCCGGGATTTTGCTCCGCTGCCGCCGCAGATCCAGCATGCGGTGTTTAACGATCTCGAGTCGGCAAAGGCCTTAATCAATGACCAAACCTGCGCGGTGATCGTCGAGCCGGTGCAGGGTGAAGGGGGCGTGGTGCCGGCCAGCGTCGAGTTTTTACGCGGCCTGCGTCAGCTTTGCGACCAGCACAACGCCCTGCTGATTTTCGATGAAGTGCAGACTGGGGTCGGGCGCACCGGCGAGCTGTACGCCTATATGCACTACGGCGTGACGCCCGATGTGCTGACTACCGCCAAAGCGCTGGGCGGCGGCTTCCCCATCGGCGCGCTGCTGGCCACAGAGGCCTGCGCCAGCGTGATGACCGTCGGCACCCACGGCACCACCTACGGCGGCAACCCGCTGGCGGGGGCGGTGGCCGGCGAGCTGCTGTCGATCGTCAACACCCCGGAAGTGCTCTCCGGCGTCAGACAGCGCCATCAGTGGTTTTGCGAACGTCTGCAGGCGATCAACGTCCGCTATGGCCTGTTCAAGGAGATCCGCGGCCTGGGGCTGTTGCTCGGCTGCGTGCTGAACGACGCCTGGGCCGGGAAGGCGAAAGCCCTCAGCAACCTGGCGGCGGAAGAGGGGGTGATGATCTTGATCGCCGGCGCCAACGTGGTGCGTTTCGCTCCGGCGCTGAACGTCAGTGAAGAAGAGGTGAACAGCGGTCTGGATCGCGTCGAGCGGGCCTGCGCGCGTTTCCTGGCGGGAGTCTCATCATGATGGTTATTCGACCGGTGGAGTCGGGCGATCTGCCCGGGCTGCTGAAGCTGGCAGCGGAGACCGGCGGCGGGCTGACCTCGCTGCCGGTGGATGAAGCGACCCTCGCGGCGCGGATCGCCCGCTCGCAGCAAACCTGGCGCGGCGAGCTGCCGAAAAGCGAGCAGGGCTATGTCTTTGTGCTGGAGGAGAGCGAGAGCGGCACGGTGGTGGGCATCTGCGCGCTAGAGGTGGCGGTGGGCCTCAACGATCCCTGGTACAACTACCGGGTCGGCACTCAGGTCCATGCCTCGAAGGAGCTTAACGTCTACCAGGCGCTGCCGACGCTGTTTCTCAGTAACGACCACACCGGCAGCAGTGAGCTGTGCACCCTGTTCCTCGACCCGCAGTGGCGCAAAGAGGGCAATGGCTATCTGCTGTCGAAATCGCGCTTCTTATTTATGGCCGCTTTTCGCGAGCGCTTCAATGAGAAGGTGGTCGCCGAGATGCGCGGGGTGATTGACGAGCACGGCTATTCCCCGTTCTGGGAGAGCCTGGGCAAACGCTTTTTCGCCATGGAGTTTTCCCGCGCCGACTACCTGTGCGGCACCGGACAAAAGGCTTTCATTGCCGCCCTGATGCCCAAGCATCCGCTGTATATCGATTTCCTCACCCCCGAGGCGCAGGCGGTGATCGGCAAGGTCCATCCGCAGACCGCCCCGGCCCGGACGGTGCTGGAGAAAGAGGGATTCCGCTACCTGAACTACATCGATATTTTCGACGGAGGCCCGACCCTGGAGTGCGATATCGACCGGGTGCGGGCGATCCGCAAAAGCCGTCTGGTGACCACCGAGGCCGGCGAAACGCCACCCGGCGACTGGCCGTTGTGCCTGGTGGCGAACGAACAGTATCACCAGTTCCGCGCCCTGCTGGTGCATGCCGACCCGGATGGCGACACCCTGACCCTCAGCGCCCGCGAGCTGGATATGCTGAAGTGTCATGCTGGCGACCAGGTGCGCATGGTGCGCTTGATCCCTGAGGAGAAAACCGCATGAGTCTGTGGATTAACGGTGAATGGCGGCCCGGCGATGGGCCGCGCTTCAGCAAACAGGATCCGGTCAACCTGAAGATTGTCTGGCAGGGCGAGGCGGCGGATGCCGGGCAGGTTGCCGAGGCGGTCGCGGCTGCCCGCCAGGCGTTCCCGGCCTGGGCGCGGCTGCCGTTTGCCGACCGCCAGGCCATCGTCGAAAAGTTTGCCAGCCTGCTGGAGGCCAGCAAGGCGGAGCTGACGGCGATTATCGGCACCGAGACCGGAAAGCCGCGCTGGGAGGCGGCCGGGGAAGTGACGGCGATGATCAACAAGGTGGCGATCTCGGTGAAGGCGTATCACACCCGCACTGGTGAACAGCACAGCGATCTGCCCGATGGCGCCGCGACGCTGCGTCACCGGCCGCATGGCGTGCTGGCGGTCTTTGGTCCCTATAACTTTCCCGGCCATCTGCCGAACGGGCATATCGTGCCGGCGTTGCTGGCGGGCAATACCGTGGTCTTTAAACCCAGCGAATTAACCCCGCACAGCGGCGAAGCGGTGGTGAAGCTGTGGGAGCAAGCTGGCCTGCCCGCCGGCGTGCTCAACCTGCTGCAGGGCGGTCGGGAAACCGGCGAGGCGCTCAGCGGCCAGGCGGACATCGACGGGCTGTTGTTTACCGGCAGCTCGACCACCGGTTTTCATCTGCATCGCCAGCTGGCCGGGCAGCCGCAAAAGATCCTCGCGCTGGAGATGGGCGGCAATAATCCGCTGATCGTTGACGACCCACGGGACGTCGATGCCGCGGTGCATCTGACCATCCAGTCCGCCTTTATTACCGCCGGCCAGCGCTGCACCTGCGCCCGACGTCTGCTGGTCCGGCGCGGAGAGGCGGGGGATGCCTTCCTCTCCAGGCTGGTGACGGTCAGCCAACGGCTGATCCCCGCGGCGTGGGACGCTGAGCCGCAGCCGTTTCTCGGCGGGCTTATCTCTGAACAGGCCGCGCAGAAAGTGCATCAGGCCTGGCTGCAGCGGGTCGCTGCTGGCGCGGTCACCCTGCTGGAGCCGCGGTTATTGCAGGCCGGGACGTCGCTGCTGACGCCGGGGATTGTCAACATGAGCGACATGGCCCAGGTCGAGGATGAAGAGGTGTTCGGCCCGCTGCTTGGGGTCTGGCGCTACGATACTTTCGAAGAGGCGATTGCCCTGGCCAACGCCACCCGCTTCGGCCTCTCCTGCGGGTTAATCTCCCCGGAACGAGAGAAGTTCGATCGGCTGCTGCTTGAGGCGCGGGCCGGGATAGTCAACTGGAACAAACCCCTGACCGGGGCGGCGAGTACCGCGCCGTTCGGCGGCACCGGAGCCTCAGGCAATCATCGCCCCGGGGCCTGGTATGCCGCAGATTATTGCGCCTGGCCGATGGCCAGTCTCGAATCGCCGACCCTGACGCTGCCCGCCAGTCTCAATCCGGGGCTCGACTTCCGGGCCGGGGAGGCGTTATGACCGCCCGCGAAGTCAACTTTGATGGTCTGCCCGGACTGACCCATCACTACGCAGGGCTCTCCTTTGGCAATGAGGCCTCCACCCGGCACCGCTATCGGGTGTCGAACCCGCAGCTGGCGGCGAAGCAGGGGCTGAAAAAAATGAAAGCCCTTGCCGACGCCGGCTATCCGCAGGCGGTGATCCCCCCTCAGGAACGACCCAACGTGTCGCTCCTGCGTCAGCTGGGCTTTAGCGGCAGCGATGAGCAGGTGGTGGCCCGTGCGGCCCAGCAGGATCCGGATCTGCTGTCGGCGGTGAGTTCGGCCTCGGCGATGTGGGTGGCGAACGCCGCGACGGTTTGTCCCTCCGCCGATTCGCTGGATGGCCTGGTGCACCTGACGGTGGCGAATCTGCAGGATAAATTCCACCGCGCCAGTGAAGCCCCCACCACCGGGGCGCTGCTGCAGGCGATATTCCCGGACCGCACGCGATTTGCCATCCACCCGGCGCTGCCTGCCTCTGCCTGGTTTGGCGACGAAGGGGCGGCGAACCATAACCGTCTCGGCGGCGAATATGGCGCCCCCGGCGTCCAGCTATTTGTCTATGGCCGCCGTCGGGGAAGCGAGGAGGCGCCACGTCGCTATCCGGCGCGGCAAACCCTTGAGGCAAGCCAGGCGGTGGCGCGCCTCAATCAGGTCAATCCCCGCCAGCTGATCTTCGCCCGCCAGCATCCGGAGGCGATCGACAAGGGGGTTTTTCATAACGACGTCATCGCGGTGAGCAACCGTCAGGTCCTGTTCTGCCATGAGCAGGCCTTTGCCGACCAGGACGCGGTTTTGCAGCAGCTTGCGCAGCAGGTGCCGGGCTTTACCCCGTTGGTGGTTCCCGCCAGCCGGGTCACGGTGGAAGAGGCGGTTGCTACCTATCTGTTCAACAGTCAGCTGTTGAGCCGGGCGGACGGCAGCATGGCGCTGATCCTGCCCCAGGAAGCCCAGGCGCATCCGGGCGTGTGGAACTATCTTAATGAGCTGCTGGCCGCAGATAACCCCATCGCCGCGCTGCAGGTGTTTGATCTGCGCGAGAGTATGGCCAACGGCGGCGGTCCGGCGTGCCTGCGCCTGCGGGTGGTGTTGACGTCCGAGGAGTATCAGGCGGTCAATCCGCACGTCCTGATGAACGATACGCTGTTTGCCACCCTCAATGACTGGGTGGATCGCTACTATCGCGACCGCCTCACCCAGGCCGACCTCGCCGACCCACAGCTGCTGCGGGAAGGGCGCGATGCGCTGGATCGGTTGACCCAGATCCTGCAGCTCGGTTCGGTTTATCCATTTCAGCAATAAGGGGACGCGGTGGAACACTTTCTGGCATTAACCCTGGCGGGGCGATTGCCCCATCACTTTCACGGCGAGACGGCCCATTTCCGCTGGCACTGGCTCGGCGAGGGGATCCTCGAGCTGACGCCGCATGCGCGCTGCGAGCGCGGGCTGGTGCTTTCCTGCGCCATCCATGGCAACGAAACGGCGCCGGTGGAGATTGTCGACCGGCTGGTGCAGCGGCTGGTCCGGGAGGCTCTCCCCCTGCGCTGGCGGCTGCTGGTGATCGTCGGTAACCCGCCGGCGCTGCGGGCGAATAAACGCTATCTGCACAGCGATATGAACCGGATGTTTGGCGAGCGCTGGCGGCAGTTCCCGGCCAGCGAGGAGACGCAGCGGGCGCAGCGGCTGGAGCAGGCGGTGGCCCGTTTCTATCGCGACCATGATGGTCCGCGCTGGCACCTCGATCTGCATACCGCGATCCGCGGGTCGCTGCATCCGCGCTTCGGCGTGCTCCCGGCCCGCGATACGCCCTGGGAGGAGGATTTTCTTCACTGGTTGGGCGGCGCCGGGCTGGAGGCGCTGGTATTTCATCGCCAGCCGGGCGGGACCTTCACCCATTTCAGCTGCGAACGGTTCGCGGCGCTGGCCTGCACTCTTGAACTGGGTAAAGCGCTGCCGTTGGGGGAAAACGATCTAACGCAGTTTGCCGCCGCCGAGGGGGCTATCTCCCGGTTGCTGGTGGGGGATCTGGCCATTGCCGACGCCCCGGCGCCGCTGCGCTACCGGGTGGTGCAGCAGATCACCCGCCATAGCGATGATTTCCGCTTGCATATGGCGGAACAGACGCTGAACTTCACCCCCTTCGCCCCAGGCACGCTGCTGGCGGAGGAGGGGGAGACGCGGTATGTGGTGGGGGCAGAGCCGGAGTATGTTCTGTTTCCCAATCCGGCGGTGGCCAGGGGGCTGCGCGCTGGCCTGATGCTGGAAAAATTATCCTGAGGGCAAGCCGTCCGCCGGGCGGCCTGCTTTATTTCGCGCGTCGTTGTTCATCTTCTTATTTTTTCGTGCGCCAGTGTAAATTTGCAGATTATTCCTGGTAAAATGCTTTGTTTTTAATCGTCGCTCCTTTATACTCTCCATAATTCCTGTGCAAAACAGCAAGTTATTTATTTTTTATTGCAATTCTTCGTTCAAATTCCTTATTTCCTCCATAATTGGTGAGAAACTGTTTTTTACACTTTCATTGTTTTACTCTTGCTCTGACTAATTGACGATAAACGTCGTAAAGTTAATCTCGTCAACACGGCAACGCGCCGTAAGAATAACGTAAAGTAAGGATTGAATGATGAAGAAACTCACTGCACTGTTTGTTGCCTCTACTCTGGCTCTGGGCGCGGCTAACCTGGCACACGCCGCCGATACCACCACCGCGCCGAGCGACAGCAAGCCGATGATGATGCATCATAAAGGCGGCCCGGGTCAGCATGACATGATGTTTAAAGGCCTGAACCTGACCGATGCGCAGAAGCAGCAGATCCGCGAGATCATGAAGAGCCAGCGCGAAAACATGAAGCGTCCGTCCCTTGACGAACGCCGCGCGATGCACGAGCTGATCGCCAGCGATACCTTTGATAAGGCGAAAGCGGAAGCGCAGATCGATAAGATGGAAGCGCAGCATAAAGCGATGGCGCTGTCCCGCCTGGAAACGCAGAACAAGATCTACAACATTCTGACCCCGGAGCAGAAAAAACAGTTCAATGCCAATTTTGAGAAGCATCTGACAGAACGCAACGCGCCGGCAGGTAAAATGCCTGCACCCGCTGAATAATGTAGCGCACTGAATCAAGACCGCCGGTCTTGCCCAATAATGCCATCAGGCGTTGGGCAGGGCCGGCGGTTTTTTGTTTCTGGTCTTTCAGCCAAGCGGATGCAACGGGTAGTTGCCGCTGAGCAGAGGCTTACAGAGGATTTTGTAACCATCCTGGTCGAATCCGGCGGGCAGGCGGGTCAGCGCAGCGGCCTCATTGAGCGAGTCGACGGCTCCCAGCCACAGCCAGTTATGAATGACATGATACTGCGTCATATCCGGGCCGCGCTCCTCCAGCGCCACCGGTCCTGCCCACGGCCAGCACACCAGCTGCAGCTTGCTCATCTGCGCCAGCAGACGCTGACGGTGCGCCTCCACGCTCTCCTTTCCACAGCAGGCGCCGGCGCAGCGGCCCAGTGCGGATCGAAAGCAGGCGCGGCCGCGGCTGAGCGGCTCCAGACCGAGCAGGCCGTAACAGAGGCGCTGTTCGTCAGCAAGGCTCTGCAGCATCTGCAGCGCCGCCCGCCGGTTGGCGAACAGACCATAGAGATGCTGCTGGTGCGAGAAATCAACCTCGCGGGCATAGACAATCTGCGGCCGGTCGTCCGCAAGCAGCCAGGCGCAGAGTTGCTTGTTACGCCGTAGCCGCTTGTTAAACAGCGGCTGCTGCTCTTTAATCAACCGCGCCTCCAGCAGCAGCGCTCCCAGCTCGCCAGCGGTGCGCTGCCAGGTGATACGCCGGGACTGACGCAGCATCGCCGCCTCTTCAGGGGTGCGCAGGTGGGAGAGCACCCGGCTGCGGAGGTTGACGCTCTTGCCGATATAGAGCGGCATCGTGTCGCTATCGCCGTGAAACTGATAGACGCCCGGCAGCTTCGGCAGTGTCTCCAGCCACGGGCGAAGGTGTTCGGGATATTCATAGATCGCCGCCGCCTCAAACTCCAGACGCGGGGCAGATTGCTTTCTGGCCACAATAACTCCTGATACTGTCTATCTATCCAGTATAGCAGGCGGTTTTTGCGGCGAAAAGCGCAAAAAACAACCCCGGCGCGGGCCGGGGCGGGGGAGGGACTATTTTTTCCAGAAATCGTCAAAGACGGTGATCGGTGGCCGACGCTTGTGTTCGGTTTTCAGATACCAGCCTTCGATCGTTTTGGCGATGCTGGGGTCCAGCGTTTTGCCTTCCAGATAGTCGTCGATATTCTCATAGGTCACCCCCAGCGCCACTTCATCCGGCAGGGAGGGGCGATCGTCTTCCAGATCGGCTGTCGGTAACTTCTTATACAGATGTTCCGGGCAGCCGAGATGGGCCAGCAGCTGTTTGCCCTGACGTTTGTTCAGCCGGAAGATCGGGTTGATGTCGGTGCCGCCGTCGCCATATTTGGTGAAGAAGCCGGTAATCGCCTCCGCTGCATGGTCGGTGCCGACTACCACCCCTTGGGTCATCCCGGCGATGCTGTACTGGGCTTTCATGCGCTCACGGGCTTTTTCGTTGCCGCGAACGAAGTCGCTCAGTTCGATCCCCGCTTCGCGCAGCGCCTGTTCGCTTGCCAGTACCGAGGCTTTGATATTCACCGTCAACACCCGGTCAGGCTGAATAAAGGCGATGGCATCCTGGCAGTCCTGCTCATCCGCCTGCACGCCGTAGGGTAAACGGACGGCGATAAACTGCAGGCTGCTGTCGCCCGTTTCGGCGCGCAGTTCATTGATCGCCATCTGGCACAGTTTCCCCGTCAGGGTCGAGTCCTGGCCGCCGCTGATACCCAGCACCAGTGATTTAATAAAAGGGTAAGTCTGCAGATAGGATTTCAGGAAATCGACGCTGCGACGGATCTCGTCTGCGGCATCGATCTGCGGCTTCGCGCCCAGCGCCTGAATAATCTCTTGTTGTAGCGTCATCGCGCCCTCCGAAAGTGAATCTGTTTGGCAACCTGTTGGCTTAAAGCTACCTCTTTGCCGCTGAAACGACAAGGACCGGGGTTTTGACTGCCGGAAAAGAAGGCAATCAATGACATAGGATTTCATTATAGATGCCACCGCGCAGGAGAAAGCGCCGGTCGGCGGCGGAGCGTCAATCCTGTTTACGTAATAACACACTCAGACATGATTTCGCTGTTCGGCTTGAAAAATAACACTATTTATTCCAGGCTTATCGTTACACAGTGGAAGAGAGGAACCAAAATGAAGAAAAGCTTAGCAGGAATACTGGGCGTCACCGTCGCGTTAACCTTACTCGCGGGCTGTACCGCTTACGATCGTACCAAAGACCAGTTTACCCAGCCGGTGGTGAAAGATGTGAAGAAAGGGATGTCGCGTCAGCAGGTGATGCAGATCGCTGGCAAACCTTCAACGGAAGTGACGATGGTCCATGCCCGCGGCACCTGCCAGACCTATATCCTCGGTCAACGAGATGGTAAAGTGGAGACCTACTTTGTGGCCCTCGACGAAACGGGGCACGTGATGAACTCCGGCTACCAGACCTGCGCCGAGTATGATACGGATCCGCGCAACGCTAAGTAAGCGCCTTACTGTTGACTGAGTTGTACGTAAGCCCGACCACTGGTCGGGCTTTTTTGTGAGTCCTGATGCTTATTTAATTGCGCGAATTATTTGGGTGAAAATGTGAGGGTAGTCAAAACCGGAGGTCAATGAGAGACAATTCTGTTCAACAGGGAATTATCACGACGGCTCAGCTTGCCGTATACTCAACCCATAAACAGAATTAACCGGATGTTACCAGTCTTACCGGCTCTCAGCGGTTACTGAAGGCCCTGGTCTCACACATTGAGGAAGCGTTCATGGAAAAGAAACACATTTATCTGTTCTGCTCGGCAGGCATGTCCACGTCACTGCTGGTCTCCAAAATGCGGGCGCAGGCGGAAAAATACGAAGTCCCGGTCATTATTGAAGCCTATCCTGAAACTCTCGCGGGTGAAAAGGGACCAGAAGCCGACGTTGTATTATTAGGGCCACAAATTGCGTATATGTTACCGGAAATTCAGCGCCTGCTGCCAAATAAACCGGTAGAAGTCATCGATTCTCTTCTGTATGGCAAGGTGGATGGTTTAGGGGTATTGAAAGCCGCCGTCGCGGCCATTAAGAAAGCTGCAGCACAATAATTTTAAATTTTAAAACTCGATGTATTTTGACGCCTGGCGGCATTCTGTTGCCGGCCGTCAAAAAATAAAGAGTTTATTTTCCCGTCAAAGAGTAATTTCATACATCATCGCCGTAATAGTTTATTGCGGCTTTTAAGGGTATTGACTATGAGTAAAGTGATCGACTCGCTTGAAAAGGTACTCCTTCCTTTTGCAGTGAAAATAGGAAAGCAGCCGCATATTAATGCGATTAAAAATGGATTTATTAAACTCATGCCGTTGACCCTCGCCGGGGCCATGTTTGTATTAATTAACAACGTTTTTCTGAGCTTCGGCGAAGGCTCTTTCTTTTACTCCATGGGCATTCGCCTGGATGCCTCTACCATTGAAACCTTAAACGGTTTTAAGGCTATCGGCGGCAACGTCTATAACGGCACCCTCGGCATTATGTCGTTGATGGCGCCATTCTTTATCGGCTCCGCGCTGGCGGAAGAGCGCAAAGTCGACCCGATGGCCGCTGGCCTGCTGGCGGTAGCGGCCTTCATGACCGTGACCCCGTACAGCGTGGGCGAAGCCTATGCCGTCGGCGCCAACTGGCTGGGCGGGCAGAACATCATCTCCGGTATGATTATCGGTCTGGTCGTCGCGGAACTGTTCACCTTCGTGATCCGTCGCAACTGGGTGATCAGACTGCCGGACAGCGTGCCGGGATCGGTATCGCGCTCTTTCTCTGCGCTGATCCCTGGCTTCTTGATCCTCTCCATCTTCGGCATTATCTCGTGGGCCCTGTCGAGCTACGGCAGCAACTTCCACCAGATCATCATGGACTCCATCTCCACGCCGCTGGCGGCGATGGGCAGCGTGGTCGGCTGGGCATACGTCATCTTTAACTCCCTGCTGTGGTTCTTCGGGGTGCACGGTTCGCTGGCGCTGACCGCGCTGGATAACGGCATCATGACGCCGTGGGCGCTGGAAAACATCGCCCTGTACAACCAGTACGGATCGGTTGATGCAGCGATCGAAGCGGGTAAACAGTTCCACTTCTGGGCCAAGCCGATGCTCGACTCCTACATCCTGCTGGGGGGTTCCGGGGCGACGCTGGGTCTGATTATCGCCATCTTTATCGCTTCCCGCCGCGCTGACCATCGTCAGGTCGCGAAGCTGGCGCTGCCGTCAGGCATCTTCCAGATTAACGAACCGATTCTTTTTGGCCTGCCGATCATCATGAACCCGGTGATGTTCATCCCGTTCGTGCTGGTCCAGCCGATTCTGGCGGCCATTACTCTCGCGGCCTACAGCCTGGGGATTATCCCACCGGTGACCAACCTGGCGCCGTGGACCATGCCAACTGGCCTGGGGGCGTTCTTTAACAGTAACGGCAGTGTCGCCGCTCTGCTGGTCGCCCTGTTCAACCTTGGCGTCTCCACCCTGGTCTACCTGCCGTTTGTGGTGCTGTCGAATAAAGCGCAGACCGTTATCGAGCAGGAAGAGAGCGAAGAAGACATCGCCAACGCACTGAAATTCTGATACCGCGCGGTACGGGCAACGTCCCGTACCGCCTGAGAAATGAGGGAAATATTATGTTTGATCTGGACAACATCGACGCGGTAGAGACCCCGGAAAACGACCTCGAAGAGGTGGTGATGGGGCTGATTATCAACTCCGGCCAAGCGCGTAGTCTGGCCTATGCCGCGCTGAAGCAGGCCAAGCAGGGGGATTTTGCCGCGGCGAAAACGATGATGGAGCAGTCGCGTCAGGCGCTGAGCGAGGCGCATCGGGTGCAGACCCAGCTTATCGAAAGCGACGAGGGCGAGGGGAAAATGAAGGTCAGCCTGGTGCTGGTGCATGCTCAGGATCACCTGATGACCTCCATGCTGGCCCGCGAGCTGGTAGCGGAATTGATTGAGCTGCACGAGAAGGTACAATAGGCCATCGCGACGATGAGGCAGCCCAGGATGATGACCACCGAGATCAGTACCGCCAGAGAACAGCAGTTGTTCAACGGGAAGAACTTTCATGTGGTCATCTATAACAAAACGGAAAGCGTGAGCGGGCTCCACCAGCATGATTACTACGAATTTACCGTCGTATTAACCGGGCGCTATTACCAGGAGATCAATGGCAAACGGGTGCTGCTGGAGCGCGGGGATTTTGTCTTTATCCCGATGGGTTCGCACCACCAGAGCTTCTATGAATTTGGTGCGACGCGCATCCTTAACGTCGGCATCAGCAGGCGCTTCTTTGAGAAACATTATCTGCCGCTGCTGCCGTTTGGCCTGGTGGCGTCGCAGGTCTACGCCGTGCAGAGCGCTTTTCTCGGCTACATTGAGTCGGTCATCGCCTCACTCAATTTTCGCGAAACGGAATTTGACGAATTTATCGAGCTGGTCTCCTTTTATGTCATTAACCGTTTACGTCACTATCGCGAAGAGCCGGTTGCAGACGTCGTCCCGCAATGGTTAAAAAATACCGTTGAGGCTATGCACGATAAACTGGAGTTTGGCGAGAGCGCCCTCGAGAATATGGTTCGGCTATCGGGCAAAACGCAGGAGTATTTAACCCGGGCGACCCAGCGCTATTATGGTAAAACGCCGATGCAGATAATTAACGATATCCGTATCAATTTTGCCAAAAAGCAGCTGGAAATTACCAACTATTCGGTGACGGATATTGCCTATGAATCAGGGTACAGCAGCCCGAGCCTGTTTATTAAAACCTTTAAAAAGCTGACCTCGTTTACACCGAGTAGTTATCGAAAACATTTGACCAGTATTAATTAAGCCCAGGCGGTATTAGCCGCCAGGCTTACACCATAACTAATTTAAGTTAACTGTCCGCATTTATGCGGAGAGCGGCCTGCGTCTACACGCAGCGTCTAAGGGAGAAAAAGATGAGCCAGAAATTAAAAGTCGTCACTATTGGCGGCGGTAGCAGCTATACCCCGGAATTACTGGAAGGTTTCCTGAAACGTTATCATGAACTGCCGGTGACAGAGCTGTGGCTGGTGGATGTGGAAGAGGGCCAGGAGAAGCTCGATATTATCCATGCGCTGTGCGAGCGGATGGTGGAAAAAGCCGGCGTGCCGATGAAGGTTTATAAAACGCTGGACCGCCGCGAGGCGCTGCAGGGCGCAGATTTCGTCACTACCCAGCTGCGCGTGGGCCAGCTGAAGGCGCGGGAAAAAGATGAGCGTATCCCGCTGAGCCACGGTTATCTTGGCCAGGAGACCAACGGGGCGGGTGGGCTGTTTAAGGGGCTGCGCACCATCCCGGTGATTTTCGACATCGTGAAAGATGTGCAGGAGATCTGCCCGGACGCGTGGATCATCAACTTCACCAACCCGGCGGGCATGGTCACCGAGGCGGTCTATCGTCACACCAGTTTCAAACGCTTTATCGGGGTGTGCAACATTCCCATCGGCATGAAGATGTTCATCACCGACGTGCTGCAGCTCAGCCCGAGCGATGAGCTGCACATCGACCTGTTCGGTCTGAACCACCTGGTGTTCGTCCGCGACGTGCTGGTTAATGGCGTCTCGCGCTTCGATGAACTGCTGGATGGCGTCGCCTCCGGCCGCCTGACCGCGAACTCGGTAAAAAATATCTTCGACCTGCCGTTCAGCGAAGGGCTGATCCGCTCCCTGCGCCTGATCCCATGCTCCTATCTGCTCTATTACTTTAAGCCAAAAGAGATGCTGGCGATTGAGATGGGCGAGTACTATAAGGGCGGCGCGCGCGCCCAGGTGGTGCAGAAAGTGGAGAAGCAGCTGTTTGAGCTGTATAAAAATCCGGATCTCAAGGTCAAGCCGAAGGAGCTGGAGCAGCGCGGGGGCGCCTATTACTCCGATGCCGCTTGCGAAGTGATCAACGCTATCTATAACGATAAGCAGACTGAGCACTATGTGAATATCCCACATCATGGCCATATCGATAATATCCCGGCGGACTGGGCGGTCGAGATGAGCTGCACCTTAGGTCGCGATGGCGCGAAGCCGACGCCGCGCATCACCCATTTCAACGAGAAGGTGCTGGGGCTTATCTACACCATCAAAGGGTTTGAAGTGGCGGCCAGCCAGGCGGCGATCAGCGGTGAGCTGAACGACGTGCTGCTGGCGCTGAACTTAAGCCCGCTGATCCATTCCGATCGTGACGCCGAGCAGCTGGCGCGGGAGATGATTCTGGCCCATGAAAAATGGCTGCCGAACTTTGCGGCGACGATCGAAAAACTGAAAGCGTAACGGGAGCGGCTAATGGAACGCGTATTGATCGTCAATGCCGACGACTTCGGCCTCAGTAAAGGGCAGAACTACGGCATTATCGAGGCCTGCCGCAACGGCGTGGTGACATCAACTACGGCGCTGGTCAACGGCGCGGCTATTGACCACGCCGCCCAGCTGAGCCGCAGTACGCCGGAGCTGGCGGTCGGGATGCACTTTGTGCTGACGCTGGGCGAACCGCTGTCGGCCATGCCGGGGTTAACCCGCGACGGCCGGCTGGGCAAATGGATCTGGCAGCAGGCGGAAGAAGATAACCTGCCGCTGGAGGAGATTGCCCATGAGCTGGCGTGTCAGTACCGTCGTTTTATCGAACTCTTCGGTCATGAGCCGACGCATCTCGACAGTCATCACCATGTGCATATGATCGCTCCGATCTACCCCATCGTCGCGGCTTTTGCCCGCGACAAGGGCATCGCGTTGCGCATTGATCGCCAGGTGGCGGCGCAGAGCGGTCTCGATCAGCAGGCGGCGCGCAGCAGCGCAGGCTTCAGCAGCGAGTTTTACGGGGAAGCCGTCTCTGAGGCGCTGTTCCTGCAGACGCTGGACGCCTCAATCGCCCGCGAGGAGCGCTCTCTGGAGGTGATGTGTCATCCGGCCTTTGTCGACCAGACCATCATGGGCAGCGCCTACTGCTATCCGCGGCTGGGCGAGCTTGATGTGCTGACGTCCGCCTCGCTGAAAGCGGCGGTGGCCGACCGGGGTTATCGCCTGGGAACCTACCGCGACGTGTAAACCCGACGGGGAAAGGAAAGTGAGTCAAGCCCGGCACACCGTGCCGGGCTTTTTGCTACGCCGGAATAGCGGCGATTTTCGGGCTTCTCGACCATACCCGGTGGGCCGTCATCAGGGCGAGCAGTTTATCTGCCGCCGGCGTGTCAAGAGCATCGGTGACGATGACGCCCTCTTCGCCCTGGGCCGGGACCTGCAGAACCGACGTTAACTGCCGCGCATCGCCTGCCAGCAGGATCGGCTTCAGATGCTTATAGGCCTCCAGCAGGTAGTAGCGCGCGTCGCCGCTCTGGCTCAAGGCGCTGAGATCGCCGCCGGGCACCACCACGGCATCCACCGTCAGCGACGGGGAGCCGGCGAAGGTGCCGGCGATCGGCAGGGGAGAGCCATCGTCGGCGACGACTTCCCCCATCCGCGAATAGAGCAGTTTACTGTGCACGCCCCGGGCCTGTAGCGCCTGCAGGAGATGGACCAGATCCTGCGCCGAGGTACGCTCATTGAGCAGCACCGCCACCACACGACCTTTCACATCCCCTTCGGCATCCGCGTAGAGGCTGAGGGTGGGATCTTTCTCCACGCCGTTGACCGGGGAGGGCAGAGTGAGGCTGCGCTGCTCATCGCTCAGTTCGATACCTAAATTCGCCCCGACCGTTTCCGCCAGCCGGGTATCAATATGGGCCAGGTGATCGACCACCCGCTCGCGGATCCAGGTGCGGACCACTTTGCTAAGCTCGAAGCTGAAGCCATCGATAATATGCTGCTGCTCAATCGGCGTCTGGCTCAGCCAGAACAGACGCGGCTGGGCGTAATATTCGCCGAATGACGGGCTGCGCTGACGGATCTTCTCGCCGTCGACGCGCTCGGCGAGGGACTCAAAACCGCCGCGTTTGGCGGCTGGCGGCGTCTCGCGCGGCCAGTTATCGTTGATCGAGTTGGGTTCGTAGTTGGCCGGGTTGGTGTCAATCTCCATCCGGTGCATACCGTCGCGCTGGAAGTTGTGGTACGGGCAGGTCGGCCGGTTGATCGGGATTTCATGGAAATTCGGTCCGCCGAGGCGGCTTATCTGGGTATCGGTGTAGGAGAAGAGGCGCCCCTGCAGCAGCGGATCGTTGCTGAAATCGATGCCCGGGACGATATGCCCGGGATGGAAGGCCGCCTGTTCGTTTTCGGCAAAGAAGTTGTCCGGGTTGCGGTTGAGGACCATTTTGCCGACCCGTTGCACCGGCACCAGCGCCTCGGGGATCAGCTTGGTGGGATCGAGCAGGTCGAAGTCAAAATCAAATTCATTCTCTTCGGGGATCAACTGCAGGCCGAGCTCAAATTCCGGGTAGTCCCCGGCTTCAATGGCCTCCCACAGGTCGCGGCGATGAAAATCGGGGTCACGGCCGGTCAGCTTCTGCGCTTCATCCCATACCAGCGACGCCTTGCCGGCGACCGGTTTCCAGTGGAAGCGAACAAAGGTGGCTTTGCCCTCGGCATTGATCAGGCGGAAGGTGTGGATGCCAAAGCCTTCCATGGTGCGATAGCTGCGCGGGATGCCGCGATCGGACATCGCCCACATCACGTTGTGCAGCGTTTCCGGCTGCAGGGAAACATAGTCCCAGAACGTATCGTGAGCGCTTTGTCCCTGGGGGATGGCCCAGTGGGGCTCAGGCTTCACGGCGTGGACAAAGTCGGGAAACTTCAGCGCGTCCTGGATAAAGAAAACCGGGGTGTTGTTGCCGACGAGGTCAAAAATCCCCTCGTCGGTGTAAAACTTGGTGGCGAAGCCGCGAATATCACGAACGGTGTCCGCCGACCCCGCGCCGCCCTGCACGGTGGAGAAGCGCACAAAGACCGGGGTGATTTTATCGGCTGCCGAGAGAAAATCGGCTTTGGTCAAGGCTGTCAGGCTTTTGTAGGGCTGGAAGTAGCCGTGGGCTGCTGAGCCGCGGGCATGAACGATACGCTCCGGAATTCGCTCGTGGTCGAAGTGGGTGATCTTCTCCCGCAGAATGAAATCTTCCAGCAGCGTTGGGCCGCGGGTACCGGCGCGCAGCGAGTTCTGATCGTCGGCAATGCGCACGCCCTGGTTAGTGGTCAGCGGATAGTCTTCTCCGCCTTTGCGCTGTGGCTCCAGGGCATCGAGTTTTTTGCTGTGGGTATCAGGCGTTTTCAGGCTGCCAGGGGCGGTCGGTTCAGCGCCAGGGGCGGTGGGTTTCGGCGTGGGGCGCCACTCCCGGTCATCCGGCGCCAGCGAGTCGAGACCCGGCTGCGCTTCCTCGCTGCCGTGGACCGGTGCCTGCTGGTGGTGAGGGTTTGGGTGCTTATCAGACATTGCTCGTCTCCTGCTTTCATTGCTAAAAGTGGTCGTTGATAAACCAAAACCCTTCTAACTATAGAACATTACGCTGCCTGCGCCCGGCCAGGGGGCAGGGAGTTATCCTAAAATGCGCATCGGCGGCAGGGGGGCGACGAACGGGGCCACGATCGGCTATGATAGAGGTTTCTGTTTCCCGCTTTGCTTAGTGAATCCATTTGTTATGAAACCATTGCGCCAACAAAATCGCCCTGTCATTAGCTACGTGCCGCGCGTGGAGCCTGCGCCCCCGGAACATGCCGTGAAAATGGACCATTTTCGCGATGTCTGGATTTTGCGCGGGAAGTATGTCGCCTTTCTGCTGATGGGAGAGCATTTTCGCCGTTCACCGGCGTTCAGCGTGCCGGAGTCGGCGCAGCGCTGGGCTAACCAGGTGCGTCAGGAAGGAGAGATTGAAGCCTGAGTCTGCTGCAGAAATAAAAAAACCGCTGATTATCAGCGGTTTTTTTGTGCTTACCGTTTAGCGATGCGCCAGTTCGGCTTCTTCTTCGCTATCGAAAATCGACTTGTCGGTCTGGCGCAGCCACTGGCTGGTCAGCGTCCCGGCGGTCATGGAGCCGTTAACGTTCAGCGCGGTACGTCCCATATCGATCAGCGGCTCGACGGAGATCAGCAGCGCCACGAGGGTCACCGGCAGGCCCATCGCCGGCAGGACGATCAGCGCGGCGAAGGTGGCCCCGCCGCCCACTCCGGCGACGCCCGCCGAGCTGACGGTGACGATGCCCACGAGGGTGGCAATCCACATCGGATCCAGCGGGTTGATGCCTACGGTCGGTGCGACCATCACCGCCAGCATGGCCGGGTAGATACCGGCGCAGCCGTTCTGACCAATGGTGGCGCCAAAGGAAGCGGAGAAGCTGGCAATCGACTCCGGTACGCCGAGACGACGGGTCTGCGCTTCCACGTTCAGCGGAATGGAGGCGGCGCTGGAGCGGCTGGTGAAGGCGAAGGTGATCACCGGCCAGACTTTACGGAAATACTTCAGCGGGCTGACGCCGTTAATCGCCAGCAGCAGGCCGTGGACGATAAACATGATGCCCAGCGCGATGTACGAGGCCACCACGAAGCCGCCAAGCTTGATGATATCCTGCAGATTCGACCCGGCAACCACTTTGGTCATCAGCGCCAGAACGCCGTAAGGGGTCAGCTGCATCACCAGACGAACCAGCTTCATCACCCAGCCCTGCAGGGTATCAATGGCGGTCAGGACGCGCTGGCCTTTTTCCACATCCTCTTTCAGCAGCTTCAGGGCTGCGACGCCGAGGAACGCCGAGAAAATGACGATGCTGATGATCGAGGTCGGGTTAGCCCCGGTCAGGTCAGCAAACGGGTTCTTCGGCACGAAGGAGAGGATCAGCTGCGGGACGCTGAGATCGGCCACTTTACCCACATAGTTGCTCTGAATGGCGTTCAGACGGGCGGTCTCCGCGCTGCCCTGGACCAGTCCCTCGGCGGTGAGGCCGAACATGTTAGTCACCAGCACGCCAACCAGAGCGGCGATCAGGGTGGTGAACAACAGAGTCCCGATGCTCAGGAAGCTGATTTTCCCCAGCTGCGAGGCATTGTGCAGGCGAGCCACCGCGCTAAGGATTGACGCGAAGACCAGCGGCATAACGATCATTTGCAGCAGCTGGACATAACCGTTGCCGACGATATTAAACCACTGGATGGAATCCTTCAGCACCTGGCTGTCAGACCCATAGATCAGCTGTAGCGCCAGACCAAAGATCACGCCAATCGCCAGGCCGACCAGGACCTTCCTGGCCAGGCTCCACTGTTTATGGCGCGTTTGCCCCAGCGCAAACAACAATACGGCGAACACGACTACGTTCGCTATTAATGGAAAGTTCATCCCCGTTCTCCTGATATTTTTATAACCCGGGCTGGTGGATAACCAGCTCTTATGACCGCAAGGTTAGCAGAAGGCGTTATCAAGGACTTATATTCAAATGGAATGGGTTATAACCAAAAGGTGTTTTCTGCCGGTTTATCGCCCACTCTGGTGACTTATGAAGCGATTGAAGGTGATCTGCAGGGAATTAATCACCCCGGAAGACCAGCGTATCGCGGTGTTGTCCGCCAGCGTCTGCGGCATCCAGACGGCATAGATGAACAGCGCCATACATAAGGCGCGCTCCAGCTGGTTGCCTTTGCGCGGCGCAAGGATCGGTAGCCGAAAGCGCCAGCGGCAGGGCCACAGCAGCGGCACCCCGGCTGGGGTGAGCATATCGGCAAGGATGTGGCTGAGATAGCCCAGCACCAGGCCCTGGAGGGCGTCCGCCGGGACAATCCAGCTGTCAGGCACCTTGAGGTAGAATAGCGTCAGCGCGCCAAACACCGCCAGCAGGCTGTGGGTGAAGCCGCGGTGGCCAAAGGCCCGCGCCACGGGCTTTGAGATCCAGCTCAGCCGCTGGCCAAGAAACGACTTTGGGTGATCGATGTCCGGCAGCAGGCAGGTCAAGACCGCGGAGGGCACAATATGCCACCAGTCGCCCTGCGCCAGCACCGGCGTTAACTCTGCGTTTTTGGCAAATACTGCGCAGGCGATTGAAAAGAAGAGATGGCCTTCCGCCGTCATGATAACACACCCTAAACTGTCGATTCATACAGTATAGGGTTTTTATACAGTGCACGGAAGAGGTGACGGTGTAACTCTTTGTCACAAATTCTCAGCGCGCCAGCCATCCGCCGTCGACGGCCAGGGTATAGCCGTGAATATAATCGGCGGCGGACGAGGCGAGAAACACCACCGGCCCCTGCAGGTCATCTGGCACACCCCAGCGACCGGCGGGGATACGCTCAAGGATTGCCTGGTTGCGCTCCTCATCTTCGCGCAGCGCCTGGGTGTTATTGGTGGCCATATACCCGGGCGCAATGGCGTTGACGTTGATACCCTGACCAGCCCATTCGTTAGCCAGCAGGCGGGTCAGCCCCAGCACGCCGCTTTTCGAGGCGGTATAGGAGGGGACGCGGATCCCGCCCTGAAACGAGAGCATCGAGGCGATGTTAACGATTTTCCCGCCTTCACCCTGGCGAATGAACTGCCTGGCGACCGCCTGGCAGAGGAAAAAAACTGCTTTCAGATTCAGATCGATCACCGCATCCCAGTCACTTTCCGTGAAGGTCAGGGCATCATGGCGGCGGATAATCCCGGCGTTGTTGACCAGAATATCGACCCGGCCCATCGCCGCCACCGCCTGGTCGACCAAAACGGTCATATCATCCTGTTGGCTGAGATCCGCCTGAATGGCATGAAAGCGGCGGCCCAGCGCCTGAACCTGCGCGGCCGTGTCGTGGGGAATTTTGCGGTTGATGCCGACGATATCGCATCCGGCCTGCGCCAGGCCCAGCGTCATTCCCTGTCCCAGGCCGGTATCGCAACCGGTCACGATGGCGACCTTACCCGTCAGGTCGAAGGCGTTCAGTACCATATTCACCTCTGTGTGCTGATCTTCAGGCGTACGATGACGCCACCTGTACCCAGCATAGAGGCAGGAAAATAAAATTACAATTAAAATGAAACGATGTTTTGATTTTCTTTGCTGGCGGGTGGCGGCGATCGCGTCACCCGCCAGCGGTCTTACCCGAGCAGCGCCTCGACGGTCAGGGCCTGCAGTGACGGCAGCTTGACGTCCGCCAGCACGAAGCGCGGGTCGCGGCTGTTCTCTGCTTCCGGCACGACGATAGCGCGCATGCGCGCAGCTTTGCTGGCGATCATGCCGTTGACCGAGTCCTCCAGCGCGACACAGCGCTGTGGGTCGACCCCGAGGGCGGCGGCGCAGTTGATATACACCTGCGGGTGCGGTTTGCTCCAGGGCAGATGCTCAGCCGAGGCGAGGGCATCAAACTGGTCGCGCAGCTCGAACATATTGAGCACTTTCTCCAGCATCACCAGCGGCGAGGCTGAGGCCAGCCCTACCTTCAACCCCTGGGCTTTGCACAGGGCCACCGCCTCGCGCACCCCCGGCAGCAGCGGACGTGAGGCTTCAACCAGTTCGATGGCGCGACGGATAATGCGCGCGGTAGCTTCTGCGCGGTCAACGCCGCGCCACGGCTGCTGCGCGTACCACAGATCCACCACCAGGTCGATTCGCAGACCCAGCAGGTCGGGCAGTTCATCGCGGCGGCGGGTATCCACCCCCAGGCTCTCCATGACCTCGACCTCCGCCTGATCCCAAAGCGGCTCAGAGTCAATCAGCAACCCGTCCATATCAAAAATCGCAGCCTCAATGCGGCGCTTCGCTGACATATGTCCTTCTCCTGTTGCGTAATCAGATAAACGAATCGGCATTCATGGTATATCATACCGCGCGTTATTGGGCGAAATTCGCCGTGGAAGATAGACTTATACCCGACACATTCGGGTAAGCGAGGGGCGCCTGCGCCACGCAACGGGCGGCAGGCGAACCACTAACGCGTCTTTAACAAGGGGAACTCATGACGTACCAACAAGCTGGACGCATTGCGGTCATCAAACGTATTTTGGGATGGGTCATCTTTATTCCCGCCGTGCTGTCGACGCTGATTTCTGTCCTCAAATTTATGTATGAGCACAGTGAAAAGAAACCCGGCATTGACGCGGTAATGATGGATTTTGCGCACGTCATGATTGAGATGATGCGCTTTAACACGCCGTTCCTGAACTTTTTCTGGTACAACTCACCGCTGCCGGATTTTCACCATAGCCTGAACATCGGCTTCTGGATTATCTTCATTCTGGTGTTCGTCGGCATGGCGCTGCAGGCCTCCGGCGCGCGGATGGCGCGGCAGGCGAAATTTCTCCGCGAGGGGATTGAGGATCAGCTGATCCTCGAGCAGGCGAAAGGCGCGGAAGGGTTAACTCGCGAGCAGCTCGCCGAACGCATTGTGGTGCCGCGACATACGATCCTGGTGCAGTATTTCCCGCTGTACGTGCTGCCGGTGATGGTGATTGTTATCGGCTACTTCTTCTTCTCGCTGCTGGGCTTTCTCTAAGCCAGGTGCCCGGTTAGCCGGGCGCCATCTTATTCCGCTGGCAGAGGGCGGGGTTTACCCTGATTATCGACGGCAACGTAGATAAACAGCGCTTCCGTCGCCTTGTAGCGCTGGCCAATCGGTTCTGAAGAGACTTTTTTCACCCACACTTCGATGTTAATGGTCACTGAGGTATTGCCGCGCTTCACGCAGCGGGCATAGCAGCACACCACGTCGCCTACAGCCACCGGGCGTAAAAAGGTCATCCCATCCACGCGCACGGTCACCACGCGACCCTGGGCGATCTCTTTGGCCATAATGGCGCCGCCGATATCCATCTGCGACATCAGCCAGCCGCCAAAAATGTCCCCGTTGGCATTGGTATCTGCCGGCATTGCCAGGGTGCGTAAAACCATTTCGCCCTTCGGGGCGAGATCTGTTGTTGTCATGCTCTACTCTGTTGTGGTCAAAGACGATCAGCGGGATGCTACTATGAAAACGGCGTAGAGAGAATAGGGCTGGCGCCCGCGGAGGCGGGCGCAGTGGTTCAGAAAGAGAGGGTCACTCCGGCGTAATACGCGCGTCCAGGCTCATTGTAGGTCGAGGCGCCGGCATTTTCGCGATACAGTTGCTTATCAAAGAGGTTACTTATGCCGGCATTCAGGCGAATATCCCGGTTGAGCTGATACTGGGTGCCGATCCCCACGATGGAATAGGCGCCAACCTCGGTGGTGGCAAGGGTTCCGGTTTCGTTGCGGATCTCTGCATACTGACGCGGCTTCTGACGGCCATAAAGCGTCCAGTTGACATTCGCCGACAGGGCGTCGTTTACCTGCCAGTCGAGCATCGTGTTAACGGTATATTTCGGGATAACCGACAGCGGGTTGCCTGTCTCTTTACTTTCAGATTTGAACATCCAGGTGGCATTGGTCCGCCAGCTTAGGATATCAGCCAGCACCGGGATCAGCAGATTGCCTTCCAGCCCCTCGACCACGGCTTTGCCGCCGTTCTGCCATTGCAGGATATTATTGCCGCTGGAGGTATAGCCCAGCACCTCGGTTCCGGAGACGATTTTGTTTTTGTAATCGTTGCGGAACCAGGTGACCCCGGCAGCGTAGCCATTAAGGTTAAATTCGATACCGATCTCTTTGTTAATACTGATTTCCGGGTCGAGGTCAGGGTTGCCCAGCAGATAGCAGCTGCCTTCGGCGATAGTGTTTGGACAACCGTTGCCGCGGGTGGAGAGCAGATAGCCTTCACTGGATTGATAAAGGTTAGGCGCTTTAAACACCCGCGCGATACCGGCCTTCAGCGTGAACATATCGCCCAGCGCCTGAGACAAATTGAGGCTTGGGCTCCAGTTGCTGCCAAACTGATTATGATAATCGAAACGAATGCCGGGGATCAGGTTGGTGCCGGGCACGGCTTCGATATTATCTTCCAGATAGATACCGGTGAGGGTGGCGCTGTTTTTGGTACGACGTTGCGCAGGGTCGCCGGAGATCCCAGGGATAGTCTCCCCGTTGCTGTTAGTGGCCTGCATCGATGCCGGGTCGTCGAGCTGATCATGGTTCCATTCCATGCCCAGCGTCAGCGTCTGATCCGCCAGCCAGAAGAAAGGCACATTGAATTCGGAGGTAGTACGCCAGGATTCCAGTCGGCTGGTGGCATAATCCTCACTGTTGATCATGCCTTCGACGCGGCCGGTGGAGCCTTCCTGCAGGCGGGTATTGTTGGTTTTCTCGTAGTAAACCCCCGCTTTGGACTGGCCCCAATCCCAAAGACCGTTGTAGGTCAATCCCCAGGACTGGCGATAGAGGCGATTCGTTTCGTGTCCGTACAGGGAATCCACCAGCCCGTTCGGGCTAAGATTGCCGTTGCTGTACTGGGTATCACCGGCATAGATATTCCCCTGACGGCTATAGGCGTAGCTGAAATCGAGAATTTGCTGCGGGGTCATTTTCCATGACAGCAGGGCGTTAATATCTTTATTGCGTACCCCTTCGCGTCCCGCAGCGTAGGAGCCGTTTTGCGCATGGTTAATATCCCAGGCGTCGGGTTCCGTTTTATTGATATTGCCATACAGGCGCATTGTCAGCGCTTCGCCGGCCAGTGGGCCGCTGAGATTGAAGTTAGCGCGATTAGTCGTGCCTTCCTTGTTGTTTTCCGGCTGATTGGTAAAAAAAGACAGGGAACCGTGCCAGTTGTTGGTCGGGCGTTTGGTAATAATGTTGACCACTCCGCCGGCCGCACCGGAACCATAACGCGCGGCTGCCGGGCCGCGGAGGACTTCAATTCGCTCGACCATCTCGGCAGGGACCCAGTTGCTGTCGCCCCGGGTATCGCGTTCGCCGCGCCAGCTATAGCGAACCGAGTTACGTGACGTGGCCGGTACCCCATCTATCAGGATCAGGGTGTTCTCCGGCCCCATGCCGCGGATATCAATCTGGCGGTTGTTGCCCCGACTGCCGCTGGCGCTGTTGCCGGTCAAATTCACCCCGGGCATTTTACGGATGATGTCTGAGAGATCGTTGACCGGTGGCTGTTTTGCAATATCATCTGCCGTGATAATCGACACCCCGGGCTGTTGCTTGAGCGCCTCTTCCGCCGTACTGCGCACAATCATTGTTTCGGTATCTTGTTCTGACTCTTCTGCAAAGGCGTTAGGGGCAAGGAGACTGGATATGACCAGCGCCAGGGTCGTGGGGACATAATATTGCGGCGATCTCATGTAAATATCCTTTTCAAAACAATTCAAAATGAGATCGAGAATATTAATGATAACAATTATCATTACAATGTAACGTAATGAATCTCCATAAAATCCTCACAATTAGCGCAATTTTTTACGCTGCCGAGTGAAATCGTGAAGGGAGCCTGCGCTGTGGGGCCGGGAAGCTGTCAGGTTACGCGCGGAGGTGGTGGTGGCAGGGACGGTTGGCCAGCGCAGCAAGGCTACCCGGGGCGAGCGCGGCGCGCGGGTGGCGCGCCGGTGGAGGCGTTAGTGGTGGTCGTCCTGCGGCATATGACGGTAGATGTAGATCCCGCTCAGCAAGGTAAAGACCAGCGTGAGGGCAGTTAAACCGAAGACCTTAAAGTTAACCCAGATATTCTGCGGCAACCAGAAGGCGATATAGATATTAGCCAGTCCGCAGAGGATAAAAAACGCCGCCCAGGCCAGGTTAAGGCGCGACCAGACCTGCTGCGGCAGGGTCAGCTCTTTACCCAGCATGCGCTGGATAAGCGGCTTTTTCATCACCCACTGGCTGAAGAGCAGCGCGCCGGCGAACAGCGCATAGATCACCGTCACCTTCCATTTAATAAACTCATCATTGTGGAAGAAGAGGGTTAATCCACCGAAGACGGCCACCAGCACGAAGGTGATCAGCGCCATTTTTTCGATTTTACGGTAGCGCACCCAGCTGTAGATCAGCACGATGGCGGTCGCCACAATCAGCGCCGTGGTGGCGGCGTAGATATCGTAAAGCTTGTAGAAGGCGAAGAAGACCACCAGCGGTAAAAAATCCAAAAACTGCTTCATACATCGATCCCGTCTGTCAGGACGGACCGGGAAATTCCCCGGTCCAGGTTAAAATTAGCTACGGATAAGCATATACACGCGGAATAAATAGATCAGCAACAGGGCGGAAATCAGGTTGCTGAGGGTGTTGATGACCACCGCGCCGACGTTTGGCGTCAGGGCGGCAAAGCTGGAAGCGAACAGCAGCAGCAGGGTTTTCGCCACCAGCCAGCCGATAATGGCCGGCGCCACCAGCCGCAGATTGGCCCACGCCAGGCGCATGCTGCTGCGCATGGCGCCGAGGATGCCCATTTTGTCCTGCACCAGCATGATCGGCGCAAAGGCCAGCACAATGGCCAACAGGACGCCGGGCACCAGCACTAACATCATCCCCATCTGCACCAGGAAAGTGGTGAAGAGGATCAGCAGCAGCAGCTTCGGCAGCACCGGCGCCGAGGCGCCGATGGCGCGCAGGGCGCTGACACGATGACCGGCAGAGACCAGCTGGATGAGCAGCAGGACGCCGCCGGCGAGGATCGCATTGCCCACCAGACCCGAGAAGGTTGATGCCGCCGAGGCGCGCAGCAGAACCTGCTGCTGCTCCGGCGTCATATTCTGCACCAGTTCGAACAGGCCTGCGCTACCGGCGAGGTTGTCGCCTTCGCTGAGTATCGACAGCTGCTCGTCGCTGGGTGAAAAGGCATGGCCAAGTACTACCGTAATGAACGCGCACAACAGCGCAATCAGCAAAATGGTAATGAACTGATTACGAAAAAAATTCCCGGTGTCACGGTAGACGGACTTCGCCGTGATAGACATGCATTCTCCTTGAGTGTCGCAGGTGTTAACTAGCCGGCGATTGTACCGCAAATCCTTCCGTCGTAGCACTCTCTGCGCCGGTCAGGGCAGGTATATCTTTGTAAAGAGGCCGCAATGGCGGCAGCCCATAGCGCGCTCGCGCCCGGTTGCAGGCGTCGTTTTCCTCGCCGTTTTCCCCGGACATGGCGAATTCGCGACATGGCGAAGGACGGTTTTCATAGATAGTGCAGTGGACGGCGTCGCCGATCTCGCCCGATAGCGCCGCACAGCGGCTCTGACGTTGATTAGTGCCGCTCATACAGCGCAGGAAGGGGGTCAGCGGCTCGGTCAGCGCGGCGGGCACCAGGCCGCCCGCGTCGTCGGCTTCCGCCCAGTAGAAAGAGACTCGAAAATACGCACAACAGGCACCGCACGTCATGCACGGGTTGATTTCACTCATAATTACACCTGAAAAAAACGCATCAACACAGATTGTCGGCAGTTAACTTATCCAGCCGCCTCAGCGGCGGCAAGAGGGGCAGAAATAATTTTTTTTGCGAAAAGTGAAAATTGATGTGCGAAGGATTTAGCGTATTGCGATCGGTATCAAAAATTAATCTGGATCAATAAATGTTAAATCTAAGGTTTTAGTGTGATCTAAAACAGATCAAACGTAACTCGTTATAGGTATATTTGGCCGCGCTGAAAAACCATAATGAGGAAGTGGATATGAAGAAGTTAGCAGCGGCGGCATTGATTCTAAGCACTCTTACTACCGGCAGCGTCTGGGCGCATGAGGCGGGTGAATTTTTCATTCGTGCCGGGACCGCCACCGTCCGACCGACGGAAGGCTCTGACAATGTGCTGGGCAGCCTGGGCAGTTTCAACGTCAGTAACAATACTCAGCTGGGTTTAACCTTTACCTATATGGCGACCGATAACATCGGGGTGGAACTGCTGGCGGCTACGCCGTTCCGCCATAAGGTTGGTACCGGGCCAACTGGCACCATCGCTACCGTCCATCAATTGCCACCCACCCTGATGGCGCAGTGGTACTTTGGCGATGCGCAAAGCAAGGTGCGTCCGTACGTGGGGGCGGGGATTAACTACACCACCTTCTTTAATGAAGACTTTAACGATACCGGCAAGGCGGCCGGGCTTTCCGATCTGAGCCTGAAGGACTCCTGGGGCGCGGCAGGGCAGGTCGGCCTCGATTACCTGATTAACCGTGACTGGCTGCTGAATATGTCAGTGTGGTACATGGATATCGATACCGATGTGAAATTCAAAGCCGGCGGCGTGGACCAGAAAGTCAGCACCCGTCTGGATCCGTGGGTGTTTATGTTCTCCGCAGGCTATCGGTTCTAACGCCTGCTGCAAACTGGCCAGCGGACGGCCAGTCTGTTGCCTCCTCACCCCTCCCTGCGATAAACCTTCGCCTGCGGATCACACTTCAGTCCACTGGCGCAGCAGGTTGTGATACATATTGAGCAGGGAGAGGACCTCTTCCCCGTCGCCAAAGCGGGTTTTGAGAGACTGGATCGTGCGGTCCAGGTCGTAGAGCATCGCGCGCTGCTTATCGTCGCGGACCATCGACTGGATCCACAGGAAAGAGGCCTGGCGAACCCCGCCGGTGACCGGGGTGACGCAGTGCAGGCTACTGGCGGGATAGAGCACCAGATGTCCGGCCGGGAGCTTCACCCGGTGCTGGCCATAGGTATCTTCAATCACCAGTTCGCCCCCTTCATAGCTTTCCGGCTCGCAGAGGAACAGCGTCGCCGAGAGGTCGGTCCGCATCCAGCCCGCCTCGCCGTTCTGGCGCACCGCGCCATCGACATGAAAACCGTAGGTCTCTCCCGGCCCGTAGCGATTAAACAACGGCGCGGAAATTGTCCGCGGCAGCGCGGCGGAAAAAAACTGCGGATGGCCGCGCAGCGCGTCGAGTACGGCTGCCTGCAGACGGGCATACAGCGGCGTGCGGGTATCGATCTGCTGGTTTTGTTTGACGGTCGCCCCCTGGCTGCCGACGGTAACCCGCCCGTCAACCCATTCGGCCTGCGCCAGCAGGCGGCCATATTCAGCCACCTGGTCCGCCGTCAGCACGTCAGGAATGTGATACATCATTGCGGTGTTCTCTCAAAAAGATGGGGCGCGATGGCCCCACGTACAGACTCAGAAATGGACATTCGCCGTCAACATAAAGGTACGGGGTTCGCCCGGATGATAGCGATAGCCGCTCTTGTTGATGGAAGCCACGTAATCGGTATCAAACAGGTTGTACATATTGAGCTGCAGATCGAGATTGCTGTTGACCCGATAGCCCAGTTTGGCGTCGGCGACCCAATAGCCCTCGGTGTGATCCGGGGTACCCACCGCGCCATCGCTGCCCCGGCGCAGGCTTCCGACATAGCGCACGCCGCCGCCGACGGACAGATCGCTGGTGGCCTGATACTGCGTCCACAGCGTAAAGGCATGTTTCGGGGTGTAGGCCAGCGCGGAAGAGCCATCCTGCGCCACATTCTGACCCTCTGTCACCGTGGCATGTTGCTGGGTGTAGCCGGCGATGATTGTCCAGTCCGGGGTCAGGTTCCCGGTTGCGGAGAGCTCATAGCCTTCCACGCGCTTTTTGCCGTACTGCGACCAGGTTCCGTCATCGTTGGCGGCCACTTCGTTTTCAATATCGGTGCGGAATAACGCCGCGCTGAGCAGCAGGCGCTTGTCGAGGATCTGCCACTTGGTGCCCAGTTCGCTGGATTTCGCTTTCTGCGGTTTAAAGTCGGTCCGGTTGGCGCTGTTGCCGCTACCGCTGGCAGCCAGCGCGAAGCTGCTGCCCCCCGGCGGTTGCTGCGAGATGGCATAGTTGACGTAGATATTGCCCTGCTCGGTTAAGCGATACAGCGCCCCGGCCTTCCAGTTAACCAGGTTACCGGATTTAGCGGTATCGACAGTGGTGACCGGGCTGCCGGTCGACTGTCCTGGCGGGCAGGCGACAGCCCCGCGTCCGCTGCCGCCGCAGGCGGTGGCGCTGTCATATTTGGTATGGTAACTGTCGAGACGCAGCCCACCGTTGACCTCAACCCGATCGGTCAGCGCCAGCGTATCAAAGGCATAGATACCGAAGGTATCGGTCTGGCCGTTGGCGTTCGCCCCGTTTCTGTCCAGCCCGCCAATCGACAGGCTGCTCACCGGATGATAGAGATTCACCGCCGGAGCGGTCAGGGCGTTGACGCCATAGTTAGTCTGGTTTTCCCGGGTAAACTCCACGCCGGCACTGACGTCATGGCCTATCGAACCGGTATTGAAGGTCGAAGTGATATTGGTCTGGTTGGTCAGAATGCGGTTGCTGACATCTTTGGTATTAACCAGACGTGACCAGCTCCAGGTATTGACGTCATTGATGTCGGGGGCGGTGATATTGCTCGCGCCGCCCATCACCGCGGTCAGGAGATATTCCTGCTTCACACGCGACCAGCGGGTGGTATTGCGCACGGTAGTATTGTCCGTCAGATCGTGTTCAAAGCGCAGGGTGCCGCTGTCGGTGGTGGATTTATCGTAATCGGAGTCGGTGCCATAGAAATTGCTGGTATCGACCTTACCGGCGGAATTGAGGGCGGCATACTTCGGCGAAGGCGCCGAATAGCCCGGCAGGCCGACGGTGGGGATCCCGCCATCCGGGGTGTTATTCTGCCGGACGTGGAGATAGTTCAGATACAGACGGGTGGGCGTATCGAGGCCGAAGGCCAGGGACGGGGCAATGCCGTAGCGCTCGTTCTCAATCTTATCCCGGCCGGCGTCGTGGGTTTTTTCGCCCATCAGGTTGAGGCGAAACGCGGCGTTGTCGCCGAAGGCCTGGTTAAGGTCAAGGGTACCCCGACGCGACCAGGCGCTGCCGATGCTGGCGGATCCGTCGATCCCGGAGTCAAGGCGCGGCTGCTTGCTGATCATATTGATCGAGCCGGAAGGGGCGCTGCGGCCATAGTCCGTGCCGGCGGGCCCCTTGATGACTTCCACCTGCTGGGTATTGAAGGTATCCCGCGTCACGCTGCCGATATCGCGAATGCCGTCGACATAAATACTGTTGGAGGTGTCCACGCCGCGCATAAAGATGGCGTCCCCGGTGGTTGAGCTGCCATTCTCCCCGGCGTAAAACGCCCCGACGCCGGGGACGTTTTTGAGGGCGTCAGTCAGGTTGGTGACGCCCTGATCTTTAATGACCTGTTCGGGGATCACGGTGATGGTGCGAGTGGTATCCACCAGTGGTTTATTGAACTTGGGATCGGCGGAGGCACCGGGAGAATAAAGCGAAGGCGGGGCGGCTTCCACCACCAGCGTCTCTTCATTATTTTTGACTGATTTTTCGGCTGCCATGCCGGTTGCCGGCGCGGCTCCCAGACACAGACCCGTAAACAATGCCAATGAGTTGAAACTGCCAAACGGCAGAGAAGCGTTTTTTTCCATGATAAATGCAGGCTTATTTTTTGTTATTAGCACATATCACGCCGCGCAAAAGCGACGTTATTCGTCGTCTGGCTTGCGCTGACCCGGCGTGATTCTATAAATGATAAAAAGAATAGTTATCATTCGCCTTAATATTTACACAGAAAAGTTGACGTTTAAACTGATTTCTTCACCACCGTTTACAAATTTCATAAATTTTGAACAAAAAAGGCGGGTGACCTCGGTAAAGGCGGCAGGGCAACGCGGAATATAGCGCGGTGACCTTGGATAACAGACGCCGGGCGGGCGCCGAAGGGCGCCCTGAGGCTGGCGTCCCGGCGGGCTTACCAGGGCACCGTGCGGCCGTGGCCATCCAGATACTCCAGTCCCGGGCGCCGCCCGCCGTTTCGGCCTTAGCACTTCGGCGATGATCCGAACGTTAACTCGCTTGCGGCACGTGACCGGCGATCCCCTGCTGGTGCGGGCCGGACGCAAAATGGTGTTCACCCCGCATGCGCAGCGGATCCGCAGCAAAACGCACAGTGTGCTGAGCGATATGCGCGCGGTGCTCAATCCCGTTTACCGCCGCGGCGGCGATAGATGCAGAGCGCTATGTCGCCTGGGGACATGTTATCGTTTCCCGGCATGGGATCGTATATGGGCTGGTGGATGACCAGCTGGCAGAGCGGGGCGGGGGCTGTACCGGCGCATCGCCGCCGTCGTGCCGGGCTTCAGCGCCGCGCTGGGGCTGGTGCCGGCCTCCTGCGTGCGTCATCCTTCGCCGCAGGGGATAGTAAGTTTTCCGCTGCCGGTCAGCACCGGGGTGATTACGGTGTCGCAGGCGTGGCATCCGCGCCTGGAGCAGGCCCGGGCCACCGCTGGCTGCGGCAGCGGGTGCGAGAGGTGTGTCGCGAGTAAAAAAAGCCCGCACAAGTGCGGGCAAAAATACTGGAAGCAATGTGAGCAATGTCGTACTGAATACCTGAGTTATTTACTCAACTATTCAGTGATGAGAAAGATAATATTTCTCATTTAAGATATCAACCCCATCTTTTGTGCGGAAGCGATTTTTTATCCGAGGGTGAAAACCGTACGCTTCTGGCTGTCGTCCTGCGGCCAGGCCGCCGCGATCTCCTGCAGTGGCCGCGGGGTGGTGGCGATGGTCAATTTCCCCGGCACCGCCGCCTGCAGTATTTCGCCGGTCGCCGCCAGCAGCTGCGGCATCGTCAGGCTACCGATCCCGCTGCCCATCAGCAGGAGCGGGGCGGAACGCAGAACCGCGCCATTTAACGCGATATCGGCGCCAGCCAGGGACCCCACTTGCACATAGCGCACCGGTCTGCCGGACGGGGTATATTTGGCCAGGGCCGGCAATAATAATTCCGCGCTGTGTCCCCACAGATAATCGATGACCACATCGATCTGCGCGGCGCTGACCGCTGAAAACTGTGCAGTTAACGTCTTATCATCCGCAGTTAACTGAATACATTCATCGGCGCCGATCGCCGCCAGCGACTGCGCATTGCGTCCGGTCGCAATGATTTTTTTTGCGCCCAGGTAGCGGGCAATCTGCACCGCCAGCTGACCGGCGCTGCCGGTGGCGCCGTTAATCAGCACCGTTTCGCCGGCCTGAAGCTGGGCGCGTGTCACCAGCGATGCCCATGCGGACATACCGGGGTTGGCCATCGCCGCCGCCGGGATATCATCGAGCTCATCCGGCAGCGGCAGGCAATTCTGCAGGGCGACCGGCGCCCGCTGCGCCATACTGCCGAAGGGGGCAGTGGGGAAGGCGAAGTAGACGCGCTGGCCCTGGGATGTAGTGCCGACACCATCGATACCGGGTACAAAAGGCAGATTGCCGTCAAAGCTGTAATGGCGTCCGGATGCCCGGGCCTTGACCACATGGCTCATCGCGGCGGCGCGGACGTCAATAAGCGTCTGGCCGGGCGCGGGCTGCGGCTCGATGAAATCGGCCCAAACCGGGCCTTCTGCGAGATCAAAAACCACGCCTGCTTTCATAAATTATCTCCTGTCGGGAATTATGTGTAAAATACACATATTGTTTTGCAGCACTATACGCGGAAAATTAATACATGCAAGATGCACATAATGGCTACGACATTACCGACTTTCACGGCGCGCTGCTGGATATCATCAGCGTGATGAACCAGCCGGTGCGCGACGAGCAGATCCTCCAGGCAGCTGGCGTCAAGCTGGAACAGATGCTGTTTCCGCTGCTGGTGGCGGTAGGGCGCTATGGCCCGGTGGGGGTGGTTGAGCTGGCGGATCATTTAGGGCGCGATTACACCACCGTCAGTCGTCAGGTGAAGAAACTGGAAGCCCAGGGGCTTGCCGGTAAGCAACCGAACCGTCATGACCGACGGATCAGCGAAGTGACGCTTAGCGCCAGGGGACAACAGATGATCGACAGGATCGCCGTCGCGCGGCGGCGGTTAATGAATCAGGTGCTGGCGCAGTGGCCGGAAGATGAAGTGCAGGCGCTGTTTCGCTTAACGCGCAAATACGCCGACAGTTTGCAGAAATCATCGCCGCCTGGCGCGATGCCAGGCGGCTGACGGTCAGGCGGTTTTGGTCGCCGCCTTCAGGCTCTGGACGAAGGCTTTCAGCTCGTCGAGCATGGTTTGCGGCTCATCAAGATGACGTTCGATGATTTTGACGATGGCGGAACCGGAGATCGCCCCGGCGGCCCCGGCGTCAATGGCGGCGCTCACCTGCTCCGGCGCGGAGATGCCAAAGCCCTGCAGCGGCGGCGCAGCGTGATATTCCGCCAGCTTCTCCACCAGATGGTGCAGCGGCAGCGCAGCGCGATTTTCCGCACCCGTCACCCCGGCGCGCGACAGCAGATAGGTGTAGCCGCGACCATAAGAGGCAATCTGGCGCAGTAAATCGTCATCCGCATTGGGCGGGCAAATGAAAATTGGCGCGATGTTATGGCGCATCGCCGCCTGGCGGAACGGGGCGGACTCTTCCACAGGCACGTCGGCTACCAGCACCGAGTCGACGCCGACGCGGGCGCACTGGGCATAGAACTCATCGATACCCGGGCTGAAGACGAGGTTCGCGTACATCAGCAGGCCGATTGGGATCGTTGGATGCTTCTGGCGGATCGCCGCCAGCATCTCAAAGCACTGCGCCGGGGTTACCCCCGCGGCGAAGGCGCGCAGGGCCGCGCCCTGGATGGTCGGGCCGTCCGCCAGCGGGTCGGAGAAGGGGATCCCCAGCTCAAGGGCATCGGCGCCGCCTTCGATCAGCGCATCGATAATTTTCAGCGACTGCTCCGGTCCCGGATCGCCAAGGGTGACAAAGGGGACGAAAGCGCCTTCCTGGCGGTTTTTCAGTTGGGCAAACAGCGTCTCATAGCGTTCCATCAGATTTCCCCTCGCGCTTTCAGGATATCGTGTACGGTGAAAATGTCTTTATCGCCGCGGCCGGAGAGGTTAACCACCAGCAGCTGCTCTTTTTCCGGGTTCTCGCGCATCATTTTCAGCGCATGGGCCAGAGCGTGAGAGGACTCCAGCGCCGGGATGATCCCTTCGTGGCGGGAGAGCGCTTTAAACGCCTCCAGCGCTTCGTCATCGGTGATCGACACATAGTCGGCGCGCCCGGTGCTGTTCAGAAACGCGTGCTGCGGCCCAACGGACGGGAAGTCCAGCCCGGCGGAAATGGAGTAAGATTCCTCGATCTGGCCGTCGGCGGTTTGCATCATCGGCGACTTCATCCCGAAGTAGATCCCCACACGACCATGCTTCAGCGGCGCGCCGTGCTCCCCGCTTTCGATACCGTGCCCGGCAGGCTCCACGCCGATCAGGCCGACGCGGGTTTCCTCGATAAAATCAGCGAACATGCCGATGGCGTTTGACCCGCCGCCGACGCAGGCGATCACCGCGTCCGGCAGACGGCCCTCTTTTTCGAGGATCTGCGCTTTGGTCTCTTCGCCGATCATGCGCTGGAATTCACGCACGATGGTCGGGAACGGGTGCGGACCGGCGGCGGTGCCCAGCATATAGTGCGCCTTCTCGTAGCTACCGGACCAGTCGCGCAGCGCCTCGTTACAGGCATCTTTCAGCGTGGCGGAGCCGCTGTGCACCGGGATCACCTCGGCGCCCATCAGGCGCATACGGAAGACGTTCGGCGACTGGCGCTCGACGTCCTTGGCGCCCATGTAGATACGGCATTTCAGACCGAGCAGGGCGCTGGCCAGCGCTGAGGCGACGCCGTGCTGACCGGCGCCGGTCTCGGCGATAATTTCGGTTTTGCCCATCCGTTTGGCCAGCAGAGCCTGGCCCAGCACCTGGTTGGTTTTGTGCGCGCCGCCGTGCAGCAGATCTTCGCGTTTCAGGTACAGGGTAGTGCGGGTCCCTTCGGTCAGGTTCCGGCATTTGGTCAGGGCCGTCGGACGACCGGCGTAGTTTTTCAGCAGGTCGGTGAATTCCGCCTGAAAGGCCGGGTCCTTCTGTGCGCTGACAAAGGCCTCTTCCAGCTGGCGCAGGGCGGGCATCAGGATCTGCGGCACATACATGCCGCCGAATTCGCCGAAGTAGGGGTTCAGTAAAGTGCTCATTATTGCTCCTTAATATGCGCGCAGCGTCTGGAATACGGAGGCCAGCTTGCTGGCGTCTTTAATCCCGGGTTGCGACTCTACGCCTGAATTGAAATCGAGTCCGGCACAGCCGCTTTTGGCCGCTTCCACACAGTTATCGGCGCCGAGGCCGCCAGCCAGCATAACGTTACGCAGGTCCTGGCCCTGCAGCAGGCTCCAGTCAAAACGCTGGCCGCTGCCGCCCTGGCCGTTGTCGAGCAGATACTTATCGACATGGCGGAGTGTACGGGACGGCAAGGTTTCGCCAACGCTCAGCGCTTTCCAGATGCGGACGCTATCCGCGAGGGCGTCGCGCAGCGCGTCGATATAGGCCTGGTCTTCATCACCGTGCAGCTGTACGGCGGCCAGCTCCAGGGCCTGGGCGCGGGCGACCACCTCATCCAGCGGCGCATTGCGGAAGACGCCGACGTACTGCAGCGGCGCGGCGGCGATCACCGCTTTAGCCTGGGCGTCATTTACCGCCCGCGGCGAGGTCGGGACGAAGATCAGCCCACCGTAGATGGCGCCAGACTCCCAGGCCACCTGCGCATCCTGCGGGCGCGTCAGGCCGCACACTTTGTTCTCGCCGAGCAGCACGCGCTTGACCGCCGCTTCCAGATCCGCCTGCTCCATCAGGGCGGAGCCGATCAGGAAGCCATTGGCGAAGTGGCTCAGCTCACGCACTTCGGCATAGGTATGGATGCCGGATTCGCTGATCACCGTGACATCCGGGCCGAGACGCGCCGCCAGCTGACGGGTGCGGTTGAGGTCAATCGACATATCGCGCAGGTCGCGGTTGTTGATGCCCACCACCTTCGCCTTCAGGGCGATGGCGCGCTCCAGCTCCTCATCATTGCTCACTTCTGTGAGCACGCCCATATTCAGGCTGTGAGCCACCGCCGAGAGCTGACGATACTGTTCATCGTCGAGCACCGACAGCATCAGCAGGCAGGCGTCGGCCTGATAGTAGCGCGCCAGGTAGATCTGGTAAGGGTCGATGGTGAAGTCCTTACACAGGATCGGCTGCGGCGCGACCTTGCTGACGATCGGCAGAAAATCGAAGCTGCCCTGGAAATATTTCTCATCACACAGCACCGAGATCGCCGAGGCGTAGTGTTTGTAGATGCTGGCGATCGCCGCCGGATCGAAATCTTCGCGAATCAACCCCTTCGACGGCGAAGCCTTTTTGCACTCGAGAATAAACGCGGTGCGGGTGCCGGCCAGCGCGTCATAGAAATTGCGCTGCGTCGGGACGACCTCATTCTGAAAACTGGCTAACGGTTGTTGTTGTTTGCGGGCTTCCACCCAAATCGCTTTGTCGGCAACGATTTTTGCTAAAACGGTCTGCATTCTTTACCCTCTTGCCGCTAAGGCGGTCACTCTGTCATAGGCCGCGCCGCTGTGCAGCACATCCAGTACCTGCTGAGCGTTAGCTTTCAGATCTTCATGCCCGTGTAAACGCATCAACATGGCGACGTTGGCGGCGACGGCGGCTTCGTGAGCGGCTTCACCTTTACCTTGTAGCAAGCGCGTCAGAATGTCACGGTTTTCTTCCGGCGTGCCGCCCGCCAGCTGCGCCTGATGGTAAGGCGTCAGGCCGAAATCGTCGGCGGTCAGCTGATAGCTTTTAATTTCCCCGTTATGCAGCTCGGCGACCACCGTGGGCGCATGCAGCGAGACTTCATCCATCCCGCCGCTGTGCACCACGGCAGCGCGCTGATAACCGAGTACGCGCAAGGTTTCCGCAATCGGCAACACCAGTTCCGGGCTGTAGACGCCAATCAGCGCCAGCGGTGGATGCGCCGGGTTGATCAGCGGGCCCAGCACGTTAAACAGAGTACGGGTCTTCAGCTGCTGACGGACCGGCATCGCGTGGCGGAAACCGGTGTGGTACTTCGGCGCGAACAGGAAGCAGACGCCCAGCTCATCGAGCGCCGCGCGGGATTTATCGGCGTTCATATCGAGATTAATGCCGAAGGCCGCCAGCAGGTCAGAAGAGCCTGATTTACTGGAAACGCTGCGGTTGCCGTGCTTCGCCACTTTCAATCCACAGGCAGCGGCGACAAACGCGCTGGCGGTGGAGATATTAATGCTGTTGCTGCCGTCGCCACCGGTGCCGACGATGTCGGCAAACAGGTAGTCCGGGCGCGGGAACGGCGCGGCGTTTTCCAGCAGCGCGGTGGCGGCGCCGGCAATTTCCTGCGGCTGCTCGCCGCGCACTTTCATACTGACCAGCGCGGCGGCCAGCTGTTCAGGCTTCACTTCGCCGCGCACGACGGCGGAGAACAGCTGGTGGCTCTCCTGCTGGCTCAGGGTTTCCGCCTGGTACAGCTTCTCAAGGATCGGCTGGAGGGTGTTGGTATGCTCCAGCTTCTGCAGCGCCCAGGCCAGGGTCTGCTCCAGCAGTCGCGCGCCCTGGGTGGTGAGGATCGATTCCGGGTGGAACTGGAAGCCGCACACCCGATCCGCATCGTGACGCACCGCCATCACCATGCCATTGAAATTGGCGTTAATCGTCAGCCCGGCAGGAATATTGCTGCCGACCAGCGAGTGGTAGCGCGCCACCGGCAGCGGGTTAGCCAGACCGGCAAACATCGCCTGGCCGTCGTGCTCAATGCTGGAGGCTTTGCCGTGAAGGATCTCGCCCGCCTGGCCGACATAGCCGCCGTAGGCTTCGACAATGGCCTGGTGGCCGAGGCAGATGCCGATGATCGGCAGCTTGCCCCGCATGCGGGTCAGCAATTCCGGCATGCAGCCGGCTTCGCTTGGCGTACCCGGGCCAGGGGAGAGCATCAGCACCGGATTGTCCATGGTGCCCAGACGCTCAATCAGCGCCTGCGCCGGAACGGAGTTACGGTAAATCACCACGTTATGGCCGTTGGCGCGCAGCTGGTCTGCCAGGTTATAGGTGAAAGAATCGATATTATCGAGCAGCAGAATGTCAGCCATCAGAAAATCTCCTTCGCGTGATGGGCCTGGGCAATGGCGCGCAGCACCGCGCGGGCTTTATTTCGGGTCTCATCCGCTTCCGACTGGGGAACCGAGTCGAGCACAATGCCGGCTCCGGCCTGGACGGTAGCGATACCCTCCTGCACGTAGGCGGAACGGATAACGATGCAGGTGTCGAGGTCGCCGTGGGCAGTGAAATAGCCCACCGCGCCGCCGTAGCTGCCGCGTCGTTTACCTTCGGCGGCGGCAATCAGCTGCATGGCGCGAACCTTCGGCGCGCCGCTGAGAGTGCCCATGTTCATGCAGGCGCGGTAAGCGTGCAGCACATCGAGATCCTGACGCAGTTCACCCACCACCCGGGAGACCAGATGCATCACGAAGGAGTAACGGTCAACCTTGGTTAAATCGGCGACATAGCGGCTGCCCGGGGTACAGATGCGGGCCAGATCGTTGCGCGCCAGGTCCACCAGCATCAGGTGCTCGGAAAGCTCTTTGTGATCGGTACGCATTTCCAGTTCGATACGGCTGTCGAGATCGCGATCCAGCGAGCCGTCGGCGCGGCGGCCGCGCGGCCGGGTGCCGGCGATGGGGTAGATCTCAATCTGACGGCTGACGGCATCATACTTCAGCGAGCTTTCCGGCGAGGCGCCGAACAGGGTGAAATCATTGTCCTGCATAAAGAACATGTACGGGCTGGGGTTGCTCTTCTTCAGCACATCATAGGCGGCCAGCGGCGACGGGCAGGGCAGCGAGAAGCGGCGGGAAGGGACCACCTGGAAGATTTCCCCGGCGCGGATCGCGCGCTGCATTTTGCGCACCACCGCGCCGTACTCTTCATCGCTCTGGTCAACGTCGCAGCGCATTTCGGCCACGGTGGTAACCGGCAGCGGCGCCGGCGGCTCGTTCAGCTGCTGACGCAGCTGGCTCAGGCGCTGCTCCAGGCGCTGTTTTTCACTCTCCAGCGGGGTGAACAGGCTCGCCTGGATGCGGGTATGCTTGGCCTGATGGTCGATGACCAGCAGGGTCTCCGCCAGATAGAAGCAGTAGTCCGGGCAGGCGGTGTCGCTCTGCAGGGGCGGCAGATCTTCAAAGCCGGCCACCAGGTCATAGGCGAACAGGCCGCCGAAGAACATCGCTTCACGCTCGTTGGCCGGGACGGTCACCAGCTCCTGCAGCAGACGGAATGCGTCAAACACTGACAGCGAGCAGAGGCGGGCGTCTTCATCGAGCAGGGAACTGACTGCCGGGAAGGTCAGGATCCGGCCGTTGGGCTGGCGCTGATTGGCGATCCCGGAGGGCAGCGCGCCGTCCAGCAGCTCCAGCAGCGCGGCGCCGTTGGCGGAGAGGGCCTGAATGGTGACAGTGTCACCAAGAGCGGTGATGCGCAGCGCGCTGTCCACCAGCAGCAGGCTTTTTAAGTCATCTTTGCTGTCGATGTCAGCCGATTCCAGCAGCAGCGTGGCCGGACGGGCGCCGCACAGTTGGTGGAATAACGCCGTCGGGTTCTCCCGGTAGATGGCGTCGCTGGTGAGAAGCTCGAGTGCCGGTTTGGATGTTTGCATTATTGTTCTCGCCTGTTCGTATTATTTTTGTCCAATAAAAAGCCCGCTCATTGGCGGGCCGGGTATCTGTATGCTGAATGCAAAACGCGATCACGCCGCCCGTTATCAGGAGGTGCGCCACCAGCTGTGCAGAGTGATAAAGTGCATTTTCATCGTGATACCCCTTCATGTGAACTTGCGTACTAGTTAACTAGTTCAATGGAATAAAGTCAACCCTTGTTTGCAGATTTTCTCTGCCTGTCGGTATGATAATGCGCTTATTTACGTTGATGTCCAGCAGGAGTCCTTTTGAGCGACAGCCAATACGCAGTGATTTACGATCTGCACAGCCATACCACCGCCTCTGACGGGCGGCTGACTCCGCAGGAACTGGTCCATCGCGCCCATGAAATGCGCGTAGGCACGCTGGCGATCACCGACCATGACAGCGTGGCGGCGATCCCCGCGGCCCGGGAGGAGATCGCCCGCGCCGGATTACCCTTGACCCTGGTGAACGGCGTCGAGATTTCCACCCTCTGGGAGAATCACGAGATTCATATTGTGGGTCTCAATATTGATATTGCGCACCCTGCGATGACCGCCCTGCTGGAGGAGCAGAAAGCGCGGCGCCAGCAGCGCGGCCAGATGATTGCCGAGCGTCTGGAGAAGGCGCGCATCCCCGGCGCCTGGGAAGGGGCGCTGCGGCTGGCGGACGGTGGCGCCGTCACCCGCGGCCATTTTGCCCGTTTTCTGGTGGAGGCCGGCCACGCGAAGAACATGGCGGAGGTCTTCAAAAAATACCTTGCCCGCGGGAAAACCGGTTACGTGCCGCCGCAGTGGTGTACAATAAAACAAGCAATTGATGTCATTCATCATTCTGGCGGTAAGGCGGTGATAGCCCATCCCGGGCGTTACGATCTTTCCGCCAAGTGGCTTAAGCGGCTGTTGGCCCACTTCAGCGAGCAGGGCGGTGATGCCATGGAAGTGGCCCAGTGCCAGCAGGCGCCCCATGAACGCGCCCAGCTGGCCGCCCTGGCCGTGCAGTTTGGTCTTCTGGCGTCGCAGGGTTCCGATTTCCATCAGCCCTGCGCGTGGATCGAACTTGGCCGTAAGCTCTGGCTCCCTGCCGGCGTGGAAGGCGTCTGGCACAGCTGGGAAGCGGCCACCGAATAAAAATTGAGAGGGAAGTATGAGCCAGTTTTTTTATATCCATCCGGATAACCCGCAGGCGCGGTTGATTAACCAGGCGGTGGAGATTGTGCGTAAGGGCGGGGTGATCGTATATCCTACCGACTCCGGCTACGCGCTGGGCTGCAAAATTGAAGACAAGGGCGCGATGGAGCGGATCTGCCGCATCCGTCAGCTGCCGGACGGCCACAACTTCACCCTGATGTGCCGCGACCTGTCCGAACTGTCAACCTACGCTTTTGTGGACAACGTGGCGTTTCGCCTGATGAAAAACAATACGCCGGGCAACTACACCTTTATCCTCAAAGGAACGAAAGAGGTACCGCGCCGGCTGCTGCAGGAGAAGCGTAAAACCATTGGTATGCGCGTCCCGTCCAACCCTATCGCTCAGGCGTTGCTTGAGACCTTAGGCGAACCGATGCTCTCTACCTCGCTGATGCTGCCCGGCAGCGACTTTACCGAATCCGACCCGGAAGAGATCAAAGATCGTCTGGAGAAAGTCGTGGACCTCATTATCCACGGCGGTTTCCTGGGGCAGCAGCCGACCACGGTTATCGACCTGACGGAAGATACCCCGGTGGTGCTGCGCGAAGGCGTGGGCGACGTGAGGCCGTTTCTCTGACACTACCTGCCGGGCGGTGCCTCATGCGCCGCCTGGTACCCTCTCTTTTCTCCCCGACGGCACGACCATCATCCACAGCGCCACGCAGACCAGCAGCGCGCCGAGAATTAACCCACTCTCCACAATCTCTCCAAGAAAAAGATAGCCCCACAGCACCGCAAAAGGCGGGATCAAAAAGGTCACGGACAGTGAACGCAGCGGTCCAATATCAGCGATCAGGCGGAAATAGAGGATATACCCTGCCGCCGTGCAGACGACACCCAGCATAAGCATTGCCATCCACGGCAGGCCCTGACCCCAGTCCACAGCCAGCCCATGCCCGCAGGACCAGAGAAAAAAGGGGCATAAAAACAGCGTGGCGCCGATTTGGCTGCCCAACGCGACGCGCTCCGCTTCGAGGCCGCCGCGCTGTTGGATCCAGCGGCGGGTCAGAAAGCCGGCCAGGCCATAGCAGGCGGTGGCGGTCAGACAGGCGCCGACGCCCGGCAGCAGCTGGGCGGCGCCGAGGCCGGTAGTCGGGCGCGCGATCACCGCCACGCCAATAGCGCCCAGCGCCGCGCCAGCGCCTTTGCGCAGGGTCAGCGGTTCCGCAAAGCAGAGTGCGCCAATCAGCACCCCCATCATCGGCGCCGTGGCGTTGAGCGTGGCGGAGTACCCTGCCGGTAGCCATTGCGCGGCAAGGCAGTACATCAGAAAAGGGAGGCCGGAATTGATGACCCCCAGCTTCAGAGTGGCGATGAATTTACCCTCATACCCGCCCCATTTTCCGCGCGCGCCGGCCAGCAACCCTAAAGCGACGGCGGCGAACAGCACGCGCAGAAAGGCGCTGTTTACCGCGCCGAAAGCCGGGGTGGTGATGCGCATAAACAGAAAGCTGGCACCCCAGAGGGCGGCAAGCAGCAGCAGGCGACCACAGTCGATAACACGCATGATTGACTCCTTGTGAACGGTAAGGAAGCTAACTGTAGAGCTCTCGTGCAATGGCCGACAAACGCGTTATGCTTACATGATTAAGTTTTTCTTAACTGAGGTTCCATAGCCATGAAACTCCCGCCGCTGAATGCGTTGCGCTGTTTTGAGGCGGCGGCGCGGCTGCTCAGCCTGAAGCTGGCCGCCAGTGAACTTTGCGTCACACCCAGCGCTGTCAGCCAGCAGATTGCCCGCCTGGAGGAGGCGCTGAATGTCCCGCTATTTATCCGTACCCCCCGACGGTTACAGTTAACGGAGGTGGGGGAGATCTACCTCCGGGCCGTGCAGCCCGCGTTTCATCAGATAGCTGCCGCCACCCGGCGTCTGCAGGTGCCCCCGGGGCCGGAAAAAGTGACTGTCAGTTGTACCAGCGGCTTTGCTATTCAATGGCTGCTGCCGCGGCTGGCTGATTTTGAACGGCGCTATCCACAGATAGAGATCCTGATCGGCACCACCAACCGGCGAGTGGATTTGCTGAGCGAAGAGATCGATTTTGCCGTGCGGCATGGCGTCGGGGGCTGGCCGGAACTGCAGGCTTATCGTCTGCTGGATGACGATCTGATGCCGGTCTGTAGTCCGCAGCTGATTGCTCCGCACCAGACCCTCGCCGATGCCAGCGATCTGCTAGAGTATCCGCTGCTGCACGATGAACATCGTGAGGACTGGGCGCTGTGGTGCGAGGCCGTGGGGCTGGAAGCGCACCGCGCGCGCCGTGGCCCGGTGTTCACTGATTGCAACGGCGTAACGGAGGCGGCATTAGCCGGTATGGGGATGGCTTTACTGCGACGTTCATTCATAGCGCCTGCGCTGACGCAGGGGCGGCTGGTGAATCCTCTGGCGCAGCCCATCGCCTGTCCGCTGGCCTATCATCTGGTTTACCACGAGACCGCGCTGCTGGCCCCTGCCAACCGCTGTTTTCGTGACTGGCTGCTCGCCCAGCGCTCTGCCGTCGCGCAAGAGCAGGCGTAGCGCAGGGAGGCGCTCTCTGTCCGACTAAGACCAACACAGGTGAGGGTAGACAGGAGAATAAGGAAAATCTGTTCCATACTAAAGGCGCGGTGTGGCGAACAGAAGCTTTCCCGGCGAAGTTAGTGTAGTATGTTCGGCCACGAATACGGGCTCGCGGCGAATGTTTTGCGCATGCCGGCGAGACTTTACGTAAAAAGTATATACGTAACAATGAGTTGCTGATACAGGCCTCATTGTTTCATAAAGCATACCAGACGCCTGGGAAGGCGACACCTTAAGGAAGCTCAATGAGCGAGAAACTGCAAAAAGTGCTGGCCCGCGCCGGCCACGGCTCCCGCCGTGAAATTGAAGCGAAAATCGAAGCTGGCCGCGTCAGCGTCGACGGCAAAATCGCCACCCTCGGCGATCGTGTGGAAATTGTCCCTGGTTTAAAAATTCGTATCGATGGCCATCTGATCTCGGTGAAAGAGTCCGCTGAGCAGATCTGCCGCGTGCTGGCGTACTACAAGCCGGAAGGCGAACTGTGCACCCGTAACGATCCGGAAGGGCGCCCGACGGTGTTCGATCGTCTGCCTAAACTGCGCGGCGCGCGCTGGATTGCCGTTGGTCGTCTGGACGTCAACACCTGTGGCCTGTTGCTGTTCACCACCGACGGTGAACTGGCAAACCGCCTGATGCACCCGAGCCGTGAAGTCGAGCGTGAGTACGCCGTTCGCGTTTTCGGCCAGGTAGATGAAGATAAGCTGCGTCAGCTGTCTCGCGGCGTGCAGTTAGAAGATGGCCCGGCGGCGTTTAAAACCATTAAATTCACCGGCGGTGAAGGGATTAACCAGTGGTACAACGTCACCCTGACCGAAGGGCGTAACCGCGAAGTGCGTCGTCTGTGGGAAGCGGTCGGCGTGCAGGTCAGCCGCCTGATCCGCGTGCGCTATGGCGATATTCTGCTGCCGAAAGGCCTGCCGCGCGGCGGCTATACCGAGCTGGACCTGGCGCAGACCAACTACCTGCGCGAACTGGTGGAGCTCACTCCGGAAACCAGCTCTAAGGTCGCCGTTGAAAAAGATCGTCGCCGGTTGAAAGCCAACCAGATCCGCCGGGCGGTGAAACGTCACAGCCAGACCAGCGCTAACCCGCGCCAGGGTAATAACAGCAACCGCCGTTCCAGTACCCGCAATAAGACCAACGGTTAATGTTGCGCGTTCCGGTGGTTTTGCGCCGGAACGCTGACTTCCTTTTGCCGTATCCGGTCCTCAGTAGTCAATCCCCATCTGCGCTTTAATGCCGGCATCAAAGGCATGTTTCACCGGGCGCAGCTCGCTGACGGTATCCGCCATTTCAATAATATCGCGATGACAGCCGCGGCCGGTGATGATCACCGACTGGTGGGCAGGACGCTCACGCAGAGCGCTCAGCACCGCCTCCAGCGGCAGGTAATCGTAGGCCACCATATAGGTCAGCTCGTCCAGCAGCACCAGATCGAGCTGGTCGTCGGCAAGCATACGGCGGGCATGTTCCCAAACCGCCAGACAGGCGGCGGTGTCGCTGTCGCGGTCCTGAGTGTTCCAGGTAAAGCCTGTCGCCATCACCTGAAATTCGACGCCGTGGGGCTCCAGCAGATTACGCTCGCCGTTAGGCCAGGTCCCCTTGATAAACTGGATCACGCCGACTTTTTTGCCGTGGCCGACGGCGCGGGTCGCGGTGCCAAAGGCGGCGGTAGTTTTTCCTTTGCCGTTGCCGGTAAAGACCATCACAATGCCGCGCTCGTCCTGGGCCGCCGCCACCCGGGCATCCACTTTATCTTTCAGCCGCTGCTGGCGTTCGCGGTAGCGTTCATCACTCATTGGGCAATTCCTGGTTTACGCCCCGGTTGGGCGTCGAAGGTCATTCCCGTCTTGCGACGACTGTCGTCGCCCATCAGCCACAGATAGACGGGCATAATGTCAGCGGGGGTTTTCAGTTTCAGCGGATCTTCCGTCGGGAACGCGCTGGCGCGCATGCCGGTGCGGGTGCCGCCGGGGTTGATACAGTTCACCCGCAGGTGGCGGCTTTGGTACTCGTCGGCCAGCACCTGCATCATCCCTTCGGTGGCGAATTTGGAGACGGCATAGGCGCCCCAGTTGGCGCGACCCTGACGACCGACGCTGGATGAGGTAAAGACCAGCGAACCAGATTCGGAACGGAGTAATAAAGGAAGAAGCGCCTGGGTCAGCATAAAGGTGCCATTGACGTTCACCTGCATCACCTGCTGCCAGACCTCCGGTTTCTGTTCATCCATCGGGCAGATGTCGCCGAGCAAGCCAGCATTGTGCAGCACGCCGTCAAGGCGGGGATAGTGGATGCTGATCTGCTGCGCCAGCTGCTGGCAAGCCTGCGGCGTGCAGGTGAGCAGGTCGAGAGTAAACCAGCGGGGAGGAATACCGCCCTCACGCTCAATCTCCTCGGCGACGGCGCGCAGTTTGTCGTCGTTGCGACCCAGCAGGATAACGCTGGCGCTGTAGCGGGCGTAGGTCAGGGCCGCTTCACGACCAATTCCATCGCTGGCCCCGGTGACCAGAATGATGCGATCTTTCAGCAAGTGGCGTTGCGGTTGATAATGCACGGCGACTCCTTTGGCGATCGGCTCTCGATCGCGCTTCATCTTTGGTATCTCACTTTTGCGCTGTTATGCCTGAAAGCGCCCGCCATTGCAATCGGCGAAGCGGAAAGTATTCACAAAATTAATATCTTGCAACGATTTCAGCCTCGCCTAAAAAAACGGAATCCGCTGCGCAGAGGACACAAAGCACAAAGACTTCTCGCCAGGGGCTGATGTACACTGTGAAGCAACGTCAGTGCTTTACACAAGGTGAAAACGTGGAATTACTTGCTCAATATGGCTTATTTTTAGCCAAGATCGCGACCGTTGTCGTCGCTATCGCGGTGATTGCCGCTATTATCGTCAACCTGGCCCATCGCAAGAAACAGCGCGGCGAGCTGCGGGTAACGAATCTTAGCGAGCATTATAAAGAGATGAAGGAATCGCTGGCGGTGGCCCTGCTGGACGGCCCGCAGCAGAAGCAGTGGCATAAGTCGCAGAAGAAAAAGCAAAAACAAGAGGCGAAGGCGGCGAAAGCGCGGGCGAAGCTGGGTAATACCGAGCCGGAAGGCAAGCCGCGCGCCTGGGTGCTGGATTTCAAAGGCAGTATGGATGCTCATGAAGTCACCAGCCTGCGGGAAGAGATCACCGCGGTGCTGGCGGCGGCGAAAGCGCGCGATCAGGTGGTGATTCGTCTGGAAAGCCCCGGCGGGGTGGTGCACGGCTACGGGCTTGCAGCCTCGCAGCTACAGCGCTTGCGCGACAAACAGATCCCGCTGACGGTGGCGGTCGACAAAGTGGCGGCCAGCGGCGGCTATATGATGGCCTGCGTGGCGAACAAAATTGTCTCGGCGCCGTTTGCGATCCTCGGCTCTATTGGCGTGGTGGCGCAGATCCCAAACCTGCACCGTTTCCTGAAGAACAAAGATATTGATATCGAACTGCATACCGCCGGACAGTACAAACGAACGCTCACGATGCTGGGTGAAAACACTGAAGAAGGACGGCGCAAGTTTCGCGAAGACCTTAATGAGACGCACCATTTGTTCAAGGATTTCGTCCAGCGGATGCGCCCGGGCCTTGATATTGAGCAGGTGGCCACTGGCGAGCACTGGTACGGGGTACAGGCGCTGGAAAAAGGGCTGGTGGATGCGGTTGAAACCAGTGATGAGCTGCTGCTGGGACTCATGGAGAGCCACGAGGTGATCGGAGTGCGTTATCAACAGCGTAAGAAAATGCTCGACCGCTTCACCGGTAGCGCGGCGGAGAGCGCCGATCGACTGCTGCTGCGCTGGTGGCAGCGCGGACAGAAGCCGCTGATATAGATGATAAAACGCGAGGCTCTGCCTCGCGTTCTCATTTAGGGCGGTCTTAATCTCCGCCGGTCTTAATCGACCAGGTGATATTTGTCCGACAGCTCATGGGCGAGGTACTTAAACATATTAAATACCGCTGTACTCTTCGGCGTCGGCAGACCCTGCTCATCAAGATAAAACTCACCGCTAAACACCAGGACATTGTTGCGCTGAACGACGTCGGTAGCTTCGATACCGGCTAACGTATCCTCATGTTCGCGAATAAGTTTGTTGGCTTTTTCGAGCAGCGTCTGGCGATCGATTGGTTGGGTTGTACCTTGCATAACGGACTCCTCTTTTTCTCCACGCGTAGTTTACGCCGCGCGGCGGCGCGGGGCAAATTTTCCATGGACAAAACAGGGGTAATCGTAACCAGTGGAGAAACAGCCGTTTACTGGCGTGATTCGCTTTTGCATGCTAATAAAGTTGCGTAACGAATTTTATCAGGTACAGTGTGACGCTTTCGGCGATCTGGCAACAGATTTGCTTGACATTCGGCCAAAAATTCTTCGTGCTATGTCACCTGACGAAAAAAGGTCAGTAAACTCAAGCGCCTGGTTTTACGGAGATGAAACAGGTGTTCTGGGTTGATATTCACCGACGGTGCCGCAACATATGAGGCAGTCGCCAGTGGAGGGTGTATGAATGTGCGATGTATTCCTGGATGAATCAAATTAGGTAAAGGTGAATATGGGTAAAGCTCTCGTTATCGTTGAGTCCCCGGCAAAAGCCAAAACGATCAATAAGTATCTGGGTAATGACTACGTGGTGAAATCCAGCGTCGGTCATATCCGCGATTTGCCGACCAGTGGATCAGCTTCCAAAAAGAGCACCGACTCTACCGCCACCAAAGGGGCTAAAAAGCCTAAAAAGGACGAACGTGGTGCTCTGGTTAACCGCATGGGCGTGGACCCATGGCATGACTGGAATGCGCACTATGAAGTACTTCCGGGTAAAGAAAAGGTAGTTTCAGAACTCAAACAGTTGGCGGAAAAAGCTGACCACATCTATCTCGCAACCGACCTTGACCGCGAAGGGGAAGCCATTGCCTGGCACCTGCGGGAAGTTATCGGCGGCGATGAACAGCGTTACAGCCGCGTGGTGTTCAATGAGATCACCAAAAACGCCATTCGTCAGGCTTTCGAAAAGCCGGGCGAACTGAATATCGATCGGGTTAACGCCCAGCAGGCGCGTCGCTTTATGGACCGCGTGGTGGGTTATATGGTTTCGCCGCTGCTGTGGAAAAAAATCGCCCGTGGTCTTTCTGCCGGGCGCGTACAGTCCGTCGCGGTCCGCCTGGTGGTGGAGCGTGAGCGTGAAATCAAAGCATTCGTCCCGGAAGAGTACTGGGAAGTTGATGCCAGCACCACCACGCCGGGCGGCGACGCGCTGCCGCTGCAGGTGACCCATAAGGACGATAAGCCGTTCCGTCCGGTCAGCCGCGATGAGACCATGGCGGCGGTATCGCTGCTGGAAAAAGCCAGCTACAGCGTACTGGAGCGGGAAGACAAGCCGACCAGCAGCAAGCCGGGCGCGCCGTTCATCACCTCCACCCTGCAGCAGGCGGCCAGCACCCGTCTCGGCTTCGGCGTGAAAAAGACCATGATGATGGCTCAGCGCCTCTATGAGGCGGGGCACATCACCTATATGCGTACCGACTCCACCAACCTGAGTCAGGATGCGCTGAACATGGTTCGCGGCTACATCAGCGACAAGTTTGGTAAAAAATATCTGCCGGAAAGCGCCAATCAGTACGCCAGCAAAGAAAACTCACAAGAAGCACACGAAGCGATTCGTCCGTCTGATGTGAACGTGCTGGCGGAAACGCTGAAAGATATGGAAGCGGATGCGCAGAAGCTGTATCAGCTGATCTGGCGCCAGTTTGTCGCCTGTCAGATGACGCCGGCGCAGTACGACTCCACGACGCTGACCGTGGCGGCGGGTGATTTCAAACTGAAAGCGCGCGGTCGTACCTTACGCTTTGACGGCTGGACCAAAGTGATGCCGGCTCTGCGCAAGGGCGATGAGGACCGGACTCTGCCGCTGGTCAAACAGGGCGACCAGCTGAGCCTGGTCGAGCTGACGCCTGCCCAGCACTTTACCAAACCGCCGGCTCGCTTCAGCGAAGCCTCGCTGGTTAAAGAGCTGGAAAAACGCGGTATCGGTCGTCCGTCCACCTATGCCTCGATTATCTCCACCATTCAGGATCGTGGTTACGTGCGAGTGGAAAACCGTCGTTTCTACGCGGAGAAAATGGGCGAGATCGTCACCGACCGACTGGAAGAGAACTTCCGCGATCTGATGAACTACGACTTCACCGCGCAGATGGAAGATCGTCTCGATCAGGTGGCTAACCACCAGGCCGAGTGGAAAGAGGTGCTGAACCACTTCTTTGGCGATTTTACCGCCCAGCTGGAGACGGCGGAGAAAGATCCGGAAGAGGGCGGCATGCAGCCGAACCCGATGGTGCTCACCAGTATCGACTGTCCGACCTGCGGCCGTAAAATGGGCATCCGTACCGCCAGCACCGGCGTTTTCCTCGGCTGTTCGGGCTATGCCCTGTCGCCGAAAGAGCGCTGCAAAACCACCATTAACCTGGTGCCGGAAAACGAAGTCCTCAACGTGCTGGAAGGCGATGACGCCGAAACTAACGCGCTGCGCGCCAAACGCCGCTGCCAGAAGTGCGGTACGGCGATGGACAGCTACCTTATCGATCCCAAGCGTAAACTGCACGTCTGCGGTAACAACCCGACCTGCGATGGCTATGAGATTGAAGAGGGCGAGTTCCGCATCAAGGGCTATGACGGTCCGGTAGTGGAGTGCGAGAAGTGCGGCTCCGAGATGCACCTGAAGATGGGGCGTTTTGGGAAGTACATGGCTTGTACCAACGACGAGTGTAAGAATACGCGTAAGATCCTGCGCAATGGCGAAGTGGCGCCGCCGAAGGAAGATCCGGTGCCGCTCCCGGAGCTGCCGTGCCAGAAGTCTGACGCCTATTTCGTGCTGCGTGACGGGGCCGCGGGCGTCTTCCTGGCGGCAAACACCTTCCCGAAATCACGGGAAACGCGTGCGCCGCTGGTGGAAGAGCTGTACCGCTTCCGCGACCGTCTGCCGGAAAAACTGCGTTATCTCGCCGATGCGCCGCAGCAGGATCCGGAAGGCAATAAAACGCTGGTGCGCTTTAGCCGTAAAACGAAGCAGCAGTATGTGGCGTCCGAAAAAGAGGGCAAAGCGACCGGCTGGTCAGCCTTCTTTATCGACGGCAAATGGACGGAAGCTAAAAAGTAACTGACCATTATCAGGCAGGAAAAGGGCGCTTTTCCTGCTCTGGCGGCCGGCAGGGGCCATGGATGCCTCTGCCGTGTCGTTTTCCTTTCTCTCCGCGCTTTCCGCCCCCTTATAACCACCTATATTATTTTTCGTTACCGGCTATACACTGTTGGTATAAATGATATAGTGGTTATAGTTAATGCCTTTTTTATTATTAAAACGTCTTATACATCATCGCTTTCAGGATGCGTTGCGGCGCCACTATGGCCAACTGCCGGGAGGCCTGGCCTTCACAGGCGACAAGTTGCCTGAACGTAAAGTGTATTAAGCGGCTTCATTTTACGCGCAAACGGATATCAGCATGAAACTACAACAGCTTCGCTACATCGTTGAGGTGGTTAACCATAACCTGAATGTTTCATCCACCGCCGAAGGGCTTTATACCTCCCAGCCAGGCATCAGTAAGCAGGTGCGTATGCTGGAAGATGAGCTCGGCATCCAGATCTTTGCCCGCAGCGGCAAGCATTTGACTCAGGTGACCCCTGCCGGGCAGGAGATCATCCGTATTGCCCGCGAGGTGTTGTCAAAAGTCGATGCCATCAAATCTGTCGCCGGGGAGCATACCTGGCCGGACAAGGGGTCGCTGTATGTGGCGACCACCCATACCCAGGCGCGCTATGCCTTGCCGGGGGTGATCAAGGGCTTTATTGAACGCTATCCGCGGGTGTCGCTGCATATGCATCAGGGTTCGCCAACCCAGATCGCTGAAGCCGTGTCGAAAGGCAACGCCGACTTCGCTATTGCTACTGAAGCGCTGCATCTGTATGACGATTTGGTGATGCTGCCATGCTATCACTGGAACCGGTCGATCGTGGTGACGCCGGAGCATCCTCTGGCCTCCAGGGGCTCGGTGTCAATAGAAGAGCTGGCGCAGTATCCGCTGGTAACCTATACCTTTGGCTTCACCGGCCGTTCGGAACTGGATACCGCGTTTAACCGTGCGGGCCTGACGCCGCGCATTGTCTTTACCGCCACCGATGCCGATGTCATCAAAACCTATGTTCGCCTGGGACTCGGGGTAGGGGTGATTGCCAGTATGGCGGTGGATCCGGTCTCCGATCCGGACCTGGTGAAGCTGGATGCGAACGGTATCTTCAGCCACAGCACCACTAAAATAGGCTTCCGCCGTAGCACTTTCTTACGAAGCTACATGTATGATTTTATTCAACGTTTTGCACCCCATTTGACCCGGGATGTGGTGGATACCGCGGTGGCCTTGCGGTCGAATGAAGATATTGAAGCGATGTTCAAAGATATAAAACTACCGGAAAAATAACCCTGTAAAAAATAATGGCATTCCCTGTGGGGAGTGCCATTAACTAGCATGGTCTTTATTTAACAACTTAAACCTCGAACCAATCACAAAATTAATAATTTCTCGCAACACGTTTGTCATTATGCCCACCGCGATCAAATAACCGATTAAATATATTCCATCAGACCTAATTTAGCTGGATTAATCTTTTATCCATAATTAAGATTTATCTGTACCTGATGATTTGAGCAATTGGTGGTGACAATATGATAAGTAATCTCGATTACATGAAACTGGCGATGTCATACGAAAATGACAAAACCGAAATCGATCCCGTTCTGCGTAGTCGCGTATGGGGCGTAGTGTTGGTAGGGCTGGCGATGTTCTGGAGTATCATCGCGCTCACCATCTGCAACATCTGGATTGTCAGCTAAAGCTGTAGGTCATCGTTGTAGATACATGTCATTTTTATGACAGTGAAAGGAAACTGTAATATAAAATCAGTGACCGGCAATACAGGGAGAATATATTTTGCCGTGGGATTCATCCAACCTGAAATCAATCACAAGAGCTAATCAGCCAACAGGCAATGATTAGCTCTTTTTTTGTCCTCGTGTACTAATACAATATCGCTTAAACGACTCCTCTGCACTATTTTGGTGCTATTTCCTCTGCGCTCTGATAATTGCCTTTTTATCCCTCTCCGTCCTATCGCATTTAGCAATTTGGGTTGTTATCAAAGTGTTATGCCCAGCATGTGTTATCTTTAATGGAGACCCTGAGGAGAATCGGGGTATGCCATCCCTGAGATAAAGGAGGAGCTATGTCGTCAACCCTACGAGAAGCCAGTAAGGACACGCTGCAGGTCAATGAGAAAACCTGGCATTACTACAGTCTGCCGCTGGCGGAGAAGCAGCTGGGCGATATCAGTCGACTGCCCAAGTCGCTGAAGGTGCTGATGGAGAACCTGTTGCGCTGGCAGGACGGTGACTCGGTAACTGAAGAAGATATTCGTGCCCTTGCCGGTTGGCTGAAAAAGGCCCATGCCGACCGGGAGATCGCCTACCGTCCGGCTCGCGTCCTGATGCAGGACTTTACCGGCGTGCCGGCGGTAGTGGATCTGGCCGCCATGCGCGAGGCGGTGAAACGCCTGGGCGGCGATACCGCGAAGGTGAACCCGCTTTCGCCGGTCGACCTGGTGATCGACCACTCGGTGACCGTCGACCGCTTCGGCGACGACGAGGCCTTCGAAGACAACGTCCGCCTGGAAATGGAGCGGAACCACGAACGCTACGCATTTTTGCGTTGGGGGCAGCAGGCCTTCAGCCGATTCAGCGTGGTGCCGCCGGGCACCGGGATTTGCCACCAGGTCAACCTGGAATATCTCGGACGGGCGGTGTGGAGCGAAGAGGTGAACGGAAAGTGGATGGCGTGGCCGGATACCCTGGTGGGCACCGACTCCCATACCACCATGATTAACGGGCTCGGCGTGCTGGGCTGGGGCGTGGGCGGGATTGAAGCGGAAGCCGCCATGCTCGGCCAGCCGGTGTCGATGCTGATCCCGGACGTGGTCGGCTTTAAGCTCAGCGGCAAATTGCGCGAAGGTATTACCGCTACTGACCTGGTGCTGACGGTCACCCAGATGCTGCGCCAGCACGGCGTGGTCGGAAAATTTGTCGAGTTCTACGGTGACGGTCTGGATACCTTGCCCCTGGCCGATCGCGCCACCATCGCCAATATGGCGCCAGAGTATGGCGCCACCTGCGGTTTCTTCCCGATCGATGACGTGACGCTCAGCTATATGCGTCTCAGCGGACGTAGCGAAGAACAGGTAGCGCTGGTGGAAGCCTATGCCAAAGCGCAGGGCATGTGGCGCTACCCGGGCGATGAGCCGGTCTTTACCAGTACCCTGGCGCTGGATATGGGCAGCGTTGAAGCGAGCCTCGCCGGGCCGAAGCGGCCGCAGGATCGCGTGGCGCTCGGCGATGTGCCGAAAGCCTTTGCGGCCAGCGGTGAGCTGGAGGTTAACCACCTTCAGCGTCAGCGCCAGCCGGTGGCGTATACGCTGAACGGGCATCACTATTCGCTGCCGGATGGCGCGGTGGCCATTGCGGCGATCACCTCCTGTACCAACACCTCCAACCCCAGCGTGCTGATGGCCGCTGGCCTGCTGGCGAAAAAAGCCGTCGAACGCGGCCTGCAGCCGCAGCCGTGGGTGAAAGCTTCCCTGGCCCCAGGCTCGAAAGTGGTGTCGGATTATCTGGCCCATGCCGGCCTGACGCCTTACCTCGACCAGCTCGGCTTCAATCTGGTGGGGTATGGCTGTACCACCTGTATCGGTAACTCCGGTCCGCTGCCGGAACCGATTGAAGAAGCAATCAAAAAAGGCGACCTCACCGTCGGGGCGGTGCTCTCCGGTAACCGTAACTTCGAAGGGCGTATCCACCCGCTGGTGAAAACCAACTGGCTGGCCTCGCCGCCGCTGGTGGTCGCTTACGCGCTGGCGGGAAACATGAACATCGATCTCACCCGTGAGCCGCTGGGGCAGGGCAGCGACGGCGAGCCGGTCTATCTGAAAGATATCTGGCCGAGCGGGGAGGAGATTGCCCGCGCGGTGGAACAGGTCTCCACGGAGATGTTCCGCAAAGAGTACGCGGAAGTATTTTCCGGCACTGAGGAGTGGAGGGCGATCAAGGTGGAGGCGTCAGATACCTACGACTGGCAGGAAGATTCGACCTATATTCGCCTGTCGCCGTTCTTTGACGAGATGGGCGTCGAGCCGCTGCCGGTGGAAGATATTCACGGCGCGCGGATCCTCGCCATGCTGGGCGATTCAGTGACCACTGACCACATTTCGCCGGCAGGAAGCATCAAAGCCGATAGTCCGGCAGGCCGCTATCTGCAGGAGCATGGGGTTGCCCGGCGCGACTTTAACTCCTACGGCTCCCGTCGCGGTAACCATGAGGTGATGATGCGCGGCACCTTCGCCAATATCCGCATCCGCAACGAAATGGTGCCGGGGGTGGAAGGGGGGATGACCCGCCATCTGCCGGACCGCGAACCGGTGGCGATATACGATGCGGCGATGCTGTATAAAGCCGAGGGGATACCGCTGGCGGTGATTGCCGGTAAGGAGTATGGCTCGGGTTCCAGCCGCGACTGGGCGGCGAAGGGGCCGCGCCTGCTGGGGATCCGGGTGGTGATCGCCGAGTCCTTCGAACGTATTCACCGCTCCAATCTGATCGGGATGGGTATTCTGCCGCTGGAGTTCCCGCAGGGCGTCACCCGTAAAACGCTACAGTTGACCGGTGAAGAGCGGATTGATGTCAGTAATCTGCAGTCGCTACAGCCTGGCGCCACGGTGCCGGTGACCCTCACCCGCGCTGACGGCTCGCAGGAGGTGATCGCCTGCCGGTGCCGTATCGACACGGCGACCGAGCTCACCTACTACCGCAACGACGGCATCTTGCACTACGTCATCCGCAATATGCTGTAAAACGAAGGGCCAGCATCGCTGGCCCTCTCTTTACTCTGTCGCCGGTATTATTCCGCCGGCTTGCTGTTGAGCAGGTGGCCCATCTTGGCGGCTTTGGTGTCGAGATAGTGGGCGTTTTTCGGGTTGCGTCCGACGATCAGCGGCACGCGCTCCACAATGTTAATCCCGGCTTCGCTGAGGATTTCCACTTTTTTCGGGTTATTGGTTAACAGTCGCACCTGCTCTACGTTGAGCAGTTTGAACATATCGGCGCACAGGGTGAAGTCGCGCTCATCGGCGGCGAAGCCAAGCTGATGGTTCGCTTCGACAGTGTCATACCCCTGATCCTGCAGCGCGTAGGCGCGGATCTTATTCAATAAACCAATGTTGCGACCTTCCTGACGATGATAGAGCAGGATCCCCCGGCCTTCTTCGGCGATATGCGACAGGGCCGCCTCCAGCTGAAAGCCGCAATCACAGCGCAGGCTAAACAGGGCATCGCCCGTCAGACACTCTGAATGAACGCGGGCGAGCACCGGCGCCTGCCCTGAGATATCGCCGTACACCAGCGCGACATGATCCTGTCCGGTTGCCAGTTCTTCAAAACCCACCATCAGGAAATCGCCCCAGGGGGTTGGCAGTTTGGCTTCTGCCACACGTTTAAGCTGCATGTGATTCTCCAGATTCTGTCAGCACCTGAATGTGCTTTCTGTTTACCGCTATTTTGCCACAACGCCGGGACGTTCTCCTAATCGCGAACGGTTAGCCGCGCGGAAAGCGCACAAACGATCTACTTTCCGCTATGATGTTCATCTAAAAGGAGAAGGAGAGAAAATGCTGTTGATTGCCCGACGAACCGCTCTTGCGGCGGCGCTGCTGCTGGTCATGCCCCTCACGGTCTGGCTGTCTGGTTGGCTGTGGCAGCCAGGACTACCGGTGGCATGGCTGAAAAGCCTCTGGTGGGTGACGGAAACGGTGACCCAGCCGTGGGGAATCATCACCCATGTTGTGCTGTGCGCCTGGTTTCTCTGGTGCCTGCGCTTTCGCCTGCGCGCGGCGCTGATCCTGTTCCTCATTCTTGCCGCCGCCATCCTGGTGGGACAGGGGGCCAAATCCTGGGTCAAGGCGCGGGTCCAGGAGCCGAGACCGTTTGTCATCTGGCTGGAAAACACAAGGCAGGTGCCGGTGACGCAATTCTACGCGTTAAAGCGCAAAGAACGCGCTAAACTGGTGCATGAGCAGCTGGCGCAGGCGCAGGACATCCCGCCGTTTTTACGCAAACACTGGCAGAAAGAGACCGGGTTTGCCTTCCCGTCAGGCCATACGATGTTCGCCGCCAGCTGGGCGCTGCTCGCTGCCGGGCTGTTGTGGCCGCGTCGGCGCTGGGGCACGATCGCGGTACTGCTGGCGTGGGCGACGGCGGTGATGGGCAGTCGCCTGGCGCTCGGCATGCACTGGCCGCTGGATCTTATTGTCGCCACGCTGATTTCCTGGGTGCTGGTCACGGTGGCCTGCTGGCTGACGCAGCGTCTTTGCGGGCCGCTCTCGCCGCCGGGGGAAGAGGCGCAGGATATTAAAAAAAGGATGCCTGAAGCGGAATAATGTTGATTTTAGCGGCATCCGACCGCATATCCTGTAGAGTTGCCGTGCTTTTTCGTTCCACCGCTGCGGCGAAAATGATACTTTATAGGGCTGAAAGCGGGCTTTTTTCGCGCAACCCACAGAACGGGAAGTCATGTGAAATATTTACTCATTTTCTTACTGGTATTAGCAATCTTCGTCATTTCAGTGACGCTGGGGGCGCAGAATGACCAACAGGTCACTTTCAACTATTTGCTCGCTCAGGGTGAATTCCGCATTTCGACGCTACTGGCGGTGCTGTTTGCCGCAGGCTTTGCCATCGGCTGGCTGATCTGCGGCCTGTTCTGGCTGCGGGTGCGCGTCTCGCTGGCGCGCGCGGAGCGGAAAATTAAGCGCCTTGAGCACCAGATTGCCCCTGTCAGCCCGGCGGCTGTCGACGCAGGCGTGCCTGCGGTGAAGGAATAACCTCTTATGCTGGAGTTGTTGTTTCTGCTTTTACCCGTTGCCGCCGCCTACGGCTGGTACATGGGGCGCAGAAGTGCACAACAGTCCAAACAGGACGACGCGAGCCGCCTGTCACGGGATTACGTGGCGGGGGTGAACTTCCTGCTTAGCAACCAGCAGGATAAAGCCGTCGATCTGTTCCTTGATATGCTGAAAGAGGATACCGGTACCGTTGAGGCCCACCTGACGCTCGGCAACCTGTTCCGCTCGCGCGGTGAGGTCGACCGCGCGATCCGTATCCACCAGAGTCTGATGGAAAGCGCATCGTTAACCTACGATCAGCGCCTGTTGGCCGTCCAGCAGTTGGGGCGCGACTATATGGCCGCCGGGCTGTATGACCGTGCGGAAGACATGTTCAAACAGCTGGTGGATGAGACTGATTTTCGCCTCGGCGCGCTGCAGCAACTGCTGCAGATCTACCAGGCGACCAGCGACTGGCAGTCGGCGATTGAGGTGGCTGAGCGGCTGGTGAAGCTGGGCAAAGAGAAGCATCGTGGCGAAATCGCCAACTTCTGGTGCGAACTGGCCCTGCAGCAGATGGCGGCCAACGATCTGGATAAGGCGATGGCGCTGTTGAAGAAAGGCGCCGCCGCGGATCGCAACAGCGCCCGGGTGTCGATCATGATGGGTCGGGTGTGGATGGAGAAGGGCGACTACGCCAAAGCGGTGGAAAGCCTCGAGCGGGTTATCGATCAGGATAAAGAGCTGGTGGGTGAGACGCTGGAGATGCTGCAGACCTGCTATCAGCAGCTCGGCAAAGCCGATGAATGGGAAGTTTTCCTGCGCCGCTGCGTGGAGGAGAACGCCGGGGCGACCGCCGAACTGATGCTGGCGCAGATCCTTGAGCAGCGGGAAGGGGTCGAAGCGGCGCAAAACTACGTGACCCGGCAGCTGGAACGCCATCCCACTATGCGCGTCTTCCATAAGCTGATGGACTACCATCTCAATGAAGCGGAAGAAGGACGGGCGAAAGAAAGTCTTGGGGTGCTGCGAAACATGGTCGGCGAACAGGTGCGCAGCAAACCGCGCTACCGTTGCCAGAAATGCGGCTTTACCGCTCATACACTCTACTGGCATTGTCCGTCCTGCCGCTCCTGGGCGACCATCAAACCTATTCGCGGCCTCGACGGCCAGTAAGGTCAAAAAAAAACAGACGCTTTAGTTACAACATACTTATCATTTCTTTCCCGTCGCCGCCTGCAGCCCCGGCATCGCCGTCGTCCGCGCAGGGCAAAACAGCAGCCTGTTATTTTGTTAGCTTCACAGGTAGAATGCTGCCCGTTTACCTTTTTTGCGCCCTCTGGCGCCCATCAACACTAAGGTCTGGTCATGACGTCAACAGCTATCCCATCTTCCCGCGCTGTCACTTCCTCTCCCGTTGTGGTTGCGCTTGACTATGATAATCGCGATAAAGCGCTGGCATTTGTCGACCGCATCGACCCGCGCGACTGCCGCCTGAAGGTGGGCAAAGAGATGTTCACCCTGCTGGGACCGCAGTTTGTCCGCGATCTGCATCAGCGTGGGTTTGAGGTGTTCCTGGACCTTAAGTTTCACGATATTCCCAACACCACCGCCCGCGCGGTGGCGGCGGCGGCCGAGCTTGGCGTATGGATGGTGAATGTCCATGCCTCCGGCGGCGCGCGGATGATGACCGCGGCACGCGAAGCGCTGCTGCCTTTTGGTCAAGACGCGCCGCTGCTCATCGCCGTCACCGTCCTTACCAGCATGGAGTCCAGCGATCTGCAGGATCTGGGCATTACCTTATCTCCGGCTGATTACGCGGCGAAGCTGGCGGCGCTGACCCAACGCTGCGGCCTCGACGGGGTGGTGTGTTCAGCTCAGGAGGCGGTACGCTTTAAGCATGAGCTGGGACAGGCGTTTAAGCTGGTCACCCCGGGTATCCGTCCGCAGGGCAGCGACGCTGGCGATCAGCGGCGGATTATGACGCCTGAGCAGGCTCAGGCGGCAGGGGTGGACTATATGGTCATTGGCCGCCCGGTTACCCAGTCGACCGATCCTGCCGCGACGCTGCGGGCGATCAACGATTCTCTGCGCAAGGGGGCATAATGAGCGATTCCAACAGCCGCCTGGTCTACTCCACCGAAACCGGGCGTATCGACGAGGCGAAACCGGCGCCAGTGCGCCCGAAAGGCGACGGCATAGTGCGGATCCAGCGCCAGACTAGCGGCCGCAAGGGCAAGGGCGTCTGTCTGATTAGCGGGATTGATGCCGACGATGCGGCACTCACTGCCCTGGCGGCAGAGCTGAAGAAGAAATGCGGCTGCGGCGGCGCGGTGAAAGAGGGTGTGATTGAGATCCAGGGCGACAAACGGGATTTACTTAAGGCGCTGCTAGAGGCGAAAGGGATGAAAGTGAAGTTAGCTGGCGGCTAATCGTTTTTTCAACCCTAATTAATGGCCAGGTGAAATAACAAGGCCGCGGTGAATGCCGCGGCCTTGAATGATTTAACGTGCGTAAGTCAATTCGTATGAATTATTCTTTTATTTCGTCAGGTAATTATATTATTTGCCGACCTGGTGACCAATAATACCACCGACTGCTGCGCCACCCAGGGTACCGAGTGCGCTACCGTCAGTTAACACCGCACCGCCGATGGCGCCGGCGCCTGCACCGATTGCAGTGTTACGATCGCGTTTAGACATGTTAGAGCAAGCGCTCAGAGACATTGCTACAGTGACAGCCAGAACAACAGCAGCCATTTTTTTGCTCGTTGAAGTCATCATTTTTTTCTCCTGAATAATCTATTCATGGATTACGGCGCTCCTTTAAGCATAGCCTGATAAAGCAGCTTTAGGGCAATTCCATGAAGTTAGGGTGCGCAGGTATCACGAAAATCACGCAGGTGATAGTCACTTCCTGTTATATCGCTAATAATAATTCTACTTTTTTTTAAATTTATCGTCAGGTAAAAAATCTTAATTACCGGCTCGGAATACTCTCAGAGCGTAATTTCGCCCCGTTCGGCGTGGTGGCAGGGCACGGGGCGGGTGGAATATCAGATGTACGGCACAATATCGACGGTCAGGCCGCTGCGCAACAACTGCTCACGGCAGTCGTTCGGCAGACGATCGTCGGTGATAACGCGATTAAAGCGGCCGGCTGGGCCAAGCGGATAGGGGTGCACCGCGCTGAATTTTGAGCTGTCGCTGAGGATAATCGCTTCGCAGTGCTTCTCCAGAACGGCGTTAACCACGTCCGCACGCATCATATCGCGGCCGGTAAAGCCGGTTTCCGCCTGCCAGCCATCGATCCCGATGAAGGCCTTACTGAAATGCACCTGTTGAATGAACTGGCGGGTCAGTGGGCCAACCATACTTTCACTGCGTTTCTGGTAAATCCCGCCCAGCAGGATCACCTCTCCCGGCGTCTCTTTCAGCAGATGGGCGATATAGCTGCTGACGGTGATGATGGTGATATCGCCGCGTTCAGCCAGGGTGCGCGCCAGCAGGGCGTTGCTGCTGCCGTTTTCGATAAATACCGTTTCGCCGGCATTCACCAGCGCCGCGGCGCGGCTGGCCAGTTCACGCTTAATGGCGAAATGGGTCATCATGCGGGTTTCGACATCTTCACTGTCCAATGGGACGGCGTAGCCATGGGTGCGGCGCAGATAGCTCTGCTTCTCCAGCAGGTTTAGATCCTGACGGATGGTGACCTCTGAGACACCGGTCATCTTCGCCAGATCGGCGACGCTCATGCGGCCTTTATCGATGACCACTTGCAAAATACTTTGTTGTCGGGCGTTCATAGCAACATCACTGTTAGGGGGCTATACGGCGAACAACCGGTCAGCATCGCCGGTTGCGGCATGTGGGCGATAATCAGATTTCCCAGGGCGCTTTGGGTGGTTTGTTTTGCTCGGCGTCGTCTGCCGCCAGCGCCAGCAGTTCCGCTTTGAGGATCTCCAGATTATGGATCGCAGAGTGGTAATCACCGGCAACCAGAATATCCAGCACGGTATCGATACGTTGGGCGAGCAGGTGGGCATTCACATCTGACATGGCATTATCCTGGTAACAAAAACGAATGAAATCAATGATGCTAAAAATGGGTGAAAAAGAGAAGCGAAAAAAACGCACAACCTTAATCGTTGCGACGGAAATGACGGGACAGGGAGGAAAGAACGAGCGGTTCCCGAAGGAACCGCTGTGAAGAGACGTCAGGCTGCCGGACGAGCAATGATGCTACGCGTTTCCATGCGGACTTCAGCGATAGTGACATCGATAACATCGGTCACTTTGTAGACCACTTCTCCCTTGATCTGCACGGTGCCGTTTTCCTGGCTGCAGACCAGTTCGTCGCGCACGGCGTGGAGGAACGGGGCCGGAATAAAGGCGACCGCGCCATTGTCCACCAGACGTACGCGCATTCCGCCGCGGCTGATGTCGATGATCTCCGCCGCAAAGCGGGTGTCGGTACCGGCTTTATCGTTGAGGAAACGGGCATACAGCCAGTCGGCGACATCGCGTTCGGCCATGCGGTTGAGACGACGGCGCTCCGCCATCTGCACGGTGGCTTCATCCTGTGGGCGCGCAATGGTTTCGCCTTTGATGATGGCCTTCAGCAGACGGTGGTTGATCATGTCGCCATACTTACGGATCGGCGAGGTCCATGTGGCGTAGGCCTCAAGACCAAGACCAAAGTGGGGGCCCGGCTCGGTGCTGATTTCAGCAAACGACTGGAAACGACGTATGCGGCTGTCGAGGAAACCGGTCGGCTGAGCGTCCAGTTCGCGGCGCAGCTTGCAGAAACCTTCCAGGGTGAGCACTTCCGTCGGATCAACGTGTACGTCGTGGGTCTTCAGCAGGGCCGCCAGCTGTTCGGTATTCGCCGGGTCGAAGCCGGTGTGGACGTTATAAACGCCGAAGCCAAGCTTGTCGCGCAGCACGCGGGCGGCACAGATGTTGGCGGCGATCATCGACTCTTCGACAATACGGTTGGCAATACGACGCGGCTCCGCGACGATGTCCAGCACTTCGCCTTTTTCGCCGAGGACGAAACGGTAATCCGGGCGGTCTTTAAACACCAGCGCGTGGGTCTGACGCCATTCGCTGCGGCGCTGACACACGTCCTTCAGCAGCGTAATTTGCTGCGCGATCGCCTCGCTGCCCGGCTGCCAGCTGCCGCGGCCTTCCAGCCAGTCAGAGACATCGTCATAGGCCAGTTTGGCTTTTGATTCGATGGTAGCGGCAAAGAACTCGAAATTGTCTTCGATGGTGCCATCGGCCGCCAGAGTCATCCGGCAGGCCAGCACCGGGCGCACTTCATTGGCACGCAGGGAACACAGGTCGTCTGACAGTTCGCGCGGCAGCATCGGGATGTTGAAGCCCGGCAGATAGTTGGTAAAGGCGCGTACTTTTGCGGCGTTATCCAGCTTGCTGCCTTCGGCAATCCACGCGGTCGGGTCAGCGATCGCCACCGTCAGCAACAGTTTGCCGTCGGCGCCAGATTCGACATACAGCGCATCGTCCATATCTTCGGTACTGGCGCTGTCAATGGTGACGAAGTCGAGGGCGGTCAAATCGCGGCGAGTCAGCCCTTCGTCAAGCATCTCGGTGGCGACGCCGTCCGGTGCCTCTTTCTCAAGATTATGGCGCGCCAGCGTCACCCACCACGGGACGAAGTGATCGTCGCTGAAGGTGATGAACTGGGTCAGCTCCGCGTAAAATCCGCGGTCGCCTTTTAATGGATGACGGCGCATTTCTGCGACGGCCCAGTCACCCTGTTTGAAATCATGCTCAACGCCACGGGCGGCGCGGCAGGGAATGGCGTCTTTCAGCAGCGGATGGTCAGGAACGATAGCGAGGCGATCGTCTTTCTTCTGGACTTTACCGACGAAACGGGTCAGGAAGGGCTCAACCAGCGATTCCGGTTCGGCGCTTTCGCGTTCTTTTTCAGAATGGATCACCGCAACGATACGGTCGCCATGCATCACTTTTTTCATCTGCGGCGGCGGAATGAAGTAGCTCTTCTGAGCGTCCACTTCGAGGAAGCCAAAGCCCTTTTCCGTGCCCTTAACGACCCCTTCCGCGCGCGGCGTCTGGGAATGCAGTTGCTGTTTAAGCTGCGCTAGCAGCGGGTTATCCTGAAACATAATTAGGTATTTTCGTGGCTAAAAGAGCGGCTGACATTTTTACGCGATTATGCCTGTCGCAGCAAGCGCTGTTTCAGCAATTTACGTCTGCTGACGCACATAGCCGAGGGCGATTTTCAGACGATTCATCCAGCCGCATAGTCCGCTCCAGGTTAACAGATCGATCGCCTGTTCCGCTGAGAGTCCATATTCGCCGAGGGGTGTTAACTGGGCGGCGCTAAACCGGTCCGGGGAGCGGGTTAACAACTGTACCGCGGTAACGAGCGCGCGCGACCGCGGATGCTGCCCAAGCCAGCGATGGAGAGACTGATCGCCCTCGCGCAAATGGCTGCCGAACGCTTCTTCACCGTGCCAGTGGGAGAGCCAGGCGTCAAAACAGGTGGCGCTGCCATTGGTGCGCGCGGTGAGTAAGGCGACCTGCGGGCCAAAGGTACCGTTGCCGCTGAGCTGGCGTAACAGCGTCTCCAGAGGCGCCATCAGCTGCGGGTCGCAGGCCAGCAACGGAGCCAGCGGGCCCAGGCCGGGCAGTGACTGCCAGCTGGCGATACGCCGCTGGCGCTCGTCATCGGCATACTGCAGATCGGGATCCTCAATGTCGGTTACCCACTCTCCTGGTGGGTTGACGAACAGGTCGGCGGGCGCCTCCTCTTGCTGCGGCATACCGGGGATCCAGCGCACCGGGAAGCCCTGGGCCGCCTGCAGCACGGCAATCGCCCGCGCCTGGAAGCCGACGAAACCGATAATCTGGTTGATCAGGATAATATCCCGACTGGTCAGGCCCACTTCGTCCAGCTGGCTGCGGGAAAGGGCGTTAATGACGGAGGGTGAACCGGCGAGCTGACGAGCGTATTGGGTGATCTGCGCCAGACGACGGTTGCTCTCGCGCGAAGAGTCGGGCCCCGGCAGGGGCGCCAGGCGGGCGGCATAGTGGTTACACAGCCGCTGGACGCCGTAGACCTGGGCGACGGTGAGCGCAGTGCTCAGGCGATCGTAGGCGGTAAAGGTTTGCAGGCGGCTCACCGCCACCTGGTCGGGAAACAGCCGCTCGGCCAGCTGGCGCGCGGGGCGTAGCCAGCCTGCGTGGGCGTGTAGCCAGGCGTCCGGCAGCGTCAGGTCCAGCAAAAAGCGGTCTTCAACATGGGCGGCTTCAGGGACGAGCGGCAGGACATCCACCGGGCAGATTGTTGACTGGGTTTCGTGATACCAGTGGTTTTTGCCATTCACGCGGCGTGGCTCCATGGGCTTTCCTTGTTCGGTATGTGGCGAACCGCCGTTCCGCGGATCGTTTATGCAGAACTATCCTGGCGTAACCCGGAAGCAGGAGAAAATATTGATACGTGCTAACAAATAGCCGATTGGAATAACAGGGGGTGCACAAAGCCTCGGAAGGGAGAGCCCTCCTCACCGGGGCGAGGAGGGTAAGGAACTTATTTCAGTTCCAGCTCGTTCATGGCGGCGATGCTGAACCCGCCATCAACGTGAACGACTTCACCGGAGATACCCGCAGACAGGTTGGAGCACAGGAAGGCTGCGCTGTTACCCACGTCTTCAATGGTGACGGTGCGACGGATCGGGGTGACCGCTTCGCAGTGCGCCAGCATTTTACGGAAATCTTTGATACCGGACGCGGCCAGGGTACGGATCGGACCGGCGGAGATAGCGTTGACGCGAACGCCTTCCGGACCCATCGCGTTCGCCATATAGCGCACGTTAGCTTCCAGAGAGGCTTTCGCCAGACCCATGACGTTGTAGTTCGGGATCGCGCGCTCGGCGCCCAGGTAGGAGAGCGTCAGCAGAGCAGAGCCCGGGTTCAGCATTGTGCGGCAGGCTTTGGCCATCGCCACGAAGCTGTAGGCGCTGATGTCGTGCGCGATTTTGAAACCTTCGCGGGTGACCGCGTTGACGTAGTCGCCGTCTAACTGGTCAGCCGGGGCATAACCGATAGAGTGGACGAAACCATCGAATTTTGGCCAGACTTTTTCCAGCTCGGCGAACAGCGCGGTGATGCTCTCGTCTTCAGCAACGTCGCACGGCAGCACAATGTCAGAACCCAGCGTGGCAGCAAACTCTTCAACGCGACCTTTCAGTTTTTCATTCTGATAGGTGAATGCCAGTTCCGCGCCTTCGCGGTGCATTGCCTGCGCAATACCGTAGGCGATGGACAGTTTGCTGGCGACGCCAGTGATCAAAATGCGCTTACCGGAAAGAAAACCCATAGCTTTAATCCTTATCGTTATTGCTTATTTTTACTTTAACAATCATAACGTTAACATTGTTATTTCAAAATAACTCAAATTTAGCCAGGAATTATATCCCACTGACGACCCCTTGTGTCACGATATTTTTCAGCCGGCCCGCGCCGCGCGGGGCAAAAGCCGATCGTGATGGCTCAAGTATACCCTTTTCTCAGCTGATTATTTGAGCGCAATCGTCGCCAGCAGGAGGCGCCCATCGGCACCGAGAGGCCGCAGCTCGCCCGGGGCGTTGCCGCGCCAGCAGAGACCGCTGCCGGCGGCGCAGCGCCGCCCGGCCAGATCCCACTCCCCCTGCAGCACATAAGCGACGCCTTCGGTGGCCGCTCGCTGCCGGTCGCTCACCACTTCAACCTTCGCTGAGGCTCGACCCCGATGGGTCATGACATTGAAGTCCAGTCCAGGCTCAACGATCCCGACGCTGGACAGCACGCACTCGCCGGGGAATGCCCACGGCTGCCAGAGCGCCAGCGGATGGTCGATCTCCTCCCCGCGCAGCCGTAGCGGTCGCCCCGCCAGCAAGACGATCGTCCGGTCGACCCCGGGGAAGGGGGAGAAAGGGCCATCGGCCTGCAGGGTGGCAATGCTCGCGCGCCAGAGAAAAGGGGCATCTACGGAAGGAACGGCGATAATTTCGCGCGTGGCGCCGGCACCGTTCTTCCACGGCGTGACGGGTAAAGTAGCGTAATCAAAATACGTGATCATAGTTTGCTCGGCGGAAATCTGGAGTGGATAGTATTTGTTACACGCTTGTCTCAATGTGCTTACAAATTATTTACAACAGGGCTCACAAATCCATCATTGAGCGCGTGTGCGTGTTTGTCAATGCTTGTATATACATGAGCAGTCATCTGCGAATTATCTTATCGCCGTGACCAGAGCCATCATGACAAAACGCGATCGGGAGAATGAAAATGCAACAGCGTATTACTTTCCGCCAGGCCTGCCTGGTCACCCTGTTTTCGGGGCTACTGCTGTCTGGTGGCTCAACATACGCTAAAGAGTGGAAATCGATCACCATCGCTACGGAAGGCGGCTATGAGCCCTGGAATCTGACGCTTCCCGGAGGGAAACTCAGCGGCTTCGAGCCCGAGCTAATGGCGAATTTATGCCAGCGAATGCAGATCGAATGCAAACTGGTGGTGCAGAACTGGGATGGCATGATTGCCGGACTTAACGCCGGTAAATATGACGTGATCATGGATGCTATCGTCGTCACCCCAGAGCGTTCGAAGGTAGTGGCGTTTACCCAGGCATACGCTGCCACGCCGGCCTCTTTCATTGCGGTAAAAGGGTCGCTGCTACCGCCGTCCCCGGCGGTCAAACTTCATGATGATGAGAAAGAGATTCAGGCGGAGATTGCGCCTCTGCGCGCGGCGTTGAAAGGGAAAACCATCGGCATCGCTTCCGGTACCGTCTACACCCCGTTTATTGATAAGTATTTCAAGGATATCGCTGACGTCCGGGAATATAACAACTCAGCGGATGCGATCCTCGACCTGCAGGCTGAGCGCATCGATGCGGTGTTTGATGATATTACCTTTGCCAACACCACCCTGTCGCGTCCGGAGAATAGCAATCTGGCATTGAGCGGTCCGCTGATGAGCGGCCCAATCTGGGGAGGCGGTGAGGCGATGGGTGTGCGCCATACCGATACCGATCTCAAAGCGAAACTGGATAGCGCCATTCAGGCGGCGCTGGCCGATGGGACGGTAAAAAAACTGAGTGAGAAATGGTTTAAAAGCGACGTGACTCCCTGAGCGAGGCAACCATGTTAAATCTTCTGAGTTTGGGTGAAAACGGGTGGGGGACGCTGATCCTCAGCGCAACGCTGACCACGTTGCTGCTGTCGCTTGCAGCGCTGGCCGTCGGTGCGGGCGTGGGCGGCGTCATCGCCGCCGCAAAATTGTCCCGGCACGCGCCAGCGCGCTGGTTCGGCGCCGCCTGGTCGGTGGTATTCCGCGGTATCCCTGAATTACTGGTGATCTATCTGTTCTATTTTGGCGGCTCAGGGATGATTTCATGGCTGGGTCGCCTGTTTGGCGCAGACGGCTTTATTGAGGTGCCGCCATTTCTGATTGGCGCCCTGGCGATTGGTTTGATCTCCTCCTCGTATCAGGCGGAAGTCTACCGTGCTGCTCGCCTGGCGTTGATGCCCGGTGAAGTGGAGGCAGCTACCGCCATTGGCATGCCGCGCTGGCGGATCCTGCAGCGCATCCTGCTGCCGCAGATTGTCCGTTATTCGCTGCCGGGGTTGTCCAACGTCTGGCAGATGAGCCTCAAAGATTCGGCGCTGGTATCAGTGACCGGGATGGTTGAACTGATGCGCTTCAGCCAGATTGCCGCTGGCTCTACCCGCGATTATTTCCTGTTCTATCTCATCGGCGGCGGTTGCTATTTGATCCTGACGCTGCTCTCTAACCGCGCGTTTACCCGGGCGGAGAGCCATCTGAACCGCGCCTGGCTGCGTCGCAGCGCCGCGCAGGCGTAAGGAGCCCGTATGATTATCGATTTTGCCTTCCTCGGTGAGACGTTGTTGAAGCTCGGCGCGGCGCTGCCGGTGACGCTGGGGCTCTTTATCTGCTCTTTTATGCTTGGCGGCGTGCTGGCCCTTGGCGTTCTGGCGCTGCGAATGAGCCGCTGGCCGCTGGCAAGCGGCTTCGCCAAAGGCTATATCCTGATCTTTCGCGGCTCGCCATTGCTGATCCAGTTGTTTCTCATTTATTACGGGCTGGGTCAGTTTGGGGTGATCCGCCACAGTTTCCTGTGGCCGCTGCTGCGCGAACCCTTCATCTGCGCCGTTCTGGCGCTGGCGCTCTGTACGGCGGCCTATACCGCGGAAATTCTGCGCGGCGGGTTGCTGGCGATACCGCCGGGTCAGATTGAAGCCGGCCAGGCTTGCGGTATGTCGCGCTGGCTGCTGCTGCGGCGGATCATTGCCCCGGTGATGCTGCGCTATGCGCTGCCAGCCTACTCCACGGAGGCCATTTTGTTGGTCAAGTCGACGGCGCTGGCAAGCCTGGTGACCGTCTGGGACGTCACGGGGGTGGCCCAACAGATTATTCAGCGTACCTACCGGACGATGGAGGTATTTCTCTGCGCGGCGGCCATCTACCTGCTGCTCAATTTCATCATTGTCCAGTTGTACGCCCTGCTTGAACGGCGTTTAACCCCGCATACCCGGCCAAATCCGGCGACCGTGTCGCTCAAGCCGATAACCAAAGGAGAGTAAGATGCTCGATTCACGTCCGGTGACCTTATCGGTCAGCGATATTCATAAGTCCTTTGGCTCCCTGGATGTTCTGAAGGGGATCACCATCCAGGCGCAGCAGGGCGATGTTATTTCGATCCTTGGCGCCAGCGGCTCCGGTAAAAGTACGCTGCTGCGCTGCATTAACCTGCTGGAAACGCCCGATGCCGGAGTGGTCAGCGTCGGCGGGGAGACGATTGAAATGAAACACCACGCTCGCGGGCATCGGCTGGCGGCGAATCCCCGGCAGATAGAACGCCTGCGCTCGCGGCTGGGGATGGTCTTCCAAAGTTTTAACCTGTGGTCGCATATGACGGTTCTGCAGAATGTCATTGAGGGGCCGCATTATGTGCTCAAACGCGATAAACGGACCTGCATTGAACAGGCCGAGCAGCTGCTGGAGCGGGTGGGGATGTTGAACCGAAAGGATTTTTATCCGGCGCAGCTCTCCGGCGGCCAGCAGCAGCGCGTGGCGATAGCCCGCGCGCTGGCGATGGAGCCGGACGTCATGCTCTTTGATGAACCCACCTCAGCGCTGGATCCTGAACTGGTCGGCGAGGTGCTAAAGGTGATGCGCAGCCTGGCGGAGGAGGGACGGACGATGCTGGTGGTCACCCACGAGCTGGGATTCGCCCGCCATGTCTCCAACCGGGTGGTCTTTATGCACCAGGGGACGATTGACTGCGACGGCGCGCCTGAGGCGCTGTTTGGCAGCCAGGGATCCGCGCGCTTTAAGCAATTTATCTCCAGCCATCAACAGCCAGGACAGGTCGTATGAAAATGATCCAGTGGGGCGATGCGCCGATACGCTGGCAGGAGGTGGCTTGCGTCGCCCGGGGCGAGGCGACCTTGAGCCTCAGCGACAGCGCCTGGGCGCGTATCGCGCAAGGACGGGCGATCGTCCAGCATATCGTTAAAGCCGGCCAGGTAGCCTATGGGATCAATACCGGGCTGGGGGCGCTGTGCAATATTACGCTGCCGGAAGCGCAGCTGCACCAGCTGTCGCGCAATACGTTGCTCAGCCATGCATGCGGGGTGGGACCGTTGCTGGAGGTCGCCCCAACCCGGGCAATTATGTGCGCCGCGGTGGCCAATTTCAGCCACGGTAAATCCGGGATCTCCGCCGGGATAGTGCAGCAACTGTTGGCGTTTTTGCAGCATGGCGTCACCCCTCAGGTGCCCTCCCAGGGGTCAGTTGGCTATTTAACGCATATGGCGCATATTGGCCTGGCCCTGATGGGGGTTGGCGATGTGCTGTGGCAGGGGCGAACGTGGCCTGCGGCAGAGGTCCTGTCGCAGCTGAATCTGCAGCCCATCGCGCCGGGAGCGAAAGAGGGGCTGAGTCTGGTCAACGGTACGCCGTGCATGACCGGTCTGGCCTGTCTGGCGTTAGACGACGCCGAGCGCTTAATGGACTGGGCCGATGTAACCGGCGCGATGAGCTTTGAAGCGCTGCGCGGCCAGCTTGTGGCATTCGATGCCGAGATCCTGGCGCTGAAAGCCAGCCCCGGTATCCAGACCAGCGGCCAGCGGCTGCGTGAGCTGCTGGCGGACAGCCCTCTGCTGGCCGAAAGTCAAGGACTTCGCACCCAGGATGCGCTAAGCCTTCGCTCGATGCCTCAGGTGCATGGCGCTTGCCGCGATCAGTTTAGCCACGCGCAGACGCAGATAAATATCGAACTCAACGCCTGTACCGATAATCCGCTGATCCTGGGGACCGTTGAGCAGTGGCGGGTGGTCTCCCAGGCGCATCCGCACGGCGAATCAGTGGCAATGGCCTGCGATTTGCTGGCCATTGCCATGGCAGAGCTGGGCGCTATCGCTGAACGACGCCTTGACCGGCTGGTGAATCCTCTGGTGAGCGGGCTGCCGGCGTTCCTGGTCGCCCGACCGGGCGTGAATTCAGGGATGATGATTGCCCAGTACGTCGCCGCGTCGTTGTGCGCGGAAAACAAGCAGCTGGCGCAGCCAGCGGTGCTGGATAATTTTGTTACCTCGGCTTTGCAGGAGGATCATTTAAGTCTGGGCACCAGCGCTGCGCTGAAACTGCAGCGCCTGCTGGGCAACCTCTATCAGATCCTCGGCATCGAATATTTACTCGCTGCCCAGGGGCTCGATTTTCACGAGCCGCAGAAGCTGGCCGCGGGCACGCGCCGGGCGCGAGACCTGCTGCGCGAAAGCGTGCCTGGCTGGGAGGACGATCGTTGGCTGGCGCCGGACATTGCCAGCGCGGTGGCCATCCTTAAGCGAACCGCTGGCCACGCGCCGGCGTGAGGTCAGCGGGCGAGGTGAATGAGACGACGCTATTTGCCGTCTTTGCGCCAGGCGTCGGCGGTGAGAGCCTCACCGAAATGGCCGGCAATCAGACGTCGGGTCAGGTCGTGCAGCGGTGAGGCCAGCACATCGGCGGTGCTGCCGCGCTCAACCACTTCCCCGTTATGCATCACCAGCACCTGATCGCTGATGTGCTTCATCATGCCCAGGTGCTGGGTGACATAGATGTAGGAGATGCCCTGTTTCTCCTGCAGCTCCAGCATCAGGTTGATGAGCTGGGAGCGCATCGACATATCCAGCGAGGCCAGCGCCTCATCGCAGACGATGACCTTCGGGCGCAGGATCAGCGCCCGGGCGAGGCCAAGACGCTGCTTCTGACCCGGGGCCAGCATATGGGGATAGTAGCTGACGTGGTCCGGCAGCAGGCCGACCATGCGCAGGGTGTCGATGATCTGCTTCTGTCGCGCTTCGGCGTCGAGATCGGTATTCAGCCGCAGCGGAAAATCGAGGATCTGCGAGATGCGCTGGCGCGGGTTTAGCGACGTCGACGGATCCTGAAAGATCATGCGAATTTTCTGGCTGCGGTAGGAGTAATCCCCGAAGGTCAACGGATGGTCGTCGATCAGCACCTCGCCGCTGGTGGGCTCCACCATGCCCGCCAGCATCTTCGCGAGGGTGGATTTTCCGGAGCCATTCTCGCCGATAATCGCCAGCGTCTGCCGTTCGCGCAGGGTAAAACTCAGCGGCTTAACCGCCTCCACCGTCTGGCGGTGAAACCAGCCGGTGCGGTAGCGAAAGGTCTTACTGAGTTGGCGCACTTCCAGCAATGTTTCGACCATTTCACTCTTTCTCCATGTTCAGCGGGAAATGACAGGCGTACAGGTGATTGCGCACCCCGGTAAGACGCGGCGTTTCAATACACTCGCGCTGGGCGTACGGGCAGCGGGGCCCCAGCCGGCAGCCGATGGGCAGCTGCTCCAGCAGCGGGATCGCCCCCGGCAGGGTGTTGAGGCGGCTTTTATGCGGCATGGCGCTGCCAAAATCCGGGATAGCGCGGATTAACGCCTGGGTGTAGGGGTGATGCGGCAGGGTGATCAGCTCTTCGCTGGGCCCGCTCTCCACCGTCTGCCCGCAGTACATGACGTTGATTTTATCCGCCCATTTGCTGAGCATCTGCAGGTCGTGGCTGATCAGCAAAATGGTGGTGTTGTTGTTCTGGTTGAGCCGCGTCAGCAGGCGGATAATCTGCGCCTGAGTCGTTGGCTCCATGGCGTTGGTCGGCTCATCGGCGATCAGCAGGCGTGGCTGGTTGGCCAGGGCGATGGCAATCATCACCTTCTGGCACTCGCCTTCGGTCAGCTGATAGGGGAAGCTGCGCATGGCGTCTTTGTGATCTTTAATCCCGACGCGGTGCAACAGCTCGATGGCCCGCCGCTTGCGCCAGCCAAGTCGCTGCCACCAGCGCCCTTTGTAAGTCCAGCCGGGAATAATCTGGATCAGCTGCTGGCCGATGCGCTCAGAGGGATCGAGGCACGACTGCGGCTCCTGGAATATCATCGACACGTTGTGGCCGATCAGTTTTCGGCGTTCGCGGTTCGACAGCCGCAGCAGGTCGATGTCGTCGAAGCGCATGCGGTCGGCCGTGACCCGCCAGTTGTCCTTTGTCACGCCGCAGATAGCTTTGGCGATCAGGCTCTTTCCGGAGCCGGATTCCCCGACCAGACCACGGATTTCGCCTTCGGTCAGGGTCAGGCTGACGCGATCGACGGCTTTCACCCAGCCTTCGTTGGTTTTAAATTCGATGGTTAAGTGACGAATATCGAGTAACGGCATTATTCTACCCCGGCAATGATCGCCCGGCGAATACCGTCGCCCAGCAGGTTGACCAGCAGTACGCTGAGCATAATCGCGGCCCCGGGCAGCATCACGGTCCACGGCGCAACATAGATAAGCTCCAGCGCATCGCCCAGCATCGCTCCCCATTCCGGCGAAGGCAGCTGAGCGCCGAGGTCAAGAAAGCCCAGCGCGGCGATATCCAGAATAGCCATCGACAGGGCGCGGGTGATCTCGGTCACCAGGCCGGAGGCGATATTGGGCAGAATGGCGAACAACAGAATATTCAGCGTCGACGCCCCGTCGAGGCGGGCGGCGATGATGTACTCTTTCTCCAGCTCATCGTGGACCATGCTGTAGACGGAACGCACCATCCGCGGCAGCAGCGCCAGCCAGACGGCAAACATCGCATGGCTGAGGTGCGGCCCGGCAAAGGCGACGACGATGATGGCCAGCAGCAGCGAGGGGATGGAGAGCAGGGTATCGAGGATATGGTTCATCACCGCCGAGCGCAGGCCGTGGGTCGATCCGGCAATGACGCCCAGCACCAGGCCAAACAGCGTGGCGCCAAGGGTGACGACAAAAGCGCCGCCGACGGTCGGCGCCGCGCCGCTCAGCAGCCTGCTGAGCACATCGCGCCCCAGGTCATCGGTCCCGAGGAAGAAAGAGACTTCGCCATAGCGCGACCACGATGGCGGCAGCAGCTGGTAGCCGAGGAACTGCTGGTCGATGCCGTAGGGGGCGAACCAGCCGCCGAAGACGCAGAGCAGCAGCAGCCCCGCGCAGCCGTACAGGCCGATCATCGCCGTGGTGTCGCCATAGAATTTACGCCATACGGTGCGCAGCGCGCCGGGCGGACGCTTTTCCAGATAAACGCTATCGTAGGGCATACCATTCCTTATGTTTCAGTGGGTTAGCCATGGCACCGAGAATATCGGAAATCACGTTGACAATAATCACCAGCGCGCCAATCACCATTACTCCGGCGGAGATCGCCGCGTAGTCCTGCTGACGAATGGCGTTGATCAGCCAGCGGCCCAGTCCGGGCCAGCTGAACACCATCTCGGTGATCATCGCCAGGGTGAGCATGGTGGAAAACTGCAGGCCGAGGCGCGGGATCACCGGCGGCAGGGCGTTGTGCAGCACGTGGCGCAGTAGAATTTTGCGTCGCGACACGCCGCGGGTGGCGGCCGCCTTGACGTAGTTGGTGTCATAGACCTCGCTGGTGCTAATGCGCATCAGGCGGATCACTTCGGTAGTAGGGGCTACCGCCAGGGTCAGCACCGGCAGCACCATATGCCGGGCGGCGCTGACGATCATCTCATGGCGCCACGGTGAGTCCGAAAGCCAGGCGTCGATCAGCGCGAAACCGGTGACGTTTTTCACCTCATACAGCAGGTCGAAGCGGCCGGAGACCGGAAGCCAGCCGAGGGTCAGGGAGAAGAAGAGGGTCAGGAGCAGCGCGAGCCAGAAGACCGGGATCGAAAAACCGACCAGCGCAACGGCGCTGATCAGGGTATCGGGCCATTTGTTGCGCATCACACCGGCAATCATCCCCACCGGAATGCCAATCAGCAGGGCAAAGCCGAAGGCGAGGATGCACAGCTCCATGGTCGCCGGGAACACTTCGCGCAACTGCTCGGAAATCAGCTGGCCGTTGATGCTGGAGACGCCAAAATCCCAGTGTAGTACCCCTTCAAACCAGAACAGCCACGCATTCCACAGGGTCGCGCCCTGCAGCGGGGCATGTGGGGTGAAGTAGCTCAGGCTGAAGCCGACAAAGGTCAGAAAAAAGAGGGTGACCAACAGCAGCAGCAGACGGCGCAGGGTAAAAATAATCATGGTTTTTTCACCTCTTCGTTTTTCTCCCGCGATACGCCAGCAAAGGAAGCGTTACCGAAGGGGCTAAGCACCAGGCCTTTCATATCATAGCGATAGGCCTGCAACCGCAGCGACGAGGCCAGCGGCAGGACCGGCAGTTCACGGGCGAGGATGCGCTGGGCCTCTTTGTAAGCGTCCATCCGCGAGGAGAGCTGTTGCGAGAGCAGCGCTTTTTGCAGCACGTCATCAAATTCCCGATTACACCAGTGGGCAAAGTTGGTTTGCGAGGCAATCGCCGCGCAGCTCAGCAGCGGCCGGAAGAAGCTGTCCGGATCGTTACTGTCCGTCGCCCAGCCGGAGAGCGTCAGGTCATGGTTCATGTCCATCAGCCGCGCCTCCTGGAAGCGCCCCTCCACCGGCATGATGATTACTTTGACGCCAATCTGCGCCATATCCGCCTGGATCAGCTCGGCTGTTTTCAACGGGCTGGGGTTCCACGCCTGCGAGCTGGTGGGAACCCACAGCTTGAGGGTAAGATTTTCCAGCCCCAGCGCCTTCAGACGAGCACGAGCCTCCTGGGGATTATATTCGGTAATCTTAGCGTCGTTATCGTAGGCCCAGGAGGCGCGCGGCAGCATCGACGCCGCCGTCTCCGCGGTGCCGTAGTAGATGGATTGCATCAGGCGCTGGTTGTTGATGGCCAGCGCCAGCGCGTGGCGTACCTCCGGGTTGTCCAGCGGCGGCTTGGCGGTGTTGAAGGCCAGCCAGGCAATGTTCATCCCCGGACGCAGCGTCAGGCGCAGGCGCGGGTCGTCACGCAGGATCGTCAACTGGCTGGCGGCCGGCCAGGCCAGCACGTCGCATTCGCCGGTCAGCAGTTTTGACAGGCGGCCGGTACCGCCGGAGCCGAGGTCGACCACCACCTGCGGCATCAACGGTTTGCCGCGCCAGTACCCGGGGTGGCGCTGAAGGCGAACATACTGTCCGGAGCGGTACTCGGACAACTGGAACGGGCCGGTGCCCACCGGCTGGCGATCGAGCTGTTCCTGACGATCGTCCTGCGTTAAGCGGGCGGCATATTCGGCGGAGGTAATCGACGCATAGTGGGTGGCAAGATGCCAGAGGAATGAGGCATCCGGCCGCTTGAGGCGAAATTCCACGGTCTGATTATCGAGCTTGCGGACGCTTTCCACGCTGTCGGCAAACTGCAGGCTGTCGAAGTAGGGGAAGCTGCTGCCGTTGACGTTGTGCCAAGGGTGATCGCGGTTAAAGATGCGGCCAAAGGTAAAGATCACGTCATCGGCGTTGAAATCCCGCGTCGGGGAGAACCATGCCGTGCGTTGAAACGGGACGTGGCGACGCAGGTGAAAACGGTAGGTGGCGCCGTTATCAAGGACTTCCCAGCTCTCCGCCAGCTCGGGGACCAGCCGATAGGTATAAGGGTCGACGTCAAGCAGGCGATCGTAGATCTGCGCAGCCAGCGTATCGACGATCAGTCCGCTGCTCACTTTCTGCGGATTAAAGGTATTCACCTGGCCGCTGACGCAATAGACGAAACCGCTGTCGCGAATATCGGCGCGGTCGGGGAGCGCAGGGGCGGCAAAAGCCTGCCCACACAGCAGGGAAACCGCTGCCAGGAGAGATGACAATTTCAGGCGCATATTTTCTGTTTGATTATAGAGTTGAACTCTATCTTATTAAGATTCATAGACATTCACCACCGCCTTCAACAAGCCTGAGGGATAATGCGGTTACCGGGGGCGTATAGTATTCAGTCAATTGATTAAAATAGTCGCGGAACCGAGTCTGTATAATGAAACATGGTAACTTTTTATCGCCGATATCGCCAGTCAGCTCTGTTTGGCCGCGGTTGACCGGACGGTGGAAGCGACGCTAACGCCGAGGATAAATTCAGTATAGCGGGGAGAAAGCAGATGGTCCGACGGGCGGCTAACCCTACCCGTCGGGTGTAATAAAGGGGCGGAAGGTCTTCGTTTATTGTGACAACGTCACTTTTTGGTAATCCATATTCCGTAAATCCTCCAGCAGCCCGGGGCCGACCGGCTGCCACTGCAATCGCTCGCGGGTCCATGCCGAGCTGGCGCGCAGCTCAAGGGCGGTAAAGGGGGCAAACCAGCCGAACCAGGCGTCGGCCTGCGTCTCATCCAACTGGGTCAGCGGCAGATTTAAACCCCGGGCGATGACTGCGGCGATCTCTCGTAACGCGATCCCCTCTTCAGCCACCGCATGGTAGCGTTCGCCCGCAGCGCCCTGCAGCAGGGCGCTGACGTACAGGCGCGCGACGTCATCGACATGGGCGGCGGACCAGCGGTTGTTCCCCTCGCCGCGCAAGGCCACCGCGCCGCTGGCGACCGCGCGCTCGATATAGCAGGTCAGCAGCCCCTGGCGCACGGTGTCATGCACCTGCGGCAGGCGAACCACCCGGACGTCCACTCCCGCCTCCAGCAGCTGCTGGCCGGCGAGCTCTGAAGCGGTGCGCGGGCTGGGGTGCGCTGCGTTAAAGCACGACTCGCGGGCCGGGGCGCCGCTCCCGTCGTCGCCCATCAGCGTGCCGGAGGTGATGACCAGCGGCCGCTCGCTGCCGCGCAGCGCCTGGCCCATGGTCAGGATCGCCTGGCGGTCTTTCTCGCAGTTGTCGGCAAAGCGGCTGAAGTCGTGGTCGAAAGCGGTATGGATCACCGCGTCGGCGCGCTCGACGCCCGCCAGCAGCGAATCGGGGGCATCCAGCGTGCCGCGATGCACCTCGACGCCTGCCGCTTCCAGGGCCTGCGCCGTAGCGTTGCTGCGCGCGAGGCCGATAACCTGATGACCCGACGCCTGCAGCGCCGGAAGAATACGCGAGCCGATAAATCCGCTCGCGCCGGTAAGAAATATACGCATCATGAACCTCCTGAACGGGTTTACAGGCGTATCCTACCCACGATGTCATACTATAAAAGTAGAGACATTATCGGGGTATAAATTCTAACAGGCAGACTCACAGGCAGATGATGAACACTTTTGACAATCATGCTTTAGGTGATTTTCTCCGCGCCAGGCGTCAGCGTCTCGACCCGGCGACGTTTGGCTTCCCGGCGGGACGCCGGCGCACGCCGGGCCTGCGTCGTGAAGAGGTCGCCCAGCTCGCCAGCATCAGCCCGACCTGGTATACCTGGCTTGAACAGGGCCGCGGCGGGGCGCCTTCCCGCGAGGTGCTGGAGCGGATCGCCCGCGGTCTGCGGCTGACCACCCCGGAGCGCGAACATCTGTTTATTCTTGCCTTCGGCCATCCGCCGCAGACCCGTTTGACGGTCACGGATGATATGACGCCGCGGCTGCAGCGGGTGCTTGACGCCTTCACCATTCCGGCGATTATCCGTACCGCCAGCTGGGACGTGATCGCCTGGAACGCGGCGGCGGCCAGGGTGCTGACCGACTACGGCCAGCTGCCGCTGGCGGAGCGCAACGTGCTGCGCCGCCTGTTTACCCGGCCTGAGGCCCGCTGCACCCTGGAGGACTGGCAGACGGTTGGGCAGCTTATCGTTAACGCCTTCCGCGCCGACGTCACGCGGATGGGCGCCACAAAAGAAACTGACCAGCTGATCGCGGAGCTCAGCCAGCAAAGCGTCGAGTTCGCCCGTTTCTGGCAAAGCCATGACGTCGCCGGCCACGGCGAAGGCTATAAGCGCATTAACCACCCGCAGATGGGCCCGCTCGATCTGGAGTTCACCTCTTTTGCCGTGGAAGGCCGCCCCGATCTGTCGCTGCTGGTTTTCAACCCGGCGACGACGGAGAGCCAGCGCAAAATTCACGGTTTGCTTCAGGCGTCAGGATCCTCGCCGGGGGAGAGCTGAGGGGTAAATTCGTACAGCGCCAGGGCGTTGCTCTCCAGCGAGTCGACCCGCAGCCAGTGGCCATCGAGCCGGGCCTCCTCCACGCTGAGCGCCGGACGAGCCTGATGCATCAGCCACTGATAATCTTCGGCGTCGGGGCCGCTGCGGCTGCGAAAGGCGTCCACCAGCGGGAACAGCGCGCCGTGGTGCTGATCGAACAGGTGCTGTTTGACGCGCCAGCGGCCCTTGAGCCCCTGCAGCCGCACACTGTACGGCTGGCTGAAGCGTTGAATAAAAGCCGCTTCGCTGGAGAGCCATGGGTTGTAGACCACCGTATTGCGCAGCAGTAGCTGGTAGTGCCCCTGATGATGGAGCAGCAGCAGGTTTTTGTCGTGGAACAGGATCTCGCCGCGCAGCCGTCGCCAGAGCCACAGCACCCAGTAAACCGGGCGCGGCAGCCCGTGCAGATAGTGCAGCGCCAGGCTTGATGTATCCAGCTTGCCGTTGGCGCGGGCTTCGCCCTGAAGGCCGGAATTTAACCAGAAGCCCGCCAGCCAGACCTGGTCAGCGACCCCCAGCAGATTATCCATCAACAGCGCGCCGCGAAAAAAGCGCCCGTTAGTGTCCCGCGTATCGCCGGTCAGCGTATTCCACGAGAGCAGCCATAGCGGCAGGTTGAGCTGCCGTTGACGCAGGGCGCTGTGGATCTGCCGCAGCTTATGCGCCGGATAGTGCTCGCTGGAGGCCAGACTGCTGCTGTCCGCCTGGGCCAGATCGAGCTGTTCGTTGGCATCCGCCTGGCAGGCGAGAAAATCGGCTTCCGCCAGCAGCGGCGAGTGGAACAGGGGATCGTCCCCGGGCGCGCTGGCGGCAAAGCGGTGCCAGATCCCCAGCTGCGGCTGGGGCAGAAGACGGTGAAGAACCTCGCGCTGCTGCCGCCAGGCGGCCTGGCGAGCCGCTTCGCTCGCCTGCGGCGACCAGTGCCAGACAAAGCGCCAACTGCTGAGCGTCGCCGGCGGAAAATGGTTGGCAGCGAGTTGCAGGAAGCGCTGCAGCAGGTCGCTGCGAGTGGTGACCCCGGTATGCAGGATCACCTGCCAGCCCATCACCGCCAGCCAGCTGAAGATCTGCTGCAGGTTGTACCAGCAGGCGTAGCCAGCCATCTGCGGATCGTCCCAGCCGGTGCCGAACAGGCGGCTGCTGAGAAAGGCGTCGTTGATATCGATGGCATACACAGGCAGGACGCGGTGCAACTGCTCCAGCTCGCGGCGCACGTCCTCCCGCAGCAGATCGTCCAGCTCGCGCACGGTCACTACCATCCGGGTATGGCGCAGCACTGCGGCGCGCGCCGGTCGCTGGTGCAGGTTGATCTCCCGGGTTTGCGGCGGATTGATCAGCAGCGGCTGGCTCTCCCTGTCGGGTGGTTCGGGCTCATTAAGGCGGGCGTAGAGCCGGTCCACGGCCACCGGCTGCCAGCGATCTCCCTGCGGCGGGCGCGGTCGGCCAGGCTCCCGGGGGGACTGCTCGCGATACTGGCGCGGCGTCACGCCATGGTGGCGCTTAAACAGATCGCTCATCATTCGCGTGCTGGCGAACCCCTGTTCGCGGGCAATTTGCTGAACGGGTTTGCGGGTGGTTAACAGCTGGTCGGCGGCGTGGCGCAGGCGCAGCGCGGTGAGGTACTGAACAAAACTGACCCCTACCTCCTTGTGAAACAGGCGTGACAGCCAGGCCTCGGAGACAAACTCTGCGGCCGCCACCTCCTGTAAAGAGAGACGGCGCTGATAGTTGGCGTCGATCCGCGCCACCACGCTGGCTATCCTCCGGCTCCATTTTTCTGAATCGCGCCGCGGCGTGGAGACGATGGGCTGGCTGAAGCGCGTGGCCAGCAGCAGCGCTATCTCGCTCAACCAGCGGTTGGCCTCCAGCCGGTAATGGCCGGGATGATTGACCAGGCCGCTCACCAGCAGCTGGCGCATCAGGCGGCGCAGGCCGTCATCGGCATCCCGGGTGCGCGGCGATATCTGGTAGTCGACGGCAAAAAAAGTGGTGTCGAGGCGGGCCAGCCAGCTGGCGGCGAGGGTCAGGATCATCACCGCGTTGCCCCCGGCGCTGCGCAGGCTCCAGCGACGGTTGCGGTTAACGATCGCCAGCCCGTCGACGGTAAGATGCTGCGGCGCACCTTCCGCCTCCGTTAGATTTACGCTCCCCTCCAGCACCCACAGCAGCGTCAGCAGATCGCTTTCCGGCTGGCTCAGCTGACGCACATCGCGCACGGTGACGCTAAAGTCGCCTGAATGCTGCTCCACATGGCTCTCCTCTGTCGACAAAAAGCAACCGGTTGTTTTTTGTCATAACCGATATGTATGAAAAACACTCATTGATTTCTCGTCAATATAAAACAAAAAACCGCGCCTGAAAGCTGTTTCACCCGCATAAACTCGAAAGTGTCGTGCAAACACAACACAGGAATAAAAAAAATGACACATCCGTTGCTTGAAGCCTTGCAGGTCAACGAGGCGCAATTTATTGCCTTACGTCGCCGGTTCCACCAGCAGCCGGAGATCGGCTTTGAAGAGCATCAGACCAGCAGCGAGGTCGCCCGACTGCTTGGCGAGTGGGGATACGAGGTTCACCGCGGCCTGGCGGGCACCGGAGTGGTGGGCACGCTGCGCGTCGGCCACGGAAAAAAACGCCTCGGCCTGCGGGCCGATATGGATGCGCTGCCGATGCAGGAGCGGAGCGGGAAGCCGTGGGCAAGCCAGGTCGAAGGGCGCTTTCACGGCTGCGGCCATGACGGGCACACCACCACGCTGCTCTACGCGGCTGAATATCTGGCGCGCACACGCCAGTTTAACGGGACGCTGCAGCTGATTTTCCAGCCCGCGGAAGAGTTACTGTACGGTGGGCGGGTAATGGTCGAGGACGGTCTGTTTGACCAGTTTCCCTGCGACGCCATCTTCGGCCTGCACAATATGCCGGGTCAGCCGCTGGGTAAAATCGGCCTGCGCGACGGGGCGATGATGGCCTCCTCCGATACGCTGCATATTGAAGTGAAGGGCGTTGGCGGCCACGGCGCGGTGCCGGAGCATACGGTGGATGCCACGCTGGTGGCCTGCCATATTACCCTCGCGCTGCAGTCCATCGTCTCGCGCAATATCACCCCGTTTGAGCCGGCGGTGGTAACCGTCGGCAGCATCCAGGCCGGACATGCGCCCAATATCATTAACGATCACGTGCTGATGAAGCTCACGGTGCGCACCCTCAATGAGCAGGTACGTAAGACCGTGCTGCAGCGGATCCATGACATTGCCGTGGCCCAGGCGGAGAGCTTCAACGCCACGGCCACGCTGACCCACGTCAACGGCAGCCCGGTATTGCGTAACGATCCGGCGGCAAACGCTATGGTGCGGGAGGTGGCGACAGCGCTGTTTGGCGCAGAGCAGGTGGGCGAGGTGAAGCCGTTTATGGGCAGTGAAGATTTCGCTTTCATGCTGGAGCAGCACCCCCACGGCAGTTATTTCACTATCGGCGCTGGCGACGAGCCGGATCGCTGCATGGTGCATAACCCGGGCTATGACTTCAACGACGCGCTGTTGCTAAGCGGGGCGGCGCTGTGGTGCGGCCTGACGGAACACTATCTGCGTTAATCACCGGAAACGGGAGGACCATGCAATGAGCACTGTCACCGTAAGCGACACCCCCTTTGTCGGCAGCGATCGTCTGCTGGTAGGGATTGTGCTGAGCGTTTTAACCTTCTGGCTGTTTGCCCAGTCGGTGATTAACGTCGTGCCGGCGATGAAAAGCAGTCTTGATATTTCCCTTGAGACCCTAACCCTGGCCGTCAGCCTCAGCGCGCTGTTCAGCGGCTGTTTCGTGGTGGCCAGCGGCGGTCTGGCGGACAAGTTTGGCCGCATGCGGATGACCGCCCTCGGACTGGGGCTGAGCATCATCGGCAGCGCCATGCTGGTACTGGCCCAGGGGCCGGGGCTGTTCCTCGCCGGCCGGGTGCTGCAGGGAGTGTCGGCGGCGTGCATTATGCCGGCGACGCTGGCGCTGATTAAGACCTGGTACCAGGGACGCGCGCGTCAGCGGGCGGTCAGCTTCTGGGTCATCGGCTCGTGGGGCGGCAGCGGCCTGTGCTCTTTCGTTGGCGGAGCTATCGCCACCGGCCTGGGCTGGCGCTGGATCTTCGTCTTCTCCATTGCCGTCGCTCTGCTGGCGCTGTTTTTGCTGCGCGGCACGCCGGAGAGCCGCAGCGCCAGCGCCAGCCAGCATAAGCTGGACGTTGGTGGCCTGCTGAGCCTGATCGTCGGGCTGGTGCTGGTGAATCTGTTTATCAGCAAAGGCCACGGCTGGGGTTGGGCCAGTCCGCTGTCGTTGAGCATGCTGGCGGGGGCGCTGATCGCTGGCGCGGTGTTTATTCGCAGCGGGCTGCGCAAAGGCGAGGCGGCGCTGATCGATTTTGCGCTGTTTCGCAACCGGGCCTACGGTGCGGCGGTACTATCGAACTTTCTGCTCAACGGGGCGATTGGCACCATGATGATCGCCAGCATCTGGCTACAGCAAGGGCACCACCTGACGCCGCTGGAGAGCGGAATGATGACCCTCGGCTATCTGGTCACCGTCCTGGCGATGATCCGGGTCGGCGAGAAGCTGCTGCAGCGCTATGGCGCCCGGCTGCCGATGATGGCCGGCCCGGTGCTGACCGCCATCGCCATCGGCCTGATATCCTGCACCTTCCTCGATAAAGCGCTGTATATCGGCGTGGTATTCGCCAGCAACGTGCTGTTCGGCCTCGGCCTGGGCTGCTACGCCACGCCGTCAACGGATACGGCGGTGGCCAACGCGCCGGAGAACAAAATTGGCGTCGCCTCGGGGATCTACAAGATGGGCAGCTCGCTGGGCGGGGCGATGGGCATTGCCGTGACGGCGTCACTTTTCGCGCTGTTTTTGCCGCTGGGCATGGCCCATGCCGCCCAGTATGCCCTGTGGTTCAACGCCGCCTTATGCCTGGGGGCGATGGCGGTGAGCGCGCTGCTGCTGCCGCGCACTTCTCACAGCTGATGCTTTTTCAGCAGCGCGCGGAGCTGGTGATAGGTTAACCCCAGCAGCTCCGCCGCCTGCTTCTGATGATACTTCGCCTGCTGCAGACTCCGCTGCAGCAGGCGTTTTTCCTGCTGTAGCTGAAAATCGCGCAGATCCAGCGGCAGGGCGGGCAGCTCGTCCCCGGACACGGTCTCCGGCTCGGAGGCGGCGGTCTGACGGAAAGGGTTGAGGATAATGGCGTCCAGCTCGTGCTCGCTGTCTCCGTGGCGATAGACCGAGCGCTCGACGACGTTCTTCAGTTCACGAATATTCCCCGGCCAGCGGTAGCCGAGCAGCGTGGCGGTGGCACGTTCGCTGAATCCGGGAAACAGCGGCAGGCCGAGCTCACGGCACATCTGAATGGCAAACTGGTTGGCGAGCAGCATGATATCGCTCTGCCGTTCGCGCAGCGGCGGGAGCTGCACCACGTCGAAGGCCAGACGGTCGAGCAGGTCGGCGCGAAAGTGGCCTTCCTCCACCATGCGCGGCAGGTCAGCGTTGGTGGCGCACACCAACCGGACGTTAACCTGCAGCGGCTGGCTGCCGCCCACGCGCTCCAGCTCGCCATATTCAATCACTCTTAACAGCTTCTCCTGCACCAGCATCGGGGCTGTCGCCAGCTCATCGAGAAACAGCGTCCCGCCGTCGGCGCGCTCGAAGCGCCCGGGATGGCGCTTGCTGGCGCCGGTGAAGGCCCCGGCTTCGTGGCCAAACAGCTCCGAATCGAGCAGGTTATCATTCAGCGCCGCGCAGTTCAGCGAGATAAACGGCCCCTGCCAGCGGGCGGAGAGGTAGTGCAGACGGTTGGCGATAAGCTCTTTCCCGGTACCGCGCTCGCCGATGACCAGCACCGGCTTATCCAGCGGAGCCAGTCGGGAAACCTGTTCCAGCACCTCGAGAAAGCTGTTGGCCTCGCCCAGCAGATTATCCTTGTACTGCGCCATGATGAATTTCGCCATTAAATAGTGGGATTAACCAGGTGACTGTAGCAATGCCCTGCGCAATTCGCAACCACTCTGTTTAAAATCAATAAGATAAAAAGTTGGCACGCCATTTGTATTAGCTAACCCACAGGTGAATGCCTGCAACCAGAACTATGAGGACTGAAATTATGGGTATTTTTTCTCGTTTTGCCGACATCGTGAACGCCAACATCAACTCCCTGCTGGAGAAAGCGGAGGACCCGCAAAAGCTGGTGCGTCTGATGATCCAGGAGATGGAAGACACGCTGGTTGAGGTACGTTCCACGTCGGCCCGCGCGTTGGCCGAAAAGAAACAGCTGACCCGTCGTATTGAGCAGGCGGTCGCCCAGCAGGCGGAATGGCAGGAAAAGGCCGAGCTGGCCCTGCGCAAAGAGAAAGAGGATCTTGCCCGGGCGGCGCTGATCGAAAAACAGAAGCTGACCGACCTTATTGCTCAGCTGGACCACGAAGTGCAGCTGGTGGATGAAACGCTGGCGCGGATGAAGAAAGAGATTGGCGAGCTGGAGAACAAACTCAGCGAAACCCGCGCTCGTCAGCAGGCGCTGGCGCTGCGTCATCAGGCGGCGAGTTCGTCGCGCGATGTGCGTCGCCAGCTGGACAGCGGTAAACTGGATGAGGCGATGGCCCGCTTTGAATCCTTTGAGCGTCGCATCGATCAGATGGAAGCGGAAGCGGAGATCCACCGCTTTGGCAAGCAGCAGACGCTGGATCAGCAGTTTGCCGAACTGAAAGCGGACGATGAAATCAGCGAGCAGCTGGCGGCGTTGAAAGCCAAAATGAATCAGTCCAACCAGTAAGTACGATTGCGCGGCGCGGCGTTGCGCCGCGGCTCACCCCCTGTAAGGAGTACACATGAGCATGCTTTTTCTCGCCATTCCGCTGACGCTGTTTGTGCTGTTTGTTCTGCCGGTCTGGCTGTGGCTGCACTACAACAATCGCGGCGCCAACGGCAGTCTGACGCAAAATGAGCAGCAACGGCTGCTGCAGTTGACCGATGACGCGAAGCGGATGCGCGAGCGCATTCAGGCGCTGGAAGCGATCCTGGATGCCGAACATCCGAACTGGAGAGACAAATAATGGCTGGACTGGATCTGAATAAAAAACTGTGGCGTATTCCGCAGCGCGGGATGGTGAAGGGCGTCTGCGCGGGCATTGCTCAGCATCTTGACGTCCCGGTGAAGCTGGTGCGCCTGATTACCGTGCTGGCGATGATTTTTGGCCTCTTTTTCTTCGTCCTGGTGGCCTACATCATTCTGACCTTCGCCCTGGACCCGATGCCGGACAGTGAGCTGTACGGCCATAAAGCGCCGAGCAATGGCGATCTGTTGGCCGCCGTGGATGCCGAACTGGCCTCCGGCGAACAGCGTCTGCGTGAGATGGAACGGTACGTCACCTCCGACACCTTTACGCTGCGCAGCCGCTTTCGTCAGCTGTAAACCCTGTTGTTAACGAGTGAGGCAACGCATGAATAGCAAATGGCAACGCGCCGGGCAGCAGGTGAAGCCCGGTCTGAAAATCGTCGGTAAGCTGGCGCTGCTGACCGCGCTGCGTTATGGCCCGGCGGGCGTTGCCGGCTGGGCGGTCAAATCGGTCGCGCGGCGGCCGCTGAAAATGCTGCTGGCGGTGGCGCTGGAGCCGCTGCTCAGCCGGCTGGCCAACCGCGTCACGCGCGGGATGAAATAACGCCGCCGTGGGGAAGGCGCAAAAGGATTAACGTTGTCCTGCTTATTCCCGGCGGATAGCTTATGATGACGAGACACACCTTCAGGGCATAACGGACTGGCGATGAAGCGACTGAAAACTGAACTGAATGCGCTGGTCAACCGCGGGGTTGACCGGCATTTACGCCTGGCGGTGACCGGCCTGAGCCGCAGCGGCAAAACGGCGTTTATCACCGCGCTGGTCAACCAACTGCTAAATATTCACACCGGCGCCCGCCTGCCGCTGCTGAGCGCCGCGCGCGAAGAGCGACTGCTTGGGGTCAAGCGCGTGCCGCAGCGGGACTTCGGCATTCCGCGATTCACCTACGATGAAGGGCTGGCCCAGCTGTACGGCCAGCCGCCCATGTGGCCAACCCCGACGCGCGGCGTGAGCGAGATCCGTCTCGCGCTGCGCTACCGTTCCAATGACTCCCTGCTGCGCCACTTTAAAGACACCTCCACGCTGTATCTGGAGATTGTCGACTATCCGGGGGAGTGGCTGCTCGATTTACCGATGCTGGCGCAGGATTATCTGAGCTGGTCGCGGCAGATGACCGGACTCCTGCAGGGACAGCGTGCAGAGTGGTCGGCCCGCTGGCGGCAGCTCTGCGCCGGGCTGGATCCGCTGGCTCCTGCCGACGAGGCCCGTCTGGCCGACATCGCCGCCGCCTGGACGGACTATCTGCACGCCTGTAAGCGCGAAGGGTTGCACTTTATCCAGCCCGGGCGCTTTGTCCTGCCCGGCGAAATGGCCGGCGCGCCGGCGCTACAGTTCTTCCCATGGCCAGACGTCGACGCCGTCGGCGAAGCCAAGCTGGCGCAAGCTGATAAACACAGCAACGCCGGCATGCTGCGCGAACGCTATAAGTACTACTGCGAAAAGGTAGTGAAGGGGTTCTACAAAGAGCACTTCCTGCGCTTCGACCGGCAGATTGTGCTGGTGGACTGCCTGCAGCCGCTCAACAGCGGGCCGCAGGCGTTTAACGATATGCGCCTGGCGCTGACCCAGCTGATGCAAAGTTTCCATTACGGGCAGCGCACCTTATTTCGCCGGCTGTTTTCGCCGGTCATCGACAAGCTGCTGTTCGCTGCCACCAAAGCCGACCACGTCACGGTGGATCAGCACAGCAATATGGTGTCGCTCCTGCAGCAGTTGATCCAGGATGCGTGGCAGAATGCCGCCTTCGAGGGGATCAGTATGGATTGTCTGGGGCTGGCGTCCATTCAGGCGACCCAGAGCGGGCTGATTGAGCTGAACGGCGAGAAAATTCCCGCCCTGCGCGGCAATCGGCTGAGCGACGGCCAGCCGTTGACCATCTATCCCGGCGAGGTGCCGGCGCGCCTGCCGGGCCAGGCCTTCTGGCAGCAGCAGGGCTTTCAGTTTGAAAACTTTCGTCCGCAGGTCATGGATGTCGATCGGCCCTTGCCGCACATTCGCCTCGACGCGGCGCTGGAATTTTTGATTGGAGATAAACTGCGATGAGCGAACCGTTAAAACCGCGGATTGATTTTGATGGCCCGCTGCAGGCGGAAAAAACGCCGCCGCTGAAAAGCGCTCGCGCCTTCGACCGACTGGAAGCCGATAACTTCGCGCCGGCGCGTCTGGTGACCGGCGAAGAGGAAGAGGGGGCGGCAGAGGCGGTGGTGGAGTCAGTGCTGCGGCCGAAACGCAGTCTGTGGCGGCGGATGGTCAGCGCTGGCCTGGCGATCTTCGGCGTCAGCGTCGTGGCGCAAGGGGTGCAGTGGACCGCCAACGCCTGGCAGACCCAGGACTGGATTGCGCTGGGCGGCTGCGTCGCCGGGGCGCTGATCGTCGGCGCCGGCGTCGGATCGGTGGCCACCGAGTGGCGCCGCCTGTGGCGACTGCGCCAGCGCGCCCACGAACGCGATGAAGCCCGCGATATGCTGCACAGTCACGCGGTCGGTAAAGGGAAAGCCTTTTGTGAGAAGCTGGCGCAGCAGGCCGGGCTGGATCAGTCGCATCCGGCGCTGCAGCGCTGGTATGCCGCCATCCACGAAACGCAAAGCGACCGGGAAGTGGTCAGCCTCTATGCCCAACTGGTGCAGCCGGTGCTTGATGCTCAGGCGCGGCGGGAAATCAGCCGTTCGGCGGCGGAGTCGACGCTGATGATCGCCGTCAGCCCGCTGGCGCTGGTGGATATGGCGTTTATCGCCTGGCGCAATCTGCGGTTGATCAACCGGATTGCCACCCTGTACGGCATTGAGCTCGGGTATTACAGCCGCCTGCGCCTGTTTCGCCTGGTGCTGCTGAATATCGCTTTCGCCGGCGCCAGCGAACTGGTGCGCGAGGTGGGCATGGACTGGATGTCGCAGGATCTGGCGGCCCGGTTGTCGGCGCGCGCTGCGCAGGGCATCGGCGCCGGCCTGCTCACCGCCCGCCTCGGGATCAAGGCGATGGAGCTGTGCCGCCCACTGCCGTGGCTCGCCGATGATAAACCGCGGCTCGGCGATTTTCGTCGCGAGCTGATTGGCCAGCTGAAAGAAACCCTGCAGAAAAGCAAAACCAGTCCGGAGAAGTAACCTCCGCTCAGAGACATTGCCGGGCGGCGGCTTCGCCTTGCCCGGCCTTGAGGTTATGTTGAATCCCGGCTCGCCCTGGCGTCAATTTCACCACTGACCGCCTGACTTTACGGCGCAACGCCCATTTTTCCGCCATGCTGTCAATAATTGTTGACAGTTAGCTTCCCGAAAGTCCATTCCTGGCCTATTATTCTCCGGTCATTGGCACTTTTAGGGTGAACACTCCCATGCGTCTTGAAGTCTTTTGTGAAGACCGCCTCGGTCTGACTCGTGAATTGCTCGATTTGCTGGTGCTGCGCGGCATTGATCTGCGTGGTATCGATATTGACCCTATTGGCCGTATCTACCTCAATTTTGCCGAACTGGAGTTCGCCACCTTCAGCAGCCTGATGGCGGAGATCCGCCGTATCGCCGGCGTGACAGACGTGCGCACCGTGCCGTGGATGCCATCTGAGCGTGAACATCTTGCGCTCAGCGCGCTGCTGGTGGCGATGCCGGAGCCGGTGCTGTCGCTGGATACCAAAGGCAGGGTCGAACTGGCCAACCCCGCCAGCTGCCTGCTGTTTGGCCAAAGCCAGGCGAAGCTGCGCAACCATCCGGTGGCCCAGCTGATCGCCGATTTCAACGTCCAGCGCTGGCTGGAAAGTAGCCCGCAGGAGACGCATGCGGAGCATGTGGTGGTGAACGGGCAGAACTACCTGCTGGAAGTGACCCCGGTCTATCTGGAAGGGGAGCATAACGAGCGAGTGCTGACCGGCGCCGTGGCGATGCTGCGCTCAACCGTGCGCATGGGACGCCAACTGCAGACCATGACCAGCCAGGACACCAGCGCCTTCAGTCAGATCCTCGCGGTGGGGCCGAAAATGCGCCACGTGGTGGAGCAAGCGCGCAAGCTGGCGATGCTCAGCGCGCCGCTGTTGATTGTCGGCGATACGGGCACCGGCAAAGATCTGCTGGCGCATGCCTGCCATCTGGCCAGCCCGCGGGCGGGCAAACCCTATCTGGCGCTTAACTGTGGCTCCATTCCCGAGGACGCGGTCGAGAGCGAACTGTTCGGCGACGCCCTGCAGGGCAAAAAAGGCTTCTTCGAGCAGGCCAACGGCGGTTCGGTGCTGCTGGATGAAATTGGCGAGATGTCGCCGCGAATGCAGACCAAGCTGCTGCGCTTTCTCAACGACGGCACCTTCCGCCGCGTCGGCGAGGATCATGAAGTACACGTCGATGTGCGGGTGATCTGCGCGACGCAGAAAAACCTGGTCGAGCTGGTGCAGAAAGGGCTGTTCCGCGAAGATCTCTACTATCGCCTCAACGTCCTGACCCTGTATCTGCCGCCGCTGCGCGACTGCCCGCAGGACATTATGCCGCTGACGGAGCTGTTTGTTGCCCGCTTTGCTGATGAGCAGGGGATCCCGCGGCCGAAGCTCTCCGCCGACCTGAGTACGGTGCTTACCCGCTACAGCTGGCCCGGCAACGTTCGTCAGCTGAAGAATGCTGTCTATCGCGCGCTAACCCAGCTGGAAGGATTCGAACTGCGTCCGCAGGACATTCTGCTGCCGGACCACGACGTCGCCTCGCTGCCGGTGGGCGAGGAGGCCATGGAAGGGTCGCTGGACGACATTACCCGCCGTTTTGAGCGCTCGGTGCTGACCCAGCTCTATCGCAGCTACCCCAGCACCCGTAAGCTGGCGAAGCGGCTGGGGGTGTCGCATACCGCCATCGCTAATAAGCTGCGTGAATATGGTCTGAGTCAGAAAAAGGGCGACGAATAATCCCGCCAGGCCGGCGACCTATGTCGCCGGCATTCGGCCTGCAAAGCGGGCCAAACCTGTATATACTGGTTTTTTAATTCTTTTTCCGGGGTGGTGCATCTTGGCGTCGCGTCGCGCGATCGGGCAGTGGCTGATATTGCTGCTGCTCTCCGTTCTCTTTTCCTCGCTGCTGTTACGCCTTCATTTGCCGGCAGCGCTGCTGCTGGGGCCGCTGATCGCCGGTCTCATTTTGAGCCTGCGCGGGGTGAAGCTGAGCATCCCTCGCCCCTGTTATCTGGCGGCGCAGGCCATTGTTGGCTGCATGATCGCCAGGGCGATTAATCCCTCTGTTTTTGGCGTACTGTTCGCTAACTGGGCGCTGGTGCTGGCGATCCTGTTGACCACCCTGGCGATCAGCGGTCTCACCGGCTGGCTGTTGGTTCGCTATAGCGCGCTGCCGGGCGCCACCGGCGCCTGGGGAAGCTCTCCCGGCGGGGCGTCGGCAATGGTAGTGATGGCCCAGGAGTACGGGGCAGATGTGCGGCTGGTGGCGCTGATGCAGTATCTACGGGTGCTGTTTGTGGTCGGCGCGGCGGCGCTGGTGGTGCGCTATGCCCTGGGCAACGAGGCGCAGGCAATGAGCCAGGCCATCGTCTGGTTTGCGCCGTTGACCCTCAATTTTCCTATCACGCTGTTGCTGACGGCGGCGGCCTGTTGGCTGGGCGTCCGGCTGCGTATCCCTTCCGGAGCCATGCTGCTGCCGATGCTGTTCGGCGCGCTGGTCCAGGGCGGCGGCTGGGTGATGCTGGAGCTGCCGGAGTGGTTGCTGGCGATGGCCTACGCGGTGCTGGGCTGGACGGTGGGCCTGCAGTTTAACAAAGCGGTTTTTCTACTGGCCCTGAAGACGCTGCCGCAGATTATCGCCTCCATCCTCGGGCTGATCCTGATGTGCGCCCTGATGGCCCTTGCCCTGACTCATATTTTGCCGATGGACTTTATGACCGCCTATCTGGCCACCAGCCCCGGCGGGCTGGACACCGTGGCGATTATCGCCGCTGGTACCCGGGCGGATATGTCGTTCATCATGGCGCTGCAGACGCTGCGGCTGTTTACCATTTTGCTGACCGGTCCGGCGATGGCGCGGACGATTTCCCGCTATGCGCCGCGGCAATAAAAAGCCCCCGCAGAGCGGGGGCTGAGCAAAGCGAATGTCCGCAGGCGCGATGCGCCAGGGCAGTCTGTTATCAGGCTTTCAGGGCGGCCAGCGCGGCGTCGTAGTCTGGCTCTTCGGTGATTTCGTTCACCAGCTGGCTGTAGACGACCTGATCGTTTTCATCGATAACGACCACGGCGCGAGCGGCCAGGCCAGCCAGCGGACCGGCAGAGATAGCGACGCCGTAGTCAGCGAGGAACGATGCGCCGCGCAGCGTGGAAAGGGTCACCACGTTGCTCAGGCCTTCGGCGCCGCAGAAGCGAGACTGGGCGAACGGCAGGTCAGCGGAAATGCACAGCACCACGGTGTTGTCCAGTTCAGCGGCCAGCTGGTTGAATTTACGCACTGATGCGGCGCACACGCCGGTATCAATGCTCGGGAAAATATTCAGTACTTTACGTTTGCCGGCGTACTGGCTCAGCGCGACGTCAGAGAGATCTTTGGCGACCAGCGTAAACGGCTGCGCTTTAGCGCCTGCCTGCGGAATGGTGCCCTGAACAGAAACGGGGTTGCCCTGGAAATGCACGGTTTGTGACATGGTTATCTTCCTGTTTACATATAGTTAACGTCGCGAGTAGTGTATGACATCCGCCAGCTACACGGCAAACCCTATTTAACATTTACCAGAGAGGACAAGGGAATGCGCAACGTGCGAGTGTATGAGGAAGCCTGGCCGCTCCACACCCCCTTTGTGATCGCCCGCGGCAGCCGCAGCGAGGCAAAAGTGGTGGTGGTGGAACTGGAAGAGGACGGTGTGAAAGGCGTGGGCGAATGCACGCCTTATCCCCGCTATGGCGAGAGCATCGCTTCGGTCATGGCCCAGGTGATGGCGATCGGCGAGCAGCTGGAGGCGGGACTTACCTGCGAACAGCTGCAGCGGCTGCTACCGGCAGGCGCCGCGCGCAATGCCATTGACTGCGCCCTGTGGGATCTGCAGGCGCGGCGCGAAGGCAAAACCTTGCCCCAGCTGCTGGGGGTGACGTTGCCAAACCGGGTGATCACCGCCCAGACGGTGGTCATTGGCACGGCGGATCAGATGGCGGCCAGCGCCGCGGCGCTGTGGCAGAAGGGCGCTCAGCTGTTGAAGGTGAAGCTCGACGACCGGCTGATCAGCGAGCGGTTAATCGCTATCCGTCAGGCGGCGCCGGAGGCTACGCTGATTGTCGACGCCAATGAATCCTGGCACAGCGAGGGGCTGGCGGCGCGCTGCCAGCTGCTGGCGGACCTCGGCGTGGCGATGCTTGAGCAGCCGCTCCCTGCCGACGCCGATGCGGCGCTGGAAAATTTCGTCCATCCGCTGCCAATTTGCGCCGACGAGAGCTGCCATACCCGGGAGAGCCTGCCCAGGCTGCGCGGACGCTATGAGATGGTCAATATCAAACTGGACAAAACCGGCGGCCTGACCGAAGCGCTGGCCCTGGCCGGGGAGGCAGAACGACAGGGCTTTGGACGGATGCTGGGCTGTATGCTCTGCACCTCGCGCGGGATCGCCGCCGCGCTCCCCCTGGCGCCGCTGGCGCGCTTCGCCGACCTCGACGGCCCGACATGGCTGGCGGTGGACGTCGAGCCGGCGCTGCGGTTCAGCACCGGCGTGCTTCATCTTTAAGTTTAAGCCTGCCAGCGCAGCAGGTCGGTCATCGCCGGCAGGTAACGCTCCGTTGCCTCGTCGGCGGAGACCGGCGGAAACTCGGCGGTGATGCAGGGGAGCCCGATATCGGCGCACCAGCTGCCAAAGGAACCTGGGGTGTCGTAGCCCACGCTGCCCACCAGCGGCAGTGAGAAGGCGTCCGCCAGCCAGTGTCCCAGCGGGCTGTGTCCCGGGTCTTCGATGCAGGCCAGCGGATCGTGAAAGGAGACCACCCACGCCGGATGGATCTGATGGATCAACTGACACAGGGCCTGGGTCTCCCGCTCCGAGCCAGGCTGCTCGCCGGTCAACAGCACCACGTCTCGTTCCGCCGCCGCGCTGTTCCAGCGGTACACCGTTTCCCCTTGTCTCCAGTTAGCGGCCGGAAAGTTACGGTTGAGGTCAACGCCGCGGGCGTTGGCGCGTAGCCCGAGCTGACAGCCGTCAGGATTGACCGTCAGGACCACGTGGTGGCGGCGCAGCTCCGGCTTCAGGGTGCGCAGGGCGCAGGAGAGGGTCACAATCGACGAATTCTCATCGCCGTGGGTGCCGGCAATAATCAGGCCGCTGCGGCTGTCGGCCATCGGCGCAGGAAACCACAGCAGCGGCGCGCCCAGTTCCGAGCTGCCGTACTGCCGGGTTCCCGGCGGAAAGTCGCCGCGCTGCGGGCGAGGACGTGAAATAGACATAGGGCTTCCTGTGTGTCGTTATTATTCAGTGTTGGCGAAAAGCGTGTTGGATTCAAACCCATTCCCGGAGGCGTGAAATCCGACGGCACATCAATTTTCTATCATATGTTGTTTGCAATTTCAGGTGATGAAACAAATAATTATCGCTCTGTTGGCGGTGTTTTTTCTCATTTTAAAGGGGATCTTATGAAGTATCCTGTCGCTTTGACATGCGGCGCGCTGTGGTTAGCCAGCGTATCTTCTCTGGCCTGGGCGGCGGACGTACCGCCTGGCACGGTACTGGCGGAAAAACAGCAGTTGGTGCGCCATATCAAAGATGAACCCGCCTCGTTAGATCCCGCCAAAGCGGTGGGTCTGCCGGAAATCCAGGTGATCCGCGATCTGTTTGAAGGTTTAGTCAATCAGGATGCGAAAGGCAACCTGGTGCCGGGGGTGGCGACCCGCTGGCAGAGCAATGATAACCGCGTCTGGACCTTTACCCTGCGCGATAACGCCCGCTGGTCCGACGGTACGCCGGTCACCGCCGAGGATTTCGTCTATAGCTGGCGGCGTCTGGTGGATCCGAAAACCACTTCGCCGTTCGCCTGGTTCGCGGCGCTGGCGGGGATCGCCAACGCGCAGAACATCATCGACGGCAAAGCCGCGCCGGAGACCCTGGGGGTCACCGCCGTTGACGCCCACACCCTGCGGGTGCAGCTGGATAAGCCGTTGCCATGGTTCAGCAACCTGACCGCCAGCTTTGCCTTCTATCCGGTGCAAAAAGCCAATGTCGACAGCGGCGCGAACTGGACGCGGCCCGGCAGCCTGGTGGGCAACGGCGCCTATGTTCTGAAAGATCGCGTCGTGAATGAAAAGCTGGTGCTGGTGCCGAACACCCACTACTGGGATAACGCCAAAACGGTGATCCAGCAGGTCACCTTTGTGCCGATCAACCAGGAGTCCGCCGCCACCAAGCGCTATCTGGCCGGCGATATCGATATCACCGAATCTTTCCCGAAAAATATGTACCAGAAGCTGCTGAAGGATATTCCGGGACAGGTGTATACCCCGCCGCAGCTGGGCACCTACTATTACGCCTTTAATACCCAAAAAGGGCCGACAGCGGACGAGCGGGTGCGACTGGCGCTGAGTATGACCATCGATCGCCGGGTGATGGCGGAGAAAGTGCTAGGGACCGGGGAAAAACCGGCCTGGCGTTTCACACCGGACGTAACGGCGGGCTTCACGCCGCAGCCGTCGCAGTTTGAGAGTATGAGTCAGGCCGAGCTTAACGCCCAGGCGAAAGCCCTGCTGGCCGCCGCCGGCTATGGCCCGAATCGCCCGCTAAAGCTGACGCTGCTGTATAACACCTCTGAGAACCATCAGAAGATTGCCATCGCAGTGGCGTCGATGTGGAAGAAGAACCTCGGCGTGGATGTGAAGCTGCAGAATCAGGAGTGGAAAACCTATATCGACAGCCGCAACACCGGCAATTTCGATGTGATCCGCGCCTCCTGGGTAGGGGATTACAACGAGCCGTCCACTTTCCTGTCGCTACTGACTTCCACCCACAGCGGAAATATTTCCCGCTTTAACGATCCGGCGTACGACAAAATCCTCGCCCAGGCGGCGGTGGAGAATTCGGCCAAAGCGCGTAACGATGATTACAACGCGGCGGAGAAGATCATTATGGCCAAAGCGCCAATTGCGCCGATCTACCAGTACACCAACGGTCGGCTGATTAAGCCGTGGCTGAAAGGCTACCCGATCACCAACCCGGAAGATGTGGCCTACAGCCGTACCATGTATATCGTTAAACACTGATGCGTACTGGCCTCCTGCTCAGGGCAGGTAGCCATTGCTGAACCCAGAGCTGGCGCGGATTGCGGCGCCAGTTATTTATTAATAAGTAAATCAGCCAATTGAGAATTTGGTGCTTTAAGTTTTGCCAGATCTTAAAAATTAATATCGTCTTCATATAATGAAAAACCAGAACTAAATAATTTTTCATGTTCGAAATATATAAAAAGGCTGTCCTTTTCATATTATATATTCAGTAACTGGTCGCACCGAAGATCGACTTAAGTGAAAATACCAGTTTTCTGTAATCCTGAATTACTAACAATGTACATTGATTTCAGATGTCCGGTATGGACGGTAGCACCATAGAATAGACGGGGGGGGACTATTTCTGTTATAACTGTCTGCAATATTATTTGTTACAAAAGGGAATTAATGATGGCAAATACACTTCGCTCAATACCTATGCTATTAGTGATTGGTTTTAATCTATTGCTGGCCATCCTGTTTAGTTTGATCTATGCCAGGAAGCAGCCGGAAAGTGATCTATTCATCATCATAACATTTACTGGTATGTTATCAATTTCTGCATATATTATAAATTTTTACTCTGTTCCGACCTTTGCAACTAGTGAGAAAAAGAAAATAAAAGGTGTCTTTCCTGGACGAAGAGGTAAGCTAAAAAGAATTATTACAGACTCGATGGTACTAATCCTGGTTTTTTTTGTTTCAGGAACGATAGTATTTTCAGGGAGTGATTTGAATTATGGTCTTACTCTCTTAGCTATTTCAACAGGATATTTTACGTTCTTGTTTGTTAATTATTATTTTTTGTGTATGTCAAGAGTAAAAGAAAATATAGTCAAAATAATAAATAAAATTCTTTTTATTGTGTTCTCGATTATATTGTTTTTTTCTAAGATGATTGCAAACGGTTTTGTTAAAGAGTTTTTTGATGTTGATATCGCTAAAGTTCCTTATATTAGTTGGTCATTCTCGATTTTGTTTGCCATTCCATTTTTTTTGATTACTTCCCACGTGGGGGGGATGATTTTAGAAGGTACAACAGATTTATTCCGGATAAGAAAAATTAAAGTGCCTTCGATGATCCATTATTCGATATTATGTTTATCTTGCGTTTTTTTTAGCATTAGTTATATTTCTTATTTGGGTAGCGCAGGTTGGTTATTTAATGCTGTGACGAAAAAGGTTTATTCTTATGATACCAGGAGCTCTTTTCAATGCAATAATAAGTACTGGACGATTCCAGAGTTAGGGAAGGATGCGAGGTATCTCGCTGAAACATCTGATAGTTACCGTGTTATCTATATTAGAGGAAATAAAATTAATGTGGAAGTTGTAAAATGTGAAAAAAAAGAAGGATATATCCGTTTTCCCATTGAAAATGCTAACGATATATTAAAAAAGCCGGTTCCACAGGGAGGCTGACTCACGTAAGGCTGCGAATATTGAGTCTTGATTTAGTGCGGATAGAGGTACATTTTGCCACAGTTCTAAACACGATCCAGGCATCCTCTACTACATTCGCAATGTATCAATGACCGCTCTCAGCGCGGGCGATACATTGCGGTGCGGGTAATAGAGAAATGAACCTTCCAGACGCTGGCTATAACGCTGGAGCACCCGGATAAGCGTGCCCTGCGCTAGATCGTCGGTAATGAGTTCTTCCGGGACATAGGCCAGCCCCAGACCGAGCCTGGCCGCTTTGGCTTCCATATAGCTATCGGCGAAAGCCCACTGTCCCTGCGGCGGATGAGTGATTTTTTTGCCATCCACGTTAAGTTCCCAGGCGTAAAGGCTGCCGTCGCCGAACTGATAGGCGATGCAGGGATGACCGGTTAAATCGGCAGGGGTTTGCGGAAAGCCGTAGCGACGAAAATGCTCCGGGGTTCCGACAACCGCCATCTCCATATCGGGCGAAATACGTACCGCAATCATGCCACTCCCCACTTCCGGGCCCAGACGCACGCCCGCATCGAAACGCTCCGCAATAATATCGACGAACCGGCTTTCGGTGATCAGTTCCAGGCGGATATCGGGATAGCGTTGTTTAAATATCGCCAGCTTAGGCAGCAGAACTTTATCAATAGCGTGCTGGCTGGCATTGATGCGAACCGTACCGGACGGTGTTTGCCGATAATGGGCCAGCGTGGCGAGTCCCATATCTAAGGCGTCGAAACCGGATTCGACATTGTGATAGAGCTGCTCACCCGCCTGAGTGAGCGACAACCGGCGGGTGGTGCGCACCAGAAGCTGAACGCCCAGCCGCTCTTCGAGTTCGCGAACCGCACGGCTGATCCCGGACTGCGCCAGACCCAGTCGTTGCGCTGCGGCGGTAAAACTGCCTTCCCGCACCACCTGCATAAACAGGTAGAGGTCATTATAGTTTTCCCGTTTCGCCATCTTCCGCCTCGTAACAATCGCGCTATTTAGAACTAAATGGTATTAATCTTAGCATTTTTTAGCCTCTAATAAGCACTTTTATTGCTAGCTACAATAAGCGCATGACAACAAAGCCCAGCAGCGTTGTCCTCTGGAGACTGGTTTTTACACGTTTATTTAGGGGGATTTAATGACGGTTTTCAGCAAAAAAATGACAGCCACGATACCCGCCATGCTGCTATGCGCCTTATTAAGTGGAGCCACAACGATGAGTTATGCTGATACAACTAACCCGAACGCACCTGTTTCATTGATTGAACAATGGGATAAAACATTCCCGGAGAGCGCAAAAGTGGATCACCGTAAGGTGACCTTTCAGAACCGCTACGGGATTACCTTAGTTGGAGATCTCTACCTGCCGAAGGATCGCGGTGAACGCAAACTGGCAGCTATTGCCGTGAGCGGTCCCTTCGGCGCGGTAAAAGAGCAGTCCAGCGGCCTGTATGCCCAGACGCTGGCCGAACAGGGGTTTGTCACCCTGGCGTTTGACCCATCCTATACGGGCGAAAGCGGTGGCTACCCACGCAACGTGGCCTCACCGGATATCAATACCGAGGATTTCAGTGCCGCGGTGGACTTTCTGGGCCTGCAAAAAGAGGTGGATCGCAACCGTATCGGTTTGCTCGGCATTTGCGGCTGGGGTGGTATGGCCCTAAACGACGCGGCGATGGATACACGCGTCAAAGCGGTGGCGACCAGCGTCATGTATGACATGAGCCGCGCGATGGGTCATGGGGTAGGCGATGGCAAAGACCGCTACACGACAGCCGACCGCCGAGCGGTACTGCAGTACTTGAACGCGCAGCGCTGGAAGGATGCGGCAAACGGCACTTTCGCCCCAGGTGGGCATGACATATATGTTGATGATAAAGGCAACGTCAGCGCTGCCGCTCGTATTTTGCCGGAAACCTTGCCCGCCAACCCCAACCCGGTGCTGAAAGAGTTCTTCGATTATTACCGTATGCCGCGAGGTTTCCATGCGCGTTCGGTTAATTCAACCGGGGCATGGAATGCGACGATGCCGCTGTCGTTTATGAATATGCCGCTGCTGAGTTACGCCAGCGAAGTGACTATTCCGACGCTTATTGTGACCGGCGAACAAGCCCATTCACGCTATTTTGCCGAAGATGCTTTCAAGGCGATCGGCAGCAAAGAGAAAGCGCTGGTGATTGTCCCTGGGGCAAACCATGTCGACCTCTATGACAACGCCGCGGGCAAAATTCCCTTTGCTACGTTCGCGCAGTTTTTCGAAACCAACCTGTAATCGCTCTCCTGTGCCGGAGACATCCCCAAAGCCGCCTGCTGGCGGCTTTGTTTTGTCGGAGATAAATAATGTCTGGATTACATAACACCCGCGCATACTGGAGCGGCGTCCTGGCGATGACGCTCTGCGTATTTGTGCTCATTGCCTCAGAGTTTATGCCGGTCAGTCTGTTGACACCCATCGCGGGTGATTTACACATTACCGAGGGATTAGCAGGCCAGGGGATCGCGCTTTCTGGCGCGCTGGCGGTACTGACCAGCCTGACGATTTCCCGTCTTACCGGGTCGCTGGACCGTAAATGGCTGCTGCTGGGGCTCACGGCGCTGATGGCGGCCTCAGGATTGATGATTGCCCAGGCGTCCAGTTTTCCGGTTTATATGCTGGGCAGGGCGCTCATCGGGATCGTCATTGGCGGATTCTGGTCATTGTCGGCAGCAACGGCCATTCGGCTGGTGCCGCAACGCCAGGTTCCCCGCGCGCTGGCCATTTTTAACGGTGGTAACGCATTGGCCACGGTCGTCGCGGCCCCGCTGGGCAGCTACCTGGGGGCCACCGTCGGCTGGCGCGGCGCCTTTTTATGTCTCGTCCCGCTGGCGATGGTAGCCTTCATCTGGCAATGCGTTAGCCTGCCATCGATGAAAAGTCAGCGCGCACCAGAGCGGCAGGGAACCGTGCTGCGTCTGTTCCGTCGCTCGACGGTATCCCTTGGATTGTTGGCCTGCGGGCTGTTCTTTATGGGGCAGTTTACCTTATTTACCTATGTGCGACCGTTTCTGGAGATAGTGACTCGAGTCAAGCCTTCTGGCCTCTCCCTGATATTACTGGCGATTGGCGCCGCCGGTTTTGTCGGCACGCTGCTTATTACGACCGTTCTGAACGCCCGGTTTTATCCGACACTGGTGGCTATCCCTTTGTTAATGGCCGCGATTGCCGGAACGCTTCTGCTGGCCGGGCACCACACAGGTTCAGTCGCCGTACTGTTAAGCCTGTGGGGCCTGCTGGCGACGGCAGCGCCCACCGGCTGGTGGACATGGATTGCGCGGACGCTGCCCGAGGATGCGGAGACGGGCGGTGGTCTGATGGTCGCCGTGATCCAACTATCGATTGCCCTCGGGTCAACGGCAGGAGGCCTGGTGTTTGATAGTCTGGGATGGCGCAGCACTTTTGCTCTGAGCGGTCTGTTACTTTTGGGCGCGGCAGGGGGGAGCTTCCTGCTTTCTGTCAAACACAGGAGATATCAGCGCACTGCGATTAATGAGCTGGATGCATAAGTCAAATCACAAATGACGGGGTAATCGCGGCGATGTTTCTGGTCTATCATGAAATTTTTAACAAACTGAGACTGCACCGTGGAATATTGTGTATTAAGTAACAACCGTAAAATGCCGATGCTGGGTTTTGGCGTTTTTAAGGTGACCGATAAAGCAGAGTGTAAGCGGGCGGTGCTGAACGCTATTCGTACCGGCTATCGCCTTATCGATACCGCTGCCGTCTACGATAATGAAGATGCGGTGGGGGAGGCCGTTCGCGAAGCCATCGCCGAAGGTCTGTGTACCCGCGAGGCGCTATTTATCACCTCCAAACTGTGGGTTCAGGACATGGCCAACGCCGGGATGGCGAAAGCCGGTATCGCCGCGTCCTTAAAAAAATCCGGGCTGGAATACTTCGATCTTTATCTGTTGCATCAGGCGATGGGCGATTATTTCAGCGCCTGGCGCGCGCTGGAGGAGGCTTATGAGGCCGGTATCCTGAAAGCGATTGGCGTGTCCAATTTCTACGCCCATGTGTTAGCGAACTTCTGCGAAACCGTCAGAATTAAGCCGATGGTGAACCAGGTCGAACTGCATCCTTATTTCGCCCAGCCCGCGGCGCTGGAAACCATGAAGCACTATCACGTTCAGCCGGAAGCCTGGGCGCCGTTAGGCGGCGGCAGACATAACCCGTATGAAGAGGCAACGCTGCAGGAGATTGCCGATGCCCATCATAAAACCATTGCGCAGGTTATCCTGCGCTGGAACGTGCAGCGTGGCGTCACGGTCATTCCAAAATCCACCCGCCAGGAGCGTATTGAAGAGAACTTTGCCATCTGGGATTTCTCGCTCACCGCGCGCGAAATGGCGCAAATCAGCGCTCTGGATTTAGGCTATGTCGGCGAAGCGGTAAAACACTTTAACCCTCAATTCGTTCGCGGTTGTCTGGGGGTGAAAATCCACGACTGATCGCGGCTCAGCGGGAAGCCTCCTTCATTTCGCTGCCTGGGCCGCGGCGACGGGTTCGCTATGCTGGTTAGCCCCCACGCGTTTGCCGCGACGGTTGTCAATACGGTAGACGATCGTCACGGGCTGCTGGCCGGCGGGGGTGACGGTCAGCTCCCTGACCATCTGGCCGGCGTCGGGCGGCAGGGTCCGCGTGGTTTCCCCCTGAGTCAGTATCCGACCATTTTGCCTGACCTGCCAGGTCAGGCGACAATCCTCGCAGGCTGTCCAGGTATCGTTAATCGCCCACAGGCGCACCGTCGCCGGGCTACCCTGACGCCAGCTGGCGGTCACCGGCTCGATGGACGGCAGGATCGGCTGATAGGCTCGCTGCAGGGCATAGTAACCCGCCTTTGGCTGGCGCAGATAATCCACCACCCCCCAGTTGATGGAGGGCCATGTCTCGACAAACATAAACTGGAACAAGGCGGTCACCGGCTGATAACGCTGGCGACGATAGCTCTCCGCCGCCAGGGCCACCAGCCTGGCCTGATACGCCTGGGTGTTTTCAATCATCTCCTGAATATTGTTGCCTCGCGGAATCCCGGCGAATTTAAAGGTCTGGAAAGGCTGAAAATTATGGTACTTCCATCGCACCCAGCCGGGATCGTCGGCGGCGGTGGTTTTCGGCCACAGCAGACGGGCCGGGATAATGGTCTTCAGGGTGGAGAGGCGGGGCAGCGCCTGGGCGCCAAACTCGGTAATAATCCCGGTTTTCGCCGGGGCGAGCAGGTCGCGCAGGGTGCCGAAATACCACCCTGCCCAGTAGTGCTCTTCGACAGCGGAAAAGCGATGCACGATGCGGGAGGTGTCTTCCGCCAGCGCATCGCCCACCCGCTGCGTCAGGGTCTGGTTTAAGGTTTTACGCCAGTCGGGGAAGCGTTTCTCCATCCACGGCGAGTTCCACGGCGGCTCGTTGTGACCGCCCCAGACAATAATCGCCGGCGAATTGCCGAACTGGTCCATCATCGCCCGGGTCTGGCGCACGGCGTTATCGGCGAAGGCGGCGCTATCATCATAACCCCACTGCAGCGGGACATCCTGCCAAATCATGAGTCCCATCTCATCGGCCACCTCATACAGCGCGCGGCCCGCCACGTGGCCATGAACGCGGATGGCGTTGGCGTTCATCGCCGTGACCAGTCTGAAATCCCGGAGATACTTTTTCCGCGTCATGGTGCTCAGCCACGGCGAGCCAATATAGTTGCTGCCCTTGATGAACAGCCGTCTGTCATTGATGCGCCAGCCCTGATTATCCGCCAGCGCTTCCACCTTACGTAATCCGGTGCGGGTGACGGCGGTATCCATGATCCCCCGCTTATCCACGAGGGTGGCGCGCACGCGGTACAGGTTCGGTTTACTTGTGCCCACCGGCCACCAGAGCTTTGCCGAGGGCATGGGCAGCGAGACGCGCAGAGTGCCTGCGGTATTCTCCAGGGTGACCGCAAAGGCCTGCTGAAAAGGCGGGCCGGAAAAATTGTCCGGGGTGGCCGTCAGGCGCAGCGTGACGGGGCCGGGCGTCACGGCCCGATAGCGGATTTCGGCACGCAGCATGGGCTTCTCCAGCCCCTGTCGCCAGTCCGGGCGCAGGATCACCTCGTCGATAGTGACGCCGCGGCTCAGATGGAGCTTCACCGGCGCCCAGATCCCCCCGGAGTTGGCATCCTGCCCCTGAACCGACCAGGCGCCGCCCGGACGGGTATCGTGCTGATTGAGGATCCCTTTCATCAGCGTCTTGTGCAGCGGCCAGATCTTTTGCGGGTCTTCATAGGGGCTGTCGACCCGCACGGCGAGCTGATTATGGCGGCGAACGGCCCCGGTGATGTCCACCGGGAAGCGCTGAAAATAGCCTTCGTGCCGGGTCAGCGTCTTGCCGTTGAGCGCCACCTCGGCAAAGTAATCGACGCCGTCAAACACCAGCGTAGCCATGGCGTCCGGCGTCAGGCCATGCAGGGTAAATTGATGGCGATACCACAGGGCGCCCTGATGATCGTATCCGGCGCTGTACCAGTTTGCCGGTACCCGCAGCGTGCGCCAGTCGCCGTCCGAAGCCTGCGCGCCGGCGAAGGCGCTGTCGTTGGCGTCATGCACCCGCCATTGTCCGGCCAGTGACCAGGTCACCGGCGCAGAACCGGCGTGCGCCAGCGGCAGGCAAATGACCAGCAGCAGAAGACGTCTAGCGATCATGGGGAACCTCCTGCGTTCTGCGGCGCAGCCACAGGTGGCAGCCCGCGATCGCCTCGGTCAGCGCGTCGCGCAGGTCGCCCGGCACGCTTTGGTCTGGCGAGGCCGCCTGGCTCTCCAGCCGCTGGAGCACACTGGCAAGGTATTGAAAACCAAGGGTGGCCGCCTCGCCGCGCAGCTTGTGGGCGGCGCGGCGCCATGTCTCCCGGTCATTGGCGTCAATGGCGTGGTTGAGGGCGGCGGCCGCAGCATTAAGTCCTGCAGCGAAGAGTCCCAGCAACTCCTCGACAAGCTCAGGATCGTCGGCGCACTGTTTCAGCAGGCGGGCTTCGTCCGGCAGGCCTTCCTCTTCCTCCGGCGCGCTATCTTCCGCCGCGCCGACGCGGGCGATGGCTTCCCGTAGCGCCTCCTGGCTCACCGGCTTGGCGATATAGCCGTCAAAACCCATCGCCAGACAGCGTTCTCTATCGCCCTGCATAGCGTGGGCGGTCATGGCAATCGCGGGCTGATGTTGCCTGCCCAGCGCCTGGGTCTCTTCCCGCAGCAGGCGGATGGCGGTTTCACCGTCCATCTCCGGCATTTGCAGATCGATCAGCAGAAGATCCCAGCAGGCTGCGCGCCAGCGCTCCAGCGCTTCCCGACCGTTGTTCACTACCTCGCAGCGGTGACCCAACTGCTCCAGCAGCCGTCTGGCGACCTTCTGGTTTACCAGGTTGTCCTCGGCGAGCAGGATATTTAGCCCGGTCTGGTCCCTGACCGGTTGCGCAACGGGGGCAGGCGTTATCGTCACCACCGGCGTGGGCACCAGAATGCCGGCGATAACCTGATGCAGTTCGCGCTGTGCCACCGGTTTATGCAGATAGTGGGCAATGCCGATGCGCTTAAGCATATTGGCGTCAAAATGACGGCTCATGGAGCTGAGCATAACAATCTGGCTTTGCCGGGCTTCAGGCAAAGCGGAGAGCTCCAGCGCCAGGGATACGCCGTCCATATCCGGCATCTGCGCGTCCAGCAGGATCAGCGGCCATGGCGGGCCTTCGGCGGCCCGGCGTAGCGCCTCGCCAGCGTTGTTCACGCAGGTTGGCATCAGTCCCATCTGGCGAAGCATGGCGTCAAGCAGGCGCAGGTTGGTGCTGTTGTCGTCAACCACCAGCACCCGCTGGTGGTTGAAGCGGCTCAGCGGGGCGCTACCGGAGGCTGCGGCGTTCAGGCCTTCCAGCGGCAGGGTGAAGGCAAATTCGCTGCCTGCCCCAGGCTGGCTCTCCACCGTCAGCTCACCGCCCATCAGGCTGACCAGGCGGGCCGAAATGGTTAACCCCAGTCCGGTGCCGCCGTAGCGACGGGTGGTGGAGCTATCGGCCTGGCTGAAGGCCTCGAAGATCGCCTTTTGCTTCTCCGGGGCAATGCCGATGCCGGTATCGCGAATGCGAAAGCGCCAGCGGTTGTCGTCCTCGGCCGGCGCTATCGCCAGCAGGACCTCCCCCTGATGAGTGAACTTCAGAGCATTACCCAGCAGGTTGGTCAGGATTTGCCGCAGCCGGGGGCCATCGACGATCAGCACCTCAGGCACCGCAGGGGAGATATCCACCAGCAGCTCAATGCCCTTTTCGCTGGCGGCAGGCATATGCGGGCGGATCAGCGACTGAACAAAAGGGCGGATCTCCAGCGGCTCTACGTCCACCTGCATCTTGCCCGACTCAATGCGTGAAAAATCAAGAATGTCATTGATAATGTGCAGCAGCGACTGGGCTGAGCTCATCACCAGCGACAGGTACTCTCGCTGCTCCGCGGTCAGCGGCGTGTCGAGGCAGAGCTGCGTCATGCCGAGAATGCCGTTCATCGGGGTGCGGATTTCGTGGCTCATATTGGCGAGGAAAGCGCTTTTCGCTTCGTTCGCCTCGCGGGCCTCCTTCGCCGCCTCAATGGCCAGCAGCTCTGCGGCTTTACGCCGGGTAATATCCTGCAAGGTGCCGATCACCCGCTCTGCCTGCTGCTGCATGTTGAGGGTGACGATCTGCCCCGAGAGCAGCATCCAGCGCCAGCCCTGCGTCGGGTGCTGGACGCGAAGCTCACATTCAAAAACCGGCATGTGCTCGTTTTGCGAGGCGATCATCGCCTGCTGCAGAGTGGCTCGATCGTCCTCGTGGACCAGGTTGAGCATAAAGCGCAGCGGAAAGCGCCACTGCGCCCGCGACTGGCCGACCATCGCCAGCAGGGTGTCATTCACCTGCAGGCTGTCGCCGGAGACCTGCCAGTCCCAGATGCCGATCTGGATCGACTCCGCGGTGAATAAAAAGTCATCATGCAGTTGATGACGCGAACGCCGGGCCTCGTCAAGCTCGGTGATGTCGGTATGCAGGCTGACAATCCCGCCATCCGCCAGCCGCTGATGCTGAACGTAAATCCGGCGGTTGCCCGACTGGCGGACCTCACAGTGGTTCGTCTGGCGGCAGTTGCGGATAATCGCCTCGCGCAGCGTCTGTTGCCGGCCTGGGTCGATGTTATATCCGGCATCGATAAACTTCTCCGCCAGGCTCTCAAGAGAGGCGCCGACGGCGAGCCAGGGCGCGATCGTTGGATAAAACAGCGCCACCTTATTATTCCAGGCCTGCAGTCGTTCGCGCTCATCGTAGATCATCACCGCCGAGGGCAGGAGGTTAAGGTCGTTACGGTTAGCGGCATGCATGATTACTGGCCAACAGTTTGATAGTGGAGCTCCGCCTGGCGGCGCAGATACTCGAGCCCAGGGGCGATGGCCATTGCCCATGCGGTGAGGATCTCCTCATCGCACAGCGGATCGCAGGTGCGGACGGTTTTGAGCATCGCTTCCCGCCAGAGGGCAAAAAACCGCGGCGGTAGACGCAGGCCTTCCTCGCTCTGCGCTCGCGCCAGCCGTTCCAGAAAATCGGGTACAAAGAGGTCGCCGTTGACCGCCAGCATGGCGAAAAAGCTCTTAAAGATCATCTGCTGGCCTTCCTCACCGGAGCGTTGGGAGAAGTGCTGCTCGGTTTCCGGTGACATATGGATAAAGGTGCTGTAGAAGGCCTGGAAGAAGCGCTGTTTGTCGTGCTCTGGTACGACGCGATTCAGGCTGGCTTCAAAGAGATCGCGATAAAATTTCATGGTGCGCTCCTCATGACCCGTTCGCCCGGCAGGCAGCGGCGGGGCGGGTTAAATTCGTCCGTCGCGCGGTGGGCAAAGTAGCTGTTGTCATCCGCGAGGCCGTTTTTGAACAACGGCCCGGCGTTGTGTTTGTAAAACAGCGCCTCCAGCACCATGGCGTTGGTGGAGAGGGTGAGAGTGGCGTTGACGTCGCCGGTGGCCTCGACCCGTCCTTCAAACCAGCCGCGCTGCGGGTCGTTAAGATGGGTAGTGACCGCCATCAGCGCATCGGTATACTCGGTTTCCCACAGCGTCCACAGGACAAAGACCGCTTTGGTGGTCACCTGCGCCAGCCGGGGGTAGTACTTCCCGTCGTCCCCGAGCGTATTCCAGGCGTAGCCATTCCCCCAGACGGTGTCTTCCACGTGCCAGGGCGCCTGGGTAAGCGAAAAATCGGCCCGGGCGGTAAGCACCTTATCCTGCGTCCAGCGCGTTTTCTGGCTGAGCCATATCCCTTCCGCCCGCTCGCGCATGGCTTTTTGCGCCATCTCCGGCACGCCGGGCGGCTGCCAGCCGAACTCCAGTCCAGGCAGCATGGCGGGCAGTGTAGAGAGCACCACGGGTTGCCAGGTGGTTCGCGGGTCGCGGTCGTCAACGGCGAGGCGGCGCTGATAAATAATCACATGGCGCGTCGGGGGGGAGAGGGCCTTGCCGGCCGGAAATCCCCACAGGCGAAACGCGCTGGCGGCGTATTCACTGTCTCCCAGCCGGAGCTCCTCGCGGATCGTCCGCTGACCGTTCTGCAGTGAGGCGGACCACAGCTCCCCGTCTTTATCGATAACCGGACAGAAGTTCCAGCGCAGGACAATTTTATCAATGTATTCGCCATACTGCGACGCGCGTTCGGCGGTGAGCCGCAGGGCGAGCATCAGTCGGGCCATATCTTTTGCTGACCAGCCGCTGGCCGCCGGTTTGCCGCTGAAGTCGACAGGGGTCGCCGTCTGAGTGGAGTATAGCCTGCCCGGCGAACCGCCGTCGGTCAGCGTCAGGCGATTGAGGGTGCCGAGCAGGGGCGTCAGGCGGGCGTCGAATTCCGCTTCCTTTACCAACCCCAGCTCTCTGGCGGCGAGCAGGGCGATAAGGGTGTCGCCCATCTGCCATAGCGTTGCGCGGGGCTGTTTGTCGCTGCCGTTGACCAGGCCGGTTTGCGGCTGGGTATTGTTCTCGACGTACCGCCAGGCGATCTGCGCCCACGTGCGCTCCTGCGGCGTCAGGCTGCTGATGCGGGCAGTGGTGTGCCAGCCGCCTTTGGTCAGCCAGCGCCACCCCGCGCCTTCGCGATAAAACAGCGCCAGGGCGATAAGAAAAAGGACGACGGCGATGGCCAGCCAGCGGGCTATGGTTTTAAGCATTGCGCGGTCACCGGCGGAAGTTTAACGGGCTCGTCAGCCTTGCAGGCGGCACACTGGCAGGCCAGGCAGGCGGGTTTGGTGCGCTGGGTGGTCCCGGTCTGCTCGCACCATGTTTTGACGGCGGGGGTGTTGCTCAGGAACGGGCGATTGCGCGGGCCGTTATTGGGTTCAAAGAGATCCACCAGCTTCTTGTCCCACAGCGACGGGGCGAAATCGCGGTTTTTCGGATTGTCGCTGGAAAACTGCAGCAGTTTTCCCTCCTTTTTAAATAGCAGTGCTTCCAGCATGATGCCGTTGTTGTTGGCGGTAAACTCATTGATTGGCCCGTCGCCGTTCTCATACAACCCCTCGTAATAGCCTTTTCCCGCTTCGTTCGCGTTTTCAATGGCGTCCAGCAGACGATCGGTATAGGGCGAGTTCCACAGCACCCACATCCCCATCGCCGCTTTGAGCGACACGGCGGCGCTATTCGGTACGAACTGGCCCTTGTCGGTTATGGTGTTCCAGTTAAAGCCGTCGCTGAACACGGTGTCATAGACAAAGTACGGGGATTTATCGAGCTGATGCTCGGAGCGGGCGGTGAGGATCCCGGTGATGGCGTAGCGATTCTCCTGGGCCTGGTAGACCCGGTCAGCGAAGTTTTTCATCCAGGGATGGGAGTACTCGCGCGGGCTGTTGTTCCGGTCACCAGGGTTATCAAAGCCAAACTCCATGCCATACAGCACGTAGGATTCACTGACCACATAGTTATGCTGGCTGGTTTGCCGTGGGTCGCGCGAATCATAGGGGACCAGCACGCAGTAAATCTCCGCCAGCTCGTAGGGCTGCGGCCGGCTGGCCTGACAGGTGTTAAATCCCCACAGCTGAAAGCCCGCCGCGCCGTACTCCTCGTATCCCAGACGGCCTTCCTGAACGTATTTGGGCTGGCCGTTTTCCAGATACGCCCCGTACAGCGTGCCGCAGGGATCGACCACATGGCTAAAATCCCACCCCAGCACCACATTATCGATGCTGTTGCTGTATTCCGGATAGCGCTCCTTGATCACCTTCAGCCAGATCAGCATTCTGCCGATATCCAGCGCCGAAAAGCCGATTTCACCCGGCTTGTTCTGGTAGTTAACCTTTTGTCCGCTTATCGTGTTATAGGCTTTGTTGGGCAGTTCGTTACGGAATAAATCGAGCTTATTCAACGTGGCGAGAAACTTCAGCATCCGACGGTCAAACTCCGCCTTATCAATAATCCCCAACTCACGGGCTGCGGTCATCGCGGCCAGATAGGAGGCGCTGTCCCACATGGTGGTGGAGGGGTATTTGTTTACCGCATTCACCAGCCCGGTGGTGGGCTGAAAGTTGGCGACGAAGTATTGCCAGGCGTTTCTGGCGATAGTCATCTCCCTCGGCGTCAGCTCCCCGCTGCGCGGGGCGTATTCCGCAGCCGGCAGACCGGTCGCGGCCTGCGCGCCGGAGAGCGAGAGCCACAGCGCCATGAGTCCGGCCAGCAGGGGAAAACGGGAAAAATAGGTCAGCTTCATGGCGTTGCTCCTGCTGAGGACGAGGGTAGAGGGGCAGGGCTCAGGCAGGCCAGACACAGCATCTGCCCCCGGGAAATGTAGGCCAGGCTTTCCAGCACGATCGCGTTGGTATCGCCGTCAATAACGTCGTTGACGCTGCGGTTGAGATTTAACCCTCGCTGCCAGCCCTTGCCCGGGACCTGCAGCGTCTGCACCTGCTGGCGCAGCGCCTCGCTCCAGCTATTACGGAACAGGGCGTACCAGGCAAAGGCGGTGCGGGTGGAGGTGATCGCCGTTTGCTCCGGGGCGGTGCTGCGTGGGGCGAAGGCGCTCTGCGGCTGCCGGTCCGCCAGCGCGCTGGCATAATCCGGCGCGGGCTCGGCGTAGTCAGTGCTGATCGGCGGCTTGCTGACCCTCAGGCTATGACGGCGCTGCTGGATTTGCATGATGCGCCAGGCGATCTCCGCACTCTGCGCGTCAAAGCCCAGCTCAAGTCCGGTGAGCAGGTACGGCAGGCTGATCAGCGAAGGCTGCCGACCCCAGGGCGTGCGCAGCCCCTCGTCGGGCACCATGATGCCGTCGATATCGATCATCTGCTGCCCCTGCGGCGGGTTGGTCACCGCCAGCCCCGCCGCGCTGTCGATCAACCGCAGCGTATGGCTGGCGTACAGCCGGTAGCCAAAGCTGTCCCGCGGTTCATCCGCCGCCAGCGCCCAGTGGTGCAGCGGCGCCGCGGCCTGGCTGGCGGGGCTGTTGCTGATGAGCGCGCCGACCCGCCACTGATTAAACAGATCCCGCACCGCGGCGGCGTGCTGAGGATAGCGCCAGAGCAGGGTTTGCAGGGCGGTGAGCAGGCGTCCCATACCGATGGCGGAGGAGTCCGGGTTGCCGAGGATCTGCAGCGTGTCGGCATGGTACTGAGCGGCGGGCAATCCCTGGGCGTTGAGGGGCAGTTGACCGAGGGTAAACAGGGCGGCGGCAATGCGCTCATCACCTTCGGCGGCGGTCACAATATGCAGCTGCTCTGCGGCGACCACGGCGAAAAGATGGCTGCCGACGCTCCACAGGCTGAGCCAGGGTTCGCCATCGTGCGCGTTGGCCAGGCCGTTTGGCTGGGTATTGTTGACATAATACTGCCAGGCCACCCGCGCCCAGATCGCCTCGTCAAAGGTCAGCTCGCGCGGGGGAGGGAGCGGCGGAAAATCCTGGCTCAACGTCATCCCGCCGCTGCTCTCGACGCGCGCGGGCATTTGTTTTTCCACCCACACGACAATCGCAAAACCCAGCAGGAAGCCAATGAGGATAGTGAGATAGCTGCGCGCGGATAGCAGGGCGTCGCGGATCCTCATCGGCTCGCCTCCTGCTCTTCGGGGGGCGTCCACATGGCGGCGAAGATCAGTGGCAGCATGGCGGCAATATTCACCGCGCCCCAGAAAATGTTGATGACGTACCCGGAGGGGTCGTCAACCTGACCGCGCACCACCTGAATACCGCCCCATATCAGCCCCGTCAGGGTGAGCAAAACGATGGCAATTTGCGGCTTGACGAGATAGAGAAAACGGCCCGTCTGTCGCTCTTTCGGCGTAACGTGAAATTTGATCTGCTCCCCGCGCAAAACGGTGTCCAGCGCCCGCAGATTCATCGAGAAAAAGGAGAGGTAAGAGGCCCGGCCGTCCCAGGCAGAAATGCCCCAGGTGCCGAACATAAAGGCCAGTTCGGAGACAATAAAAAAGGGTAAAAAGTGCAGATAGAAAGGGGTAGACCACGCCGACACCGGCGGAATGCCGGTGAAGAGATAGATAACAGGCGAGATCAGGAACACGGTGTTCCACACGCAGGCCAGATACGACCAGAAGGTGGTCGCGTACATCAGCGTTTGCGGCAGCGAGAGTTTAAAGCGGCGTCGGTTGAAGATGTTGTCATGGAACAGGATATCCAGCGATCCGGCGGCGTACTTAAAGCGCTGGATCATCCACGTCAGCATATCCTGCGGAGAGAGCATTTTCGACTCGATCCGCGGGTGCATTACCGAGCGCCAGCGGCGGGCAGCGTCGCCGTGTAGCAGGATTGAGGTATAAATATCTTCCGAGACGTGGAACTTATAGGGCGTCAGTTCAGTATCGAAGGCAACGTGGGGGCGCATGGCGTCCTGCAGCGCTTCCCGCGTTGCCGGGTCACGAATATCCCGCGTATGACGCGCGATTTCGACGTCAACGCTCCAGACGTAGCTGCGCAGCGCCGCCTGCATCACCGCTTCCCGTCGGTGAACGGAGGCGGCGCCACAGCAGAACGCGGCGTTAGCCCAGTTGCGGCGCCGTAAAATCACGTCGTAAAACATGCGCGGATCGTTGAAAAAAGGATCGCGACCAATGGTCACCGGACCGACGATTTTCTGCGCCAGCCAGCCCACGCCATAGCCTGCGCCGCCTGCTTTACGCCGCAGCCAGCTCGCCAGATCCTCTCCTTCCGGGAGATCGAAAAACCATTGTGGGGTCTGCACCCAGGCGACGTCCGGATCGCGAAAATAGCCGAGCGTGTGGCTCAGCAGGGTCGGGAAAACGCGGGTATCGGCATCACAGATGATCAGAAAGTCGCCATCGGTATGTTCCAGCCCGTTGCGCAGGTTACCGGCCTTATAGCCGATATTGCTCTGACGGGTGATATAGTTCGCCCCCTCCTGCTCGCAGACCGCCTTCATCTCCGGGCGACGCCCGTCGTCAAGGACATGCACCTTATAATCGAGCGGACCAGGATAGGTCATCCGCATGGCGTCACGAATCGATAGCCTGACCAGCTCCACGTCTTCGGAGTAGGTGGCGATAAACAGATCGACTTTAATCGGCCTCGACTCCACCGCTTCATCCGCGCGCAGACAGTCGTTGATCTCCGTCGGGGGGACCCCTGGCGGAGGATCTTTCTCCTGCCATAAATTAATGGTGAACAGAACTGTGCCAATCCACGCCAGGGTTTCCGCCAGCACCAGAGGAATCGCATACCACAGGGCGTCCGTGTTTAAGGAGGCGGTCCAGCGCCAGTAAATATAATTAGCGCCAAGCACCAGGGCGGCCACAGCTAATACCTGCCAAATCATTCTCACCCAGCGCGGGGTGCTGAGCGGTTCAGGCGGTCGGCGATGTTCAAAACGGGAAAAATAAAAATCCATAGCAAGGATATCCTGATTCCGCGCTGGGTTTGAATGACAGGTCTGTTATCGATTGGGGGCGTTCTGCAGAACGCACAGGGGCTTATAAATAACAGTAAAGTGAGTGTAGATGGTGGCACAAAAATTTCAACAGCGCGAACTGATAGTCACCGGGATGACTTAACATAGTGTGATGCACGCCGGCGGAATTTATAAAACGAGCATTGCAAGATAGCCCATTCTACACTATCTAAATAATTTGTAATAAATGTTGCAGGGTAGACGGCAGGATCCCTAATGAGCCAGGTTGCTTCAGCGATTTCGCAAAAAGAAACTCATAAATCAATGCCCTGGCGTTACTCTCTGACCGGGGATCGCGACCTGCGTATCGACTTTATGCGCGGTATTGCTCTCGTGATGATGGTGGTGGCGCATACCGAAGTGATGTCGATATTTAATATTTTCAGCTGGGAACGATTTGGTTTGACCACCGGTGCCGAGGGCTTTGTGATCCTGTCCGGCTTCATGTTAGGGATGCTAAATCGTGTCAGATTACAAAAGGCAGTATTACTGACGGTGAGCTGGGGGCTTTATCTTCGCGCATGGAAAATATATCAGGTTAATATTATTATTATTGTCTCTTTTCTTTTGCTGAGATATTTGCCTTATATTAATGTCTATGAAGTCACTCATTTTACCGACCGCTTTTCCGGGACCAGTTGGTCGCTCTATCCGCTAACCCCGCAAATAAAAGAGACGTGGTTTAACATTATCCTCTATCTGCAGATTGGCCCGCATCAGACGCAGATCCTCGGACTCTATATTTTTTTGTTATTGCTCAGCCCGCTGTTTCTGGGAATGCTGCAAAAGGGTCACGTCTACCCCTTACTGGGCGCCTCGCTGCTGATATACGGCTGCTGGCAACGCTGGCCGATACGGGTCACGCCCTGCGAATTTGAATTCGCCTTTCCCTTGCTGGCCTGGCAATTTATCTTTGTGCTGGGCATGTGCTGCGGCTGGTACAAAGCGGAACTGATCTCTTTCGCCCGCACGCCGCCCGGCAAAGTCGCCTTGGCGGCGCTGGTGTTCATCGCGCTTATCCTTGCGTTTGTCGCCCAGAATCATACCAATCCTTTTATGCCGCCCGCGCTGCTGATGCACGTAATCCCGCCGGCGGATTTTAACGCCTTTTACCATACCTGGGCGGCGAAAAACGGCCTCGGTCCGGTACGGATCCTCAATGATATCAGTCTGATGGTCACCATTTATCTGCTATTGACCTGGTGCTGGCGCCCCCTTAACCGGCTGGCAGGCTGGTTCCTGATCCCGCTCGGGCAGCGTTCGCTCTACACCTTTATTTTGCATGTTTACATCGTGCTCGCCGTAAGCCAGCTGGTCACCTTCGATCTGTGGCGCCAGGCGTGGATAGTGAACACCTTGATCCATGCCGCTGCGCTGGGCGTTCTGTGGCTGATGGCCAAATACCGCGTCGCCGCACGCTGGATACCTAACTAAGGAAGGGCAAATGCGGGAGAAATATATGCTGGCCTGCGCGCTATGGTGCGCCATCGCAGGTGCGGAAGGAGCAGAGAAGAACGACGCACAACCGCTGCGTGATAAAAATGGTGAACCGGTGCAGGCCGGCGTGTTTACCAGCCGCTGGGGACGGCTTTTTTCCGGGAATGACAAGGTATTCTCGGGAGCGCTGAGCTTTAGTTCGGGTTTAAAAGAGCAGTGGATGACCGTCCCCAACAGCTCAGACAGCGCAGAACAGAAGAAAAAATATAATCAGACGCTGAACCTCAGCCTGCAATACTCGCCCTACAGCTTCTGGTTCGCCAACGTGACATCCCGTTTACCGGTGACTGATACCAGCCGCTATACCGCCGATTTTCGCTATAGTTTTGGTTACGACGACTGGCATGCCAACACCTTCAGCCTGGTTTACAGTAACTATGGCGATAACCACTTCTGGACCTCGGGCAGCAAGCGTCACACCTATTTTGAGCAGGGGGCATTTACCCTGGCGTATAAATTTTCGCTGCCGAAGCCGATGGAAAATGCACTATTGATTAACAAAGGCGACGCCATTATCTGCCAGGCAGGCTACAGCTGGGTGCCGCGTTATTACGATCTGGAGAGTAACGATATCCGCAAAAACAAAAATGTGCTGCTTGGGGGGTGTGGATATACCTTTAAGCAGCATTTTTTTGTGCGCGCCACCGCCTTCTGGTATCCGGACAGCAGCCAGCAGCAGCCGTGGAATGGCGATTATAGTTACAGCTTTGGCTACGCGGGCTATACGCCGGGATCGTTCTCTGTGCAGTATGCCAACTATGCCGGTACCCGCTACCCGGGGCATGACAGCGGCAGCGGCAAGTTTCGTGAAGGCACGATCAGCCTTATCTGGTTCTTGCCGATTTAGGAGGCGCGATGTCGGCACAGCACGTCCTGATTGTTGAAGATTCGCTGGTTTATCGTCGGCTGCTAAGTCGGATGTTGACGCAGTGGGGCTATATCGTCAGTGAGGCGGAAAACGGCGTCGACGCGCTGGCGATCCTCGAAAACCAGCCTGTCAGCCTGGTGATAAGCGACTGGGAAATGCCGGAGATGAATGGCCTGACGCTGTGCCGGGAAGTGCGCCGCCGCCAGTTTGGTCACTACGTTTATCTGATATTGCTCACCGCCCGCGAAGATCCTGGCGATCTAACGCAGGGGTTTGAGGCCGGGGCCGATGATTTTCTCAGCAAACCGGTAGAGCAGAGCGAGCTGCGGGCGCGGCTGCACGCCGGGGCGCGGATCCTCTCCCTCGAGGCTGACCTCGCCGCGCGCAATGCGCGGCTGAGCGAAGCGCTGCGACAGATTGAACAGGATCTGGAGCTGGCGGCGCGCATTCAACAGTCGGTTCTCCCGGCTCATGAGCTGCGCCATCAGGGATTTTTCTCCGACTGGATTTTCCTGCCCTCGGCCTGGGNNGTCGGGGGATATTTTTAACGTCTTCCCGCTGGGCGATCGTCTCGGATTTTACTGCGTGGATGTCTCCGGACACGGCGTGGGGGCGGCGATGATGTCGCTCGCCGTCGCCCGCCAGTTTTTGCATGGCAGGGCCGTTGAGCGCTTTCTTTTTACGGCAGACAACCAGCCGGCGTCGCCGGCCGAGGTGGTGACGATCCTCAATGGTCGTTTTTGCAGTGACGAAACAGAGATCGTCAGCTATTTCACGTTGATCTATGGCGTCATCGACCTGAAGACCGGCGCGGGCAAACTCTGTCAGGCCGGGCATCCCACGCCTTTTATCGTTAGCCCGGACGCTACCGTCCGCCCGGTCGGCAGCGGCGGGGCGCCGGTGGGGNNTGATAGACCATCTCTCGTGGGCAGATGTCAGTTTTTCGCTGGCGCCGGGAGAGCGGCTGTGCCTGTTCAGCGACGGTATTACCGAATGTGAAAACCGGAGCGGTGAACAGTTTGGCGAGGCGCGCTTGCAAGCGTGGCTGCAGGACAGCGTGACGCAGCCGCTGCCCGCGCTGCTGCCGCGTTTTGCCCGGCACCTGATCCGCTGGCGCAGTGGCGACGCGCAGGAGACCCAGGCGATGGCCGATGATGTTTCACTCTTGATTATTGAACGTACAGGGGACAGTGATGAAAATTGAAACTGAACGGCAGGCCTCGGTGACGATCCTGACGCCGGCGGTGCGTCGGCTGGATGCTTCCGTCGCGGTAGCCTTTAAGGCGGCAATCGCCCAGGAGATAGGCGAAGATAGCACCGATCTGATTGTTGATTTCAGTAAAATCGATTTTATCGACAGCAGCGGTTTGGGAACGCTGGTTTCCCTGATGAAAATGATGAACGGTAAAGGAGAAATGACACTGTGCGCGCTGAACCCCGGCATTCGCAATATGTTTACCCTGACCAGGATGGATCGTATTTTTCGTATTTGCGAGGATCGCACTTCAGCCCTTGCGCAGTTCAATCCGTGACGCGCCCGTGAATAACGTCATGAATTTTCCTGCCCAACTCAGCTCGCTATCACCGCTGGCGGCGTGGCTGGCTCAACAAATGGCGCCGCTGCCCGTCGGGGAGGAGTGGCGCTTCGCGCTCGATCTTGCCGTCTGTGAGACGGCCACCAATATCATTCGCTATGCGTTACATGAGGATCGGCAACGTGTTTTTCGTGTCGAATTTATCGCGGCGGAAGACCGGGTGACGCTGCGCTTTATTGATGCGGGAGAGGTCTTTCCGGCCGAGCGCCTGGCGCTGGCGCGTGGCGATGAGCGCTTCGATGTCGATCCGTTAGCGGAAAGCGGCAGAGGTTTGCGGCTTATTCTGCGCGCGGTGGACTATTTTAATGTGGAAACCCGCGCCGGGGAGAATGTGACGACCCTGATAAAAGCGTTGCCGGATGCCGTTCTTCGCCATTCCACCGACGATCGCGTCAGGTGAAGGAACAGAGCTTGCCCCCAGGTGAATCCCCGGGGGAATTTTCCCGCCCGCGTTCACCGGCTTCATCCGTCTTATGGCTGGGCCTGAGCGGTGGACAGCGCGCCCAGGTGATAAGGGCGAAGAGTATCTAACGTCATCATGGCCGATTTGCAGAAAATGCATTTCGCACCAAAGGGATTTTTTTCCGTCACGTCAAACTGGGACGTTCTGTACTGGGAGCCATGGCAGCATGGGCATCTAAAATGGATATGTTCAATCATAATGTAAACCTTGTATGGGTAATGTTCTGTTGAAAAGACAATGGTCGTTTTCAGGGAAATTAACGCGGCTGATTTTTGTTAGGAGTAAGCCGGGTATTGGGTCAGTCGGAGGGCTTGTTTAACGAGCCAACAGGGGGCTGACAGGGCCTGTTTACAGAAAAAGCAAAATACTAACGGGACTGCTCAAAGGAAGGTGGTATCAGGGATAACGCCTGGAGATGAGAACACGTACTTAGATAATAACTTTTCGTCTGGTACATCGACTTAACGATTAACGCACGAGCCGCAAATAATAGCAAACATTATTTTAGCCTTGCGGATGCCTGCTGCGCCAGGAGCGCCTTCATCAGCGCCGTCACCCAGTCGATAAATACCTGTACCCGGGCAGAGAGCTGCCGGCTGCTGGGGTAGAGCAGGGAGAGCGGCAGGGGGCAGGGCGAAAATCAGCCAGCACCTCCGTTAACACACCGGATGCCAGATCGCGCGGGTTGAAGCTCAGGGCTCGCGGGCGATCGCGCTGCCCTTCAGCGCCGGCGAAACCGACACCTTTGACGGGTTTGTCAGCGCCTTTCAGGAGGCGCTGACGGCGCTGGGGGCCGATCGGTTTCATTACCTGGTTAATAATGCCGGCAATGCCAGCGGCATGGGGTTTCTGAATGCTACCGAAGCGGAGTTCGATGCGCTTTATCGCATCCATGTGAAGGGGGTTTTTTTCCTCAGCCAAAAATTATTGCCGCTGCTGGCGGATGGCGGGCGAATTGTGAATATCTCGTCCGGACTGACCCGTATCGTGATGGCGAACCGGGCGCCCTATGCGATCATGAAATCTGCGGTGGAAACCCTGACCCGTTATATGGCGTTTGAGCTGGGCGGCCGCGGGATCACGGTAAACTGCGTAGCGCCGGGCGCCATCGCCACGGATTTCAGCGGCGGGGTGGTGCGGGATAACCCGCAGGTCGCTCAGGCGGTGGCGAACATGACGGCGCTTGGCCGACCGGGGGTGCCAGAAGATATCGGGCCGATGATCGCCTCGCTGTTATCCGATGATCATCGCTGGGTTAATGCTCAGCGCATTGAAGTTTCCGGGGGAATGCGCATCTGAGTCGAGGAGATAACCCGGCCAGCGTATCGCTGAGCTGGTCAGGTTTGACTGTAGCGGAAACGGCCGCTCGAAAACCGCCGGCCGGTAAGCAAGAGAGCACCAGCGCGGCGATAGTCCATTTGTCTGGTCAGAGAAAATGCGTTACTCCGCCAGCAGGGCGGCGAATTTCGCCAGCCACTGCGGGTGGGCCGGCCAGGCGGGAGCAGTGACCAGATTGCCGTCAACATGCGCCTGATCGATACCGATATCGGCATAATGCCCGCCGCTCAGACGCACCTCCGGGGCGCAGGCCGGATAGGCGCTGCAGGTCCGCCCCTGCAGAATACCGGCGGCGGCCAGCAGCTGTGGCCCGTGGCAGACGGCGGCGATAGGTTTACGCGCGGCGTCGAACGCCTGTACCAGTTTAATCACCTGCTCGTTCAGACGCAGATACTCCGGCGCCCGGCCGCCGGGGATCACTAGCGCGTCGTAATCCTCGGCCTTCACCGCGGCAAAATCGGCGTTCAGGGTGAAGCGGTGCCCCGGCTTTTCGCTGTAAGTTTGGGCTCCGTCAAAATCATGGATCGCCGTCATCACATAGTCGCCGGTGGCTTTATCCGGGCAGACCGCATCGACCTGGTGGCCAATCATCTGCAGAGCCTGAAAAGGGACCATCGTTTCGTAATCTTCGGCGTAATCGCCGACCAGCATCAGGATCTTCTTGCTCATTATTTTTACTCGTTGTGGGAGAAAGGTGTCATAGATATAGCCTGGCGATCCGCAGAATGCGACCTCCTCAGGATGCTGAAGACGGTGGCATGCGCATCTTGTAACCGGGTTCATGTTTTTTTGGTAACGGCAACTTTTTCGCCAATGCTAATGTCTGTTACCACAGAAAAGCGTCCTGTTCAGGGGCACACCACGCTGCAGTAAAAACGGCGAGCGCAGCGGCAATATCGTGCCGCAGCAGCTGTGGGATGGCGTGGAAAAGGGGTTTTAATTCTGAGCCTTGAGGCACCCGGCGGCGCGGTGGCGCGAGAGGTTTGTTATCTAAGTCTGGCGCTGGGGACGGATCCGCAAAGCGCACCAGTCCCCCGGAGGCGAGACTGATCCTCACCGAAGATCGTATTTTATGGCGATCGACAGCCTGGCCTGATGAATCCAGTGGCCATGACGTCAGGACAGCGGCGTGGCAGAGCGCGCGCCGCCGCCGCGGATCATCAGGCGCCAAACGCTCCGTCGATGGTGTGCATGGCGCCTGTGACAAACGACGCCTCCGGACCGGCCAGCCAGGCTACCATGCCCGCCACCTCTTCCGGTCGGCCATGGCGCTTAATGGCCATAAAGCTGTGCATCAGCTCTTTCATCGGGCCGTTCTCCGGGTTGGCGTCGGTATCAATTGGGCCGGGCTGGACGACGTTGACCGTGATGCCGCGCGGGCCAAAATCCCGTGCCAGACCGCGCGCCAGCCCCTGCAGGGCTGACTTGCTGAGCGCATAGGCCGCCATTCCCGGCACCGGCATGCGATCGCCATTGACCGAACCGATGACAATAATGCGCCCGCCTTCCGGCATCCGGCGCGCTGCTTCCACGGAGGCATGGTAGGGGGCATGAATATTGATGCGGAACAGGCGATCGATGGCATCGCTGTCCTGCTCCAGGGCATCGCCAAAAATGGCGATCCCGGCATTGACCACTAACACGTCCAGCGGGCCGCTGTCTCGGACCAGGCTTATCACCGCATCGCGATCGGCGCTGTCCGCCTGCACCGCCGTGCTGCCGGTCTCCGCCGCCAGCCGCTCGGCCGCCTCCGGCGAACCGGAATAGCTGAACCTGACCGACGCGCCGTCGGCGACAAAGCGCCTGACGATCGCCGCGCCAATTCCCCGACTTCCACCTAAAACCAGCACTGATTTGTTGTGAAACGCTGTCATATCCCGCACCTCATGATATTGTAGTGATGATTACAATATGCTGCGGCAAAACAGGCTGTCAAGGATTAATATAGTGACCACTACAAAACAAGGGCGTACCCCGGGGCGCCCCCGTCAGTTCAATGCGGAACAGGCTATTGAAACGGCTCAGCGCCTCTTTCACGCGCGAGGCTACGACGCGGTGAGCGTGGCCGATCTGACCCAGGCTTTCGGCATTAACCCCCCAAGCTTTTATGCCGCTTTCGGCAGCAAGCTCGGCCTGTATACCCGCGTCCTGCAGCGCTACAGCCAGACCGGGGCCATCCCCATAGAGACGCTGTTGCAGGACGACCAACCGGTGGCGGCGTCGCTCATCGCCGTGCTGCAGGAGGCGGCTCGACGCTATGTAGCCGATCCGGCCGCCGCCGGCTGCCTGGTGCTGGAGGGGGGACATTGTCAGGATGCCGACGCTCGGGTGGCGGCAGGCGAATGGCATGCTGCGGCGAGGGCCAAAATCCAGCAGTATATCGCCCGCCATCACCCGCAGGATGCGCTGCGGGTGACTGACTATATGGATACGCTGATGCTTGGTCTGTCGGCGAAAGCGCGGGAGGGGGATAGTCTCCCGCGTCTTCTGGAGACCGTGCGGCTGGCAGGCGTGGCGCTGGAGCGTATCCTGCCGGCCTGAGTGGTCAGATAGTCTGTCCGCCCGAGACTTCGATCCGCTGGGCGGTCACCCAGCGGTTATCGTCACGCAGCAGGCTGGCGATCATCGGCCCAATATCCTCGGGAACGCCCACCCGTCCCAGCGCCGTCATCGCGGCAAACTGCGCGTTAACACTCGCGTCGTCCCGCACCAGCCCGCCGCCAAAATCGGTGGCGATAGCCCCGGGGGCGATGGTATTGACGGTGATGCCGCGCCCGCCCAGCTCGCGGGCCATGTACACGCTCAGCATCTCCACGGCCGCTTTGGCCGCAGCGTAGGCGGAGAAGCCAGGATATGAGACGCGGGTCAGTCCGGAGGAGAAGTTAACGATCCGTCCACCGTCAGCCAGCAGCGGCAGCAGGGTTTGAACGAGGAAAAACACCCCCTTGACGTGGACGTTAAACAGCCCGTCGAACTGGGCCTCGCGCGTTTCGGCCAGCGGGGAAAATTCGCCGTGTCCCGCGTTATTGATCAGATGATCGAAGGTGTCCCGTCCCCAGACGCTGGCCAGCGCAGCGCTCAGGCTGTCGGCGAAGGCCGGAAAGCGGCTGGTCTGCGCCATATCCAGCGGCAGGGCGATGGCCTTGCGGCCGAGAGCGTGAATGTCGGCCACCACCGCTTCCGCCTGTTCTGTATTGCCGCGGTAGGTGACGATGACGTCCCCACCCTGGCGGGCGATATCCAGTGCGGTCTGACGGCCAAGGCCGCGGTTGGCGCCGGTGATAAGTGCAATCTTAGTCATGTTCGATCCTCTCTGGTGTGTGGAGTCCTTACAATAGGGGGTGCCTACCAGACCGGGTTGCCCAATCCTTGTTATTTTTTGCCCATTCCTCTCCATACACTCCCCTCTGGCGGGAAATAGCGCATACTCAGGCTTTAAAACTTGCCTGAAAGGATCTTATGCGCGACGAACTCTTCGCTCTCTGCCGCCGGTATGCCGATGCTCATGTCGATAGCAGTGGGGTGGCGGTCACCCCGGTTTCCGGCCTCACCCTGGTGCGGGCCCTGCACCCCGGCGATCTGCAGGCGGCCATCGCCAGGCCGTTGGTGGCTATGCTGCTGCAGGGGCGCAAATGCGTGACCACCGGCCTGGTAAGCTTTGACTACGGTCCGGGGGAGGCGATGGTGATAGCCGCCGATGTTCCCACCACCAGCCAGATCACCGAGGCCAGTCAGCGCTTTCCCTATTACGCGCTGGTGCTGGAGCTGGACCTGGCTATCCTGCGCGAGCTGCAGGAGGCCGGGCCATCTGGTCCGGATGAGGCGCCCCGCGTCGGTATCGAACCGATGAATGCTGACGTGACGGACGCCGCTTATCGGCTGGCAAGGCTGTTTGATCAACCGGGGGCGCTGGCGGTGTTAGGCGAAGGGCTGCGGCGGGAGCTGCATTACTGGCTGTTGCAGAGTGTTCACGGGCCAGCCATCCGGGCGCTGGGCGCTGTAGACAGCCATTCGGCGCGGATCCGCCGGGCGGTGGCGATGCTGCGCCGGGATTTTATGCAGCCAGTCAGCGTCGACGCGCTGGCCGACGCCGCCGGGATGAGCGTCTCTGTCTTTCACCGTCATTTCCGCGCCATGACCACCTTGTCGCCCCTGCAGTTTCAGAAGCAGTTGCGCCTGATCCACGCCCGCCGCCTGATGCTGGCGGAAGGCATGAGCATTGCCCAGGCGGCCGGCGAGGTGGGCTATATCAGCGTGTCCCAGTTCACCCGGGAATATGCTCGCCTGTACGGTGCGCCGCCGGGCCGCGATCGCCGACGGGAAAAAATGAGCGCCTGACCTGGCGCGCGGGATGGCGGCGGCTCCTCCCTGAGCCGGGTAGCGGTGGTTCAGTTGTCGAGTGTCGCCGTAATATGCACTTTGTTGCCCATTCGCGCCTCAATGATCCGATAGGCGGTTGCGCCCTCGCGGGCGGCCTGCTGGCGAATTTTGCTCTCCGCGTTGTCCAGGGTATCGCCGGTGGCGGTGATGGTTCTGGCGTTGACCGCCAGCGGCAGCAGACAACTCAATACGATCAGTGGAAGCAACTTGTTCATCGTCATTCTGTCCTGTGAGAGAAAATCAGCGCGCGGCCTGCAGCCAGCCGGCAATGTCCTGGGTCGGTAGCGCGTGGCGGGCATTCCAGGTGTCGCCCATCGGCCACCACACGCCATTCCCCCGGGCGAAGGCAGCGCGATAGCGCAGCATGGCGTTATCCGGGTCCGTCCGCAGCTGGTCCAGCAGGGTGGGCAGGGTGTGAACGGCTTTGCTGAACGTATGCTGCGTCACGCGCTCCACGGTTTCCGCCAGCTGGCGGTAAGAGGTCGTTTCGCCGGCAACAAACACCACCTCGTTGACGATCCGCGGCTGATGCAGATAAATCGCGGTGGTCAGGCGGCCGATATCCGCCGGCGAGGTGACGGTCACCTGGGTGTCCCAGCTGCCAAGGGCGTGAACGGTTCGGGTGGCTAAATTCACCACATCGAAGTCTGGCTCGAAGAGAAAGCTGGTAAACATGCCGGTGGAGACAATGACCCACTCCGTGGCCTGCTGCGCGCGCAGCAGGGTCCGGACATCATACTGCTCGTCCCACACCGGCTGGCCGCTGCCTTTGCCGACCACATCGTAATTGACGCCAAACTGCCAGGGAAAATAGCGTGGCACTCCGGCGGCCAGCACCGCGCGGGTAATTTTTAGCTGTGTCCCCGGACCGGCGACAAAGCCCATGCAGTTAATCACGGTGGTGAATCCGCTAAACTGACCAGCCAGCATCTCCATGTCGCTACCGGCAATGTCGACGGCGAGAAAGGTGGCCCCGGCGTCGGCCAGCGCCCGGTGGTTTGCTGACCGCAGCTGGCCGGCTTCATCCCAGGCCGCCGGCGAGACGATAACCGAGACCGCGCCCTGGCGCTGGATCACCGCAGGTACCAGCGCATCCAGTACGGCGGCGCCCAGTTGTCCCGCTCCCAGCACCAATACCTTTTCCTCGTGGTTAAGATTATCAGATTTCATTTTAACTCCTTACTCAGTTAAGCCTTGTATTGACTGGCTACAGGCTCAGTGTAGAGGGGAGGGCATCATTCGATAAGAACAGGATTTCGGGTTAGACTGTTCGTCTTAATGGGATAATAACCGCCAGTGGAGAACGAAATGGACAGACTGGATGCCATGCAGTTATATGTTGCGGTTGTGGATGCCCACAGCTTCGCCCGGGCGGCGGAGGTGCTGGGGCAGCCGCGCTCAACGGTGTCGCGGGTAGTGAAGGAGCTGGAGGCCTGGCTGGGGGCGCAGCTTCTTCAGCGCACCACCCGCAAGCTCAGCGTGACGGCCGAGGGACGCCGGTATTACGCGGAGTGTAAACGGCTGCTGGCCGAGATGGCGGCGATGGAAGCCTCCTTTCCCGGCCGCTCGGCCCAGCCCGCCGGGCGGTTCAAGGTGGGGATGCCGCAATCTCTTGCCCGGCACTGCGTATTGCCAAGGATCGGCGAGTTTCTGCAGCAGTATCCTGACCTGGAGATGATCCTCTGCTCAAGCGACAACGTGGAAGATATTATCCAGGAGGGATTCGACTGCGTGATCCGTAGCGGACAAATCGAAGATTCCACCACCCTGGTGGCGCGTCCTCTGGCCCGCTACCGCTGGATGGTCCTCGCCTCGCCGGCCTGGCTCGCGGCCCACGGCCGGCCGCAGAGCATCGACGATCTGCACCAGCACCGGGCGGTGGGCTACCTGAACCACCGTACCGGGCGGACCATCGACTGGCTTTTCTCCCTCGATGACGGCGATTGCGCGATCCGCATGCAGGAGACGCTGGTGGTCGACGATACCGATGCCTATATCCAGGCCGGCGTTCAGGGGCTGGGCCTGATCCGCGTCGCCAGCTATCTGGCGCAACCTTATCTGCAGAGCGGCGCGCTGGTCGCTTGTCTGGAGCAGGCCGCTTCTGATCTTCCCCTGTCGCTGGTCTATCCGCAAAACCGCTATCTGCCGCCGGCGGTACGCGCATTTTATGACTGGAGCAGACGCGTTCTGCAACCCCCGCTCAGCGAGGCCTGATGTCGGTGGCATTCGCTCCCGCTATGGTCCGCGCATGGCCTGTTTTATCCTCGCTATCAGCCAGTTCAGCGCCGGATCCTGCGCCCGGCGTTTGTGACGCAGTATACACAGGGTAAATTCCGGGTAGGCCACTGGCGGGGCGTCCGCGCGCAGGGCATACTGCGCCTGCCAGCGCTGCGCCAGCCCCTGGGGGACGGTGGCGAAGAGCGGCAGGGTGGTCAGCAGCAGGGGAAAGGTGGAGAAATTCTGCGTGGCAAAGCGCACGCGCCGCGCGAGTCCCTGACTGGCGAGCTGGCGGTCTATTTCCCCGTGGCCGGTTTCGCGATAGGCCACCATCACATGTTCCCAGGCGACGAAATCGCCCACCGACAACGGCCCGCGGCAGGGGATCTGCTGCGGCGACCAGAGAGTGGTCACCCCCATGGTCATCACCGGTTCACTGACGATCTCCCCGCGGCTCTGTTTGTTGAGGGATACCGCGACATCAATGCGATCCTCCTCCAACAGCTGGCGTACCTGGAAGGGGTCGGCGGCTAGTGTCTGGAGCGACACTCCGGGCGCCTCCTGCATCAGTCCGGGTAACAGCTGGGGCATCAGCCAGTGTTCGCTCCAGTCGCTGAGGCCGACGCGGAAAAGCTGCTGGGCGCTGGCGGGGGAAAACTCCCCGGCGCCAAACATTGCCGAATGCAGGTGTTCCATCAGCGGCTGCAGCTCGGTCATCAGCGCTTGCGCCCGCGGCGTCGGCAGCATGCCTCTGGCGCTGCGCACGAACAGTGGATCGTCAAACATCTCGCGCAGCCGTTTCAGCGCCCCGCTGATGGCCGGCTGGCCAAGATGCAGGGCCTCTGCGGTGCGGGTGACGCTGGCTTCGCGGTACAGCACCATCAAGACCGTCAACAGATTCAGATCGATACGACTAAAATCATTTTCAATGATTTTCTTCATTATGATAATCAATTTGAATGTGGGTTATCCCGGCAGCATAGTGAATATCACCCCGATAAATCAACCAGCGCAATGCGCGCGGAGGGAGTGATGCAAACTTACCAGACAGGCGACAGCCTGATATTCAAAGTTCCGGAGCGCGAGATTAGCCTGCAGCCGGCGGCGCTCTATCCCGCAGCGTTCCCTGCGACGGAGGCGGACGCCGATAATCAGCCAATCGCGCTGTCGATCCACAGCTGGGTGGTACAGACTCCCCACGATCTGATTGTTATCGATACCGCCACCGGCAACGGTCGGGAGCGCGGCGGCAATCCGCTCTATCATCAACTTAACACGCCCTATCTGGAGAATCTCCGCGCCGCAGGAGTGAACCCGGAGGAGGTGACCCTGGTACTACTGACTCACCTGCATACTGACCATGTCGGATGGAATACCGTCTGGCAGGACGATCGCTGGGCGCCGCTGTTTCCCAACGCGCGCTATCTGTGTTCGGCAAAAGAGCTGACGCGGGTGAAGAACAGCGAACGCTACCGGGCGCTGTGGCTCGACAGCCTGCTGCCGGTGATCGAGGCCGGCCAGCTGGAGACCGTGGATGTGGCGGCCAGGCCGCAGGTCGGCGGACGGATCGCCTTTGTGCCCACCCCCGGCCACAGTCCGGACCATGCCGCGCTGATCCTCGCCGCCGGAGATGATTACGCCTGTTTCTCCGGCGATCTTCTTCATTCCCCGCGCCAGTTTACCCATCCGCACTGGAACTCGGCGTTCTGCGGCGATCCCCGGCAGGCGGAAGCCTCCCGACGGGAGATGATGGCGTGGGGAGCCAGCCATCATGCTCAATGGTTCACCGGGCATTTTGCCGGGTCTTCCTGCGGCTGGCTGGAGGAGGATAAGCAAGGTGACTATCGCTGGCGAGAGGCCGGGCAACAAGCTGCAGATAAGGGGAAACAGTGATGAATAATACGCAAAGCGTGTTGGTTTTTGGCGCCACCGGTCAGCAGGGCGGCTCGGTGGCGGGGGCGCTGCTGCACCGCGGCTGGCGGGTACGAGCGCTGGTCAGGGATCCTTTCTCCGCCGGGGCCGTCGCGCTGGCGGCGCGGGGAGCCGAGCTGGTCGTGGGCACCTTTGAAGACCGGGCGACAATGCGGGCGGCGATGGCCGGGGTCGACGGCGTCTTCAGCGTCCAGCCCAGTTCGCCGGGAGGGACGGTGACCGATGAGCAGGAGGTACGCTACGGGATAACCATCGCCGACCTCGCCGTCGAGTGCGGGGTGAAGCATCTGGTGTACAGCTCCGGCAGCGCGGCGGGGGAGACGCCCACCGGCGTAGCGCATTATGACACCAAAGCGGAAATTGAACGGCATATCCGCCGCCTGCCGCTGGCGGCGACCATCGTGCGTCCCGCCACCTTTATGGAGCTGTTGGTGATGCCCGGTTTTGGCCTTGATGAAGGTCATTTTCACTTTTTTATGCTGCCAGAGGGGAGGATGCAGGTGCTGGCGGTGGAGGATATCGGCCATCTAGTCGCGGCAGTTTTTGCCGCGCCAGCGCGGTTTGCCGGCAAGACGTTCGAGATCGCCAGCGACAGCGTGACCGGCCGTCAACTGGAGGCGTTATTCTCCGCGGCGGCGGGACGGCCGATCCCCTATTCGCGATTTTCCGATGAGGTGCTGGCCGCCAGCCCTTTTCTGCACAAGCTGACCGGGCTTGTGGACGACGGGCGGCTGGCCGGGCACGCCGACCTCGACGCCCTGCGCCAGCTGCATCCGCAGCTGCACACCTTCGCCGGCTGGCTGGCGGGCCCCGGCCGTCCCGCCTTCGAGCGGGCGCTGACCAGCGGGGCCAGCTGGGCGTTTAATCGTTAAAGGCGATACCTCCTCTGCGCCGGCGTCTCGGTGTTTGGCCCGGCGTGACGACCTGCGCAGGGAGGGCCTACAGGTCGTTAAGACAACTCACGAGGAGTACGATTGTAAAATTTTAAGCGGTTTTCACGCACAACGATAGGTAAAAGCGAACATCCAGAATTTTCAGCCGCTTACAATGGAGGAAACACTCTGGGATCGCCTGAATAATGACAATTTACCGATGGGCTTCGGCCTGCCTGTTAAGCATGACCTGCGCCGCTACGGCGGCGGAATTTAAAACCATCGAGGCCGATCTGCTGGCCTCCAACCGGCTGTTCTGTATGACCGGCTATGATCATAAGCCGATCGGCGTGGCGTGGGAGAGCGTCAAATATAGCCGCTATCAGCCGCAGTCGGATGGCGACCGTATTTTCAGCGACACCGTCTCCCGGCGCTTTCTGGAAGAGGAGAATAAGACCGCCTTTTACAATGGCGCCAAATATCGCGTACTGGGTAAACCCGCCAGCGCCTGCTATGACTATTCCGCCGCGCGTATTCAACGCATGGCGGGCTACCTGAAGGTGTAACGGCCCCGCGAGGCGGGCGCTAAAACAGCGCCAGCCGGGCGAGACGGTCCAGCGCGTTGCTCAGCGCGTCGTCCCCAGCCGTCAGACTGATGCGGATAAACCCTTCGCCCCCTTCGCCAAAACCAGTGCCTGGCGCCACCAGAATATGCGCCTCCTGCAGCAGCAGGCGGGCAAACTCTTGTGAACGGTACCCGGGCGGCACGCTCAGCCAGAGGAAGAACGTGCCTTGTGCGGTACGAACCGGCCAGCGCAGCGCGGCCAGTCGACGCAGAACCCACTCCCGGCGCTGATGATACGCCGCCGTCAGCTGCGCAATCCGTTCTGCCGGCAGGCTGAGCGCGGCGATCGCCGCATCCTGAATCGCGCCAAACACCGTGCTGTAGCTGTGGGTGTGCAGCTTTTTAAATGCCCGAATAATCGAGGCGTTGCCGACCGCGAAGCCGAAGCGCCAGCCGGCCATATTAAAGGTCTTGGAGAAGGTGTAGGTTTCCACTCCCCACGCCTTCGCGCCGGGCTGAGAGAAAAGGCTCAGCGGCGCGTCACTGGCCGCGCTGCCGATGGCCGCATAGGCAAAATCGTGCAGGATCGGCACCTGGTGACGGTGGGCAAACTGCAGGGCGCTGGCGAACAGCGCCGGCGTGGCGAGGGCGCCGGTGGGGTTATGCGGATAGTTAAGCACCACCAGCCCGGCCTTGTCAGCCACCTCCCGGGGAAGGTCGTTAAAATCCGGCAGGAAATGGTTCTCAGCCCTGAGCGGCAGGCCATAAAACGTCGCCTGGGACTGCAGCGCCGCTGAGCGATAAATGGGATAGCAGGGATCGGTGGAGATGAGGTATTGCCCGGGACGGAGCAGCGCCCGCGGGATGCCGCCAATACCGATATGCGAGCCCTGAAATACCGCGACTTCGCTGTGCGGATCGAATTCCACATCATACTGGCGACGATAAAAATGGGCGATCGCTTCGCGGACCTGCGGCTTGCCCCAGAATGAGGGGTAGCCATGGTTTTCACGACGATGAATGGCGCTCTGCAGCGCGTCAATCACTTCCGGCGGGGTGGGTTGATCCGGACTGCCGCTGGAGAGGTCGATCAACGGCAGCATGTCGGTGTTGACCTCCGCGGCCAGGTTTTCCAGCAGGCTGAACAGATTCTCTTCCAGGGCGTCCACCAGCGGTGAAGCAGCAAAATCAGGCATAATTTTCCCGGTTTACGTCATCAATAATCTGCCATCTTTAAGGGATTTATGGCGCCTGGCTAAATAACAATATCTGCAAAGGATGATTATTTTTAGGATATGTCGGGATGGCAAAAGGTTATGAGGAATAAGCAAAAGGAAATCCGGCGTTCTGGCTTACAACCCTCTTGCGGCTGTGATTTAATCGCTCAATATCGCCAACCTTCCAGGAAAATACCTTATGAACAAGTCAGTTGCGCTCGGGATGACGCTTGCCCTGTTATCCGCTACCTCTTTTTACGCCACCGCAGATCAAATTATTCGTATCGGCTTCAATCCCGGGCCGTATAAAGAGCAATTTGAAAAAGGGGTCGCCCCCTATTTATTGAGTAAAGGGTATAAAATCGAATATAAAGATTTTAGCGACGGTATTCAGGTCAATGACGCGGTAGCCCGCGGCGATATCGAAGCGAATATTATGCAGCATCCGGTATACCTGAAAGCGATCAATGAGCGGCTGGGGACCGATAACGTGGGCATTGTGCAGGTACCCACACCGCCGATGGGCCTGTATGGCGGCAAACTGACCACCCTGGGCACCCCGGCAGCCGGCACGGTGGTGTCGGTGCCAAACCAGCCGTCGAACGAATATCGCGCGGTGCTGGTGCTGGAAAGTCTGGGCTGGGTGAAGATTAAACCGGACAGCGATCCCGCCACCTTTTCCCAGCGCAATATCGTTGCTAACCCCTATAAAATCGTGCTTAAGGAGATGGACAATGCCCAGCAGGTTCGCGCGCTGCCGGACGTCGACTATGGCCTGATTCAGGGCAATTTCGCCGTCTCCAGCGGCATGGCGCTCACCTCGGCATTAAAGCTGGAGGCCGCCACCAGCCATTTTATTAACGTCGTAACCGTTGCCGGTAAAAATCAGAAGGCGCAGTTTGCCAAAGATATTATCGACGGCTATCACTCTGCCGATTTCAAAAAATATATTCTCAGCCATCCGCAGTATGATGGTTACCTGCTGCCTGATTATTTAAAATGAATAACGCGATGATAGAATTTCGCCATGTCAGTAAAACCTTTTCCAGAAAAGGGCATCCGGTTCTGGCCCTGCAGGATATTAATCTCAGTATCGACCGGGGCGATATTTTCGGCATTATTGGCTACAGCGGCGCAGGAAAAAGCACCTTATTGCGGCTGATTAATCGGCTGGAAACGCCGGGCGAGGGCGAGGTGGTGTTGAATGGTGAGCCGCTACAGGACTGCAGCGGCCAGCGACTGCAGGCGATCAAAAAAGATATCGGCATGATCTTTCAGAATTTTAATCTGCTGAATTCGAAAACGGTATTTCATAACATCGCTATCCCGCTTATTTTGCAGGGCCGCGACAAGGCCTTTATCCAGGCGCGGGTTGCGGAGCTGCTGGCGTTTGTCGACCTGAGCGACAAAATGCACAGCTACCCTAATGAGCTGTCGGGAGGGCAAAAGCAGCGGGTCGGTATCGCCCGGGCGTTGGCCACCAACCCGTCGGTGCTGCTGTGCGATGAAGCCACCTCGGCGCTCGACCCCCACACCACGGTACAGATCTTACTGCTGCTGCAGGAGATTAATCGCCGCTATGGCATCACCATTGTACTGATTACTCATGAAATGTCAGTGATCCAGAAAATCTGTCACAAGGTGGCGGTGATGCAGGCCGGGCGCATTGTTGAGCAGGGGACGGTGTTCGATCTCTTTGCCCAGCCGCAGCATCCGGTCACCGCCAGTTTCGTGCAGTCGGTGGTGCACGATCGCCTGCCGCAGCGGGTGGCGTCGCTCCTGCAGCGCGATAACGGCGCCCGGGCTTTACGCCTCGAATTTATCGGCGCGACGGCCCGGCAGCCGATCATTAACCACCTGATCCGCGAGTATGCTGTCGAGGTGAATATCCTGTTTGCCAGCATGTCCGAAGTTCAGGGCCGGATACTGGGATTTATGATTGTGCAACTCCTCGGCGAGCCTGACGAAACCGAACGCGCTATCACCCATCTGGCCGACGCAGGAGTGAAAATCACCCATGTTTGATCTGATTGATACCGCCATTACCGGCGAGCAGTTTCTGCTGGCGCTGCATGATACCCTGATTATGGTCGCCATCTCACTGGGCTTTGGCGCGCTGATCGGCGTCCCGCTGGGAATTGTGCTGGTGGTTTGTCGTCCCGGCGGCATCGTGGCCAACCCGGTGGTGCATCAGGCGCTGAATCCGCTGATTAACGTGCTGCGCTCGCTGCCGTTTATCATTTTGCTGATTGTGATCCTGCCCTTCACCAGGCTGCTGGTGGGCACGACTATCGGCACCGCGGGGGCCATCGTGCCGCTGATCGTTTTTGTCGCCCCCTATATTGCCCGGCTGGTGGAGAGCTCGCTGCTGGAGGTGGATGAGGGGATCCTTGAGGCCGCAGACGCCATGGGCGCTACCCCTCTGCAGACCGTCTGGCACTTTATGCTGCCGGAGGCGGCGGCGTCGCTGATTCTGGCCCTTACCACCGCGACCATCGGTCTGCTTGGCGCGACCGCCATGGCGGGAACGGTGGGCGGCGGCGGGATCGGCGATCTGGCGATCACCTACGGCTATCAGCGCTTCGACGCCTTTGCCACCCTCACCACCGCCCTGGTGCTGATTGTTATTGTCCAGCTTATTCAGACGCTGGGTACCCGCCTGGCTCGCCGGCTGCGTCGCGAATAACCGCTAATCCGCGCCGGGGTTGCCCCGGCTAGCGTGCGCAGACCGCGGCGAAGGCGCTGGCTACCCGCGCAATATTGCCGTGGTTGAGCCCGGCCACACAGACCCGACCGCTGGCGATCAGATAGATGCCGTGCACTTCGCGCAGAACGTCTACCTGATCGGCGCTAAAGCCGGTGTAACTGAACATGCCGCGCTGGGTCAGCAGATAGGAAAAATCCTCCGGCGGCAGGGCTGTCTGCAGGGATTTCACCAGCGCGACGCGCATGGCGCTGATGCGGGTGCGCATGGCCTCCACTTCTTCCTGCCACAGGGCATTCAGCTCGGGATCGTTGAGCACCTGCGACACCACCTGGGCGCCAAACCCCGGCGGGCTGGAGTAGTTGCGGCGCACGGTGGCTTTCAACTGGCCCAGCACGCGCCCGGCGGCATCGGCATTGTCACAGACCACCGACAGGCCGCCGACACGCTCGCCGTACAGCGAAAAAATCTTCGAGAACGAGTTACTAACCAGCGCCGTCAGCCCGGCGCTGGCGATGGCGCGGATGGCATAGGCATCTTCATCCAGCCCACAGCCAAAGCCCTGGTAGGCAATATCGAGGAACGGGATCAGCTCCCGGGCGATCAACACCTCAATCACCCGATCCCACTGCTCGGGGGTGAGATCGGCCCCCGTCGGATTATGGCAGCAAGGATGGAGCAGCACGATGCTGCGCGACGGGAGCTGCTGGAGGGCGGCAAGCATGGCGGGGAAATTGACCCCGCGAGTGGCGCTGTCGAACCAGGGATAGGTATGCACCTCGAAGCCCGCCCCGGCAAAGATGGCCACATGGTTCTCCCAGGTCGGATCGCTGACCCAGACCGCGGAGTCGGGGAAGTAGCGCTTGAGAAAATCCGCGCCCACCTTCAGCGCGCCGGAGCCGCCCAGCGTCTGGATGGTGGCGATGCGTCCGGCACGCAACGCCGGATGATGTTCGCCAAACAGCAGCGTCTGGACCGCGCGGCGATAGGGCGCCAGTCCCTCCATCGGCAGATAGAGGCTGGCCTTTTGCAACTGGCTCTGTAGCCGGTCAGCGGCCTGGCGGACCGCCTCCAGCTGAGGAATGATGGCCTGCTCGTTATAGTACAGCCCGATGCTGAGGTTAACTTTGTCTGCCCGGGGATCCTGTTGAAAGGCTTCCATCAGCGACAGGATAGGATCGCCCGCGTAGGCGTCGACGTTCTGGAACACAGTGGTTACTCCTGAAATGACCGTTAAAGGTGAAGCCATTACACCGCATAGCGTCCGGGGCGGTGGTTCATGGCGATAATCGAATTCAAAATCACGGCGCCGAGGACAGAGACCAGCAGCATCGGCAGGCTAACCACCCACAGGGAGGCGGTGACGATGCAGGCGTCCACTACCATCTGGAATTTACCGGCGCGGATGCCGCTTTTATCCTGCAGATAGAGGGCCAGAATATTGACGCCGCCGAGGCTCGCTTTATGGCGGAACAGCACCACAAAGCCGATACCGACCATGATGTTGCCGAAGAGGGTGGCGTAATAGGGGTTCAGGCGATCGACATGGATAAAGTAGCCGTGCAGGTCGGAGAACAGCGACACCAGTCCGACCGCGCAGAAGGTTTTCAGCGTGAAGGCGGCGCCCATCCGCCGGACGGAGAGCCAGTAGAAGGGCAGATTAATGGCGAAGAAAACCACGCCGAACGGCAGGTGGGTGGCGTAGTGGATCAGAAAGGCCATGCCTGCCGTCCCGCCGGTCAGGGCACCGGCCTGACGAAACAGGATAATACCAAAGGAGATCATTAGCGTGCCGAACAGCAGCGCCAGGGTATCCTCCAGCCAGGTGTGGGTCAGTTTTTCAGGGGAAAGGACGTTATCCATAAATAAGCACTATCTTTTCGTTAACAAGGATAAGCGCTTGTTTGCAAAAATCGCACCAGCGGAGAGTGCCCGGGCGATCGTTTGCGGAAAAAATAGCCGTGGTTTAGCCTAACCTGTTGTTCTGACAGGAAGAGAAAATTGCACGGGTCGTGCGTTTTATGGTTTCCTAATGCGTGAATTGTGCGAATTTGCCGCTTGTCGCGCATTGTCTGGCCCCGCGTCTGCACCAGCGCAGGGCACTGTGCCCCGGTTCAGCGCAGCGGGGGCGTGCCCGGCATCAGCTGGCCGTTCTCTTTCAGGCGGTTGAGCACAACGGCAGTTTTCAGATGGGCCACCCCTTTGTTTTGCGCCAGAATATGGCTGATCAAATGGCTCAGACCGGGCAGGTCCGGGACCGTTACCCGCAGCAGATAATCGGCGTCGCCGGTGGTTTTCCAGGCGTCCAGAATGGCGTCCACTTCACTGAGCATCTGATGAAAGCTCTCCACGCATTGCGGGGTGTGATTCAGCAGACGCACCTCAATCAGGCCAAGCATCTCCTGCCCGGCGGCATCCGGCGCCAGACGCGCATGGTAGCCGAGGATAAGCTGCGCCTGTTCAAGGGCGATACGCCGGCGTGAACACTGGGAAGCGGACAGGCCGATAAGCTCGCTCAGTTCCTGATTGGTTAAACGGCCATTGGCCTGCAGCAGGGTAAGAATTTTCAGATCATAGTCGTCGATGTTGTACATAGTGGCCACTAGCGGAACGTAAAAGTGACTAACAGCCTAACAGTTTTTTGCCTGGCGTGAAGCCTGGGCGGACGGCGGCAAAGCGGATGCACCAAAATGGGTCAGGTTCATGCATTAAGCTGCTCTTTTTCTCATGATCTGTGCGTAATCTGGCCAGTTTTCGCGTGTGATGCGCTAGGTCAGCGCCGCGATGAGCAGCTACCGGAACTGATGTGAAAACAATATTTTAATATAATTCAATGTATTACTTTTTGTCTGCCGCTGCGCGGCGATCCGCTGGCCTGAAAGTTGCTACCGGCGAAAGTGACTTTTCACAGACAGGGGCAGGTCAGAGATGACAACGCAGCAAGAGCATCAGTTAAAACGCGGGTTAAAAAACCGCCACATCCAGTTGATCGCCCTCGGGGGGGCGGTCGGCACTGGACTGTTTTTAGGTATTGCGCAAACGATCCGTATGGCAGGCCCTTCGGTCCTGCTGGGGTACGCCATCGCCGGGGTTATCGCCTTCTTTATCATGCGTCAGCTTGGCGAAATGGTGGTAGAGGAGCCGGTGGCGGGTTCGTTCAGCCATTTCGCCAACCGCTACTGGGGGCCCTTCGCCGGGTTTATGTCAGGCTGGAATTACTGGGTGTTGTACGTGCTGGTAAGCATGGCGGAGCTGACGGCGGTGGGGATCTATATTCAGTACTGGTGGCCGGAGGTACCCACCTGGCTGTCGGCGGCGATCTTCTTCGTGGCGATCAACGCCATCAACCTGACGCACGTCAAAGTGTATGGCGAGCTGGAGTTCTGGTTCTCGATTGTCAAAGTGGCCGCTATCATCAGCATGATCGCCTTTGGCTGCTATCTGTTATTTAGCGGTCACGGCGGCCCGGCGGCGACGGTGGCCAACCTGTGGCAGGACGGGGGATTTTTCCCTAACGGTATCACGGGCTTGGTGATGGCCATGGCGGTGATCATGTTCTCCTTCGGCGGGCTTGAGCTGGTGGGGATCACCGCGGCGGAAGCCGATGAGCCGCATAAAACCATTCCCAAAGCCACCAACCAGGTGATCTACCGGATTCTGCTGTTTTACGTGGGGTCGCTGGCGGTCCTGCTGTCACTCTACCCGTGGCGGAACGTCGTGGAAGGGGGAAGCCCTTTTGTGCTGATCTTTCACGCCATTGACAGCAATATTGTGGCCAACGCCCTCAATCTGGTGGTGCTCACCGCCGCGCTGTCGGTCTACAACAGCTGCGTCTACTGCAACAGCCGGATGCTGTTCGGCCTGGCTCAGCAGGGCAACGCCCCGCGTGCGCTGCTGCGGGTGAACCACCGCGGGATCCCATTGACCGCCCTGGCGGTATCCGCCGTCGCCACGGCGCTTTGCGTGGTGATTAACTATGTGATGCCCGGGAAAGCCTTTGCCCTGCTGATGGCCCTGGTGGTGGCCGCCCTGGTCATCAACTGGGCGATGATCTGCATCACTCATCTTAAGTTCCGCCGCGCCATGCAGCGGGCCGGGAAGGTAACGGCTTTCCAGAGTTTCGCCTATCCCCTGACAAACTGGCTGTGTCTGCTGTTTCTCGCCGGGATCCTCGGAGTGATGTATCTGACCCCGGACATCCGCATCTCCGTCTGCCTGATCCCGGTATGGCTGCTGATCCTTGCCGCAGGCTATCTGCTGCGCAGGAAAAGCGCGCTGGAGCCGGTGGCGGCGCTGGAGGAGCGTTAATCTGCGACGCCCTGCCTGGCGGCAGGGCGATATTATTGCGCTGAAAACATATAGCGCCAATATATAGGATGGTTTATATAATTACGATAAATGATAACTAACAATATCACGCTGAATATAAATGAGAATGTGAGGTGACCGCGCGCTTTTTATTGATCTTGCGTACCGCTTTGCTACTATCCAGCCGGCATTGAGTCTTTATTTTATAATGCCTGGAAATGGAATGATAAAATACATAATGGAGTAGGGTATGAAGCATGTGCACAAGCTGGCCTGGATTGGCCTGTTCGTCAATATTATTATCTGTTTTGTCGCGCGTAATTTATTACTCGATGAAGGACAACTGAATTTCCATAGTCGGGTGGACAGCATGTGGTCCTGGCTGGTTCTTGCCCTGTTTATCGCCGTGGTGGTTCAGGCGCTCAGCATTATGCTGTCTGGCCGCTATCCTTATCTGGCCATTGTGCTAGCCTTTATTGGCGGTATCGTGATGATACCCATCAGCATGATCTTTCTGGTCGGCAGTATGTTCAGTTTTCAAACGCGGATTAACGCCGGTTTTACCCCGTGGCGATCAACAACCGGGGCGATGGGCCGCGACGATAATCACCAGCTATTAACCTTTAATGCATCCGCTTTTTATCCGCAGGGAGCGCTGGCGCTCATCGCCGGGATAATTATCTTAATGATTGGCATGGGTATTGGCGGCGTATTTATTGCCGCCGGTATTCTGGCGTTGTGCAACGGCTATCGTCTGCAGAATCGGGTGGTGATTGGCGTCAGCGGCGAGTCGATGATATTTACGCCGGGTCTCTATGCCGACACCTACATTATTCCTTTGCGCGAGGTAGTTCTCGCTGAGCGCGGCAGTCATGATGCGAAAGTCCGGCTGCTCATCCCGTCGACAGGCAGAAGTATCACCTTGCGCAAAAAAATGCTCGCCGGCGATAACGTCAGCGACACCTTCGCCGCGATCCTTGCAAAACTGACCACCGTTTAGCGCCGGCAGGAAGAAAAGCCGCCAGCGGCAACGAGATCCCTGGCGGCGGAAGGGGAAACATCAACGGCAGGCGCGTCGGCCTGGCCTTTGGTATACAGCAACAGGCTGCCTGTTAATCCACGTTAGTAAAATAATCGCGCGCGGCGGTCTCGACGCGCTTCGCGTCCAGCCCGGTCTTCTCAGTGATCTGCTCGATAAACGGTTTAAATTTTTCGTTCATCACGTTCCCTCCTTCCCAGTGGGCGACGTAAAATTTGCACTGATAGCGATAAAAATGGAGAGTGGTATCTCCTAACGTGTAGTACATGAGCTTCTCCTGTCCGGTATTGCGGTCACCGCGTCCACAGCGTCAGCAACCTTTTTCTCATCACGATCGATCTGTTCTCTATCCTCCTCCCAATTGGCTGAAATTTCCAGCGGTGCTTTACGCAAAAAGGTAGGATAAAGAAAGGATAATCTGCTGACAGGCAGTGATTATTTCTGGAGTCAGGGCGGTGACCCGGTTACCTGCGGGCCGCGCAGATAACCGGAGTAGCGACAGGCTTAGCGCAGCGCGTTGCGCTCGTCGGCGGTCAGGTCGAGGGTTTGCGCCACGCCGCTTTCCGCGGAACGCACCGCCGCTTCCAGAACGGCCATTACCGCCAGCGCTTCAACCGGCGGCACCGGATTGGCGATCTGGCCCTTCAGCGCGTCGCGGATCTGCATATAGTACTGGCGCTGATCGCCCGACGGGGTAGGCTGAGTTTGGGCCTGCAGCGAGGCGTCATAGATCACCAGCTTGTCATCATCCTGACCCCAGCCGGCGCTCCCTGGTACCACACCCGCCAGCAGCTGGCTCTCCTGCTGGTCGGCCCGCGCTTTGACAACGCTGCCTTTATCGCCATGCACCGTGAAGCGCGAGGAGCCCCCCGCGACCAGCATGCTGCAGTGGAGGATCGCTTTATGCGCCGGGTAGTTTAACACCACGTGCGCCCAGTCGTTGATCTCTGCGCCGTCGCGCAGGGTGGCAATGTTGCCCTGTACCGACTGCGGCAGACCAAACAGCTGCAGCGCCTGATCGATCAGGTGCGGGCCCAAATCGAACCATAAGCCGCTGCCGGGAACGTTCTGCTCGCGCCAGCGGACGCGGACTTCCGGGCGGAAACGGTCGAAATGGGACTCAAAATGTTTCACCGTGCCGATGGCGCCCTGCTCAATAACCTGACGGATCCCGAGATAGTCGCTGTCCCAGCGGCGGTTATGGAAGACGGAGAGCAGGCGCTGTTTCTCCTGCGCCAGGGCGATCAGCTCCCGGGCCTCCTGCATATCAAGGGTAAAGGGTTTGTCCACCACCACATGCTTGCCGGCGTTCAGCGCCAGGCGGGCCAGCGGCGCGTGCGTGGCGTTGGGGGAGGCGATAACCACCAGATCGACATCCGGATGCTGGACCGCCGCTTCCGGGGAGGCGATCACCGTGACGTCCGGCAGGTCGCGTTTGACTTTCTCTTCATCACGCGAGGCGACGAAGGCCAGGTTCAGGCCCGGCACCGAACGGATAAGCGGCGCGTGGAAGGTCTTACCGACGAAGCCATAGCCAATCAGGGCGATATTTATCGTGTTGTTACTCATCAGGTTCTCCGCGTTGTTAAGCGTCAGCAATATGTACAGAGAGGGCAGGGTCATCCCCCAGCTCAGGCCAGGGACGATCGAGGAAAAGATGGTGAATGTCGCTGAGACCGGCCACCAGCCAGGGTTCGCAATGGTTGACTTTGGTATGGTCCGCCACCAGCCAGTGTTCCGCGCTGGCGGCGAGCATGGCGCGTTTTACGTCGGCATCGGCCTCCTGGCTGGCGCTCAGGCCCAGTTCGGCATGCAACGCGCAGGCGCCGAGAATCGCGATATCGGCGCGGTAGCGCGCCACCAGCGACAGCGTGGCGCTGCCGGCGAACAGCCGCTGCTCACTGTCCCACTGGCCGCCAAGCAGGATGAGCTGGATATCGGCGCGGTCGCTAAACAGCTGGGCGATATCCAGCGACGCGGTGATCACGGTCATGGGGCCTTTCAACTGGGTAGCGACGGCCAGCAGGGTACTCCCGGCGTCGAGAAACAGCGTCGAGCCGGAGGGGATGCGCGCGGCGACCTGCTGGCCGAGACGCTGCTTGGTTCCGGGGAGCAGGGCGTTTCTTCCCTTGCGCGTCATCGCCGGGACGTTAAGCGCGATGGCGCCGCCGTGGCTTTTCTGCAGTACGCCCTGGTTTTCCAGCTCGCTGAGATCCCGGCGTATGGTATCGGCCGACACCTGCAGCGCATCAACCAGTTCGCTGATGCTCAGCTGACCGGTTTCACTCAGCCGGTCGAGGATGTGTTTTTGTCGGGCGAGCTTATGCATGACGAGAGACTCCGCAAGTTGACGCAATAAGCGGCATAATACAGCATAAAGTCGCAAAATAAACCGCAAAAAGTCGCACTGAGGCGTGCAAAACCTGAAGAACTTGATTTCACTACACTTTAACGTTAAATGAGGAAGGTGGGCGCGGCCCTGGGGAAAGCGCTTTTTAATGAAGCGATTAGCCCCTTTCACCGGGCAATAAACAGCGAAAAAGCGCGCTTTCGCGTACCTTATACAGAGTGCGTGCAATGTGACAGGCATGGATTAACGGAGGTTGAGTGGACGCGATTAAAGGCTCGGAGTTGCAGATACCGGACGCGATCTTCGCGTGGGTGCTCGACGGGCAGGGGGGCGTGAAGCCGCTCGCCGATAACGATATTATCGACAAAGAGAAGCCCTGCTGGCTGCATCTCAACTATACCCATAGCGACAGCGCCGACTGGCTGGCTGCCACCCCGCTACTGCCTAATAACGTGCGCGATGCCCTGGCGGGCGAGAGCACCCGACCGCGGGTAACGCGGATCGGCGACGGGGCGCTGATCACCCTGCGCTGCATCAACGGCAGCACCGATGAACGCCCAGACCAGCTGGTGGCGATGCGTCTCTATATGGATGAGCGGCTGATCGTCTCCACTCGTCAGCGCAAAGTGCTGGCGCTTGACGATGTGCTGGGCGACCTGAAGGAGGGCAATGGGCCGACGGACTGCGGCAGCTGGCTGGTGGAAGTCTGCGACGCGCTGACCGATCATGCCAGTGAGTTTATTGAACAACTGCACGACCGAATAATCGACCTCGAAGACGACCTGCTCGATCAGCAGGTGCCGCCGCGCGGTTTCCTTGCCCTGCTGCGTAAACAGCTGATCGTGATGCGCCGGTATATGGCGCCGCAGCGCGATGTTTACGCCCGGCTGGCCAGCGAGCGCCTGCCGTGGATGAGCGACGATCAGCGGCGGCGGATGCAGGATATCGCCGAGCGGCTGGGGCGCGGGCTGGATGAGATCGACAGCTGCATCGCCCGGACGGCGATCATGAGCGATGAGATCGCCCAGATTATGCAGGAGTCGCTGGCGCGGCGGACCTATACGATGTCCTTGATGGCGATGGTGTTTCTGCCCAGCACCTTTTTAACCGGCCTGTTCGGCGTCAACCTCGGCGGGATCCCTGGCAACAGCTGGCATCTGGGGTTTAGCCTCTTCTGCCTGATGTTAGTCGTTGTCATCGGTGGTGTTGCATGGTGGTTACATCGCAGTAAATGGTTGTAAAGAATCGCCTTTTAGCAGCGACGATGCCGGGAAAACCCGGCAATGTTTGAGCGAAATCAATAAACCCTCTACCCATTCAGGGCAATATCTCTCTCGCAGGTGAATGCAACGTCAAGCGATGGGCGTTGCGCTCCATATTGTCTTACTTCCTTTTTTGAATTACTGCATAGCACAATTGATTCGTACGACGCCGACTTTGTTGAGTCGGCTTTTTTTTTGCGCTCTCCTGACCAGCTTCTACGCTTACTAAGACACCCGACGGTCTTCAGGCCGTTTACGCCTGCGGGTACGCCCGTATCACTTTCCGGGAGGCCACTATGCATTACGCTTCAGGGCTGACAGCCCAGTCTATCCCCATCTCGCCCGAGCCGAACGATCCGGTTCCTTTACCCGATCCACGACCGCGTCCGCAGCCGCAGCCCGATCCGCCGCCTGATGAAGAGCCGATTAAATTGTCGCATCAGGCGCGGAGATCTGCGAGGATACGCGCCTGCAGATCGTCTGTCCTTTAATACGAGAATACATTGTGACCGCTTTTTCTACCCTGACTGTTTTACCTGCCGCCCAATTAGCCAACCTTAACGAGCTGGGTTATCTGTCGATGACGCCGGTTCAGGCCGCCGCCCTGCCGGCGATCCTCGCGGGGAAAGATGTGCGCGTGCAGGCAAAAACCGGCAGCGGAAAAACGGCCGCCTTCGGGCTGGGTCTGCTGCAGCATATCGATCCGTCGCGCTTTGAGACCCAGTCGCTGGTGCTGTGTCCGACCCGCGAACTGGCCGATCAGGTTGCCGGCGAGCTGCGCCGTCTGGCGCGCTGCCTGCCGAACATCAAGATTTTGATGCTCTGCGGCGGGCAGCCGTTTGGCGCCCAGCGCGATTCACTGCAGCACGCCCCGCATATTATCGTCGCCACTCCGGGCCGTCTGCTCGATCATCTGCAGAAGGGGACGGTCTCTCTCGACGTGCTGCAGACCCTGGTGATGGATGAAGCGGACCGCATGCTCGACATGGGCTTCAGCGACGCCATCGACGAGGTGATCCGCTTCGCGCCGGCTGACCGGCAGACGCTGCTGTTTTCCGCCACCTGGCCTGCGGCAATCGCGGCGATCAGCGGCCGGGTGCAGCGTCATCCGGAAACGATTGAGATTGACAGCGTCGATGCGTTACCGGCTATCGAACAGCAGTTCTTTGAAGTTTCCCGCCACGGCAAGATTGCGCTGCTCCAGCGTCTGCTCAGCCAGCATCAGCCGGCGTCCTGCGTGGTGTTCTGCAATACCAAGCGCGATTGCCAGGCGGTCTGCGATGCGCTCAACGCCGCCGGGCAGAGCGCATTATCGCTGCACGGTGACCTCGAGCAGCGCGACCGCGATCAAACGCTGGTGCGCTTCGCGAACGGCAGCGTCCGGGTTCTGGTGGCGACCGATGTCGCTGCCCGCGGCCTGGACATCAAATCTCTCGCGCTGGTGGTGAACTTCGAGCTGGCCTGGGATCCGGAAGTGCATGTGCACCGCATCGGCCGTACCGCCCGCGCCGGCGAACAAGGTCTGGCTATCAGCTTCTGCGCGCCGGAAGAGGCGCAGCGCGCCACCATTCTGGCCGACATGCTGCAGTTATCCCTCAACTGGCTGCCGGCGCCGGCGGGTAACGCTATCACGCCGCTGACGGCGGAGATGGCGACGCTGTGCATCGACGGCGGAAAAAAGGCGAAAATGCGCCCGGGGGATGTGCTGGGGGCGTTGACCGGTGATATGGGATTTGATGGCGCCGATATCGGCAAAATTAACGTCCACCCGGCCCACGTCTATGTGGCGATCCGCCAGAATATGGCGCAGAAGGCGTATAAGCAGTTACAAAACGGCAAGATCAAAGGCAAAGCCTGCCGCGTACGACTGCTGAAGTAAGGGCAGAATAGCGCGTCTCAGGCGGCGGCCTGAGACGCTTGCGGGTTACTTCACTTCCACTACGTTCAGACGCAGCTCATCCAACCGGGCGTCCTCTTCCTCCGGCTGCCAGCCGGCAGGCTGCAGGGGAATCTCTTCCCTGTCAAACGCTAAATCGCCGCCGTCCACCACCTCGGAGCCGTGGGTGATGCCTTTAAAATCAAACAGATTAACGTCGCTCAAGTGCGAAGGCACCACGTTCTGCATTGCGCTAAACATGGTTTCAATGCGTCCCGGATAACGCTTATCCCAGTCGCGAAGCATATCGGCGATCACCTGGCGCTGCAGGTTAGGCTGCGAACCGCACAGGTTGCAAGGAATGATCGGGAAGCCCTTGGCCTGGGAGAAGCGCTCGATGTCCTTTTCGCGGCAGTAGGCCAGCGGGCGGATAACGATGTGTTTGCCGTCGTCGCTCATCAGCTTCGGCGGCATTCCTTTCATTTTGCCGCCGTAGAACATATTCAGGAACAGCGTCTGCAGGATGTCGTCGCGATGATGGCCGAGGGCAATCTTGGTGGCGCCAAGTTCGGTGGCGGTACGGTAGAGAATGCCGCGACGCAGGCGAGAGCACAGCGAGCAGGTGGTTTTCCCTTCCGGGATCTTCTCTTTGACGATGCCGTAGGTGTTCTCTTCAACAATCTTATATTCAACGCCCAGCTGCTCAAGATACGCCGGCAGAATATGCTCCGGGAACCCAGGCTGTTTCTGGTCGAGATTCACCGCCACCAGCGAGAAGGAGATGGGCGCGCTTTTCTGCAGGTTACGCAGGATCTCCAGCATGGTATAGCTGTCCTTGCCGCCTGACAGACAAACCATAATGCGGTCGCCCTCTTCAATCATATTGAAGTCGGCGATCGCCTCACCGACGTTGCGGCGCAGACGTTTCTGCAGCTTATCGATGTTGTATTTCTCTTTCTTTGTAAGTTCTTGATTTTCTTGCATTGTTAACATTCTCAAAATCTAAAAGGGGCATATAGGGGGCAAAATGTGTTAAAGCCCAAGCCGGGAATTCAACATAGAAACCTGGTTGCCGTTCATCTCTTCTATCCATGTACTATAAACGTCGTACACCATTTGCGCGTTTTCATGCCCCATCTGATTGGCTATAAAAGACGGGTTTGCGCCAGCCGTCAGGAGCCAGCAGGCAAAAGTATGCCGCGTATGGTACGGATTCCTGCGGCGAATGCCAGCGCGTTTTACTGCAGCTTCCCATCTGCTGCCTATGCTGCTGTGCGAGTAGCAGGGTTTTTGCTCGCCTTTTCGTCTCCGCGGCATGAAAACAAATCGCAAATTCTGTTCCTCGCTTGAGCCGTATTCCCTGTGGTGAAACGTGATAGTGGATACCGGATATCCAGCTGTCAGTTCATGCTGCGCTTTCAGCGCGTCCAGGGCAGCGCCGAGCAATTGTATCGTCCGGTTTCCTGCTGCTAATGCCATACCGAGGCCTTTTGCTGAGGCGCTGGTGAGAGGTAACTCGCCGGAGATGTGCCGGGCGTGAGAAACCGTAAAAGCACCTGGGAAGCAATAAAATACCCGGCAATCAGTGCCGGGTTTTGGGGCTCACATAAGATTGGAAATCTGGCTGTAAGAGAGGTGTTTACTTTACTTGACCCTAAATGATAAGTCGAAACTCCTCATTTTTTAATGGAATATAGGTGAATGGAAGCGTTATAGGGAAGGAGTAGCCCTGCGGAAGAATGGCGATGCCTCAATCCCCCGCAGAACGCAAAGCGCGCAGCTAACCCGGCTGTGATATATAATCCCCTCCATACCAGCGGGGATGAAGAAGTGGAGCCGCATCCTCCGGCGTTGCATGAAAAAGGCGTATTAGGGATCTATAGACATAAGGAAAACAACAATTGGTATCGGTTATGAAAAAAACATTACTTCTGGTTTGCGCTGTTCTTATATCAAACTTGGCACTTGCTGCAGGAAATAAAGAAGAAGTGGTGCCTGTGCGGATAAGTTGCCCTAATCCTTATTATCCAGTTTCTGCCATGGCTAATCGGATTAGTGGCACTGTAAATTACGCTGCCTCAGTAAATGAAAAAGGGGAAGTAACTTCTGTTGAGACAACTGGTGCTGAGCTCTTTTTTAGAGAAACAAGATCAGCAATGAGAAAATGCAAGTATGAGCCCGGAAAGCCAGGCATTGCGCGTGGAACAATAAGATTTCGTCCATCTCAACCGTAAATACTGCTAGCCTACCTGGATTTTCTGTACTGAGAGATCTAGCAGCCTGATGCTCTTGCAATGGGAGTCGAGCCAAGTGATGTTATGTTGGCAAGCTCTAGAGATTTACCTGGCAAAATCACTGGTTAAGGGGAGCAGGTTAGTCATGGTTGGCTGAAAAAAAACTGGAGACGAGTTAGGCTCTCCTGTTCCCAGTGTGATTGCTGAAAAATTTCGTGGCTGTGAGTTTTCGAACTTTCATTCATTCGGAGAGCTTTCAGGAAGGCGGTTTCTGATACCACTGAGCTAACTGAGCGGTTTGACAAGCTAGCTTAGGGGGTATCAAGTTAGAAACATGGTCGTTCATTCGTAAAATGAGCATGTCGGGGGAAGGCTTAAACATGAATTAGAACACGCAAAAGCTATTAAAATACCGGTGATGTGTATGGTATTGAGAACTGGCGAGTTATGATGCACAAAAAGCCATGTCGAAGTTCACTAAGCAATGGTGGTAAATGATGGACAATAAAAAAAGCATTTCTGATTACACCGAATCTGAGTTTTTAGCTTTTGTGAAAAAGATATTTAATCCGGATAATACAACCGAAGATGAAGATGTGCAAAATGTTTTAGAGTTTGAACGTATCACTGAACACCCTGATGGTTCTGATGTAATTTTCTATCCTCCAAAGGGCCGAGAGGATAGTCCGGAAAGGGTTGTTAAGGAAGTGAAAGAATGGCGGGCCAGGAATGGCAAGCCTGGTTTCAAAGAGTAGCTGATCGGTACAGTTGCGTTATCTTACCTATCTTAACGTGATAATAGATGACTTCTGATTGAAACTCGCGCCGGCGGTTTTTTATTACGTTGAATTTATTATCGGTGAAAGTAGTTCACAATTTTGATTTTTTATCAACCAGCCCTAAAGATGCCGTCGGAGCCTGAGCAACTTCCTTAACTTATGCGCTTTGAGGGCATTCCCGATGCAAAAGGCAATCAGAACACCAAGGTCTGCTTTCAGCAGGGTGCGGGTATTATCAGGTTATTGGATTTTAATAGCCTCAATCAATTACGCCCCCTGATTCCTAACGTTGTCCACCGCTCGGAAAACGGGGTGCCATGTGAAATGATCAGCAGGTACCGCACCATCTGCAATTATCTCATTCACCTCTTTTCCTCGAATAGCCTGCCTCATCCATTCCCAGGTGGATTCAGGTGCCAGGACCAGCGGTCGGCGCTGTGGGGGCTGGCTGTATGTAAATATAAAATAAATTCAGTTGGTTGGAGGGGGCACAACTTATTGGTGTTGTACATTTTTACTGATTTCTTGATTTTGCAGCATGTAATAGTGGCTCAATTCATAGTGTGGCATCAGAAGAGCACGCGTTGTGCCAGCCGCTGGACAACGTGGCGCTGGCGCGTAGCAATTAATGAGGTCTGACAGACAACCGTGGCGTGTATGGTACGGATTCAGGGGCGGAATGTCAGCATCTTTCCGGCACTTTCCGCTGCGGGCAGGCAAGCTGGTGGAGCAGAAGTAAAAATAAACAGCCCGCCGGGCGGCGGGCTGTGGCGCTAGCGGACGACCAGCACCGAGCACTCGGCGTGGCGGACCACCGCGGCGGCGTTGGAGCCCAGCAGATAGGTGGTGATATCCGGCCGGTGCGAAGCGATGATCACCAGGTCGGCGGGTAGCGACTTGGCGAGGGCCAGGATCTTATCTTTTGGCGATCCTTCGGCAACGTGAAAATGTTTCCGATCTTCCGGGATAGAGAACTGTTTCGCGAGTTCTTTAAGCTGCGTTTCCGTTCCTTCACGCAGCTCATCCATACCAGGCAGTTCGGCGGTATAGGCCATTCCCAGTGAGGCATAATAAGGCAGGGAAGGGATAACGGAGAGGAAATGGACCTCAGCGTCGTCAATCCGCGCTTCCGATTCAACGTGACTGATAATGCGTTCAGTAAATTCTTTATCAGAGATATCGATGGGGACAAGAATCATTCTGCTCATAAAACCTCCTGTTTAAGTATCCCCTCATATTGTACGGCATTATGACATGTTTTGTATCATGACCGCAGTCACACTTTGACATTAACGTGACTTGTGTTCGGGAAATTTTCCCTTTATCACGCCGTCATAAAACCGACCTTTTGACACCACCTGTAAAAAGTCACGAAAAATACGCGGTGGAACGCCGGTATATTGCAACGGCGGCTGGTGATAAAAACAAATTTCCAGCGTGGCGGAGGCGTCATCATAGGCGACAGAGATAATTCGGGAAGATTTAACCGGGTGATGATGCATGATGGACGTCCTCGGGCAGGCACTGACTGAGCACGACTATATCACTAAACGGACGCTTATTTTAAGCGGTGGGATATATTGTTTTGTTTTAGCTGCTGCGATGCAGAGAGAGAAAGCCCGCCGGAACCGGCGGGCTGGCGCATCAGAACTGGTAAACCAGGCCCAACGCGACGATGTTGTCGGTAGAGATACCGTTGTCTTTGTAGAAGCTGTCGTTGTCATCCAGCAGATTGATTTTGTAATCAACGTAGGTGGACATATTACGGTTGAAGTAATAGGTGGCGCCAACGTCCATATATTTGACCAGATCTTTATCGGCGTAGCTGCCGGTGTTATAGAGATCTTTGCCTTTGGACTGCAGATAGGAGATAGCCGGACGCAGACCAAAGTCGAACTGATACTGAGCGGTGACTTCGAAGTTTTGCGTTTTGTTGGCCACGCCGTCGTTGCCGTAAGGGGTCATGTTGCGGGTTTCAGAGTACATGGTCGCCAGGTAGATATTGTTGGCGTCGTACTTCAGGCCAGCGGTCCAGGCTTCAGCTTTATCGCCACGGGCGTTGGTCTGGGTCATCTGGTCGTTGGTACGGTCAGATGAGGTGTAGGCCGCTGCCGCGCTGATGCCCATGCCGAAGTTATAGGAGGTGGAAAGACCGAAACCGTCGCCGTTGTCAAAGCGAACATCGCTGTCGCTGCTGCGGTTGTTGGTGCCGACGTTGATGTCCTGGGCGTTCTGGCCTTCGTTTTTACCCTGATACTGCAGGGCGAAGTTCAGACCGTCTACCAGACCGAAGAAGTCGCTGTTACGGTAGGTCGCGACGCCGTTGGCGCGGCCTGCCATAAAGTTATCCGCATAGGTGTAAGAGTCGCCGCCGAACTCCGGCAGCATATCGGTCCAGCCTTCGACGTCGTACAGCACGCCGTAGTTACGACCGTAGTCGAAGGAACCGTAATCGCCCACTTTGATACCGGCGAAGGCCAGACGGGTCCACGCCTGATCGCCGGCGCTTTCGGTATTGTTGGCCTGAACGTTGTATTCCCACTGGCCGTAACCGGTGAGCATATCGTTGATCTGGGTTTCGCCTTTAAAGCCAAAGCGAACGTAAGTTTGGTCGCCGTCTTTTTTCGAGTCGCTGGAGAAATAGTGCAGACCGTCTACCTTGCCATAGACATCTAATTTATTTCCGTCTTTATTATAAATTTCCGCCGCATGTGCGGCACCAGCGGCTAATAAAGCCGGAATAACGAGGGCCAGTACTTTTCTTTTCATGAAGAAATTCCTTTAACTGTTTTTATGTTTTAGCTTCCGGGAAGGAAGTGAACTCATGCTAAAGGAGCGGTCTGAGATATGGTAAGACTCAATTGTTACGATATAAGTAAATTCTAAATAAAATAATACTGAAGTAATGGTGATAATTATGATGAATACATCTTCAATTAATATACAAAATAAAAATTATACATGGTCAGTTTGATCGCGTATTATTCGAGCGTTATATGCCTTTATTGTCATGCCAAGCATTTTTATTTGCCGTCTCATTCTGCGGAATGATTTTGTTATCGGTAAAACGACAAGCCCGAACTTCATGTTCGGGCTTTTTTTATGGCTGCGGGATGGAAAATAACCTTAGCTCTCGCTCGGTGATTTCTCCGCTTTGCCAGCCAGCTGGGCGAGGAAGTCGTAGCGCTTCTGCAGGTCGGCGGCAGCATCTTTCCACAGCTGCTCCGCCACTTCCGGCTGCTGCGCATTCAGGCGACGGAAGCGTTGCTCATTGAGCAGCGTCTCAGCCAGGGCGTCTGACGGTGGGCGAGAGTCCAGCGCCAGCGGGATCTTGCCTTCTTCCGCCCGACGTGGGTCGAAGCGGTAGAGCGGCCAGAAGCCGGTGGCGGTCAGCTGACGCATTTGATCGTGGCTGAGCGCCAGATCGTAGCCATGCTCTTCGCAAGGACTGTAGGCGATGATCAGCGACGGCCCCGGATAGGCTTCCGCTTCCTGAATCGCTTTCACCGTCTGGTTCAGCTGCGCGCCCAGCGAAATCTGCGCTACATAGACATGACCGTACATCATCATGCTGACGCCAAGATCTTTGCGCGCCTTGCGTTTACCGTGCTCGCCAAACTTAGTGACCGCCCCCAGCGGGGTGGCTTTTGACGCCTGGCCGCCGGTGTTGGAGTAACACTGGGTATCCAGCACCAGAATATTGACGTTTTCCGTCAGGCTCAGCACATGATCCAGGCCGCCGAAGCCGATATCGTAGGCCCAGCCGTCGCCGCCGATCAGCCAGACGGATTTCTCCACCAGCGCGTCGGCATCGGTCAGCAGCTCTTCAGCGCCTTGCACGCCGGTCAGCGCCTGGCGCAGGGCCGCCACCTGTTCACGGCGCGCTTCCGGCGTCGCCTCGGCATGCAGCGCCGCGTTCAGCTCTGCCGGCAGCTGGTCGGCGAATTCGCTCAGCAGGCGCATCACGCGCTGGCGATGTTGATCGACGGTTAAGCGGAAGCCGAGCCCGAATTCAGCGTTATCCTCAAACAGCGAGTTGGCCCACGCCGGGCCGCGGCCGTTGGCGTCGGTCGTGTACGGGGTCGAGGGCAGGTTGCCGCCGTAAATGGATGAGCAGCCGGTGGCATTGGCAATCAGCATCCGGTCGCCATACAGCTGGGTCAGCAGTTTGATATACGGCGTTTCGCCACAACCGGAGCAGGCGCCGGAGTATTCAAACAGCGGGCTGATCAGCTGCGAAGTGCGGATATCAATACGCTCCAGTTTGCTGCGGTCGATTTCCGGCAGGTTGAGGAAGTAATCGTAATTCACTTTCTCCTCTTCCACATGCTCCAGGCGGGACATCATATTGATGGCCTTGATCTCCGGATTCTGGCGATCTTTTGCCGGGCACACTTCCACGCACAGGTTGCAGCCGGTGCAGTCTTCCGGGGCGACCTGCAGTACGTATTTCTGCCCGCGCATATCGCGGGACTTGACGTCCAGCGAGTGCAGACTGGCAGGGGCGTTCTCCATCTCTTCCGGTGCGACCACTTTGGCGCGGATCGCCGAGTGCGGGCAGGCGGCGACGCAGTGGTTGCACTGGGTACATAGCGCTTCCTTCCAGATGGGGATCTCTTCGGCGATGTTGCGTTTCTCCCAGCGCGTGGTGCCCATGGGCCAGGTGCCGTCCGGCGGCAGGGCGGAGACCGGCAGCGCATCCCCGAGACCGGCCAGCATCGCGGCGGTGACCGTTTTGACGAAATCCGGCGCGGCGTCGGAGACCACCGGCGGGCGGTTCGGACTGTTAGCATTCACCGGCTGCAGCGGCACTTCCGCCAGCGACTCGCGGGCCAGGGCCAGCGCCTGCCAGTTGCGTTCCACCAGCTCCTGGCCTTTGCTGCTGTAGCTTTTGGCGATGGCTGCCTGCAGTTCCGCCAGCGCGCTGTCGCCAGGCAGGATGTGAGTCAGATGGAAGAAAGCCATCTGCATCACGGTATTAATGCGCGCCCCGAGGCTACATTCGCGGGCGATCTTCGCCGCGTTGACCACGTAAAAACGCGCTTTTTTCTGATTCAGAGTGGCCTGTACTTCCTGCGGCAGGCGGGACCAGACTTCATCGGCGCTGTACGGCGTGTTGAGCAGGAAAATGCCGCCGTGCTTCAGCCGCTCGGCCATCTGGTATTTATCGATAAACTGCAGCTGGTGGCAGCCAACGAAATCGGCCTGCGAAATCAGATACGAAGAACGAATCGGCTTTTCGCTGACCCGCAGATGGGAGACGGTCAGGCCGCCCGCCTTCTTCGAGTCATAGACAAAGTACCCCTGGGAGAACCACGGGGTGGAATTGCCGATGATTTTGATATTATTTTTGGTGGCCGACACGCTGCCGTCGCTGCCGAGGCCGTAGAACAGCGCTTCGAGCTTGGCCTCTGATGGCAGAGTATTTTCGCCCAGCGGCAGCGACAGGTTGGTCACGTCGTCATAGATGCCGACGGTAAAGCGCGGCTTCGGCTGGGCGGCCTGCAGCTCATGGAATATCGCCAGCACGCATTCCGGACCGAACTCCTTGGAAGAGAGACCGTAGCGGCCGCCGATGGTCCGCGGCAGCGTCTCGCGCTCGCCGCGGTTAAAGGCTTCCGCCAGGGCGGTCATCACGTCGAGATACAGTGGCTCCGCGTGCGCGCCAGGTTCTTTGGTGCGATCCAGCACCGCCACCGCCCGGGCGCTCTCCGGCAGCGCTGCCAGCAGGTGGGCGGCGGAGAATGGGCGATAGAGGCGCACTTTCAGGACGCCGACTTTCTCGCCGCGGCTCAGCAGTTCATCGACCACCTCTTCGCAGGTGCCGATGGCCGAGCCCATAATGACGATCACGCGTTCCGCCTGCGGATGGCCGTAAAACTCAAACGGTTTGTACTGGCGGCCGGTGGCGGCGGCGAAGTCATCCATCGCTTTCTCGACATGATCATAAACCGCGTCGTACCACGGGTTGGTGGCCTCCCGCGACTGGAAGTAGGTGTCAGGGTTAGCGGAGGTCCCGCGGATCACCGGGTGTTCCGGATTGAGCGCGCGCTGGCGATGCTCAGCGATTTTCTCCTGCGGCAGCAGGGCGCGAATCGTGTCGTCCGCCAGCGGGGCGATTTTGTTGATTTCGTGCGAAGTGCGGAAACCATCAAAGAAATGAATAAACGGCACCCGGCTTTGCAGCGTGGCGATATGCGATATCAGCGCGAAATCCTGCGCTTCCTGAACGCTGCTGGCGCACAGCATGGCGCACCCGGTCTGACGCACGGCCATCACATCGGAATGGTCGCCGAAGATCGACAGCGCGTGGGTGGCGACAGTGCGGGCGGCGACGTGCAGGACAAACGGCATCAGCTGGCCGGCCAGTTTGTACAGCGTGGGGATCATCAGCAGCAGGCCCTGCGATGAGGTAAAGGACGTGGAGAGGGCGCCAGTCTGCAGCGCGCCATGTACGGCGCCAATGGCGCCTGCCTCCGACTGCATTTCGACCACGCGTGGCACATCGCCCCAGACGTTTTTCAGCCCATTGCCGGCCCAGGCGTCAGCCTGTTCCGCCATCGTTGAACTGGGCGTGATCGGGTAGATGGCGATAACTTCACTGGTGCGAAACGCGACGGAAGCGACCGCGCCATTACCATCAATCGTAATCATATGAAGACACCCTTACATTGCGCAAAAGAATGGACGCGTGAAACCGCGACGCGCCCTGTAATTATATAAGAGGTAGTTTAGCAAACCGTTGGCGCCGCCATTTTTGCATTTGTGTCCTCAATACGACGGCTACCCGTGACCAGATCAATATTTTGCGCGGTTCGCGGAGAAAGTAGCTTTTCTGGACGTGAAGGCGAGCCATCGCCCGGTGACTATCCCGGTGCAGATCAACCTTTACGCAGAAATTTGCTAGAAAATGTTAATGAGACGCATAAATACGTACTTCCCCTCTCGACGCCGCGCACCACGCTGCCTATTATTCTTGGGTTTGCTATTTAAGACGTTTCCGAGGGGAGAGAAAATGCGAGCTGCGATGTTAGTGGGATGTGCGGCGCTGTTGCTGTCGGCGTGCAGTAGTGAACCCGTTCAGCAGGCCACGGCGGCGCACGTCACGCCAGGAATGCGGGCGGCGATGAGCGACGCCGGTCAGGCCAACTGCGCCATGATAGGCGGCTCGTTATCGGTGGCTCGTCAGCTCGATGGTTCAGCGATTGGCATGTGCGCGCTGCCGAACGGTAAACGCTGCAGCGAGCAGGCGCTGGCGGGCGGAAGCTGCGGCTATTAATGGCAGCTCCGCAGCGGGCTCAAAACGCCGGCTAGTGCATCAGGTCGGCGAGCTTATAGACCAGCGTCTGGTCGGCGGTCGCCAGCGTCAACTGGTTTTCCGTCAGATCGACCTGCGCGCCCTCGCGCAGCATCTTACCAATGGTCGCATCAAGGGTATTAAGCTGGGCATCGTGGCACAGCATCCGGGTCATCGCCAGCGATTTGACCTTCAGCTCGCCGTCCGACACCTTACCTTCCCCGCTGAAGCCGTTGCACATATTGCCCGAAACATACATATTGCCGGTAATAGCCATCTTCTCGCCGAAGCTCAGCTCCAGCGGCCGGTCGCCAGCGTTTACCGCCTGGCCGTTGACGCTGGTCAGCACGAAACGATGATGCTGTAGCTGTTCCGCGCCGGTGGACACCTTACTGTTATAGACACAGCCGGACAGCAGCAACCCTGCCGCCAGTAATGCCGCAAATTTGTTCATTTTCACTCCAAAACATTCACATTACTAATAAAACAAAGCCAGTGTAACGGTATCGCAGCGGGGATCTGTGGGGATTATCTGAATGTGCTCCCCCCGGGGAGAGGAGCACAAAAGGGAAAGGAATCAGACGATAGCGTTCGGGCAGGTTTCACCGTTGGCGACCTGCTGCAGATTGCCCAGGGTGGTCTCCGAAATGCTGATCAGCGCCTCGGCGGTGAGGAACGCCTGATGGCCGGTGAACAGCACGTTGTGGCAGGCGGAGAGGCGACGGAAGACGTCATCCTGGATCACGTCGTTGGATTTGTCTTCGAAGAACAGATCGCGTTCGTTCTCATAAACGTCCAGCCCCAGCGCGCCAATTTTTTGGTGCTTCAGGGCATCGATGGCCGCCTGGGAGTCGATCAGCGCGCCGCGGCTGGTGTTAATCACCATCACTCCGTCCTTCATCTGATCGAAGGCCCCGCGATTGAGCAGATGGTAGTTTTCGTCGGTCAGCGGGCAGTGCAGGGAGATCACGTCCGACTCCTTGTACAGCGTGGCGAGGTCGACATATTCCACCCCCAACTCCAGCGCGGCGGCGCTTGGGTACGGGTCGAACGCCAGCAGACGCATGCCAAAACCTTTGAGGATCCGCAGCATCGCCACGCCAATTTTCCCGGTGCCAATCACCCCGGCGGTTTTGCCATACATGGTGAAACCGGTGAGGCCTTCCAGGGAGAAATTAGCATCACGGGTACGCTGGTAGGCGCGGTGGATGCGGCGGTTAAGCGACATCATCATGCCGATCGCATGCTCAGCCACCGCTTCCGGCGAGTAGGCCGGGACGCGCACGACGCGCAGGCCAAGCTCTTTCGCCGCCTCGAGGTCGACGTTGTTAAACCCGGCGCAGCGCAGGGCGATATACTTCACGCCGTGGGCCTTCAGCTCCTCCAGCACCGGACGGCTGCCGTCGTCATTGACGAAGATGCATACCGCTTCGCAACCGTTGGCGGTTTTGGCGGTTTTCTCTGTCAGCAGGAAGTCGAAGAATTCCAGTTCAAAGCCGTAGGTATCATTCACGTGCTGCAGGTACTTTTTATCGTACTGCTTCGTACTGTAAACCGCGATTTTCATAAGACTTTTCTCCAGTGATTATAACGTCACGGTAGCATATTTAAAATAATCGTACAATTATTAAAAAATAGTTTAAATGGCAGGTGCTTATCCTAATTCTAGAGCATATCGCGGATTTGAGGAATCTCTTTGAAAGACAAAGTTTTTTTTACCACAAACTCAGGCTTAAAGCGCCGGGGGAGAGCAGCAGAAACGGCCACAGCAGACCGGAGCTGACGTTAGCCAGCTGAAACGACCACAGCGGCAGGCCGCTGGCGCCGCTGACCAGGGGCAGGGTGGCGCGCAGGGGAGAGAGAAAGCGGCTGAAAAAGACCGCCCACAGCCCGCGGCGCTGAAAAAAGAGTCGGCTGCGGGCCAGCCGCTCGGCGGTCAGCCAGCGTAACTGCGTAAGGCGGTGACGATAGCGAACGCCCAACCACCACGAGAGCCAGAATCCGCCGATGGCGCCGAGGCTGGCGCTGGACCACATTAGCAGGAAATGACCGAGGCTGGCGGAAGCGAATGTCCCCAGCAGCAGCAGGCCGGAGGTGCCCGGGATGGCCAGCGACACCAGCGCGCAGGATTTAGTGAAAGTGAGCAAGAAAACCATCAGTAATACCAATGGATAGTGGCCCTGTGCGCTCTCAATGAGCGAGATAATTAACGACACCGTCTCTCCCGCAAGCAATACCTATCTTTCTGGAGTGTGGCAGGGGGTGCTTAAACAAAAGTTAAATGGTGACGGCCGATCGCCGCGCCGCGATACCGGCTGGCAACTATGCTTTAACAGGTCGCAAACTTTCACTCACTGGTCGAACGTGTCACAATGGGCGCCTTTCGGCTTTTACTTATGTTGAATCAGGATATTAACTGCCCATGAAGGGTAAATATAAAGCCGCCATCGCGCTGGTGTTAGCGCTGGTGTTACTGCCGCTAACCCTGCTGTTGACGCTGACCCACTGGGTGCCGACGCTGGCGGGCATCTGGCTGCCCGTGGGCACTCATATCGCTATGCAGGAGAGCCCGCGTCTTACGCGTTCCGCCCTGCTGATCCCCGATCTGCGCTATCTGGTGGGCGAGTGTGAACTCGCCAGGGTGACCGATGCCCGTCTCTCGCGCCCCAGCCGCTGGCGGCTGCATATTGACCAACTGGAGATCAACAGCGCCTGCCTGAGCAAACTGCCGGCCAGCGATCCCACGCCCGGATCGCCGCGCACCCTTGCCGAATGGCAATCGATGCTGCCCTACAGCTGGTTAACTATTGATAACCTGCGGCTGTCGCCGTGGGAAAAATGGCAGGGGCGGCTGGTGATGTCACTGACCCCTGCGCAGCAGGATATCGGCTTTGCCGGTAACGATTTGAGCCTGCAGGCGCGCTTGCGCGGCCAGGCGCTTACCGTCAGCCAGTTCAGCGCCCGGCTGGCTGACGATCAGCCGCCGGTGAAGCTGGTGGGTACCTTCCATCTGCCGCTGGTGCCGGATGGCCTGCCGGTCGATGGCCAGATGCAGGGCACCTTCGAATTCCCGCAGACTGCGGAATGGATCGATGCCGAGCTGACGTGGCAGCATAATCGCGGCCAGCTGCTGGTCACCCCGCGCGGCGAGGTGGAGCCCATTCTCGACCTGCCGTGGGAGATCACTCCGGAGCGGATCACCATCAGCGACGGCCGCTGGCGCACCCGCTACGAGGCGTATCCGCTGAGCGGCCGCGTGGCGCTGTCGGTGGGTAACTGGCAGCAGGGCACGGAACAGATGATCGTCAGCGGTCGCTTGAATGTTCTCACCGAGGGGCATGCCGGAAAAGGCAACGCGGTGCTGAATATCGGCCCGGGCAAGCTGAGCATGGATAACAGCGACCTGCCGCTGCGACTCACCGGCGAGGCCAAGCTGGGGGAGATGATCTTTTACGCCGCGCTGCCGGCCCAGCTCAGCGGGTCGCTGGTCAGCCCGCAGCTGGCGTTTCACCCCGGGGCGCTACTGCGTTCGCGCGGGCGGGTGATCGACGCGCTGAACATTGACGAAATTCGCTGGCCGCTGGCCGGGGTAAAGGTCACGCAGCAGGGCGTCGATGGCCGCCTGCAGGCGATCCTCCGCGCCCATGAGCAGCAGATGGGCGACTTTACGTTGCACCTGGACGGTCTGGCGAACGATTTTCTGCCCGACAGCGGCCGCTGGCAGTGGCGCTACTGGGGCGAGGGGCATTTCACGCCTATGCAGGCGCGCTGGGATGTGAAGGGCAGCGGTGAGTGGCGGGACAATGCCATTACGCTGAGCAGCCTCTCCACGGGTTTCGACAAGCTCGAGTACGGCACGATGCGGGTCAGCACGCCGCGTCTGACCCTCGAGCAGCCGATCCGCTGGCTGCGCGATGCTGAGCATCCTCGGCTGACCGGCGCGCTGTCGCTGGATGCGGCAAAAACTACCTTCACCGGCGGCAGCTATCTTCCGGCGTCGACGCTGAAATTCGCCCTCGACGGCCGGGACCCGACGTGGTTCCAGTTCACCGGCGCGCTGCACGCCGATACCATTGGCCCGGTGCGGTTGACCGGGCGCTGGGATGGCGAACGGCTGCGCGGTCAGGCGTGGTGGCCAAAACAGTCGTTGACGGTATTCCAGCCGCTGATGCCGCCGGACTGGAAGATGAACCTGCGCGAAGGCAGTCTCTATGCGCAGGTGGCCTTCTCGGCGGCAGCCGGGCAGGGATTTGAGGCTGGCGGCCATGGCGTCCTGAAGGGCGGCAGCGCCTGGATGCCGGATAACCAGATCAACGGCGTCGACTTCGTCCTGCCGTTCCGCTTCAGCGACGGCCACTGGCAGCTGGGCACCCGCCGTCCGGTCTCCCTGCGCATTGGCGAAATCGTCAACCAGGTCACCGCGCGCAACCTGACGGCGGACCTGCAGGGCACCTGGCCGTGGAGCGAGGCCAATCCACTGCAGCTTAGCGACGTCAGCGTCGACCTGTTAGGCGGCAAGCTGACCCTGCTGCAGCTGCGCATGCCGCAGCGCGACCCGGCGCTGATCCGTCTGCAGCATATCTCCAGCAGCGAACTGACCAGCGCGGTCAAGGTGAAGCAGTTCGCCATGTCCGGGGCGGTGAGCGGCGCGCTGCCGCTGTGGCTGGAGAACAATCAATGGATTATCCATGACGGCTGGCTGCGCAATGACGGACCGATGACCCTGCGGCTGGATAAAGACACCGCCGATGCGCTGGTGGCGGACAACGTCTCCGCCGGGGCGGCGATCAACTGGCTGCGCTATATGGAGATCTCCCGTTCATCGACGCAGATTAACCTGAACAATCTGGGCGTGCTGACGCTTAAGGCCGCCATCAACGGCACCAGCCGGGTGGACGGGAAAAGCAGTACCGTGCATTTAAACTACGCTCATGAGGAGAATATTTTCGATCTGTGGCGCAGTTTACGCTTTGGCGACAATTTACAGGCGTGGCTTGAGCAAAATGCCACGCTGCCCGTGCGGCGCTGTACGGACGGTAAGACATGTAAGGAACCTAAATGAAGAAGCTGTTACTGGCCATAGTGGCGTCGATGCTGCTCGCCGGCTGTACGCCGCGTATCGAAATTGCGGCGTCGAAAGAGCCCATCACCATCAATATGAATGTCAAAATTGAGCATGAGATCCATATCAAGGTCGATAAGGATGTGGAAAACCTGCTGAAATCCCGCAGCGATTTGTTCTGAGGCGACGATGAGAAAACGACTGTTAACCGCGGCGCTGGCGCTGACTCTGCTCAGCGCGCCCGCGCTGGCGTTAACCCTGAGCGAAGCGCGCCAGCAGGGGCGGGTGGGGGAGACGCTGAACGGCTATCTGGCGCCGCTGCGTCAGGATAAAGAGACGCTGGCGCTGGTGAAACAGATCAACGCCGCGCGCAGTGAAAGCTACCAGCAGCTGGCGGATGACAACAATCTGCCGGTGGATGAGGTAGCGAAAATGGCCGGACAGAAGCTGGTGGCCCGCGCTCAACCCGGCGAGTACGTTCAGGGGCTAAACGGCCAGTGGCTGCGCAAATAATTAGCGGCAGCGCTTGCGGTATTCGCCCGGCGAGACGCCAAAGCGCTGCTTAAAGGCGGTGGAGAAATGGCTATGGTCGCTGAAGCCCCAGCGGTAGCCGATCCCCGCCAGCTTTTCGTCATCGTGGACGTCCTGTAACGCCCGGGCGCACAGATCCAGCCGCCGGTTCTTAATATACTGCGCCACCACCAGCCCTTTGTCGGCAAACAGCCGATAGAGGCTGCGCACCGACATTCCCATCTCGCTGGCCAGCCACTCCGGCCGCAGATGCTCCGACTGAATGGATGCGTCGATTAACGCTATTATCTTCTGAAACTGCTTGTCCCGCCGGGACGGGGTCGGCTCACGCTGGCGCAGCACCGGGCGCAACAGGCAGGCGATCGCCTCCAGCGCCGCTTCACTTTCGCTGGCGGAGAGCGCCGTGCCGCCCATACTCTCCAGCAGCAGTCGCTGGCTGAGCTGCACCATCGGCAGAGACTTATCCAGCCGGCAGGCGGTAACTATCTCGCCCGTCGGCGCCACCCGCTGGCGCGGCAGCAGCAGCGAAGCCTGACGCGAGGTCTGCTGCCAGACGATAGAGCACGGGCGGGCGGCATCAATCAACGTGATATCCCCCGCCGCCAGGGTCACCTGGCGATCGTCCTGTTCGATCACCGCTTCGCCGGCGAGCTGAAACACGGTATAGAACCAGGCGTCGTTATCGCGTTTTATCTCATTGCGCGTGCGGTAGAGATTGACGCCGGCGGCGGTGACCGTGCTGACCTTGAGGCTGCCGGCGTAGCGGGCGTCAATCTCGCCGTGAAAGCGGCCCTCCAGCGGCCGGGCGGCGAAATGGCCGCAGACCTGATTGATCGTCGCCAGCCAGCGCTGGTACGCCAGCCCCCCCTCAGCCGTGGTCATCATTCGCCGTTCTCCTGTAATAATAATGTTTCTGCATTGTTGCATTTATGCCGCCTCAGGCAAGGGCGCGATGGCGGGTATATGAAAGAACTATTACCTGCGGCACATTTCTGTCAGGGCAGGCGACGGAATTGCGGCGACTGTCACAGCGGCGCAAATGAATGTCACAGAGAAAAAAGCGCCAGCCGCCAACCGGACATAGACTGAAAGCACTATCCGCGAAGAATAAGGAAAGGGTATGTCCACCTCTCAGATAGCGCTGCTTGCCAGCGTCCAGCAGTTTTTAGACCGTCAGCATGGCCTGTATATCGACGGCGCCCCCTGCGCCGCGCAGAGCGAAAACCGGTTAACCGTCTGGGATCCGGCCACCGGGCAGGCGATCGCCACCACCGCCGACGCCAGCCCGGCGGATGTTGACCGGGCGGTGATGTCCGCCTGGCGTGCCTTCGTCGACCGCCGCTGGGCCGGGCGCACCCCGGCCGACCGCGAGCGCATCCTGCTGCGCTTTGCCGATCTGGTGGAGCAGCACGGCGAGGAGCTGGCGCAGCTGGAAACCCTTGAACAGGGTAAATCCATCGCCATCTCCCGCGCCTTCGAGGTCGGCTGCACCCTGAACTGGATGCGTTACACCGCCGGGCTGACCACCAAAATCAGCGGCCGGACGCTGGACGTCTCGATCCCGTTCCCGCAAGGGGCGCGTTATCAGGCGTGGACCAAAAAAGAGCCGGTGGGGGTAGTGGCGGGCATCGTTCCGTGGAATTTCCCGCTGATGATCGGTATGTGGAAGGTGATACCGGCGCTGGCGGCGGGTTGTTCGATCGTCATTAAACCCTCAGAAACCACCCCGCTGACCCTGCTGCGGGTGGCGGAGCTGGCGACCCAGGCGGGCATTCCTGACGGGGTGTTCAACGTGGTCACCGGCAGCGGTGCCGGCTGCGGCGCGGCGCTGACCGCCCATCCGCAGGTGGCGAAGGTGAGCTTTACCGGCTCGACGGCCACCGGGAAACAGATTGCGCGGGTGGCCGCCGACCGCCTGACCCGCGTGACGCTGGAGCTGGGCGGCAAGAACCCGGCGATTGTGCTTAAAGACGCCGATCCCCAGTGGGTCATTGAGGGGCTGATGACCGGCAGCTTCCTTAACCAGGGGCAGGTCTGCGCCGCCAGCTCGCGGATCTACATTGAAGCGCCGCTGTTTGACACCCTGGTCAGCGGCTTCGAGCAGGCGGTGAAATCACTGCAGGTAGGGCCGGGAATGCTGGAGACGGCGCAGATCAACCCGGTGGTCTCCCGGGCCCACTGCGACAAGGTGGCGGCCTACCTTGAAGAGGCCCGACAGCAGAAGGCGGAGCTTATCAGCGGCAGCGTCGGACCGGATGCGGGGGGGTACTATATTCCGCCGACGCTGGTGGTTAACCCGGACGCCGGACTGCGCCTCACCCGCGAGGAGGTGTTTGGCCCGGTGGTGAACCTGGTGCGGGTGGCCGACGGCGAGGAGGCGCTGCGCCTGGCCAATGACAGCGATTTTGGCCTGACCGCCAGCGTCTGGACCCGCGACCTGACCCAGGCTCTCAACTATACCGAGCGCCTGCAGGCCGGGACGGTATGGGTCAACAGTCATACCCTGATTGACGCCAACCTGCCGTTCGGCGGCATGAAGCAGTCCGGCACCGGTCGCGATTTCGGCCCGGACTGGCTCGACGGCTGGTGCGAAACCAAATCCGTCTGCGTGCGTTACTAGCCCTCCGTCGGGGAAGGCGCATCGCTTTTCCCGACGTCCCGCTTGCCGACCTCCGCTCTTTCTCGCTACTGTGGAGGGCAATCTTTGCCCGCGCAGGGCGGAGAATGATGAGGAGGTCTTCGGCATGACTGCATTTCCTGAAGTTGCACTAATTGGTCCCGGCGCCATCGGCACCACGATCGCCGCCGCCCTGTTTGCGGTGGGGAGGGCGCCGGTGGTCTGCGGGCGCACTGCCCATTCGTCGCTGGTGCTGCGCACTGATGAGGGTGAGATCGTGGTGCCCGGCCCGGTGCTCACCGACCCGACGGCGATAGCCGCCCCCTTCGACCTGGTGTTTGTCGCGGTGAAGGCCACCCAGACGGAGGCCATCGCCCCGTGGCTGGCGGCCCTGTGTTCGCCAGACACCGTGGTGTGCGTGCTGCAAAACGGCGTCGAGCAGCGCCAGCAGTTTGCCCCTTTGACCGGCGGCGCGACGGTGCTGCCGTCGGTGGTCTGGTTTCCGGCGCAGCGCGACGCCGATGCTTCGGTCTGGCTGCGCGCCGCGCCGCGACTAACGCTGCCGGATCTGCCGGGGGCGGAGCGGGTGCAGCAGGCGCTGGCGGGAACCCACTGCGCGGTGGAGCTGGCGGCGGATTTTACCAGCGTCGCCTGGCGTAAACTGCTGCAGAACGCCGTCGCCGGACTGATGGTGCTGACCGGACGACGCGCCGGGATGTTCGCCCGGGAGGAGATCACCGCCCTCGGACTGGCCTATCTGCGCGAATGCCTGCAGGTGGCGCGGGCGGAAGGGGCCGTCCTGAGCGACAGTGTGCCGGAGGAGATCATCGCCGGCTTTCATCGGGCGCCTGCCGACTTAAGCACCTCTATTATGATCGATCGCCTGCATGGCCGACCGCTGGAGTGGGATATTCGTAACGGGGTGGTACAGCGTCGCGGGCGTCAACACGGCATACCGACGCCGCTCAGCGATATCATCGTGCCGCTGCTGGCGGCGGCCAGCGACGGCCCGGGCTGACCCCGGGCTGGCGCGGGGTTAATCCACCAGGGAGGGATCGAGGTCGATCATCAACTGCTTCATCTCGGCAAAGTGCTGCCGGGAGAAATCGGCAATTTTCTCCCAGTCCTGGGCGGTTTTTTCCGCCACCGCGTCCGACAGCACCTTCAGCGGCTGGCCGGTTGACCAGGCGGTGATCAGGATCTGACAGGCGCGCTCCAGGGTCCAGATATCGTCGAACGCTTCGCCGATAGTCGGGGCGGTCACCAGCACCCCATGGTTGCCCATCAGCAGACGGCGTTTATCCGTCAGCAGCCCCGCCAGCCGGGCGCCTTCTGCCGCGGTGTCCGCCATCCCGCCGTACAGGGTATCGACGGCGACCCGGTTAAAATAGCGGGCCGTGTTCTGGTCGATGGGTAGGATCTGCGGCGTCGCCAGACAGGCGAGGCTGGTGGTGTACACCGGGTGCAGATGCAGCGCCACCCGCACGTCGGGCAGTCGCTGATGGATCTGCCCGTGAATGGCCCACGCGGTGGCATCGACGTCAGGTCGCGCGGCGCAACGTTCATCATCGGCGTGCAGCACCAGCAGATCGCTGGCGCGGATGCGCGAAAAGTGTTTCCACTTCGGGTTGAGTAAAAACGTTTTCCCGTCAGCGGAGAGCGCGGCGCTGAAATGGTTGGCCACCGCCTCATGCATGCCGAGATGGGCAATGATGCGAAAGGTGGCCGCCAGGTCGATGCGGATCTGCTCTTCATCGGAATCGCGCATGGGCATTACTCCGCTTTCGGCATCAGGGTCTGCAGATCCTCTGCCGTCGGCGCCTGGAAGTGATATTTCTTCAGCAAGGCGGCATATTCCGGCGTCGCGCTGTATTTTTTCAGCGCCTGTTCGAGGGCGGTTTTCACCTCCGTGTTGCCTTTTTTAACGCCAAAGCCGTTCAGCACTGGATAGATCAGGGTGTCAGAGGAGATCGCCACCCGGTCGCCCAGCTTTTCCACCACCCCGCGCGCCACGGCGGCGTCGGTGATCTGCGCATCCACTGCGCGCGACAGCAGCGCCTGGGTGGTCTGCGGGTCGGTGGTATAGACGCTCAGCGCAATTGGCTTCAGCCCTTTCTTCACGCAGTAGTCGGCGGAAAGCTTCTGCAACTGCGCCAGCCACGAGGTGGCGCCCATCGAACCGATTTTATGCCCGCAGAAGTCTTCCGGCGTCTTAGGCTGGTAGTCGCTCCCTTTGCGGGCGAGGATCGCTTCCCCGCTTTTCAGATACGGCACCATGTCGATCACCTTCAGGCGCTCGGCGGTAATGTACATCGACGAGTTGGTGATATCGAAGCGCCCGCCCTGCAGTCCGGGGATCAGGTTGGGGAAGCGGGTGTCGATATTCACCGCCTCGCGGCCCATGCTCTTCGCCAGACCGTCGAGCAGTTCAATATCAAACCCCGCCGGCTTGTTGTTCTCCATGTACTCGTAAGGGAAAAAGGTCATGTCCGAGCCGGCGGTGATCTTGCCGCTTTGCTGGAAGGCCAGCGCGTTCAGGGATGTCAGAGCCCCCGCTGCGCAGAGCAGCAGAGCCAGCGGGCGTGGTGCGAAAAAGCGTGTCATAAAACCTCCGGAGTGTGGGCGAATTACATGCTGGCGCGATCGGCACCGGCCTGCTGAACAAAAAACGAAGCGCCGCGCGGCTTCTGCGGCAGGCGAAGCTGGTTATTGGTGCTGCGCACCAGACCGCTATCTTCCCCGGCCACCAGCTGGCCGGCATGGCGGCTCGGCAGCGGGTTTTCGCCGAAGGGCAGCGCATCCTCAGCGGCGTAGACGCTGATGAACAGGGTGCGCGGCAGGGCGGTTTCGTTGGGGCTGGAGGCGTGCAGCAGGCGGGTATGCATAAAGCAGACTGAGCCCGCCGGGCCAAAACAGGCCTGCGGCTGCTGGCACTGAGCCGTCACCACCTCGTCATCCACCGCCCCGGTGAAGCGACCCTCCTGCCAGTGGGACCACAGCGGCCCCTGATGGCTGCCCGGCACCACATTGAGCGGGCCATTTTCCGGCGTCACCTCGCTGACCATCAGCAGGGCGGTGATAATGTCGTCATTGCTGTGCGGGGTGAAGAGGAAATCCTGATGCCATTTCACCTCGGTGGCGGTGTGCGGCAGCTTGGAGTTAATTTTGCTGTGGTGAAAACGGGTGCCGTTGCCGCCGATCAGCTGCCCGGCGATGGCCGCCATCCGCGAATTCAGCGCAGTATGGCGATAGGCCTCGGAGATCTCCGTCGGGGAGGCGACCCGGCGCAGCGACGGATGGTCGGGAGCATGGTCGCGTTCGATATCGAAACGCGGCCGCCCGTCAAGGGTTTCTCCCCACGCCGTCGCGTGACGGCGGCTCTCCTCGACCCAGCCGTCGAAATCGCTCTGCAGCGTGGCGATGTCGGCGGCGGAAAGCACCCCTTCGACCACCAGATAACCCTGCTGATGAAACTGCTCAATTTGCCACTGCGCAATCATAGTTTTTCCTCTTCACGTCCCGATAGTTAAGCCAGAGAAACATCTTTCAGAAAGGCCTCGACCCGCGGGTGTTGCCCGCTGCGCATCGCCTGCGGCGTGTCATCGCACACCACCCGGCCTTTCTCCATAAACACGATCCGGTCAGACACTTTGAAGGCGAAGTTCATCTCGTGGGTGACGATGACCATCGTGATGCCTTCGTGGGCCAGGGATTCGATAACCTGCAGCACCTCATTCACTTTTTCCGGATCCAGCGCCGAGGTGGGCTCATCGAACAGCATGATCTGCGGACGCATCATCAGGGCGCGGGCGATCGCCACCCGCTGCTGTTGACCGCCGGAGAGCTGGTGCGGATACTTCCAGGCGTGTTCCAGCATGCCCACCTTGTGCAGCAGCTCGCAGGCGTGCTGGCGCAGCTCCGCGTCGCTCGCCAGATGGTGATAGCGCGGAGCCAGCAGCAGATTGCCGAACACGGTCAGATGCGGGAACAGGTTAAAGCTCTGGAACACCATGCCGATATTCAGACGGTGTTCGGCATTCTCCATAAAGCGCGGCTTCTGCTGCCCCTGACGGTCGAGATGAATAAAGGGCTGGCCGTTAATCTGAATTTCGCCGTTATCGATCTGCTCAAGACCGTTTAGCAGGCGAATGAGGGTGGTTTTCCCCGAGCCCGACGGGCCGATAACCGAGACCACTTCGCCGGGCTGGATCTGCAGGCTCACCGCCCCCAGCACTTCGACATTGTTGTAGGCCTTATGCAGCTTAGAGGCCTGCAGCGCCGGCTCCTGGCCCTGGGAGACGCTGCGCGCCATCGCCGGGCGACGGGCGGTCGCCAACTGCTGCATCTCGGCATCCACCGGCCGGGCGGTGTCGCGTCGGGTGACATCGAGGTAGTTCTCCAGCCGTTTCAGCAGAAAATCGAACACCGTGACGATAAAGATGTAATAAAACGCCACGGCGGTCATGGTCTCCATGACCAGAAAGTTCTGCGAGTAGAGCTGCTGGCCGACCATCAATATTTCGGTCAGGGAGATCACCGACACCAGCGAACTGAGCTTCACGATGGCGATATACTCATTGGCCAGCGCCGGTAGGGCGACGCGCAGCGCCTGGGGAATGATCACCCGCCACTGGATCCCGGCGTAGCGTAAACCCAGGGCCCGCGCGGCTTCACTCTGCCCGCGGGGGATGGAGAGCAGCCCGCCGCGATGGATCTCGGCAATATAGGCCGCTTCGCTGAGGACCATCGCCAGCAGGCCGGCCCAGAAGGGATCGTTCAGCACCGGCGCGAAGGAGGGCAGCGCCTGCGGCATGTTGTAGACAAAAATCAGCAGGACCAGCAGCGGCATACTGCGAAATAACCAGATATACAGCCGGGCAGGGGTGGATAACCAGCCGCGCGGCGACTGTTTAGCCAGCGCCAGAATAAATCCGAGCACAATACTGCAGCCCCAGGTCAGCAGACTTAATTTAATGACGGTCCAGGTGGCCCACCAAAAATCGGCATCGCTGAGCAGGCTTAACATGTAGTTCCAGTTAAACGTCATGGGCTATTTCACTCGTCATAATTAACCTAAATGAAAGCGGCTCGGCTGTGCATTAATGGGGAGCCGCCGGTGTTCATCGTGCGAATACACTATGCTGGCAGGATGCTTTCAGAGGCAATTAGTAAATTTTTGGTCTTTAAGTTTAAAAAAACTATACAGCGTTATTAACGATATGGAATTTAAAGTGATTATCAGGATACTTTGCGTAAACAATTTAAAAACAATAGCTGCAATTGAATAACGATATTTTATGCAGGCAGGTTATTTTGCGCGAAACTGGGGCGACCGCTGCCTGCTCAATGTGCAGCGTGTTGCATGATGGTGCAAAAGCGGAAATAAACCGTGCCGGCGAGGGAGGAGAATAAATAATATCGCCCCCTGGCGGGCAATGCGCCGCCATTTTTCGCGGGTGGCACGCGGATTGCTTGGGACTTAGGGGAAAACTATTTCCTGCGTGCGCCGGACCATATTTTATCAATGGTGATGCTATGAACCGATTTACCCTGAAGCAGCTCAAATATTTCGTCACCGTGGTGGAGACGGAGAGTATCGCCGAGGCCTCCCGCCAGCTGCACATTGCGCAGCCGTCGATTTCCATTGCCATTAAGAATCTGGAGAGCACCTTCGACCAGCAGCTGTTTATTCGCCACCACGCGCAGGGCGTCTCGCTCACCTCCAGCGGTCGGCGGATCTACGATAAAGCGAAGGAGCTGCTGCGCCTGTCGTGGGAATTTGAGCAGAATTCGCGGGCGGATAAAGAGCTGGTTTCTGGCATGATCTCCATCGGTTGCTTTGAATCGGTAGCTCCGCTGTATATGCCGAAGCTGGTGGCTGGATTTAAGAAATGCTATCCGGAAATAACGCTGCATCTGTATGACGGCGAACAGCATGAGCTGATGCATGGCCTGCACCGCGGCCGCTTTGACCTGGCGCTGGTCTACGATCTGGAGCTTGGCCACTCGATCAATAAAGAACGGCTTAACGCCCCGCATAAACCCTACGCGCTGCTGCCCGCCGCGCATCCGCTGGCGCAAAAGGCGCAGGTGACGCTGCAGGAGCTGAGCCGCGAGCCAATGATCCTCCTTGATGCGGTCCCGAGCAAAAATTATTTCATCTCCATCTTTAAGGAAAAAGGCTATCACCCGGAAGTAGCTTACAGCTCACCCTCTATCGAAATGGTGCGCTGTATGGTCGGCCAGGGGCTCGGTTTTTCGGTGCTGGTCACCCGGCCCTGTTGCGATATGACCTACGATGGTGAAAGGGTGGTGCAGCGGGATATTGCCGACGATATGCCCGCCTCAACCTTAATTATGGCGCATCTCGCGAATAATGAGCCGACGCGGCCAACGCAACTGTTTATGGATTATTGCCGCAGTATCGAATTAACCCCCTCTCACGGCTGAAATAACGCCTGTCGATCCGGCAGGCGTTATTTTTTTTGTCGTCACTCAGCCTCGTAAAATTCTATTCAGTCGATCGTTTTATAATATTTTACCAATTCGTCACAGTTAAATAACCTGAAAGCCGTCAATTCCGGCGACCTCGTCGGCAACTGTGCTTGAAGGATAGAGAAATGACTGAACAGATAACCGAGATCGATACCCTGGTGGTCGGCGCGGGGCAGGCGGGCGTCGCCATGAGCGAGCATCTGACCCGGCTGGATATCCCCCACCTGGTGCTGGAGAAACAGGGTATTGCCCAGGCCTGGCGCAGCGGGCGCTGGGATTCGCTGGTGACCAACGGCCCGGCCTGGCACGATCGGTTTCCGGGGATGGTGTTCCCGGACTGCCCGCCGGATAGCTTTGTCGGCAAAGAGCAGGTTGCGGACTATTTTGCCGCCTATGCCCGCAGCTTCAATGCGCCGATCCGTACCGGGGTGGAGGTGTACAGCGCCGAACGCCTCGCCGGGCGACCGGGCTTTCGTGTCGACACCTCCCAGGGGGTGATTGAGGCGCAGCGGATCGTAGCGGCCACCGGACCCTTTCAGCGCCCGGCGATCCCGGCTATCGCCCCGCAGAGTCCGGCTATTCAGCAGCTCCACTCGGCGCACTATCTTAATCCGCAGCAGCTGCCGGAGGGCGGCGTGCTGGTAGTGGGGGCCGGATCCTCCGGCGTCCAGATTGCCGATGAGCTGCAGCGGGCCGGACGCGCGGTGTGGCTGTCGGTGGGGGCGCACGACCGGCCGCCGCGTCGCTATCGCCAGCGCGATTTTTGCTGGTGGCTCGGGGTGCTGGGAATGTGGGACGCCGCGGCCAATGCGCCGGGGAAAGAGCATGTCACTATCGCGGTGAGCGGCGCGCGCGGCGGCCATACCGTCGATTTTCGCCAACTGGCGCATCAAGGGGTCACCCTGGTGGGGCAGACCCGCGGCTTTGACGGCGCCAGGGCGTTGTTCCACCCCGACCTGGCGGAGAATATCCGCCGCGGCGATGCCTCTTATCTTGCGTTGCTCGACGCCGCCGACGACTGGGTAGCGCGCAACGGTTCGGATCTGCCTGAAGAGCCCTCCGCCCGTGAGTTTCTGCCCGATCCGGCCTGCGTCAGCGACCCGCTGCTTAGCCTCGACCTGGCCGAGGCCGGGATCGGCGCCATCATCTGGGCGACCGGATATACCACCGACTATCGCTGGCTGAAGGTCAACGCCTTCGATGACGCGCAGCGGCCGCAGCATCACCGCGGCGTGTCGACGGAGCCGGGGGTCTATTTTCTCGGCCTGCCGTGGCTGTCGCGGCGCGGGTCCACCTTTATCTGGGGCGTCTGGCACGATGCCAAATATATTGCCGACCAGATCGCCATTCAGCGCCAGTATCAGCGTTACCAGCCGTCCTGATAACCGTTTCCTGAAGGAGTGCTTTGATGCCAACCCATACCCGTATTCGCATGTTTAACACCAAAGAGACCTACCCGAACCAGGCGCTGAACAACGATCTGTGCCAGGCGGTGCGGGCCGGGAATACCGTCTACGTTCGCGGCCAGGTCGGCACCGATTTCGCCGGCAACCTGATCGGCCTCGGCGACCCGCGAGCCCAGGCGGAACAGGCGATGAAGAATGTCGAGCAGCTGCTGAAAGAGGCCGGCAGCGACCTCTCGCATATCGTCAAGACCACCACTTATCTGATCGACCCCCGCTATCGCGAGCCGGTCTATCAGGAGGTGGGAAAATGGTTGAAAGGGGTCTTTCCCATCTCCACCGGGGTGGTGGTGTCGGCCCTGGCGCAGCCGCAGTGGCTGATGGAGATTGACGTCACGGCGGTGATCCCTGACGACTGGCAGGGGGAGGCGGCAGAATGACCCTTTCCCTTACCGCCCGTTGCCCGGAAACGGGTCAGTTGGGCATCGCCATTAGTTCATCGAGCATGGCCGTCGGGTCGCGCTGTCCGTGGCTGCTGCCCGGCGTGGGGGCGGTTTCCAGCCAGAACATTACCCTGCCGTCGCTGGGGCCGCAGATCCTCAGCGCGCTCGAAGCGGGAGCCAGCGTTGAGCAGGCCCTGAAGCAGGCGCTGGCGGAGGATCGCTTCCGCGAATATCGCCAGGTCGCGGCGATTGACGCCAACGGCGACACGGCGGTGTTCAGCGGGGAATTCACCCTCGGGATCGGCGGCGCCCTGGTGGGGGATAACTGCGTGGCGGCGGGCAACATGCTGGCCAGTGAGGGGGTGATCGCTGCGATGGTGGGCGCCTTTGAGGCCGCCACCGGTGAGCTGACCAGCCGGCTGCTGGCCGGACTGCGCGCCGGGATCGTCGCCGGGGGCGAGGCCGGGCCGGTCCACTCGGCGGCGGTGAAGGTGGTGGACGATTACCCGTGGCCGGTGGTCGACCTGCGCATTGACTGGGCGGAAGCGGATCCGCTGGCGGCCCTTGAGCAGCTGTGGCTGGCGTGGGAGCCGCAAATGGAGGCCTATATTACCCGGGCGCTCGACCCGCGCGAGGCGCCGGCCTATGGCGTGCCTGGCGATGAATAACACGCCGGGAGCGATCCTTGCCGCGCTGCTGGCCTTTGATACCACCAGCCGCCATTCAAACATAGCGATGATCGACTGGATCGCCGATTTTCTCGCCGCCCGCGGCGTGGCGTCCCGCCGCTTTTATGACCCGTCGGGGGGAAAGGCCAATCTCTACGCCCGGCTGGGGCCGTCCGGCGGCGGCGGGGTGATGCTCTCGGGCCATACCGACGTGGTCCCGGTGGACGGGCAGGACTGGAGCGTGCCGCCGTTCAGCCTGACCGAGCGCGATGGCCGCTACTACGGCCGCGGCAGCGCCGATATGAAGGGCTTTCTCGCCTGCGTGCTGGCGGCGGTGGATGACTTTCTGGCGGCGCCGCTGCGGATGCCGCTGCATCTGGCCTTCTCCTATGACGAAGAGGTCGGCTGCCTCGGCGTGCGCAGCCTGGTGGATTTTCTGCAGGCCTCGCCGGAGAAACCGGCGCTGTGCCTCATCGGCGAGCCGACGGAGATGCAGCCGGTGTTCGGTCATAAAGGCAAACTGGCCATGCGCTGCTGCATTGAGGGCCAGGCCTGCCATTCGGCCTATGCCCCGCAGGGGGTGAACGCCATCCGCTACGCGGCCAGGCTGATCAACCGCCTGGATCGGCTGGGCGAGCGTCTGGCCCGGCAGCTGGACAGCCGCTTTTCGCCGCCTTTCAGCACCCTGCAGGTGGGCACCATTCAGGGCGGCGCCGCGCTGAACATCGTTCCGCAGTCCTGTCGCTTTGATTTTGAAATCCGCTACCTGCCGGGGATGCGTCCCGAAGCGGTTACCGAAGCGCTGGCGGCCTACGCCCGCCGCCGGCTGCTGCCGGAGATGCGCCGGGTCGGCGGCGGAAGCGACATCCAGTTTCAGCTGTTGAGCCACTACCCGCCGCTGCTCAGCGATCCACAGTCCGACTTCGCCCGCTGGCTGGCGCAGTGGTGCGGCAGCGATCGGTTTTCCACCGTGGCGTTCGGCACCGAAGGGGGGCTGTTCGACGAGATGGGCGTCGCGACCCTGGTCTGCGGGCCGGGCAGCATGGCCCAGGGCCATAAGGCCGATGAGTACATCAGCATCGACCAGACCGAACGCTGCATGGCGATGCTGGGCCAGCTTTGCGCGTGGATGCGCGCCGAGCCCGCAGAACCGCTTACCTGATCCACCCACACAGGAACCCAAGCGATGCACAACCAACACTCTCACCATATCGATCAAGCGACAGTCGACCGCTGGCAGGCGGATGGCGTGGTATTACTGAAGGGCGTTTTTACCCCCTGGGTTGAGCGCCTCGCCGAGGGGGTCACGGCGCTGATGGCCAGCCCCAGCGAATATGGTCATGCGCGCACGGTGATCCCCAAAGATGGTTCGCCGCCTTTTTTTCAGGATTACTGCAACTGGTCGCGGATCCCGGCGTTTAGCGAGTTTGTCTTCCAGTCGGCCGCCGCCGAAATCGCCGCGGCGCTGATGCAGTCGCAGACGGCGAAATTTTTCCATGAGCATACGCTGGTCAAACCCGCCGGGGGCAGCACGGTCACCCCCTGGCATCATGACCAGCCTTACTATTGCGTCTCCGGCCGACAGAACGTCAGCTTCTGGATCCCGCTGGACCCGGTAGCAGAGGCCACCTCGCTGCGCTGCATTCGCGGGTCGCATCGCTGGGAGGCGGAGTACAGTCCCACCCGCTTCAATGGCACCAGGCTCTACGAGCACACCCGGTTCAGCGCGCTGCCGGATATCGACGCCCATGAGGACGAGTACGATATCGTCAGCTGGGCGCTGGAGCCGGGGGATGCGGTGGCCTTTCATTTTCGCACCGTCCATGGCGCCCGCGGCAACCCTGGAGCGCGGGCGCGACGGGTCTTCTCCGCCCGCTGGGTGGGGGATGACGCCGCCTTTGCCGACCGCGGCGGCGTGACGTCGCCGCCGTTCCCCGAGCTGACCCTGCGGGACGGCGACCCGCTGGATTCTCCACTGTTCCCCCAGGTCTGGCCGCCAGCGTAAGCGGCTTCGGACGGGATCTGCTATGATCCCGTCTTTCGTTGTCTGGAGCCAGTCGATGTTCAACGACGCCATTGTTTATGACCGCTACGGGCCGCCGGCCGCGGTGCTAACGCTGAAACGCGCCCCGCTGGCGCCGCTGGCCGGTGGACGGGTGCGGGTCAGGATGCGCTATGCCCCGGTGAATCCTTCAGATCTGATCCCCATCACCGGCGCCTATCGCCACCGTACCCGACTGCCGGCCGTCCCCGGCTACGAAGGCCTTGGCGAGGTGGTCGCCGCGCCATTCGGCAGCCGGCTGACCGCGGGCCAGCGGGTGCTGCCCCTGCGCGGGGGCGGCACCTGGCAACGGTTTATCGATCTCGATGAGACCTGGCTGGTGCCGGTTCCCCCGGCGGTGGACGATCTGCTGGCCGCCCGCGGGTATATCAATCCGCTGACTGCGATGCTGATGCTCAGTCACTGGCCGGTTGCCGGGAAACAGATCGTGCTGACCGCCGCCGCCTCCTCCTGCGCCAGCCTGCTGGGGCAGTGGGCGCTGGCCATGGGCGCCCGTTCGGTAAGCGGGATTATTCGCTCGCCGCAGCATCGGGCGCGTCTGGAGCAGGCCGGGATCTATCCGATCCTCGACGCCGACCGGGCGCTGGTGGAGAAGGTCAGCCAGCACAGCGATCTGGTGTTTGACGCGGTGGGCGGGGAGCTGGGGAACACGCTGTTGTCGGTGCTGCCCGCGTCGTCGACCCTGGTCTCCTACGGCTTATTATCCGGGCGGCCGTTGATCCAGACGCGCGCCAGCGCGGCGGTGCGCAAGTTTCATCTGCGGGAGGCGCTGCCTGGCCTCAGCCTGGCGGCATGGCGGGCGGCGTTCGATGAGATCTGGCAGCGGCTGCCGACGACTACGCAACCGCCGGCCCAGCGGGTGGCGTTGAACGACTGGCGCGAGGCGATTGCCGCCGCCGGCCAGCCGGGAAGAGGCGGTAAAATCCTGCTCGATTTCACCGTGGGTTGAGATTACTGTTTCTTCTCGCCGAGGGTCGGCGTTTCGTCAAAGAAGTTCCATGGCTTCAGCAGGGCGTGCGCCCATTCGGTTGGCATGATCGGCCACTCTTCAGCGCGCGCCACGTGGGTGGTGCCGGTGGTGATCCACACGACGTCGTCGTGGTTTGTCAGCGACTCATCGTCCTTGGCATACTGGCCTAACCCGGTATCGTGAGCGGAGCGGTTGGGGTATTTGCCTTCCGGATAGCGTTCGCTCGGGTGGTAGCGCGTCACCCACAGCTGTTTATCCATAAAGCTCAGACGATGGTAGATCCACTCGTCGGGGGCGAACTTGGCGCCGGTCGCCGCCGGATGGGTGCCGCCAGCGTAAGGGATGATCTGGTAAGAGACTGGGTTACCCATGCGGTTCTCTTTGCTGGTGTTGCTCAGCAGGCGAATCGTACCCGGGTCGAATTTCTGCGCCGCTTTCTGTTCGCTGTCAATCGTGTACTGATTCACCTGCATGGTGCTGGTGCGCGGGCCGCCGGCGGTGTTGGGCTTCACCTCCGGGTCCATCGCCACCAGAGTGTTGTTTTCGCCGTCCACGTCGAGGTCGAGGCGGAAGTTATAGATATGCTGGTGGGTGGTGCCGACAATATTATGGTCGATCAGCGTTCCGTAGCGGGTATCTTCTTTGGCGCTCGGGTCGTGCATGGTTTTCGCCAGCACGCCTTTCACCGCCTCAATCCCGGTGGCGCCGGCATCGATGCCGATGGTGCCGTTGTCGTGGAATACCCAGTCAAAGATATAGTCGTAGTTGCCGACGGTGCTGATCCAGCGCACCACCAGCTCCCGGCGCTCGGTACTGACGTTGGGCTTGCCCATCTCCAGGTGCTTATATTCCGGCCCGGCGTAGCGCTCGAATATGGCGACGGCGTGCGGGATGGTGGTCGGCGCGCCGGTGTAGTCGGCGATGGTTTCATCCAGCAGCACCGCATTCGACGGCGCGTCTTTGCCGCGTACAATCGGCGAGGTCAGGGTGCCCATGCCGTAATCGCCGGAGTCCAGATAGGCTTTGAAATACCAGCCGACGTCCGGGTCGCCGTAGGGGACGATCATCCCGCCGAGCGAACCTTCATACATCACCTGGCGTTTTTTGCCGTTATCGTTGTAGGTCACCGTCGAGAGGATTGGCCCGACGCGCGAGTTAAGACGCAGATGGAAATCCCAGTTCCGCCAGTGAATGGTATCCCCGGTAATGGTATAGTTTTTGCCTTCCGGTTCAGTAATATCCAGCGGTTTCACCGCCGGGGCGTTGCGGTCGCGGCCATCATACGGACGCGGTTCCATCGGCACCGGAATCACCGGGCCTTCCTCGATTTTGATGATTTTCTTTGCTTCCAGGTCGACCACCGCCACCAGGTTTTCAATCGGGTGCGCCCAGTAGTTGCCGTCGCCGGTATCGAGATAGCTGACCACCTTCAGCAGACGCGCATCCTGCTGCAGGCCATCTTTACCATCGAAGTAGCCGACGGTGAGCGGGGTGGTGACCACCTTGCCAGGATCGGTAATACCGTGTTTTTTCAGCACCGCCGCGAATTCGCTGCTGGCGTTGATGATGTTCTGCACGCTGGCGAAATCATCGAGCAACACCATGCCGTGGGCCCCTTTGATCGGCGTCCATGAGAGGATTTTTTTGTTTTGCAGATCGACCACCGCCTCCATCACCTGTTTGCCATCGAGCATCACCACATCGGCGGTGCGCGGCGCATCCACCGGCGTGCCCTGCAGGGCAAAGGCCCATACCGCGGCTTTATCCGGCTCGTGCAGGGAAATTTCGGTAAAGCGGGTATTGGGCTGGAATTCCGGCGCGGCTTTGACAATGGTCACCGCTTCGCTGATTTCCGCCGCCGAGAGCGAGTTTAACGGGTGCGGGCGTTTTTCCACCTGGAAGGTCTGGTCGAGACCGGACTGGAACACGTCGTTGATAAAGGTATCGGAGACCCAGGCTTTACCTTCCTTCATCACCACCGGCACCGGCAGATCAAGGGGTTTACCGTTGACGATCGCCGTTTTGGCGCCGGGCTTCACTTTGACGTAAGCGCCATCTTTTACCAGGGTAAACATTTGCGCATAGTCATCCCACTGCACGTCAGCGCCGAACGCCTCCAGCGTTTTATCCAGCGGTACCATGTGGGCTTCGCTACCGTGAGCGAAGACCGGTGATTGCCAGGCGCAAACCACCGCGACAGCGAGAGCCAGTGCGGTTTTACGAGGAGAAAATTTCAAGCCGTTTGCCATTGTGACCTCATCTTATTGTTGTGTTGTCTTATGCCGCTGCGAATGTCGGCTTTGTCACCCTTAAGCTACCAGCCCGCGGCGCCGTAGCGTTTGTTTGCTCTTGCCAGGTTATTTGTCAGTTTTGCCAGAGGGACGTAAAAAATGCCTCCGCAGAGGCATTAAGCACGAGCGCCGATTTTTTTGCCGGGTGGCGGCTAACGCCTTACCCGGCCTACAGCCCCAAATCACTGCTGGCGCTAGCGCTGGGGCCGCTGAAACTGCCGGTGCTGGCGGCCTCAACATCGCTGAGACGTTCCCGGCAGGCCGGGGCAGCCCGCATGGATGCGGGCTGAGGGCCGTGTTTTGCATGGACGCTGCCTCGGCCCGACCCGAAGCCTGCAGGGATAAGTCGAAGGGACCGCGCAGCGGCGATTTTGCTGGCCGGAGTCCGGGTTACAGGGGGCGGCGGCGACTGGCCGCCCCCTGTGCGCTCCCTGCGCCACGGAAAACAGAATGAAGAAAAATTAACCGGGAGCGCAATGTACGCTGAAGCCACAGATAACATAAAGAACCACACTTCAGTACTTCCCCTCACCCTGACCCTCTACCGGAGGGAGAAGGAACTGTCCGGTAGCTGTTTTCGCCCCCTGCGCCTTGAGATAAATCACACAGAACAAACGTTTTCCCGGGGCGAAACCGTTGCAAACCGATTGCAGAAGCAATAGCTCAAGGACCGGCCAACAGAGCGCCAGCGGTCTATTTTCCGCCATTACGCCGGGAAATCCCCCTGCTGGCGCGCCACCAGGGTGAGAATGGAATACAGCGCCACCGCCTGCTGGTGCTGGTTGAAAATCTCTACCGCCCATTCCACCACGCCGGTGGCTTTCTCCTCAGCGCTGCGCTGCCGCTTGACCGTTTTCCGCTTACAGGTCAGACGCACCTGGATGGTGTCTCCCGGCTTGACCGGTTCAATAAAGCGCAGGTTTTCCATCCCGTAGTTGGCGATAACTGGCCCGACGCCGGCATCGACGAACAGACCGGCCGCCGCGGAGATCAGGAAATAGCCGTGGACCACCCGCTCGCCGAAAATCGACTCGGCGGCGGCGATTTTGTCCATGTGGGCGTAGAAATGGTCGCCGCTCAGACAGGCGAAGTTAACGATATCCGCTTCGGTCAGGGTCCGGCGAGGGGTTAATAAGCTGTCGCCGGGCTGGATCTCTTCGAAATATTTGCGAAACGGGTGAATGCGATCTTCGCTCACCTGGGCGCCGCGTACCCACTGCTGGCCGATGGTCGCCAGCATCGTTGGGCTGCCCTGGACGGCGGTGCGCTGCATATAGTGTTTCACCGAACGCAGTCCGCCGAGCTCCTCTCCGCCGCCGGCGCGGCCGGGGCCGCCATGCACCAGCTGCGGCAGCGGCGAACCGTGGCCGGTTGATTCTGCGGAGGATGCCTCGTTCAGGATCTGAATACGACCATGCGCGCGGGCGGCGCCGAGGATAAACTCCCGCGCCAGTTCGCCGCTGGCGGTAACCAGCGTCCCCGCCAGGCTGCCGCCGCCGGCGCGTGCCAGCGCCAGGGCATGCTGGCGGTCCTGGTAGGGCATCAGGGTCGCCACCGGGCCAAAGGCTTCAATGGCGTGAACCGCCGGGGTTTCATCCGGCTGCGGGCAGTAGAGCAACGTCGGCGGGAAAAAGGCTCCGGCCGCGCTGAGGTCCGCCTGTCCGCCAAGCAGCGCTTCGCAGCCGGCGGCAATCAGTTTATTGACGCTCTCCTGTACGTCCCGACGCTGCTCGTGATTAACCAGCGCCCCCATCTTAATCCCTTCCTGCGCCGGGTCGCCGACGGTCACTTTATGCAGGCGGGCGATCAGCGCATCGCTAACCGCATTGATCTGCGCCAGCGGGACGATGATGCGGCGGATAGCGGTACATTTTTGTCCGGCTTTCGCCGTCATCTCGCGGACCACTTCCCGGATAAACAGCGCGAACTCCGGTTGCTCCGGCGTGACGTCTTCGCCTAAGACACAGCAGTTGAGCGAATCCGCTTCCATGGTAAAGGGAATCGATTTGGCCACCAGGTTGGGGTGCGACCGCAGCTGCTGGCCGGTGGCGGCAGAGCCGGTAAAGGTCACCACGTCCTGGCTATCGAGGTGGTCGAGCAGATCGCCCGCGCCGCCGCAAATCAGGCTGATGGCGCCCTCCGGAACCAGGCCGCTGTCGACAATCGCTTTCACCATTGCCTGGGTGAGCTGGGCGGTAGCGGTTGCCGGTTTAATGATAGCTGGCATACCGGCCAGCCACGTGGGGGCCAGTTTTTCCAGCATTCCCCAGCAGGGAAAGTTGAAGGCGTTGATATGGACGGCGACGCCTGATTTTGAGGTCAGCACGTGACGGGCGGCAAAACCGCCCTGTTTTGAGAGCGGGATCAGCTCGTCTTCCGGCCACAGGATATCGTCCGGCAGTTCGCGACTGCCCAGCCCGGCATAGGTGAAAAGGGTACCGATACCGCCTTCAATATCCACCCAACTGTCGGCGCGGGTGGCGCCGGTTTGCGCCGAGATGGCGTAGAACTGGTCTTTCTGCTCCAGCAAGTGTTTCGCCACCGCTTTTAACATCGCGCTGCGTTCAATAAAGGTCATGGCTTGCAGCGCCTTACCGCCGCGCTCAATCGCGAAGCGGCGCGCCTGCGCCATATCCAGACCTTCACTGGTCACCTCCCACAGCGCCGTGCCGGTGATGGCGTGATGAATAGTACGGGCGCGGCCCCGGCCGGTCTGCCAGGCGCCGGATAAGTAGCTGGCTAACTGCTGCATCGCAAATCTCCAAATGTGTTACGTGTGATATCTATAAATAGTTCTTTTATGAATCATAAAATGCAAGCCAGTATTTAATAAATTATTAACATTGTGATCGCGATGGCGTTACGCCTTATGCTTAACTTACTGTATTTATTGTGGTTTACAAAAGGTTTTGCGGAGATTATCACAAAAAGAGCAAACAAAATTTGTGGTTTTATTTAACCAATATGTAACCTTCAATAAACAAAGTGATTCATATTAATGTTTTTGTTGTGAATATCGGAATCATAAAGGTGATGACGTGACAGAAGAACAACGCTTTGACCAGCGCATCGCGCAGGAAACGGCCATCGAACCGCAGGACTGGATGCCGGATGCCTACCGTAAGACCTTGATTCGGCAGATAGGCCAGCACGCGCACTCGGAGATCGTCGGTATGCTGCCGGAAGGCAACTGGATCACCCGCGCGCCGACGCTGCGCCGCAAAGCGATCCTGTTGGCTAAGGTACAGGATGAGGCTGGACACGGGCTCTATCTCTATAGCGCCGCGGAAACCCTTGGCTGCGCCCGGGAAGACCTGTATCAGAAGATGCTCGACGGGCAGATGAAATACTCCTCCATTTTTAACTACCCGACGCTGAGCTGGGCGGATATCGGCGTGATCGGCTGGCTGGTCGATGGTGCGGCTATCGTCAACCAGGTGGCGCTGTGCCGGACCTCCTACGGGCCCTATGCCCGGGCGATGGTCAAAATCTGCAAAGAAGAAAGCTTTCACCAGCGCCAGGGATTCGAAGCCTGCATGGCGCTGGCGCAGGGCAATGACGCGCAGCGGCAAATGCTGCAGGACGCCATCAATCGTTTCTGGTGGCCAGCGCTGATGATGTTTGGCCCCAACGACGACAACTCGCCAAACAGCGCCCGCAGCATGGCGTGGAAAATCAAACTGCACTCCAACGACGAGCTGCGTCAACGCTTCGTCGACAACACCGTGCCGCAGGTGGAGATCCTAGGCATGACCGTCCCGGACCCGGATTTGCAGTTTGATGAAGCCAGCGGCCACTACCGCTTCGGCGAAATCGACTGGCAGGAATTTAACGAGGTGATTAGCGGCCGTGGCATTTGCAATCACGAACGCCTGGCCGCCAAGCGTAAGGCCTGGGAAGAGGGCGAATGGGTGCGCGAAGCCGCGCTGGCCCATGCGCAAAAACAGCAGGCCCGCAGCGCGGCATGAGGAGAGACAACATGAGCAAAGTTTACTGGCCGTTATATGAAGTGTTCGTTCGCAGCAAACAGGGGCTTTCCCATCGTCACGTCGGCAGCCTGCATGCCGCCGACGATCAAATGGCGCTGGAAAACGCCCGCGACGCCTACACCCGCCGCAGCGAAGGCTGCTCCATTTGGGTGGTGAAGGCCAGCGAAATCGTTGCTTCGCAGCCGGAAGATCGCGGCGAATTCTTCGACCCGGCGGAAAGCAAAGTCTACCGCCATCCGACTTTCTATACCGTGCCGGACGGCATGGAACATATGTGAGGCGGCGATGAATAACCCGAATCCCATCGCCACCTACGCCCTGCGGCTTGGCGACAACGGCCTGGTGCTGGCCCAGCGTTTAGCCGCCTGGTGCGGCCATGCCCCGGAGCTGGAGATCGATCTTGCGCTGGCCAACATCGGCCTCGACCTGCTTGGCCAGGCGCGCAACTTTTTAAGCTATGCCGCCGAGCTTAACGGCTGCGGCGACGAAGATACCCTGGCCTTCGGCCGCGATGAGCGCCAGTTCAGCAACCTGCTGCTGGTGGAGCAGCCCAACGGCAATTTTGCTGACACCATCGCCCGCCAGTTCTTTATCGACGTCTGGCACGTCGCCCTGTACAGCCGGCTGGTGAACAGCCGCGATGCGCAGCTGGCGGCCATTGCCGCTAAAGGACTGAAAGAGGTGCGCTACCACCAGCGCTTCAGCCGTGGCTGGCTGGAGCGTCTTGGCAACGGTACCGAGGTATCCCAGCGCAAAATGCAGCAGGCGGTCGACAATCTGTGGCGCTTCACCGGCGAACTGTTCCTTGCCGATGACCTGGAGCTCAGCCTGGTCGGGCAGGGCATTGCGGTTGATCCGCGCGAGCTTCAGGCCGAATGGCAAAGCACCGTGCATACCGCGCTGCTTGACTCAGGCTTATCGATCCCGCAGGAAGCGGCCTTCCGCAGCGGCGGCAAACAGGGGCTGCACAGTGAACATCTCGGCCCGCTACTGGCGGAGATGCAATATCTGCAGCGTTCGCATCCCGGCCTGCAGTGGTAAGGGAGGAGAAGATGCAACGTTTAGATGACATCGCTCCCGCCGAGGTGCGTGCTATCTGGGGATTGTTAAGCGCGATCCCGGACCCGGAAGTACCGGTGCTGACCATCACCGATCTCGGCATGGTGCGCAGCGTCGCGCGCCACGGCGACGGCTGGGTGATTGGCTTTACCCCGACTTATTCGGGCTGTCCGGCGACGGAGCATCTGCTGGGGGAGATCCGCGCAGTGATGAGCGAGCATGGTTATCTGCCGGTCCACATCGTCCTGCAGCTGGACCCGCCCTGGACCACCGACTGGATGAGTCAGGATGCCCGCGAGCGCCTGCGCCAGTACGGCATCAGCCCGCCGCAGGGGCACGCCTGCCATGCGGATATGCCCGCCGAGGTGAGTTGTCCACGCTGCGGCAGCACCCATACCTCGCTGCTTAGCGAATTCGGTTCCACGGCCTGCAAAGCGCTCTATCGCTGCGACAGCTGCCGGGAACCTTTTGATTACTTTAAATGTATTTGAGGTTGCCATGACGACGTTCCATTCGCTTAAGGTGGCGAGAGTCGAGCCGGAAACCCGCGATGCGGTGACCATCACTTTTGCGATCCCGCAAGCCCTGCAGGCGGAATACTGTTTTCGCCCGGGCCAGCATCTGACGCTAAAAGCCCGTCTGGGCGGTGAAGAGCTGCGCCGCTGTTACTCCATCTGCCGCAGCCGCACGCCGGGAGAGATCAGCGTCGCGATCAAAGCCATCGACGGCGGGCGCTTCTCGCGCTACGCCCAGCACGATATCCAGCAGGGGATGGAGCTGGAGGTGATGGTGCCGCAGGGGCATTTCGGCTATCAGCCGCAGGCCGAACGGCAGGGCGACTATCTGGCGATTGCCGCCGGCTCCGGGATCACGCCGATGATGGCGATCGTTAGCGCCACCCTGGCCACCGAGCCGTACAGTCGCTTCACGCTGATCTACGGTAACCGCAACAGCCACAGCATGATGTTCCGCCAGGCGCTGGCCGATTTAAAAGACCGCTATCCGCAGCGCCTGCAGGTGATACATCTGTTCAGCCAGGAGTCGATGGACAGCGATCTTTTACAGGGGCGCATTGACGGCGACAAACTGCGCCAGCTCGCTGACCATCTGCTGGATTTCAGCCGTTTCGACGAGGCCTTTATCTGCGGTCCGGCGACGATGATGGACGAGGCGGAAGCAACGTTACGTGAACTTGGCGTAGCGGAGAAATCGATTCATCTCGAACGCTTCAATACGCCGGGCGGCAGCGTTAAGCGCGCCGCCGGGGTGCAGGCGGAGGGACGCACGGTCACCATCCGCCAGGACGGGCGCGATCGGCTGATCGCCCTCAGCGCCGAAGACGACAGCATCCTGGATGCCGCATTGCGTCAGGGGGCAGACCTGCCGTTTGCCTGCAAGGGCGGGGTGTGCGCCACCTGTAAATGCAAAGTGCTGCGCGGCGAAGTGGCGATGGCCGCCAACTATAGCCTCGAAGCGGATGAGCTGGCGGCGGGTTATGTACTGAGCTGCCAGGCGCTGCCCACCAGCGGCGACGTAGTTGTCGACTTTGACGCGCGGGGGATGGCATGAGCGAGCTGCTGATCCACCGCCATGGCCGGGTGCTGCAGCTGACGCTCAACCGTCCGCAGGCCCGCAATGCACTGAACAATGCCTTATTAACCCAGATTGCCGAGGCGCTGGAGGTCGCGGCCGCTGATAACCGCGTCAGCGTCTGCGTCATCAGCGGTAACCCGCGCTTCTTTGCCGCCGGGGCCGACCTGAATGAGATGGCGGAGAAAGATCTCCCGGCGACCCTGGACGATATCCGCCCGCGGCTGTGGGCGCGTATCGATGCCTTCCCCAAACCGCTGATCGCCTCGGTCAACGGCTACGCCCTCGGCGCCGGCTGCGAGCTGGCTCTGCTGTGCGATCTGATTGTCGCCGGGGACAACGCCCGCTTTGGCCTGCCGGAAATTACCCTCGGCATAATGCCGGGCGCTGGCGGCACCCAGCGGCTGATCCGCAGCGTTGGCAAGGCGCTGGCCAGCCGGATGGTGCTGAGCGGCGAGAGTATTGACGCCCGTCAGGCGCAGCAGGCCGGGCTGGTGAGCGATGTCCATCCGGCGGCGTTAACCGATGAATATGCCCTGCAACTGGCGACCACCATCGCCCGCCATGCGCCGCTGGCGCTGCGGGCGGCGAAACAGTCGCTGCGCCTGTCGCAGGAAGTGAGCCTGCAGGCCGGTCTCCAGCAGGAGCGCCAGCTGTTCAGCCTGCTGAGCGCCACCGAAGACCGCCGCGAAGGCATCGACGCCTTCTTACAAAAACGTAACCCGGACTTTAAAGGACGCTAATCGTGGAAGCTTTCATTCTCAGCGCAGTGGAACAGGGCGTCATGACCATCACTCTCAATCGCCCGGACCGCCTCAACAGTTTTAACGATCGGATGCATCAGCAGCTGGCGGAATGTCTGAAGCAGGCCGAGCGCGACGACGGCGTGCGTTGCCTGCTGATCACCGGCGCCGGCCGCGGCTTTTGCGCCGGCCAGGATCTGAATGACCGCAACGTCGACCCCAGTGGGCCGCCGCCGGATCTCGGCCTGTCGGTGGAACGCTTTTACAACCCGTTAGTGCGCCGTCTGGCGGCGCTGCCGAAACCGGTTATCTGCGCGGTCAACGGCGTAGCCGCTGGCGCAGGCGCCACCCTGGCGCTGGGCTGCGATATCGTGCTGGCCGCGCGTTCGGCCAAGTTTGTGATGGCGTTCAGCAAGCTCGGGCTGGTGCCGGACTGCGGCGGCAGCTGGTTCCTGCCGCGGGTGGCTGGCCGCGCGCGCGCGATGGGGCTGGCGCTGCTGGGCGACAGCCTCAGCGCGGAACAGGCCGCGCAGTGGGGGATTATCTGGCAACTGGTGGACGATGCCGAACTGGCGGATACCAGTCTGCAGCTGGCGCGCCATCTGGCGGCCCAGCCGACGTTTGGTCTTGGGCTGATTAAAAAGGCGCTGCTGGCGGCGGAAACCAACAGTCTCGACGCGCAGCTGGATCTGGAGCGCGATTATCAGCGCCTCGCCGGGCGCAGCGATGATTACCGCGAAGGGGTCAGCGCGTTTCTGGCCAAACGGCCACCACAGTTCAGCGGGAAATAGATGATGACGACATCCTTAGCCAACGTGGCGGTGATCGGCAGCGGCACCATGGGGGCCGGCATCGCCGAAGTGGCCGCTGCCGCAGGACATCCGGTGCGTATTTTTGATATTAACCCTAAGGCTGTAGGCCAGGCGATTGAGGGCATCGCCGGGCGTCTGGCGTCGCGCGTTGCGCGCGGCAAACTGGCCCCTGAGCAGGCCGACGCGCTGCTGGCGCGGCTGCATCCGGCCCACGATTTAGCCGCGCTGGCCGACGCAGATTTAGTGATCGAAGCGGCCTCTGAACGGCTGGAGGTGAAAGCGGCGCTGTTCGCGCAGCTGGCGGCGATCTGCTCGCCGTCAACATTGCTGACCAGCAACACCTCGTCGATTTCGATTACCGCCATCGCCGCCGGGGTCAAAAACCCGGAGCGGGTGGCCGGGCTGCACTTTTTTAATCCGGCGCCGGTGATGAAGCTGGTCGAGGTGGTGAGCGGCCTGGCGACGTCTGCGGAAGTGGTGGAGCTGCTGTGCCAGTGCGTGAGCGGCTGGGGGAAACGGCCGGTTCGCTGCCGCTCGACGCCCGGCTTTATCGTTAACCGCGTGGCGCGTCCGTTCTATGCTGAAGCCTGGCGGGCGCTGGAGGAGCAGGTGGCCGCCCCGGAGGTTATCGATGCCGCTTTGCGTGACGGCGGCGGCTTCCCGATGGGACCCCTGGCGCTGACGGACCTGATTGGCCAGGACGTCAACTTCGCCGTGACCTGCTCGGTATTTAACGCCTTCTGGCAGGACCGGCGTTACCTGCCATCGCTCCTGCAGCAGGAGCTGGCGCTGGCCGGGCGATTGGGGAAAAAGAGCGGTCACGGCGTCTATCGCTGGCCTGCGGAGACGCAGCCGGAGGTGACGCTGACGCCGGTCGCCACTGGCGCGCAATCCGTGATGACGGTAAGTGACAGCGTCACCGAGCTGGACGAGCTTTTGTTGCTGGAGACCGAAGGCGAAACCGCCCTGGCGCTGAGCGTTAAGCATCGTCGTCCGGTGGTGGTGTATGACCTGTGCGCCAGCGATACGGTGGTGCTGGCCGCCGCGGCGACCAACGCGCCGGCGGCGACGGACAAAGCGGTGCACTATTTCCAGCAGCAGGGCAAGAAAGTGCTGCGCATCGCCGATTATCCCGGCCTGCTGGTGTGGCGCACGGTGGCGATGCTGGTTAACGAAGCGCTGGACGCACTGCAGAAAGGGGTGGCCAGCGCGCAGGATATCGATACCGCCATGCGTCTTGGCGTCAACTACCCGCAGGGCCCGCTGGCGTGGGGGGAAAGCCTCGGCTGGCGCCGCGTGCTGCGCCTGCTGGAGAACCTGCATCACCATTATGGCGAGGAGCGCTATCGCCCCGGTTCCCTGTTGCGCCAGAAGGCGCTAATGGAGAAGCACCATGAGCAATGATCCGTGGCGCAACGCGCGCGCGATGTACGAAAAAGATACCTGCGCCAGAAAGATGGGGATCGAACTTATCGAAATGGACGATGGTTTTGCGCAGATGACCATGACCGTCTCGCCGGACATGCTTAACGGCCATCAAACCTGTCACGGCGGTCAGCTATTTACCCTTGCCGATACCGCTTTCGCCTACGCCTGTAACAGCCAGGGGCTGGCGGCGGTGGCTTCGGCGGCCAGCATTGATTTCCTTCGCCCGGCGTTTGCCGGGGACCGGCTGGTCGCCACCGCCCGAGTCAAACAGCAGGGCAAGCTGACCGGGGTCTACGACATTGAAATTGTTAATCAACAGCAAAAAATTGTGGCCCTGTTTCGCGGCAAATCGCACCGCATCGGCGGCACAATCACAGGAGAAGTCTAATGCGCGAGGCCTTTATTTGTGACGGGATCCGCACGCCGATTGGCCGCTACGGCGGCGCGCTGGCCAGCGTGCGCGCCGACGACCTGGCGGCGATCCCGCTGCGGGCGCTGCTGAGCCGCAACCCCAGGCTTGACCCGACCGCGATCGATGACGTGATTTACGGCTGCGCGAATCAGGCGGGTGAAGATAACCGCAATGTGGCGCATATGGCGACGCTGTTGGCCGGTTTCCCGCATACCGTACCGGGCACCACGATTAACCGTCTATGTGGGTCTGGTCTGGATGCGATCGGCTTTGCCGCCAGAGCGATCAAAGCCGGCGATGCCGATCTGCTGATTGCCGGCGGCGTAGAGTCGATGTCGCGCGCGCCGTTTGTGATGGGGAAGGCCAGCGCGCCGTATCAGCGTCAGGCGGAGCTGTTTGACACCACCATTGGCTGGCGTTTTGTGAACCCGCTCATGGCGCAACACTTCGGAACTGACAGCATGCCGGAAACGGCCGAGAATGTAGCCGAATTGTTAAATATTAGCCGCGCCGATCAGGACGCTTTCGCCTGGCGCAGCCAGCAGCGCACGGCGCAGGCCCAGCGCGATGGCATTCTGGCGCAGGAGATCGTGCCGGTGCAGATTGTCGGACGGATAGGGGCGGTCAGCGACGTGCGCGAGGACGAGCATCCGCGCCCGGAAACCACGCTTGAGCAGCTGGCGCAACTGAAAGCGCCGTTCCGCCAGGGCGGCGTCATTACCGCGGGCAATGCTTCCGGCGTCAACGATGGCGCCGCGGCGCTGATCGTCGCCAGCGAACAGCAGGCCGCTATCCAGGGGCTCACGCCGCGCGCGCGTATCGTGGCGATGGCGACGGCAGGGGTCGAACCGCGGCTGATGGGGCTGGGGCCGGTACCGGCGGTGCGTAAAGTGCTGGAGCGGGCGGGACTCAATATCCACGATATGGATCTGATTGAGCTGAATGAGGCCTTCGCCGCCCAGGCCCTGGGCGTGCTCAGACAGCTTGGCGTGCCGGACGATGCGGCGCATGTGAATCCCAACGGCGGCGCCATCGCGTTAGGCCATCCGCTGGGCATGAGCGGCGCGCGTCTGGCGCTGAGCGCCAGCCTTGAGCTGCAGCGCCGCGGCGGGCGCTATGCGTTGTGTACGATGTGTATTGGCGTGGGTCAGGGCATCGCCATGATCCTCGAGCGAGTGTGAGCTAATTTACCTGCGAGTACCCTACAATGATAACTACTACAAAATTAGATCCGATTGAAACCGCCTCGCGTGATGAGCTGCAGGCCCTGCAAACCCAACGGCTGAAGTGGACCCTGAATCATGCGTATAACAATGTGCCGATGTATCGTCGCAAATTCGACGCCGCCGGCGTGCACCCTGACGACTTTCGCGAACTGAGCGACCTGACCAAATTCCCGTGCACCACCAAACAGGATCTGCGCGACAACTATCCCTTCGATACCTTCGCGGTGCCGATGGAGCAGGTGGTGCGCATTCACGCCTCTTCCGGGACCACCGGCAAACCGACGGTGGTGGGCTACACGCAGAACGATATTGATAACTGGGCCAATATCGTCGCCCGTTCGCTGCGCGCCGCCGGCGGCACGGCGAAAGATAAAATTCACGTCGCCTACGGCTATGGCCTGTTCACCGGCGGCCTTGGCGCGCACTACGGCGCGGAACGCTTAGGCGCGACGGTGATCCCGATGTCCGGCGGACAGACCGAAAAACAGGCGCAGCTGATCCGTGATTTCAAGCCGGATATGATCATGGTGACGCCGTCCTACTGTCTGAATCTGATTGAAGAGCTGGAGCGCCAGATGGACGGCGATGCCCGCGGCTGTTCATTACGCGTCGGCGTCTTTGGCGCCGAGCCGTGGACCCTGGCGATGCGCGCGGAGATCGAGCGCCGGCTGGGGATCACCGCCCTGGACATATACGGTCTGTCGGAGGTGATGGGCCCGGGGGTGGCGATGGAGTGTCTGGAGACTGTTGACGGCCCGACCATCTGGGAAGACCACTTCTTCCCGGAAATCGTTAACCCGGACGACGGCACGCCGCTGGCCGATGGCGAACACGGCGAACTGCTGTTCACCACGTTGACCAAAGAGGCGCTGCCGGTGATCCGCTATCGTACCCGCGATCTGACGCGCCTGCTGCCGGGCACCGCCCGCACCATGCGCCGTATGGACCGCATCAGCGGACGCAGCGACGATATGCTGATCATCCGCGGGGTTAACGTCTTCCCGTCGCAGCTGGAAGAGGAGATCCTTAAGTTTGAACATCTGGCGCCGCACTACCAGCTGGAGGTCAATCGCCGCGGCCATCTTGATTCGCTGGCGGTGCGCGTGGAGCTGAAAGAGAGCGGGCTGGCGCTGAGTCACGAGCAGCGCTGCCAGATTTGTCACCAGTTGCGCCACCGCATCAAGTCGATGGTCGGGATCTCCACCGATATCACTATCGTCAACTGCGGCAGCATTCCGCGCTCTGAAGGCAAAGCCTGTCGGGTATTTGATCTGCGTAAAGCGGTGGTTAGCGGTTAAACCTCTCCCCTGTGGCGCTGCGCTGACCGGGGCTACGCGGTTAGCCCGGCTGAGGCCTTTACGCCCTCAGCCGGGGAAATTCCTGTGCTATGATTCATAAAGGAAAAATATAACAACAGCATGAATCAGATGAGTAAACTCGACGCCTTTATTCAACAAGCCGTGACGGCGACGCCGATCAGCGGCACGTCATTGATCGCCTCGCTGTATGGCGACGCCTTATTACAACGCGGTGGGGAAGTGTGGCTGGGCAGCGTCGCGGCGCTGCTGGAAGGATTAGGCTTCGGCGAGCGCTTCGTCCGCACCGCGCTGTTTCGCCTCAATAAAGAAGAGTGGCTTGATGTCGTCCGTATCGGCCGCCGCAGCTTCTATCGTCTGAGCGACAAAGGGCTGCGCCTGACCCGTCGTGCGGAACATAAAATTTATCGCGCGAACGCCCCGGAATGGGATGGTACCTGGCTGCTGTTGCTCTCGGAAGGCCTGGAAAAAAATGTGCTGGCCGACGTCAAAAAGCAGCTGCTGTGGCAGGGATTTGGCGCGCTGGCGCCGAGCCTGTTAGCCTCGCCGTCGCAAAAGCTGGCGGATGTCCAGTCGCTGCTCCACGAAGCAGGCGTCGCCGAAAACGTCATCTGTTTTGAAGCCCACTCGCCGCTGGCGCTCTCCCGGGCGGCGCTGCGCAGCCGGGTAGAGGAGTGCTGGCATCTCACCGAACAAAACGAGATGTATGAATCGTTCATCTCGCTATTCCGGCCGATACTGCCGCTGCTCCGTGACTGCGACCCCGCAGAGTTAACGCCGGAGCGCAGCTTTCAGATCCAGCTCCTGCTGATTCATTTCTATCGCCGGGTGGTGCTCAAAGATCCGCTGCTGCCGGAAGAGCTGCTGCCGGCGCACTGGGCGGGGCAAACCGCCCGCCAGCTATGTATCAATATTTACCAACGGGTGAGTCCCGGCGCGCTGGCGTTCGTCAGCGAGAAAGGTGAAAGCTCGGTTGGCGAGCTTCCCGCGCCGGGCCCGCTCTATTATCAGCGCTTTGGCGGTTTGCCGGGCGCATAAGGAGGTTGCATGCCGATTTATCAGATTGATGGACTGACCCCGGTGGTGCCGGAGGAGAGTTACGTCCACCCGACCGCGGTGTTGATTGGCGACGTGATCCTCGGCAAAGGGGTCTATGTTGGGCCCAACGCCAGCCTGCGCGGCGATTTTGGCCGCATCGTGGTCAAAGACGGGGCCAATATACAGGACAACTGCGTGATGCACGGCTTCCCAGGCCAGGATACGGTGGTGGAAGAGGAGGGCCATATCGGCCACGGCGCTATTCTGCACGGCTGCGTAATTGGCCGCAACGCGCTGGTGGGCATGAGCGCGGTGATTATCGACGGGGCGACTATCGGCGAAAACAGCATTGTCGGCGCCTCGGCCTTCGTCAAAGCCAACGCCGAGATGCCCGCCAACCATCTGATTATCGGCAGCCCGGCAAAAGCGATTCGCGTCCTGAGCGAACAGGAGCTGGCGTGGAAAAAGCACGGTACCCGTGAATACCAGGTGCTGGTGGAACGCTGTAAGCAGACGCTGCACCAGGTTGAGCCATTACGGGAAGTGGAAGACGGGCGTAAGCGGCTGGAGTTTGATGAAAACCTGCGGCCAAAATCCTCCACTTGAGGAGTAAATATAATGGCAGAGAAATTATCCGCTCACTGTCACTGCGGTGCGGTGGCCTTTACCGTTGAGCTCAGCGACGGCTTCAACACCGTTCGGCGCTGTAACTGTTCATATTGTCGAATGCGTGGGGCGGTCGCGGTCTCTTCGCCGCGTTCAGGAATCGATGTGGTACGCGGCAGGGATAAGCTCACAGAGTATCGCTTTAATACAGGGGAAGCCGTGCACTTTTTCTGCTCGGTATGCGGGATCTACACCTTTCATCAACGGCGTTCAAACCCACAGCAGTATGGGGTGAATGTGGCCTGCATTGACGGCGTTTCACCTTTCGATTTTCCTTGCGTGGAAGTCAACGATGGCGTGAATCATCCAAAAGATGGCGGCGGAGGCGTGGTGGGGTATTTGCGCTACGAGAAAAAGCAAAAATCTCCTCCCGCCGGCAGCGAGAGGAGTTAACTATTAGGCTGCAACCACGCTGTCGATGGCCGCTTTCGCGTCAGACTGCGCTTTGGCCGCGACTTCCGGGCCGTAAGCGATACCTTCGGCGAACACGAAGTTCACGTCGGTGATGCCGATGAAGCCGAGGAAGGTGGACAGGTACGGGGTGACCAGGTCGGTCGGGGTATCTTTATGGATACCGCCGCGGCTGGTAACGACGACTGCGCGTTTACCGGTCACCAGACCTTCCGGCCCTTTTTCGGTGTAGCGGAAGGTCACGCCGGCGCGAGCCACCAGGTCGAAATAGTTTTTCAACTGCGTAGGGATGTTGAAGTTGTACATCGGCGCAGCGATAACAATCACATCGTTGCCTTTCAGTTCAGCGATCAGCTCGTCGGAAAGGGCCAGCGCTTCCTGCTGACGCGGAGTCAGCGGCGCGTCGCTCGGACGCAGGGCGCCAACCAGTTCACCATCCAGAACCGGGATCGGATTAGCGGCCAGGTCACGCACGGTGATCTCGTCGCCCGGGTGTTTTTCCTGCCATTGTTCAACAAAATAGTCGGAAAGCTGACCAGATTGTGAGTACCCTGCCAGAATACTGGATTTCAGAACTAATACTTTGCTCATGGGTGTTTCCTTTTTTAATGTGATTGACGGGTCAGTGCCCTGGTGCTTGATGACACTGTATTCACAATCGCGCCACAGAGATAGCGCAATATATCGAATCCTATGTTCAGATTTTTTGAACAAGGCATGAGTGGCGCAGATGTGGTACTCTAAGGCAATACTTCAAAAGAGATTTTCCCGGCAGAGCTCTGCCCGATAACGCTATGACAGAACAACAAAAAATCACCTTCCCCCAGCTTTATCAACAGCTCGACGGCCTGATGCTGCGCGACAAAACGCGCTTTGCCCGCCGTCTGCACGGCGTGAAGAAGGTTAAAAATCCTGAATCGCAACAGGCCATCCTTCAGGAGATGGCGCAGGAGATAAGCCAGGCAGCCAGTAAAGTCCTGCTGCGCGAAGCGGCGCGTCCGGCCATCACCTATCCGGAAAATCTGCCGGTTAGCCAGAAAAAACAAGAAATTCTCGAGGCGGTACGCGATCACCAGGTGGTGATTGTCGCCGGGGAGACCGGTTCGGGTAAAACCACCCAGCTGCCAAAAATCTGCATGGAGCTGGGCCGCGGGCTGAAAGGGCTAATCGGCCATACCCAGCCGCGTCGTCTGGCCGCGCGAACCGTCGCCAACCGTATCGCCGAGGAGCTGCAAACGGAGCCGGGCGGCTGTATCGGCTATAAGGTCCGCTTTAGCGATCACGTCAGCGACAACACCATGGTCAAGCTGATGACCGACGGTATTCTGCTGGCTGAGATCCAGCAGGATCGCCTGCTGATGCAGTACGACACCATCATTATCGATGAAGCGCACGAGCGCAGCCTGAACATTGACTTCCTGCTCGGCTATCTGAAAGAGCTGCTGCCGCGCCGTCCTGACCTGAAAATTATCATCACCTCGGCGACCATCGACCCGGAACGTTTCTCAAAGCATTTCAATAATGCGCCGATTATCGAAGTCTCCGGGCGGACTTACCCGGTGGAAGTGCGCTATCGGCCGATAGTGGAAGAGGCGGACGATACCGAGCGCGATCAGCTGCAGGCGATCTTTGATGCCGTCGATGAGCTCGGGCGCGAAGGGCCCGGCGATATTCTGATCTTTATGAGCGGCGAGCGGGAGATTCGCGATACCGCCGATGCGCTGAATAAGCTGGATCTGCGCCATACCGAAGTGCTGCCGCTGTACGCTCGCTTGTCCAACAGCGAGCAGAACCGCGTCTTCCAGCCGCACAGTGGACGACGCATCGTGCTGGCGACCAACGTGGCGGAAACCTCGCTGACCGTACCGGGCATTAAGTACGTTATCGATCCCGGTACCGCGCGTATCAGCCGCTACAGCTACCGCACCAAGGTGCAGCGCCTGCCGATCGAGCCAGTTTCCCAGGCCTCCGCCAACCAGCGTAAAGGCCGCTGCGGTCGCGTCTCGGAAGGGATCTGTATTCGTCTTTATTCAGAAGACGATTTCCTGTCGCGCCCGGAATTTACCGATCCGGAAATTCTGCGCACCAACCTGGCGTCGGTCATCCTGCAGATGACCGCCCTGGGCTTAGGCGATATCGCCGCCTTCCCGTTCGTTGAAGCGCCGGATAAGCGCAACATTCAGGACGGCGTGCGCCTGCTGGAAGAGCTGGGCGCCATCACCACCGATGAGCAGGCCACCGCCTACAAGCTGACCCCGATGGGCCGTCAGCTTAGCCAGTTGCCGGTAGACCCGCGTCTGGCGCGGATGGTGCTGGAGGCGCAGAAGCACGGCTGCGTGCGAGAAGCGATGATCATCACCTCCGCGCTGTCGATTCAGGATCCGCGCGAGCGGCCGATGGACAAACAGCAGGCCTCTGACGAAAAACACCGCCGCTTTCACGATAAAGAGTCTGACTTCCTTGCCTTTGTGAACCTGTGGAACTATCTCGGCGAACAGCAGAAAGCCCTGTCGTCGAATCAGTTCCGCCGTCAGTGCCGGGTCGATTTTCTGAACTATCTGCGCGTGCGCGAGTGGCAGGATATCTATACCCAGCTGCGCCAGGTGGTGAAGGAGCTTGGCCTGCCGATCAACAGCGAGCCAGCGGAATATCGCGAGATCCATACCGCGCTGCTGACCGGTCTGCTGTCGCACATCGGCATGAAGGATGCCGATAAACAGGAGTTTACCGGGGCGCGCAACGCCCGCTTTTCCATTTTCCCGGGGTCCGGTCTGTTTAAAAAGCCGCCGAAGTGGACGATGGTGGCGGAACTGGTGGAGACCAGCCGGCTGTGGGGCCGCATTGCCGCCCGCATTGAGCCGGAGTGGGTGGAGCCGGTAGCGCAGCACCTGATCAAACGCTCATACAGCGAGCCGCACTGGGAGCGGGCGCAGGGCGCGGTGATGGCGACGGAAAAGGTCACCGTCTACGGCCTGCCGATCGTGGGCGCGCGTAAGGTCAACTACAGCCAGATCGATCCGGCGCTGTGCCGCGAGCTGTTTATCCGCCACGCGCTGGTGGAGGGCGACTGGCAAACGCGCCACGCCTTCTTCCGGGAGAACCTGAAGCTGCGGGCGGAAATCGAAGAGCTGGAGCATAAGTCGCGCCGCCGCGACATTCTGGTGGACGACGAGACCCTGTTCGAATTCTACGACCAGCGCATCAGCCACGACGTCATCTCCGCCCGCCACTTCGACAGCTGGTGGAAGCAGGCCAGCAAAGAGACGCCGGATCTGCTCAACTTTGAGAAGAGCATGCTGATTAAGGAAGGGGCGGAGCAGGTTAGCAAGCTGGACTATCCGAACTTCTGGCATCAGGGCAACCTTAAGCTTCGGCTTAGCTATCAGTTTGAGCCGGGCGCCGACGCCGACGGCGTGACGGTGCATATTCCGCTGCCGCTGCTGAACCAGGTGGAGGAGGCCGGGTTTGAATGGCAGATCCCCGGCCTGCGTCGCGAGCTGATTATCGCGCTGATAAAATCGCTGCCGAAGCCGGTGCGGCGCAATTTTGTCCCGGCTCCCAACTATGCGGAAGCGTTTCTTGGCCGGGCGACGCCGCTTGAGCTGCCGTTGCTCGATTCCCTGGAGCGCGAGCTGCGTAAGATGACCGGCGTGACCATCGACCGCGAAGCCTGGCAGTGGGATCAGGTGCCCGATCACCTGAAAATCACTTTCCGGGTGGTGGATGATAAAAACAAGAAGCTGCAGGAAGGGCGCTCGCTGCAGGCGCTGAAAGAGGCGCTGAAGGGCAAAGTTCAGGAGACGCTGTCGGCGGTCGCTGATGATGGCATCGAGCAGAGCGGGCTGCATATCTGGAGCTTTGGCACCCTGGCGGAAAGCTATGAACAGAAGCGCGGCAACTATAAGGTGAAAGCCTGGCCGGCGCTGGTGGACGAGCGCGACAGCGTGGCCATCAAGCTGTTTGATAATCCACAGGAACAGCAGCAGGCCATGTGGCGCGGTCTGCGTCGCCTGCTGCTGCTTAACATTCCGTCGCCCATTAAGTATCTGCACGAGAAACTGCCGAACAAAGCCAAGCTCGGGCTCTATTTCAACCCGTACGGCAAAGTGCTGGATCTGATTGACGACTGCATCTCCTGCGGCGTGGATAAGCTTATCGACGAGGCGGGCGGTCCGGTATGGACGGAAGAGGGCTTCAACCAGCTGCACGATAAAGTTCGCGCCGAGCTCAACGAGACGGTGGTGGAGATCGCCAAACAGGTCGAGCAGATCCTCACTGCGGTGTTCAATATCAACAAACGGCTGAAAGGCCGGGTGGATATGACCATGGCGCTGGGGCTGTCGGACATCAAAGCGCAGATGGCGGGGCTGGTTTACCGCGGCTTTGTCACCGGCAACGGCTTCCGTCGTCTTGGCGATACGCTGCGCTACCTGCAGGCGATTGAAAAGCGCCTGGAGAAGATGGCTATCGATCCGCACCGCGACCGCGCGCAGATGCTGAAAATTGAGAGCGTGCAGCAGGCGTGGCAGCAGTGGCTGAATAAGCTACCGCCGAACCGCCGTGAGGACGACGATGTCCGGGAGATCCGCTGGATGATCGAGGAGCTGCGGGTGAGCTTCTTCGCCCAGCAGCTGGGGACCCCGTACCCCATCTCGGACAAACGTGTCCTGCAGGCGATGGAGCAGGTGACGCCGTAATCCCACCCTTTTCCCTGCCCGGCGGCGCAGTGCTTGCCGGGCAGGGGAAACCCGGGAGCGGTCGCGAAGCCGTACGCCGTACCCGGTTATCTCCCCGCCCTGATGCTTCCCCGCCGAATGAAAAATGAACGGAATCTGAAAATCGACCTGCCGGCTTGGGTCATCGGCTGTCTTCGCGTATTTTTAGCCTTGTTTCGCAGGAAAACCAGAACACGGAGTCTATTTTTACCCTTCTTGATATGGACAAATTCCTCATGCTGGCGCTGGCTATCCTTGTGATGGCCGCGTGTAAACCCTTCGTTGACGCTTCCTCCTGCGATGAAACACAGCGGGCGATCAACGATGCGAACTTTTTTATTTTGACCTCCCTTCCGTCGCTGAACGGCGAAGTGCAGAGCGTGCAAATCGTCGGCAGCCAGAATAACGAATATGGCGCCCTTCGTTTCGCGCGATGCCGCCGGCTGGCAAGCTATGAGCGGGCAAAAAACCTTAACACCGCACATGGCGCAACGATCGTCAGAGATAATGTTCGCTGGCGAAATGATAAAGGATGGATGCGGGAATATATCCGGCAGACCCGGAGCGCGACGGGAAATATCAGCAAGATGGTGATGCGCGAACAGTTTTATACCGATTCTCTCGGGCGGATTGTGCGCGCCGAAAACGTGTCCGCGACGCAGCAACCGCCCAAAGTCCTGCATACGACCACCTATCAGTATGACGACCGGCACCGCCTGGTCCGTAAAACGGTCAACGGCGGTATGATGGTCATGCTTGCTGTTGATTACCGCTATACGGATGGGCGCCTTAGCCGCATGGCTGACTCGGACTCCACCTCGACGCTGCGTTGGGATGAAAAAGGGCGCTGGATATCCCGGGAAACGACCTCAACGTATAGTGGAGCACGCCAGGCCCGTTGTTTAGGGTGGGATCCCGAGGGGAACTGTACCGCGGAGTATGGCGAGCAGCCTGCTGCAGGGGCAATGAAAGATCAGTCTCTGCACTACCAGTATACCTATTATCCTCGATGATCCTCCGCGGCAGAAAGCCCCGCGGGCCCGGCAGCATAGGTTCATGCAGGCTGGTGCTGCCGGGCAGGAGAGCTGGGTTTCTCCCTCTCTCTGGGGGAGAGGGCCGGGGTGAGGGCATCAGGCCGCCCGGATCTCAGCCATTCACCAGCGCCAGCGTAAAGCCATCCCATCCCTTAATGCCCACCGTCTGCAGCGCGGTGGCGGTGAGCCGCGGGTTATCGCCGATCATCTCGATAAACCGACGCACGCCCTGCACACGCGCGTCATCGCTTTGCCCATTAATCACCTCGCCATCGCGCACCACGTTATCGCCCACGATCAGCGTCCCGGGGCGGGAATAGTGCAGCGCCCACTCCAGATAGTGAGGATTATTAGGTTTATCGGCATCAATAAAGATCAGGTCGAATGGCTGCACATCCTCGAAATTTTCCAGCGTGTTCAGCGCGGGTCCTTCAATAAGCTCAATGCGCTCGTTTAGCCCGGCGAGGCGGATATTCTGGCGCGCCACCCCCGCATGCGTCGGGTCAGCCTCGAGGGTAATCAGCTTTCCGTCGGCGGGCAGCGCACGCGCCATCCAGATGGCGCTATAGGCGCCGAGCGTGCCAATTTCAAGGATCCGCCGCGCCTGGGTCATGCGCACCAACAGCGCCAGAAATTGCCCCTGATTGGCCGCAACATCATGTTCAGGTAGCCCGGCGCGTTTGTTGTTTTCCAGAACCTGTCTCAGCACGTCATCATCAGGAATAAGCGAAGAAATCATGTAATTATCGACAGCAGACCACTGTTGTTGCATAGATTAACTCCCTGGTGGTAGTAGTGGCCGGGTGGCGCAACGCTATCCCGGCCTGAATACTGGCTTCCGCGCTCTGGACGGTGGCGGACCGACGCGAGCAGGCTTTTCACGCGTTCATCCAGCCGCCTCCCAGCGCCCGGTACAGATCGATCTGCGCCAGCAGCAGGTTATTCTTCACCTGGACCACGCTAAGCTGGGTGGAGAACAGCGTTCGCTGGGCATCAAGCACATCCAGATACGAAGAGTAGCCGTTACGGTAGCGATTCTGCGCAATGCGCAATGTTTCCTCCGCTACCGCCACCTGTCCCTGCAGCTCGGTCAACTGTTCGCCGTAGCGGCTAATGGCGTCAAGGCTGTCATTGACCTCTTTGAACGCGCCGCGCACCGTTTTCTCATAGCTGTACAGCGCCTGGTTGCGCTGGGCCATGGAGACATCCACCTGGGCGTTTAACGCCTGGCGGTTAAGCAGCGGCGCCAGGATGCTACCGCCAATGCTCCACAGTCGCAGCGGATCGTCGAGCAGATCCGGCAGCGTCCGGTCCTGCAGGCTGCCGGTGGCGGTCAGGTTGATAGACGGCAGCAGCTGCGCCTGCGACGAGGCCTGGGTGGCATCGGCGGCTACCAGCTGACGCTGGGCCTGTACGATATCCGGGCGGCGATTGAGTAGGGTGGACGGCAACTGCGAGGGCAGACGCAGCGGGGTGAGCCCGGCGAATTCGCCGCGTTTGACCGCGCCGGGGTTATCCCCCAGCAGCACGCTGAGGGCGTTTTCCTGCTGCGCAATCTGGTGCTGCAGCGGCGGGATCTGCGCCCGCGTTGAGCGCAGCTCCGAATCCGCCTGCATCAGCTCAAGGCGCGAGGTATACCCGGTTTCAAACTGACGTTTGGCCAGCCGCCAGGCGTCTTCCCGTGATTGGAGCGTCTGCTGCGTGACCCGCAGCTGCTCATCCAGCGACAGCAGCGTCACGTAGCCCACGGCCACCGAGGTGGCGACGCTCAAATTGGCCGCGGCGGCAGCGGCTTTCTGCGCCTCGAGGCTGGCCCCGGCGGCGCTGGCCGCGTTGCGGTTCGCGCCCCAGATATCGACATCATAGCTGGCGGTCAGGCCACCTTTGTACAGCGTGCTGTGGATCGGCAGGCCGGTGGCGGCGGACTGCGCGCGGGCGCGGGTGCCGGTCAGGCTGGCATCCAGCGAGGGAAAAAGGCTGCTGTCGGCGGCATACGCCCGCGCCTGATACTCATTGACCCGCTCGCGGGCGATCAGCACATCGCTGTTATAGCGCAGCGCCCGGTCGACATACTGATTCAGCGCACTGTCATGAAAATTGCGCCACCATACGCCTTCCACCGGGCTGGCAGGGCCAACGTCGGCCCGCCAGGCGGCAGGGATGGTCAGGGTCGGCTGCGCGCGCTGGACATCGGCGGACTGACAGCCGACCAGCGCCAGGACGATGACAAGGGTGACCGGGCGGATCATGGCTGCTTCTCCGCGCGGGTATCAATGGTCACCTGCACCGACATGCCGGGGCGCAGGCGCTCGCTGTTGCGCTGCCCCTCGTTAACCGTGATGCGCACCGGGATGCGCTGGGCGATCTTGACGAAGTTGCCGGTAGCGTTGTCCGGCGAAATAGCGCTGAACTCCACCCCGGTCGCCGGGGAGATACTCTGCACCTTGCCGTGGAAGGTCTCGCCGTTGAGCGCGTCAACGGTGAAGGTAACCGGCTGGCCGATACGCACATCGGCCAGCTGGGTCTCTTTCAGGTTGGCGATCACCCAGTGCTGCGGCGGGACCAGCGAAGTCAGATGGGTTCCGGCGCTGACGTAAGCGCCAAGACGCACCGAAATCTGCCCCAGCTGGCCGCCGGTGGGGGCGATGATCTGCGTATTCTGCAGGTCAATCTGCGCCAGTTCGAGGGCGGCTTTGGCGCTGGCCACGTCGGCCTCCAGCGAATCGCGATTGACGATGGTCGATTCGAGATCCTGGCGCGACATCTCCAGCGCCGCTTTCGCCTGTTCAATATCCGCTGCCCCCTGGGCGGCGCTGGCGCGGGCGGAATCACGCTCGCGGATCGACAGCGAGCCATCGGCGGTCAGTTCCTGCACCCTTTTTAAATCGGCCTGGATTTTCAGATTCTGCGCGCGGGCGTTTTGCAGCGCGGCTTCGTTTTTGGCGATCGTCGCCTCGGCGCTTTTGCGCTGCTGCAGGTTGTTGCGCAGCGCCGCCTCCTTCATCGCCAGGGTGGCCTGGGCCTGGTGCACCCGCTGCTTATAGATGCGATCGTCTATCTGGAACAGTACCTCGCCCGGCTGAACGATGGCGAAATCCTTGACGTTGACGGCAGTGATGTAGCCGTTGACCTGTGGGCTGATAAAGGTGGTCTGCCCGCGCACGTAGGCGTTGTCGGTAAACTGGCTATGCCGGGTGAACGGCGGTAGCTGCCAGGCATAGAGGATCACCAGTACGCCGACGAGGCCTATCGCCGCGGCGGTAAAAATGGAGACCACGCGAATGTTGTTTCGGGTATTGGCCTGTTGTTTGGCCGCATCCTGCTGACTCATAACGACTCCAGAGATGAAATGATGATAATTATTTGCTGCCAGTGGCGCGTTTTAATGCGATACGGGCGGTTAGTCGTAAGCGAATTAAGCGCCAGAAAACCCACACTAACGTCCCGGCGGAGATCGCCGCCGTCAGCAGATAGGTATCATTCCAGGCGAGAATATTGGCCTGCAGCGTCGCGGCGTTTTGCAGGAGCGTCGTGGCCTGGACGTTAAGCAGCGTGCTGTCGCCGATCTGGCTCTGGTACATCTGGCTGTACTGCTGCAGACGCTCGACGATCAGCGGGTTGAGGGTGGTGATCTGATCCGCCAGCTGACTGGAGTGAAATTTCTCCCGCCAGGTCTGGAAAGTACCGAGGATCGCCGATCCCAGCAGGCCGCCGATGTTCTGGCTCATGCCGAACAGCACCGAGAAGCTGACCAGGTTGCGCGGATCGGCGAACACCCCGCCAATACCGGCGAGCATCGCCGGCGCCAGAAAGAAGGCGCTGCCGAAGCCAAGCAAAAACTGGCTGAACATCAGTTGTTCCGGGCGGGTGAGGGCGTTGGACTGACTGTCGAGCAGCGAGGCCACCATGATCAGCGCCAGGGCGGTGGCGGTCGGCCAGTAGAGCTTCTGCGGGTTAAGCGTCAGGCAGCTGGCAATGATCCCGCACAGAATGCCGGCGAAAATTGACCACGCAAGGTTGGTCATCTGTTCGTTTTGCAGGCCAACGTACTGCAGCCAGCCGATCACCCCGGTATTCTGCTCCGCCAGCACGATGCGGATCAGCAGCATAATCAGACCGAGGCGCAGGATACTGCCGCTGGAGAGCCATTTGGTATTGAGCAGGGGATTGCTGCGGTTATGCTCGAAGGCGATGGCAGCGACGATCAGCACCACCGCCGCCGCCAGCGACCAGCCGATCCACGGCGCTTCGAACCACCACTCGAGCCGCCCCAGCGACAGCACCGCGCACACCAGCGCCATGCCGGGGGCCAGCAGGAAGAAGGTGATAAAATCCTTCTTCTCGAACACCTTTTTACGATCGCTCGGCGGCAGCTTCAGCGCGATGACGCAGGCCAGCGACACCAGCGCCAGCCCCAGTTCAAAGAAGTAGAGCCCGCGCCATTCGTCGGTCTGCAGCAGCTCGGTGGAAAAGAGGCGCGCCAGCGGAATGGCCAGCGACGAGCCAGTGATACCGATGGTCAGCCCTTTAAGGCGGTGGCGTGCGGGCCAGGCCTGCACCTGATAGTAGATCCCCAGCGAGCTGAGCGCCGCGGCCACCATGCCGTGGGCGGCGCGGACCATCATCGCCGAGCTGAGATCGTTGACGAACAGGTGGAAGAAGGTGACCAGCACATAGAGCACCAGAAAGCCTTCGGTAAAGGCGCGCAGCCCGAACTGTTGACGAAATTTCACCAGCAGCAGGTTGATGGAGACGTTGGTCATGACATACACCGCCGGCAGCCAGGCGATCTCCGTCGACCAGGCGGCGAAGGTGCCCTGCAGCAGCTGCAGATTGGCGGTGACTACCGCGTTGCCCAGCGCGCCGGTGAGGCACACCAGCAGCCCGACCACCCCGTAGGCCAGGCGCTTCGCCGGGCTGTGCAGCGGCGTCGATGGCGAGCCGAGCAGGGCCGGTTTTTCATGCGGCGCCCAGTCATGGGGGGCGTAAGGGTTACTCTGACGACGGGGCATTATTTCTTCTCCACTTCGCGCAACAGCTTTTCCAGCACCCGCTGAGTTTGTTCCCGCTCCTGTGGAGTAATCGCCGTCAGGATCTCTTCACGCAGATCGTCCGCCACCGTTTTGACCTGCTCGAAGAGGGCCTGCCCCTGGTCGGTGACCACCAGCAGCCGCTTGCGTTTATCGCGGTCGGTGGTGACGCGCTCCACCAGGCCGAGGGTCACCAGGCGGTTGATCAGCGGCACAATGGTCGCGCTCTCCACTCCCAGCTCCTGCGCCAGTTCGCTTTGCGACAGCGGCTGGTGATGGCGGGCGATAGCGGCGACCGCTACCCAGCTGGCCTGGCTGAGGCCGAGGTTTTTCAGCCGACGATTAACCGCCAGCCGCCAGTGATGGGCGGTCAGATATAAAAGATGGGAGAAGTTTAGCTGTCGATGGTCCATAGGTCGTCTGCCAAAATCGTTAGAGCTCTAACGAGTTTATGCCTGACGACCGACGAAATTCAAGGGAAAGGATAAATAAGGGTTAACGGTGTGTGCGTTTATTGTAGCGAACAGGAGGATACCCCCTCAGGCCATTTACTCATGGAGGATGCTCTTATTCTGCGCCATCACCCAGGTGATAAAAGCGCGCAGGGGCGCGGGAATATGTTTGCGACTCGGATAGTAGACGCAGAAATGATCCGCCGGGTAGCGGTAGCTGGGCAATAAGCGGATCAGGCTGCCGGCGTTCAGTTGCGCGGAGACCAGCGACTGATAGACAAAGGCGATCCCCAGTCCGCTCTCCGCCGCCTGGATCATCGCCGTATCGGAATCGACGACCAGATCGCCTTTGACTGCGACTTCGCCTGGCTCGCCGTCGGGGCTGATAAACTCCCACCGATACTTTTCGCCGCTGGGAAAACATCGGTTGATACAGCGAAAATTGATCAGCGACTGCGGGGTGTCGGGCGCTCCGGCCTGGCGGAGATAGTCCGGGCTGGCTACCGGGATCAGCGACAGTTTCTCGCCAAAGGGGATGGCAATCATATCTTTGGGCACATCCCGGGAATAACGAATGCCAGCGTCAAAACCGGACTCGATAATATTCACTTTCCGATCGGTGGTAAACAGCTCCAGCGTCACGTCAGGATAGGCGGTTTTAAAAGCAATAAAATAGCGCTGAAAGAAAAGGTCGAGAACAATGCGCGGTAAATTGACTTTCACCACCCCTTCCGGGGTCAGACGGTGATAATTCAGACTGTCGACTACCCGGCGATAATCATTAACCACCGGCGTCATATTATTAAGAAATTCCTCACCCACGGCGGTTAAAGACAAACTGCGCGTCGAGCGATTGAGCAGGCGCACGCCTAATTTTTCTTCCAGATGATTAATAGCGCTGGTGAGGGCCGGCGGTGAAAGATTTAATGCTCTGGCAGCTTGTCGAAAACTACCATGTTTCACTATGAGTATTAATATTTCAATTTGTTGCAAATCAGGCAACGTTTTCATTGTTAATTTCCAGCTAACACCGCGTTCGGAATAGATTAATTGTTATCAATGTAAAAGGGAAGTATATATTTAATAACATTCAGCACGTAAGGAAAATAAGGTGAAAACACGTTATCTCGGAAAAGAGAAGTTCCAGGTTTCCGCATTGGGTCTCGGGTGTATGGGAATGAGTTTTGCCTATGGCGGCGCTGAGGAGTCGCAGGCGATAAATACCATCCATGCCGCAGTGGACATGGGCGTGACCTTCCTCGATTCCGCCGAAGTGTATGGGCCATTTGACAATGAAGTCCTTGTCGGGAAAGCGATTAAAGGCATCCGCGATAAGGTGCAGATTGCCACCAAATTTGGCTTTCGTATTCTGCCGACCGGCCAGGGGCTGGAGCGGATGGCCGGCGTCGACAGCCGTCCGGAACATATTCGTGAGGCGGTGGAAGGGTCGCTGAAGCGGCTGAATATCGAGACCATCGATCTGCTCTATCAGCACCGCGTCGATCCCGCGGTGCCGGTGGAAGAGGTGGTGGGCACCATGGCCGACCTGGTTAAAGAGGGTAAAATTCGCCACATCGGGCTGTCGGAAGTGTCAGCCCAGACGCTGCGCCGGGCCTGCAAGGTGCATCCGATTACCGCGGTGCAGACGGAATACTCGCTGTGGACCCGTGAGCCGGAGGGCGGCATCCTCAAGGCCTGCCGCGAGCTGGGGGTGGGCTTTGTCCCTTACAGCCCGCTGGGGCGCGGCTTCCTGACAGGCAAAATCACCGACCCCAGCCTCTTCGCTGCCGATGATTTTCGTCGCAATCTGCCGCGCTTCCAGGCCGAAACCATGCGCAAAAACCAGCAGTTGCTCGACCATCTGCAGCAGGTCGCCGGCCGCTACGATGCCACCCTGGCGCAGATGGCTCTCGCCTGGGTGATGAGCAAAGGCGAAGATATCGTGCCGATCCCCGGGGCACGAAAAATCAATCACCTGCGCGATAATGCCGCTGCGGCCGATATTATGCTCTCGCCTGAAGATATTCTCACCATCGATCATATTTTCGCTGCCGAAAACGTCGCCGGCTTACGCTATAACCAGGGCGACTTTAATTTAATCGATAAATAATCTCCTGAATACGTTCCTCCCGCCGTTCTGGCGGGAGATAAGGTAACTTATGACTATTGCTGTTTCCCGTCCGGCGGGATTGCCTGCGGCGGTGTATGCGCTTTCCGTGGGTTCATTTGGTATTGGCACCACCGAATTTGTGATTATGGGTTTATTACTCGATGTGGCCCATGATTTTCATATATCCATTACCCTTGCCGCCTGGTCTATTACCGCTTATGCCTGTGGGGTGGTGATTGGCGCGCCGCTGCTTACGCCGCTATTAAGCCGTTATCGCAAAAAACCGGCGCTGTTATTTTTGATGATCTTATTTTCCATTGGAAATTTAGGCTGCGCGATCGCCGGTAATATGACCATGCTAATTATTGCCAGGGTAATAACCGCTTTCGCTCACGCTTCGTTTTTCGGAATAAGCTCAGTCTATGCCGCGGAGCTGGCGCCGGTAGATAAACGAGCTTCGGCGGTCTCCGCCGTGTTTCTCGGCGCCACCCTGGCCAATATTCTGGGCGTGCCGCTCGGCGCCTGGGTGGGGCAGTACCTTGGCTGGCGCTATACCTTCTATATGGTCACGCTGATCGGCGTTCTCTCCGCCCTGGCAGTCATTGCCCTGGTGCCTGGCCGTCAGGCGCAACCGTCGGCCCAGAGCCGGATCCGTGATGAGCTAAAGGTGCTCCGCCATCCCGCGGTGCTGCGCAGCCTGCTGATCACTGCCCTCGGGTTCTCCGGCGTCTTCGCCGCCTTCACCTACATCGCGCCGATGCTGAAAACCGTCACCGGGATGAGCGAACACCTTATTCCGCCGGTGCTGATGCTGTTCGGCGTTGGGATGGTCGCCGGGAATCATCTTGGCGGCCGACTGACCGACGGCGGCGTCCGCCGGGCGCTGCTGCTGACTCTCGCTTTGCTGAGCGTCGTCCTGTGCCTTTTCCCGTTGGCTATTCAGACGCTGCCTGGTGCCTGCGCGGCGGTGTTTTTGCTGGGGGCGGCGATGTTCTCCACCATTCCGCCGCTGCAGATGCAGGCGCTGGACAGCAGTGAGAGCGGTAAAAGCATGGTCTCCTCGTGCAATATCGCCGCCTTTAACCTCGGCAATGCCGGCGGCGCCTGGTTTGGCGGGCTGCTGCTCGCCTCTGGCGTCTCTCTATCTCACATTCCTCTGGCCGGTGCTTGCCTGACCGCCAGCGGATTGGTTATCGCTAGTGTGACGTTGTCACCTTTAAAAGGAAGTCAAGCATGAAGTATCGGTATTTAGGTTCCACCGGGCTGTCGGTTTCGGAGCTCTGTTTCGGCGCCATGACGTTTGGTGAGAAAGGGGCCTTTCTCGGCGCGCCGGGGCGCAACTGGTCGGAATTCGGCGTGGTGCCTGAGCAGACGGCCTACGATCTGGTGTACAAAGCGCTGGACGCCGGGATTAACTTTTTTGATACCGCGGACTGTTATAAGAACGGCCAGGGCGAAGAGCTGCTCGGCAACGCGCTGAAGGGAAAACGCCAGCAGGTGATTATCGGCACGAAAGGGCGCTGGCAAACCGACCCCAACCCGAATGCGCTGGGGGCGTCGCGCTACCATATCATCAATGCCGTCGAGGCCAGCCTGCAGCGGCTGAAGACCGATTATATCGATATCTATCACCTTCACGGGTTCGATCCGCGCACCGCACTGGAGGATACCCTGCGCACGCTGGATACCCTGATCCGCGCCGGGAAAATTCGCTATATCGGGGTCTCCAACTACGCGGCCTGGCAGCTGGCGAAGGCGCTGGGGATCTCGGAGCGCCTTGGGCTGGAGAAATTCTGCGTCTATCAGGGCTATTACAATATCGCCGCGCGTGAACTGGAGCATGAGATTATCCCGCTCAGCGTCGATCAGAACGTCGGCATCACCGTCTGGAGCCCGCTGGCCGGGGGCTTTCTCACCGGCAAATACCCGCGCAATCAGGCGTTTCCCGAAGGTAGTCGCCTGGCGAACGCCACGCCGTTCGAATCCGCGCCGATCGCCAACCGCGAGCAGGCCTGGCAGACCCTGGAGGTGATGCAGGAGATTGCCCGCCAGCGCAACGCCAGCGTCGCGCAGGTGGCGCTCAACTGGCTGCGTACCCGTCCGGGGATCGCTTCGCTGGTGATCGGCGCGACCAAACTGGCCCAACTGGAAGATAACCTGGCGGCGCTGAACTGGACGCTGAGCGACGAGGAGACGGCGATCCTCAACAGCGTGAGCGAGAAAGAGAAACCATACCCCTACTGGCATATCTGCAATGTCGCCGGCGATCGTCGTCTGGCCGATGATATCTATCCCTAATCACCCTGCACCCAGGCAACACGCGTATGCCCCACATGGGGCATACAGAGAGGCTCGATCGTGAAAAAAGTACTCATTGTTGGCGCCGGCCCGGTAGGGTTAATCATTGGCTGCTATCTGAATAAGTATGGAATTGATTTTGATATCATTGATAAAAATACCCACAGCACCACCTGGTCCAAAGCGCTGAGCGTCAGTCCGGCGACCATTAAAGCCTTCCACGGCTTAGGCCTTGCCGGGGAACTGATCGCCCAGGGAAAACAGGTGCAGTCAGTCTACGCTTACTATAAAAACCGCAAATTTCTGCATATTGATAACCGCCGACTCGCCACCTGCTATCCCTTCCATGTCAGTATCCCGCAGCCGCGGACGGAGAAGATCCTCGAAACGGCATTAGCCGCCGCCGGGCGGCAGGTGAGACGCGGGCACCAGCTGGTCTCCTGGCGCCGGGAGGGGGAGCGCTATCACGTCTCCCTGCTCGACGATGCCCGTCGGGCCTGTTCCGCCGCTTATGACTATATTATCGGCGCCGACGGCGCGGCCAGCACCGTCCGGGAGCTGGCCGGGATCGGCTTTAGCGGTCATGACTATCCGCTGCATTTTGTGATGGCGGATGTGCAGTTCGACCCCGCGGCGGCGCTCCCGGGGACCTCCTACCATATTGATGAGCAAGGCTTTCTGATTTTCCTGCCCATGCCGGACAATCAGGTCAGGATTGTGATTAAAAAAGCCGGGCGCTTGCCGTCGCCGCGTCCGGTGCCGGACCTGCAGGAGATTAACGCCGCGCTGGCGCGCTACTGCCCTCAGGTGCCGCCGGCGCAGAGGCTCACCTGGTCCTCCAGCGCCAATTTCTATAACCGCATCGCCGATGACAATCTGCAGCACCATATTATGCTGGCGGGAGATGCCTTCCACCTGTTCAGTCCCATTGGCGGGCAGGGGATGAACACCGGCGTCCAGGATGCGGTGAACCTCGCCTGGAAGCTGGCTTTCTGTCTGCACGGCGTGGCCACTGACCGACTGCCGGCGTCCTATCGCACCCAGCGCTTCGCCGCGGTGAGCGGTGTGCTGCGCTCCACCGACCATGATACTGGCCTGATCGCCGGTCTGGTGCCGAGAAATCATATCGATGGGGTCTACTTTCCGGAGTTTTGCAACCGTCACTACTATCGTCACCAGCTGCCGCTGCAGTACGCCGGTTTCACCGCGACGCAGGCGCAGGAGCCGGACGGCCTCGCAGGACACCATGTTCCCTGGTACGTTTTTGCCTCGCCGCAGGCGACGTTTCGCAACAGCTATGACGCCTTCGCCAGCGGTAAGGTGGTGATCTTTTCCGCCCGCGCCGCCTGTCCTCCTTTGTCCCGCCTGAAGCAGGCCGGCTGGTTTATGTTCTGCCCGCTCGATCCGGTGGACGAGGCGTTTCTCGAAGCGCTACAGATCGGTCCCGATGACTACGCGGTGGTCAATCCCGATGGCTATGTGGGCTTTACCGGCAGCGAAGCCGGGACGCGGCAGTATCTTTCCTCGCTCTACGTAATGGAATAATCATGAACAAAGTCTATATCGTCGCGGCCTGCCGTACGCCGGTGGGGCGCTTTCTTGGCGCCCTGAAAACGGTCTCCGCGGTGGAGCTGGCAGCGCTCACCGTCAGGCACAACCTGCAGCAGGCCGGCATTGACCCGGCGTGGATCGATGAGGTGATCTGCGGCTGCGTCCTCGCCGCCGGGCAGGGAATGGGACCGGCGCGTCAGGTTGCGCTGCGGGCAGGGATCCCGGTGCAAACGCCGGCTTACACCCTGAATATGATCTGCGGTAGCGGCATGAAAAGCATGACCGAAGGGGCGATCCATATCCAGAGCGGTTATGCCGACCTGGTGGTCGCCGGCGGAATGGAAAATATGAGTCAGGCGCCGTTTTTGCTGCAGGGAGAGATAAGGGGCGGGATGAAATTCGGCGCATTCAGCAGTGAGGATGTGATCCAGCGCGACGGGTTAACCGATCCGCTGCTGCAGATTTCGATGGGGGAAACGGCGGAGGCCATCGCCGCGCAGGAGCAGATCTCGCGCGCGGCGCAGGACCAGTATGCGCTGGAGAGCCATCAAAAAGCCTCCGCCGCCAGCCGTGCCGGCTATTTTGCCGATGAGATTGTGCCGGTGACGGTCAGCGCGAAGCGGGGCGTCAGCACGGTCCGCGAGGATGAGCCGATCCGCCATGATCTTAGCGCCGGGCAGCTGGCGGCGCTGAAACCGGCTTTTCGCGCTGACGGCAGCGTCACGGCGGGCAACGCCTCCGGGCTGAACGATGGCGCCGCGTCGGTGATCCTCGCTTCGGCGCGCGCCGTTGCCCGCTATGGCCTGCAGCCGCTGGCGGAGATCGTCTCCTTTGGCGAAGGCGGCGTCGATCCGTCCTTGATGGGGCTCGGCCCACTGCCGGCGATAGCGTGCGCCCTGCGCCGCGGTGGTTTTCAGCTCAGCGATATGGCCCGGCTGGAGATTAACGAAGCCTTTGCCGCGCAGGTATTGGGGGTGGTCAGGGGACTGGCCAGAGAGCATCAGATGACGGAGGAGGAGATTGCTTCCCGCCTGAACGTCCACGGCGGCGCGATCGCCCTCGGTCACCCGCTGGGCAGTTCCGGGACGCGGATCGTGGTCAGTCTGGTGCACGCGCTACGCCGGGAGAATCAACCGACCGGCTTGGCGTCGCTGTGCATCGGCGGCGGGATGGGGATTGCGTTACTGGTGAAAACGATCTGAGGAGACAAGCGCCATGGAAAAATTAATTGTGGTGGGTGAGAAATTTACCGATTTTGCCCGGCGGCATGAGAATGTGCTGACGGTTAATGAGTTTGAGCGGTTTGTCTGGAGCGGCGAGCTGGCCGGCGTCGATAAAATCATTATCGGTCAGGGGGGACAGCTCGACGACATCTCCCGCACCATCTGCATTATTCGTCAGCACTATCCGGATAAAATCCGCCAGATCGTCAATCTGCAGGATCTCTATTATCAAAACAACCGCGATCATCAGCGGCTGGTACATAAACGTAAAAAAGCGAATATCCTCATCACCTCGCCGGAACAACGCGATGAGGATAGCTATTGCGCACGCCTGATCCTGCAGGATGCCTCGGAGTTACTCTGCGACCACCAGACCGGGCAACATATTCAGGGGATGGTGCTGATCGAGGCGGCGCGGCAGACCATCATCGCCACCTCGGAAAAATTCCTGTTGGCGGAGGCCGGCGTGGCAATGGCGGAGAAGTACTTTACCCTGAGCTCGCTGCAGGTGGCCTTTTCCTGCTTTGTTTTTCCGCTGCCGGTGACCATCGTCCTCAATGTGGTGTCACGCAAAAGTTCAGCCCATGGCCGCTTTACCTGCGAATGCTCGGTGGGGTTTGACCAGACCGGCACCCGCAAAGCGGAAGTTGGCTTTAGCTTCAGCGTCTATGACCTTAACTACATCACTCGCAAAGAGTGCGAGCAGGCGGCGCAGTGCCATCAACATTATCTGGTCAGTATTGAGCAGGGGGACGGGGATGAGCATCGCCTTTTTTGATGTGGATGAAACGCTGATTACCGGCAAAAGTATGTTCCTGTTTCTGCACCGCTATGCCGAGGAATATCCGCTGCAGTGCGGTTTGACGGCCGCGGCGATTGTCCGCCAGCTTCAGGCGCTTAGCGAAGCGGGTCAACCGCGGGAAGCGATCAACCGCTACTATTACTCGCTGTTTCGCCACGAGTCGCGTCCCTGGGTGCGGGCGGTCGCCGAGCGTCTGTATCGCGAAGGCGGATATGGTTTTCACCACGAGGTGGTGGCGCGCCTCAGGCAGCATCAGGCGCGGGGGGATGACGTGGTGTTTGTCTCCGGGTCGATGACCGACATTCTCTGGCCTGCGATGGCGGCGCTGGGGGTGGAACATGCCCTGTGCTCGGAGCCGGTGGTGGTGGATGACCGCTATACCGGCGAGCTCTGGCGGACCGCCATCGGCGAACACAAGGCGGCGCATGCTCAGTGCTATGCGCAGGAACAGGGCCGGCCGCTGGCGGCGTGCTACGCCTTTGGCGATCATATCTCGGATCTGCCGCTGCTCACCGTGGTTGGTCACCCCTGCGCGGTGAATCCCTGTCCGGGTCTGCTGGCGGAGGCGCAGCGTCGGGGATGGCCGGTGCTGTGGTCCACCGTCGGCTGACGGCGCGACGGCAAAAAAAAGGGTGGCGCAATGCCACCCCTGGTGCACTTTCTGACGGGGATCAGCCCGGGTAGATGCCGCGGTCTTTACGCGCCATCAGGATGCGCTCGCAGGCCACGATATAGGCGGCGGTACGTAGCGTACATTCTTTCTCGGCCGCTTTATCGCAGACGTGAATGATGGCGTCGGTCATGATGCGGTCCATCTTGGCGTTGATCTCCTCTTCGCTCCAGAAGAAGCTGGCCATGTCCTGCACCCACTCAAAGTAGCTGACGGTCACCCCGCCGGCGTTACAGATAACGTCCGGCACCACGATCACGCCGCGCTCGGCCAGCACATCGTCCGCTTCCGGATAGGTTGGGCCGTTAGCCCCTTCCAGCACCAGTTTGCAGGTCAGCTTCTCAGCGCGCTCGCGGGTGATTTGCCCTTCCAGCGCCGCCGGGATCAGGATGTCCATTGGGGTGGTCCAGAAAGCCTCTTTATCAATCTCCTGGGCGCCCGGGAAACCCGCGATCTGCTTTTTCTCCGCCTGCCAGGCGGTGAGGGCAGCCATATCAATCCCGCCTTCGTTGTACAGGGTAGCGGTGTGATCCTGAATAACCACGATACGGGCGCCGACGCCGGCGAACAGGCGCGCTGCTTCGCTACCGACGTTACCAAAGCCCTGCAGCGCCACTTTAGCGCCTTCAATTTCGATGCCGGCGCGACGGGCCACTTCCCGGCCGGTGACGAACACGCCGCGTCCGGTGGCTTTTTCACGACCGAGGGAGCCGCCTAGGTGGATCGGTTTGCCGGTGACCACGCCGGTGATGGTGGTGCCATGGTTCATGGAGTAGGTGTCCATCATCCACGCCATTACTTTGCCGTTGGTGCCAACGTCCGGCGCCGGAATATCTTTCTGCGGCCCGATGATAATGCCGATTTCGCTGGTGTAGCGGCGAGTCAGGCGTTCCAGTTCACCTTCCGACAGCGAGAAGGGGTCGACGCGGATGCCGCCTTTGGCTCCGCCGTAAGGAATATTGACCGCGGCGCACTTAATGGTCATCCAGGCAGAAAGTGCCATGACTTCGTTAAGATCGACATCCGGATGGTAGCGAACACCACCTTTACCCGGTCCACGCGAAAGATTGTGCTGAACGCGATAGCCCTCGAAGTGGCGAATGGTGCCGTCGTCCATCTGCACAGGGATGTCGACGATCAGCGCACGCTTCGGATGGCGCAGGGTTTCCACCCAGTAGGCAAGATCGCCGAGATAAGGCGCGACACGGTCGATCTGGCGCAGGTAGGTGGTCCATGGAGATGTACTACTTTCAGATGCGTAAGATAACTTTTCCATAAGAGTCCTGTTTCTCAGTGTTATTTATGTCGTGTAAAACCGTGGAATAGCTACAGCAGTAAACTCTGTGCAATGAATGGTATCACCAATTTTATAAAGCGGTATTTGACGGCAATTCCGATTTTTAAATTTTTGTTAGATTTTTTATTTTTTAAGTGAATAACTACGCACAAGAACCACCCGCAAGCTGTGCATTTTAATTCACTTTTTATTCACTTAAGTGAATAGAAAAATATTTTTTCTATGTTTTTCATTATCTTGATGATCTTCAAAAAGTGAATAAATTGCGTTTCCCCGTATTGACAATCTTATTGTTCACAGGCCAGCATTAGCCCACACAACAACATGGCATTAACCATGAATTAACAATTACCCGCATAAAGAATAGGGCTTAACTTTTCTGTGGTGAATATTTTTACCATCGCAGCGGGCGCGCTCGTGCCCAAAATAAGCCGAGGGTCAGGGTTAATGTCGATTGTCCAACGCGACGGGAGCGTTTTCCGTCGCCTTACGTTCCGGAGATAAATTATGTCAGGCAGCATGACTCGCGAAGATTTTGACGCTTACCTGGTTCCCTGTTTTGCCCCCGCGCCGTTTATTCCGGTGAGGGCGGCGGGCTCCCGCGTCTGGGACCAGCATGGGAAAGAGTATATTGATATGGCGGGCGGCATCGCAGTGAACGCCCTGGGCCATGCTCACCCGGCGCTGGCAGAGGCCCTGCAGGGGCAACTGGCGAAACTGTGGCATATCGGCAATGGCTATACCAACGAACCGGTGCTGCAGCTGGCGAAAACCCTCGTGCAGTCCACCTTTGCCGACAAGGTGTTCTTCTGCAACTCCGGCGCCGAAGCGAACGAGGCGGCCCTTAAGCTGGCGCGGAAATATGCCCACGATAAGTTCGGCGGTGAAAAAAGCGAAATCATCGCCTTCAACCACGCCTTCCACGGTCGCACGCTGTTCACCGTCTCCGTCGGCGGCCAGCCGAAATATTCCAGCGATTATGCGCCGCTGCCGCAGGGCATTACCCATCTGCCCTATAACGATATCGAGGCGGTGACTGCGGCGATCTCCTCGCGCACCTGCGCGGTGATTGTCGAGCCGATTATCGGCGAAGGTGGGGTGATCCCGGCGGACCCGGCGTTCCTCCAGGCGCTGCGCGCCCTTTGCGATCGCCATCATGCCACCCTGATATTTGATGAGGTACAGACCGGCGCCGGGCGTACCGGCCATCTCTACGCCTACCAGCATTACAACGTCGTCCCGGACATCCTCACCAGCGCCAAAGGGCTGGGGGGCGGCTTCCCGATCGGCGCGATGCTGGCGAAAGAGGCCTGGGCGGAGGTCTTCCAGCCAGGCACCCATGGCACCACCTTCGGCGGCAACCCGCTGGCGGCGACCGTCGCCAACGCCGTGCTGGCCCATCTGGATGCGCCGCTGCTGGCGGGCGTCGGCGAGCGCCATGCGCTGATCGTCGACCAGCTGAATGCCCTCTCTGCCCGTTACGATGCGTTTAGCGCCGTGCGCGGCGCCGGTCTGCTGATCGGCGCCGAGCTGGCGGGACCGCTGCGCGGGAAGGCCAAAACCCTGACCAACCTGGCGGCGGAAGAGGGTGTGATCGCCCTGATTGCCGGTCCGGACGTGCTGCGCTTCGCGCCGGCGCTCAATATCCCGCTGGCAGATATTGCGGAAGCCTTCGTGCGCCTCGATCGCGCCGTTGCCCGCTTAATCCGCTAACCGGGAGGACGGCCTGTGATGCTATTTCGTCCCGTACGGGAAAACGATCTTGACGACATCGTCCGCCTTGCCGCGCGGGCGGGGATCGGCATGACCTCCTTACCCCATGATGCCGGGCGCCTGGCCGCCCGGATCCGCCGCAGCATTGACACTTTCGCCGGCGCGCTGCCGCGCGGCCAGCAAGGCTTTCTGTTTGTGCTGGAAGACACCACGCTGGAGCGGGTGGTGGGGGTCAGCGCCATTGAGGTGGCGGTAGGCCTGGACGAGCCGTTTTACAATTTTCGCATTCAGAAAACGGTCCGCGCCTCGAAAGCGCTGGGGGTCTACAAGCCCCAGGAGCTGCTCAATCTGAGCTATGACCACACCGGCCACAGCGAGCTGTGTACGCTGTTTCTCGACCCCGAGTATCAGCGCAACCGCAACGGTCTGCTGCTCTCCAAAGCGCGGTTTTTGTTTATCGCCGCCTTCCGCGAGTGGTTTTCGCCGCACCTGTTTGCCGAACTGCGCGGCTGCAGCGATGAGCAAGGGCAGTCGCCGTTCTGGGATGCGCTGGGCCATCACTTCTTCGAGATCCCGTTCGCCGATGCCGACCGGCTGACCGGCACCGGCATGAAAACCTTTATTGCCGAGCTGATGCCGGCGTACCCGATCTATATCTCGCTGCTGCCGGAGAATGCCCGTCAGGTTATCGGCCAGGTGCACCCCAACACCGCCCCCGCGCGGGCGATCCTCGAGAAAGAGGGGTTCAGCTGGCGCGGCTCGGTGGATATTTTCGATGCCGGTCCGGTGCTGGAGGCGGAGACCGATCAGATCCGCGCCGTGCGCGACTGCCAGTGCCTGCCGGCTCAGCAGTTGGCGGGCACGCTGTCGGCGCCGACGCTCGTCGCCAACGGTCAGTTCGACAATTTTCGGGCGCTGCTGGTGGCCCACGAAGAGCAGGTCTCACTGGACGCCGCCGCGCTGGATGCGCTGCAGGTCACTGAGACCGACCGCGTTTATACGGTAACCCTGAACCCAGAGGAAAACAGATCATGGCGGTAAAAGCACAGTTCATAGCCGGGCAGTGGCAGCCGGGCAGCGGCGCAACGATGAGCAAACTGGCCCCGGAGGATCAGTCTCTGCTGTGGCAGGCGGCCAGCGCGGGGGCCGACGACGTCCAGGCGGCCTGCGCCGCGGCGCGCGCCGCGTTTTATCCCTGGTCGCACCGCCCGCTGGCCGAGCGTATTGACGTCGTACAGCGTTTCGCCGCGCTGCTGGAGACGCATAAAGAGGCGCTGGCGACCCTGATTTCCCGGGAGACCAGCAAGCCGCTGTGGGAGACCCGCACCGAAGTGCAGGCGATGATCGGCAAAGCCGCCATCTCCATCGAGGCCTATCACCAGCGGACGGGCTTTCACGAGTCGACGATGCCGGACGGTAAAGCGCTGCTGCGCCACAAGCCGCACGGCGTGATGGCGGTCTTCGGCCCTTACAACTTCCCGGGCCACCTGCCCAACGGGCATATCATTCCGGCGCTGATCGCCGGGAATACTATCGTATTTAAACCCAGCGAGCTGACGCCGGCCACTGCGGAACTGACGGTCCAGCTGTGGCAGCAGGCGGGCGTCCCCGACGGGGTGATTAACCTGCTGCAGGGCGGGAAAGCCACCGGCCAGGCGCTGCTGGAAAACCGCGATATCGACGGCGTGCTGTTCACCGGCAGCGCAGCGGCGGGTTTCCACTTTCATCGCTACTTCGGCGGCCAGCCGGAGAAGATGCTGGCCCTCGAAATGGGCGGCAACAACGCGCTGATCGTGGCTGATGTGGCCGATGTTGATGCGGCGCTACATGTGATTATCCAGTCGGCGTTTATCTCCGCCGGACAGCGCTGCACCTGCGCGCGCCGGCTGATTGTTCAGCGCGGCGAGCAGGGGGATGCGCTGCTGCGGCGGCTGGTGGAGGCCAGCGCGCAGATCCGCGCCGGGAAATGGGATGACCAGCCGGCGCCGTTTATGGGTGGGGTGATTTCCCTTGAGGCGGCGCAGAACATGCTGGCGGCGCAGCAGAAACTGGAGGCGCTTGGCGGCAAGGTGCTGCTGCGCCTGCGCCAGCCCGACCCGCACTCCACGGTGCTGACCCCGGGGATCGTCGACGTCACCGGTATCGAGGTGCCGGATGAAGAGTACTTTGGCCCGCTGCTGACGGTTATCCGTTACGACGACTTCCCGGAGGCGATTCGCCTCGCCAACCAGACCCGCTATGGCCTGGCCGTGGGGCTGATCTCCAGCGATGCGGCACAGTTTGACCAGCTGGCGGACGAGGCGCGCGCCGGGATCGTCAACTGGAACAAGCCGCTGACCGGCGCTTCCAGTAAAGCGCCGTTTGGCGGGGTGGGCGCCTCCGGTAACCACCGCGCGGCAGCGTGGTACGCCGCCGATTACTGTGCCTGGCCGATGGCCTCTCTGGTCAGCGACACGCTGACGCTTCCGGCGAACGTATCGCCGGGCCTGCCATTCTGATAACGGATCCTGTGAGGACATATGTCTGGTTTTGAAGCTAACTTTGATGGCCTGGTCGGCCCGACGCACCACTATGCCGGACTCTCCGTCGGCAATGAAGCCTCGCAAAATAACCGCGATGGTCTCTCTAACCCTAAAAAGGCGGCGCTGCAGGGGCTGTATAAAATGAAAGCCCTTGCCGATCGCGGATTCGTGCAGGGGATTCTGCCGCCGCAGCCGCGGCCGAACCTGCGTCTGCTGCGCGACCTGGGATTCGAGGGCAGCGATGAGCAGGTCATCCGCCAGGCGGCCCAGGCGGCGCCGCAGCTGCTCTCCGCCTTCAGCTCCGCCTCGTCGATGTGGACTGCTAACGCGGCGACCGTTTCGCCGTCGGCGGATAGCGCCGATGGCAAAGTTCATTTCACCGTCGCCAACCTGAACAATAAGCTGCACCGCATGCAGGAGGCGCCCACCACCTCGGCGATCCTGCGCGCCACCTTCGCCGATCCGCGCTACTTCGCCCACCACGCGGCGCTGCCGCAGCATGGCGACCTCGGCGACGAAGGTGCGGCCAACCATAACCGCTTCTGTCGGGAGTATGACCGGCAGGGGGTGCAGCTGTTTGTCTACGGTCGACGCGCCAGCGGCGGGATCGCCCCGATGAAGTATCCGGCGCGGCAGACCCTGGAGGCCAGCGAAGCAGTGGCTCGCCTGCATCAGCTGGATCCGCGCTACACGGTGTTTGCCCAGCAGGCGCCGCAGGCTATCGATCGCGGCGTGTTTCATAACGACGTTATCGCGGTCAGCAATCGCCATGTGCTGTTCCACCATCAGCAGGCGTTTGTCGATCAGTCGACAGTATTGGCGACGTTGCGGGCAAAAAGCGACAGTCTCGATATTCCGTTTACCAGCGTGGAAGTGCCGGACGAGCGGGTGTCGCTCGATGACGCGGTGGCCTCCTATCTGTTCAACAGCCAGCTGCTGAGCAAACCCGACGGCAAGATGCTGATTGTGGTGCCAGAGGAGTGCAGCCAGCGGGAAAACGTCTGGCGTTACCTGAGCGATCTCGCGGCCGACAGCGCGTCGCCGATCGATGAAGTGGCGGTTTTTGACCTGCGGGAAAGCATGCGCAACGGCGGCGGCCCGGCCTGCCTGCGGCTGCGGGTGGTGCTCAACGAGTCTGAACGTAAGGCGGTCAACGCCCACAGCCTGATGAACGACGAACGTTACCAGCAGCTGACGGCGTGGGTGGAAAAACATTACCGTGACCGGCTGCACGCCCGCGATCTGGCAGACCCGCAGCTGCTGCGCGAGGTTTATCAGGCGCTGGATGAGCTGACGCAGATCCTGCGTCTGGGCGCTGTCTATGATTTTCAGCGTTAAGGAGCGGCAGATGGAGCATCTGGTTAACGATTTACTGCACTGCCGCCTGCAGGCGTGGACCTTTCCGGCGGACATCGAGGCCCGCTGGCTGGGCGAGGGCATACTGCAGTTGCTGCCGGCCACGCCGTGGCGTCAGGCGACGATCCTCTCCGCTGGCGTCCATGGCAATGAGACCGCGCCGACCGAGCTGCTGCTGCAGCTGACTCACGATCTGAGCCAGGGGCGGCAGCCGCTCACCCAGGCGCTGCTGATCGTTTTTGGTAACCTGCCGGCGATCCGCGCCGCGCGTCGCTATCTGCACAACGACCTCAATCGCCTGTTCGGCGGCCGCCATCTGGCGGTCACCCCGGGCAATGAGTCGCGGCGGGCTTTTGCTCTCGAGCAGGCGGTGCAGGCCTTCTATCGCGCCGCCGATGCGGCGGGGCCGGTCAGCCGTAGTCATCTCGATATGCATACCGCCATTCGCGGGTCGCTGTATCGCCAGTTTGCGCTGCTCCCGGCCCACGAGGAGGATTTTTCGCCCGGCTTCTATCAGCTGCTGCAGGCCAGCGGGATGGACGCCATCGTGCGCCATACCGAAGCGGGCGGGACCTTCACCCACTTCACCTGCGAAAAGTTCGCCGCGCAAAGCGCCACCCTTGAGCTGGGAAAAGTGATGCCGTTCGGCGCCAACGATCTTAGCCTGTTCGCCGCCGCCGACGCGGCGATCCGGGCCTGGATTTCTGACGCGCCGCTGCCGGCGCGCGATAAAGCGCCGGTGGATTACTTCCTGGTCGAGGAGAGCATCATCAAGCGCGAAGGGGAATTTACGCTCAATCTGGCGGCCAACGTCGAGAACTTCACCGCGCTCCCGGCAGGGTATGAGATCGCCCGCCAGGCAGAGAAACGGTGGGTGGTGCAGGCCCGGGCCCCCTATATCCTCTTTCCCAATGCCGGGGTCGCTACCGGCCAGCGCGCCGGGTTGCTGCTCCGCGCCGCGGCGCTTCACCTCCCGCAAACAGCCTGAGGAAACACCATGACTGAACATCAACATCAGGCGCCATCTGCCGCCGGAGGTGAAGGCGCGTCACAGCTTAAGCGCGGGCTTGGCGCCCGCCATATCCAGATGATTGCCCTCGGCGGCGCCATCGGCACCGGGCTGTTTATGGGGGCGGGGCGCAACATCGCCGTCGCCGGCACTTCGATCCTGGTTATCTATGTGCTGGTCGGGTTCTTTACCTATATGGTGATGCGGGCGATGGGGGAGCTGCTGCTCACTCGCCATGACTACCGCTCGTTTGCCGACTTTGTCGGCGAGTATCTCGGACCGCAGGCCAGCTTTTATCTCGGCTGGACCTACTGGCTGAGCTGGGTGGTGACCTGTATCGCCGACGTGGTGGTGTGCGGGAGCTATATGCAGTACTGGTTCCCCGAGCTGTCGGCGTGGATGCCGGCCCTCAGCATGCTGGCTATCCTGTTCCTGCTCAACCTGCTGTCGGTGAAGATGTTTGGCGAGGCGGAGTTCTGGTTCGCCCTGATCAAGGTGATTACCATTATCGCCCTGATCGTCACCGGCGGCTGGATGATTGCCACCGGCTGGACCTCTCCGGACGGCGTGACGGCTTCCCTGAGCCATCTCACCGACCCGACGGCCTTTATGCCTCACGGTATCACCGGCTTTTTCGCCGGCTTCCAGATAGCGATCTTCTCTTTTACCGGTATCGAACTGCTGGGGACGATGACGGCGGAGACCCGCGATCCGCAGCGCATTTTGCCCAAGGCGATCAATGCGCTGCCGCTGCGGATTATCATCTTCTATCTGCTGTCGATGGTGGTGATCATCGCTGTCGCCTCCTGGCCGGGGGTGTCGGCGGAGACCAGCCCCTTCGTAACGCTGTTTGCCAAAGCCGGGCTGCCCGCGGCGGCGGCGGTGATTAACTTCGTGGCGCTGACCTCGGCGATGTCCTCGGCCAACAGCGGGGTCTTCTCCAGCACCCGCATGCTGTACGGCCTGTCGGTGGAGAAGCATGCGCACTGGAAGTTCCGCATTCTGTCGCGCAGCACCCGCATTCCGGTGCGCAGCCTGCTGTTCTCCTGCTTCTGCATGCTGATCGGTACGCTGCTGCTGTTCCTGGTGCCGAATGTGATGACCCTGTTCACCATCGTCTCGACCCTGGCGGCGATTATGGTGGTGTTCAGCTGGGGGATGATCCTCGCGGCCTATCTGGTTTATCGCCGTCAGCGTCCGGACCTGCACGCCGGTTCGATCTTTAAGATGCCCTTTGGCGTGGCGATGAGCTGGGTGAGCCTGCTGTTCTTCGCCTTCGCCATCTTCATCATGATCTTTGACCCGGACACGCTGCTGGCGCTGCTGGCTTCTCCGCTGTGGTTTATCGCGCTGTGGGCCTTCTGGAAGCTGAAGCAGCGGCGCGAGGGGCAGCTTCAGCTGGACAATCAGAGCGCCTGACACCCGCCGGCCCTGGCGGCCGGCTAAAGGGGGTGGCCAGGGCGTCTTAGCCGTTGTTCCCGTTCGTCTGCCCGGTGGCGGCTGGCGCCTTACCGGGCCTACTGTCTTACTGAGCCTGGGATGAGCGGTTTCCCCCGCGGCGTGATCCCCCTGTAGGCCCGCGCAAGCGCAGCACCCGGGCAGGATGGTCGGCGCCGAGGTAGCCCGGACCGGCTGCGGTTAGGCGCTTTCCGCCCGGGAGCGCGCCGCGCCAGGGACGGATTTCATCCGGCTGGCGCAGAATATCGCCAGCAGCGAAATCGCCACCGTCACGCCCAGGTAGACGGCCACCGGTCGCCAGTCACCATCGTATTTCGCCAGCAGACCGGTGGCGATAAGCGGCGCGGTGCCCCCGGCCAGCGCGGCGCCCAGCTGGTAGCCGAGGGTGATCCCGGTATAGCGCACATTGGCGCTGAATATCTCTGAGCACAGGGTGCCCAGCACCGCGGTCACCGGCGCCCACAGGATGCCGAAGGCAACAATCGTCGCCAGCATAATGCCCCAGCTGGTGCCGGTGTCGAGCAGCAGGAACCACGGGACGATAAACAGCCCCAGCAGCACCACGCTCAGGGTGTACATTTTTTGCCGGCCCACCTTGTCGGACAGCAGCCCCATCAGCGGGATCATCACGGTGGCCACCAGCGCGCCCAGGGTGACGGATTCCAGCGCCTGCGACTTCTGATAGCTCAGGGTGGTGGTGGCGTAGCTGACCACAAAGGTGGAGAAGATATAGAAGGGGGCGGTCTCCACCACTTTCAGACCCGCGGCGATCAGCACTTCCCGCCAGTGGTGTTGGAGCGTCTCGCGCAGCGGAGCCTTCGCCACCTGGCCAGACTGTTTCACCTGCTTAAAGGCGGGCGTTTCGTCGATGTCTTTGCGGATCCACAGGCCGAGAAAAACGAGGACGGAGCTGAGCAGGAACGGAATGCGCCAGCCCCAGGCGAGAAACTGCGCCTCATCGAACAGGGTCATCAGCGAGACGATGAAGGTTGCCATCAGCATGCCGATGGTCACGCCGGCCTGGGGAATACTGCCGAAAAAGCCTTTCCGCTTTTCCGGGGCGTATTCGTAGGCCAGCAGCAGCGCGCCGCCCCATTCGCCGCCGATACCCATGCCCTGAATAATGCGCAGGGTAATCAGCAGGGCCGGCGCCCACAGGCCCACCATCTCGTAGGTGGGCAGCAGGCCAATGGCCACCGTGGCGCTGCCCATCAGCGACAGGGTGAGCACCAGCGTCTTCTTGCGACCGATGCGATCGCCGATATGGGCGAAAATGACTCCGCCGATGGGGCGGATAAAAAAGGTGAGCGAAAAGGAGAGCCAGGAGAGGATCAGACCAATGACCGGGTCGACCATCGGAAAGAAGATTTTGTTAAACACCAGCGCGGCGGCGGTGCCATAGAGAAAATAATCGAACCATTCGATGGCGCTGCCGGTCAGGCTCGCGATCAGTACCTTCTTGTTTTTCTGCAGAATGGATGCAGTGTTGCTTGCTGGATTGCTCATTACGAAACGTTCTCCCGCCACGGTAAAAGGTCAGGTGTCACTCTGTGCGTGCAGGGTGCAACCTGATGTGAAAAAGGTTGTGTAATTGTTAAGCAACTTAGAGTTGATGGTTACAATTGGCAAGTTATCCCTCGGCAATGCGGGCAAGAAAACGCGCTTTTATCTGGTGTAACCGCGAGGTAAATTTTTATTTTCCACCTGTTTTTGCTGTTTTTTGTTATTTTCATGGTCAGTTATTCAGGTGCAACCTGCGTGTTTTTAGATGTTTCTTGTTATTTCAAAATAGTTACAAATCAGCGTCGCTTTGCGCCCCGGCAGGCGGCGTTTATGATGGCCAGACTATTCTCTCTGCGCGGCTGAGAGGTGATTAAGGAGATCAGAATGGCAGAACACTTTCCCCCGCTGTCGGCGACGACGCTGGCGGCGGCAAACCTGACCGGCGGCTGGCTGGCGCAAAACGATCTGGCGACGCTGACCGCGCCGCCGGCGGTGGATGTGGTGGTGCTGGCTGGCAACGCCGTGATCCCTACCATCGACGCCGCCTGCCGACTGGCGGCGGAGCAGGAGGTTCCGCTGCTGATCAGCGGCGGCGTAGGGCACTCCACCGGTTTTCTGTATGAGGCGGTGCGCGAAGATCCGCGCTACCGTTCGCTCGCGGTGGAGGGGCGTCCGGAAGCGCATATTCTGGCGGATATTGCGCATGACTTCTGGCACATTCCTCGCCCGCGGCTGGTGGTGGAGGATCGGTCGACCAACTGCGGCGAAAACGCGTGCTTTACTCGCACAATGCTGGAGAGTCGGGGGATCCCCCATCGTCGCGGGATCGTCATTCAGGACCCCACCATGCAGCGGCGGACGATGGCCACCTTCGCCCGCGTCTGGCAGGGGGCGACGACGCCGCCGCAGTGGCTGAGCTTTCCCGGCTGCACGCCGGTGCTGGAACAGACCGACGGCCAGCTGGGGTTCGTGGGCGGCGGGGCGGGGCTGTGGCCGGTGACCCGCTACCTGGCGCTGCTGCTCGGCGAACTGCCGCGTCTGCAGGATTCCCCTGAAGGGTACGGTCCACGGGGGAAAGACTTTATCAGCCACGTGACTTTCCCGCCGGAGATCCTCGACGCCTGGCGACAGCTGCGGGAGGATGACCGGCTCGCCGGGGCGCTGCAGGCCCGCATCCTCGGCTGATAAATGCCCGTTTGCGGCAGATTTATCGCAAACGGGCAATTTGTGTTATTGAAATGTAACCTCAACCGGGTATTTTTGGCCCGGTTTTATGAATCAGCTCACAAAACTGCGCCAATGTGCTGCGAAGCCACGGCTTATCCGCCCGATATTTAACAAAAAAATCACTTGTTAAATACAAATGCACCACAGGAGCAGCCATGACAGCACCCGTTCAACACCAGATGTATATTGATGGCCAGTTCGTTTCCGGTCGCGGCGACGGCTGGATCGACGTGCTTAACCCGGCGACCGAAGCGCTGCTGTCGCGGATCCCGGACGGGACCGCGGAAGAGGCGCGGCTGGCGATTGACGCGGCGGAGCGCGCCCAGCCGGCCTGGGAGGCGCTGCCGGCCATTGAGCGCGCGGGCTGGCTGCGCAAAATTGCCGCCGGCATCCGTCAGCGTGCCGATGACATCGCCGGGCTGATCGTCGCTGAAGGCGGCAAGATCCAGCAGCTGGCGGCGGTGGAGGTGGCGTTCACCGCCGACTATCTCGACTACATGGCCGAATGGGCGCGGCGTTATGAAGGGGAGATCGTGCAGAGCGACCGTCCCGGGGAAAATATCCTTGTCTTCAAACGCGCGCTGGGGGTGACCACCGGGATCCTGCCGTGGAACTTCCCGTTTTTTCTTATCGCCCGCAAGCTGGCGCCGGCGCTGATCACCGGAAATACCATCGTCATTAAGCCCAGCGAATTCACGCCCAATAACGCCATCGCTTTCGCCGAGATCGTTCACCAGGTTGGGCTGCCGAAAGGGGTCTTTAACCTGGTGCTCGGCCGTGGGGAAACCGTCGGCCAGGAGCTGGCCGGCAATCCGAAGGTGGCGATGGTCAGCATGACCGGCAGCGTGGCGGCGGGGGAGAAAATCATGGCCGCCGCGGCGAAAAATATCACCAAAGTGTGCCTTGAGCTTGGCGGCAAAGCGCCGGCCATCGTCATGGACGATGCGGATGTGGAGCTGGCGGTGAAGGCGGTGGTGGACTCGCGGGTGATCAACACCGGGCAGGTGTGCAACTGCGTCGAGCGGGTCTATGTTCAGCAGGGGATTTACGACCGCTTCGTCAACCGCCTCGGCGAGGCGATGAAGGCCGTGCAGTTTGGCGACCCGGCGGCGCGGGATGACATCGCGATGGGGCCGCTGATCAACGCTGCCGCGCGGGATCAGGTGGCGCGCAAAGTGGCGAAGGCGGTGGCGCAGGGGGCGCGGGTAGCGCTGGGCGGTCAGCCGCTGGAGGGGAAAGGCTATTTTTATCCGCCGACCCTGCTGCTGGATGTGCGTCAGGAGATGGATATTATCCATGAGGAAACCTTCGGTCCGGTGCTGCCGGTGGTGGCGTTTTCAACTCTCGATGAAGCGCTGGCGATGGCCAATGACAGCGATTATGGCCTCACCTCCTCAATCTACACCCGCGATCTCAACGTGGCGATGAAGGCGATTAAGGGGCTGAAGTTCGGCGAAACCTATATCAACCGCGAGAACTTTGAGGCGATGCAGGGATTCCACGCCGGCTGGCGTAAATCAGGGATCGGCGGCGCAGATGGCCGCCATGGCCTGAATGAGTACCTGCAGACCCAGGTGGTCTATCTGCAGGCCTGAGACGCTCAATGCAGAATCGGCGGGCAGCGCAGGCTGTCCGCCGTTCACTTAGCGGGCAAATTTCTCCAGCACGCGGATCAGCTGGGTGACAAAACCGTATTCGTTGTCGTACCAGGCGACGGTTTTCACCAGCTGTACGCCGCCGGCCTCCACAATCTCCAGCTGGGTGGCATCGTAGATTGAACCGAAATGGCTGCCGATGATATCGGAAGAGACAATCTCTTCTTCGGTATAGCCAAAGGATTCATTGCCCTCAGCCGCCTGCTTCATCGCTTGATTAACCTCATCCGCAGTCACCTTTTTCTCCAGCACCGACACCAGCTCTGTCACTGAGCCGGTTTTGGTCGGTACGCGCTGGGCATGGCCTTTCAGCTTGCCGCTCAGGGCGGGGATCACCAGGCCGATAGCTTTGGCCGCGCCGGTGGTGTGCGGGATGACGTTTTCCGCCGCCGCCCTGGAGGCGCGCAGATCTTTACCGCGCGGCCCGTCCACCAGCGACTGGGTGCCGGTATAGGCGTGGATGGTGGTCATGGTGCCTACGGTGATGCCGAAGGCGTCCTGCAGCACTTTGGCCATTGGCGCCAGGCAGTTGGTGGTGCAGGAGGCGACGGAGATGATGGTGTCATCCGCCGTCAGGGTGTCATCGTTGACGTTATAGACGATGGTTTTCATCTCGCCGGCGGGGGCCGAAATCAGTACCTTGCGTGCGCCGGCCTGAAGATGGGCCTGCGATTTCTCTGCCGAGGTGTAGAACCCGGTACACTCCACAATCACTTCCGCGCCCGCCGCCTGCCACGGAATATGCTGCGCCTCTTTTTCGGCATACACGGTGATGGTCTTGCCGTTGACGATCAGCGCATCTTCCGTGAAGTCGACGCTCCACGGGAAGGGGCCGTAGTTTGAATCATGCTTTAACAGGTAGGCCAGCACTTTTGGCGAGGTGAGGTCGTTGATGGCCACCACCTCGAGGCTGCTGTCGACTTCTAATAAACGGCGTAACACCAGACGTCCGATACGACCAAAACCATTAATCCCAAGTTTACTCATGGATATTCTCCGGTTGGTAAAACGACTCGATGTGATAAAACTTCTCCAGGCTTAGTCCTGACTGGCAGCCAGGTCAACTGACAATCTGTGCGGTTCTCTGTCAGGCCCACAGCATGAGGCAAAAAAGTGGATGTTTTGGCGGACTTTTTTATCCGTGACGGCAGGAAATAATTTTTGTTACCGGAGATGAGGGCGCAGCCTGCTGGCGAAGCGGTGAAAAGCGTCTATGCTTAACTATTGAATAGCTTAGTAAAATGTTGACATTAGATGAAGGGAGAACTTATGGGATTCTGGAGAATCGTTTTTACTATCATTCTGCCGCCGCTGGGGGTTCTGCTGGGGAAAGGTTTCGGCTGGGCGTTTATTCTCAACATTATTTTGACCCTGCTGGGCTATATTCCAGGCCTGATCCACGCCTTTTGGGTGCAGACCCGCGATTAAGAGCTGGCCCCGCAAACCAGACTTCCCCCCGGGACCCGCTCAGGGGGGAATCAGGCTCTCTTTATACAGCAGCCGGTTATCCTTCGACCAGTAGTGGCGAGTCTCCTCGTCCAGGTCGACGCTCCACTTAAACACCCCGGCGCTGGCGAGATCCTTACAGTATTGTTCAAAGTTGATGGCGCCGGCAAAATGGCGGATGACCGCAGCCGAGGTCAGCTGCTGGTTGGGGGCGCTGCGCACGCGCAGCAGGCTGCGGGCGCTTTTTATCGTGATCACCTTGTCGTTTGCCATCACGAAATTCATATTGCCGGTGGAGACAAAGTAGATGTAACACGAGACCTGGTGCCGACGTAGTTCATTGGCGAAGGTGGCAAAATCGGCATCTGCACGCACTTGCTCAAAAAAATAACCCAGCCTGGCCAGCAGTTCCATTTCTATCCTTATTGTATTGCTGTGTGCGGCTTTGGCCGGTAGCGGCAGAAACCATTCACGAAGTTACTTATTCGTATTTTAATAATATAGCCGCGTTATATTAATGGTTATTTGATAACTGGAACACCGTTTCAAGTGTTACAATCTATTGCAATCGTTTGCCTGCACGGCCCATCTGATGGTGAGGACATGGCGAGACGGGGAAATCCATGCCGGCGATGAAGGTCGCCGGCGGGAAAATGGGATTACTTCTGGATCAGATAGCGAATGGTCGGGCCATCCTGCTGAATATCCAGCACCGTATAGCCATGGTTCCTGGCATCGAGCGGAATGTTATTGATCGACTGCGGACAGTCGCTTATCACTTCGAGGATCTCGCCTTTTTGCAGGGAGGGCATCGCCTCCAGGGTGGCGACCGCCGGATAGGGGCAGGGCTCGCCGACCATGTCCAGGCGATAATCAGGGATGATGTTTTTCATGCACTCTCCTTCACAGTCCGGACCGCTGCCGACTGGCGGCGGAAAAAATGTCTCTCCCAGGCGATCACCAGCAGCAGGGCGATCAGCAGCAGCAGATAGGTCGCCAGCAGTCCGCCGAAGGGACCAAAAGCGTTCAGCAGGTTGACCTTTTGCCAGTGGGTGGCGAGCGGGGCGGCGATATCGTCCCAGCACCAGGCGAGCAGCGTGGAGCCAATGACGTTGCCCAGCCCCACCCACCAGTAGTGAACCTGGCCTTCCACCGCCCGGTACATCCAGCCGGTCTCACAGCCGCCGGCCAGCACGATGCCAAAGCCGAACAGTAGCCCGCCGATCGCCGCATTGGGACCGGCCCACATGATTTTCGGCGCCATCCCCAGTTGCACATAGCTGAAGATGCCGATGGCGCTCGCCGCCATGCCGAAGATTATCGCCTTCGCCATCACCGTCCGGCCGGTGATCCACATATCGCGAAAGGCGGAGGTAAAGCAGATCTGCGCCCGCTCGATAAGCAGACCGAAGCCGATGCCGAACAGCATCGCCAGGCCGAGCGCAGGGTGGTCTGCGGCGGTGAGCAGGCCCCAGCCGATCATGGCGAAAAAGACCACCATGCCCAGGCGGAAACGGCGGCGTGCCTGCAGCGGTTTTTGGGTTAACGGCGAAGCGGCGGATACCTTTTGCATTTTTACCGGGATGCGAAATAGAGGCAGCAGGGTGAAGCGAGCGCCAAACCAGGAGCCGATGGCGGTGGCGATGGCAAACAGCCAGGCGTGCAGGGAGAACTGCGGAATGCCGGTGAAAAACGCCGCCAGATTGCAGCCCATCGCCAGCCGCGCGCCGAACCCGGCGATGATGCCCCCGGCCACGGCCTGCACTATGCGGATCCGGCTGCGTGGCAAGCGCAGTTTGACGTTATTGGCCCACAATGCCGCGGCCAGGCAGCCGCCGAACATGCCGATGATCATCCTGCCGTCGATGCGGGTCAGCGGCGTCCCGTCGAGATGGATCAGCTGATAATAGCCCCACTGTTCGCTGTGGACCCCCAGCAGCTGCAGCAGCTGGCCACCCCAGCGGGTAAATTCGCCGGTCACCGCCCAGAAGGTGCCGGTGATGCCAAAATAGTAGGTTGAGAGAATGCCCGCGGCGATGACCGCCGGGACGGGAGACCAGAACCGGATAAGCCAGGCCTGTTTGAAGGATTGCCATGTCATAAAAATGCCTCTGAACTCAGAAGGTATTAACGGTCGATGACCGACCGAAGGGGGCACATAGTATCCGCCTTAGCGCCTGCTTTCTCTGTTTTGGATCAAGACCCTACGCCTGCGCCAGCACCGCAAGCAGCGCCAGCAGCGCGGGCAGCGCCTGAATATAGAGAATTTTGCGGCTGGCGGTCAGCGCGCCGAATACCCCGGCGGCCAGCACGCAGGCGAGGAAAAAGATCACCACCTGCACGCCCGATGCCCCCAGCCACAGCCCCCATGCCAGGCCGGCGGCCAGGAAACCGTTATACAACCCCTGGTTGGCCGCCAGCACCCGGCTTTCCCGGGCGAAATCGGCGCTGAGGTTAAAGGCCCGGCGCCCGGCGGGCGCTTCCCAGAAAAACATCTCCAGCACCAGGATGGCGAGATGAATAATAGCGACCAGCGCAACGAGGAGAGTGGCTAACACAGCAGTCCTTAATCAATAAGATGAATGTGTCAGCAGTATAGCCGCTGGCGCTCACCAGGCGAGAGGGCGACTGCTATAGTGCTTATAGCATCATGTTTGCCTGCCGCGAAAAGCGTCGGTGTATCTGATTGCCCTTTGGTTTAGCTTCGCGGTGATAGTATGCCGGGTTCTTTTTTTGCAGGTGTGGCGTAGGTTACTGAATGTTAAATAATTTATGGATTTTGTTATCCGGGCTATTGTTGGTTGCCATGCCGTCGGCGCAGGCCGGGGAATTCAATCTTTATTCGATGAATACCGGCTCCTATGTTTATCACATGACCGGTAACCACGGACAATATAACGAGCATTTCAACAACAACTTTTTCTCGGTGGAGCGCAAGTTTTCAGCGGATTCAAAATACAGCGCGCTGGTCGGCACCATGAAAAACAGCTTCGACGATCGCTGTCTGACCCTCGGCGTGCGCCGCGACTGGCTGAAAAACGACACCGGCTGGCTGCTGAAAGGCGTGTATGCCTATACCGGGGAATTTTTCTTTGACGCTTTCAGCCACTGCGGCGACTCAGGCACCTACCGCACCGCCAAAAAAATCACCGGCGTCGGTTTTTCGCCCTATATTTATCATGGTCTGCAATACAACTTTACCGATTACTTCGGCGTCGAGGGCGGGATTATTATACCGGCGATCTTCGTGATGAGTATTCAGTGGAGCTTTCGCTAAGCGCCTGGATCAGCCTGAAAAAGAAGAGGCCACGCTGGGTGGCCTGCTCATGGTGCCTTGACGGCAGGGATTAATGGAAACCGAGACGGATCAGATCTAACGGGCAGAAGCGTCCCTCGCAGCCGTCGATTTCCACGCAGTCCGCCCGACGCAGCTGCTCGGCGGTTTTCCCCTCGCCATGGATCGCTTTAATCACGCCCGTCGTACCGTTACCAGCGATCATGACCATACTGCCGGTAGCAATAGCGTTACGATTACGGTCATAGGTTTTCATGGTCTCCTCCTCAATAAACCAGGGTAAGCAATGATTAAGCGGCCAAATTAATACCGCTTCCCGCCTAAAAAAGTTTTGAGGAATATCAAAATTATTTTAATAGTGACGATAAAAGCACAGCCAGAAGGCCAGATCGTCGCGCGATGCGCTTGGTCAGCACGCCGGGTATGACTCAGGCATGCTGCCCGAAATATGTCCGTCAGATGACGGTTTTGCGGCAGGATTATTAACCTTGCCAGTCCGCGAAAAATAGCGAAATATGGCGCTATCTGGGCATCAACGGTGCCAGTGCCTGTCCTGAGGGAGCCATGAGTCAAGACGTCACCGCGAAGATGTTAAAGCCCGATTTTGATATGGAAGTGTCCGGCCTGGTGTATGGCTATCTGTTTCACGAAGATCACCCCCCACAGCCTATTGCCTCTGGTGAGGTATGCGCCAGCTATCAGGCGCTGGCTGACGATAAGGCCTTTATCTGGCTGCATCTTAATCTCAATCACGCCACCGCCGAAAAATGGCTAATCAGTCACTTTCCCGTGGCGGACTTTTTCTTTGAGGAGATCCGCAGCGGCTCGCATACCACCCGTATTGAACGGCAAGGGGAAAATCTGTTCGCCGTGCTTAACGACGTGCTGTTTCGTCCGCAAGACACCAGCGCGGAAACCGCCACGCTGTGGCTCTACTGTAGCCCGAAGCTGGTGGTGACAGCGCGTTTCAAACCATTGCGGTTTATCGAATGGATGCTGCCGCGTCTGCATACGCTTAAGGTGCATACCTCCGCTGAACTGCTGGCCTTTTTGCTGGAGGAGCAGGAGGAGGTGCTGGAGCAGGTGGTGCGCCAGGCCAGCCGCCACGTCGACCTGATTGAAGAGCGGCTCCTGAGCAATCACGTGCAGCGTAATCGGGCCGATCTGGCGCGGCTGCGGCGGATGCTGCTGCGTTTTCAACGGCTGCTGGCGCCGGAACCGGCGGCCATGTTCCGGCTGCTTAACCGGCCGCCAGCGTGGATGGATCGCGCGGTGGTGCAGGCATTTCGTCAGTTCACCGAAGAGTTTAGCGTGGTGCTTAATGACCTGTCCGGCCTGATCGAGCGCATCAGCCTGCTGCAGGAGGAGATCGGCGCCCGCCAGCTGGAGCAGAGTAACCGCACCCTCTACACCCTGACGGTGATCACGGTCCTCGCGCTACCGATTAACATTGTGGCCGGTTTCTTCGGCATGAACGTCGGCGGGATCCCGCTGGCGAGCAATCACCACGGGTTTATCCTGCTGGTGGTGATTGTCGGCATCTTTACCCTCGGCGCCGGCTACCTGGCGTTCCGCCGGCGTGACGATCTGTAGTCAGTGCCGCGCGTCAACTGAGGCTGCGCAGGGCGGCTATCAGCCCTGCGACACCGCGCTCCAGCTTCTCGCGTGGACAGCCGACGTTGAGGCGCAGAAAGCCATTGCCTTCGTGACCATAGGTATATCCCGGCATAATCGCCACCTTCTGCCCGGCGATCAGCACCTGCTGCAGTGCGCGGTCGTCAATGTTGAGGGGGCGCAGGTCGATCCACGCCAGGTAGGTGGCCTCCGGCGGCTGCCAGCGCAGCGCAGGAAAGGCGCGATTGAGCGTATCAGCCACAAAGCGCAGGTTCTCCTGCAGGTAGTCGCGCAGGGCGTCGAGCCAGGGCGCCCCATCGCGGTAGGCGGCGATATGAGCCACCAGCGCCGGCACCGAGGGCGACGAGAGTCCGTCCCGCGCTTTCAGCGCCTGCAGATAGCTGTCGCGGCAGTTTGCCTCGGGGATAAAGCCATAGGCCCCGGTAAAGGCCGGAATATTGAAGCTCTTTGATCCGGAGGTGAACAGCGCCCACGGCCCCTGAGCCACCTCGCTCCACGGGATATGACGGTGGTCGCCCCAGGTCATGTCCATATGAATTTCGTCGCTAATCACCCTGACGCCATGCTTTTGGCACAGCGCCGCCATGGTCTGGAGCTCCTCGCGGCGCCAGACTTTGCCCGTTGGGTTGTGCGGGCTGCAGAGCAGCAGCAGGGTATTCTTCGGCTCCGCCAGCGCCGCTTCCAGGCGCGCCATATCGCAGTGCCAGTGATTGTTCGTCAGGGTCAGTGGCACCGGGGCGATCTGTCGGCGGTTAGCGGTGATAGTGTTATAGAACGCATCGTAGGCGGGAGTATGGACGACGACGCCGTCGCCTTCTTGCGACCACTGGCGGATGGTTTCCGCCACCATATAAATAACCGACGGTCCGTAAACCACCGTTTGCGGATCGATGACGCTGTGAAAGCGGCTGGCGTACCAGTGGGCAATCGCCCCGAGAAACGCCTCGTTCTGCCAGCGGCTGTAGCCGAACACGCCGTGGGCCAGCCGCCGGCTGACGGCGTCGAGAATGCAGGGCGCGGTGGCGAAATCCATATCGGAGATGGTGAACGGCAGCAGGTCGGGGACGCCAAAGCGGTCTGCGACATAGTCCCACTGCGTGCACCAGGTGCCGTGGCGGTCGATGGGTATGGAAAAATCAAACATCGGAACTTCCTCAGCAAGGGTCCCCTTCCGTGCCGGAAGGGGACCGGTGAGATCAGGCCTGAACGGTATTCATCAGCGTGGCCATTTCATCTTTTACCGACTGCACCTGCGGGCCAATCACCACCTGCAGATTATGCTGGTTGAGCTGAACCACCCCGATGGCGCGGTGGGCTTTCAGCGCGGCAGCGTCCACTTTGCTCATATCTTGTACCGACAGACGCAGACGGGTAATGCAGTTATCCAGCGAGACAATGTTGTCGGCGCCGCCGAGGGCCGCCAGAATCGCCGGCACGTTATACCCGGATTTACCAATGGTGCCAGCGACCGCTTTCTCCACGCTGGCGGCGGTGTCGATATCGCGGCCCGGCGTTTTCAGATTGAAGCGGGTGATGGCGAAGCGGAAGATGGCATAGTAGGCCGCAAACCAGATTGCCGCCACCACCGGCACCAGATACCACTTGGTCGCCAGACCATGCAGGATGCCAAACACCACGAAGTCGATAATATTGCCGTCGGTGTTGCCGATGGTGACGCCGAGCACCGCCATGATGGTAAAGCCGAGACCGGTCAGCAGGGCGTGGATGACATACAGGACCGGCGCCACGAACAGGAACAGGAACTCCAGCGGCTCGGTGGTGCCGCCCACCACGCAGGCGATCACCCCGGAGATCAGCAGGCCTTTAATTTTATGCCGGTTTTCCGGACGGGCGCAGTGGTACATCGCCAGCGCGGCGCCCGGCAGACCGCCGAGGAAGGCTGGCATCTTACCCTGCGACAGGAAGCGGGTGGCGCTTTCGGCGAAGCCGTGGGTGGTCGGGCAGCTCAGCTGCGCCTGGAAGATGGTCAGCGCGCCGCTGACGCTGTGGCCGCAGACGTCGAGGGTGCCGCCGGCTTCCGTGAAGCGGATCAGCGCCACCAGGATGTGGTGCAGGCCAAACGGCAGCAGCAGTCGCTCGCCGGTGCCGAAGATCATCGGCCCAAAATCGCCGGCGCTATTGATCATCTTCCCGAGGGCGTTGATCCCCATGGCGAAGACCGGCCACACCAGCGGGATCGCCAGCCCGACCAGACCCAGCACCACAGTGGTGACGATCGGCACGAAGCGGGTGCCGCCGAAGAAGGCCAGGGCGTCCGGCAGGCGAATGTTGTGAAAGCGCTCATGCAGCAGCCAGACGATAATCCCGGCGATAACCGCCCCGAGGATCCCGGTATCGATCGATGGAATACCGATGATGTTCTGGATATTGTTGGCCTTAAGGATCGAGGCGTCGGTGGTGGGCAGAATGCCTTTCGCCGTCAGCCAGAAGTTGACCGCCAGGTTCATGACCGCGTAGCCGACAAAACCGGCGAAGGCGGCGACGCCTTTGTTCTCCCGCGCCAGCCCCAACGGGATGGCGATACAGAACATCACCGGCAGGAAGCTGAAGGCAAAGGAGCCGACTTTGCTCATCCAGATAAAGATGGCCTGCAGCAGCGGCATATCCAGCCACGGCAGCAGGGTCAAAACATCGTGACTGCTTAACGAGCTGCCGATCCCCAGCATGATCCCGCAAAACGAGAGCAACGCCACGGGCAGCATAAAGGTTTTTCCCAGCTGCTGGAAAAATTCCCACAAGGTGATTTTTGGTGCGGTTTTCGCCGTCATAGCACGGTTCCTGATTCTCAAGTGGTCGGGAAGAACTAACGCCACGGCAAGATAAAACGTTTTACCACTTTTTAGTGCGATAAAAATCACATATTCAAGCGATAATAAGGTTTATAAAGATCGCACAATGATAAAACGTTTTATCGACAGGCAAGGGAGTCAGCCAGCAGGTTATGGCAATCGCAAAAAAGATCACCATCAATGATGTAGCGCTGGCCGCCGGCGTCTCCGTGAGCACCGTTTCGCTGGTGCTGAGCGGCAAAGGGCGCATCTCCAGCGCCACCGGCGAGCGGGTTAATCAGGCCATCGAGCAGCTGGGATTTGTGCGCAACCGTCAGGCCGCCTCGCTGCGCGGCGGACAGAGCGGGGTGATTGGCCTTATCGTCAGCGATCTCTCTAAACCGTTCTATGCCGAGTTAACCGCCGGCCTCACCGATGCCCTGGAGAGGCAGGGGAAAATGGTGTTTCTCACCCAGGGGGGACGCAGCGGCGAGAAGATGGCACAGCGGTTTGATACGCTGGCGGCGCAGGGGGTGGACGGGGTGATCATCGCCGGGGCCATCGACCGGGGCAGCGAGCTGCGCGAGCGGGCGGCGGAGGCGAGGGTGCCGCTGGTGTTCGCTTCCCGCGCCAGCTACCTCGACGATGTCGACCTGATCCGCCCGGACAACATGCAGGCGGCGCAGCTGGTGACCGAGCATCTGATCCGCCGCGGCCATCAGCGGATCGCCTGGCTTGGCGGCCAGAGCTCGTCGCTGACCCGCGCCGAGCGGGTCGGCGGCTATTGCGCCACCTTGCTGAAATACGGTCTGCCGTTTCACAGCGAATGGGTGCTGGAGTGCGAGTCGAGCCAGAAGCAGGCGGCGGAGGCGATGACCGCGCTGCTGGGGCAAAATCCGACCATCACCGCGGTGGTGTGCTACAACAACGTGGTGGCGACCGGCGCGTGGTTCGGTCTGCTGCGGGCTGGAAGGCAGAGCGGGGAAGATGGCGTCGACAGCTACTTCGAGCAGCGGGTGGCGCTGGCGGCGTTCGCCGATGTGCCCGAGGCCGCGCTTGACGACCTGCCGCTCACCTGGGTCACTACCCCGGCGCGCGAGATGGGCAAAACGCTGGCGGAGTCGATGCTGCGGCGGCTGGAGGAGGGCGCGGGCGAGACGCGAAACCAGATCATGCCCCCGCGGCTGGTGACGAGAAAATGACGGAGACGGCGCGCGGTGGCCGTCTCCTGAGCCGATACGTTACGGCTGCGGGGCGGCGTCGTCCTGCTGAGGCGCGGCGTCATCCTGCTGCGGCTGGCCGTCCTGCGGCGCGCCGTCCGGTAGCGAAGGCGCTTCCAGACCAAACATCGCGGCAAAATCCTCCAGCGGCATTTTCTGGCCGTTCAGCGTCACCTGGCCGTTCGCGTACTGCAGGCTGCTGCTGATGGCATTATCTTCCATGGTGGTGATGCGGAACATCTGGCCCATCGCCGCCAGGCCTTTGACCTGCTGATCGGCGAGTTTGGCGGCGTCGGCTGGCTGGTAGCCTTCCAGACCGGCGATCTTAGTCATAAACTCCGTCGCCATATCCACCGGGATCACCACTTTGCCGTCAAGGGACTGCACCACGCGATCCAGGCTGTCCGCCAGCGTCTGCGGCGGAGCGGTCACCTGGGCCGGATCTTTCAGCAGAACCGAGAGGTTGAGGGTGCTTTCGCCTTTGGCGTTGCGCCAGCTCAGCGGGGAGATGGTCACCGACGGATTGCCCTTAAGCAGGATCGGCAGCGCATTGAACAGGGTTTCGGTAAGCGCCTGCTGGTACAGCTCCGGGTTCTGCGCCAGCTCTGGCTTCGCCAGCAGCGCCTGAGACTGCGCGCTGTACTGCTGGCTGAACTGGTGCCACGCCTGACCGTCGACGTTATCCACTTTCAGCGTCAGTTTGCCGCTGCCCATATCCTGACCCTGCAGCTTAAGGCTGTTGACGGTGTAGTTCACCTGGCTGTTCACGCCTTTGCCGTCCTTGGTCAACGTCGAGCCGCCGTCCAGCGCCATGCCGTCAACCAGCGCCAGCTCTTTGCCTTCGACGCTGATGGCCAGCTTATCGAGGGTCATTTTTTGCTGGCCGATACGCTCGTTGAAGCTGGCCAGCTCGGTGGCGCCGTCGGTGGTCAGGTTGACGAAGCGCAGTTGCACCTTCTGGTTATATTCGTTGAGGGCATCGATCTGACCGCTGCCGGCCTGGCCCTTCAGGCTGATGTTTTTGCCGTCGCGGTCGGCGTCGAGCTGGAACTGGCCGCCGCTGAAGGTGACTTTCTCATCCCCTTTGGCGTAGTCGAGGGCATTGAGAACGATCGCCGACTGGCTGTCGCCGCTGTAGGCGATGCGCGTATCAACGGTGAAGGGGGTAGTGCCTTTGGCTATCTCGAACAATGCCTGGCTGGCGTCGTTTTTCACCAGCGTGGTGTGGACCGAAGCCATCGCCGGAGCCAGATTAAAGGTTTTTAACGAGGCCAGCGGGAAGGGGCCGTGATCGACCACCTCGTCAAGCACCACGCTCTGTCCGGCGGCCAGCCAGCCGTTAGCCTGACCGGCGATGGGCTTCACCACCAGCTGCAGATGGCTGCTGAACAGCCCGCGCTGGTAGTCCTGATAGCTCAGCTCCAGACCTGACTCCGGCGCGCTGCTGCGTAGCTGTGCGTTAGTCTGCTGCACCATATCGGCAATTCGGCCTTCCAGCTGTTTACCGGTGTACCAGGCGCCGCCTGTCCATACCACGCCCAGCGCCACGATGATTCCTGCTGCGACCAGCGATTTTTTCATAGCATTTGTCCATAAATGAAGCCAGGCGGAGAGACCGCCTGGCTGAGTTGTCATAATCAGTAAGCGAGACCTGAAAGGTCAGTCGTTTACTGGAGCTTATTGAACACGCGCGCCACGCGGCCATGGCCGCTGACCTGCACCGGCGATTCATTGGCGGCCACAAAGGCCGATTCGCCCGGCTTGAGGGTCAGGCTCTGGTCGCCTTTGCGCAGCACGGCTTCGCCGTCGACGCAGAAAACGATCGCCGCGCTCGCCTGGGCCAGATCGCTGGCCTCGGTGGAGAGATCGTGCAGCGAGAAGGCAAAATCTTCCACCGGGATCGGGAAGTCCAGTTCCGCGCCGTGGCGCTGCGGCTGGGTCAGCAGCTCACCCGCCGGTTTAGCCTCGAACTTAACGTTGGCCACCAGCTCAGGGATATCAATGTACTTCGGCGTCAGGCCGGCGCGGAGCACGTTATCCGAGTTGGCCATCACCTCCAGCGCTACCCCTTGCAGATAAGCGTGCGGCGTTTCGGCAAACAGGAACATCGCTTCGCCAGGATTCAACTTCACCACGTTCAGCAGCAGTGGGGAGAAGAGGCCGCTGTCGTCGGGATAGAATTCCGCGATCAGGCGGATGGTTTGCCACGGTTCGCCCTGCTCACGGTCCAGCACCTCGCGCAGCGCCTGCAGCGCCTGGGCTTTTTCCTCGCCCTGCATATTCAGCAGGCTGGCAAACAGCTGGCTCAGGCGAGTCGCGTCCGGCTGCTGCAGGAAGGCGCCGATCGCCGGGTGTGCGTTGGCCACCGGCTGCAGCAGGCTGACAATTTCGCTGAACTCGCGAAACGCGTTCATCGCCAGGAACGGGGTCAGGGCGAAAACCAGCTCCGGCTTGTGGTTCGGATCTTTGTAGTTACGTTCGGCGGCGGAGAGGGGGATGCCGGCGGCGTTCTCGCGGGCGAAACCCTCTTCGGAGGCCTGCTTGTTAGGATGGACCTGAATGGAGAGAGGCTGCGCGGCGCACAGCACTTTAAACAGGAACGGCAGCTCACCGAAGCGTTGCGCCACTTTTTCGCCGAGCAGGGCGGCTTTATCCGCGTCAATCACCTCGCGCAGCGAACGCGGCTGGCCATCGGCCGTCAGGACCTGCGAGCTGCTCTTCGGATGCGCCCCCATCCACAGCTCTGCCATCGGCTGGTTGTCCGGGTTGGCGATGCCATACAGTTCAGTTAAGGCGGTGTGGCTTCCCCAGGCATAGTTCTGTACGGCGTTGATCAGCTTTTGCATTCTCATTCCCTGTATCAATCAAATTAAAATTATCGCCCTATTAAACCAGCAAACGCTGGAGAAGCAACTGCTGAAAGAAAAAGTCGTCCCTGTCTCAGTTTTTGTTAAAAAATTGTGTAAGATTGATCGACTCGCTTTTCTACAGGCACATGGAGTCCCTGCCTGAAACATAATCAGCCAAAGCAGTAAGTGAGAGTACAATGTCGAATAAACCGTTTGTTTACCAGGATCCTTTTCCCCTCAAAAAGGATGACACCGAGTATTATCTCCTCAGCAGTGATTACGTCTCCGTCGCCGAATTTGCCGGCCAGGAAGTGCTAAAAGTTGACCCTCAGGCGCTGACCCTTCTGGCGCAACATGCCTTCCACGACGCCTCCTTTATGCTTCGCCCGGCGCATCAGCAGCAGGTGGCGGATATCCTGAACGACCCGGAAGCCAGCGAAAACGACAAATACGTCGCCCTGCAGTTCCTGCGCAACTCCGATATCGCCGCCAAAGGCATTCTGCCCACCTGTCAGGACACCGGCACCGCGATCATCATGGGTAAAAAAGGCCAGCGCGTCTGGACCGGCGGAGGCGATGAGGCCGCCCTGGCGCAGGGGGTGTACAACACCTATATCCAGGACAACCTGCGCTATTCGCAGAACGCCCCGCTGGATATGTATAAAGAGGTTAACACCGGCACCAACCTGCCGGCGCAGATTGACCTCTATGCTACCGATGGCGATGAGTATAAATTCCTCTGCATCGCCAAGGGCGGCGGCTCGGCTAACAAAACCTATCTGTACCAGGAAACCAAAGCGCTGATCACCCCGGCGAAGCTGAAAAACTATCTGGTCGAGAAGATGCGCACCCTGGGGACCGCCGCTTGTCCGCCGTACCATATCGCCTTTGTCATCGGCGGGACTTCGGCGGAAGCGACGCTGAAAACCGTCAAGCTGGCCTCCACCAAATACTACGATGGCCTGCCGACCGAAGGTAACGAACATGGGCAGGCTTTCCGCGACGTGCAACTGGAGCAAGAACTGCTGCTGGAAGCGCAGAACCTCGGCCTCGGCGCGCAGTTCGGCGGCAAATATTTCGCCCACGATATCCGCGTGATCCGTCTGCCGCGTCACGGCGCTTCCTGCCCGGTAGGGATGGGCGTCTCCTGTTCCGCCGACCGCAACATCAAAGCCAAAATCAACCGCGACGGCATCTGGATTGAGAAGCTGGAGAGCAATCCGGGGAAATATATCCCTGAGCATCTGCGCCAGGCTGGGGAAGGCGAAGCGGTGAAAGTGAATCTTAACCAGCCGATGAGCGAGATCCTGGCGCTGCTGTCGCAGTACCCGGTGTCCACGCGTCTGTCGCTGAGCGGCACTATTATCGTGGCCCGCGATATCGCCCACGCCAAGCTGAAAGAGCTTATTGATAATGGCGAAGCCCTGCCGCAGTACGTCAAAGATCACCCGATCTACTACGCCGGCCCGGCCAAGACGCCGGACGGTTACGCCTCCGGCTCCCTCGGCCCGACTACCGCAGGGCGCATGGACTCTTACGTCGATCTGCTGCAGTCGCACGGCGCGAGCAAGATCATGCTGGCGAAAGGCAACCGCAGCCAGCAGGTCACCGACGCCTGCCACAAGCACGGCGGCTTCTACCTCGGCAGCATCGGCGGCCCGGCGGCGGTACTGGCTCAGCAGAGCATCCGCAGCCTTGAGTGCGTGGCGTATCCGGAACTGGGGATGGAGGCTATCTGGAAAATCGACGTGGAAGACTTCCCGGCGTTTATTCTCGTCGATGATAAAGGCAACGACTTCTTCCAGCAGATCCAGACATCGCAGTGCGCCCGCTGCGTGAAGTAAACCTGGCCGCCCTTCGGGGCGGCTATGGCCGATGACAAACCGGTTTTCGTTATTGTGATCGCCTTTCTGCCGGGTGGCGGCTTCCGCCTTACCCGGCCTACGAAAAACAGCAATATTAAACAGTTAGGCAATTCTCTGTAGGCCCGTGCAAGCGCAGCGCCGCCGGGCAATCCCGACGATTACATTTTGTCAGCGGTCTGGGCCGCCCTTCGGGGCGGTTTTTTTATGCCGCTCCGCGGCACGAACCACCAAAACAACTTTTCAATCTGGCCAATACTTACTCTTTTAAGCAGGTGAGCTTTGTCGCTATGACGCACTTTTCATCCAAGGAGAAAGTAATGACAACGCATCGCAGTGAAAAAGACTCGATGGGCGCCATCGACGTCCCGGCCGATAAACTCTGGGGCGCCCAGACCCAGCGTTCTCTGGAGCATTTCCGCATCTCGACCGAAAAAATGCCCGGAGAACTGATATACGCCCTCGCGCTGACCAAGCGGGCGGCGGCGAAGGTCAATCAGGATCTTGGCCTGCTGACGCCGGAGAAAGCCGGGGCGATCGTCGCCGCCGCTGACGAAGTGCTGGCCGGAAAACACCCCCAGGAGTTCCCGCTGGCTATCTGGCAGACCGGTTCCGGCACCCAGAGCAATATGAATATGAACGAGGTGCTGGCCAACCGCGCCAGTGAACTGCTCGGCGGTGAGCGGGGGATGGCGCGAAAAATCCACCCCAATGACGATGTCAATAAAAGCCAAAGCTCGAATGATGTGTTCCCCACCGCCATGCACGTCGCGGCGCTGATTGCCCTGCGGGAAAAATTGCTCCCGCCGCTGCAGGCGCTGCGGGCCACGCTCAACGAAAAAGCGGTGGCCTTCAGGGATATCGTTAAGATCGGTCGCACCCATCTGCAGGACGCCACGCCGCTCACCTTAGGCCAGGAAATCTCCGGTTGGGTGGCGATGCTGGACCATAACCTGAAGCATCTTGACGCCAGCCAGCCGCATCTCGCCGAGCTGGCGCTGGGCGGGACGGCGGTGGGTACCGGGCTGAATACCCATCCGGAATATGCCGTGCGGGTGGCGGCCGAACTGGCCTCGCTCAGCGGACAGCCGTTTGTCACCGCGCCGAACAAATTCGAAGCGCTGGCCACCGTCGATGCCCTGGTCCATGCCCACGGCGCGCTGAAAGGTCTGGCGGCCTCGCTGATGAAAATCGCTAACGATGTCCGCTGGCTGGCCTCCGGGCCGCGCTGCGGGATTGGGGAAATCGCCATCCCGGAAAACGAGCCCGGGTCATCGATTATGCCCGGCAAGGTCAACCCGACGCAGTGCGAAGCCCTGACCATGGTCTGCTGCCAGGTGATGGGTAACGATGTGGCAGTGAATATCGGCGGCGCCTCGGGTAACTTCGAGCTCAACGTCTATCGGCCGATGGTCATTCACAACTTCCTGCAGTCGGTGCGTCTGCTGGCGGACGGCATGGCGAGCTTTAACGAGCACTGTGCGGTGGGGATTGAGCCGAATCGCGAGCGGATCAACCAGCTGCTCAACGAGTCGCTGATGCTGGTGACCGCGCTGAATACCCATATCGGCTATGATAAAGCGGCGGAGATCGCCAAAAAAGCGCACCATGAGGGGCTGACCCTGAAGGCCTCGGCGCTGGCGCTGGGCTACCTGACGGAAGCCGAATTCGACAGCTGGGTGCGCCCGGAGCTGATGGTCGGCAGCCTGGCTACTCGCTAGCCAGCCAGAGGTGCAGGCGAGGGATCAGTAATCTCAGCGACTGCGCCTCCGGTTTGTAGCGGTATTGCACGTTGTCGGCATCGTAGTTGAGCAATTCGCCAATATCCGGCACGCTGACCCCCTGGCTGCCGGATATCAGGGCGATCAGCGGGCTGGGGCAGGCGTACTGCACCTGTTTCTGCTCGCTGGCATACCAGACGCGGGCAATCGGCTGTACTTTCACCGGCCGTTTAATTTTCAGCCGCGCCCGCTGCGGCAGGGCGGCGATATCCTGATACTCCCTCTCCAGTTTGCTCTGCCACTGCTCGCGGGTCCAGGGCGGCACCGCCCGCGGCGATTGCAGGCTTTTCTCCAGCATCATCAACACCTGGTCGCGGGTCAGGTTTTTGATCACGTGCTTATTGGCCCAACCGAAGCGGATAGTGCTCGGGTCGAGAAGGGGCGTTAGCGTGCGATAGGCGCTGAGGGTAATTAATCCAGGCAAATGGCGATGCACCCACTCAAAGCGGGCGGTGGGGGGCAGGCCAGAGTCGACGGTGACGATTTTCTCGAAGGTGGCCTTAAGGGTGTTGATCTGCTGAATGCGCGCCAGCAGCGCCTGCTGTTCCGCGGCGGTGACCTGCAGGCAGATAGCACCCGGCAGGCGGACGGCGGCTTTGCTGCTGCGGGTTTCCGATTGCTGCTGGATAAACAGATGGCCATAGTGTCGCAGGGCGAGATCCAGCGCCGCCTCCCCGGTGTGCTGGACGACAGTAATGTTCGCCAGCGGGTCATGCTCGGCATCTTTACTGATTGCCGGCAGCTCAAACACCCGGCCCGCCAGCAGTCGACAGGTCGTTAACGCCTGGCGCAGCGCCTGCAGCTCCAGCTCGATCTGGCGAAAGGTATCATTCAGACGTTCAACGAGGTCGTAGCTGGCCATCGCATTCACCTTAGTTACAACATACTATTCGATTTTTACAGCATACCCAGCCCGCGGCCGCTGTGCAACTTTTATTCAGGCAGAGGTAAAATCGGGCAACTGATGATAGACCGGCCAGCTAAAGCAGAAGCGGGCGCCGCCGAGAGGACTGGCCTCGCAGCGAACCTCGCCCCCCATCGCCTGGGCGATACTGTGGACGATGGCCAGGCCGAGGCCGCAGCCTCCGGTCGCCCGATCGCGGCTGGGGTCAAGACGAACAAAAGGCTCGAACACCCGCTCGCGCTCCTCGGGGGCAATGCCCGGGCCGTCATCATCGACCTGCAACGACGCGCGGGCACCCTGCAGGGTCAGGCTGACCGCCACCCGCTGACTGCTGTAGCGCAGGGCGTTATTCACCAGATTATCCAGCACCCGCTCCATCAACCGCATATCCAGCGCGCCATAGTTGCCGCGGGTCAGCGTCGCCAGGCCGACCTCTCGCTGCGGGTTGACCATCTGGATATCCTCGACGTGGTCGCTGATCCAGGCGGGAAAATCGGGGGTGGTCAGGCTGAGCTCCGTCTGCGGGCGGTCGAGACGGGCGTAGGTCAGGAGCTCTTCAATGAGCGCCTCCAGTTGGCCGATATCACGGTTCAGCGCCTGCGATTCCGCCTCGGTGAGGTTTTCGCTCATCTCCAGACGGTAGCGCAGGCGCACCAGAGGCGTCCTGAGCTCATGGGCGATGCCGTCAATCAGCTGCTTTTTGCTGGCAATGAGGGCGTTAATGTTGTCGGCCATCTGGTTAAAGGCCACCCCGAGCCGCTCAAAGCTGGACATGCTGTCAAAATGAATACGCTCGCTGAGGTGGCCTTCGCCAAAGCGCTGGGCGGCGGTCTCAATGCGCAGCATGTCCTGCCAGTGCGGACGCATCCAGATAAACACCGGGAAGGCCAGCGAGATAGCGATAAACGCCATCAGCGCCACGTCCAGCAGGCGCATTTCATGCAGAAAATAGAGATAGGGTACCGGGCCCACGGATAACACATAGTGGCTGCGGGGGATGCGCTGGATAAAGGTGTACTGGTCGTCGAGCGCAACAATATCCCCAGCGCGCAGGTGCTGCATCGAGCTTTCCGACAATTTAAATTTGCTCATCGGCTCGATGTGCAGGTCGAACGACAGATTAAGGTCCAGCTCTTTAAGCGTCTTGCTCCAGTCGCGAGGCGGAATTTCCCGCAGCTCGCTGCGCATCAGATACAGTGAGCTTTTCATCAGATCGTCAAGCGACTGCCTTCCGGCGCGTTCAGCGGTAAATTTATAGACCAGGCCCACCAGCATGGTCATCACCAGAAAGCAGACGAAGAGCAGAAGATAGAACTGCACGAACAGCTTTTTCATTACATTACCGCATATTCAAAAAGAGAAACCTGCCGGCGCCCCGGACCATCTGCAGGGCAGGGCGAAAACGTCACGGATTTACCGGGGCGAGCCGAAGCCCGCGCGGGCATAACCGATACGCTATCAAAGCAGGGTTTATGCCCCCTGACAATAGCCAGCCGGGGGGAGCGACGTCGTTAAAAATGTGACAGTGTCACTCATTGCGGGCTTACGTCTGCATGAGGCCAGGATTGTGGCCAGCGTATTCTGCGCGCCGCTGGGCGCTACTCGCGATAGTAGGGTATATCCACCGGATAGAGGGTGGCCAGGCTCAGCAGCCGACAGCGCACCAGCTGTTCTGCTTCGGCATACCAGTAAGCAAATTCGCCGGTGGTCTGGTGGTAAATCATCTGATCAAGATTAGCAAACGGGATCACCAGCAGCGGCCCCTGGCGCACGTATCCGCCGCCGGTTTCGAAATGGTGATCTCCCCAGGATTGCTGGGTATGTTGATAGCGGTGAAGAAGCACCTTAATCTGCCCGCGCTGTGGACAGAGGAGCCGGATATCGGCGTTGTCGAGAGAAAAAGCCCAGCCAGAGAGTGACGTGAAGAGAGTAAGTGCCAAAAGTACAACGTATTTCATCATGCAAAAGTCCTGTGTTTTCAGGCTTTATGCCACTCTGACAACGCTAAGTCCTTGAGCACAATCATATTGAGGGGTTATGTGATGGGCTTCTGTACGGCGAAACATATTGATTTACTCAATATGACAAATGGGCGGCGGTCAGCCAGCGCGAAGGTGGCGAAAAAATGCGATGCGCTTGCCGCCGGGGAACAGGCGGTGAAACGGGCCCCTTTCAGGGCCGCAGACTGACCGCTCAGTTATCCCAGGCGTGGGGGGCGAAGAGGTAGCCTTTGTTGCGTACCGTCTTAATCCGGTAGGGTTCGGTGGCGTTGTCGAGCAGTTTTTTGCGCAGGCGCGAGATAGCGACGTCAACGCTGCGATCCATCCCGTCGTAGGTGACGCCGCGTAAATTTTTCAGCAAGGCGTCGCGGTCCATAATCTGCCCGGCGTGGGTGGCCAGTTCCCACAGCAGGTCGAAATCGGCGGTGGACAGGGCGATGCTTTCTCCGCCGAGCAGCACCTGGCGGTTGACCGGGTCAATGGTCAGTGAGCCAAAGGAGATGGTCTTGTGCGGGGTCAGCGTCGAAGGCGCGCCTGTACCCGCCGGGGCGATATGCTGGCGCAAATGCAGACGCAGTCGCGCCAGCAGCACCGCCGGCGGTGTGGTCTTCAGGATATAATCGCTGGCACCCATCTCCAGGGAGAGGATATGGTTCATATCGCTGTCGAGCGAGGTCAGCAGAACAATCGGCCCTTGCCATTGCCCACGCAGATCGCGACAGAGGGTCATTCCGTCCTTGCCGGGCAGCATAATGTCCAGCAGCACGAGGTCCGGTTTCTCCCGCGCGATCACTTCCTCTGCGCGGTCGCCGCGAGGCTCGACCACCACCTCCATATCATGCTTGCCGAGATAGGCGGCGATCAGCGCTCCTACCTCAGGATCATCCTCAACAAAAACGATTTTATTCATGTCTATTGCACATCAGTAAAAGAAGTAACATACACCGCGGCTATTTTACCCGCCATTCCTGTTTTATAAACAGCGCTAATTCCGCTATGCTGCGCTAACTTGTTGATTCATTGTTAAGGCATATGGACATGGGGCTGTTACTCAAAGGGCTGCTGGGCGCGCTGGTGGTGGTGCTGATTGGCGTGCTGGCGAAAACCAAAAACTACGCCATCGCCGGGCTTATTCCGCTGTTTCCCACCTTTGCGCTCATCGCCCACTATATTGTTGCCAGCGAGCGTGGTATTGAAGCCCTGCGCGCCACTATCGTGTTCGGCATGTGGTCGATCGTTCCCTATTTTATCTATCTGCTGTCGCTGTGGTACTTCACCGGCATCATGCGCCTGCCGTTAGCGCTGGCAGGCGCAGTGGGGTGCTGGGGGCTGTGCGCCTGGCTGTTGATTGTTGGCTGGAGCCGCTTCCACTAACGCAGAGGGCGACCGCCGTCGACGGCGTATGACCGGCCGGTCACGTAGCGGCTGGTAAACAGATAGTCGATAAGGTCGCTGATCTCTTTCTCGCCCGGGGCGATTTTCATCAGCGATTTATCCAGCGCCTGCTGACGATAGGCCTCGTCGTCACCTTCATTGAACATGATCAGCGACGGGGCTATAGCGTTGACTTTGATCTCCGGCGCCAGCTTGCGGGCGAAGGAGCGGGTCATGTTGTCCAGCGCGGCCTTGCTGGCGGCGTAGGCGATATGTTTATCGCTCCCGCGCTCCACCACGTAATCGGTGATATGGATAATGTCGCTGGCGGCATGGCCGTGGCCGCGCAGGAGTTCTTCCAGCGCGTGGTTGAGCAGATAGGGGGCATGGACGTGGATCTGCATCATGCGGTTGATCACCGTGCTGAGCGGTACTCCCGGCTTCTCCGCCATCCAGTCGCTGGCGTTGTGGATGATGGCCCGCAGGCCGCTGGTATGCGATTTAACCGCTTCGGCAAAGGTCAGAATGCCGTCATCGCTGCTGAAGTCGGCCTGCAGACAGAGAGCGCCTGCCTGGCGCAGGTCATCGATCGCCGGATAGGGCGTGCGATAGCTGACGATGACCGGCTGATGTTGCTGCAGAAAATGGTGCGCCAGCGCGAGGCCGATGCGGCGGCCTCCTCCTGTGATCAGAACCGGGCGGGGCTGTATTTCAGCCATGGGTATCTCCTTTGATTTAGGCGGCAGGGCGACCGCTTACCCCACCAGCATCCACGTTGCCGGCACAGCGGCAACCAGCAATAAACCAATTAGCGCCAATTCGCGGCGTTTGAGCGAACGATCGTGCTGGTGCGTACGCCGCGCGTACAAAAAGACCAGAAGACCCGGAGCGTAAAGTACCACTGACAACAGCAAATGCACAGGTCCCGACGCGTATAATAACCATAAGCCATAAATGCAGGCGCCGATACCCACCGCTTGATGCAGCGGACGGGTGGCGATTTTCAGCAAAAAGGCGCCGACCAGCAGATAGGGCACGAGGATCATCTCTGACGCAATAGTCAGCAGGGTGCCGTAGTCCGAACCGGTCAGCCAGATCAAAACCAGCGACGCCTGAACGCTGATATTGGTCAGCCACAGCGAGGCGGAGGGGGCGTTGTTGCGGTTCTGACGGGCGAACAGGCGCGGGAAGGCTTTGTGGGTGGCCGCGAGGTAAGGCACTTCGGCGGCCATGATGGTCCAGCTGAGATAGGCGCCGCACACCGACACGATAAGCCCGGCGGCAATCACAATTTCACCCCACGAGCCCATCAGTCTGACCATCAGTCCCGCCATCGACGGGTTGCGCATTTCGGCCAGTTCGCTACGCGGCACCACACCCAGCGACAGCAGGGTGACCAGCAGATACACCGCGAGGGCCGAAAGCACCGCGAGCAGCGTCGCGCGCCCAACGTCGCGCTTGTGACGCGCGCGGGCGGAGACCACCACCGCGCCTTCGACGCCGATGAACACCCACAGAGTGATCAGCATCGTGTTTTTAACCTGCTCCCACACCGGTACGCCCAGCGCCACGCCGCTGAAATCGAGGCGGAACGTATCCAGCTGAAAGGCCAGGGCGGCGAGGGCGACAAACGCCCCCAGCGGCAACAGCTTGGCGAGGGTCGCGACCAGGTTAATCCCCGCCGCCGTCTGCACCCCACGCAGGACCAGAAAGTGGACTACCCACAGCAGAACTGAAGCGCCGACGATCGACTGCCAGGTGTTGCCATCGCCAAACAGGCGCAGCTCAGGGGTATCGGTGAAGAAACTGAGCGCCGAAAAGACGATCACCAGATAGGAGACATTAGCGATCACCGCGCACAGCCAGTAGCCCCACGCGGAACAGAAGCCGATCAGCTCGCCGAACCCTTCACGGGCGTAGGTGAAGATCCCGCCGTCGAGGTCGGGGCGAATACGGGTCAACAGCAGCATCGCGAAGGCGAGGAACAGGATCCCGACGCCGGTGATCGCCCAGCCGATGAGCAGAGCGGAAGGGCTGGCCACGGCCGCCATATTTTGCGGCAAACTGAATACGCCAGCGCCGAGCATTGAGCTAAGGACCAGGGCGGTCAGGGCGCTCAGGCCCAGTTTCTTTTCCATTGCATTCCCGAGGTGAAAATGGCTGTTCCAGAATATTTATTTTGCGAAATCGCATAAAAATGGAAGATTGCGCTAAGGCGCGGGATTTTACGGAGTGTCCGGGGGCCATGCAATGGCGGGGGATGAAAAAAAATGAAAAGGCGGCGATGCGCCGCCTTTTTAGCCAGTCAGCAGCGATTATTTGTACAAATCGGCGCTGATGGTGATGTTGCCGCCGCGTTCCTGCCACTGGCGGGTAATGTGGTAGTACTTCGCCCCTTTCTTCGCCGCGCGTTTCGCCGTCTGATAAGAGATTTCCGTCATGTTGCCATAGTTGCCGGTGAACTTGATGTTATCGAACGGCACCATTTGCGCCGCGGTCACTTTGTTCACTTCTTCAACTTTGGTGCCGTCCGGCAGCGTGACAGTGTAACGTCCGCCTTTCGACGACTGGGTCTCGAAGAAACGACCTACGCCGGTGCCGGAGCCAACCGCCGCGGTGGTGGCGACGCCCGGGATTTCGACGTTTTTCGCCGCTTCGCCGCCTTTGGCCAACGCCGCGCGGCCGGCTTCAGAATCAGCCGGGATAGCGTCCGGGCTCTGCAGAACGCGTTTCTCCGCATCTTTTTTATAGATATACGCGGTAATGCGCTGGTTGCCGCCCTGGTTGGCGTCCACCTGGCGGACGATGAAGAACGCATAGGCGCCTTTCGCTTTCGCCGCTTTGGTGATGGCGTCGTTCACTTCCGGCTGACTGCGATAGAAGCCCTGGACGGTGACGGTGTCGTAAGGCATCAGCTCAACGGCCTGATCTTTCGGCAGCTCCATCACGCCATTGATGATGCGATTTTTCGGCGCATCCGCTTTCGGCGCGTCGTCTTTATAGAGGTCAGCCGTGACGCGCCAGTTGCCGCCATTGCCGTAATCCGACGTGTCGACAACATAGAATGAGGCCGCGCCGTCTTTGTCAGCTTTGCGCGATACCGCTTGCACCGCGTCGCCAATGGCATTAAACCGGCCGGTGACGACAACGCGATCGTAGGGCTTCAGCGCAGCCGCCTGCTCCGGGGTCAACTCGGTCGCTGCGTGGGCAGACAACGTGGCGGTTGTCAGGAGAGCAGACGCCAGGAGGGTGTTTTTAAGCTTCATAAAAATAATCCTTTGCCTTGCGCAAACCATATACTGGTGTTGTTGTTGACTGAAAACGTTTGATTATTGCATTTAATCGCTGTGACTGTCTGCGTCATTTTTTGCTTGCCGCCCGAATCGTATACCACGGAAAGATAACATTTTTCGATATGTTGAAAAAACAGCCGCTTGACCAGCAAAAACGATAATCGATACCACTTTTATTAGTTAATGTAATGTTAATACAATGATCTCAATGGCGATAAATGGCGTTTTATACCACTGGATAAGCGGATTATCAGGCCTGAAAGGCAAATTCAGGTAAATATTGCTGCCCGGAACCATCTGTGCTGACAATAAGCAATAAAATCAAAATTTCTGTTTTATCGCTGTAGATCACAATCGCTATTTTCAGTAGGTTATAAAAAGTTTGTTACTGTTTCATTTTGCAGACAGCGAAAGACGGCGAGGACGATTTTGCCGTCCTGTCGTTGTTGGTCAGAAAAGTAAACCATCATCAAAAACCGATGGAAGGGAAAACTATGCGTATTGGTGTACCACAAGAAAGGCTAGCCCAGGAGACCCGGGTCGCCGCCACGCCGAAGACCGTTGAGCAGTTGCTCAAACTCGGCTTTAGCGTCGCGGTAGAAAGCGGCGCCGGGAAGCTGGCCAGCTTTGACGATGAGGCCTTCGCCCAGGCGGGGGCTGAGATCGTGACCGGCGATGAGGTGTGGCAGTCTGATGTCATCCTCAAGGTCAATGCTCCGAATGACGATGAAATTGCCCTGTTGAATCCAGGAACCACGCTGATTAGTTTTATCTGGCCGGCGCAAAACCCGCAGCTGATGGAAAAACTGGCGGCCCGCAATATCAACGTGATGGCGATGGATTCGGTGCCGCGTATCTCCCGCGCCCAGTCGCTGGATGCGCTCAGCTCAATGGCCAATATCGCCGGGTACCGCGCTATCGTTGAAGCGGCCCATGAATTCGGCCGTTTCTTTACCGGGCAGATTACCGCGGCAGGCAAAGTTCCGCCCGCCAAGGTGATGGTTATCGGCGCCGGGGTGGCCGGTCTGGCGGCGATTGGCGCCGCCAACAGCCTGGGGGCGATTGTTCGCGCCTTCGATACCCGTCCGGAAGTGAAGGAGCAGGTGCAGAGTATGGGCGCCGAATTCCTCGAACTGGATTTTAAAGAGGAAGCGGGCAGCGGCGACGGCTATGCCAAGGTGATGTCCGAGGCCTTTATTCAGGCCGAAATGGCGCTGTTCGCCGCCCAGGCGAAAGAGGTCGATATTATCGTCACCACGGCGTTAATTCCGGGCAAGCCGGCGCCGAAGCTGATCACCCGGGAAATGGTTGACGCCATGAAGTCGGGCAGCGTGGTGGTCGATCTCGCCTCGCAAAACGGCGGCAACTGCGAGTACACCGTGCCGGGCGAAGTGGTGACCACCGCCAACGGCGTGAAAATTATCGGTTATACCGACCTGCCAGGCCGTCTGCCGACCCAGTCCTCCCAGCTCTACGGCACCAACCTGGTGAACCTGCTGAAGCTGCTGTGCAAAGAGAAAGACGGCAATATCGTCATCGATTTCGATGACGTGGTGGTGCGCGGTGTGACCGTGGTGCGTGAAGGCGAAATCACCTGGCCGGCGCCGCCGATTCAGGTCTCCGCTCAGCCGCAGGCCGCGGCGAAAAAAGTGGAAGCGCCGAAAGAAGAGGTGAAACCGGCGTCGCCGTGGCGCAAATATGCGCTGATAGCGCTGGCGATTATTCTCTTCGGCTGGCTGGCCAACGTGGCGCCTAAAGAGTTCCTCGGCCATTTCACCGTCTTCGCGCTGGCCTGCGTGGTGGGTTACTACGTGGTATGGAATGTCTCCCATGCGCTGCATACGCCGCTGATGTCGGTGACGAACGCCATTTCGGGCATTATCGTGGTTGGCGCGTTGCTGCAGATAGGCCATGGCGGCTGGGTCAGCTTCCTGAGCTTTATCGCGGTACTGATCGCCAGCATTAATATTTTCGGTGGTTTTACCGTGACTCAGCGCATGCTGAAAATGTTTCGCAAAGGATAAGGGGTAGCACATGTCTGGTGGATTAGTTACAGCTGCATACATTGTTGCTGCAATCCTGTTTATTTTCAGCCTGGCGGGTCTGTCGAAACACGAAACCTCGCAGCAGGGCAACTATTTCGGCATCGCCGGGATGGCCATCGCCCTGATCGCCACTATTCTGGGTCCGGACGCCGGCAACGTCGGCTGGATTATCCTCGCGATGGTGATCGGTGGGGCAATCGGTATTCGTCTGGCGAAGAAGGTCGAAATGACCGAGATGCCGGAGCTGGTGGCCATCCTGCACAGCTTCGTTGGCCTGGCGGCGGTGCTGGTAGGGTTTAACAGCTACCTGCAGCATGAAACCGGCATGGAGCAGATTCTGGTCAATATCCATTTGACCGAAGTGTTCCTCGGCATCTTCATCGGCGCGGTGACCTTCACCGGTTCGGTAGTGGCGTTTGGTAAACTGCGCGGCAAGATCTCCTCCAAACCGCTGATGCTGCCTAATCGCCATAAGCTTAACCTGGCGGCGCTGGTGGTTTCCTTCATCCTGATGGTGATTTTTGTGCGCTCCGACAGCACCGGCACCCAGGTCCTGTGCCTGCTGGCGATGACCGCGATCGCGCTGGCCTTCGGCTGGCACCTGGTGGCCTCCATCGGCGGCGCGGACATGCCGGTGGTGGTCTCGATGCTCAACTCCTACTCGGGCTGGGCGGCGGCGGCGGCGGGCTTTATGCTGAGCAATGACCTGCTGATCGTCACCGGCGCGCTGGTGGGCTCTTCCGGCGCCATCCTCTCTTACATTATGTGTAAGGCGATGAACCGCTCCTTTATCAGCGTGATCGCCGGCGGCTTCGGCACCGATGGCTCCTCCAGCGGCGGCGATGAAGAAGTGGGCGAGCACCGCGAAATTAGCGCCGAAGAGACGGCGGAGATGCTGAAAAATTCGCACTCGGTCATCATCACCCCGGGCTATGGTATGGCGGTGGCCCAAGCGCAGTATCCGGTGGCAGAAATTACCGAGAAGCTGCGGGCGCGCGGCATTAAGGTGCGCTTTGGCATTCACCCGGTCGCCGGCCGTCTACCGGGACATATGAACGTCCTGCTGGCGGAGGCTAAAGTGCCTTACGACATCGTGCTGGAGATGGATGAGATCAACGATGATTTCAGCGATACCGACACCGTGCTGGTCATCGGCGCTAACGATACCGTCAACCCGGCGGCGCAGGACGATCCGAAGAGCCCGATCGCCGGCATGCCGGTGCTTGAGGTGTGGAAAGCGCAGAACGTGGTGGTCTTTAAGCGTTCGATGAACACCGGTTACGCCGGCGTACAGAACCCGCTGTTCTTTAAAGAGAACACCCATATGCTGTTCGGTGATGCCAAAGCCAGCGTCGATGCGATCCTGAAAGCGCTGTAATGTAACATTATTGTTTTACAACGTTTGTTTATAAGCCGTCTCCTGTGAGACGGCTTTTTTATATGCACAAGGATGCCAGGGATTGTTCATAAAATAAGCGGTAAAAGGTGATATAATGTTCCGGTTCTTACATCAGACAGAGGATATTATGGATACCGAGTTAACCCCAACGCAGATGGCCATCGAATTCTTACGCCGCGACACCACCGTCATGACTCCAGCGCAGTATCTGAAAAAACTTAAACTGCTGGAACTGGAGTTTGCTGACCTGATGGCGCTCTCCTCGCTGGAGCTGAAAGAAGAGATCGATCTGGCCTGGCGTCTGGGTATCCACTGAATCGTTCAGGGTCGCCATGCCATGACGGGGCCGCAAGCGGCCCTTTTTTGTGCCTGAGGGAAAGCGGGCAAAAAAATCCCCCGCGAGGCGGGGGATGATGAACGTTCCGGAAGGGAAGATTAATCGTCGTCGTCGTCGTCCAGTTCCACCGGCGTCTGATAGGCCTCTGGTTTAAGCACCAGCAGATCGCAGCGCAGGTGGTCGACAACCTGCTCCGCGGTATTGCCAAGGAACGCCGCGGAGAGGCCGGTTCGTCCGACCGTACCCAGCACCACGATCCCCGCCTGCAGATGCTCGGCGAGATCCGGGATCACCTCCTCAGGCAACCCTTTTTCCACGTGGGTGAATTTCTCGTCAATGCCAAACTTCTGCCGCAGGGCTTTCATCGCCAGCAGATGCTGGCCGCGGATGGCGTCGTTGTAGACGCTGGGATCGAAATCCGGCAGCTCAATCGCGATATTGATCGGGGTGACCGGATAGGCGCCGATAAGGTGCACTTCAGTGTGGTTGACTTCTTCCGCCAGCGACAGGGTCTCGCGCACCAGCTTCTCGTTGAGGGTGTTGTGATAATTTTCTTCACTGGCCAGATTGACGGCGACCAGCGCTTTACCGCCTTCTGGCCATGGCTGGTCTTTCACCATCCAGACCGGGCAAGGGCACTTACGCAGCAGATGCCAGTCGGTCGGGGTGAAGATCACCGCTTCCAGCTTGTCGTGTTGGTGGGCCATCTTCAGCAGCAGGTCGTGTTTCTCACTGATCACTTCCTGAATAATGGCTTCGAAGGGGCGGTTGTGCCACACCACCTTCACGTCAATCGGCACACCGGATTCAAGATAGAATTTCGCCTGCTCGCGGATCCAGGCCGTTCGTTGGGCAATGACGCCCTGACGCATCGCCGTCCGTTCATCCGGCGACAACAGGGTGGTCATTTCATAAGAAAAATCATAGATCGGCAAAAAGGCTTTGATGCGTCCACCAATCCGTTGGTGCAGGTACACCGCTCGCCTTAGTGCCGGCTGGTCGTCCTGGTTAGGATCGATTACTACCAGCATGCTCTGATACTTCGCCATACAGGGTCTCCTTACAACTGCAGCTACCGTCAGTTATTAAAAAGATAACCTATATGGATGAATTGAAACAGGGGAGGAGCCTGGTCAGATCAACAAATCTGAAAAAATTGCCGATCCTGACCAGGTGTTGCGCGGAGATTAAGCGACGTTACGCGCCTGACCGGCCAGCTGGGCCAGCAGGTCGCCGTTTTCAATGGTGATGTATTTGCCTTTCACCGCCAGCATGCCGCTCTTCTGGAAACGCCCCAGCAGACGGCTGATGGTTTCGACGGTGAGGCCGAGATAGTTGCCAATGTCGCCGCGGGTCATGGTCAGACGGAACTCACGGGGAGAGAAACCGCGCTGCGCGAAACGGCGGGACAGGTTATAGATAAACGCGGCCAGGCGCTCTTCGGCGTTCTTTTTGGAAAGCAGCAGGATCATATCCTGGTCGCCTTTGATCTCACCGCTCATCAGGCGCATCATCTGCTGACGCAGATTCGGCATTTTTCCGGAAAGATCGTCGAGGGTTTCAAAGGGGATCTCGCATACCATCGACGTTTCCAGCGCCTGGGCGAAGCTCGGGTGCAGGCCGGTGCCGATGGCGTCAAAGCCCACCAGATCGCCCGCCAGGTGGAAGCCGGTAATCTGCTCATCGCCTTGCTCGGTGATGGTGTAGCTTTTGATGGTCCCGGAGCGAATGGCATACAACGATTTCAGCTCATCACCGGCTTTGAACAAGGTTTGACCTTTCTGGATGGGCTTTTTCCGCTCGATAATATTATCCAGCTGATCAAGCTCGTGCTCGTTCAGAGTAAAGGGGATGCAGAGCTGGCTGATACTGCAATCCTGACAATGGATAGCACAACCGCCAGACTGAATGCGTCGAATAATTCGCTTCTCAGGGATCATATGTCTGCTCAGGCCTTAATTGATATTGGTCAATTTTAACATCTTTTTGATGAGCAGGTAAGTCTTCAGGCTCTGAAACACGTAATATCAGCAGGGGAAATCAAAACAAGCTGATATCTGCTTGATTAAAAATAGATTATTCAGCCACATTTGATTGTAAAATTACCTGAAAATTCCAGAAAAGGCATTTTCAGTCAAAGCAACAGATAGCCCTCGTGGCGCAGAAGCCACTCTTTACGCTGCACGCCGCCGGCATAGCCGGTCATCGTACCGTTACGCCCGATGACCCGATGGCAAGGCACCACAATACTCACCGGGTTGGCGCCATTGGCGGCCCCCACCGCGCGTGCCGCGCCGGGACGACCGAGCGCTTCGGCCAGCTGACCGTAGTGCATCACCTGGCCGCAGGGGATATCGCGCAACGCCTGCCAGACCTGGCGCTGGAAAGGGGTGCCGGCGGTAGCGGTAGGCAGGGTCTCGATAACGGCCAGGTCGCCGGCAAAATAGTCGTTCAGCTTACTGCTGAGACCGCCCGGATTGCGGCAGTCAACGCGCTGATAGCCTTCCCGGCGATAGTGTACGTCGAGCAGGGTTTCCATCCGATCGCGGTGCTCGTCCCACTCGACGGCGCGTAAATTAAACTGTTCGTCGCAGAGTACCCACAGCGCCCCCAGCGGGGTATCCATTTTATCCTGCAGCAAGGTCAACATCGTTTCAGTCATCCACCATCGTACACGAGGGCCACACGATACCACGCGCCGGCGGCGGTCAACTATACTCCCAAAAGATAAACCCGTATCCCCGGCCGGCTTCCTGCGGCCTGTACGTTGATTTATTTTTGGATCGATCCTCGCGGGTTATCGGGCATGGTTTTTGCTACTTTTAAGCTGACGACGCCGGTCCTCCGCGCCGCTTTGCGCGCCCGGGAAGGTGCCACCGCGTCGTCGCGGCGCGGTTAATAACTCAGAGGTGGGGCTATGCAATATATACTGACTGGTGTAATCGTATTGATCTTCAGCGGCCTCGTTATCCACGGCCTCACGCTGTTGCTCGAACGCGGGTATCGCGCGCTTTTCGGCTTCTTCGCCGGAGCCGCAGATGTCCCCCGTAAGGTCAAAATGAAGGTGCCGCGTTAAGAGTAAGCAGCCGTCCCTGGCGCTTCAACGGCTTAAGGGAGCCGCGGATAAATGCCAGGGCCGATGGGCAGTCCTGCCAAATACCAGCCCACCAGCAACAGCAGCCAGACGGCGAGAAAAATCAGCGGGTAAGGGAGCACCAGCGAGTAGTAAGTCCCGAGGCGGGCGTCGGGTCGGTAGCGCTGTAAAAAACCGAGAAACAGCGGTACAAACGGTGAAACCGGCGCCAGCGGCAGCACCGATGAATCGGCGATGCGAAACAGGATCTGCGCAAACGCCGGGTGGAAGCCCAGCAGCATGAACATCGGCACGAAGATCGGCGCCAGAATCGACCAGATGGCCGAGCCGCTGGCGATAAACATGCACAGAAAAGCCGACAGCAGCGCCAGACCGACAAACGCCGGGACGCCGTTCATGCCGGCGCTCTCCAGCAGGTCCGTCAGGCCAACGGCCATAAACTTGCCCATATTGCTCCAGTTGAACATCGCCACGAACTGCGCCAGCGGGAAGACCATCACGATAAATCCGGCCATCTCTTTCATCGGCTCAATCATCAACTGCGGCAGATCGGCCTGACGGCGAATTTTGCCAGTGGCGATGCCGTAAGCCAGCGACACGACAAAGAAGAAAAAGATGATCAGCGGCACGATGCCTTTGATAAACGGCGAGGGCATCACCGTGTGCTGAACCGGATCGCGAAGAATGCCGTTTTCAGGAACCACCATCAGGGCGATGACCGCCACGAACGCCAGCGTTGCTACCCCGGCGATGCGCAGGCCGAAACGCTCCTCAGTGGTCAGGGTTTGCAGCTTTTCGTCGCGGCTGCCTTGCCACTGTCCCAGCCTCGGCTCCACCAGCTTGTCAGTGATTAAACCGCCGACGAGGGTCAGGAGGATCACCGAGGTCGCCATAAAGTACCAGTTGTCGATCACGCTGACGTGCAGAGAGGCATCGATGGATTTGGCCGCCTCGGTGCTGATCCCGGAGAGCAGCACGTCGGTGGTGACGATCAGTAAATTGGCGGTAAAGCCGCAGCCCACGCCGGCTATCGCCGCCAGCAGGCCGGCGACCGGATGCCGACCGACTGCGAGAAACATCAGCGCCCCCAGCGGCGGCATGATCACCAGCGCGGCGTCGGAAGAGATATGGCTGAAAAAGGCGATGAATAGCACCATATAGCTGGCATAACGGGCGCTAACGTGGGAGGCCATCTTGACCATCAGCGCGGGCAACAGGCCCACCCGCTCGGCAAAGCCGGCGCCCAACACCAGGGCGAGTATCGCCCCCAGCGGCGCGAAACCGCTGAAGTTTTTAATCACGTTCGGTAAAAACCAGTGCAGCCCTTCCACGCTGAGCAGGTTTTTGACCACCACCCGCGACCCGTCTGCAGGGTTTTGCACCCCGACGTTGAAGGCGGAGAGTATCGCCGTGGCGGCGATCAGCGCCACGATAAGATAGATAAACAGCAAAAACGGGTGCGGGACCTTATTACCGATCTTCTCTACCCAGCCATAGCGCTTTCCGGCGGGGGAAGGCGACGGTATGGATGACATACTCATGGGCGTTCCTCTGTTGTCGTTGTTGTGTTGGGCAGGCCTGCTCCCGTACTGCCGGCGGTTATTATGGTCGGTGCGTGCCGCTATGCCGGTCAGCGTCTGTCAGGAGCGGTCTGGTCTTATGGTTATCGTAAAACCGACGGTCTCACCTCCGCCGGAATCGGGCAGCGGTAAGGATGTTCGGCCAGCGCCTGCCTGAGCTCTCGCTGGCTGGCCTCCAGCAGCGCGCGGTCGCTGAATAAACGGATCGCCGTCGCCGCGAGGACTTTCCCCGCCAGCAGCATCCCTTTATGGGCGATGGCGGTGCGTCCCTGGCTCACCAGCTGCCAGCTGTGCAGCGGGGTACCCACCGCGAAGCAGGGGCTGAAGCATTGGGCCACCGGCGCTTTCCAGCTGACGTCGCCGACGTCGGTGGAGCCGGCGAGAATCGTATCCGTGGCCGCCCACGGCGCCACCTCATCAATCAGCAGCGTATCGCGGTGGCGACGAGCGAAGGTTTTCCCCGCCTCGCCGCCGGTGCCGGCGATATTGTTCAGGCTGTTGTTGATATCGTTGGCGCTGAGAGTGGCGCGGATCGCCGCGGCAAAGGCGCGATCGTCGTCGCTCCATGCCGGCGTGCCGTAATGCGCTACCGCCTGATACATCGCCGCTTCGAGCGTGCGGTTGGGCAGATAGCTGGAACAGGCTTTTTCAAAGCGGCAGCTGACGTGGGTCTCGGTCATTAGCGCGGCCCCCTGGGCAATCTTCTCAATGCGGGCGAAGATCTGTTCTACATCTGCCATCTCCGGGGCGCGGATCAGATACAGCACTTCCGCCTGGGCCTGGACGACGTTGGGCGAGACGCCGCCGGTATCGGTAATGGCGTAATGAACCCGCGCCTTTTCGATAATATGTTCATTCAGGAAGTTACTGCCGGTGGTCATCAGGGTGACCGCGTCCAGGGCGCTTCGCCCCAGGTGCGGCGAATTGGCGGCGTGGGCGGCGGTGCCGGTAAAGCGCCACGCCGCCTGAATGTTGGCGAGAGTGCGGGTGCTGAACATCCCGGCCCAGGCCTCCGGATGCCAGGTGAGGGCCGCATCGACGTCATCAAACAGCCCTTCGCGCACCATGAACGTTTTGCCCGAGCCGCCTTCTTCCCCCGGGCAACCGTAGAAGCGCAGGGTGCCCGCGCCGCCGTGCTGCTGCAGCCATTTTTTGGCGGCAACCGCCGCGGCGAAAGCCGCTGTCCCGAGCAGATTGTGCCCGCAGCCGTGACCGTTGCCCCCCGGCGTTGACGATGTCGGCTCCGCGCAATGGGCCTGTTGGCTGAGACCCGCCAGGGCGTCAAACTCGCCCAGCAGGGCAATAACCGGTTGGCCCTCGCCGACGCTGGCGATAAAAGCATTGGGGATCCCGCCAGCATCACGGGTCAGCTGGAAACCTTCCGCTTCCAGGGCGTCCGCCAGCCGCCGGGCGGACCAGAACTCCTCAAAGCGCGTCTCCGGGTGGTCCCAGATATCATCGGCGATGGCGCAATAGGTCTCGCGGCTTGCCTCAATTACCTCTTCAACAAACTGAAAAATCGGGTCCATCACACCCCCCGCTGCCAGGGAAAGTTAAGCGCGACGCGCGCCAGGGTGTCGACCGCGACCGTCATTACGCTCTCGTCGAAGTCAAACTTCTCGTTGTGATGACCGGCGCTCAGTTCGGTGCCGAATATCATGTATGACGCAAGGCCGCCGCGCGCCTGGACCCGGGCCATCATCAGGGTGGCGTCTTCCGATCCCGCCGGGGCGGCGATGCGATCCACCGCCTGCTGCACGCCGGGCACCCGCGCGGCCTGTTCGCGCAGGTACGCCACCCACGCCGGCGACGGGGCGCTGGCGGTGGCGGCCCCCATCATGCGTAACTCGTACCCGGCTTGATACATCGCCGCGGCCCCGGCGATGACGTGCTGCGCCCGGTCAAAAACATACTGGTTGATGGCTTCGCTTTCGCCGCGGGTTTCCACTTTTAACAGAGCCGAGGAGGGCACCACGTTGCGTCCGGTGCCGGCCTGCATCACCCCGACGTTGACCCGCGAAGCGCCGGCGCTGTGCGGTGGGATGGCGTGCAGGGCAAGGGCGGCCTGGGCGGCGGCGAGCAGCGCGTTGCGCCCATCTTCAGGCTTGCCGCCGGCATGAGCGGCCACGCCGCTGAACTGCACATCGAATTTGGTGGTGGCCATAAAGTTGTCGCCACCGCACACCACGGTGCCGACCGGGACGCCGGTGCCGATATGGATGGCGGTAAAATAGTCCACCTCGTCCACCACGCCGGCGGCCACCATCGCGCGGGCGCCGCGGGTACCCTCTTCAGCAGGCTGGAAAATCAGTTTAATGACGCCATTGAGCTGGGCGACATACTGCTTGAGCACATGCGCCAGCCCCAGCCCGATGGCGGTATGCCCATCGTGGCCGCAGGCGTGCATCATGCCGGCGTTGCAGGAGGCGAAATGGTCGCGATGGGGGCGATGGCTGTCATCGTGCTGCTCATTGAGGTCGAGGGCGTCCATGTCGACGCGAAAGGCCAGGGTTGGGCCGGGACGTCCGGTGTCGAGCGTCGCCACCACGCCGGCGAACCCGCCTTCAAACGCCGGCAACCAGCGTTCCGGCGCCCCTTGCTCGCGGGCGCGCTCGAAAGCCTTGGCCAGGGTCTCCTCATCCGGCAGCCCCATCCGGCTGTCGGCATCGATGACGTCGCGCCCCAGCGCCAGCTGGTAGCCAAGCCCGTCGAGGATCTCCGCCACCTTACTGGCGGTGCGAAACTCCAGCCAGCCGGATTCAGCGTGCAGGTGAAAATCGCGGCGCCATTGGGTCATGGCTGGCGCCAGCTGGCGCAGGTATTCATCAAGTTGCGGCATAGCTTATCCTGTCATAAGTAAAAAATGTGATGGCGTTCACGATGTGATAGCTTTTATTTATCACTGACACGCTACAGGCCTTAACGCTCTTAACCTGCCACAGCCTGATGGATTACAGTAGATGTCATTTTCTTGCGTCTGATAAACAAGGGTTATCACCAAAAGCATGGCCTTTCAGATCAAATTTCATCAAATTCGCGCCTTCGTCGAGGTGGCCCGGGAAGGGAGTATTCGCGGCGCCAGCCGCTCGCTGGCGATCTCGCAGCCGGCCTTGACCAAAGCGATTAAAGAGCTCGAGGAGGGGCTTTCCGCTCAGTTGTTCGTCCGCCGCCGCCAGGGGGTGGCGCTGACTGACAATGGCGAAAGTTTTTATCAACATGCGAGCCTGATCCTTGAGGAGCTGCGGGCGGCGCAGGATGAACTGCTGCAGCGTCAGGGAGAGCAGGCCGGGCAGATCAATATTGGCCTTGGCGCCAGCGTCGCCCGGTCGCTGATGCCGTCGGTGATCTGCCGCTTTCATCAGCAGCATCCTCAGGTGAAGGTGCGGATCATGGAGGGCCAGCTGCTGGCGATGATCAATGAGCTGCGCCAGGGAGAGCTGGATTTCACCATCAATACCTACTATCCCGGGCCGTACGACCATGAGTTCAGCTTTGAAAAACTGTTTGAGAAACCGTTCGCGGTGTTCGCTCGCGCGGGGCATCCGGCGGCGCAGGCCACCTCGCTGGTGGAGCTGATGGATCACCACTGGACCATGCCGACGCCGCGCGGCAGCTACTTTAAACAGCTGCAGGACAGGTTTAATCAGGCCGGGCTGGCGCCAAAGGTGAATATTGTGTGCGAGACCTTCTCGTCGTGCATCAGCCTGGTGGTGAAAAGCGATTTTCTCAGTATCCTGCCGGTGGAGCTCGGCAACGATCCGCTGATGGCGGACAAGCTGATGATGATCCCCGTCCGCGAAGCGTTGCCGACGGCGGCCTATTTTCTGATCCAGCGGCGGGACACCCGACAGACGCCGCTAACGGCGTCATTGATCACCCTGTTTCGCCGCCAGAGTCGACAATGGTTTCCTTAACCGCCCGTCGCGCTCACTTTGCCAGCAGACGGGGATAAACGCATTGAGGGGGGAGCACGAGGCGGCTATAGTAGCTGGCGACAGCCGCTGGAGGAGAGCCCATGAACCTTGATGACAAATCCCTGTTTCTTGACGCCATGGAAGATGTCCAGCCCCTGAAACGTAACAATGACGTGCACTGGCATCCCGGGCGCAACAGTCGCGCCCCGCAGCGCGTCGACACCCTGCAACTGGATAATTTTCTCACTACCGGCTATCTCGATATCGTACCGCTCGCCACGCCGCTGGAGTTTAAGCGCGAAGGGCTGCAGAGCGGCGTGCTGGATAAGCTGCGGCGGGGGAAATACGGCCAGCAGGCGAGCCTCTCCCTGCTGCGCCAGCCGGTGGAGCAGTGCCGGCAGATGCTCTTCGCCTTTATGGTGCAGGCGCAGAAAGAGGGGTTACGCAATGTGCTGATCGTTCACGGCAAAGGCCGCGACGATCAGTCCCACGCCAATATCATCCGCAGCTATCTGGCGCGCTGGCTGGAAGAGTTGCCGGAGGTGCAGGCCTTCTGCGCCGCGCTTCCGCACCACGGCGGCAGCGGCGCCTGCTATGTCGCGCTGCGTAAATCGGCCGAAGCGAAGCAGGAGACCTGGGAGCAGCACGCCAAGCGCAGCCGTTAGCGCATCAGCAGCGTCAGCTCGCGGGCGGCTTTTTGCAGCTCCGGCAGCACGCGGTCGATCATTTCGCGGGCCGACATCTGGCCCGCATGCACCCCGACGTTCAGCGCCGCCTGCACCTGACCCTGGGCGTTAAACAGCGGTACCGCGAGGGAGCGCAGGCCCATCTCCAGCTCCTGATCGTTGAGGGCATACCCCTGTTGATGCACCCGTTTCAGCTCGGCGCGCAGCTTCGCCACCGAGTCCACCGTCTGCGGGGTATAGCGGATCATGGTTACCCTCGCCAGCATATCGTTGAGCTTCTCCTCTGGCTGATGGCTGAGCAGCACCCGGCCCATCGAGGTCGCCCACGCCGGAAGGCGGCTGCCGATATCGAGGTCGATGGTCATGATCCGCGAGCTGGAGGCGCGGGCGATATACAGAATATCGTCGCCGTCGAGGGTGGCGATGGAGCAGGACTCGTTGAGCATTTCGCTCAGATGCCGCAGCACCGGCTGCGCCGAACGCGCCAGCGGCGTCGAGGCCAGCCAGGCGTGACCGAGGGCCAGGATCCGCGGCCGTAGCTGAAAGTTTTTACCGTCTTCGGCATAGACGAACCCCAGCTTGCTCAGGGTATACAGGCAGCGGCGCACCGCGGCGCGCGGAATACCGGTCTTCTGACTGATCTGTGAGATAGACAGCAGGGGCCGCTGCGGCGTGAATGCCTGAATGACCTCCAGGCCGCGCGCCAGCGAGGCCATAAAGTTAGGATCGCCCTTAAACGGATCGCCGTCTCCGGTCAGTAAATCGTCTGGATGCTTATCCATTTCTGTTCCCCATATTTGCCATCGATCACATTCTTTCGCTAAAGATAACCGATGTTCGATTATCGCACCATATTTCGATTATCGCCCTTGACCGACATCGTTAAGCGGGTCACATTTTGTGCGAACAACGAATAAAAGTGCGATTACCGCACATCAATGGAGCGACCTGATGATTGATAAAAGCGTATCGACGCTGAGCGAGGCCATCGCCGGGATCCACGACGGGGCGACTATTATGATCGGCGGCTTTGGTCCCGCCGGCCAGCCGACCTTTCTGATTGACGCCCTGATTGACCAGGGCGCCCGCGACCTGACCATCATTAATAACAACGCCGGCAACGGGGAAGTGGGTCTCGCGGCGCTGCTCAAGGCCGGGCGAGTACGCAAGATGATTTGTTCCTTCCCGCGCCAGGTCGATTCCCAGATTTTCGATGACCTCTATCGCCGCGGCAAAGTGGAGCTGGAGCTGGTGCCGCAGGGCAACCTCGCGGCGCGGATCCAGGCCGCCGGCGCCGGGCTGGGCGCGGTCTTTACCCCCACCGGCTACGGCACGCCGCTGGCGGAAGGGAAGGAGACACGGGAAATCGACGGCCGCCACTATGTGCTGGAGTATCCGATCAAAGCCGATTTCGCGCTGATTAAAGCTCACCAGGGCGACCGTTGGGGCAACCTGGTGTATCGCAAGGCGGCACGCAACTTTGGCCCGATTATGGCGACGGCGGCGAAAACCACCATCGTTGAAGTCTCGCAGCTGGTGTCGCTGGGCGACCTCGACCCTGAACACATTATCACCCCCGGCATTTTCGTCCAGCGCCTCTTCTCGCTGGAAAACCTGACTGCCGCACAACGCGCCTGAGGAGCCCGAGATGCAAAAACTGACCCGTGACGAAATGGCCCAGCGCGTGGCCCGCGATATCCCCGAAGGCGCTTACGTTAACCTCGGTATTGGCCTGCCGACCCGGATTGCCAATTACCTGCCCGCCGACAAAGAGGTGTTCCTGCATAGCGAGAACGGCCTGCTGGGCATGGGGCCGAAACCGCTGCCTGGCGAAGAAGATCCGGAGCTGATCAATGCCGGAAAAGAGTACGTCACCCTCCTGCAGGGCGGCTGCTATTTCCACCATGGCGACTCCTTTGCCATGATGCGCGGCGGCCATCTCGATATCTGCGTGTTGGGGGCCTATCAGGTCTCCGCCAGCGGCGATCTCGCCAACTGGAGCACCGGCGCGCCGGACGCTATCCCGGCGGTCGGCGGGGCGATGGATCTGGCCATCGGCGCTCGCCAGGTGTTTGTGATGATGGACCATCTGACCCGCGACGGCGAGTGCAAGCTGGTGGAACAGTGCAGCTATCCGCTGACCGGGGTCGGCTGCGTTAGCCGGATCTATACCGACCTGGCGGTGATCGACATTACCGACCGCGGCCCGGTGGTGCGGGAAATCTTTAACGGTCTCTCTTTTGAAGAGCTGCAGCGCATCACTCCGGTGACGCTGACCTTTGAACAACTGGCGGAAAGCGCGTAAGGAACCTATGATGAATCAGGCATTTATCTGTGATGCGGTGCGTACACCCTTTGGCCGTTTTGGTGGTACTCTGGCGACGATGCGCGCCGATGACCTCGCGGCGCTGCCGCTGAAAGCGCTGCTGGAGCGTAACCCGGGGCTGGATCCCTCGCGCATTGACGATGTGATTCTGGGCTGCGCCAACCAGGCCGGGGAAGACAACCGCAACGTGGCGCGCATGGCGCTGCTGCTGGCCGGGCTACCGGAGAGCGTGCCCGGTAGCACCATCAACCGCCTGTGCGGCTCCAGCCTCGACGCGATCGGCGTCGCGGCGCGGGCGATTAAAAGCGGTGAAACGCAGCTGATGATCGCCGGCGGGGTGGAGAGCATGTCCCGGGCGCCGTTTGTGATGGGTAAAGCGGAGAGCGCCTTTAGCCGCAACATGCAGATGGAAGATACCACCATCGGCTGGCGCTTTATTAACCCGCAGATGAAAGCCTTGTACGGTGTCCATTCCATGCCGGAGACGGCGGAAAACGTCGCCGATGAGTTTGCCATTTCCCGCGCCGATCAGGACGCGTTCGCTCTACGCAGTCAACTGCGCGCCGCCGCGGCCCAGGAGGCGGGACGCTTCGCCGATGAGCTGATCGCCGTCCAGGTGCCGCAGCGCAAAGGCGAGCCGCTGCGGTTTAGCCGCGATGAACACCCGCGCAGCACCTCGCTGGAGGCGCTGGCTAAACTGCGCGGCGTGGTGCGCGCCGACGGCAGCGTCACCGCCGGGAATGCCTCCGGCGTTAACGATGGTGCCTGCGCGCTGCTGCTGGCCAGCGAAACCGCGCTGGCGGCCAATGATCTTCAACCGCTGGCCCGGGTGGTCGGCGTGGCGACGGCGGGGGTGGCGCCGCGCATTATGGGCTTTGGCCCGGCGCCGGCGGTGCGGAAGGTGCTGGCGCAGACCGGCCTGACGTTAGCCCAGATGGATGTCATCGAGCTGAATGAAGCCTTCGCCGCCCAGGCGCTGGCGGTGACCCGCGATTTGGGCTTACCGGACGATGCCGCCCATGTGAACCCCAACGGCGGGGCGATCGCCCTGGGGCATCCGCTCGGCGCCTCCGGCGGCCGCCTGGCGATGACCGCGGCTTACCAGCTGAAACGGACCGGCGGCCGCTACGCGCTGTGCACCATGTGCATCGGCGTCGGGCAGGGGATCGCCCTGATTATTGAACGTGTTTAAGGAGCCAGAATGAGTTTGTTGACCCCGATGCTGCGCAGCAGTCCGCTGACCGACTGGTTCAGCGACGCGCAGCGGGTGCAGGGCATGCTGGATTTTGAAGCGGCGCTGGCCCAGGCGCAGGCCGCCTGCGGCATGGTGCCGACGGCGGCGGTCGGGCCGATTGTCGCCGCCTGCCGCCACGAGGCGATCGATTTTACCGCCCTCGGCGAGGCGGCGGTGGGGGCGGGTAACCTGGCGATCCCGCTGGTGAAACAGCTGACGGCCCAGGTAAAAGCGCGCGATCCGGACGCCGCGCGCTACGTTCACTGGGGCGCCACCAGTCAGGACGCCATCGACACAGGTCTGGTGCTCCAGCTGCGCGGGGCGCTGGAGGCCGCTGAGACCCTGCTTGAGCAGCTGTTGGCGGCCCTGGCTCTCCAGGCGGATCGTTATCGCGATACCGTGATGCCGGGCCGGACCTGGATGCAGCACGCGCTGCCGGTGACCTTTGGCCTGAAGCTGGCGGGTACCCTCGACGCGCTCCTGCGCTGGCAGCAGCGGCTGCGCGAGATGCGTCCGCGTCTGCTGGTGCTGCAGTTCGGCGGCGCCGCGGGGACCCTGGACGCGCTAAAAGAGAAAGGGCCGGCGGTTGGCCAGGCGCTGGCGCAGAATCTTGGTCTGACGCTGCCGGATACCCCGTGGCACAGCCAGCGCGATCGGCTGCTGGAGGCGGGCGCCTGGTTCGCCGGCGTCTGCGGCACCCTGGGGAAATTCGCTAACGACTTCTCCCTGCTGATGCAGACCGAAGTGGCGGAGGTGGGCGAGCCGGTAGCGGAAGGGCGCGGTGGCTCGTCGACGATGCCGCATAAGCGCAATCCGGTGGCCTGCGCGGCGATCCTGACCGCCGCCCAGCGCACGCCGGGTCTGATGGCGACCCTCTACGCCTGCCAGATTCAGCAGCACGAGCGGGCGCTGGGCGGCTGGCAGGCGGAGTGGGAGACCCTGCCGGAGCTGATTACCCTGGTGGGCGGGGCGCTGGCGCAAAGCGAGGCGCTGGTGCGCGACATGCAGGTCTTTCCGCAGAAGATGCGCGCCGATCTCGATATCACCCACGGGCTGATCATGGCTGAGGCGGTGACCCTGGCGCTGGCGGAATTCATCGGCAAAGCCGAGGCGCATCATCATATTGAGGCGCTGTGCCGTCAGGCGCTGGACCGCCTCTGTCCGCTGGTCGATCTGCTCGCGGCGGATCCGCAGGTCAGCCAGTATCTCTCCCGCGAACGTTTAACCACGCTGCTGGAACCGGCAACGGCGACCGGCAGCGCCGAATGCTTTGTGCGCCAGGTGCTGGCGCGTTATCAGGAGCAACATGATGAATCTTGATTATCAACTCGACGGACCGGAAGGTGCGCCGGTTATCGTTCTCTCCAACTCGCTGGGCACCACCCGGGCGATGTGGCAGCCGCAGATTGAGGCGCTAACCGCCCATTTCCGGGTGCTGCGCTACGACACCCACGGCCACGGTAAAACGACGAAAAATGGCAAAGTGACCCTCGCCCAGCTGGGGGAAGATGTAATTGCGCTGCTCGATCATCTGAATATCGACCGGGCCTGGTTCTGCGGGATTTCGATGGGCGGTCTGACCGGTCTGTGGCTGGGCCGCTTTGCGCCAGAGCGTTTTTATGGTCTGGCCGTCGCCAACACCGCGGCGCGCATCGGCGATCAGGCCAGCTGGCTGTCGCGGGCGCGGGCGGTACGCCAGGAAGGAATGGCGGTGGTGGCCGCCGGGGCGGCGGACCGCTGGTTCACCCACGCGTTTCGCCAGAAGGCGCCGGAGGTGGTGGAGGCCCTGTGTCACCAGCTGACCCATACCGATGCCGAAGGCTATGCCGCCTGCTGTGAGGCGCTGGCCGCCGCCGACCTGCGGGGCGAAGTGGGGCAGATCCCGCTGCCGACGTTAATCATCGCCGGTGAAAGTGACCCTGTCACCACGGTCGCTGACGCCAATTTTCTGCAGCAGCAGATCCCCGCTTCCCAGGTGGTGGTTCTGCCGGCATCGCATCTGTCAAACATTGAGGCGGCGAAGAGCTTTACTTCAGCGCTGCTGAGCTTTTTCCAGGGAGAACGCCATGGAGGATAAACAGCGCTACCAGGACGGAATGGCGGTGCGGCGCAAAGTGTTGGGCGACGCCCACGTCGACCGCACCCTGCAGCATCTGACGCCGTTGAATGACGAGTTTCAGGACTTTATCACCCGCTACGCCTGGGGTGAGACCTGGACGCGTCCGGGGCTCGACCACCACACCCGCAGCATGATCACCATTGCCATGCTGATCGCTCTCAATCGCGAGGCGGAGCTGAAGATGCATCTACGCGCGTCGTTTAACAACGGGGTGACCCGCGATGAGCTGAAAGAGCTGATCATGCACTCTGCGCTGTATTGCGGACTGCCGGCGGCCAATGCCACGATGCATCTGGCGCAGCAGGTGTTTGACGACATCGACGCCGGGCGGGGTTAAGTCGTCGTCCGAGTCGGATTGCCCGGCAGTTGTTGTAGGCCGGGTAAGGCGTAGCCGCCACCCGGCGAAATAACGGCACAACCGGAAATGTCCCTGTTCGCACTATGTTTGGTAGGGCCATAACGTTTGGCAGGGCTACAACCTCTATGTTAATTCCGGGCAGATTGCGCTCCCGGTTGATCTTCTGCGTTATGTCTCTTATGGCGCAGGGAGCGCACAGGGGGCGGCCAGTCGCCGCCGCCCCCTGTACCCCCGGGCTCCGGCCAGCAAAATCGCCACTGCGTGGTGCCTTCGACTTATCCCTGCAGGCATCGGGTCGGGCCGAGGCAGCGTCCCTGCAAAACACGGCCCTCAGCCCGCATCCATGCGGGCTGCCCCGGCCTTCCGGGAACGTCTCAGCGATGTTGAGGCCGCCAGCATCGGCAGTTTCAGCAACAATGGTGAATAAATTAACGGCAGGTCGTACGTACATAGGCCGGGTAAGGCGTAGCCGCCACCCGGCATAATGGCGGGTACGGCGCCGATAGATTGCGCAGCGGCGCAGCGCTTGCCGGGCCTGCGAGGTGTAAGCCTGTGAGAGGATCCTGTAGGCCGGGTAAGGCGTAGCCGCCACCCGGCGACATTGCCGATACGTTAACCCTTATTTCTCAGGCTCCTGCGGCGCGACAGCCGGGGCGGCGTACCAGGCTTCCTGCGGCACCACCACTGCGGCTCGGGGCTGCATCACATAGTTCGGCGACATAATCTGCACCCCGAATTCGTTAAACACATCAATAATGCTGCTGTGTAACGCGTTACGGCCATCTGGCAGCTTCGTCGCGGGTAATAGGCGCACCTGCAGCTCATACGAGGTGTACCAGTCGAGCAACCCCAGCTTACGCACCACCGGCGCAATTTGCTGATCGACCCCGGGGGTGCGTCTCGCCGCCAGCTCCAGCAGCGCATGAACCTGGCGCCAGGGCGTATCGTAGCCGATGGTGACGCTGGTAGTGAGATTGAACCCGCCGTCGCTGCTCTCGGCGCTGAGATTGACAATCTTGCCGCTCACCACCACCGCGTTCGGTACCGTCACGATGTAATTCTCACGGGTGAGGATCTTGGTCGCCAGCACGCCAATCTCGCTGACCTGTCCCTCATTGTCAGCGAGGCGGATCCAGTCGCCTTTCCGCAGCGCCCGGGAGTAGATTAGCACCAGGCCGCTCATCGCATGGTTCATCACCCCGGTCGAGCCGAGGGTCAGCATCAGGCCGAAGAACACGCTGATGCCCTTGAAGGCAAGGGAGTTGGCGCCGGGAAGAAACGGGTAGGCGGCGGAGAGGGCGAACAGCCAGATGACCACCGAGATAAGCCGACGGGTAGCGCTCACAGTCTCCGGATGAATGCCGGGAACCTGAATGCGGCCGGCGGCGACCTGGTCGAGAACCACCTTCACCAGGCGAATGATGAGCCAGGTAATGAGAAAAATAAGCACCACGATCATCAGCCCCGGCAGGGAAGCGACAATCGACAGCGAGATATCGCGGATCACCCCCAGCGACCAGTCACCCAGCGATTCACTCCATACGCGCGTCCAGGGAAACAGACTGAAGGCCCAGCTCAGCCAGATGTAACAGGCCAGGACACCGACGAGGATCGCCAGCGCGGCATATAATCGGACCTCGATATTGCCGAGAAAGCGCCGCCAGTGCTGGGGAATAGCGCTGCGCTTTTCGAGGATCCGCAGCTGGAAAAAGCGCCGTACCCGCCGCCAGGCACGGAAAGCGCCGTAGTAAAACAGCGCCAGCAGCAGCGCCCCGGCGAGGGCCTTACCGGCGGAGATCAGCAGATAGCGTTGATTGAACTGTTCCTGCAGGCCGGTGCGCTGGGCTTCCATCCGCGCCAGCACCCGCTGGGCCGCCTGGTCGAGGGTTAAGTCATCGCCCTCGTCGAGATCCGCCTGGCTCAACAGCAGCACCGGTTTGCCGTTCATCAGAAACAGCCGTCCCGGCTGACCATAGCGAATAACCGGCACGATCCGCAGCGGCTGGCGAATATCATCCTCGGTAAATGCGCGCAGGGCGCTGCGGGTGCGCAGCACGCGCTCTTCTGGCGTCGTCTGGCCAAAGGTCGCCTGCAACATCACTACCGGCTGGTGGAAAATATATACCGTGCGCGCCTTTTCGCGAGCGGTTGGCTGCTGCCGAGGCTCTGCGGCCAGCGCCGGCTGTAACGTCAGCAGCGCCAGTACCCAGAGGATAACCACGCTTATCCTGTTCATAGAAGCACCTGAGAAAGAGAATTATTGTTATTTTTCAGCAAGCAAGGGAGGACTTGTAGTTGAGCATAGCCTGGCAGGAAGTGAATTCAAGCTGGCGCGGCGCGGGCATAAAAAAAGCCGTCACCTGAACGGCGACGGCCTGCTGTTAGCGCCAGAAGGGGGTGTTAGCCGTGCTGTTTACAGCCAGCGCACTGCTTGTTCTGGATCTGCTGGAAGAAATCGTTGCCTTTATCGTCGACGAGAATAAACGCCGGGAAATCTTCCACTTCGATTTTCCAGATAGCCTCCATCCCCAGTTCCGGGTAGGCCACGCACTCGAGGCTCTTGATGCTCTGTTGCGCCAGCACCGCCGCCGGGCCGCCGATGCTGCCGAGGTAGAAGCCGCCGTGTTGGTGGCAGGCGTCGGTGACCTGCTGGCTGCGGTTGCCTTTCGCCAGCATCACCATGCTCGCGCCGTGGGACTGCAGCAGATCGACGTAAGAGTCCATGCGGCCAGCGGTGGTCGGGCCGAGGGAGCCGGAGGCGTAACCGGCAGGCGTTTTGGCCGGGCCGGCGTAGTAGATCGGATGATCTTTCACGTACTGCGGCAGTTCCTCGCCGTTGTCGAGCAGCTCTTTCAGCTTAGCGTGCGCGATATCGCGGGCGACGATAATGGTGCCGTTGAGGCTCAGGCGGGTGGAAACCGGATGGGCAGATAGTTGCGCCAGGATCTCGCTCATCGGCTGATTCAGGTTGATGCTGACCACCTTGCCTTCGCCCTGCTGACGCAGATGCTCAGGGATATATTTCCCCGGATTGCTCTCCAGCTTCTCAATCCAGATGCCGTCGCGGTTGATTTTGGCTTTGATGTTGCGGTCGGCGGAGCAGGAGACGCCCATGCCGATCGGACAGGAGGCGCCGTGGCGCGGCAGGCGGATCACCCGGATATCGTGGGCGAAGTATTTGCCGCCAAACTGCGCGCCGAGGCCGAGGTTTTGCGCTTCCTGCAGCAGTTCCTGTTCAAGCTGCACATCGCGGAACGCCTGACCGTGCTCGTTGCCTTCGGTCGGCAGGCCATCGTAGTAGCGGGTAGAGGCCAGCTTGACGGTCTTCAGCGTTGCTTCCGCCGAAGTCCCGCCGATGACAAAGGCGATGTGGTACGGCGGGCAGGCGGCGGTACCGAGGGTGCGCATCTTCTCGACCAGATAGTTTTTCAGCTTCGTCGGGGTGATCAGCGCTTTGGTTTCCTGATAGAGATAGGTTTTATTGGCGGAACCGCCGCCTTTCGCCATGCACAGGAATTTATATTCGTCGCCGTCTACGCTGTAGAGATCGATCTGCGCCGGCAGGTTGGTGCCGGTGTTGACCTCTTTATACATATCCAGCGGGGCGTTCTGGGAGTAGCGCAGGTTATCTTCGGTATAGGTGTTGTACACGCCCTGCGCCAGGGCGGCTTCGTCGCCGCCGCCGGTCCAGACGCGCTGGCCTTTTTTACCCATGATGATGGCGGTGCCGGTGTCCTGACAGGTGGGCAGGACGCCTTTGGCGGCGATTTCCGAGTTGCGCAGGAACTGCAGGGCGACATACTTATCGTTATCGCTGGCCTCCGGGTCGAGCAGAATCGAGGCCACCTGCTGCTGATGGGAGACGCGCAGCATAAAGGCGGCATCGTGGAAGGCCTGCTGCGCCAGCAGGGTCAGCGCCTGCGGTTCCACTTTCAGCACTTCCTGGCCGTCAAACTCGGCGACGGAGACGTGCTCTTTGCTGAGCAGATAGTATTCGGTATCGTCGTGCGCCAGCGGGAATGGATCCTGATAAACAAACGGTTTAGTCGACATAATCACTTACTCCATAAAGATAAAAACCGCCGGGGTGCTCCCGGCGGTTATGAATCAGAACATCATGGACATCCACGGATAGCCAATCAGCAGCAGAGCGGCCAGGAAGATGGCGCCAAAGATGGTGCCGAGGCGCCAATAATCTTTGGTCGGCAGATAGCCGCTGCCGTAGTAGATCGGGCTCGGGCCGGTACCGTACGGGGTGATGATCCCCATTACGCCCAGCGAGGTCACCATCAGCAGAACGAACACTTCCATATTCATTCCCGGAATGGTGGCGGCGATGGTCAGCATGGCCGGCAGCAGCGCGGTAGTGTGCGCGGTGGTGCTGGCAAACAGATAGTGCAGCAGGTAGAACGCCAGCAGCAGGACGATGGTCGCCATCCCCGGGGAGATACCGCTCATCAGCGCGCCGCCCTCTTTACCCAGCCAGGCGATAAAGCCGGTGGAGGAGAGGCCGTCGGCCAGCGCCACCAGGGTGGCGAACCAGACAAAGGTGTTCCACGCCGCTTTATTGTTGGTGATATCGCTCCAGGAGAGCACGCCGGTCCACAGCATCAGCACGATAACCAGCAGGGCGGCCAGGGCCGGTTCAATCCAGTCGGCGGCGAAGATCCACATCATCAGCGCGAAGCAGACGAACACCAGCAGCAGGATCTCATTGCGCGACAGTTTGCCCAGTTTTTCCAGTTCACGAGCGGCCCACAGCGGCACTTCGTTATTGACTTTCACTTCCGGCGGGTAGAACCAGTAGGCCAGCAGCGGCATGGTCAGGATCAGCAGTACGCCAAGCGGCAGGAAGGCGATGAACCAGGTGCCCCATGAGATATTGATACCGACGATGCTTTTTACCAACGCCAGCGCCAGCAGGTTCGGTGCCAGTGCCGACAGGAACATCGAACTGGTGATACAGGCGGCGGTGATCGCTACCCACATCAGATAGGAACCGATTTTACGCGCGCTCGGATCGTTCGGTTTTGAACCGTACAGCGGCGGCAGGTTGGCGATAATTGGGTAAATGGTGCCCCCGCTGCGCGCCGTATTCGACGGCGTAAACGGCGCCAGCAGCAGATCCGCGAAGGTGATGGCGTAGCCCAGCGTCAGGCTGCGACGGCCGAGATATTTCACCAGAATCAGCGCCAGGCGGCGGCCGAACTGGGTTTTATCGTAGCCGGCGGCGAACATAAAGGCGCCGAAGATAAGCCACACGGTGGAGTTGCCGAAGCCGCTCACCGCCCACTTAAAGGAGGCGCCAGCCATTTTGAAGCCGGGTGCGGCCATCTGTTCCGGGCTGAACAGCAGCCACTGACTGCACAGGGCGATGACCACCACGCCGGTGATGCCGATAACGGCGCCAGGCAGTGGTTCAAAAATCAACCCGACGATCACCCCGACGAAGATAGCGAAGTAGTGCCAGGCGTACGGCGGCAGGCCGTCCGGGACCGGGACGAAAAGTAACAGCACAGCAACGATAATCGGCAGCGCCATCATCAGGAGACGTTTTTTATTCGCAGTCGTTGGATTGACTGCACCGGCAGGCGGTATGGTTGTCTTTTTCTCTTTCATAATGAGTATCTGCAAGTTGTTGAAAATAACGTTTCCGCCAGCGATGAACTCAGTGATTTCTTTAATTACAAAAGTTACTTTAGTTTTTATTTTGTGTTTCTGAGTATCGTCTTGGCGATTATTTAACGCGGTTTGATGGGCGTTAAATTAAATTTGTTGGTTATTTATATATTGCGCTTTCAATGGTCGTTGCAATTGATCGAGATCAAGAAAAGCAGGCGATTTCACTATTTTTTTATTTTCGATATAACCCTATCTGATGAGGTGTTATTTTGGCGAAAATATCGATGAATGTTAAAATAAAAATGTACAATTAATGCTGTTTTTACTCGATATATGTGTATGTCTATGAAATAAAAGCAAATAATTTTGATTACTGGTCGCTTTGAATGTTAACGGAAGTATCTAAAATGTTATCCTTTATTTGTATTATGTAAATGCCATTTATTATTTTAATAATACAATAGGGGTAGCGATGTTATTGCTGGGGTTAAATAGTTTTATAACTAACGTAATTGATTTAGTAACTAAAAAAGTCGCTATATTATTGGCATGACAACAGGAATTAAAAAACCACAACCATTAATGATTCCGTCACCCCATTCTGAATTTTTAATATTTCAAAATCTGGAGCGTAACTTATGACCAGTAACGAACGTATTTTGCAGCCATTTACTTTACCAAATGGTACGGAGCTGAAAAACCGTTTGCTGATGGCGCCGATGACCACCTGCACCGGTTATTTCGACGGGACTGTCACCAGCGAGCTGGTGGAGTACTACCGCGCCCGCGCCGGCAGTATCGGCACCATTATTGTTGAGTGCTGCTTTATTGATGACTACGGTCTGGCCTTCCCGGGCGCTATCGGTATCGATAACGATGAAAAAATCGCCGGTCTGGCGAAAATCGCCGAAGCAATTAAAGCGGAAGGTTCGAAAGCGATTCTGCAGATCTATCACGGCGGCCGCATGGTCGACCCGCAGCTGATTGGCGGACGTCAGCCCGTGGCGCCGAGCGCCATCGCCGCCCCGCGTGAGGGCGCCGCGATGCCGCGGGCGCTGAGCGGAGAAGAAGTGGAGGGGATGATCGCCAAGTTTGGCGAGGGCGTCCGCCGCGCTATCCTTGCCGGCTTCGATGGGGTCGAAATTCACGGCGCCAACACCTACCTTATTCAGCAGTTCTATTCGCCAAACTCCAACCAGCGCGACGACGAATGGGGCGGTAGCCGCGACAATCGCGCCCGCTTCCCGCTGGCGGTTCTCGACATCACCCATAAAATGGCCCGCCAGTACGCTGACGATGCCTTTATCATCGGCTACCGCTTCTCGCCAGAAGAGATGGAGGTCCCGGGGATCCGCTTCGATGACACCATGTATCTGCTGGAAAAACTGGCCGCTCGCGGCGTCGATTATCTGCACTTCTCGGTGGGCGCGACCCTGCGTCCCTCTATCGTCGATACCAGCGACCCGACGCCGCTGATCGAGAAATACTGCGCCATGCGCTCTGACACTCTGGCTCAGGTGCCGGTGATGGGCGTCGGCGGGGTGGTTAACGTTGCCGATGCCGAGCTGGGCCTCGATCACGGCTATGACCTGATCGCTGTGGGCCGCGCCTGCATCGCCTATCCTGACTGGGCGGCTCGTATCGCCGCGGGTGAAGAGCTGGAGCTATTTATCGACAGCACCCAGCGCGAAGCGCTGCACATTCCGGAACCGCTGTGGCGCTTCTCGCTGGTGGAAGCGATGATCCGCGACATGAGCATGGGCGACGCTAAATTTAAGCCGGGGATGTTTGTTGAAACCGTTCAGGATGACGCCAATGAACTGGTGATCAACGTCAGCCTCGAAAATGACCATATCGCCGATATCGAACTGGCGGCGAGCCCGGTGCAGACCGTGGAGTTCACCACCAGCTTCGAAGAGATCCGCGAACGTATTCTCACCGCCAATACCCCGCACGTCGACGCCATTTCCGGGGCCACCAGCCAGAGCGAGGCGGTGAAAAAAGCGGTCGCCAAAGCGATGCTGAAATCGAGCAAAGCGCTGGCGGCGGAAGAGGGCGGCAATGACGCCGCGCCGAAAAGCTATGATGTGGTGGTCGTCGGCAGCGGCGGCGCCGGCCTGGCGGCCGCCATTCAGGCTCACGACGAAGGCGCCAGCGTGCTGATCGTCGAGAAAATGCCGACCATTGGCGGGAACACCATCAAGGCTTCCGCCGGGATGAACGCCGCGGAGACCCGCTTCCAGCGCGTGAAAGGCATTCAGGACAGCAAAGAGCTGTTCTATCAGGAAACCCTGAGGGGCGGGCACAATAAAAACAATCCGCAGCTGCTGCGCCGCTTTGTGGAGAATGCCCCGCAAGCCATTGAATGGCTGGCGGACCGCGGCATTATGCTCAACGATATCACCACCACCGGCGGGATGAGCATTGACCGCACCCACCGTCCGCGCGACGGATCAGCGGTCGGCGGCTATCTGATTAGCGGCCTGGTGCGCAACATCACCAAACGCGGCATCGACGTCCTGCTGGATACCTCGGTGGAAGAGATCCTGATGAGCGGCGATGAAGTCAGCGGTGTGCGTCTGATCAACGACGAAAACGAGATCGTAGAGATCCAGACTAAAAGCATTGTGGTGGCCACCGGCGGCTTCAGCGCCAACAGCGCGATGGTGGTGAAGTATCGTCCTGACCTCGAAGGCTTCGTCACCACCAACCACAAAGGGGCCACCGGGAGCGGTATCGCGCTGCTGGAGCGCATTGGCGCCGGTACCGTGGATATGGGCGAAATTCAAATCCACCCGACCGTTGAACAGCAGACCTCCTATCTGATTTCCGAGTCGATTCGTGGCGGCGGGGCGATCCTCGTCAACCAGCAGGGTAACCGCTTCTTCAACGAAATGGAGACCCGCGATAAAGTCTCCGCGGCGATTATCGCCCTACCGGAACACTATGCGTACATCGTCTTTGACGAACATGTGCGGGCGAAAAACAAAGCCGCCGATGAGTACATCGCCAAAGGCTTCGTCACCAGCGCCAGCTCGCCGCGTGAACTGGCGGATAAACTGGGGATGGATTACCATGCCTTCCTCGCCACCCTCGAGTGCTACAACGGGGCGGTGGAAAAACAGCATGATGAACAGTTTGGCCGTACCACCGCGCTGCGCGCGCCGATTAACGAAGGTCCGTTCCATGCCATCCGTATCGCCCCGGGGGTGCACCACACCATGGGCGGCGTGACCATTAACACCGATGGCGAAGTGCTGGACGTTGCCCGGCAGCCGATCCGCGGAGCCTACGCCGCCGGTGAGGTGGTTGGCGGGATCCACGGCGGCAACCGTATCGGTGGTAACGCGGTGGCGGATATCATCATTTTCGGCACCCTCGCGGGTCGCCAGGCGGCGAAACGCGCCAGAGGATAAGACGTAATTGCTGATGCCGGGCTGGCGCTCTCGCCGCCCGGCTTATCCCTTCTAAGGAGAGCCCGATGTCTGATAACCGCGTCTATAGCTACTCCACCGTTCTGATGGGTTCTCCCATCCTGCTCAAACTCTGCAACCATGATGAGGCGCTGGCCTCCCGCGTATTTCAGTTAATCAAACGCTACGAAGATCTGCTTACCGTTAACCGCGCCGAGTCGCAGGTAATGGATATCAACCACGCCGCCGGACGTCACCCGGTGACGGTCAGCCGCCCGGTCTTTCAGCTCATTCAGTGCGCCAAAGCCGCCAGCATGGTGCGCGACAGCGCCTTTAACCTCGCGATTGGGCCGCTGGTGAAGCTGTGGCGAATTGGCTTTCAGGGACACAGCGTGCCTGACGCCGGCGAAATCAGGGCCCGGCTGGCGCTGATCCGCCCGCAAGAGGTGATCCTGGATGAGGCAACCTGCAGCGTGTTTCTTCAGCAGCCGGGGATGGAGCTGGATCTTGGGGCGATCGCCAAAGGCTATATCGCTGACCGGGTGCGTGATTATCTCCGTCAGCAGCAGGTGGAAAAGGCGCTGATCAACCTCGGCGGCAACGTGCATACCCTTGGCGAATGGGCAATTGGCCTGAAAAAACCGTTTGCCGATGCGCAGGCGCTGATCGGCTCTCTGACGGTTAACGGACAGTCGGTAGTCACATCGGGCACCTACGAACGTTATTTCGAGCAAGATGGCAAGCGCTGGCACCATATTCTCGACCCGCGCAGCGGTTACCCGCTGGATAACGAACTCGACAGCGTCACGGTGATTTCCACTGATTCTTTAGACGGCGATATCTGGACCACGCTGCTGTTCGGCCTCGGCGTCGAGAAAGGCTGCGCAGCGCTGCGTCAACGGCAGGATATCGACGCGATTTTCGTCACCAAAAATCGCGACATTATACTTTCATCGCCGCAGCGATTGCGCTTTGCGCCGCTGGACAGCGGCTACCGCGTTATTGACTGTACTGCTTAAGCAAACTGTACTGTTCGGCCACCAGCCGGTAGCGATAGACCGGCCGCCCGGTGGCGCCGTAGTGGATAGTGGTATAGAGAATATTGATCTGCGCCAGCCAGATCAGATACTTACGGCAGGAAACGCGGGAGATATTCACCGCCGCCGCCAGCTCATCGGTAGAGAATTCAACGTCCGGGTGGCCGTCAATCCACTGGCACAGCGTGCGCAGGGTTTGCGCGGTAAGCCCCTTGGGCAGCTTGCGCGCGTCGCTGGCCTCCGGCGTGCCGCCGTGCAGCAGGCGGTCAACGTCGGCCTGCTCGTAATAGGGTTGGCCGGTTATCAGCTTGCGCTTCTCCCGCCAGGTAGTGAGCGCCTCTTCAAAACGGGGAAACTGGAAGGGTTTGATCAGGTAATCGACTACCCCGTAATGCATGGCGGTCTGCACCGTGGCGGCATCCGCCGCTGAGGTGATCATGATGACGTCGATGGCGCGCCCCGATTGACGGATAGTCGGCAGCAGATCGAGCCCGCTGTCCTGCTGCATATAGACATCCAGCAGCACCAGATCGATCTCCTGTTGCGGATCGTTAATCATCTCCTGGGCTTGACTGAGCGTCGAAGCGCTCCCGCTGCAACGAAAGCCGGGAACCCTTGCCACGTACAGGCGATTCAGTTCGGCCACCATGGCATCATCGTCAACAATCAACACATTTATCACGCACGTTTCCTTTTACTATCCCAGGGGAGATGAACAAAAAATTGAGTAAATACGCCGGGTTCCGACTCGACGGCGAGGGTGCCGCCCAGCTCGCGTAATTGCTGGTTGGCGAGAAACAGCCCGACGCCGCGATTCTCGCCTTTGGTGGAGAAACCTTTGTTAAAGATAGCGTCGATGTTGTTTTCCGGGATCCCCGGCCCGTCGTCGCTCACTTCACCGCTTAGCCAGCCGTCCTGATAGTGCAGCAGCAGGCCGATCTCGCCCTCCGCCTGACCGTTCATGGCATCCAGCGCGTTCTCAATAAGGTTGCCCAGCACCGTCACCAGCACGGTGACCTGCTTCTCATTCGGGCAATCCGGCACTAGGCTCTCTTCCGCCAGCTTAAGGGTAAAGCCGCACTCGGTGGCGCGCTGCATTTTACTTATCAGAAAGCCGGCGACCACCGGGGATTTTATGCGGTGCTGAATATCGCCGATGTCCGCCTGGTAGCGATGGGCGGTCTGCAGCACGTACTCCTCGAGTTTGCCATAGCTTTTCATATTCAGCAGGCCGAGGATCACGTGCAGTTTATTCATAAATTCATGGGAGGTGGTGCGCAGGGCATCGACATAGCTCATCATACCGTCCAGCCGCTGCAGCAGCTGGCTGACTTCGGTCTTATCGCGGAAGGTACAGATGGCGCCGACCACGGCCTCCTGGCTGCGGATAGGCACCGTGTTGCTGATTAGCAACAGGCCATTGCATCCCAGCTCGCGGTCGTACATCGGCTCGCCGCTGTGCAAAACCGTCTGCAGGTCAGCGAGCAGCGGGGTATGAGCGAGCGTCTTGTCCGGCCCGGAAAAGAGGATCTCGCGCGCCGCCGGGTTGATCAGGTTAACCTCACCATGGGCATCGACGGCCACCACCCCCTCCTTGAGGGCGTGCAGCATGGCCTGACGCTGCTGAAACTGAGTGGAGATTTCGTGCGGCTCCAGCCCCAGCAGGACGCGCTTCAGGCCGCGCACCAGGCTCCAGGTGCCGAGGGCGCAAACCAGCGCGCTGAACAGGATGGTCAGCAGCACGTCCCAGCGGCTGTTGGCGATCTGCTCGTCCACTTTACTCAGCGAAATGCCGACCACCACCACGCCAATCTGCTGATGCTGATCGTTGAACACCGGGGTAAACACCCGCAGCGCCGGGGCCAGCACGCCGTGGTTAATGGCCACGTTCTCTTTTCCCTGCAGCGTCGGCTGGATATCGTGGCCGATGAAGGGTTTGCCAATAATTGAGCTGTCCGGATGCGAATAGCGAATACCCTGCATATCGGTGACGATAGCGTACAGCAGGTCGTTGCGCCGGGTGATGGCCTGCGCCAGCGGCTGAATAATTTGCTGCTGCGGCGGCACCTCCAGTCCGCGCTTCACCTGCGGCATATCGGCCATGGTGCGCGCCACCGCCAGCGCGGTCTCTTTCAGACCATCGCGAGTGGCATTGCTGATCTGCATATACCACAGGGCATAGACCAGCAGCAGCACGGCGCCGATCACGCTGCCAATCATCAAGGAGACGGCGGTGCTCAGCTTTAGCGGTAAGGCGCGTTGACGAACGCGAGGCGGGTGCTCTGATGCCTTCATGACGATCCCGGATAGAGTCAGTAAACGATTATTATCGCTGATAGCGTGGCATTCATAAAGCCGTGTAATCAAAGCAAAAGGCCGCTTTTGCTACGGTAGCCCTGTCCCGTCCACGATAAACTGTCGCTTTTCGCCACAGGCTTAAGGCAGACATGATGGAATTGGCATCTCTGGTCCGGGATATTCTCCGGCAACAGCACGTTGAACAACTGGCGCAGCATCGTGAACAGGACCATGAAGCGGAAGCAGAGTGGGAGATCGCGCGCTGGCGACATCGCAGCGGGGTGGTGATCGAGCACCGCTACGAACTCGAACTTCCGCAACAGGATGCCGCCTCCTGCCCGGAGTGCTGGATCGAGTGGCAGGTTATCGATAGCGCCGGCCTGGTGGTGCAGCCAATGCGCAAACAATTTTATAACCTCTGTCAGCAATCCTTCTGGCTGGCCATGCAGGCGGACGGCGAAGATGAGAGCTGAGACAGGATTGTACAGATAATCGGCAATTGCCCGTGAACGGGCGATCGGGACGGTAAACTGTGACCCCGACGGCGGTAAAGCGCGGAAGATTCCCCTTATAGTGGCGACAGAGGTTAAATAGTCCTGATGAATATAAGGATATGCATCAGGCCGCTGATTTCGCCGAGATGCGCTTTTTCTGTCGTAAATGGAGGTTGTTATGAGCAGTTCGCTAACCGCGTCAATGCAGGCACGTCGTCACCCGGATACCACCCACATCGATCGCCTCGCCACCGCCGACATGCTGGCGATGCTGCATCAGGATGATAAGCAGATATCGGAGGCGGTTGGCGCCTGTTTGCCGGATATCGCCCGGTTGATTGATATCGCCACCGCGACAATGAGCCGGGGAGGGCGTCTGGTTATTATCGGCGCCGGGGAATCAGGCCGCACGGCTGTCCAGGCGGTCAGCGACTATTCTCCGGAAGGCAAACACGCGCTGGTGGGGCTGATTGCCGGTGGGCAGACGGCGGCGATGGCCGAGCGGGAGACCGCGGCGAATAATTACGATCTAGGCGCCTTCGAGCTGCAGTCGCTGGACTTTTCCAGCCACGATATGCTGCTGGCGCTTACCGTTAGCGGCAAGACCCCATGGGTCTGGGGGGCGATGCGCCACGCCTGGTCGCTGGGGGCTCCGATCGCGGTGGTGACTCAGCAGGCGGCCAGCGAGGCGGCGCAGCTGGCGGATATTATTATTGCTCCGCAAACCGGGCCGGAAGCGGTGGCGGGCTTGACCAATCCGAAGGCCCGGCTGGCCCAGCGGCAGATCCTTAACATGGTGTCGACGGGCCTCGCTATCCGTGACGGCCGGGTGTACAGCAACCTGCGAGTGGATCTGCAGGCTGACAGTCCACACTGGGCGGAGCGGCAGGTGGCGATTGTCATGGCGGCCACCGACTGCACGCGCAGCGAAGCGAAAGCCGCGCTGACCAGCTGCCACCACCATTGCCGCACCGCGATCCTGATGCTGCTCAGCGGGCTGGACGCCTGGCACGCGCGGGAGCTGCTGACCAAACATCACGATCATCTGCGTCTCGCCCTGCGCGAAGCCCAGCGCAGCGCTGTCACTCCCGCCCATTAAGCCTTTAGCCAGGCGCGCACAAACGCTGTGCGCGCCTGCACTTTATTAACTAAAGAAATTCCTCTCTTCTATTTATTCCGGTAATTGCGCTGAATTTTCAGTGAGATTTTACGCCGACGCTTATTTTTTAGTGTCGTTCTGATTTTTTAAGTTAAATAATTATTTGATTAAAAATGCGAGAGTGTAAATGATATTTTAAAATAAAGTAAAAGTGCGTTAATATGCTGCCTCTTATTACCGTGTGCTACGTGATAATTCTATTATGCCTGCAATGAAAAAAACGATTATTTCCTTTACCGCATTAGCGATGTTCGTCAGCGCGGCGACGCATGCTGAAGCGGATACCTCTAAAAAAACCGACTTCCTGCTGATTGGCGGCGGGATCATGAGCGCCTCGCTTGGCACCTGGCTGCAGGCGCTGCAGCCGGACTGGAACCTGACGATGGTGGAGAAACTGGACGGCGTGGCCCTGGAATCCTCCAACGGCTGGAATAATGCCGGTACCGGTCACTCGGCGAATATGGAGCTGAACTATACGCCGGAGCGGGCGGACGGATCGATTGACGTCAGCAAAGCGCTGGATATTAACGAACAGTTCATGATTTCCCGTCAGTTCTGGTCGGCACAGGTGAAGCGCGGTATTTTGCACGACCCGCACTCCTTTATTAATTCCACGCCGCATATGAGTTTCGTCTGGGGCGATAATGTCGACTATCTGCAGAAGCGTTATACCGCGCTGCAGCAGACCACCTTATTCCAGGGGATGAAATTCTCCACCGACCACGCGCAAATTAAACAGTGGGCGCCGCTGGTGATGGAAGGCCGCGATCCGCAGCAGAAAGTGGCTGCCACCTGGACGCCGGTGGGTACCGACGTTAACTATGGCGAAATCACCCGGCAGCTGATCGGCAGCCTGAAGAAAAACAGCCATTTCACCCTGCAAACCTCCTCTGAGGTCACCGATTTCAAACGCAATGCCGATAACTCCTGGCACGTGACCATTAAGAACGTGCAGAGCGGCGAGGCGCAGACCATCGATGCGAAATACGTCTTTATTGGCGCCGGCGGCGGTGCGCTGAAGCTGCTGCAAAAAACCGGTATTCCGGAAGCGGACAACTATGCTGGCTTCCCGGTGGGTGGTTCGTTCCTGATGACCGAGAACCCGGCGGTCACCGCGCAGCACCTCGAGAAAGTGTATGGCCAGGCTTCGGTCGGCGCACCACCGATGTCGGTACCGCACCTTGACGCCCGCTACCTCGATGGCAAGCGCGTGGTGCTGTTTGGGCCTTTCGCCACCTTCTCGACCAAGTTCCTGAAGAACGGTTCCTTCTTCGACCTGTTGAGCACCACTACCACTGACAACGTGCTGCCGATGACCCACGTCGGTCTCGACAACTTCGATCTGGTGAAATATCTCGTCAGCCAGGTGATGCTCAGCGATGATGACCGCTTCGCCGCGCTGAAAGAGTACTACCCTGACGCGCGTAAAGAGGACTGGAAGCTGATCCAGGCCGGCCAGCGCGTGCAGATCATTAAGAAAGACGCAGAGAAGGGCGGCGTGTTGAAACTGGGCACCGAAGTGGTGGTCGATCAGCAGAAAACCATTTCCGCGCTGCTTGGCGCGTCGCCGGGGGCTTCCACCGCTGCGCCGATCACCCTCAATGTGCTCAAGCAGATGTTCCCGACGCAGTTTAACTCGCCGGAGTGGCAGACCCGTATCCACCAGATCGTGCCGAGCTACGGCCAGAAGCTGAACGGCAACGTGGCGCTGACCCAGCAGGTTTGGGATGATACCGCCGCGACCCTGCAGCTGACGAAACCGCCGGTGATCCAGATGCCAGCGGCTGCGCCCACCGCGACCGCGAAGCCGGTTGAGCCTCAGCGCGACGCCTCGCCGCAGCATGATATGGCGCTGTAAAAGCAAACTTGAAAGTGAACAAAAGGGAAGACCACGGTCTTCCCTTTTTTGCGTCCATTCCCCGCCTGCGCCGCGCTCTGCCTGCAACTTTGCCGTCATAAACGATATACTGATTTGAATTGAAAAAGAAAAGCAAATCAGGAGTGTGGAAGGGCTATGCAAGACGATATCAACCAGGAGATCACCTTCCGCAAGTTGTCGGTCTTTATGATGTTTATGGCGAAAGGCAATATCGCCAGAACCGCCGAAGCGATGAAGCTCAGCAGCGTCAGCGTCCACCGCGCGCTGCATACGCTGGAAGAGGGGGTGGGCTGCCCGCTGTTTGTTCACAAAGGGCGCAATTTACTGCCGCTGCAGGCGGCATGGACGCTGCTGGAATATTGTCAGGATGTGATGAGTCTGATGAGCCGGGGGCTTGAGGCGACGCGCAAAGTCGCCGGCGTCGGCCAGGGGCGGCTGCGCATCGGCACTCTTTATTCCCTGACCCTGGAAACCGTCCCGCGCATTATCATGGGCATGAAGCTGCGGCGCCCTGAGCTGGAGCTGGATCTGACCATGGGCTCTAACCAGATGCTGCTGGATATGCTGGAAGACGACGCTCTCGACGCTATCCTGATCGCCACCAATGAAGGGGAATTCAATAATACCGCTTTCGACGTGGTGCCGCTGTTTGAGGACGATATTTTTCTCGCCGCCCCGGCGACGGAGCAGCTGGATGCCTCACAACTCGCCGACCTGCGCGATTACGCCGATCGCAAGTTTGTGTCGCTGGCGGAGGGGTTCGCCACCTATGCCGGATTTCGGGAAGCATTCCATATCGCTGGTTTCGAGCCGGAGATCGTCACCCGGGTGAATGACATCTTTTCGATGATTAGCCTGGTGCAGGCGGGCGTCGGGTTTGCGCTGCTGCCGGGGCGAATGAAGAAAGTCTATGAAAAAGATGTACAGCTGTTAAAGCTGGCGGAACCGTACCAGATGCGCCAGCTGATCTCGATTGTCTATTCACACCATCGCGAGCGCGATGCCGACCTGCTGGCGCTGGCGGCGGAAGGAAGGATGTACGCCCGGAGCCTTATTCGTTAAGCCGCTGCGCCAGATGGCGGGCAACGTCCACGCCGCTGCGTTCCAGCGAAAGGGTCTCCCCGCGCCAGCCCGCCTGGCGGGTCAGGCAGGTGAGCACGCCGCCGGGCGGCATCTCGATTGCCAGTCTCGCGTCGCGTTCATCGGCGGCGATCATCGCCTCCTGCCAATGCACGGTGCGCGCCATGTTCATCGCCAGATCGTCGGCGATCCGCTGCGGATCCCACAGCACGCGCGCTGTCGAGCCGCTTAAATAGGCGCACTGCGGGCGCGTTAAGGTCAGGTTGGCAAAGGCTTTTGCCAGCGCTGCGGCGGGTTTATCCAGCAGCGCACAGTGCGATGGCACGCTGACCGCCAGCCGCTGCGCCTTGCTGGCGCCCGCCTGCAGCGCCAGCTGTGCCACTTCGGCCATGGCTTCATCGCGTCCGGCGATCACAATCTGCGTTTCGGCGTTGAGGTTGGCGAGATAGACCTCGTGGCCCTGCATCAGCGCCTCAACCCGCGGGCGGGTCAGGCCCATAATCGCCGTCAGCCCGTAACCTTCAGGATAGGCCTGTTCCATGAGATCGCCGCGCAGGGCTACCAGCCGCAGCGCGCTGGCGAAATCGAGCGCGCCGGCAATGACCGCTGCGGGAAAGGCCCCGATGGAGAGGCCGCTGACCATCTGCGGATTAACGCCCTGACGCTGTAGCTCGCGCGCCCAGGCTACCCCGACGATCAGCAGACAGAGCTGGACCGCACGGGTGTGTTTTAGCGCATCAGCGCTATCGAGAGTCTCGACTTCATCCCCCAGCACGGCGCGCGCCTGGCTGAGGATCGCTTCGCGGTCGGGGATAGCCGCCAGCATGTTGGGACGCTGGGCGCCCTGTCCGGGAAAAGTGAACAAAATCTTCATCATTCCTCCCTGCGCCACGGCGCAGTAGTTAAGCGCGCACCGTGTGACGTTTTCAGCAGCGCCCGCCCATCGCGTAGCCACTCATTGAGGGCGAAGGCGCCGTACGGCGTTTCGACCTGGGTATCGGCGCGGCACGGGAGCTTGGCCACCCGGGACTGCCATTCCAGCAGCGCCTCGCGGGCCAGCGGCTGCGGCGCGCGGATCAGCAGATCCAGATCGCTTGCTGCATGGAGTACCGGGATTTCGGTCGCCAGCGCGTAGCCAGTGCTGCCGGTGACGCCCCAGCGCCAGGGCCATTCGTCCAGCGTCAGGGCGATAGCCGCCTGCACCGGCGGCTGCGAAACAAAAGGAGAGCCCAGCAGGCGCTCGCGCTCCACCAGCATCTCCGGGGTGACGCTGCGCACGATATTCTGCGCCTGTACCCAGCCGGCGGCGCGCTGCTCGCGCTTCATGCCCCGCACCCCAACCGGGATGCGGGCCAGGCCGTCAACGTCGCGCCTCACCACCACCGGCAGCGCGGTTCGCCATTGCTGAACCACCCACGGCTCGGCAATATCTTCCAGGGCGCTGGCGTGGTTTAACCAAACTAAATCGTGGGGACGCGGCGTTGATGACATGGTTTACAGTCCTGAAGTCAAAGAGATAAACAGCGGTAACGACAGGATACACAGAACCGAGCTTAACAACAGCACGGCTTCAGCATCCGGGGACTGCACGCCGAAGCGGTTGCCGAACACCACGCCGAAGAAGCCGGCGGCCAGGGCAATCATCAGGATCGCGGTAATCGCGATGGAGCCATGCAGACCCAGCAGCATCACCAGACCCCAGGCGATAAACGGCTGTACCAGCAGTTTTACGAGGGTGGAGGTGGCGATCAGCGCATTGATCTGCAGTTTACGCGCCGAGAGGATCACCCCGGTGAGGAACAGCGCTGCTGCGGTAGCGGCCAGGCCCAGCGGTTTGATGGAGGCCAGCAGCAGGTCCGGCATGTTAATGCCGATAGCGGAAAGCACCACCCCGAGCAGCGGGCCCCAGACGATCGGCTTTTTCACCGAACGCCACATCAGCACCGGCAGCATCGCCAGCGTAGAACCGGTGTTTTCCCCCGCGGCGCGGGCTTTTTCACGTTCCAGAATCAGCAGGCAGAAGGGGGTCATCAGGACCGAACCGCAGGCGATAGAGACCGCCACCGACAGCGAGGTCGATGCGCCTTCGCCGAGCACGCTGCCAAGGATCGGCAGGCCCAGCGCGGCGTAGTTCGGCAGCGCGACGGTGAGGGTCAGCACCGCGGCATCCTGCGGGGTGCGTTTGAACATGCTGGTGGCGAGGAAGTAGATCCCGGCGTAGGTGATCCACATCGCGCCGGTGAGCACCAGCACCAGCGGCGACTGGGCGACGATACCGGCCCATGGGGTTTGCACCGTGGCGCTGAACAGCGTAGCGGGTAAGGCGAAATCCATTACAAAGATATTGAGCAGGGAGACATTTTTGTTATCTACCATCCCGGCCTTACCGGCCCAGAAGCCCAGCAGCATAATGACGAAAATCGGGGCAAGAGCATGAATAATCACATAAGTCATAAATCACCTGTAAATAAAATAGAGTACTGGCGCGATTGTTATTTTTTCTAAAAGCCGTCCCTGCCCGGCGCGGTTATTACGCGCTTCGGGGGACGGCTTCCGGCAGGTTTTCTTCTACTACTTACGTACGAACGAACGTCTTACCAGCTGGCGCGCATAAGGTCGCGGACCTGCTGCGAACTGCGGCGGTTTTCCGCACCCAGGCGGCACTTCAGCGAGGGATCCTGGCGCGCGTCAGCGATGGCGTCGCGCAGGGTACGGCTGACCAGTGACAGATCGCCTTCGTCTGGCGCATCCGGATGGTTGATATCAAGCAGGGCGGAGAGCAGGCCGAGCGTAGCGTAGTTGCTGACGTCGTAGGCCATCGGCGGGATGGTCGCCGCCAGTTTCTCCAGCGCCTCTACGGTACGCAGCGTAATGCGCGCGGCCGATTCTTTACCCATCGCGTGAACCAGCACGCCGCTATCGTTAAAGGCTATCAGGCGGTTGGCCTGATAGCCGTGGGCCAGAAACGCCCCGGACATCGCTTTGCCGACAATCAGGCCAATCACCGGGTGGCCGGCCAGACGGGCTTTGGCGTAGGCGCCTGCCGCTCCGGCCAGCGCCTGGTGAATACCAAAAGCTTCCTCGCGACGGCCATAGGCCTGGCTCGGCACATCGATCACGGCGACGATCGGCCGTTTACCAGGCTGGTCGGCGTCAGCGGCGATGGTTTCGTTGACCACTTTCGCCAGCGTCCAGCCTTCCAGCAGGCCGACTTCGCCGCCGGCGGCGCGCGGGTAGTGGTTGTTAGCGTCAGGTACCACGGCGATAAAGCGGACGTTTTCGCCATCAATCTGGCCATCCGCGACCTGTACAGAGGCGCATAACCCGTTCATCAGCGGCGCGTTGGGCGCCAGTTTATTCAGCCATAGCGCGGCGCGGTTTGGGAACTGACTCATTATTTATCCTCCCGGGCAAAAAGCTGTTTAATCTGCGCGGTATCCGCCTGCTGGCGGGTATCGAACTGGCTCAAGCGACGCAGATAATCGTCATAGTTGTCGCTGCGGTGCTGTGCCGGTACGCCTTTGGCGATCGCCTCATTCATTGCGGTTTTAACGGCGTTGACGCCATCGTTAACCAGCGCGTCGACCAGGCCGCTGGCGGCGCGAATTTCGCCGCCGGTCATGCTCCAGATAAATGGCCGGTTGCGGGAGTCGTACTCTTCAATGCCGGCTTCCTGCTCGATAACCTGCGGGCCGTTGAGGCCGAGACGGGCTTCACGGGTGACGATAAGATAGCTGCACAGCGCCGCGGCGATGGACATACCGCCGAAGCAGCCGACGGTACCGGTAATAATGCCGACCACCGGGGTGTAGCGGCGCAGGTCGACAATCGCGGCATGAATATCGGCGATGGCGGCCAGACCGAGGTTGGCCTCCTGCAGACGTACGCCGCCGGTTTCGAGGCACAGCACCGCCTGGGTCGGGATACCGTTGCGGTTATCTTCCGCCGCCAGCTCCAGCGCGGCGGCCATTTTGGCGCCGGAGACTTCGCCCATACTGCCGCCCTGGAAGGTGCCTTCGATGGCAATCACCACCGCCGGCTGGCCGTTGATCGTGCCTTTGGCGACCACCATACCGTCGTCGGACTGCGGGACGATGCCCTGCGCGCCGAGCCACGGCGACATAATGCCGTCAAACGGATCCAGCAGTTCGCGGTAACTGCCGTCGTCCAGCAGGGCGTGGGCGCGTTCGCGAGCGCGCAGTTCGATAAAGCTGCGATCGTTACGCATGAGCGGCCTCCTCAAAGACTTGTTCAATACGAATACGGGCGACGCCCGGCGTGGCGCCGAAGTCGTGAATAACCAACTGCCCGGCGGGCAGGCCGTTGATCAGGTTCAGCCTGTCGAACAGCGCCTGCCAGCGCGCCTGGCTGTTATCCACCGAGGTGGTAATTTGCACGCGGAGCGTATCGCTCCCGGCGGCGGTATAGAGCACCTCCATATCGCCTGAACCTACAACCCCTGCCAACGCTCTGCCGCTGAGGGCGCGGCTGGCAGGAAATGACAATGTAATCTGTTCCATAACATCCTCTGAATGCGTTAGCCGGCAACCTGGTCGAGAAACAGGGTGGCGGCAAGGAGATCGGCGGCGCCGCCCGGCGAGGCGTTGTGCGCCAGCATCTGCGCGTCAAGCCGCGCCAGGGCGGCGCGTCCGGCGACGCTGGCGCAACCGCCGGCCGCCAGCACCTCGCGGGCGCCCTGCTGCATGGTCTGCAGGCCGCTCATGCCGGCGCGCGACAGCACGCAGGTATCGCTCAGCGAGGTCATGATGGCCATCAGCGCGTCAAGTCGCGCCTGCGGCTCGCTGGCGCCCCGGGCGCGGCTTTGCTGTAACTGCGGCAGCGCCAGGGCGGTGATATGCGGGAAACCGCGCTGCGCCTCTTCGCGCGCGCCAGGCACCTGCCAGCGGCGGCTGGCGCGCAGCCCTTTACTGAAGCTTTTCGGCGCCAGGCTGTCGGGCAGGCGGGCGAGGGCGGCGGCGGTGTCGGCGATCGTCTGTGATTGCCCCTCTCCACCCAACATCGCCACCGCGCTGACCAGCAGCCCCAGCGCCCAGATGGCGCCGCGGTGGGTATTGACCCCGCCGGTGGCCTGCATCATCTGCGCTTCGCCTTCGCGACCGAGGCGGCCGACGGTTTCGCGCAGCGCGATATCCGCCGGGCGGCGCCAGCTTTGCTGGGCCAGCGCATGGAAGGTCGGCTGCAGGCTGCGGGCGGAGCGTTCCATCAGCGCCAGCGTGAGGTCCTGATGCGCGCCGCTGCCGCGGCTGTCGACCAGACCCGGTTTCGGGCTCAGACGGGCTTCGTCAATCAGGCAGGCGCTGGCGGTGTCCGCCAGCCAGCTGACGCGACTTTCGGCGTGCAGGGGAGAGAGAATTTTCATTACCAGCTCCGGAATTTTGCCGGTGGGTTGTACAATCCGTCGGACCATTCCACCAGGTCGGCGACGCTGCCGGCGGCCAGCAGTGAACGGGTTGCCTTGCTGCGGCGAATACCCAGATCTTCCGGGTAGACCACTTTGCCGCTCTGACGCAGGGCAGCCACGCGTTTTGCGTCCACCCCGAGGCCAATATCGGTGATCCCGGCCACTGCGGCGACCATCGCCCGGCGCTCTTCCAGGCTTTCCGCACGATACAGATAGGCGATACCCTCTTCGGTCAGCACGTGGGTGACGTCATCGCCGTAAATCATCACCGGCGCCAGCGGCATGCCGGAGGTTTTGGCCACGTCGACCGCGTCGAGGGTCTCAACGAAGGTCGGTTTCACGCCGGCCTGGAAGGTTTCGACCATCTGCACCACCAGTTTTTTACCGCGCTGCATTGGGTCCGGCTCGGTGATCATATTGAGCCAGGCAGGGGTAGCGTGGCGGCGGCCGTGCGGATCGTGGCCCATGTTCGGCGCGCCGCCGAAGCCGGAAAGGCGGCCGCGTGTGACGGTCGAGGAGTTAGCCAGTCCATCCACCTGCAGGGTCGAACCGATAAACATATCCACCGCGTACTGACCCGCCAGCTGGCAGAAGGCGCGGTTGGAACGCATGGAGCCGTCCGGGCCGGTAAAGAAGATATCCGGGCGGGCGCGGATGTACTCTTCCATCCCCAGCTCGCCGCCGAAGCAGTGCACGCTCTCCACCCAGCCGCTCTCGATCGCCGGGATCAGGGTCGGATGCGGGTTCAGGGTCCAGTGTTTACAGATTTTGCCTTTCAGGCCGAGCTGTTCGCCGTAGGTCGGTAGCAGCAGTTCGATGGCGGCGGTGTTGAAGCCGATCCCGTGGTTGAGGGACTGCACCTGATGCTCTGCGTAGATGCCCTTGATCGCCATCATCGCCATCAGAATGTGTTCTTGCTTAATCAGGCGCGGGTCGCGGGTGAACAGTGGTTCAATAAAGAACGGCTTGTCGGCGACCACCACGTAATCAATCCACGAGCCGGGAATATCGACGCGGGGCAGATCGCACTCGTCGTCCACCAGTTCGTTGACCTGAGCGATAACAATGCCGTCGTGGAAGGCGGCGGCCTCCACCAGCGCCGGGGTATCTTCGGTACTCGGCCCGGTATAGAGGTTACCTTTGCGGTCGGCTTTGTAGCCGGCGATCAGCGCGACGTTAGGCGACAGATCGACGTACAGGCGGGAGTAGAGTTCGATATAGGTATGAATGGCGCCGATTTCCAGCAGCCCATCTTCCAGCAGCTGCGAAATGCGCAGGCTTTGGGTACCGGAGAAGGAGAAATCGAGCTTACGGGCGATGCCTTTTTCAAACAGGTCAAGGTGTTCGCTGCGCCCGACGCTGGGCATGATCATATGCAGATCGTGGATTTTCTGCGGATTGACTTCCGCCAGCATGCGGGAGAGAAAATCGGCCTGCTTCTGGTTGTTGCCTTCCAGCACCACCCGGTCGCCGGGGGCGAGCAGGTTTTCCAGTACGCTGACCAGCTGGTCAGTAGGGATGACTTTGCCCGGGATGTTGGCCTCGGCCAGCCGCCGTTGCTTTTCCGTCCGGCGACGGTTCCAGACCCGCCCCGTCGTTTGTTCGGCATTCATTATTAACCTCCTGATTCGACAAATCGTTTTGTTTGTCCTGGTGGAGGGTAGTGTGCGACGCGGGGCGCGGAGCATCAATTAAGCACGGCGGCCAATCGTTAGCCTGAGAGTAACAATGGTGAGTGGCACTTTGTGATGAGGATCAATAATACAAAAGGCGTAGTGGTCTACTGCAGCTGACAAGGAGAGGAGGGCCGGTCAGCCACCGGCCCGGGAAAGGTTTACTGTTTGCTCACATCACTTAGTAAGAAGGCGATGCTCTGCCCGCCGCTGGTCTGCTCAAGGGCAATTTTGACGATAATCGTTAACGGCACCGACAGGAGCATACCGACCGGCCCCAGCAGCCAGCCCCAGAAGATCAATGACAGGAACACCACCAGAGTGGAGAGCCCCAGGCCGCGCCCCATGATCCGCGGTTCGAGAATATTGCCGAACACCAGGTTAACGATCAGATAGCCGGCCAGCACCACCAGCGCCTCGTACAGGCCGCCGAACACCAGCACTTGCAGGATCGGCGGGATGGCCGCCAGTACGGAACCGATATTGGGAATATAGTTCAGCGCGAAGGCCAGTAGCCCCCACATAAAGGCGAAGCGCACGTCCAGCAGAACCAGCATTCCCCAGACCACCAGCCCGGTGACCAGGCTAATCGCGGTCTTCAGCACCAGATAATGCGACACGCTGTCGATAGCGCGCTGGATAGCCCCCATGCCTTCTACCGGGCGGGACATCAGCTGCTGGAGTTTAGCGGGGAGCTGCGGCACCTCCAGCAGCATAAACACCACCGTCAGCAGCAGCAGAAAAATCGAGGACATGGCGTTCGACAGCTGAGTGAGCAGACTGGTGACCAGGGTCATCACGGCGTTGGGGTCGATGTATTTGTTAAGCTCCACCACCGAGACGGTAAAACCCAGGCGCTGCAGCCAGGGGGCGATGGTTTGCATCGGTTCGTAGAGATAGTTGCGGTACTGCGGCAGGGTGCGCGCCAGCTCGTTAAGCGAGGTCCCCAGCGAGGCCAGCAGCACAACGGCTAACATCACGATAAGGCCTATCAGCAGTGAGATCGCCAGCACGCGCGGCACCCGGCAGCGGACCAGCAGCTGCACCAGCGGATTAAGGATCACCGCCAGAAAAAGCGCGAGAATAAACGGGACAATAATGTCTGCCGCAAAGCGAATGCCGGTCAGGATGATCACCAGCATGCCCAGCATGATGACCATCTTTAGTCCGTTAAGTGTAATAATAGGTTTAGCCATAGGATCCCGTCCTCAATCTTCCTTGCCTGTTAACAGGTTGCGTTACATTAGCATAATGACGTTTTTTTTCAGAAAAAACGCATTGCTGCAAAACCGCGGCGTAAAGAATTGCAAAGTCTTTGAATTAAATGTAGCACTATGCTACAAATCTACCTGTGTTTAACTACTGAGGACAATTTCCATCCGCACCGGACGAGAAGCAACACCGCGGATAATTGTAATTTTATGGACAATCAGTTCAGGATGTATATTTTAAATCACCCCGCAGTATCCCTCACTTTTTCCCGTTTTGCCGGCGAACAGCACTGGCATTCGGCGCTATAGTCACCTTCTTTCTGCCTGAGCTGGCGCCAAGCGCACAGCGAAATCTACGTCAGAAATTTTCCGGTTTACGCGTCTCGTAAACGGTAATGGATTATATTCTCAAGCAGGAGAAGGGATCATGTTTTATTGGATTTTATTAGCTTTAGCTATTGTTGCTGAAATTACCGGCACGTTGTCGATGAAATGGGCAAGCATCAGCGGTGGGCATACCGGCTATATTTTAATGCTGGCCATGATAGCTCTGTCATATATTTTTCTCGCCTTTGCAGTTAAAAAAATTGCCCTCGGCGTGGCTTACGCGTTATGGGAAGGAATTGGCATTTTGCTGATCACCCTGTTCAGCGTTCTGTTATTTGATGAAAGCTTGTCGCTGCTGAAAATAGCCGGTCTGACCACACTGGTGGTGGGGATCGTCCTGATTAAGTCCGGCACCCAGAAAAAAGCGTCGTCGAAGCAGGAGGTGGCTCATGCAGCAGTTTGAGTGGATCCACGCCGCCTGGTTGGCTATCGCCATTGTTCTGGAGATTATTGCCAACGTCTTTTTGAAGTTTTCCGACGGTTTCCGCCGCAAGGTCTATGGCATCCTGTCGCTGGCGGCGGTGCTGGGTGCGTTCAGCGCCCTCTCGCAGGCGGTAAAAGGCATCGATCTGTCGGTTGCCTATGCGCTGTGGGGCGGCTTCGGTATCGCGGCGACCATTGCCGCCGGCTGGGTGCTGTTTGGCCAGCGCCTGAATAACAAAGGCTGGGCGGGAGTCATCCTGTTGGTTGCCGGCATGGTGTTAATTAAACTCGCCTGACGTCGCGCCGCCTGCAAAGCCAGGCGGCAAAACGGGTCCGCTGTAGTATGCTTACCTCAAGACCGGCCCCGCAGTTATTGTGCCCGGTGACGATGAGGACTGCGCATGTTCACAGCTTTCGGCTGGCGGAAAATTCCTTCCGCCAGGACGTTGTCAATAATGATTTTTCTCGCCGGGCTCGGCCTCACCGCGTCGGTGATCTCCCTGCTTTACCTGTCGCAACACCTCATTGCCAGCAAATCCAATGAAATTGACCAGCAGCGTTCGGTCCTGTCGGTGGAAGGGGCGGTGCAGACATCGGTCAACCGGGTGCTGTCCCTGGTGCTGGACAATGCTATCTGGGACGATGCGGTGACCCAGACTTACGCCCCCAGACTGGATCAAAAATGGCTGTACGACACCTGGGGATCGGGCTTCAAAATCAATAACCTGTACGACGGCACCTTTGTCCTTGATGAACATTATCACATTCTGTGGGGCGCCTTTCAGAGTCAGGTGATGCCCCGGACAGACCTTTCATTTCTCGGCGCCGGGCTGACCAGCCTGATCCGTTATCATGCAAAGGCTCTGCGCGAGGGCAAAAACGCCTTCGCCGGCATCACGCGCACCGAGGCAGGGATCGCTTTCGTCGGCATCGGCCTGATCCGGCCGACGACCGGCCGGCTGCAGGTGGCTGACGATACCCGGCGCTATCTGGTCATTACCCGGCACATCAGTCCTCAGCTGCTGCAGCGTTTAGGCGACACCTTCCAGATAAGTCATCTCCATCTCAGCGACGGCCCCGGCGAACACCGTATTCCGCTGCGCACGCAGGGAGGCGAGGTGCTGGGCTATCTGGCGTGGCAGCCGCGTCTGCCCGGCGCCGAAGCGGCCCTGGCCTCATCAGGCAGTATGCGGCTGATCGCCGGGGTGGCCGCCAGCCTGATCCTGCTGTTTATTCTGTTCAGCAGCCTCGGCATGTATAAGCTGGCCCGCGGCGAACGTCAGGCGCGGGAGATCGCCCTGATTGACTGGCTCAGCCGGCTGCCCAACCGACGAGCGCTGCTGCTGCGGTTAAGCCAGGTGTGCGACACGAGTAAGCACGACATGCAGTGCGTGGTGTTTATCGATCTGGACGGATTTAAGGATGTGAATGATAACTATGGCCACGATGTGGGCGACGCCCTGATCCGCCATATCGCCAGCGCGCTGCAAAAACGGGTGCCGGCGGAGGCCATGCTGGCGAGAATGGGCGGGGATGAATTCGCCATGGCGGTGAGCGGCGAACAAGCGATCGACCGGGCGGCGGCGTTCGCCTGGGCGGCGCTGGAGCTGCTGAAAGCGCCGGTGGCACTGAGCAAACGCAAAATTTATATCGGCGCCAGCATCGGCATCGCCAGCGGAACCCCGGCGGAATGCTCCAGTACCGAACTGTTTCGCCGGGCGGATATCGCCATGTACCACGCCAAGAAGAGCGGCAAGGGGCAGACGGCCTGGTATGACGATGCGCTGGATGCCGTGCGACGTCATCAGCTGATGATCGAGAATGGCATCCGTCAGGGGCTGGAGCAGGATGAATTTGAGGTCTGGTATCAGCCGGTAGTCGATGCCGATACCCTGACGATGACCGGTGTTGAAGCGCTGCTGCGCTGGCCGCGTCGCCCGCAGGGTGCGCTGGCGCCGGATGCATTTATCGCCATTGCCGAGAGCAGCGGCCTGATTGACACCCTCGGCCAGTTCGTTCTGCAACGTGCCTGCAGCGATCTGCAGCCGGTGAGCGATCTGCTGCTGTCGGTGAATATCTCCCCGGCGCAATTTCGCGATCCGGCTTTTGAAAGCCGGGTGATGGAGACGGTCGCTGCCTGCCGCTTTCCGCCGTCACGCCTGCAAGTGGAGGTGACGGAGAGTTATGTGCTGGAAAATCCGGAACGTTCGCAGGCGGTGGTGGAGAATCTGAAGGCCCAGGGCATCGCCGTGGCGCTGGACGATTTTGGCACCGGTTATTCGAGCATCGGCTATTTACGCCGCTTTCGTTTTGACAGCCTGAAGATTGACAAATCCCTCGCCGGGCGGGTGGACTGTGATGCGCAGGCGGCGGAGATGGTGCGCGGCACGGTGCGCATCGCCCGCGCGCTGGGGATGACGGTCGTGGCTGAGGGGGTTGAAGATCCGCAACAGCTGGCGCTGCTGCGGCGGGCCGGTTGCGACCGGCTACAGGGCTTTTACTTCAGTAAACCGATGCCGATCGCCGACCTGCTGCAGCGGCGCCAGCAGCAGGGGTAATTACTCTCCGGCCAGCGCCTCCAGCTTATCGCGAAAGCCGGTCACCGCGATGGCGCGGTTGTCCGCTCGCCAGCGATCCTGCGGGCCGGGAGCCGAACTTTGCACGGCGATCACTTGCCAGCCGTCCGCGGTTTTCAGCAGCAGCGGCGAGCCGCTGTCGCCGGGCAGGGTGTCACACTGGTGCGACAGAACGCTGTTTTGCGCCCAGCCGGTGACGATGCAGTCCTGGTGGCTATAAAGATTATCCAGATGATCTTCAGGATAACCTGACTGGGTCACTTTCCGGTCCGCCGCCTTCAGCGCCGCGGTTAAATCGGCCTTACTGCCGGGGAAGAGCGGGATCGGCGTGATGCCTGAGGGAGCATAGCGCAGCACGATCAGGCCAAAATCCGAGGGCGCCGCGGCGGAGGGAACGATCCAGCCGTCGCCGTCGGCTTTCAGGCGCTTGCCTAAGCCGGGATCCACTCGTCCGTCAATGCCGTGGATCTCATACACCCAGTTCCCCTTGCGGGAAATAAAGCGCAGAGCGACCGCTTTATCCGGCTTGCCGCGCGGGGGTGTTAACAGGCAGTGGCCCGCGGTCAGCGCCAGGTTGGGGGAGATGAGCGTCGCCGTGCACAGATTGCCGCTGGCGGTCTCCAGCTGGCCAATCGCGTCCCACGGGCTCTCCTCCGGACGGCTCACCGCTTTACGGTCATCGTGACCGAAAAACAACGTCTTAATATCTTTGGCGCTCAGTCCGTTATCATCGGCATGTGCGCCCAGAGGTAACAGATAAAATGAACACAGTAATAACAGAACGTTTCTACGCATATCACTCTCTGGGGAGGCTATGATGTCTATTGACAGTAGCAGGAGATTTAAGTTTATGAAAGTAAACAATAATTCTTATCAGGCCAAACGGCATGTCTCATCTGCGCTCGGTGGGCTCTGGCGCGGGTAAAACCGTCTGATTTCAATCGGTTAATACCAGTAACCTTCTGCTGCTATTTCCGCAGAAAGCGCGGTCTGGCGCAAGAACATTCGTGTATCAGAACGTACTGAAATTGGCGAATAATGCAGCAACACTTCTTTAAGGTTATTCCTGGTTTGTCAGCGGAATGCGCAAAAATAATACGTTTACCCGCCAGAACTTCACCAGAATTCGCACTTCTTTACACCTCACGTAATAATTTTCAATGCGAAACATTTTCTCACCGAAAACATTGTTACCGTCACCCCGCCGTTGAGTAAATAGAGAGGTAATACCGGCGATGATAGCCTGAATTCTATTTCCCCGGCGTTCGGAGGGTATATGTCTAAAAAAGGTATTCGCGCACTGGTCTATGTTTCCCTGGTCTCCGTGGCCATCTGGGGCGCAACCGGCTATCTGGTGATGGAAGCGGTACGTGCTTTGTGATGAGTCTGGCCGCCGCATGGGGGCCAGGCGCGCGATGGTTTCTTGCTAACGTGTCTGGCGTCTTCGGGCGCCGGGCGTTATTTGCACCGCTGGCAGCGGCAGGATACAGAGAGTGGTAAGAGGCAGGCAATAATATTTGCGCGACATTCACCTTCCGGGAAGTCTGCGCCAGGCGGCAAAACGGGAGAGGGGGCGAAACAATTAATAGAGGAAAAAGCGGGTCGCAACCACTGCGCAAATGATTAACAGGATCAGGATGAGCTCAAAACGATAGCGCCGCAGCATAGTGCTCTCCAGAAAAAACGGCGCTGAAACAGCGCCGATTATTTAAGAAGGTTGGTTCACCGGGAGGAATTATGCTGCCGGCTGTGCAGCAGGTTTAGCGGCCTGGTGTTTGGTGGTTTTGTGGTGTTTTTTCGCTGCCTGGGCTTTCTGGGCTACCGGTTTAGCGGCAGCTTTGTGGTGCTTTTTAGCGGCCTGGGCTTTCTGCGGAGCGGCTGGTTTAGCTTCTGCTTTTTTGTGTTTTTTAGCGGCCTGGGCTTTCTGGGCAGCGGCTGGTTTCGCTTCTGCTTTCTTGTGTTTTTTGGCAGCCTGAGCTTTCTGCTCTGCAGCTGGTTTTGCTGCGGCTTTATGGTGTTTTTTGTGATGGGTGGTCTTGGCAGCAGTGCTGTGGGTAGCAGCAGGCGCCTGAGTGGTGCTTACTGCGTCAGCAGCGAAAGCGGCGGAAGAGAGACCCATAGCAGCGGCAACGACCAGAGCTAATACTTTTTTCATTCTGATATCCTCGAAAAGTTTTCTTAATTTCAACCCCACTGCGGGGCCGGTGAAATTACTATATGCTTGTCTTTTCGGGCTTTCCGTGAGTGTTTGGTATCGGCGTGTAACCGAATGTACAAGGCGAGGAGCGAAGGACGCGCCGGGCAGCCCGGCGCGGACGATTACAGATAGCGGGCGGTAAGGTGGTCGCGGAAGTAGCGGCTGTTAAGATCCTCTCCGGTGGCCTGCTGGATCAGCTGCGAGGTGGTGAAGCGGCTGCCATGCTGCCAGATATTCTGCCGCAGCCAGTCAAACAGGGCGCTGAAATCCCCTTCCGCGATATCGCGGTCTAACGTCGGCAGCGCGCGGCGGGCGGCGGCCATCAGCTGCGCGGCGTACATCGCCCCCAGCGTATAGGAAGGGAAGTAGCCGAACCCGCCGTCGGTCCAGTGAATATCCTGCATACAGCCGTCCCGGTAGTTGCCGGTGGTCGACAGTCCCAGCCAGTGCTGCATTTTCTCATCCCACAGCGACGGAATATCTTCCACCTCGATCTCGCCGTCGATCAGCGCGCGTTCAATTTCATAACGCAGGATCACATGCGCCGGGTAGCTGACCTCATCGGCATCAACGCGAATAAAGCCTGGTTTCACCCGCTGGTTCCAGGCGACAAAATTCTCCTCGCTAAAGGCCGGCCGATCGCCAAAGCGTTCGCGCACCGCCGGCAACAGGCGGTGGAGGAAGCGCTCGCTGCGTCCCAGCTGCATTTCAAAGAACAGGCTTTGCGACTCGTGAATGGCGGTAGAGCGGGCCAGTCCTACCGGCTGGTCGATCCACGGGCGGGGCAGGTTCTGCTCATAGCGGGCGTGGCCGGTCTCGTGGATCACGCCGAACAGGGCGCTGAGCAGGTCGTTTTCGTTGTAGCGGGTGGTGATGCGCACATCCTGAGGGACGCCGCCGCAGAACGGGTGGGCGCTGATGTCCAGACGCCCGCCGTCAAAGTCAAAGCCGAGGATGCGCATCGCCTGCAGACCCAGCTCGCGCTGCTCAGGGATCGGGAACGGCCCCTGCGGGGCGATCAAGGTTCGCGTCGCCTGCTTGTCGACCGCTTGCCGCAGCAGGGAAGGTAGCCAGGACTTGAGGTCGGCAAACAGGCTGTCCAGCCGGGCGCTGGTCATATCCGGCTCGAAAATATCAAGCAGCGCGTCATAGCGTGAGCCTCCCCGGGCGTCGGCGCGGATCTGCGCTTCCTCGCGGCTCAGTCTGACCACCTCGCGCAAATTTTCGGCAAAGCCAGCCCAGTCGTTAGCCGGCCGCTGGCTGCGCCAGGCATGTTCGCAACGGCTACCGGCCAGTGATTTGGCCTCCACCAGGCTTTCCGGCAGCAGCGCCGCCTGATCGTACTGACGCTGCATTTCCCGCAGGTTGGCCTGTTCGAGGTCGTTGAGATCCTGCTGGCGGGCCGCCTGCAGCCATTGGCCCACTTTTTTATCGGTCAGGATCTGATGCTGTAGCACGCCGAGTTCCGCCAGCGCTTCGCCGCGGGCGGCGCTACCGCCCGGAGGCATCATGGCGAACATATCCCAGCCGGCGATGGCGGAGAGATGCGAAAAGCGCGACAGGCGCTGAAACGTGCGGGTAAGCTGCTGATAAGGCGTATTTTCAGTCATAGTAGCGTTCGGTCCGTGACAGGTGAATGAACAGATTATCGGTATGCCTCTACACTATCCTGATACGCCTGGCGGGTCGAGCGTTGCGCGCAGGAGGCGTGGTATAGCATCAGCCGGGAGATAGCAGGAAAAAAAGCGTGGCTCTGTGAGCGGTATTGCAGAAATCGGCAACGTATCGTGACTAAACTGTGATCGATTACACAGGTCTGGAGGTTCGGGGGTGGTTTATGAATCCGTTCACCTGGCTGTTTATTGCCTTACTGTCCGTTGATGCCGTCAGAGAGCTGATGGGCTTGTCATCTATCATGGGCATGTGGTGAAACGTGGCCCGCAGGCCACGTCACGGGCGATTATTTTAGTCGGCGATACAGGCAAGTGCCGGTCAACAGCGCGGCAAGGAGCAGCAGCGCGATAAATCCGCCGACGCCGTTCCAGCCGTAGCGGTGCCAGAACACCCCGCCTAACGTCCCCGCCAGGCTTGAGCCAAGATAATAGCTGAACAGATATAGCGATGACGCCTGACCGCGGGCGCGGCGCGCGCGTGGGCCAATCCAGCTGCTGGCGACGGAATGCGCGGCGAAGAAGCCGGCGGAGAACAGCAGCATGCCGATGAAAATCAGCCACAGGGAAGAAAAGAGCGTCATCAGCAGGCCGCAAAGCATCACGCCGGTAAAGCCGAGCATCACCGGACCGCGGCCATAGCGTATGGTCATGGCGCCCGCTTTCGGCGAGCTCCAGGTTCCGGTGAGATACGCCACCGACAGCAGACCCACCACCGCCTGGCTTAACGACCACGGCGACATCATCAGACGGTAGCCAATGTAGTTAAACAGAGTGACAAAGGCCCCCATCAGCAGGAAACCTTCGATGAACAGCAGCGGCAGGCCGCGATCGCGCCAGTGCAGGCGGAAATTAATCAGCAGCGTTTTTGGCCGCAGCGAGGTCGGGCGGAAATGGCGCGACTCGGGCAGGATACGCCAGAACATAATCGCCGCTGCCAGAGCGAACCCGCTGATCACCGCCAGCGCCACGCGCCAGCCGAAGAAATCGGTAAAGACCCCGGTGAGCAAGCGGCCGCTCATGCCGCCGATGGAGTTGCCGCTGATATAGAGTCCCATGGAGAAGGCCACGAAGCTGGGGTGGATCTCCTCGCTCAGGTAGGTCATGCCGACTGCCGCCACGCCGCTCAACGACAGGCCGATCAGGGCGCGCATTATCAGGATGCCGTGCCAGCTGGTCATCATGGTCGACAACAGCGAGCAGCAGGCGGCCAGCAGCAAGGCGGTGACCATCACCGGCTTGCGGCCAATGGCGTCCGATAGCGGGCCGGTAAACAGCAGGCCCACCGCCAGCATCGCCGTGGAAATGGAGAGAGAGATACTGCTGCTGGCCGGCGATACGCCGAACTCGTTCGACAGCACCGGCAGGATCGGCTGCACGCAATAGAGCAGGGCAAAGGTGGCCAGACCGGCGGAGAACAGCGCGAGAGTGACGCGCATAAACTGCGGGGTGCCGCGCTTAATAAATTGATCCGGGCGGGATGCACCAGCGACGCTGACCTCGTCCGCCGGCACGGTGTCAACGGTTGTTGTACGACTCACAGAGAATTCCTTGGATAGAAGTTGCTGCTTACCAACAGAGTGTTGTGACCATTCAGCTCACATTTTTAGGGTATGAAAATGTAAATATTCTGTCTAATATATTAATAATCTCAAATAAGACGTTTTAAATATGAATATCGAGTTGCGTCATCTGCGCTACTTTGTCGCCGTCGCCGAGGAGCTGCATTTTGGCCGCGCCGCGGCGCGACTGAACATCTCTCAACCGCCGTTAAGCCAGCAAATTCAGATCCTCGAGCAGCAGACCGGCGCCCGCCTGTTCGCCCGCACCAACCGCAGCGTCAGCCTGACGGCGGCGGGCAAACAGTTTCTCGCCGACAGCCGACAAATTCTCGCCCAGGTGGAGGACGCCGCCGCCCGCGCCGCCCGCCTGCACCATGGGGAAACGGGCGAACTGCGTATCGGCTTTACCTCCTCGGCCCCTTTTATCAAGGCGGTATCCGATACGCTGTCGCTGTTTCGTCAGCGCTACCCGGATGTGCATATTCTCACCCGCGAGACCAATACCCGCGAACAGATTGTCCCGCTGAGCGAGGGGGCCCTCGACCTTGGCCTGTTGCGCAATACCCAACTGCCGGACACCCTGGCGTGGCAGCGGGTCCTGCGTGAGCCGCTGCTGGCGATGGTCCCGGCGGACCATCCGCTGGCCCGCCTGCCCTCGGTCAGCCTGGCGGCGCTGGCGCGGGAGCCGTTCGTCTTTTTCGACCCGCATGTCGGTACCGGCCTGTATGACGATATCCTTGGCCTGCTGCGCCGCTACGGCCATACGCCGGTGATTGCGCAGGAGGTGGGGGAGGCGATGACCATTATTGGCCTGGTGGCCGCCGGACTGGGGGTGTCGATCCTGCCGGCCTCCTTTCAGCGCGTGCAGCTCAGCGAAATGCGCTGGCTGCCGATCGACGAACAGGATGCGGTGTCAGAGATGTGGCTGGTGTGGTCGAAACACCATGAGCAGGGAGCGCTGGCAAAACGCTTTCGTGACACGCTGCTGGCCTGGAAAAGCGAGCGCAATTGAAGCAAAAATGGGCTGGAAATGTGCGGTAAATCACAAGGCTAAGCAAAAATTTGACGTTCACCATCGAAGTGCTTCACCATAGCCGAAAGTTTATTTCGAAGCGCGAAAATAAAGGGAGTCAATGGTGGTAGCGGATAGTCAACCAGGCCATATCGATCAAATCAAGCAGACCAATGCGGGCGCCGTCTATCGCCTGATTGATCAGCTCGGCCCGGTATCGCGTATCGACCTCTCCCGATTTGCGCAACTGGCGCCCGCCAGCATCACCAAAATTGTCCGCGAAATGCTGGAAGCGCACTTGGTGCAGGAGACCGAAATTCAGGAGCCCGGCAGCCGCGGGCGGCCGGCGGTGGGGCTGATGGTGGAAACCGAGGCATGGCACTATCTGGCGGTGCGCATCAGCCGCGGCGAGATCCACCTTTCGCTGCGTGATTTAAGCAGCCAGCTGGTGGTGGAGGAGCAGCTGGAGCTGGCGCTTGCCGACAGCACGCCGTTTCTGACGCGGATTATCGACCATATCGATCGCTTCTTTATTCGCCACCAGAAGAAGCTGGAACGTCTCACCTCCATCGCCATCACGATGCCGGGTATCATTGATACTGAAAACGGCATTATTCATCGCATGCCGTTTTATGAAGAAGTCAAAGACGTCCCGTTGGGCGAAACGCTGGCCAACCATACCGGGGTGCCGGTCTATATTCAGCATGACATCAGCGCCTGGACCATGGCGGAATCGCTGTTTGGCGCCTCGCGCGGCGCCCGGGACGTCATTCAGGTAGTGATCGATCACAACGTCGGCGCCGGGGTTATCACCGATGGACGTCTGCTGCACGCCGGCAGCAGCAGTCTCGTGGAGATCGGTCATACCCAGGTCGACCCCTACGGCAAACGCTGCTACTGCGGCAACCATGGCTGTCTGGAAACGATCGCCAGCGTGGAGAGCGTGCTGGAGCTGGCGCAGATGCGGATGGCGCAGTCGATGAGCTCGCTGCTGCATCAGCGTCCGCTGAGCGTGGAGTGGCTATGTCAGGCGGCGCTGCAGGGCGATCTGCTGGCCCGGGACATTATCAGCGGCGTCGGTAATCACGTCGGCCGCATTCTGGCGATCATGGTCAATCTGTTTAACCCGCAGAAAATCCTGATTGGCTCGCCGTTTAACCTGGCGGCAGACATTCTTTTTCCGGCAATTTCCAGCTGCATTCGGCAACAATCACTCCCGGCCTACAGCCAGCATATCGCGGTTGAATGCACCCAGTTCTCCAACCGCGGAACGATGGCTGGCGCGGCGTTGGTCAAGGATGCGCTCTATAACGGATCCTTACTCATACGACTGTTACAGGGTTAACATTTTTTCATAGTCACACCAAAAATTGCGCTATCTCAAGCTGACCCCCAGCGGCTTCACGTAGACTTTGCCCACTGTTGATTATTTCTCTCCCGTATATTTCATCGACAAAACTGTGGGGTTAGTGATGTTTAAGCGTTTCTTTATTACAGGTACAGACACCTCTGTCGGGAAGACAGTGGTTTCCCGTGCGCTGTTGCAGGCACTTGCTGCCAGAGGCAAAAGCGTGGCCGGGTACAAGCCTGTGGCGAAGGGCAGCAAAGAGACGCCGGACGGTTTGCGTAACAAAGACGCGCTGGTGCTGCAGAGCGTCTCCACGCTGGCGTTACCCTATGAGGCTGTCAATCCCATCGCCTTAAGCGAAGACGAAAGCAGCGTGGCGCACAGCTGCCCGATCAACTACGGTCTGCTGTCGGATGGTTTGCAGCGGCTGACCGGGCAGGTTGAACATGTGGTGGTTGAAGGCACCGGCGGCTGGCGCAGCCTGATGAACGACCTGCGACCGCTCTCCGAATGGGTGGTACAGGAGCAGCTCCCGGTGCTGATGGTGGTGGGGATCCAGGAAGGGTGCATCAACCATGCGCTGCTGACGGCCCAGGCGATCGCCAATGACGGGCTACCGCTGATCGGCTGGGTGGCCAACCGCATTAACCCCGGTCTGGCGCACTACGCCGAAATCATCGATGTGCTCAGCAAAAAGCTGCCGGCGCCGCTCATTGGCGAGCTGCCGTATCTGCCGCGCGCCGAGCAGCGTGAGCTAAGCCGCTACGTCGACTTAGACATGCTCGGCAACGTGATGGCGATAGATCGAATCCCGGCGTAACGTCCGCGACAGCACCGACGCCACCACGCAGGTGATCAACAGGCCGGGAAGCAGCGTATACTGCCCGGTCATCTCACAAATCATCAGGGTCGACATAATGGGCGCATGGGTGGTGGCGGCAAGAAACGCCGCCATGCCGGTCAGTCCCATCATCAAAGCCATCTCCTGATCCCCCGGTAGCCACAGCCCGCTGAAGCGGGCAAACAGCATGCCCATCGCCAGACCGACAAACAGCGTGGGGGTAAACACCCCGCCCGGCGCGCCGGAGCCACTGCTGGCCAGCACCGCCAGCAGTTTGCACAGGAATACCGCCACCAGCAGCGCGCCGGGCGGCGGCAGCAGGAGATAGCTTTGCACCACGCTGTAGCCGTTGCCCCACACCGCCGGAGTGATGAGCGATAAGCCGCCGACTATCAGCCCGCCCAGCGCCAGCTGCCACGGCGGCGCCAGCTTCAGCCTGACGAACCCGCGGTGGCTGTAGGCCATCAGCCAGATAAACAGCGGCCCGCACAGCCCGGCCAGCAGTCCGGTGGCGAGCATCAGGCCATAGTGCAGCGCGCTAAGGTCCTGCTGCAGGACGACATGGTACAGCGGCGCGGCGCCGCCGTTGAGAAACTGGGTGAGCAGCAGGGCGATCACAGCCGAGATGACAACCGGCCCAAGCGAGGCCAGCATCAGCGTGCCAAAGAGAATTTCAGCGATAAACAGGCTGCCGGCCAGCGGGGCATGATAGGCGCTGGCCATCCCGGCGGCGGCGCCGCAGGCGACCCACAGCTTCCATTCTGCCTGCGGCGTGAAGCGGCGGGCGAACAGCGAGGCCGCCAGCGCGGCCAGCAGGATCATGGCGCCTTCCCGGCCAATCGCGCTGCCGGTGACCACCACCAGCAGCGAAGCCAGCGACTTCACCAGGCTTGCCGGCGTATCGAAGCAACCGTCCCCGGTTTCCAGGGCTTCCATATAATCGGTGGCGGCGTGCGGGCGGGCAATGCTGCGCCGCTGCCAGAGCCAGAGAAGTGTCCCTGCCGCCAGTCCCCCCAGCGCCGGGGTAATCAGCCGCCGCCACGCCGGCAGCGACTGCGCGGCGTTGACCAGGCTCCCGCTGTCGTTACCGAGAAACAGCGTTTCCAGCACCACCATGGCATGGCGAAACAGGGCCACCGCCAGGGCGGCGAGCAGGCCAATCAGCGTGGCGATCAGCAGGCGACGAAACATCACCTGCACGTCAGGATAGGGATGAAGACGGTGCATCGGTCATGGCGAGAGTCGGAAAACATGGCCTTATTGTGATAGGGAATAACCTTATATGCAAAAGCGATAAGTGCGGGTCACGGTCAGGCGTGCAAATAAGGAAACCGCGCCGACTACCGGCGCGGTAAAGGGATTAGCGATAGAGCGGCTTTTCCGCCACGGCGATCGGCAGATTCTCCTGCCACTGCGCCAGGGTCGCCTTCGCCAGCTGACCCAGCGCCTGGTAGAAGGGGTGGGCAGCGCGTTCGACAAAGACGCTCAGGAAGCGTCCGGACCACGGCAGCAGATGCCAGGCCAGCAGCTGGCCAAACAACGCCTCCTGCTCCGTTTCGCACAGCCACGCCGCCAGCAGCAGCAGGGTGCCGAAATGGTCTTCCGGCTCGTTGCGATCGGCGTCCAGTGCGATGCCGTTCGCGCGCATCCATTCGCGCAGGGCCAGCGTGGATTCGCCGAACAGCACCGATTCTTTATCCAGCCAGACGGATCCCCATGGCGGCGCCGGCAGGGCCCATGGTCCGATAAACAGGCGCTGCCAGGCTTCCGGCAACGACTCTTCAGCCGACGCGGCAAACCCCGATGCCAGCGGGGCGGCAACCGGGTAGGGCCACTGTTGCTGCCAGCTGCCGTCCTGGAAGGCGGCGACCAGCGGCGCGATTTGCGCGTTATTCGGCGCATAAGAGAACAACGCGCCCAGGGTACGGGCGCTTAACGCGACGGCGTCGCGGTGTGGGAACGGCATCATCACTTATTCCTTTCTGCGGCGCGCGCCGGCGCGCCGTCTCATTAACCGGCAACCGCCATACCGACGGTCATATGTAGCCCATAAAACAGGCCGCGGCCAATACATTCAGCAATCAAGACCAGCAGCAGACCAGCCAGTAGCCCCGCCGCGCGCGGCGGCTGGCGACGGATCAGCGGGCACAGCCAGCAGCCGAGTCCCAGCGCCAGCAGGATCAGGCGTAAGGCCTGCAGTCTGCCGTAATTCGGCAACAGGCTGGCCGCCTGCTGAACGGAGCTGTGAATAGTACTGAGCCCGGCGCTTTGCATGACGATCACCGCGGCGCTGATGACCAGCGCGGCCACGCTCAACCCAGCAATAAACCAGCCGTTAACGTCGACTTTCGCCATTTGCAACAGCAGGGCGGCGAACAGCGGCCCGCTAAGGAGTACCGTCAGGAAGAAGGCGCTGGTGGTGTAGCCAGTGTACCATGTCGGTACAGTATCGATTTGATAAACCCGGGTCATCGCGAGGACAAACAGCAGCCCCAACAGCAGGGCGATCACCAGCCAGATTTTGCCCAGCGCTGCCGGCATTTTTTCCAGCACGGCCAGCAGCCACCAGAATCCGCCCACAGCGAAAAACAAGGCGCCGCTGGCGATTTCGTTGCTCAGCGCCGAGGCGCCGACGCGGTTCAGCGAGTTAAACGCGCGCAGTGGCGAACCGAGATGCATAACTGAAGCGAGAAAGCCGATCCCCATCAGCAGCCAGATAAAAAACATGCTGCGCACCAGACGCTGCCGCGCTTCGCGCTGGTCCGCCAGCTCGAGCCAGACCAGACCACTGATGAGTGTCGCGCCCACCACGCATTGCCCCAGTACCGTAAACAGCACCAGCGGCCATTCATGCCATCCGCTTCCCATCTCACACCTCCTTCGGGTTTGCCAGATAACCGGTGGTATCGCCACACGGCCGGGCGTTGCGGTTAGGGTTGATCGCGATGCTCGGCTGAGTGAAGTGCGCCGAGGGCAGCGGGGCTACCGCCGCCAGTTGGCCGTGCTTAGCACGCAGTTCAGCAATCGGCCCGAAATCGAGCGCCCGCAGCGGGCAGGACTCGACGCAGACCGGCTTTTTCCCCTCGACGACGCGCTCATGACAGCCGTCGCACTTGGTCATATGGCCTTTGTCGGCGTTGTACTGCGGCGCGCCGTACGGACAGGCCATATGACAGTAGCGGCAGCCGATGCACACCTCTTCATCCACCACCACAAAACCGTCTTCGCGCTTGTGCATCGCCCCGCTCGGGCAGACTTTGGTGCAGGCCGGATCGGCGCAGTGGTTACAGGCGATGGAGAGGTAATAGGCAAAAACGTTCTGCTGCCAGACGCCGTTGTCCTGCTGCCAGTCGCCGCCGGCGTACTCGTAGATGCGACGGAAACTGACTTCCGGGGTCAGGTTTTTATAGTCCTTACAGGCCAGCTCGCAGGTTTTGCACCCGGTACAGCGAGCGGAGTCGATAAAGAATCCATATTGCGTGCTCATGGTTTACTCCTTAAACCTTCTCGATATCGACCAGGATGGTATGCTGCGGATTCCCTTTCGCCAGCGGCGACGGGCGATGGGTGGTCAGGGTATTCATGCAGGCGCCATGGTCAACCCGGTCGCCGGCCATATTGGCGTCGTGCCACGCGCCCTGGCCCATCGCCGACACGCCCGGCATGATGCGCGGCGTCACTTTCGCCGGCAGCCGGACTTCGCCGCGCTGGTTGAACACCCGCACCAGATCGCCGTTATTAATCCCGCGTTTTTCCGCGTCAAGCGGGTTGATCCACACTTCCTGACGGCAGGCGGCCTGCAGCACATCCACGTTGCCGTAGCTGGAATGGGTGCGCGCCTTATAGTGGAATCCAAATAGCTGCAGCGGATACTGACTGCGCAGCGGATCGTCCCAGCCTTCAAATGTGGAGGCGTAGACCGGCAGCGGGCTGATGACGTCGTCTTTCTCCAGCTGCCAGCGGGCGGCAATCTCGGCGAGCCGGCTGGAGTAGATCTCAATTTTGCCGGACGGGGTGTTGAGCGGATGCGCTTCGGGATCGCGGCGGAAGTCGCGATAGGCGACGAAGTGGCCGTTCGGATCCTTGCGTTTGTAGATGCCCATTCGCTTCAGCTCCTCGTAGGCCGGCAGCGCCGGATCTTTCGCCACCATTTTGGCGTACAGATGCTGCAGCCACTGCGCCTGCGTGCGCCCCTCGGTAAAACGCTGGTAGACATCGTCGCCGAGCCGTTTCGCCACTTCGCTTAAGATCCAGTAAATCGGTTTGCGTTCAAACTTCGCCGAGGTGGCGGGCTGGATGAAAATCAGATAGCCCATATTGCCGGCGTAATCGTTGGGAATGATATCTTCTTGCTCAACGGTCATCAGGTCGGGCAGCAGCAGGTCGGCATATTTCGCCGACGAGGTCATAAAGTTGTCGATGACCACGATGGTTTCGCACTTGCTCTCGTCCTGCAGAATATCGTGCGTCTTATTGATGTCGGAGTGCTGGTTGATGATGGTGTTGCCGGCGTAGTTCCACAGGAATTTGATTGGCACATCCAGCTTCTCTTTGCCACGCACACCGTCGCGGGTGGCGGTCATTTCCGGACCACGGGCGATAGCGTCGGTCCAGGTGAAGCAGGAGATGGCGGTTTTCACCGGGTTTTCCAGCACCGGCAGACGCTCGATGGTGATGGTGTAGGTCGATTCGCGGGCGCCGCTGTTGCCGCCGTTGATGCCGACGTTGCCGGTTAAGATCGGCAGCATGGCGATTGCCCGGGCCGAGAGCTCGCCGTTGGCCTGGCGCTGCGGCCCCCAGCCCTGGCAGATGTAGGCCGGTTTGCTCATGCCGATGTCGCGCGCCAGCTTAATGATGCGATCGGCTGGGATGCCGGTGATACGCGAGGCCCACTGCGGCGTTTTGGCGACGCCGTCGTCGCCCTCGCCGAGAATATAGGCTTTATAGTGGCCATTCTCAGGCGCCCCGGCCGGCAGCGTCTTCTCATCGTAGCCGACGCAGTATTTATCAAGGAACGGCTGATCCACCAGATTCTCGTTAATCAACACCCAGGCGATACCGGCGACCAGCGCGGCGTCCGTGCCGGGGCGAATGGGGATCCACTCATCTTCGCGACCGGCGGCGGTATCGGTGTAGCGCGGATCGATAACGATCATCCGCGCGTTGGAGCGCTCGCGGGCCTGTTCCAGATACCAGGTAATGCCGCCGCCGCTCATGCGGGTTTCCGCCGGGTTGTTGCCGAACATCACCACCAGCTTGCTGTTTTCAATATCTGAGGTGCTGTTGCCGTCGTTACTGCCGTAGGTGTAGGGCATGGCGCAGGCGATCTGCGCGGTGCTGTAGGTACCGTACTGGTTAAGCGAGCCGCCGTAGCAGTTCATCAGCCGCGCCACCGGCGAAGCGGAAGGCGAGGAGCGAGTGATGTTCCCGCCGACAATTCCTGATGAGTAGTTAATGTACACGGCTTCGTTGCCATATTCCGCGACGACGCGCTTCAGGCGGTCAGCAAGGGTATCCAGCGCTTCCTGCCAGCTGATACGCTCAAATTTACCTTCTCCGCGTTTTCCCACGCGCTTCATCGGATAGTTAAGGCGATCCGGGTGGTTGATGCGCCGGCGAATCGAACGCCCGCGCAGGCAGGCGCGGACCTGGTGATCGCCATAGCGGTCGTCGCCGGTGTTATCCGTTTCGACATACACCACTTCATCATCACGCACGTGTAACCGCAGGGCGCAGCGGCTGCCGCAGTTGACCGAACAGGCGCCCCAGACAATGCGGGTGTTGTCGCCGGCAGCCTGTTGTACTGCCGCCGCGGCGCTGCGCAGCGTAAAGGGGAGGGGAAGCCCGCCGGCGGCCAGCGCCAGAGAACCGAGGGCTGTGGATTTAAGTAACGCGCGTCGGGTGACGCCGCCGGAAGATTCCTGATTCGACATTGCTCACTCCATGATGGTTATGCTGGGCGGAGAAGGGCCGCCGCGTCATTAACAGACGCCGGGGTGAGCGATAATACATTATGGGTAGCCGGCAGATCTTATCCCTGGTCAATGCAGGGATAAGATCTTTCGTTTGAAAGCGAAGTGGGCTTACTGTGCGTCGTTTTCGGCGGGACTGTCGCTGTTACGGGTGTAGGTGATTTTGAAGGTGTCATTGGCGCAATGACCGACCACCTGAGCGCCGGGCTGGTCCGCCTGGTCGTTGGGCACAATGGCCAGACTGAAGGCCGTTTCCGGTACGCCATTGTTAATGATCTTCTGTTGAATATCATTTTTGACCCGTTCACAGGAGTCGGGGGCCGCCAGTACGGTCGTGGAGCACAGCAGCAGCGCGGCGCCTGTCCAGAGGGATAGTTTCATCTTACGCTCCTTATCGATGTTATCCAGATTTAAGCATAGCAGAACTGGTGTAAACAATTGTATTTGCTAATATGATTGGATGTACACAAAAGGAATCACCTGTGAAAAGACTGTATTGGCTGATCCCGACCGCGCTGTTGCTGACGGCGTGCGACCGCGAAAGCGTCCCGGAAGCCTTCACCCCGGAGATGGCGAGTTTTTCCAATGAGTTTGAGTTCGATCCGCTGCGCGGACCGGTGAAAGATTTTAGCCAGACCCTACTGGACGAACACGATGTGGTGGTCAAAAAGGTGAGCGCGCAGCTGTCAAAAGAGGGATGTTTCGATCTGTTGACGCTGGAGGATGTGGAGAATAACACCGGCGCGACGCTGCTGCTGGACGCCAACTATTACGTCGATGGCCGCACCCATGAGAAGCGGCTGCGTCTGCAGGGGAAATGTCAGCTGGCGGAGATGCCCGCCACCGGCGTGAGCTGGGAAACGGATGATAACGGCTTTATTATTAGCGCCCGCGGCAAAGAGACCACCGCCACCTACCGCTACGACAGCGATGGCTATCCGCTGGGGAAAACCACCACCGCCAAAGAGGAGCGATTTACCGTTGCCTCCACGCCGTCGAAGGATCCGCGCAAGAAAATGGACTATACCGCCATCAGCACCTTCAACGACCGCACGCTGGGCACAGTGCGCCAGACCTGCGACTACGATCGCCATGACAATCCGCTGAGCTGTGAGCTGCAGGTGATCGATGAAAGCGTCCAGCCGCCGCTGACCCGCCACTACACGATTAAAAACCGCATTGATTATTACTGAGCCGTCGGCTTCAGCAGGGACGGCCCCGGCGTTTTGTGTTCCGCCAGATACTGATGCTGGAACAGACACATGCGGATGGTGTTGCGATACTCGCCGTTAATGAAAAACTCATGGATCAGTTCACCCTCGACCATAAAGCCGAGCTTGCGGTAAATATGGATCGCTTTTTCATTCTCTTTATCGACAATCAGATACAGCTTATACAGATTGAGCACGGTAAAGCCATAGTCCATCGCCAGCCGCGCGGCGCGGGTGGCGAGGCCTTTTCCCTGGAAGTCGGGCGAGATGATGATCTGGAACTCGGCCCGGCGGTGCACATGGTTGATTTCAACCAGCTCCACCAGTCCGGCTTTATCGCCATTGCATTCGATCACAAAGCGACGCTCGCTTTGGTCGTGAATATGCTTGTCGTACAGATCGGAAAGCTCAACGAAGGCTTCATAGGGCTCTTCAAACCAGTAGCGCATCACACTGGCGTTGTTGTCGAGCTGGTGAACAAAGCGCAAATCTTCGCGCTCAAGGGGGCGGAGTCTGACGTGTAGCGCGTCGGTCATGGGAATTCCTGTGGTCAAAGCGGAAAAGAGGGGACGGAAAGGCGGCGCCCGCAGGCGCCAGCATGCTCAGGGATTGATCGCCCGGCCGGTACGGCGGTCAAGGCAGCGCAGGGTGTTTGGTTCCCAGTAGGCATTGACGTTGGCGCTCTTCTGGCAGTTATCCTGCGCGTCAAAGGCGACATCGGTTTTGTCCCACTCTTTTTCCGCCCGTTTGTTCACCTTCTGGCGCAGGCTGCGGGTGTCGTTCCATTGCTCTTTTTCCATCGACGCCTGCTGACGGCTTTGCGCGCTGTCGCCTGACTCAATCACCAGCCGGTCGGTGGCTGCGAATGAGCTGGAGGTATAGACCACGGCGCTTAACGCCAGAATGGCGGTCAGGCACCAGCGTTTGTTCAGTGTCATGTTCATCACGATTTCCTTTAGGTGATGGGTTAACCCTCAGGTTAAGTTTACTACAGCTGTTTTGCCCGGCATAGCCGACAAAACAGCGTAGGGAAAGGGCTATTATCGCGTAGAATAGTTCAACGCTTTGTCTCTTTTACGAATCTTTTAATGCTCAAAACCACGCTGCTGTTCTTTGCCACCGCTCTGTGTGAAATCGTCGGCTGCTATCTGCCGTGGCTATGGTTAAAACGCGGGGCCACGCCGCTGCTGCTGATCCCCGCCGGCCTGGCGCTGGGGCTGTTCGTCTGGCTCCTGACGCTCCATCCAACCGCCAGCGGGCGGGTATATGCCGCCTACGGTGGCGTGTATGTTTGTACCGCATTGCTCTGGCTGCGGGTCGTTGACGGAGTCAAATTAACCCATTATGACTGGGCGGGGGCGGCCATCGCGCTGTGCGGGATGCTGATCATCGTGGCGGGCTGGGGACGGGCATAAGCCCGTCTAATGTGATCCCTGCCACTTTTTTAAACCCTAATTCTTGTATGGTAGTCGACCTGTTGCCTTACTTATCAGACATCATATTGGGTTATGACTCTGTAAGGAACAACGATGGCTATTGAGACATTTGCCCCACAGGCGGGGGCAACGCCGCTGCGCATCCGTCGGGTGCAGAAGATCACCCTGACGCTGCTGTTTATCGCCGGTATCGTTAACTTTCTGGACCGCTCTTCCCTGAGCGTCGCCGGGGAGGCGATACGCGCCGATTTGGGTCTGAGCGCCACCGAGTTCGGGGTGCTGCTCTCCGCTTTTTCGCTCTCCTACGGCTTCGCGCAACTGCCCTCGGGCATTTTGCTGGATCGCCTCGGACCGCGGGTTGTGCTGGGCGCCGGGCTAATATTCTGGTCTGCGATGCAGGCCCTGACCGGGATAGTCAATTCGTTCTCGCATTTTATTCTGCTGCGCATTGGCCTCGGGATCGGCGAAGCGCCGTTTATGCCCGCCGGCGTGAAATCGATCAACGACTGGTATGCGCAACGAGAGCGCGGCACAGCGGTGGGGATATTTAACTCCTCGACGGTGCTGGGTCAGGCCATCGCCCCGCCGGCGCTGGTCATCATGCAGCTGGCCTGGGGCTGGCGGACAATGTTTGTGGTGATTGGTTTAGCCGGTATCCTGGTCGGCCTGTGCTGGTATGTGGGATACCGTAACCGGCGGCAATTCACCCTGCAGGAGGAGGAGCAACGCTATCTGGCCAGCGAGGAGGCGGCCCGACCGGCGCTGAAACTGAGCGAATGGCTGGCGCTGTTTAAACGACGTACCACCTGGGGGATGATCCTCGGCTTCTCCGGGGTGAACTATACCGGCTGGCTGTATATCGCGTGGCTGCCGGGTTATCTGCAGGCGCAGCAGGGATTGAGCCTTGCTAAAACCGGCTGGGTGGCGGCGATCCCGTTTCTCGCTGCGGCGGTGGGCATGTGGGTCAATGGGCTGGTGGTCGATGCGCTGGCGCGCAGAGGCTACGATCTGGCGAAAACCCGCAAAACGGCGATTGTCGCCGGACTGGTGCTTTCCGCGCTCGGCACGCTGTTGGTGGTGCAATCAAACACGCCGACCCAGGCGGTGGCGTTTATCTCCATGGCGCTGTTCTGCGTCCATTTCGCTGGCACCTCGGCCTGGGGATTGGTACAGGTGCTGGTGGCGGAACATAAAGTGGCGTCGGTGGCGGCGATCCAGAACTTTGGCAGCTTTGTGTTTGCCTCCTTCGCGCCGATCGTCACCGGCTGGGTTGTGGATACCACCCACTCTTTCAATCTGGCGCTGGTGATCGCCGCCGGCGTGACCTTCGCCGGGGCGCTGTGCTACTTCTTTATCGTCAAAACCCGCATCGATTAACCGGTCGTTATGCAACAGGCCCGCAGGGAGGCGTGGCCTGCGCCATGATCCGTCTTCTCTTACCGCTTCGTGGCGGATTTTCTTCTGTCATCTCAAAGATTTTGTGACCGATCGCCAGCGAGCACAACCCGGCAAAAAGCTTCTTGTATGGTAGTTGACAGAAATCAAAGATGTTATACCAATTGCGTGAGATGGTTGAGGCACAAAGGCATTCTCCTCGAGAGTTCTCCCAGAGAATGGTTGATGAGCCACATAACAACGAGAGTTACCATGGAAAACACCCTCTTAACCGCTAACGCCATCCTGCCCGGCTACGATCGCCACGCGCTGGTCCCCCGTATCGTCCATCTGGGTTTTGGCGCGTTTCACCGCGCCCATCAGGCGGTATACGCCGATATACTGGCCAGCGAGTACGGCAGTGACTGGGGCTACACTGAAGTCAACCTGATTGGCGGCGAGCAGCAAATCGCCGATCTCCGGCAGCAGGATCTGCTGTATACCGTGGCCGAAATGTCCGCCGACGCGTGGACCGCGCGCGTGGTCGGGGTGGTGAAGCAGGCGCTGCATGCCCAGGTCGATGGTCTCGAGGCCGTGCTTTCGGCGATGTGTGAGCCACAGGTGGCCATTGTCTCCCTCACCATTACCGAGAAAGGCTATTGCCATTCGCCCGCCAGCGGCGAGCTGCAGCTCGATCACCCGCTGATCGCCGCCGATCTCGCTAACCCGCGCCAGCCGAAATCGGCAGCGGGCGTGGTGGTGGAGGCTTTAGCGCGCCGCCGGGCGGCAGGGCTGCCTGCCTTTACCGTGATGTCCTGCGATAACATGCCGGAAAACGGTCATGTGATGCGCAACGTCGTTTGCGCCTACGCCCGGGCGCTGGACGCGGACCTCGCGGCATGGATAGAACAGAACGTCACCTTTCCGTCGACCATGGTGGACCGCATTGTCCCGGCGGTGACCGCGGAAACCCTCGATAAAATTGAACAGCTGACCGGCGTGCGCGACCCGGCTGGGGTGGCCTGTGAGCCGTTCCGCCAGTGGGTGATTGAGGATAATTTTGTCGCCGGACGTCCACAGTGGGAGAAAGCGGGGGCGGAGCTGGTCGCCGATGTGGTGCCTTTCGAAGAGATGAAGCTGAGGATGCTCAACGGCAGCCATTCGTTCCTCGCCTATCTCGGCTATCTGGCCGGTTATCAGCATATCAACGACTGTATGCAGGATGACAACTACCGCCGCGCGGCGCTGGCGCTGATGCTGGACGAGCAGGCCCCGACCTTAAAAGTGCAGGGGGTGGATCTGTCACACTATGCCAGTCTGCTGATTGACCGCTACTGCAATCCGGCGCTCAAACACCGTACCTGGCAGATTGCAATGGACGGTAGCCAGAAGCTGCCGCAGCGCATGCTGGACTCGGTACGCTGGCATCTGGCGCACCAGCATGACTTCACGCTGCTGGCGCTGGGCGTGGCGGGGTGGATGCGCTATGTCGGCGGTGTTGACGACGCCGGCCAGGCAATCGAAATTTGCGATCCGCTGCTGCCGGTGATCCAGCAGGCGGTAGCCGCCAGCGCCGATGGCGAAGCGCGCGTCAAAGCGCTGTTGGGCATTGAGGCCATCTTTGGCCGGGAGCTGCCGCAGGAAGCGCGGTTCGTCTCGGCGGTGACCCGCGCCTATGTAGCGCTACAGCGTCAGGGGGCGAAAGCCACCGTTGCCGCATGGGCTGAGGCGCAATAATCATTTGTTCCCGGTGTCGGTCATGGGGTCGACACCGGCTCTTCTGCTGTTTCTGCACGGTTCCGCTGATAAATCTTTTTTGCTGTTGATCGCTTTTAGCAGGCTAAAAATATGATCGAACGCAATGTCCTTACATAACTCTATATTTCCCTGATTTACTAAAGATAATTAGCTGTTATTTTTCCGAATAATGGCTGGTCATTCACCGCAAAAATGGCATAGTTAAGTTATTGAAAAATCATTTTCTCTGGAAAAGGAGTGCGGGCCATGTATAAAAAGATTTTATTGCCTGTTGATGTTTTTGAAATGGATTTAAGCGATAAGGCAGTGCGTCACGCGGAATTTCTCGCATCGGCGGAAAATGGCGAGATCACCTTGCTCAACGTCCTGCCGAACAGCAGCCGTTCGTTATTACGCGGATTTACGGCGGATATTCGTAAATTCGAAGCCTATATGCAGGAAGAGTCAGAGAAAAAGATGCGCGAGGTGGCGCGACTGTTCGACCTGCCAATGTCACGGATCCATACCCGGGTCGTGTTTGGTAACGTGCGCGATGAAATTCTGGCTATCAGTAACAACGAAGCGTTCGATGTGATAGTGATTGGCTCCCGCAAACCGGGGATCTCCACCCATCTGCTGGGCTCCAACGCCGAGTCCATTTTGCGCTACGCCAAAACGCCGGTGCTGGTGGTCAGATAATCCCCTCCGTCACGACGGCTGCGTCAGCCTTATTTCGCAGCCGTCTGGTCCTTACTCTTCGCTAAACCAGTCGCGATTCTCCTGGCGGATCAGCAGCACAGATTCGCTGATTTCATGCAAATGAATACTCATGGCTTTCTCGACTGCCTCAGCGTCGCGTTTTTCCAGCGCGGTAAAAATTTCGTGATGCTGGCGCAGAAGCATCTCCGGGGAGGAGACATGGTCAAGGCTCATGTAGCGCACGCGGTCAATGGCGGCTTTGATGTTTTCCACCGTATCCCAGGCCAGCTGACAATCGGCAATAACCGATAGCTTCTGGTGAAATTCATCATCAAGCAGGAAAAAATCGTTTAACTGCTGGCGGTCGACGGCAATACGCTGCTGATGGAGATTCTGCTCCAGCTGATAGACTTGCTCATCGTTAATCATGCCAGCGGCACGGCGGACCACCGCGCACTCAATCGCCTGGCGGACAAAGCAACCATTGCGCACCTGAGACAGGGAGATTTTGTTGACGTAGCTGCCGCGCTGGGGACGGATCTGGATAAGTCCATTCTCCGCCAGCTTAATAAAGGCCTCGCGCACCGGCTGACGAGATACCGCAAAACGCACGGAGACTTCTTTCTCCGACAGCGGCGTGCCAGGCGGGATGAGGCAGTGAACGATATCCCGGCGGAGGATGCGATAAATTTGCTGATTAACGGGTTGCGTCGGATTCAGTTGCGATTCTGCGGCCATTGATGGTTACTTTTTATGGGGTTATGCGCACTATTTTACGCGTTTTTTGCGGTTCCGCCCATACCCGGCCATCAGGCCGGGTGGCTGACGGTTAGCCCTGGCGGTGAACGCTGAGCCCGGCAAAGCTCTGGCTCACCGGCATCATCTCCAGGGTGTTGATGTTGACGTGTTTCGGTAGGGTGGCCACCCACCAGACCGCCTCGGTCACATCTTCCGGCGTCAGGGCTTCGGTGTTCTCGTAGGTTTTACCGGCTTTGGCGTCATCGCCTTTAAAGCGGACGTTAGAGAACTCGGTGCCGCCCACCAGGCCCGGCTCGATGTCGGTGACGCGCACCGCGGTGCCGTGCAGGTCAGTGCGAAGATTGAGGCTGAACTGGCGCACAAAGGCTTTGGTCGCCCCATAGACGTTACCGCCAGCATAAGGCCAGCTGCCCGCCGTGGAGCCGATGTTGATGATATGGCCGCGATTGCGCGCCACCATGCCCGGCAGGACGGCGCGGGTCATGTACACCAGCCCTTTATTATTGGTGTCGATCATATCTTCCCAGTCTTCCACGCTGGCGCGGTGCGCCGGCTCCAGGCCGAGCGCCAGACCCGCGTTGTTCACCAGCACATCGATAGCCTGCCACTCGGCGGGCAGGTCGGCAATCAGCGTCTCAATAGCGGCGCGGTTGCGGACGTCCAGTTGCGCGATATAAAGATTATCGCCCAGCTCGTCTTTCAGCGTCTTCAGGCGCTCTTCGCGACGTCCGGTGGCAATCACTTTATGACCGTTAGCGACAAAACGGCGAGTAATACTTTCACCAAAACCGGCAGTGGCGCCGGTGACCATGATAATCATCTTACTGTTCCTCAACGCTTTTTGTGTTTTCATACCATAGCACGCACAGGCGGCGACCGGTAACGGAAATCATTGCGACCCCTTAAGGAGAAGCCTAATCTTACAGGATTAGCCTGTGCAGGAGAGAAAGATGTCCGAACAAAACCCCTTTTTTAGCGTCAGTCTGTTGCCTTATCAGGCGCCGCGGTTTGACCTGATCGAAGACAGTCACTATCGGCCGGCGTTTGATGAGGGCGTTCGGCAGCAGCGCGAGGAGATCCGCGCCATTATCGACAATCCGCAGCCGGCCAGTTTCGCCAACACGCTCGAGGCGCTGGAGCAGAGCGGACAGCTGCTGGCGCGGGTGACGCGGGTCTTTTTCGCCATGGCCGGCGCCCATACCAACCCTTATCTTCAATCACTGGATGAACAATTTTCCGCCGAGCTCGCCGGGCTGGGGAATGACATCTGGCTCAACGAGGCCTTATTCCAGCGGGTGAACAGCGTCTACGAACAGCGCGAGACGCTCGCGCTTGACGGCGAATCCCTGCGTCTCCTGACCCTGACATGGCAACGTTTTGTTCACGCCGGGGCAACGCTGGACCCGGCGCAGAAGGCGGTGCTGCGCGCGCTGAACACTGAAGCGGCCACTTTGCAAAGTCAGTTCCAGCAGCGGCTGCTGGGGGCGGCGAAAAGCGGCGGCCTGGTGGTCGATGACCGGCATCAACTGGATGGCCTGAACGATGAGGAGATAGCGGCGGCTGCCGAGGCGGCGCGCGAAAAAGGGCTCAGCGATCGCTGGCTGCTGACGCTGACCAACACCACCCAGCAGCCGCAGCTGCTTGCGCTGCGCGACCGGCAAACGCGGGAAAATCTTTTCGCCGCCGGCTGGACGCGCAATCAGCAGGGCGATGAGCATGATACCCGTCGTCTGGTGCTGCGGCTGGCGGCGATCCGCGCGCAGCAGGCGGAACTGCTGGGGGCGGCAGATTACGCCAGCTGGGCGCTGACCGATCAAATGGCGGCTTCCCCGGCGGAGGCATTGGGCTTTATGCGTCAGATCGCGCCGGCGGCGCGGGCGAGGGCGGAACGTGAGCTGGCGGACATCCAGCAGGTGATCGACAACGAAGGCGGGGCGTTTCACGCGCAGGCATGGGACTGGCTTTACTACAGCGAGCAGGTGCGGCGGGCTGCCTATGCCATTGATGACGCGCAGCTTAAACCCTATTTTGCCCTCGAGCGCGTGCTGCAGGACGGCGTCTTCTGGACGGCATCGCAGCTCTTTGGGCTCCGCTTCGTGGAGCGCTTTGACATCCCGGTGTACCACCCGGATGTGCGGGTCTGGGAGATCTTCGACCACAATGGCGAAGGGATGGCGCTGTTTTATGGTGATTATTTCGCGCGCGATTCAAAGAGCGGCGGCGCCTGGATGGACGTGTTTGTCGAACAGTCGACCCTGCGGGAGCAGCGCCCGGTTATCTATAACGTCTGCAACTACACCCGGCCGCAGAGCGAGCAGAGCGCGCTGTTGTCATGGGATGAGGTGATCACCCTGTTCCATGAGTTTGGCCACGCCCTGCACGGGCTGTTCGCCAATCAGCGTTATGCCAGCCTCTCCGGCACCAATACCCCGCGGGATTTTGTCGAGTTCCCGTCGCAAATCTTCGAACACTGGGCCAGCCATCCGCAGGTATTTGCCCACTATGCGAAGCATTATCGCTCCGGAGAGCCGATGCCGGAGGCGCTGCGCGACAATATGTTGCGTGCGGCAACTTTCAATAAAGGATATGACATGAGCGAGCTGCTAGCCGCCGCGCTGCTCGATATGCGCTGGCACACGCTGTCGACCACTTCGTTACCGGAAGAGGTGGATGCGTTTGAACAGAAAATACTTCGGGATGAGCAACTGGATCTGGCGGCCGTTCCCCCGCGCTATCGCAGCAGCTACTTCTCCCATATCTTCGGCGGGGGTTATGCGGCAGGCTATTACGCCTATCTGTGGACCCAGATGCTGGCCGATGACGGCTATCAGTGGTTCGTGGAGCAGGGCGGTTTGACCCGTGAGAACGGTCAGCGCTTCCGGGAAGCGATTCTGTCGCGCGGCAATAGCACTGATTTAGCTGAACTTTATCGCCAGTGGCGCGGACACGATCCACAGATTGAGCCGATGCTGGAAAACCGTGGGCTGAGTGCGTAGGGTCATTTCGGGCTGACACGATAACCGGGCGCGATGCCCGGTTTATTGACCCCTTTTTGTTCCTCAAATGTCTCCACACTGTTCTCCCCAGTCCCCCCTCAAATTCTGAGAAAAAACTATACCGGCGATATTTCCGTCGCAGTAACGGGGCGGCACAGGTGACAGCGGCTTTGTCCGTTTTCCAAACACAGAAAAAGAGGACATCAGGCGCCACTTATTTCCCTGCAAACACGGGTGTTAAGGTTTAATTAACAAACAGGCAGGATACTGACCTCGCCAATCCTCTCATAAAATGGCCAAATCATGAACGAACAGTTACGTAATGCACTACCGCATAAAGACACCCCTTTTTTCCGCATGCTGCATATTATTGTCGCCACCCTGATTCTGCTGCAGATTATTAGCTCTAATTTCACTGAAAGTGAGGCGCTTCGCGACCTGAATATTACCGGGGTCGTCACATGGTTTCATATTGTCTCGGGATTAGCGCTGATTGCGCTTGGTGCGGTGATGCTGGTTTGGATGCTTAATACGCGCGGGTTTCGATACTATTTTGCCTGGTCGACGTTTGATTTTCGTGGTGTGGTTGAAGACAGTAAACAGCTGATGACATTTCGTCTTCCTGAAGCCCATGCCGGGGGCATAGCGGCAATGATTCAGGGGCTTGGCGTACTGGCACTGTTAGCGGTCGCACTCTGTGGTGGACTCTGGTTTGTACTGGACACCGCGTCATGGGCGTCACCGTCGCTGGCGGAAACAGTCCTTCATTGGCATAAGTTTCTGACGGTGTTCATTGAAACCTATTTCTGGGCACATGGTGCGATGGGAGTGCTGCATATCTTTCTCTCCTTTCGCCGTCAAAGGAAACAAGCGATTATTGATTAATGTTCTGCACTTTCTAATTCCGATGAGGATGCGTATTTAAAGGGAAACGACATGCATCTTGAACGACACAGCATCGAAACCGTCGGCTGGCTAAGGGCTGCGGTTCTGGGAGCAAATGACGGGATTGTCTCAACCGCAAGCCTGGTGCTCGGCGTCGCCTCTGCAAACAGCGGCTCTTCGGGTGTACTACTGGCGGGGGTCGCCGGGCTGGTTGCTGGCGCCATGTCTATGGCCGCAGGAGAATATGTTTCGGTATCATCCCAGGCGGATACCGAAGCCGCGGCGCTTGCCCAGGAAAAAAGCGAGCTTGACGCAGATTATCAGGGAGAGGTGCGGGAGTTGACATCACTTTATATCCAACGTGGTGTGGAGCCAGCGCTTGCCCGGCAGGTAGCAGAGCAGCTTATGGCTAAAGACGCTCTGGAGGCTCATGCCCGCGAAGAACTGGGGTTAACGGATGTCCTTTCTGCGCGACCTTTGCAGGCGGCTCTCTTTTCGGCAGTGAGTTTTTCCGTCGGGGCGGGGTTGCCTTTGATCGTTGCCTTGTTATCGCCAGCAAAATTGATATCCATCTCTATCTTCTTTTCTACACTTTTTTCACTGGCTGCGCTGGGCTATCTCTCTTCCGTTGTGAGTAACGCACCGCCTGTCAGGGCGATCATCAGAATTACGTTCTGGAGCTCGCTGGCCATGCTTTTTTCGATGGGGATTGGGCGTATCGCCGGGCAGATACTATTGTAGAATTGTCGAGGGTCTGTTCCTCGACCGCTCCTCATCACTGGTTGAGCTCATCGTAGGGTTTTGATCGGCAGGGAGGAGCACTGCCCACCTCATTCGTCAAGGAGATACGTTTGCATATTGAGACTCATCGCCTGCGTCTTCGCCCTGTCATGGCTGAAGATGTTGTCGATCTATACCGAATTTATGGCGATCCGGCGACAAATACCTTTAACCCCGCAGGGCCCTATCCGGATATTGACTATGCCAGTACGGTTCTCCAGCGCTGGCTTGCGCACTGGCACGATCGCGGATTTGGCAACTGGGCCATATCGGCGCGTGATACCCCGGAAAAAATCATTGGCTTTGGCGGCGTAAGTCTACGCAGTTATAACGATGTCACCATTAACAATCTCGGATATCGGTTTTCCACTGAGGCATGGGGAAAAGGACTGGCCACCGAGTTTGCGATTGGCGCGATAAGATATGGCTTCGAGGCGCTTAAACTTGCGGAGATGTCAGCGGTTGTCCGGGCTAACCATCTGGCTTCGCAGAAAGTTCTCGAGAAAGCCGGGATGAGGTACATTAACGATATTGCTGATGTAAAAGATGCGCCGCCGAGTCTGCTCTATTCGTTGACCTTAAGCGAGTGGTTAAGCCAGTCGGGGTAACCCGCGGGCGCTTATTCGCAAGGCTGGATCGCACCGCAGCCGGCGCATCAGGTGGGGATTGCTCACAGAATCATGCGTTCATTCTACTGGCTCAATTAACTCTGGCCCTTGATTGTTCACATTGCCGACCGCCCGCGATACCGCATGCCAGATGAAATCGTCGGCGGTGACGGCTCCGTCCCTGGCAATCTCCACCGCTTCCGCGCCGGTGACTTCTTGCCTCATCCATTCCCGGGCGGCTTCCGGCGCCAGGACCAGCGGCCGGCGGTCATGAATATCGACAAGACCGCGATCGGCGGCAGCGGTCACCAGCAAAAATCCTTCGGCGCTATCCCCGCGTTCGAAGGGCGTGCTGCCAATAGCGGCCATAAATATCGGCTGACCATCCTTGCGCTGGATGAAGTAGGGCTGCTTTTTCTCTCCGGCCTTTTTCCACTCAAACCAGCCGTCGGCGAAGCAGATCGCCCGCCCGTGCTGCCACAGCGGTTTGAACATCCTGCTGGTGGCTGCGGTCTCAACGCGGGCGTTGATCAGCGGGGGTTTATCCCACCATCCTGGCGCATAACCCCAGTAAACGGGATCGAGGTGGAGTTGCGCATTCCTTTCACTCAGGAGTAACACTTTTGTCCCGGGTGCCACGTTATACCGCCCAATCGGCGCCGGGTCCCAGGGGATATCGTATTCAGCCTCTTCGGCAAGATAAGCCAGATATTCTTCCCGCGTCTGTGCTTGCGCAAAACGTCCGCACATCGCCACCTCCAGCATAATGTCTAAAGGAAAGCATAGTTCATCAGGGAGGGGGCGTTGTGAGAAATGATTTTGAAATCATGCGATTGTGATCCCTTCCCTCAGGCGTAAGGCTGACGCCTGGGCACATACTGTTTAAGTTGCCGATATTGCAGGCCATAATTCTGGCCTGAAATATATTAATTGAAGTTACGTATTCACTATGTGAATTGCTATTGCGAAAAATGTACGCAGGCGCAAGTACTGAGTATATGTCGCCTGAACAAGGCGTGTAGATGGAGTTGAAGGTGGGGTGTTTACCCGCCGCTGCAACAGACGAAAGGCAACGGCGTAGAAAAAGATTAGTTATCCGGGTTGTTGGAGATGCCTCTCCATACCATCCCCAGACCGATCAACATCGACGCGAAGAGGGCGAACAGGGTGGTAGAGATAAAAATGCTGGTCATTATGATGCCTCAGAAAGTGCGTATGCAGATTATTAGGCACGGGGGGACGAGAAAGGTTCCTTCCCTGACGGATTATCTTTTCACCAGCGTCTTTCCGTCTGGCGCCAGCGAGGCGGATGTCATATCGAGGCACCGCTCTTGACGGAGGGATAATGCGGGGAGCCGTGTTTCTCCCTGCGCTGTTGCAGGAAGCCACTGGCAGGGGGATGCGTCGTGTTTCGGGCGTTGACATCCCATTGTACAAGTTATATATACATGTCGCTTCTGTTTATTGAATGTTAAACAGCATCAGTTATGGGACTCAGAAGCACCACACCCCCGCCGTCGGGCGGGGGTTACTTTGCCACCTGACCTGGTTATTTCTCACGGTGACTGACGAAGAAAATTTTTATTTCAGGTCTTGAAAAACGCGCTTTAGCTATTATTTTATATAGCGGACAAGCAATGCTTGCCTTTATGTTGAGCTTTTGAATGGATATTCAGGAGGTTAATGATGGCACTCAAAACCTTGTCAGCACTCCCGGTATTTGCTGATTCCCTTTTTGCCGATCGCTTTAATCGTATTGACCGTCTTTTCAGCCAGTTAACTGGCGATACGCCGGTGGGTACCTTACCTGCCTACGATTTACAGAAAGTGGATGACAGTAATTTTCTGCTCAGCGTCAGCGTACCAGGCTGGAAAGATGATGAACTGGAAATAGAGACCGTAGGCGGTAATTTACATATTACCGGCAAGCGCGCGCAAACCGAAAATCATTCCGGCGGCAGCCAGGGCTGGATTTATAAAGGCATTCGTCGGGCTGATTTCCAGCTCAGTTTCTCGCTTCCTGAACACGCCCAGATTAATCAGGCGCAGCTGGATAGCGGGATCTTAAAAATTGCTATCCATCAGGAAATACCCGAGAGCGAAAAACCGCGCAAAATTGCGATTGAGAATCAAGGCAGGGTGATCGAGCATAAAGTTTGATTGTGCCTCTGTCCTAAAGTTGTTCATTTCAAGGCCCGCGCTGCGGGCCTTTATATTATCCGCTAAAGGAGGCGTAAACGGTCTCCCGGCGATCAGAGAAATCGATATGCTATCCTGTAAACAGGGCCTGTGAGGCTGTGTTCCTTCTAAAAGTCGGCGAGGTGTCAGAATGACGGACCAAATCGATAAAGACGCACAAAATACCCATGAATTGACCGCTCGGGTGGCCCGGGCGCTTATTGCGAGAGGCTGGCGACTGACCACGGCGGAATCCTGCACCGGTGGCAATCTGGCGGCGGCGCTCTGTGCTCAGGCTGATACCGCGGCCTTTTATGATACCGGCGTGGTTACCTTCAGCGATGAAGCCAAGCGCAACGTGCTCCAGGTCCGCGCGGAAACCCTGGCGGTACATAGCGCTGTCAGCGAAGCGTGCGTTCAGGAAATGTCGACCGGTATTTTGACGTTAGCCGGGGCCGATATCGCCATCGCCATCAGCGGCTATGCGGGGCCGGAAGGAGGGGAGGATGGAACTCCCGCCGGGACGGTATGGTTTGCATGGAACTTTCGCGGCCAGATCGAAACCCAACGGATGCGCTTTACCGGTGACTGCGAGGCAGTGGTGGCACAAGCGGTGCGCTTCGCCATGGCAGCGCTGGGCGAAAAACTCGCCCACTGGCAGTGACGCTACCGGACGCTGCGCCCTTACAGATCCGCAGCCTGGCGCTCTACCGGCCAGAAAATCTCCCCGATGCCATTCAGACAAGGCCGGGAAAACAGGAAGCCCTGAAACAGGCGAATGCCAACCGACTGTAGCCAGCACCACTCCTCCAGGGTTTCAACGCCTTCCGCCACGACCGTGATGCCTAAATCCTCGCAGCAGCGGACGACCGAGGCGACAATCGCCTGCTTGGTGCCGCTGATATGAATGTTGCGCACCAGCTCTGCGTCCACTTTAATTTTGTCAGGCTGAAAGCGGGTCAGTAACGACAGGCCGGAGTAACCCGCGCCAAAGTCATCGATGGCCAGCTTTATGCCCGCGACGCGCAGCGCTTTGAGCACCTTGCGGAACTGGTCGAAGCAGGTGATCACCTCCGTTTCGGTGACCTCTATCAGCACCTGGTCCGGCCTGAGGCCGGCCGCCAGCAGGCTGTTCATCAGCCAGCCGACGGCGTCAGGATGGTTATACAGCGAACCGGGCAGCAGGTTAATGGCCAGTTGGTGTTTGCCAAGCGGTAGCTGACCTGCGAGAGAGAAGGCATATGCTTTGCTCTCGAGGTCGAAACGGTAACGATCCTCCGCCGAGATGGCGGCAAACATCTCCACAGGGGATCCGCCGGTAGGGCTGCGGATCAGCGCTTCAAAGGAGGAGATTCGCTTTTTCGCTGGTTCGACGATAGCCTGCAAGGCAAACTGGCAGGGTTGATCGGGCAGATGACGCGGCGTGGCTGTGCCCGCGGCGGCCTTCATCGTCCAGCGAGAAGGCTGCAACGGCTCGGGAAGACAATAGCGCCCACCGTTAGCGATAAAGGCGTTAATCAGTCGGAACATCCGGTCGTTGATTGGCTCGGTGACCCCGAACGAGCTAATGCGCAGGATCTCCTCCAGCGCGCCATCGTTATCGTAAAGACGGAGATCCAACATGCGCATCCCGGTGCCGCGAAAGCGACGGTAGGCCGAATAGTCGCGCATCAGCTCAACCACATCGCGATGGCGCGGATCGCTTTGTATTTCGTGGAATAACGACTCCAGACTCTCCTCGCTCCCTTCCAGCACCTGGAAGAACTGCAGGCCGTTAAACAACAGAATGCCGGTGATGCCAAGGGGCGTATTTTTCCCGCAGGCGCGATGAATTAAAGCGTCGAGATCGGTGAGCGGGCGGTCAGGATCAACCTGGCTGCGATAAATCAGGGTGGTTAGCATTAGTCATTCCGGTCGCTGCAGCAAAGCTGCGATGGCCTGTGCAGCGCATGTAGAGAAAAGTATGGCCTGCCCCCCAAATAGGGAGTCTGTGTTTGGTGCCCTTTAACTAACCGTGATGTCCGCACGCGGAACGTGAGTTTCACTTGGTGACTACCTTCACTCTACAGGGAATCTAAAGTTTAGCTATCTTTTTCGCATGCTCAATGCAAAAAAGGGCAAACAGACCGATCGCCCTTTTTGGAAATATTGGCTCAGCGTATTAACTTACCGGTTAATACTCGTCACCAGGAATTATCCTACCATTCTATTTCACGCTCTCAAAAAGCGATGCTGGTCTTGCCTCGATAAAATGGAATGCATAATATCAGTCCAGGTTAAATTTCTTTTTTTAGGTCTGCTATGAGTGACTTGTTTATTATTTTATGCCTGATTCTCTGCCCCGTTATTTCTTTGTGGAGTGGTGTTTCTTACATTCGGGAAAGACGCAAAAGACGCTACGTCTTCCGTTCCAGAAGATAAGCTGCAGAGGTAATACAATGGCGATTGTATTAACGTCTTGCGAGTAGTTTTACGAGGTTGTTAAATTGCTGGCGGCTGTTTAAATTGAACTTGCACATAATATTCTTTTTATGCGAATGAATTGTTTTATGGCTAATTTTAAGCGCCGCGGCGACTTCATGCGGACTTAATCCAATACTGAATGCGTAAATGACTTTGGTTTGCGCATCGCTGACCGTCTTGCAGGCGCAATTGATGCAACGCCGCAGGCGATTGAAGGATGGGTCATGATGAGGTGGCAGGGAGCGCTGAATCGCGCTGGCTATCTCATCTTTAAGAAGCTGAACGGGAGCGTGGGGAGGCATAAACACCGCCTGCCGCAGACAGTTGGGTAAACCCTCTTCGGCGGTAGCTTGTTCATTATCCTGAAAAATAAAAAGCGTGTATTGCTCTGGGGCATGCTGAAACAGGTCATGACACAGGTACCATTCTCCCGCCACCATTTCCGTGAAGATCACATTAGCTTGCGCCATCCCATCCGCGTTCCATTGTTGAGAAAACTGATACTCTGATCCCCCGTAGGTCTTCATCGCTTCATCCACCAGTTCCGCAATAGCAACCCGCAAATAGTGATTTTTTATATTGATCAAAAAATTCGTCATATAACTTCCCTGTTGGGTATTAAAAAAGGTGTCAGAATAAATTAAAGAATATAATGGTGAGGTGCAGACGTTTTTTAGCCGGGGTAATCTAAGGGATGTTTTTCATTAATGCAATATCTGCCTGGAAAAGTGAGATATCGGTGTATTGGTATGCGAAAGTTCCTAATAAACAAAATGTTAAGGATATATCGATCAGCGTTTTAAGCGTTTTGATGATTTTTTATTTTTGCGATGCATAAAAAGCTTAGTGATAGCCAGTATCTGTTGTTAGAATTAGCGGAGGACAAGATTACAGGAAGTATGTAGTGCTTATGAAGCAGAAGCTCTATTTAAAAATGTTGGCGTGGCTGGAGGATAATATCTACTGTAACCCGGCGATCGATGACCTGGCACAGTATATGGGCTATTCGCGTCGGTTTGTGTACGAGGTGTTTTATCAATACGGCCGGTTACCCATCGGGCAGTATATTCGCCTGCGGCGCTTGACCATCGCAGCGGTCAGTCTGCGCTTAACGCGGCAACCGATCGCCGCTATAGCCTGGCAGTTAAGTTACGATTCTCCGCAGACCTTTTCCCGCGAGTTTAAGAAACGGTTCTCGCTTTCGCCACGGGAATACCGATGCGCAGCGCACTGGGATACGGCAAAACTGTTAAAAAAATTCTCCCCTGATGATGAACGTCTGCCATTGGCGCGGATCTGTTCCCTGCCGGAGCGGGTCTATTATGGCTACCCGATGAAGTATGAACTGCGCCTGTCGGATATGGTGCTGCAACGCACCGCCAAGACGGCTATCAGACAAAAGGTTGACCGTTTTTTTACCACCGGAGAAGGCTCGCTTTCCATACTCTCTGATTACGCCGCGGCGCGTCAAAATGAGCTTAACGTCGAGATTAACGCCTTTGTTGGTTGTCATGAGACGCGAAAGCCATCGTCCACGTTGACCGCCCGGTCGGGACTCTATGTCGGAGTTGATTTCTACGGCAGCTGGTCACGCTATGCCCGTTTGTCCAGCGATCTCTATCTGGATCTGCTGCCAACGCTGGGGGTAAGCCGTCGCGACGGGTATGACATAGAATGTTTCATGGCACGCCATACGGAAGGCGGAGATACAGAAGAGAGGTGCTATCACGTACGCTATTTTATACCGGTGACGCTGAAAGCGGCGGCTCAGCAGCCGGGCAGCGATAATGAGTCAGTCCCCGCGAGGGGGACCCAATAAGGTGGCCGGAGCCACCCAAATAAACTTCACAGTAAAAACCACAGCAGCCAGGTAATGAGGAAGCCCGTCACCCCCATGATGGTTGTCAGTACGGTCCATGTTTTGAGTCCGTCCGGCACCGAGAGCCCCAGATAGCGCGTGACCACCCAAAATCCGGCATCGTTGACGTGTGACAATCCGAGTGAGCCGAAGCAGGTCGCCAGCGTCACCAGCACCAGCTGCAGCGGCTCCAGCCCGGCAACCGCCTGTGACAGCAGGCCGGAGGTGGTGAGGATCGCCACGGTGGCCGAGCCCTGCGAGGCCCGAAGCACCAGCGACAGCAGGAAAGCGGCGGGCATCAGCGGCAGATGAATCGTCTCCAGCGCCTCGGCTAAGGCATTGCCGATGCCGGAGGCGACCAGCACCCCGCCAAAGGCGCCGCCGGCGCCGGCGACAAGGATAACGTCCGCCGAGGAGGGGATCGCGCTGCCGGTCACTTCTCCCAGCTTTTTCAGGTTCATACCCCGCCGGATGCCCAGCGTCCAGCTGGCCAGCCCCAGGGAGATCAGCAGGGCGACGGGCGGGGTGCCAATGACGGTCATCAGCTGGCGAATCGCGTTTTCCGGCAGCAGCAAGGCCTGACAGAGCGTTCCGGAAACAATCAGCACGATGGGCACCACGATCAGCCCGCCGATAACCAGCGCATTCGGCGGCGCCAGTCGGGTCTGCTGCGCGTTGACGGAGAGGTCGGGCACCTCGGCCGTTTGCTGCTGTTCCAGCACGTTAATCGACAGATGATAATGGCGCTGATTGATCGACCGGGCGACAAAATAACCCACGATACCCACCACGACCGACACCCCAATCCCCGCCAGCATCAGCCAGCCGACATCGCTATGCAGAATACCTGCCGCGGCCGCCGCGCCAGGGTGGGTTGGCAATGCCACGTGGACGGTTAACATCACTCCGGCCATTGGCAGGCCAAACTTCAACGGCGACATATGAGCGACTTTACTGAAGCCGTAAATTAACGGAATGATGATAATAAAGCCGACTTCAAAGAAGACTGGCGTGCCGAGAATAAAAGCAACGATGGTTAAGGCGGCAATCGTCCGTTTAGAACCCAGCACGCCGGTCAGCGTTTTCGCCAGCGATTCGGCGCCGCCGGATATTTCAATGAGCACCCCCAGCATTGATCCCAAAATAATAATGCTGGCGATATGGCCGAGCAGGCCGCCCATCCCTTTTTCAATGGTGGTAATGATTTTATCCGCCGGAATGCCGGTGGCGAACGCCACCAGCAGGCTGACGATCAGGAGCGCCACAAAAGGATGCGCTTTAGCTTTGATCACCAGCAGGAGCAACAGCACTACGCTGGCTAACGCAATAAGTAACAGCGCCGATGTCGACATAGTTTTGCCTCGGGTATTAACAGGTATACAGAGAGTTATATTTTTAGAACTGCGCTTTATTTTTTCCGGTAGGGCGAAAACCATTCCAGTCCGGAAAGGGTATCCGCCCTGGGGATATATTCGCAGCCGATCCAACCGTCATAGCCCGCTTTATCCAGTAACGCATAGATCCATGAATAATTAATCTCGCCCTCGTCCGGTTCATGGCGGTCGGGCAGGGAGGCTATCTGAATATGGCGGTACTGACCGGCATACTCAGTAATAAGATGGCTTAAATTACCGTCCACTTTCTGCGCATGAAACAGATCTAACTGCACCGCGATGTTTGGCCGGTCGACCCGCTTCGCTATCTCCAGCGTCTGATATTGGCTGTGGTAGAGATAGCCCGGTTTGGTCTGCGGATTCAGGGCTTCAATGAGCACTCGCTTGTCGTGGCGGGCAAAGCACTTGGCGGCGTAGCGCAGGTTATCGACAAGCTCGGCCTCGCAGGCCGCGCGATCCATCCCCGGCGGCACCACGCCGGCCATGATATGCACCTGCGGACAATCCAGCTGGCGGGCATACTCCAGCGCCAGCTCAATATCACGCCGGGCCTCGGCGCTCCTGCCCGGCAGGGCGGCGAGACCCCACTCCCCGGCATTAACGTCGCCGGGCGGGGTATTAAACAGCACCAGCTGCAGCTGGTTTTCCTGCAGGCGCTGTTTAATTTCCCCGGCGGCATACTCATAGGGGAACAGAAACTCCACGGCTTCGAAACCGGCGCCGGCGGCGGCGGCAAAGCGGTCCAGGAACGGCAGCTCGGTAAACAGCATGGATAAATTTGCAGCGAATTTTGGCATGGTTTTATCTCAGTTCATCCACTTCGTCAGCGGTCAGGTAACGGATCTCGCGATTGCCGAGGGTAAACATCAGCCGCGCGGTCTCTTCCAGCTCTTCGGTATTGTTGGTGGCTTCGCGCAGCGATGAGCCGGTGACCACCGGACCATGGTTGGCCAGTAAAAAGGCGTTATAGCGCGGCGCCAGCCCGGCCAGCGCCTCGGCAATGCGGTCGTCACCCGGTCGGTAGTAGGGAACCACCGGGACGTCGCCGACCCGCATCACCACGTAGGGAGTAAAGGGGCGAATACAATTGTGCGGATCGAGCCCCTGCAGGCAGGAGAGCGCGGTCAAATAGTGGCTATGCAAGTGGACGATCGCCTTGCAGGCCGGGTTATGCAAATAGACCGCCCGGTGAAAAGCGACCTCTTTCGACGGTTTGTCGCCGGCGAGCCATTCGCCTTGCAGGGTGACCACCGACAACCGCTGCGCCTGCAGCTCGCCCAGGCATGAGCCGGTCGGCGTCGCCAGCAGGTTGCCGTCCGGCAGCAGCAGCGACAGATTGCCGGCGGAGCCGGTGGCATAACCGCGGTTAAACAACGAGGCGCCAATTTGCACCATCTCATCTCGCAGCTGTCGCTCAGTCATGACAAAACTCCTGCTGGGCACGGGCAAAGAACGAGATATCGCCGAAATTCCCTGACTTCAGCGCCAGGGAGAGCGGCTGGCGGGTGTCACGCACCCAGGGAACTCCAGGGGAGATCGTCGGCCCGATATGGAACGCCTCGACCCCCAGCGTCTGCGCCACGATGCTCGACGTTTCCCCTCCAGCCACAATAAAGCGGGTGAATCCTTTCGCTTTCAGCGCGGCGGCGAGGGCGGCGAACAACTGTTCCACCCTTTCGCTGCTGGCCTTGTCGCCATACTGCGCCTGGATCCGCTGCAGCGTTTGCGGCTCGGTGGTGGCATAGACCATCGGCGCCAGCGGCGCATCGCGGTTTGCGTCCACCCAGGCTGCCAGCGTCCCGACATAGCCTTCGAGATCGGTAAAGCAGGCGCTTAAGTCAACGGCGCGGGCGGGAGCCTGTTCACGATAGGCCGCCACCTGGCTGTTGGTCATCAGCGAACAAGAGCCCGAGAGCACCACCGCCGGGCCGGGCAGCGGCATGCCCGCCAGGGATCCTTCACCCTGGGTTCCGTGGCGCTGCGCCCAGTCGCGGGCGAGGCCGATGGCGAGACCAGAGCCGCCGGAGACCAGCTTCATCTCCCGCAGCGCCGCCCCCTGGGTCAGCAAATGCTGTTCACTAAGGGCATCGAGCACCACATAGCGCACCGCCGGATCGCTGATGGCCGCCAGCGCGGCAGCGACCGCTTCCGGCCCCTGATCGACAACCGGCCAGGCTATCAGCGCCGCTTTACCGCCGCCCTGGCGTTCGATTAAGCGGCCGAGGTGGGCATCCTCCATTGGCGTCACCGGATGGTGGCGCATCCCGGACTCATTGAGCAACTGCTGGCCGACAAACAGATACCCCTGATAGACCGTGCGGCCGTTCACCGGCAGCGCCGGTGATATCACCGTCCGCGTCTCGCCCAGCTCTGCCAGCAGCGCATCCAGTACCGGGCCAATGTTACCCTGCGCGGTGCTGTCGAAAGTGGAACAATACTTAAAATAAAATTGCTGACAGCCCCGGGCTTGCAGCCAGCGCAGGGCCGCCAGGGACTGGCTGACGGCGGTTTCCACCGGGCAGGATCGCGTTTTCAGACTGATCACCACCGCTTCACTGGTCAACGGCAGTTCGTGGGGCGGTACGCCGTTTAGCTGCACGGTCGGCATGCCGTTGCGCACGAGGAAGCTGGCGATATCCGTGGCGCCGGTAAAGTCATCGGCAATGACACCAAGCTGCATCTTGTCTCTCCTCACTGTTTATGGCCCGGCAGGGTAATGCCGTTGAAAATCTTGATCACCGCGCTGTCATCTTCCCGGCCGAATCCGGCGTTGCTGGCGGAGGTGAACATATTCAGCGCGGTGGTCGCGAGCGGCAGCGGGAAGGTCAGCGCCCGGGCGGTGTCATTCACCAGACCGAGATCTTTGACAAAAATATCGACGGCGGATTTTGGCGAGTAATCGCCATCCAGGACGTGCTGCATACGATTCTCAAACATCCACGAATTACCCGCCGCGTGGGTCACCACGTCGTACATCGTCTCCAGCGGGATGCCGGCGCGGGCGGCGAGGGCCATCGCTTCGGCGGCGACGGCGATATGCACCCCGGCCAGCAGCTGATGGATGATTTTCACCGTTGAGCCGAGGCCAATGTCGCTCCCAATGCGGTAGACTTTGCCGGCCACCGCATCCAGCACTGGCGCGAGGCGGGCAAAGGCGGCATCGCTCCCGGAGGCCATTACCGTCATGTCGCCGGCGGCCGCTTTCACTGCGCCGCCCGATACCGGCGCGTCGAGCATCAAGAGCTGGTATTCTGCCAGCGCTACGGCTATCGCCTGGGCATCGGCGGCGGCGATGGTTGACGACACCATCACCGCGGTGCCCGGCTTCAGATGGGCGGCGAGGCCGCTCTCGCCGAACAGGATCCCCCGCACCTGGGCGGCATTAACCACCAGCAGTACGACCGCATCCAGCTCAGCGGCGAAAGGCACCGCGCTGGAGCCTGCGCCTTTGGCGCCCGCCTCCAGCAGCGCGCGGCAGTTGTCGGGGTTGATGTCCACCCCCCAGGTGTTCAGGCCCGCCTGCAGGCAGGCGCGAGCGGCGCCCATGCCCATCGAACCCAGTCCAATCACGCAGACGTTAGTGTGTGCAGTCATGATGGTCTCCTTGTGAATATTCGTTAATTAATGTGATTTAATGATAGAATAAAGCGTTATCATGTGAAATTATGTGAGAGTTATCACGAATAACCCACATGAATATAAAAAATTCACAGGCGGAAAGTGGCTGCGCGACGGCGATTCTTGCCCTAAAATAGCGTAAAAACAGCGGTCAAGCGCGATAACAGTACAGGGTATCGTCAGGCTCCCGGCGTGAGTGGTGTGGTCTGGTGTGAAAAAATGGTAAGGGGAGAGCGGTGATTCCAATTGAACGTCATCAGCGTATTTTAGCCCTGGTGGAGCAGCGTGGGGCGGTAAGCATTAATGAGCTGACGGAGATCCTCGGCGTGTCCCATATGACTATCCGTCGGGACGTCAGTAAGCTGGAAGAACAGGGGCTGCTGGTCAGCGTCTCGGGCGGCGTGCGCGCCGTCAGCCGGCTGGCCGCAGAGCCCAGTCATCTGGTGAAAAGCACCCTGCAGAGTGAAGAGAAGCAGGTCATCGGTGCGCTGGCGGCCAGTCTCATTGCCAAAAACAGCTGCATCTATCTCGATGCCGGCACCACCACTCTGGCGCTGGCGCGGGCCATCCTCGACCGGGACGACCTGCAGGTGGTCACCAATGATTTTGAGATAACCCAGCTGCTGATAGATGCCAGCCAGTGCGGGGTGATCCACACCGGCGGCACCCTGTGCCGGGAGAACCGCTCCTGCGTCGGCGAGTCGGCGGCGCGCACCTTGCGCCACCTGGCTATCGATACGGCCTTTATCTCCGCCAGCGGCTGGGACAGCCGCGGAATTTTCACCCCTGATGAGAACAAAGTCACCGTCAAGGAGACCGTCAGCCAGGTTAGCGCCAGAAGCATCCTGCTGTGCGACAGTTCGAAATACAATCAGGTGGCCACGTTTATGGCGTTGCCCTTGACTCGCATTACCACCATCATTACCGACCGGCATCTCTCCGATGCCGCCGCCGCCCATATCACCCGGCACGCCTGCGAGGTGCTGCGCGCCGGGTAAGGCGCGCGGCCTTCGCCGGGCTAGCGCTGCCAGTGCTCGATCAGCGCCGCGCCTATCACGGCGATCTGCTGGTTACGTTCGGCCATGGTCGCTGCGGTATCCCGCAGATAGATCACCACGATACGCTCCGCTTTGCCGTCCGGGCCGAGCAGGGCGACAATGCCGCGTGAGCCCCGCTCACCGGCCCCGGTTTTATCGGCGATAAACCAGCCCGCCGGCAGCTCGGCGCGGATCAACGGGCCGGCCACCCGGTCGTCAACCATCCACTGCAGCAGCTGCTGCTGCGAACGGGCGCTCAGAGAGGGGGTGGTTAGCAGCCTGCGCAGGGTGGTGGCCATGCTGGCCGGGGTGGTGGTGTCGCGCACGTCGCCGGGAAGCGCCTCATTGAGTTCCGTTTCCCAGCGGTCAAGACGGGTGACGTTGTCACCGATCTGGCGCAGAAAAGCGGTCAATCCCGCAGGGCCGCCGACGCTCTTCAACAGCAGATTGCCGGCGCTGTTGTCGCTCATGGTGATGGCGGCGGCGCAGAGTTCGCCAACGGTCATCCCGTCGGCAAGGTGTTTTTCGCTGACCGGGGAGTAGTCCACCAGATCCTGCTGGCGGTAGTGGATCCGCCGATCCAGCTGTTCGTCGCCGGCATCCACCCGGGCCAGCACCGCGCCGCAGAGCAGCACTTTAAAGGTGCTCATCAGCGGAAAGCGCTCACTGGCGCGCCAGGCGGCCAGCGTGCGGCCGCTGGCCAGATCCATTTCAACATAGCCCACCCGGCCCGCCAGCTGACTTTCGCTGATTTTAATCTGCTCAAGCGGCTGAGGGCTGGCGAATACCGCCAGTGGCAGTGCGGCAATCAGGGAGATAAGGCACAGGCGAACATAACGCATAACCGTAATACTTCCTTGTGTAAGGGCCGATAAAGGCGAGAAAAAGTGTGGCGAATAAGAATAACCCGGTATTTTGCTGATTCACAATTCCTCTTTTTTCCTTCATCATTTGTCATCTTTTATTTCGAATAATCAATATTTAGCTCAGCCTAAGCACGCTATTTTTTGACTCAAGGCCGCAATGAACTATAAGAAAGTACTTAAGACCGCACGCTGGCTGGCGCCGCTGATTGCTGACGATACGCCCGCCGCGCTGCGCGGTTTGCCAATGATCTATGCCATCCCGGGAGGAACTGGTGCACCCGATAATTAAGGTCATGCTGGTGGGCGGTAAGGCGGATGGACTGCTGGTCAGCGTCGCCGACGATGCGACCGAGGTCTCGGTGACGCCTGCGCAATACGGTGCGCCGTCCGGGCAACCGCTCAGCTATCGTATCGTAAGTCAAACCATTGACGATGAACGCTATTTCTTTGGCGTCTTTAGTGACGCCCATCAGGATAGCGATAAGCTGACGCGGGTGGCGCTGACCCGCGGAATGAAAAAAATGTTCTGTTGAACCCGGGCGGAGTGAGGGGATGCGATAGTATCCATGCCGCGGCTTTGCTACTGTGGCAGCCTTCTCTCTCCGGGCCAGGACGCATCATGATTCAGTACATCCATATACAAAACTTTCGCTCAGTCAGGGATATCGAACTGGAGCTGGGGCCATTGAACATTGTCTTCGGTCCTAACGGCTGCGGCAAATCCAATATTTACAACGCCATCCATCTGTTGACCGCGGCTGCCGACGGCAGGCTGTCGGGGTTTATCAGCGCAGAGGGCGGCCTGGAAAATATGATGTGGTCCGGAGATCGTTCCCCCCTCGATCGCCATCCCCGCCGGCTGCAAATCGCCTGTCGGACGGAGAGCTTTGATTATGAACTGCAGGTAGGTTTCCCGGAAAAATTACCCTATCCGACGCAGTTCATGCTCGATCCCATCGTCAAAGAAGAGCACATCTGGCTGGCAGGCTACTCCCGTCGGCCTTCCTCCCGCGTACTGCAGCGCAAGAATCAGGCGGCGTTCCTCGTCGATGTCACCGGGGAGAAAAGCACCTTCACCGAGAGTATTTATGAAAACGAGTCGGTGTTCGGTCAGCTTGGCGAGCCGCACCGTTTTCCCGAAGTGTCGCGGGTGCGGGAGACCCTGCGCCGCTGGCGGTTTTACCATGAGTTCGCCATTGGTCGCCACTCGCCGCTGCGCCAGCCGGCCGTGGGGTATCGTTCGCCGGTGCTCGACAGCGATGGCCATAATCTGGCCGCCGCCTTTCAGACCATTGTCGAGATTGGCGCGGAGGAGATGTTGCACGAGATCCTCGCCGACGCCTTTCCCGGCTGCCAGTTTTACTGTGAAAACGAGCACTCGCGTTTCGCCCTGAAAATGCGCCGGGAGGGGATCCGCAGGCCGCTGCTGGCGGCGGAGATGTCCGATGGCACGCTGCGCTTTCTCTGTCTCGCCGTCGCGCTGCTCAGCCCGCGCCCGCCGGCGTTTCTGGCGATCAATGAGCCGGAGAACAGCCTGCATCGCGACATGCTCCCGGCGCTGGCCCGACTGATAATCGAGGCCTCCCGCTACAGCCAGATCTGGCTGACCAGCCACTCGGCTGAACTGGCGGAGCTTATCGCCGCCGGGGCGCCCTGTCAGCGCTATGCGCTGGAGAATAGCGGCGGAGAAACGCGCATTGTGGCGTAAACCCCGTCATCCCTGACGGGAGCGCCGGGATCAGGCGGGGGTCTGCGTCTCCGCTGCTGGCAGCAGGCTTTTGCCGCCGCGTAAGGTGATGAACGAGAGCAGGGTGAAGCTCAGGGTGATGCAGCCGAGGATCAGATAGGCCTGATGGAAGCCGACGGTGTCATACATCCGGCCCACCCAGGCGGAAAGGACCACCCCGGACAGCTGTTTCGACAGGTTAAAACCGATCAGGAACAGGGTGGCCGAGAGCCGCGGGTTAAAGGCGGAGGAGATATATTTAAAGGTCCCGACCAGCAGGAAGGGGATCTCAAACATATGCAGCATCTTGAGGATCACCACCTCTACCGCCGATGAGGCGAACGACGATCCGAGAATGCGCACTGACATGATCATCCCGGCGGTCAGCAGGGCGTTTTTGGCGCCGATGCGGTTAACGATGGCCGGGGCGCAGAACATAATTAGCGCGTTGAGCAGCTCGCCGCCGGTGGTGACGAAGCCAAACACTTCGGTACCGCGCTGCGGACTGGCGAAAAAGCTTTTGAAAAAGTTGGCGAACTGCTGATCAAACACGTCGTAGACGCTGGCGACTCCCACCACATAGACGATAAAGCCCCAGAAACGCGGCATACGTAACAGCTCGGCCGCGGTGCGCAGCGAAAAGGCCTGGCGATTGGCTCCCAGCGCCTCAATAACCTGGGCGCTGTTGCTGCTTTCCGGGCGCGACAGCCAGAGCAGAAGACCTAGCACCAGCGCAAAGCCGGAGGCGATCCAGAAGGTAATATTGGGGTCGATGCCGAACAGCACGCCGGTTATCGAGGCGCACAGCGCCCAGCCGACGCAGCCAGCGACCCGCACTTTGCCATATTCAAAGCGGTTTGCCCGGCTGACGCGCTCGATATAGGCTTCCACCGCCCCGGAGCCGCTGGAGAAAACAATCCCCAGGTAGATCCCGCCCACCAGCGAACCGGCGATAATATTCATCTGCAACAGCGGGGAGAAAACGAAAATAAAGAACGGCGCGAACAGAATTAACAGTACCGTGATGGTCCACAGCAGATGTTTGCGCAGGCCAAGCTTATCCGACATCAGACCAAATACCGGCTGAAAAATAATTGCGAACAGCGAGATGGAGGAGAAGACGATCCCGGTTTCCGTTTTGGTTAAATGGTTAACGTCCGCCAGCCACACCGGAAAAAAAGGAAAATAGGCCGACATAATGAAATAGTAAAAGAAAAAGAACAGCAGGAAATAGACAAAATTATGCCGTTCTCGCGGCGCCAGTTCAGAGAATTTCATCACCATGATCCCTTGTTATTCTGTTTGTAGGGTGGGGGCTGCCGCCCCCACGGATTAAAGGCAACGCAATGAGACCTCGTACTGCCAGCGCGTTTGGGTCAGGAGCCACTGCGGCAGCACGCTTGGGGTCCAGGAGTCATCGCCGCCCACTCCCATATGCAGGCCGTCGAGGGTGATCCACACCCCGTCTTCAGCCTGGATCTTGTGCCAGTGGTCGGTCTCCATCAGCTGACGGGTGCTCCATGGCTGAACGGAGAAGTGGAAATGACCGCTGACGTGCCAGCGTCCCCAATCCAGCGCCTGGGTATCACAGCGCAGGCCGTTTTCCGTCGGGAAGATGTAGGGCGTGCTCATCGCCGCCAGCGGCTGCTCCCAGCGGGCGAAGCAGGCGCTGCTCCGCCGGTCGGGGTAGTTCTCATGCGGTCCCAGCCCCAGCCAGCTCACCGGCGCCTGCTGTTCCGCCACCTGGAAATGCAGTCCGACCCGCGGCAGCGGCGGCAGCGTTTCCGCGCGCTCGCCGTCCACCGTCAGCCGTACCGTTCCGTCCGCAGTAAAGCGCATGCGCCAGTGGCTGACAATCACCACCTCGTCGCCGCGCAGGTAGTGCCAGCGGCTGTCGACAAGGGTCTCATTGGCCAGGCGCTGGGCATCGCACTGCACGCAGCATGCCTCAAGGTCGAACAGGCCGGCGCTTTTCCAGCGCTCCACCCAGGCGTTGGGATCGATGCGCTCCACTTCGCTGACCCCGATGTCATTGTCGAGCGGCGCGCGGATAAACTGATCCTGCAGGGGGGTCAGCAGCTGCTCCTGACCGGCAAGCGACCAGCCACTCAGCAAACCGGTCCGCCGATCGACAGTCCAGCACTGCGTGCCGGCGCGGATCTGCCAGGCCTCCTCGCTGACGACCAGATCCGGGGCGCCGGCAGGCACCGTGGGCGCCGGCAGCGCCAGCGGGGCGGGCAGGGGAAACTGCTGCCAGGCGACGCGATGGTCCGCCGGGGACCAGTCGGTCGCCCGGGGCTGGACCACCTCCAGCGTCAGCCACACCGCGCGGGCGCCTGGCGGTAGAATCAGGTCATCAAGCAGCGTTATCTCGTCACTGCCCTCCGGGGGAAGCGCCAGCGTCAGGTTGCCGTGATACAGGGTTTCACCGGCCGCCTGCACCTGCCAGCGCAGCGCTTCGTTATCGCTCTGGCGGAACAGGTATTCGCTGGCGATGCGCACGCGCAGCGGCGAGGTCGACAGCAGGGCGAACTGGAAATACTGCTGGGCGTGCTTCGCCTCGATCAGCGACGGATGCGGCGTGCGATCGGGGAACACCAGGCCGTTCATACAGAACTGGCGATCGTTCGGCTTATCGCCAAAGTCGCCGCCGTAGGCCCAGCCGACGCTGCCGTCGTCAAAGGTTTTGCAGATCGCCTGGTCGGCCCAGTCCCAGATAAACCCGCCCTGCAGCCGCGGATACTCGCGGAAGGCCTGCCAGTAATCGGCGAAGTTGCCGAGACTGTTGCCCATCGCATGGGCGTACTCGCAGAGGATCAGCGGCCGCTGCTCGCCGGGCAGGCTGATCCATTTTTTGATCCCCCACTTCGGTACCGCCGGGATCGGCTGGTCGCGTTCGACGCGGGCGTACATCGGACAGATAATATCGGTAGCGGTGGTATCCGCGCCGCCGCCCTCGTACTGCACCGGACGGCTCGGGTCGTTGCGCTTCAGCCAGTGGTACAGCGCTTCATGGTTGCCGCCGCCGCCAGATTCGTTACCCAGCGACCAGATGATAATGCATGGATGGTTGCGGTTGCTCTGTACCATCCGGGTGACGCGGGCGCTGAAGGCTGGCAGCCACGCCGGATCGTCGGACAGCCGGTTCATCGGCACCATGCCGTGGGTTTCAATATTGGCTTCATCGACCACGTACAGACCGTAGCGGTTGCACAGCTCATACCAGCGCGGCGCGTTGGGATAGTGCGAGCAGCGCACGGCGTTAAAGTTGTTCTGCTTCATCAACAGAATGTCCTGCACCATATCCGCCTCGGTGACCACCTGCCCGCGCAAATGATGATGCTCATGGCGGTTAACGCCGCGGATCAGCAGCGGTTTACCGTTGAGACGCAGCAGGCCATCGGCAATCTCGATGCGGCGAAAACCGATGTCCCACGCTTCGGCCTCCAGCAGTTCGTCGCCGCGCCACAGGGTGACCACGGCGCGATAACAGTTCGGGGTTTCCGCGCTCCAGTGCGCCGGCGTCGCCACCGCCAGGGAGAAATCGACCCGTTCCGCGTAGTGGCCGCGCTCATCCACCGTCGGGGTACCTAACGGCTGCCGCCCGGCGGCGATCTGCTCCTCGCCGCGCCACAGGCTAACCCCGACGCTGAGCCCGGCAAGCGCCGCCTCAGTCGCTTCGACGGTCGCCTGGACCTGCAGAGTGCCGTCGCGATAGAGGGCGTCAAGGGCTGGCGTCAACTGCACGTCGCATAGCCGTTGCTGCGGCTTATTCAGCAGCCATACCGAGCGGAAAATACCGCTCATCCGCCACATATCCTGGTCTTCCAGCCAGCTGCCGGCGCTCCAGCGCATGACCATCACGCACAGGCGGTTGTCGCCCGGACGCAGAAAGGGGCTGAGATCGAACGCCGCCGGCAGGCGACTGTCCTGCGAATAGCCGACCCACACGCCATTGCACCACAGATGAAACGCCGAGTTGACGCCATCGAAAATAATCTGCGTTTGCCCGTTCTCGCGCCATGTGTCCTCAACCGTAAAGTGCAGGGAGTAGCAGCCGGTCGGGTTATCCTCCGGCACCCGCGGTGGGGTGGTGTCGATGGGATAGCGGACGTTGGTGTAGATCGGCGCGTCATAGCCCTCCATCTGCCAGTTGGAAGGCACAGGCGTGCCGCGGCAGTCCGGTAGATCCTGCGTCAACCACTGCGCATCGACGGCAAACGGGCTACGGGCGTAAGAGAACTGCCACTCGCCGTCCAGTTGACGGCGGCGGGATGAAGGTAGGTTATCGCGGGCGGCAAGCTCATCGCGCCAGCTGGCGAAAACGGGATGCGCTGGCAGGCGGTTAAGGTGGGTAATGGTCTGGTTCTGCCAGTCTTCACGGGCGAGGACGGCGTGAAAGTCAGGCGCGTGGCTGCGGCCGGTATCGCTAATTTGCATATTAAACCCCGGAAAGTCAGAAATTGTCGTTCGCTAAACAGGATGATTAACGTTATCGGGTAATTTGTTTTGTCCAGCAATCTCGGGGGAATCGAAATTAACAGACGATCACGAAAGCGAGGGCGAAGCGCTGTTTTTTGTCGCGCGTTAAACATAAAATGTTAGCGCACGACATTGTTATTACTGAGGAGAAAAGATGCCGCGTCGTACCGCAACCCTGGAGGATGTCGCCCGCGCCGCGGGCGTGTCCCAGCAGACGGTCTCCCGGGTGCTGAACCGTCCTGAGGTGGTGTCAGCCCGCACCCGTGAGCAGGTGATCCGCGCGATGCAGGCGCTGCACTATGTGCCTAACCGCTCGGCGCAGCTGCTCGCCGGCAAAGCAGCGCCCTCCATCGGGCTGATTACCGCCTCGCTGACGCTGCACGCCCCCTCACAGATCGCCGCCGCGATAAAGAGCCATGCCAGCCTGCATCAGCTGGAAGTGGCGATAGCGATGCCGGCGCAGGCCGATTTTGTCGCGCTGCAGGCCCGGCTGGACGAGCTGCGCGCCCAGCATATTCGCGGGGTGATCGTCAGTCTGCCGCTGGAGAGCGCCACTGCCGAGCGGCTGGTGCAAGACAATCCGGATATGGCCTGCCTGTTTCTCGATGTCTCCCCGGAGGCCGATGTCTGCTGCGTGCGCTTCGACCACCGCGACGGCTGCGGGGCCTGCGTGCGCCACCTGTGGGAGCTGGGGCATCGCGAATTTGGTCTGCTGGCGGGACCGGAAAGTTCGGTTTCCGCCCGTCTGCGTCTCGCCAGCTGGCGCGAGGCGCTGCACAGTCTGAATATCGCCCGTTCAACCACGGTGTTCGGAGACTGGAGCGCCGCCAGCGGCTGGCAGAAAACCTTTGAACTGCTGCACCTGCAGCCGCGGATCAGCGCCATTGTGGTGGCGAACGATCAGATGGCGCTCGGGGTACTCAGCGCGCTGGCCCAGCTCAATCGCAGCGGCAGCCAGGCGGTATCGGTGACCGGCTATGACGACACCGCCGACAGTCTCTACTTTCAGCCGCCGCTTACCACGGTGGCGCAGGACTTCGATCTGTTGGGCAAAAGGGCGGTGGAGCGGCTGATTGCCCTGATGGCGGCCCCGCAGCTGCGGATCCGCGAGCTGCTGCCGACCCGGCTCATCGTGCGCCAGTCGGCCTGGCCTGTCGCCGCCGCGGAGGACCGGCAGCAGACCCTGGCGCAGCTGAAAGCGTTGGTGGAGAAGCTCTAGCCGCAGGCCGTTGAGGATTTATTGAGGTTGACCATGCTAACCTCGGGATCAAACGTAGAGAGGTCAGGATCCTCTGCCTGCGAAAAATGCAAAATACAATCTATCCATGCAAGCATTGATTTACCGCCAGTCACATGGCGGTTTTTTTTTGCCTTCCTCCGTTTCCCGCTTTGTTCCGTTCGTTTTTTCGCCTGGCATCCCCTGCGGCGGCATGCTACATCTGTCTTTCGGGATAGATGCCGAACACAACGGGAGTCAAGGTCATGATGGTGATTGAGGGGAAAGAGGCGATTGGGCGGGTAGACTGGCGGCGGGTGAGGACCATCGTCGCCGAGGCCGGGCTGAATGAACGTGATGTTCAGCAGCTGGAGCAGGCGTTTCTCCATAGCACCTTCTGCTGGTTTGGCTATGAGCACGGTCAGCTGATTGCCGTGGCGCGGGCCATCAGCGACTGCACCTGGAGCAGCTATTTGTCGGATGTGGCGATCGTCCCCGACCGCCAGGGGCAGGGTTACGGACAACAGCTAATGCTGGCCATCCGGGAGCAGCTGCTGCCCTTTGGCAAAATATTTATCTATGCGGTGGCCGATAAAATTACGTTTTATCAGCGCTTTGGCTTTGCCATGTTGACTACCGGCATGGTCTGCGCCAGCGAGGAAGGCATGCAGAAAATGCAGGAGCAGGGCTATATCCGTCAGCTCTGAAAGCTGACGCTTAGAAACGCCTGGCTTAAACGTGTAAACCAGGCGCAGGCTGTCAGAGGGGGCGTTCGAGCACGAAAAGATACGCTTCCCGCGACCAGAACAAGGCGGTACGGCGTCGCTCCACCGACATGGTTTTTACCTCCCAGCCTTCGCGGGTATAGCTACTGAGAAACTGGCTCATTTTGTCAGGGTCGGCTTTGGCTTCGCCAAAAAACAGGCTGCCCAGCAGGCCCTCTTTATAAATTACTACCCGACACTCTTTCTTCATCATCGACCATCCTGGCGACCGGTTTACTGTGGCCGTCTATTGTCCGTGGCTGGGACGATTTTGCAATCGGAGAAGTTGCAAACTGTTTACGGTACTGCAGTGGGCTTAGCGCGAAGCGCTGGCGAAAATGGTGGCGCAGGGTGCCAGCGCTGGCAAAGCCGCAGCGCTCAGCGATCTGGTCGATGCCCATCGTGCTCTCCGACAGGTGCTGACGGGCGCGCAGCAGACGCTCCTCCAGCAGCCAGCGGGCGGGGGTTTTACCAGTGGCCTCTTCAAAGCGGCGCAAAAAGGTGCGCGTCCCCATGCCGGCGCGCTGTGCTAGGGAGGCGACGGTGTGGCTGGCGGCGAGATGCTGGTGCAGATAATCAAACAGCTGGCCAAGGCGCAGACTCTCCCGGCTGCGGGCCACCGGACGCAGGACCTGCTGCGCCTGACCGCCGTCGCGATGGGGAGAGACCACCAGGCGGCGGGCGACCACATTCGCTGCCTCGCTGCCGAAATCCTCGCGCACCAGATGCAGACAGAGGTCGATCCCCGCCGCGCTGCCGGCGGAGGTCATCAGCAAATCATCGCCCACGTACAGGACATCCTCCACCACCTGGATCTGCGGAAAACGGGACTGCAGCGCGGCGGTGTAGCGCCAGTGGGTTGTCGCCTGGCGGCCATTGAGCAACCCGGCGGCGGCGAGAACGAACACCCCGGAACAGATGGAAATAATCCGGCACCCGCGGGCGTGAGCGGCGGCCAGGGCGGCGCACAGCGCCTCGGGGACCGGAGCGTCGATGCCGCGCCAGCCGGGGACCACGATGGTCTGCGCCTGGGCGAGAAGCTCAGGGCCGCCGTCGGTCATCAACCGGACTCCGCCGGTGGCTCTCAGAGGCCCTTCATCGACGGCGGCGACGGCGAACTGGTACCAGCGCTCGCCCATTTCCGGGCGCGGCAGGCCGAAGATCTCCACGGCCACGCCAAACTCAAAGGTGCACAGGCCATCGTAGGCGAGGGCCACCACGCGGTGAGGTGACAGTGTCACCGAAGGAGTTGTCAGGATGTTAGCGTTTTCTGTCATGGTTGCCGGCAGATAAGGGTGATGGGCGTCAGTAAAGTAGTGTTATCACAGACAAGGAGAAGACGCCATGAGTGTAGTAACCCAATTTACCCCCGCCACCTCCGCCGAGGCTATCCGCTGGTTCCGCCATAAGCTGCATCTCGAGACCGACTGCGCCGATGTGCACAGCGCCCAGCGTGCCGGCGAGGTCGACTTTGTCCTGCTGCACGTGGTAGGCAGCGAGGAGGCCTTCGCCAGGCGCCACCTGCCCGGCGCGCTGCATCTCCCGCACAGCCAGATCAGCGCCGAGAGAATGGCGGCCTGGCCGGCGGAGACCCTGTTTGTGGTCTATTGCGCCGGGCCGCACTGCAACGGTGCCGACGTTGCCGCGCTAAAGCTGGCCGAACTGGGGCGGCCGGTGAAAATGATGCTCGGCGGGATCACCGGCTGGGAAGATGAGGGCTATGCGTTTGTCGCCGGTAAATGAATATTTTTCATGCACCATGAAATATTCTCGTTTGCGGCACGTCGGCCTGCATGCCAGTATCTGGACATATAGCCATCCAGAAGTCTAAAAATTCAAATAATGAACTATCACGGTGGGCAACTAACGCGCCCACCGCTAAGGAGACAGCATGCAACGTCAACAGGCCCCGTTCCGCGCAGACATCGTCGGCAGTTTTTTGCGCCCGGACAGCATCAAACAGGCGCGTCAGCAGCTGGCTGAGGGGATTATCGACGCCGCTCAGCTACGCGAGATTGAGAATAACGCGATCCGTCACCTGGTCCAGCAGCAGTGCGACTGCGGCCTGCACGTGGTTACCGACGGCGAGTTTCGTCGCGCATGGTGGCATTTTGATTTCTTCGACGGCCTGCAAGGCGTTGAGCGTTACGATGCCGAGCAGGGGATCCAGTTCAACGGCGTGCAGACCAAAGCGCACGGCGTGCGCGTTACCGGCAAGCTGGCGTTTGGCGACCACCCAATGCTGGAGGATTTCCGCTATCTGAAAAGCATCAGCGGCGACGCGCAGCCGAAGATGACCATTCCCAGCCCGAGCGTGCTCCACTTCCGCGGCGGTCGGAAAGATATTGATGCCACCGTTTACCCGGATCTCAGCGACTACTTCGACGACCTGGCCACCACCTGGCGCGACGCGATCCGTGCGTTTTATGACGCCGGCTGCCGCTATCTGCAGCTGGACGATACCGTCTGGGCCTATCTCTGTTCCGATGCCCAGCGTCAGCAGGTGCGCGAGCGCGGCGACGATCCGGATGCGCTGGCGCGCATTTATGCCCGGGTGCTGAACCAGGCGCTGGAGGGCAAGCCGGCCGATCTGACGGTGGGCCTGCACGTCTGCCGGGGCAACTTCCGCTCAACCTGGATCTCGGAGGGCGGTTACGAGCCGGTGGCCGAGGTGCTGTTTGGCGGCGTCAATGTCGATGCCTTCTTCCTCGAGTATGACAACGACCGCTCCGGGGATTTCGCGCCGCTGCGCTTTATTCGTCCCGGCCATCAGCAGGTGGTCCTCGGGCTTATCACCACCAAAAACGGCGAGCTGGAGAACCCGCAGGGGGTAAAAGCGCGCCTCGCTGAGGCGGCGCAATATGTTCCGCTCGAGCAGATCTGCCTGAGTCCGCAGTGCGGTTTCGCCTCCACGGAAGAGGGTAACGCCCTCAGCGAAGACCAGCAGTGGCAAAAAGTCCGTCTGGTGACCGCCATCGCCGCCGACGTCTGGTAATTGCTTTCTTAGCGCAGCGTTGCACCGTGATGAGGCAACGCTGCCATCTCCTTCGCCTCCGCCCTCCGCCTGCGCCGCATCCCACTGTTCTCACAACCTGGCACCGTTTTTGCCTTATCACCTCTGGTTAGCTGTTAATTCTTTATTTTTGCGCTACTCAGGAGTGAATCATGCAACGTAGAACGTTATTAAAAGCTTTTGCACTCTCCGCCTCTGTTATGGCTATGGGTCTCTCATTCCAGGCCTATGCCGCCGACACTATTAAAGTCGGGATTATGCATTCGCTCTCCGGGACGATGGCGATTTCCGAAACGCCGCTGAAGGACGTCGCCCTGATGGCTATCGACGACATCAACGCCAAAGGCGGGGTGTTGGGCAAGAAGCTGGAGCCGGTGGTGGTCGACCCGGCCTCCAACTGGCCGCTGTTCGCCGAGAAGGCGCGCCAGTTGCTGGCCCAGGACAAGGTGGCGGTGGTGTTTGGCTGCTGGACCTCGGTCTCGCGTAAATCGGTCCTGCCGGTGTTTGAGGAGCTGAACGGCCTGCTGTTCTACCCGGTACAGTACGAAGGGGAAGAGATGTCCCCCAACGTCTTCTATACCGGCGCGGCGCCTAACCAGCAGGCCATCCCGGCGGTGGAATACCTGCTGAGCGAGGACGGCGGCGGCGCCAAACGCTTCTTCCTGCTGGGAACCGACTACGTTTATCCGCGCACCACCAACAAGATCCTTCGCGCCTTCCTGCATGCCAAAGGGATCCAGGACAAAGATATCGAAGAAGTGTACACCCCGTTCGGCTATAGCGATTACCAGACCATCGTCGCCAATATCAAAAAATTCTCCGCCGGCGGCAAAACGGCGGTGGTCTCTACCATCAACGGCGATTCCAACGTGCCGTTCTACAAAGAGCTGGCTAACCAGGGGCTGAAAGCGACCGATGTGCCGGTGGTGGCCTTCTCGGTGGGGGAAGAGGAGCTGCGCGGCATCGATACCAAACCGCTGGTCGGCAACCTCGCGGCATGGAACTACTTTGAGTCGGTCGATAACCCGACCAACAAAGCCTTTGTCGCCGATTATCGCGCTTACGCCAAAGCGCACAAGCTGCCGAATGCCGATACGGTGGTGACCAACGATCCGATGGAAGCGACCTGGGTGGGTCTGCATATGTGGGCGCAGGCGGTGACCAAAGCCGGCACCACCGACGTGGACAAAGTGCGCGACGCTATGGCCGGACAAACCTTCAAAGCGCCGTCCGGTTTCACCCTGACGATGGATGCCACCAACCACCATCTGCATAAGCCGGTGATGATCGGTGAAATTGAAGGCAACGGCCAGTTCAACGTGGTCTGGCAGACCGATGAGCCCGTCCGCGCGCAGCCGTGGAGCCCGTGGATCCCCGGTAATGATAAGAAACCTGACCATCCGGTGAAAACCGTCAGCCAGTAAGCGCCAGGGCCGACGGAGCGGGAACGTCGCGTCCGTCGGCCGCTGACCAGAGGAGAACGACATGAACGCATTGCGTCTCATGAGTGTGTTGACGCTACTGCTGATCCTGCTGCCATGGCGGGCACAGGCCGCGGAGGCGGACGACTTCGTTGCCGCCAGCCGCAGCCAGCAGGCGCAGCTGTTGACCCAGTGGGCGGCAGCGCCGCAGGCGGATCGTCTGCCGCTGCTGCGGGCGTTGACCACCGAGAGCCTGGTGATGGACGACGGAAAACATGCTTTCCGCACCCGACAGGGCGGATTACAGCCATTGGGTGCCGTCGCCGCGCCCCAGGGCGAAACCCGACCGGTGCGTCTGACCAACCGGCTGCGCAATCTGGCTGCCGGCGCGCTGGCCAGCCATCTTATTTTAAGTGACAACGTCACAGAGCGAGCGTCCGCCGCACGAACGCTACAGCGGGAAGCGACCCCGGCCATGGCTGCGCTGCTGCAGCAGCGGCTGAAGGCGGAAAGCGATGATAATGTGCGGGGCCTGCTGGAGGTGGCGCTGGCGCGGCTGCAGTTGACTCAGCCTGAGGCCAGCGCGCGGCTGGCCGCCGTGACGCTGCTCGGCCATTCTGTGGACCCGGAAACCCAGGCGCTCCTGATCCCCTTTACCGATGCCCAGCATGAGCCGGATGCGGCGGTGCGCGAGGCGGCCAGCGACAGCCTGCAAAAGATCAAACATCGTCTGCTGCTCGGCGATCTGCTGGGCCAGGCCTTTATGGGGCTGTCGTTGGGCTCGGTGCTGCTGCTGGCCGCGCTGGGGCTGGCGATCACCTACGGCCTGCTGGGGGTGATTAACATGGCCCACGGCGAGATGCTGATGATTGGCGCCTACAGCTGCTGGCTGGTTCAGCAGGCGCTGGCGCAGCTCGCGCCGCAGTGGCTGGCCTTTTATCCGCTGGTCGCGCTGCCGGTGGCGTTTCTGGTGACCGCCGGGATCGGCATGGCGCTGGAGCGCACCATTATTCGTCATCTGTATGGTCGGCCGCTGGAGACGCTGCTCGCCACCTGGGGGATCAGCCTGATGCTTATCCAGCTGGTGCGCATGCTGTTTGGCGCGCAGAACGTGGAGGTGGCGAACCCCGCCTGGCTCTCCGGCGGCGTGCAGGTCCTGCCGAACCTGATCCTGCCGTGGAACCGGCTGGCGGTGCTGGCGTTCGTCCTGCTGGTGCTGTGCTTTACCTGGCTCATCCTGAACCGCACCCGTCTCGGCATGAACGTCCGCGCCGTGACGCAGAACCGGGCGATGGCCGCCTGCTGCGGCGTACCTACCGGGCGGGTGGATATGCTGGCCTTTGGCCTCGGCTCCGGTATTGCCGGGCTGGGCGGCGTGGCGCTGTCGCAGCTCGGCAACGTCGGGCCCGAGCTGGGTCAGGGCTATATCATCGACTCATTCCTGGTGGTGGTCCTGGGCGGCGTCGGCCAGCTGGCCGGCAGCGTGGCGGCGGCCTTTGGGCTGGGCATTTTCAATAAAATTCTCGAACCGCAAATGGGCGCGGTGTTGGGCAAGATCCTGATTCTGGTGATGATTATTCTGTTTATTCAGAAACGCCCACAGGGTCTGTTCGCGCTGAAAGGGAGGGTGATTGACTGATGAGCCAACCTGTTACCTTAACGCTGGCGCAGCGCGCGCCGCGGCCTCTGCGCTGGCTGGGGATCCTGCTGGTGCTGGGGCTGCTGAGCATGCCATTTCTGGCACTGCTGCCGGCCTCCCATCCGCTGGCGGTGCCGAGCTGGCTGCTGACCCTGAGCGGTAAAATCCTCTGCTACGCCATTGTGGCGGTGGCGCTGGATCTGGTCTGGGGCTACGCGGGTATGCTGTCGCTGGGGCACGGGATTTTCTTTGCCCTCGGCGGGTACGCTATGGGCATGTACCTGATGCGCCAGGCGGCGGGCGACGGTCTGCCGGCGTTTATGTCTTTTCTCTCCTGGAGCGAACTGCCCTGGTTCTGGTGGGGCACGCAGCATTTCGCCTGGGCGATGGCGCTGGTGGTGCTGGTTCCCGGTCTGCTGGCCCTGGTTTTCGGCTGGTTTGCCTTTCGCTCGAAGATCAAAGGGGTCTATTTCTCGATCATGACCCAGGCCCTGACCTATGCCGGTATGCTGCTGTTCTTTCGCAACGAGACCGGGTTTGGCGGCAATAACGGTTTCACCGGTTTTACCACGTTGCTGGGTTTTCCGGTCACCGCCACCGGCACCCGCGCCACCCTGTTTATGGCCACGGTTTTGCTGCTGTTGCTGACCCTGTGGCTGGGCTCGGCGCTGGCGCAGAGTAAGTTTGGCCGGATCCTCACCGCGGTGCGGGATGCCGAGAACCGCCTGATGTTCTGCGGGTACGACCCGCGCGGCTTCAAGCTGCTGGTGTGGACGCTGTCGGCGGTGCTCTGCGGCCTGGCGGGGGCGTTATATGTCCCGCAGGTGGGGATCATCAACCCCAGCGAGATGTCGCCGACCAACTCCATCGAGGCCGCCATCTGGGTGGCGCTCGGCGGGCGCGGCACCCTGATCGGCCCGGTGCTTGGCGCCGGGCTGGTCAACGGCGCGAAGAGCATTTTCACCGTGGCGATGCCGGAGTACTGGCAGCTGTTTCTCGGCCTCATCTTTATCATCGTAACCCTGTTTTTACCCCGCGGGGTGATGGGCCTGCTGCGTCGAGGAGACCGCTAATGCAACCGGATGAAGGACTGTTTACCCGCCAGCTGCCCGGCGATCGCTTTCGTGCGCAAACCGACCCGGTACTGCAGCTGGAGAACATTAACGTTAGCTTTGACGGTTTCCGGGCGCTGACGGACCTGTCGCTGGCGATAGGCGTCGGCGAGCTGCGCTGTGTGATCGGCCCCAACGGCGCGGGCAAGACCACCCTGATGGACGTGATCACCGGCAAAACCCGGCCGCAGAGCGGCAAAGCGATCTATGACCAGTCGGTGGATCTGACCACCCTCGAACCGGTGGCCATCGCCCGCCAGGGCATCGGGCGCAAGTTTCAGAAGCCGACGGTCTTCGAAGCGCTGACGGTGGCGGAAAATCTCGCCCTGGCGATGAAGGGAGATAAATCGGTGTGGGCCAGCCTGCGCGCCCGGCTGAGCAGCGAACAGGACGATCGGCTGAATGAGGTGCTGCGCCTGCTGCGTCTTGACGGCGAACGCTACCGCCAGGCGGGGCTGCTTTCCCATGGCCAGAAACAGTTCCTTGAGATCGGCATGCTGCTGGTGCAGGAGCCGCATCTGCTGCTGCTTGATGAGCCAGCGGCCGGCATGACCGATGCGGAAACCGAATATACAGCGGAGCTGTTTCGCACGCTGGCCGGACAGCACTCCCTGATGGTGGTGGAGCACGACATGGGATTTGTCGAGACTATCGCCGACCGGGTGACGGTCCTGCATCAGGGCCAGGTGCTGGCGGAGGGATCGCTGCGGGAGGTGCAGGCCAATGAGCAGGTCATTGAAGTTTATCTGGGACGTTAAGGAGCGCCAATGTTACAGGTGAGTCAGCTACATCAATACTACGGCGGCAGCCATATTTTGCGTGGGGTGGATTTTTCCGCCCGCCAGGGCGAAGTCACCTGCCTGCTGGGGCGCAACGGCGTCGGCAAGACCACCCTGCTGAAATGTCTGATGGGGCTTATTCCGGCGCGCAGCGGTGAGGTACGCTGGCAGGATCAGAACATCACCCACCGTAAACCGCATCAGCGGGTGCAGGCCGGGGTGGCCTACGTCCCTCAGGGACGCGAGATTTTTCCGCGCCTGACGGTGGAGGAAAACCTGCTGATGGGGCTATCGCGCTTTCCCGCCCGCGAGGCGCAGCAGGTGCCGGAGGAAATTTACCAGCTTTTCCCGGTGCTCAAGACCATGAAGCAGCGGCGGGGCGGTGACTTATCCGGCGGCCAGCAGCAGCAGCTGGCGATCGGCCGGGCGCTGGCCAGCCGTCCGCAGCTGCTGATCCTCGATGAGCCCACCGAGGGGATCCAGCCCTCGGTCATCAAAGAGATTGGCGAGGTGATCCGTCAGCTGGCGAGCCGCGGGGATATGGCCATCCTGCTGGTGGAGCAGTTCTATGACTTTGCCGCCGGGCTGGCGGACCATTATCTGGTGATGTCGCGCGGCGCCATCGTCCAGCAGGGAAAGGGCGGAGATATGGAAACCGACGGCGTACGCGCCCTGGTGACTATCTGAACGGGCCGGCGGCGTTCGCGCCGCCGGTTTCCTTGCTATTTACGCAGCAGCCGCTGCAGGCGCGCCTGGCGCCAGTTTTTGATCCATTCGCCGAACACGAACAGGCGTAATCCTCTCACCGCCAGCAGAGCGCCCCAGATCAGGGCGACCCAGCCGGACCAGGTGTACTGCGGGTTAGTGTACCGGTTGAGCAGCGCCAGCAGCACGCAGACCACCAGCGCCACCGACAGCGAACGAAAAAAGCGGCTCTCCTGCTGCACCCGCGCTTTCGCTTCCTCGATACGCAGATCCAGCGAGGCTTCCGGGCCCGGCGCGCCCTCCCGCGAGGCTTCGCCGCCGATCTCGGCCACCGTCACCTCAAAGACCGCGGCGAGGGCGCTGAGGGTCTCCAGTCCCGGGCGTTCGCCATTCTCAATGCGCTGGATCGTGCGAACGCTGAGCCCCGCCATTTCGGCCAGCTGTTCCTGGGACCAGGCGCGCTGCAGCCGTAATTGTTTGACCTGATTGTTGCTGTTCATATTTGTATGCTCCATGACGTTCTTCGGATGTAAACCTGTGATGGAGTATGGAAAAGCGGGCCGCCAGCCACCACGACAGCGACCCGACAACGACCCGACAGCAACCTGACAGCCGCATTCCAGCTGGCGTCAGGCGTTGGCCAGCGGAGAATCCGGTTGCCAGGGGCGGGCATTGATCCCGCGGAAAATCATCAGCCAGGCGGCGACAATGGCCCCGATAAGAATGACAAAAAGCGACCAGTGCGGCAGATGGGTGAGGATCAACCCCGTCAGCATCGGGTTGAATGCCGCGCCCAGCCATCCCAGCGATTGAGCGGAGAAGTAGCTGGCCTTCATCCCCGGCGGGGCGATATGGTCAATCAGCATATACTCGCCGGGGGCATAAATCACCTCGCCAAGGGTGAAGACCGCCGCCGAGATCCCCCATGCCCACAGGCTGGCGCCGGAGAACATAAAGCCCACGAGGCCGATCACAAAGCAGACGGTGCCGAAGGTCATCAGCGGTCGGATATTTCTGGCGCTCAGTCGCCGGCCAACCGCATACTGCAGAGCGACGACCACCGCGGCGTTAACCGGCAGCACCACGGCCACCACTTTTTCGGCGAAGTCGCTGCTGGCGACCACCAGTACGTACTGCGAGATACAGGAGGCGAAAGCGCCGCCGACGAAGGAGGCCAGCAGCCCTGAACAGGTAAACCACAGCAGCGCGCGGTCGCGCAGCAGCACCGAAGGCGTCCAGACGGCAGCCCCTGGCTGGGCGGCGGCGGCGCCATCTCGCTGCAGAAACAGCTCAATAAACACTAACGGGAAGGCGGCGCAGGCTGCCGCCAGCCAGAATGGCAGATTAATGCTGTGCATCACCAGCAGCGTGCCGATGGGCGGTCCGACGGTCCAGCCGATGTTGAGGATGGTGTAGTTCAGCGAGAAGATGCGCGCTTTTTTCTCCGCCGTCAGCCGGTCGGCGAACCAGGCTTTCAGCACGGTGGAAAAGACCGAGTAGGCGCAGTTGATCAGCGCAAAGAAGATCACCACCAGGATAGCGTTATTGACCAGCGGTATCGCGCTGAAACCAAGGATAAACACCAGCACTGACCACACCATATAGCGCTTTTTGTCGAACTTGTCCGCGAGGATGCCAAAGCCCATGCTAAACAGCACGCCGACCACGAGGGCCAGCGACAGGGCGTAGCCAATCACATCCACCTCCAGCTGATAGCGTCGGGTGAGGTAGATGGTCATAAACGGCAGTGTGGCCCCGCGGCCGATAGTCAACAGTAGCGACGATGCCAGCAGCGCGATGGTGGAGCGCCGGAGTGTGGTGATCATGATTTCCTTGCCTGTCATGTTGTTATAATTTTATGTCTTCGATCACAAATAACACGGCCATCACGCCTTGTACAGGTCGCCCCGGTGGCGATAGGCACTTCCGAACCTGCCAAAAATAATGATCTATCCTGGCGACCGCTTTTTCGCTACTTTGATTTTGTTCACAAAAATTCTAATAACGACAGAGGCAGGGTATGACGAGGAAAGATGGACTGCTGGCGCTGCTGGTAGTGGTGGTGTGGGGGCTTAACTTCGTGGTGATTAAGCTGGGATTGCACAATATGCCGCCGCTGATGCTGGCGGGCCTGCGCTTTATGCTGGTCGCCTTCCCGGCGCTGCTGTTTGTCGCCCGGCCGGCCATTCCGCTGCGCCTGCTGCTGGGCTATGGCCTGACCATTAGCTTTGGCCAGTTTGCCTTTTTGTTCTGCGCTATCGGCCTGGGCATGCCGGCGGGGCTGGCGTCGCTGGTGCTGCAGGCGCAAGCCTTTTTTACCATCATTCTCGGCGCCTTCGTCTTTGGCGAACGCTTACAGGGCAAGCAGCTGGCGGGGATCGCGCTGGCGATCTTCGGCGTGCTGGTGCTGGTGGAGGGGAGCCTCGGCGGGGAGCATGTCCCGCTGGTGGGCTTTATGCTGACCCTGGCGGCGGCGTTCAGCTGGGCCTGCGGCAATATTTTCAACAAAAAAATCATGTCCCAGGCGACCCGCCCGCCGATCATGTCGCTGGTGGTGTGGAGCGCATTGATCCCGGTGCTGCCGTTTATGTTTGCCTCGTGGCTGATCGATGGCCCGCAGCTCATGCTGGCGAGTCTACGTCAGATCGATATGCTGACGGTTCTCTCGCTGCTTTACCTGGCGTTTATCGCCACCATCGTCGGCTATGGTATCTGGGGCTCGCTGCTGGGGCGCTATGAAACCTGGCGGGTGGCGCCGCTGTCGCTGCTGGTGCCGGTAGTGGGCATGGCCAGCGCCGCGCTGCTGCTGGGGGAGACGCTGAGCGGACTGCAGCTCGCCGGGGCGGCGCTGATCATGGCCGGGCTCTATATCAACGTTTTCGGTCTGCGTCTGGTGCGGCCGGGCATGGCGCGCGGGTAAAAAAAAGCCCCGGAGACGGGGCTATACACAAGTATGCGTGTAATGGCATCACAGGTCGTGCTGCTGGTAGTACGGCACGCCTAGTTCGTCAGATTTATCATTGCCGGCCGCCATATGATTGAAATCAAACGGCGAGTCATTATGGTCCGAAGGGAGAATCATTGTGTCACGCTGGTTTTGCCGCACCGGCGTGGTGGTTTGCTCCGCAAAGCTGAAGCTGGATGCCAGCGACAGAAGGACGATAGCTGCGGCAGCGAATAGTTTCATGATTTCCTCAATACGTCTTTGATATTACATGCGATTAACATCAGTTATTTAGCGGATGCAGATAGCGGGATTCGCCAGGTACATTCGTTATGCGATATTTGTGGGGCGGAACATCGAAATAGTTTTTAAACGTTCGCGTCAGGGTCTGCTGCGATTCGAAACCGTAGCGTTCCGCCAGGTACAGGATTGGCTCATTGCTCTGCTTGAGCTTTTGCGCAATCTCCGTCAGCTTACGGCTGCGGATGTACTGGCCGAGGGAATGGCCGGTCTCTTTCTTAAACATACGTTGCAGGTGCCACTTGGAGTAACCTGAGCGCTCAGACACTTTTTCCAGCGACAGGGGCGATTCCAGGTTATCCTCGATCCACGACAAAATACTATGGATAGTGATGGCGTCATTATTACGTCTGGACATCATCTTACCTCTTCTTATTGTTACGGCAGGACCTTCTTGAGGAGTTGCTCAAGCATGGCGACTTCGTCCGCCGACAGATTTTTTGTTAACTCCTGGTGTAACTTCTGACCCACAACCTGATGACACTGCTCGCAAAGGGCTGCGCCGTCTGGCGTCAACTGCACCAGCACACCGCGCTTGTCAGCGGGGTTGGGTAACCGTTCAATCCAGCCTTTACACGCCAGGCGGTCGAGCATACGCGTCATCGCGCCCGGGTCGACGGAAAGCACGGTTTTCAGCTCAACGGGGGTAATACATACCTCGCAACGAATGGAACAGAGCACCCGAAACTGGGTCGCGGTAATATCCATGGGTGAGAGGTAGTCGTTGAGCAGGCGATCTTTTTTCTGGTTAACCATCTGGATCAAGCGGCCCAGCGGAATCATCTCGTTGAACAGGTCGCTGGTATTTTTCATGATGGTTGCCCAGGCAATGATTTAGTTGCGAGTGATACTATTGCCCAGGCAATCATAAGTCAACATTATGAATTAGCCGATGCCACGATTTGCTAAAATAAAAAAATTCGACGCGTGTCACTGTTTGTGAATTTTCTAACGCTTGTTAATTTTTGGCGAAAGTGATTTATCAGCTGGCTGGCGTTGGAATTGTTGAAGCCGGTATACTCACGGACTGAAACCATCTTTAAAAAATGAATATTTACGGGACTTTATTTAACTATGTTCGATTTGTTTAAAGCGATAGGGCTCGGCCTGGCGGTGCTTTTACCGCTGGCGAATCCGCTGACTACCGTGGCGCTGTTCCTCGGCCTGGCGGGCAATATGAACAACGCCGAGCGTAACAAGCAGGCGTTGATGGCCTCGGTGTATGTCTTCGCCATCCTGATGGTGTCATGGTATGCCGGCCAGGTGGTGATGAATACATTCGGCATATCAATACCTGGGCTGCGAATCGCCGGGGGGTTGATTGTGGCCTTTATCGGTTTCCGTATGCTGTTCCCCCAGCAAAAAGCCCACGATTCGATGGAAGCGAAGATCAAATCGGAAGAACTACAGGATGAGCCGACCGCCAATATCGCCTTTGTGCCGCTGGCGATGCCAAGCACCGCCGGTCCGGGCACCATCGCGATGATCATTAGTTCCGCCTCGACCGTTAAACACGGGGTGGACTTCCCGGAGTGGGTGGTGCTGGCGGCGCCGCCGATTATCTTTGCCCTGTTGGCGATCATTCTCTGGGGTTGCCTGCGCAGTTCGGGGGCGATTATGCGTCTGGTAGGCAAAGGCGGCATTGAGGCCATCTCACGACTGATGGGCTTCCTGCTGGTCTGCATGGGCGTGCAATTTATTATTAATGGCGTGCTGGAGATCATTTCGACCTGGCATCCCTGACTGCGGTGATGCGCAGAGAGACAACAGCCCGCCGGAGCGATACCGGCGGGCTTTTTTTGCGGCTGAATTAAGAGTGGTGCGGCTGGTGTTCTTCCAGCGATACCGGCCAGCGGCGGAAGATCAGCAGGGCCCAGATCAGGCCTGCCAGCGCCGGGATAGCGCCGATATAGCCGATGGAGGCCATAGAGAGATGCAGACTCACCTGGCTGCCCACCAGCGCGCCGGCGCCAATGCCGATATTAAAGATGCCCGAGAACAGCGACATGGCGACGTCGGTGGCGTCCGGGGCGGAGGCCAGCACTTTCACCTGCATGCCGAGACCGATAATCATAATCGCCACCCCCCAGAAGATGCTGAGCAGCATCAGGTGGTGCGGGTTATGCGAGGCCGGCAGAAGCAGCAGCAGACAGGCCAGCAGCAGGCCGATGGCGAGGCTTATCAGCCCCGAAGCGTGCTGGTTACCGAGCTTGCCGAACAGAATGCTGCCGATAATCCCGGCCCCGCCGAGGATCAGCAGCAGCACGGTGGCAAAATTGCCGCTCAGACCCGCCACCGTCTGGACGAAGGGTTCGATATAGCTGTAGGCGGTATAATGTGCGGTCACCACCACCACGGTCAGAATGTATACGCTGACCAGCGCCGGGCGACGGAACAGCACCGGCAGGCTCTTCAGCGAGCCTGAGTGTTCGCTCGGCAGAGTCGGCAGCAGTTTCACCAGGCAGACCAGGGTGGCTAACGCGCCCAGGCCGATCGCCAGGAAGGTCATTCGCCAGCCAAAATACTGGCCGATGATGCGGCCGATCGGAATCCCAAACACCATCGCCAGCGCGGTACCGGTGGCGATCAGACTGAGCGCCTGCGCCCGTTTGCCCGGGGGCGCCATGCGGATGGCTAGCGCCGACGTTATCGACCAGAACACCGCATGGGCGAAGGCGATGCCGATGCGGCTGATGACCAGCACGTCAAAATTCCATGCAAAGAACGACAGCACGTGGCTGGCGATAAACAGAATAAACAGGCCGATGAGCAACCGCCGGCGCTCCACTTTGCTGGTCAGCAGCATAAACGGCAGCGACATTAACGCCACCACCCATGCGTAGATGGTCAGCATCATGCCCACCTGGGCAGTTTCCATGCCGAAGCTGTCGGCAATATCCGACAGCAGACCGACCGGGGCGAATTCTGTGGTGTTAAAAATAAACGCGGCGATGGCCAACGTCACGACACGTAGCCACGCTACCTTGCGTGAGACCGTATTCGTAGTCATAAGCTCTGGACTGGTGATTCAGGGGAAGATGTGACGCCGATCATAAAACGTTTGCTGGCGAAAAGACAATCATTATGTGATCTGCCTCTCGTTTCACTGCAAGCAGCCAGGCGCGGTTAAGCAATTAATTTTGCTATGGATAGTGTCAGAGGGGCGCTTTTATGTCATGTTGAAGGAAAGTAAAAAAAGTAAGGACAGTGTATGCAGGAAATTCAATTTTATCTGGTCGATGCTTTCAGCGATAAAAACTTCGGTGGCAATGCCGCGGCCGTCTGCCCCCTCAGCGAGTGGTTAGCCGACGATGTGCTGCTGAAAATGGCCCAACAGCATAATCAGTCCGAAACGGCGTTCTTCGTCCGCACCGACGAAGGCTATGAGCTGCGCTGGTTTACCACGCTGCACGAGATCAACCTCTGCGGTCATGCCACCCTGGCCGCGGCGCACGTTATTTTTGAGTATCTCGACCATCCCTCGGCGACCATCACCTTCAGCACCCGCTTCGTTGGCGACCTGCGAGTCACCCGCAGCGGAGACTGGCTGACGCTCGACTTCCCGGCGTGGACGACCAGCCCGGTGGCCAACCCGCCGGCGGACCTGCTGGCCGGACTAGGCCTCGAGGCGGCCGTCGAGGTACGTGAAGGGCGCGATTATCTGGTGCTGCTGGCGGATCGTCAGCAGGTTGAAGCGGTGCGGCCGGACATGGCGCGCCTGCAGACGCTTGGCAAAATGATCTGCGTCAGCGCGCCGGATGAGGAGTATGACTTTGTCAGCCGCTTCTTCTGCCCGGGTGAAGGGGTGCCGGAGGATCCGGTGACCGGCTCCGCCCATAGCATGCTGATCCCCTGGTGGGGCGAAAAACTGGGGAAAACCACCATGATGGCGCGCCAGGGCTCCGCCCGCGGCGGCGACCTGCGCTGCCAGTGGCAGGGCGACAGGGTGCTGATCGGCGGCCAGGCCACCACCTATCTGCGCGGGACTGTCTATTTGCGTTAATCATCACCGCCGCGTCGTTCCGCTGTCCGGGGACGGCGCGGCGTGCGTCATCAGGCGAGGGAGGCGCCACCGCACATCACCAGCTCCTGTCCGGTCATCGCCGATGCGCCCTCACTCAATAACCAGCTTATCAGCGAGACCACCTCTTGCGGGGTAATGAGCCGCCCCAGCGGCGGCAGCTGTGGCGGGGAGCTTTCCCTGCCGGGCTGACGGAGCATCGGCGTATCGGTTGCCCCGGGCGCCACCACGTTGACCGTCACCCCAGCGGGCGCCAGCTCTGCCGCCCAGCTTCTGGCAAGGGCGACCAGCGCGGCTTTGGTGGCCGTATACTGTGAACGACCCGCTGCGCCACGTGATGTACGGCTTCCCAGCAGAACAATCCGCCCACCCGGCCTCATGGCCGGGGCGAAGTGATTGACCAGCGTCTGGGCCGCGTCGACATGTAAACGCCACAGCGACTCGCCGTGCAGTGGATCCAGATTGCCCAGGGTTGCGGCGGTCATCGAGCCCGCGGCGTGGATGATGGCCTGAGGAGGCTCAATCTGCTCCAGCGCCGCCAGCAGCGCGCTGCGTTGGCTGACGTCGACCGTCAGATGGCGAAAGTTCGGCTGTGAGAAGGGCGGCAGCGAACGGCTCATGCCGACCACCTGCCAGCCGTCCTCCAGCAACTGCCTCACCACCGCGGCGCCGATCCCGGAACTGGCCCCGGTTACAATTGCCTGCTTCATCGCGCCTCCAGCATCGCCGCCGGGATCTTGAATACCGCCTTTCTGACCGGCGCTGGCGTCGAAACCGCACACAGCGCCTGGTGCGGTTCGCCGGGGTAAAAGACCGCGAAGTCGCCGGGACGCAGCAGAATAGAGACACTCTCCGGGGCCGGCTGACAGATATAGAGGTCGGGCTTAATCTCATTATCTTCCGGGCGCATCGCGGGAGCCATGCCCGCCTGGATCCGCTCCTCGCCGGCCAGGATGACCTGAATATCCGCCCACTGGCGATGATATTCCGTATGCCGCTCGGCCGCGGGCTGGGTTTGCACCACGCTGAGGGTGCAGAACCACGGCGCGCCGTCGGGCTGGAACCGGCCATCCTCTCTGGCGCTCAGGGCGGCCAGCGAGCAGACCTCGCTGCTCAAAAGCTGGTTTAACGCCGGCGGCAGGCCAGCCTGCTGCAGCGCCTGCAGATTACCGATAATCATGCGCTTTCTCCTTTCACCCACTGTGGCGAAACGCGAACATACTTGATCGCCTGGCGGTACCAGGTGTAGGCGATATGCAAATTACCGTCTGCTCCCTGTTTGATGCTGGGGTAGGAGAACTCCCGGTTCAGCTTCTGCTCCGAATTATTGGTCATGCAGTAGCCGTCACCCTCGTCAAGATTGCGCAACCACGGCCAGCTTTTGCCGCCATCGGGTGAAATCGCCACCGTCATCGGCGCGCGTGGCGCGCCCCAGAAGGCGCTTTTCCCGGTTGTTTCCGGCTCCTTACGGCCATCGTCATCCGCAATTTCATCGTACAGCGAGGCACGGCGTTCAGTGGCTCCGGCGGCGCTCATATTATTGAACACCAGCACCAGTTCGCCATTGTCGAGAGTTGTCGCCTGAATGGACGAGTTATTGTTCGGCAGCGTCGTGGGCGCCGGCGCAGACCAGCTTTCACCCTGGTCGCTGGAGTGGCTGAACCAGATATGATCCGCCCAGCGACTGCGAAAGAAGGCCGCCAGTCCGCCGTCGGGATGCGGGGTGATGCTCATATGGACGCAGCCAAGGCTCTCCGGGACTGCCACGTCACGCCAGCTTATGCCGCCGTCTGAGGAGATTTTCACCGCGCTGACGTCATTGTTACCCACCCATTTCTCGCCTGGTTCGGTGCGGCAGTAAAACACTGGCAACAGCCAGCTGCCGTCAGGCATGACGCTAATCGGCTGGCGAATAAAGGTACCGGGCTGATCCAACAGGGTGTCGATGGGACCCCAGCTTTGCCCGCCGTCATGTGACTGGCGGTAGCGGACAATGGCGGTATCCTGGTTGCCGGCGTATTGCGCCGTCCATAACAGCCACACTACCTGGTCAGGCGCCTGAAACAGCACCGGATTTTGTTCCGAGCGGTCAGGATCGTCAGAGAGCTTAACCGCTTCGCTCCAGCGATCGCTGTCGGTGGCTAACCGCGATCCCCAGATCGAAATGTCGGCTTTCCCTTCCTGCGAGCCGCCGAACCAGACGCACATCAGGCTGCCATCTTTCAGCTGAAGCAGGTTGGCGGCATGATTTTGCGGGCAGGCGCAGGGGAGCATCGCCCATGCGATATGTTCATCTTGTGGGTGCTGGCGAATGACGCCGTCGAAAGAAGGTATTGTGGTCATGTTTTAGACTCCACGTTGCTCAACAGGGGCAGGAGATGATTGTGATTTATTCGGGATCAAGCGATCGAGGACCATAATGATCGCCGGGGTCGCCAGGGCGACATACATGTTATTGATGCCGAACGGATCGCCAAGTAAATACCAAACGGAGGTCACCACGCAGGCGCCGATCAGACCGGCATTGGCGCCGCGGGTGCTCCGGAAAAACGGTGCGTAGAAGGCGATAACCGCCACCACGGTAATGGACAGGCGTATGGCGCGGGTGAAGAAGGAGAGTTTCAGCACTTCCGGCACCAGCAGCACAAAGACCAGCGGCAGGAAGCCGATAATTAACGATGCCCAGCGCGTGGCTCTGAACTCCTGGTCCGGGGTCGGGTTACGCCATGGCACGTAGAAATCTTTCACCACCAGCGAGGCAATGGCTAGGGCAACGGTACTAACGCTGACGAATATCGAGGCCACAAGTGACGTTGTCACGAGTCCCGCCAGCCAGGGATTCATGTCCTGCAGAAATACCGGCAGGGCGTACAGGCTGTTGATTTCCGGATGCAGATATTTCGCCGCCACGCCGATGATAGCGATGGCAAGGGCGATGGGCAGGCAGAAAAAGAAGGCGATCCAGGTGGAACGCTTTGCTGACCGGACATCTTTGGTGGAGCTGATCGCCTGGATAACAAACTGGGTGCAGAAGATGGAGCCGATGGTGCCGATAAGCCAGGCGAAGATGGTGCCAGCGCCAATGTTGCCATCCCACGTCCAGTAGTAATCCGGCATATTCTCAATCATCGGCGTGAAGCCGCCGGTTTTGGACAGAGCAAAACCCAGAATGATCAGCAGTCCGGCGTATTTTAACGCGCTGTGTAACATGGTGACCCAGGCGACGCCTTTCATGCCGCCGAAAGCGAAATAGAAGGTACTGACGATGGCGGTAATAAAGGCGGCCACGGGTAAGTTGACTTTTAAGACGGTGGAGATAGCCGCGGCGCCGCTGACGTAGTTGCCCACGTTAACCAGCAACAGCGCATAAATCATGATCAGGGAGATGATATTTTTGGTACTGGTGCCATATTTCTCAGCGATAGCGCCGGAGATGGTGATTTTCCCGGTGTTATAGATGCGTTTTACCAGAATCAAACCGAACAGCGGGAAACCGATGGCTGCCCCCAGCACGGACCATGAAGCGGCAATGCCGCTCTCAAAGGCGGCCTGAGCGGTACCGATGGTTGATTTGGCGCCAATATATTCCGACATCAGTAATATACCGACAATTAAGGCCGGCATGGCGCGCGAGCCTTCCATAAAATCCCCTGAATTTTTACTACGAATACGGAATGTCAGCCAGGTGGTAAACAGAATATAGGCAATGACAATGCCGACAATAATAAAGGTATCTTCAGCGGTAAAATGATTCATCTTAGCCTCTCTCTGGGCGTACGAATCCTGGGTACGACGGTACCCGGTCTGTTTTATTTACGAAACGCAGCGGGTATTACGCTAAATAACGGGCAATGATGCCGCGAATTTCCTGCAGCTGCTGGTCACTGAACTGCACCGCGTAGCGGCTGTCGCCCACCTCATGACCCATTAGCTGCAGAGCTTTCTTCACCGCCGCAGGCGAGAACGCCACTTTATACAGATCGGTGCGCAGGCCCGTTACCTGCTCCTGGGCCTGGCGCGATCCGACGATATCCCCGGCGTGAAAGCGCGACCAGATGGCGTTAATTTCCGCGGGCGCGACGTTGGCAAGCCCCGAGATGCATGCCGAACAGCCGTCGACAAATCCCTGATGGATAAGCGAGTCCGGTCCGTTCAGAACGTCGAAACCGTCGATATCGCGCACCGCGTCGAGAAAACCTTTCAGGCTGTCGTAGCTGCCGGCGCTATCCTTAATGCCGACAATATTCTTGTGCCTGGCCAGCTGACGCGCGGTCTCCGGGGCAATGGTGTTCCCGGTGCGGGCGGGAATGTTGTAAAGAAAAAGCGGGACGCTCAGCGCGTCGGCGATCGCCGTATAGTGGTTAATCAGTTCTTCCTGCTTCAAGGGCACGAACCACGGGGTAATGGCCGATACCGCATCAACCCCGAGGCGGGCGATCTGCTGGCCCAGCCGGAGAGTCTCTCGGGTGGAAACCTCCCCGATATGGGCCACCACCGGGACGCGACCGGCCGCTTCTTCCACGCAGGTTCTGGCGACGGCGATCTTCTCTTCCTCATTGAGGACAAAAAACTCGCCGTTGGTGCCGCCGCAGAAAATACCGTTGCCCGCGGCGATCTGGCGCTGCACCTGCTGGCGTAGCGCTGGCAGGTTAAGCGCGCCCTCGACGGTAAAGGGGGTGACGATGGCGGTCAGTACGCCGCTGATAGCTTTCCTCATTTTACTTTCTCCTGTTAGGCATGTTCTGGAAACAGCGTCTGGTAGATGGCCGCGATCTCTTCGCGGCTGACGCTGCAGGGGGCATTGTTCATCAGGCGTTTAACGTTTTGCGCCGCCGCGCTGAGGGCGGGAATGCTCTCCTGCGGCACGCCGAGAGCGGCCAGGTTGTCCGGCAGGGGCAGTCGTTTCACCAGCGCCGCCAGCCACGCCACCAGCGCATGGGATTTCTCTTCCTCGCTGAGCGTGCGATCCGCGTCGGGGATCAGATCCCAGACCTGAGCAAATTTCACCACCGCGTGGGGGCGGATCACCCGCATACAGGGCGCCAGAAGAATGGCGTTGGCCACTCCGTGGGGCAGATGCCAGGTGCCGCCGAGCGGATAGGAGAGCGCATGTACCAGGTGGGTGCCCGCATGGTTAATCGCCGCGCCGCCGTACCACGAGGCCCAGAGCATCTCCAGCTTCGCCGTCAGATCCTGCGGCTGATTCACCGAGCGTTCGATATGGCGCACCAGCTTGTGCAAACCGATTAACGCGGCGTTATCGCTTACCGGGTTGGCGACGGTGGAGGTAAAGCACTCCAGCAGATGGCACAGGGCATCAATGCCGGTCGACGCCGCGATGCTGGCCGGCATGCTGGTGGTCAGCTCCGGTAGCAGGGCGACATAGTCCGGCAGGAGCACCGGGGAGATGATCCCCACTTTGGTCTGCTGCTCGGGGATTGCCAGAATGGCGTTCGGCGTCGCTTCGGAGCCGGTCCCGGCGGTGGCCGGGATTAACAATGAGCCGATCCGTCGTTGCGGCTGCTCGCCTGCCAGCAGGGCCGTCAGAGCGGGCGCCTCAGGGTGCAGAAGTACGGACAGCAATTTTGCTACATCCAGCACGCTTCCCCCGCCGATGCCAACAACTAACTGTGGCTGGCTGGCGTCGAGCTGGCTGACGATCTGCGCCACATCGTGATGGCTGGGCTCGGCCGGTACCGTGTCAATGACCTCAACTACACGCCCCTTAGCCGCCAGCAGACGATGGATCGCCTGGGTTGCTTCCAGCGCCCCGACGTTCTTGTCGGTCACCAGCAGGATAGAGGTTTTACCGGCCAATAACGGGAGTAGAGCCGATGAGGCACCCGCCCCGCTGATAATCGTGCTGTGTATCGTCGCCACGCGTTTCTCCTTGGTAGCAATTGATTATTTTCAATCATTCGTGAGTTATGGAACTCGTCTGGTGGGGAAAAGTTATAATTTATACGGCGGATTAATAACTTGAGCTTGCTCACATTTAATCAATTATGATTGAATATAATCAATTCATAATTTCATCGACCACAAGGCAGGACAATGAACGACGGCAATAACAACGTGCTGGTGTTGGCGGATGACTTTACCGGGGCCAATGACGCCGGGGTCAGCCTCGCAGAGGCGGGAATGGCGGTGGAAGTGGCATTCACCGCCGGGCAGACGTCCTCCGTGCGGGCATTAATTCTCAACAGCGACAGCCGGGCGATGACCGCCGCCGAGGCGGCGGATAAGGTCACCGCTCTGCTGCGCGACGCAGCGACATTCGTCCCACACTGGCAGGTAAAGAAGATCGACTCCACGCTGCGCGGGAACCCCGGTGCCGAGCTGGAGGCCATGATGGCGGTGCAGAACTGCCGGGTGGCGGTGGTGGCGCCGGCGTATCCGGCGGCCGGGCGGCATACCCGTGACGGACGCTGCTATGTGTATGGGGTGGCCCTCGATCAGACCGAATTTGCCAGCGACCCGAAAACGCCGGTGAGCCGGGCGGAGATTAGCGAAATTATCGCCATGCAGAGCCGTCTTCCCTGTCTGACCTTGAACGCTACCCAGCTCCCGGCGGCATTAGCGATGGCGGGCGAGGAGAAGCGAGTATTGATTGTCGACGCCTGGGAAGACAGCCAACTGGATCAGGTGATCGACGCCGTCGCGCCCCATGCGCGAGAGACGCTGCTGGTCGGCTCGGCGGGACTTTGCGAGGCGCTGGCCCGCCGCCTTCGCCGCAGCGAGCAGGGGCCTCTGCTGGCGGTGGTTGGTTCGATGAGCGAGATGGCGCAGCGCCAGGTCGCTGCGCTGCAGGCTCATTCCCGAGTGAGGAAGATTGAAATTGATGTCGAACAGGCCTTTAGCGGATCGCCGAAGGAGGAAGCCTCGCGGATCGCCGAGGTGCTGCGTGAGGGGCAGCACTGCGTGGTGACCACCCGCCCGAATCACGCCGCCCGGCACGGGATTGAAGCCCTGTGTCGCGAACATGGCCTCAGCCGCGCGGCCTACGGGGAGCGCATCTGCGCCTGGCTTGCCGACGTCACGGCGCAGGCGGTGGCGCAGTGCCCTCCGGGCGCGCTGTATCTTTCCGGTGGTGATGTAGCCATCGCCGTCGCGCACGCGCTGGGTGCCAGCGGTTTCCAGATCCGTGGCCGGGTGGCGGCCTGCGTTCCTTACGGACATTTTCTCGGTGGCCGCTGGTCGCGGCCGGTGATGACCAAAGCCGGAGGATTCGGCACCGACACCACGCTGTTACATGTTGTGAATTTTATTGAGGAGAAACTGAGTGTCTAAAATGATTGCAGTCACAATGGGCGACCCGGCAGGTATTGGTCCGGAGATTATTATTAAATCCCTCGCCGAGGGGGCGCTGAGCGGCGCGCCGGTGGTGGTGGTAGGCTGCGCGCAGACGCTGCGGCGGATCCTGGCGCTGAATATCACGCCGCGGGTGGAGCTGCGCATCATCGACCATCCCTCCGAAGCAGTATTTACCCCGGCGACGATTAACGTTATCGATGAACCGCTCAGCGATCCGCAGGTGCTGCGTCCTGGTGAAGTCCAGGCTCAGGCGGGCGATCTGGCATTTCGTTGCATCAGACGGGCGACCGCCCTCGCACTGGAGGGCGCGGTCGCGGCCATCGCTACCGCACCGCTGAATAAAGAGGCGCTGCATCTCGCCGGGCACGCTTATCCCGGCCATACCGAACTGCTGGCCCACCTGACGCAGACTACCGATTACGCCATGGTGCTGTATACCGAGAAACTTAAAGTTATCCATATCACGACCCATATTTCCTTGCGCCAGTTCCTCGATACCCTCAACCAGCGGCGGATTGAGACGGTGATTGGCGTGGCGGATCGCTTTCTGCGCCGCGTCGGCTATCCGCGTCCGCGCATTGCGGTGGCCGGCGTGAATCCGCACGCCGGGGAGAACGGCCTGTTTGGCGATGAAGAGATCCGCATCGTCGCCCCCGCGGTGGCCGCCATGCGGGCGCAGGGCGTGGAGGTGACCGGCCCCTGTCCGCCGGATACGGTGTTTATGCAGTGTCATGAGGGGATGTACGACATGGTGGTGGCGATGTATCACGACCAGGGGCACATCCCGCTGAAGCTGCTGGGATTCTATGATGGGGTGAATATCACCGCCGGGCTGCCGTTTATCCGCACCTCTGCGGATCATGGCACCGCGTTTGATATTGCCTGGACAGGTAAAGCGAAGTCTGAGAGCATGGCAACCTCCATTGAGCTCGCCATGCACATCGCGCAGGAATAACATGAAGGGATATAACCGGTTAGAGCAGATTATGGACTTCCTGAAAAGCCATAATCTGGTGACAGTCGACCAGCTGGTGGCGGCGACCAACGCCTCGCCGGCCACCATTCGCCGTGACCTGATCAAACTCGATCAGGAAGGGGTGATCAGCCGCACGCATGGCGGGGTGACGTTAAACCGGTTTATTCCTGCCCAGCCGACGACGCTGGAGAAAGCCCAGCGCAGCCCGCTGGAAAAGCAGGCGATCGCCAGCGCGGCGGCAGCGCTGGTGAAAGCCGGCGACGCCATTGTGCTTGATGCCGGCACCACCATGATTGAACTGGCGCGGCAGATCACCCATCTGCCGCTGCGGGTGATCACCAGCGATTTACATATCGCCCTGTTTTTGTCGGAGTTTAAGCAGATTGAAGTGACGATTATCGGCGGCCGCATCGATGACAGCAGCCAGTCGTGCATTGGCGATCACGGCCGCCGCCTGCTGCAGGCCATCTGGCCCGATCTCGCCTTCGTCAGCTGCAACGGCTGGGACCTTGAGAAAGGGATCACCGCCCCGACGGAAGAGAAGGCCGCCCTGAAGCGCGATCTGATGGCCAATGCCCGCCGGCGCATCCTGCTGGCGGACAGCTCCAAATACGGTGCCTGGTCACTGTTCAACATTGCCCCGCTGGAGTCGTTGACCGATATCGTTACCGACAGCCACCTGCCGGAAGCGACCCGCGAGGCGCTGGTGACCCTTTCCCCACAGCTGATCATTGCCGACTGAACCAGACGTCGCCGTCTGCCATCAGGGCAGACGCGCGATATTGGCTTTGATTACCGCAATCGACTGGCTGAACTTCGCCTGCTCTTCGTCGGCGAGCCGCAGTTCGATAATCTGCTCCACGCCCCCCTGGGCCAGCACCGCCGGCACCCCAGCCGCCGCGCCGCAGACCCCGTACTCACCGTCAAGAATGCAGGAGACCGCCAGCGCGCGGTGGCTGCCGGTAAAAATATTACGGCAGATCTCGGCGATGGTGCCTGCCACACCATATTCCGTACAGCCTTTACCGGCGTAGATCTCAAACCCCAGCTTACGCACTTTGTCGGCCATCGCCTCGCGGTCGAGCGGCCGGCCGGTGCGCTGCTGGTAGAGGTCGGCTATCGGCGAGCCATATACCGAGGAGTGCGACCAAACCGGAAACTGAGTGTCGCCGTGCTCGCCGAGGATAAAAGCGTCGATGCTCTGGGCGCCAATGTTCAGCTCCTGCGCCAGCAGACGGCGCAGGCGGGTGGTATCCAGCCAGACGCCGGTGCCCAGCACCTGGCTGCGCGGCAGGCCGGAGAGCTGCCATACCTGCCAGGTGATGATGTCGCAGGGGTTCGTGGCCACCAGAAAGATGCCGTTAAACCCATTGGCCATCATCGTTGGCACGATGCGCTTCACTATCTTCGCGGTGGTGGTCAGTTCATCCAGTCGGCTCTGGCCTGGACGCAGCGCGCCGCCGGAGACGGTGATCACCGCGATGTCGACATCAGCGCAGTCGCTAGCCTCGCGGGTAGAGATGGTCATCATCCCTGGCAGATAGGCCGCGGCATCGCTGAGGTCCTGAGCGTGGGCCTCGGCGCGCTGTTGGTTAATGTCGACGAGGATCAGCTCCTCGCAGATGCTCTGATTGAGCAGCGCGTAGGCCGCCGACGCGCCGACGTTGCCGGCGCCAATAATCATCACTTTACGGGCTTTGGTGTGCATATTCAGCTCTCAAAAACGAACGGCAAGGGATAAAATTACTGTGTTTCAGTGAGTTAGCGCAAGTGGTTAGCGGCAATATAAGTTAATGCTATGGCGGAAACCGTCCTGAGGCGCGCTACAGTGGCGTAAAAAAAGGAGCTCACCTATGTATACCGTTACCGACATCGCCCCCACCGACGCCGAATTTACCGCCCTGATTGCCGCCCTCGACGCCTGGCAGGAGACACTCTACCCGGCAGAGAGCAACCATCTGCTGGACCTCGGCCAGCTGCCGCCAGAGACAGTGATCGCCCTGGCGATTCGCAGTCCGCAGGGCGAAGCCGTTGGCTGCGGGGCTATCGTCCTCAGCGCTGAAGGTTTTGGCGAGATGAAGCGGGTCTATATCGATCCTCAGCACCGCGGACAGCAGCTGGGAGAAAAGCTGCTGGCGGCCCTGGAGGAGAAAGCGCGGCAGCGCGACTGCCATACTCTGCGCCTGGAGACCGGCATCCATCAGCATGCGGCCATCACCCTCTATACGCGCAACGGCTATCAGACCCGCTGCGCGTTTGCCCCTTACCAGCCCGATCCGCTCAGCGTGTTTATGGAGAAACCGCTGTTCGCCGATCTTCGTTCAGCAGCGCTATAAACGCCTCCAGCTGGCGGGTTTTGGCGCCCCGGCGCCACACCAGCCAGGTGGTGAGCCAGCGCCACTCTTCCGCCAGCGGCCAGGCGGATACCTGCTGATGGCCGGGCATACTTTCCAGCATACTGCGCGGGATCAACGCCAGGCCCGCGCCGGCGATCACGCAGGCCAGCATCCCGTGGTAAGACTCCATCTCGTGGATCCTGCCCGGGGTCGCTCTGTCGGCATGAAACCAGCTCTCAAAATGGCGGCGGTAGGAACAGTTGGCGCGAAAAGCGTAGACATTTGCCCCGTTCACTTCGCTGGCGCGGGCGATGGGCGCGTGGCCGTAGGGGGCGACGATCATCATCTCTTCAGGGAACACCGGCAGCCCCTCCAGGCCCGGATGCACCAGCGGTCCATCAACGAACGCGGCGCTCAGGGCTCCCTCCAGCACGCCGTCGATCATCGTCCCGGAGGGGCCGGTGGAGAGGGCGAGATGAATTTTCGGGTAACGCTGATTAAAGTGGGCCAGGGTGGTGGGGATCCGCACCGCCGCGGTGCTCTCCAGCGAACCGAGAGAGAACAGCCCCTGGGGTTCGTCGCCCGCCACCACCATTCGCGCCTCGTCAACCAGGGCGAGGATCTGCTGGCTGTAGCGTAAAAAGCTGTGGCCCGCGGGCGAGAGGCGCAGCCGCTGGTTCTCGCGAATAAACAGCTCAACGCCAAGATCAGCCTCCAGCTGGCGGATGCGAGTGGTGAGGTTGGACGGCACACGATGCACTTTTTGCGCCGCCTGGGTGATGCTGCCGGTGCTGGCGACAGCGTTAAACATCTCAAGTTGAGTCAGGTCCATACCATTCTTCTTTTGTGAATGCGTTGCTTAATATTATTCATTTTCAATGAATGGAAAGGTAAGCCAGAATACGCTCACTTCGCAAGCAACGAGAGAGAGAATAACGATGAATTTATCTGCAACGCACGCCGTCTCCGTCAACCCGACTACCGGTGAGGTGGTCTCCTCGCTGCCGTGGGCCAGCGAAGGCGAGGTCGACGCGGCTATCGCTCTCGCCGCGGCGGGTTATCGCCAGTGGCGTCAGACGCCGCTCGCCGCACGCGCCGACGCGCTGCGCCGCATTGGGGCCGAGCTGCGCGCCCGCGGTGAAGAGGTGGCCCAGACGATCACGCTCGAGATGGGCAAACCGATTGCTCAGGCTCGCGGCGAGGTGGCGAAATCCGCCAACCTCTGCGACTGGTATGCCGAACATGGCCCGGCGATGCTGGCGACCGAAGCCACCCTGGTGGAAAATAACCAGGCGGTGATCGAATATCGTCCGCTGGGAGCCATTCTGGCGGTGATGCCGTGGAATTTCCCGGTCTGGCAGGTGCTGCGCGGCGCGGTGCCGATCCTGCTGGCCGGCAACAGCTACCTGCTGAAGCATGCCCCTAACGTAATGGGCAGCGCCCGTCTGCTGGGCGAAATTTTTGCCGCCGCCGGCCTGCCGGAGGGGGTTTTTGGCTGGGTCAATGCCACCAATGACGGCGTTTCGCAGATTATCAATGACGACCGCATCGCGGCGGTGACCGTCACCGGCAGCGTCCGCGCCGGAAAAGCGATTGGCGCTCAGGCGGGCGCAGCGCTGAAAAAATGCGTGCTCGAGCTGGGGGGATCCGATCCCTTTATCGTCCTGAACGACGCCGATCTGGATGAAGCGGTAAAGGCCGCCGTCACCGGCCGCTATCAGAACAGCGGCCAGGTGTGCGCCGCGTCGAAACGATTTATCCTCGAAGCCGGCATTGCCGAAGCCTTCACCCGCAAATTTGTCGATGCCGTCGCGGCGCTGAAGATGGGCGATCCGCGCGACGAGCAGAATTACGTCGGGCCGATGGCGCGATTCGATCTGCGCGATGAACTGCACCAGCAGGTCACGGCGACCCTCGATGAAGGCGCGACCCTGCTGCTGGGGGCGGAGAAAATCGAAGGGGCGGGCAATTACTACGCGCCCACGGTCCTGGGCAACGTCACCGCCGGAATGACCGGCTTCCGCCAGGAACTGTTTGGTCCGGTGGCGACCCTGACCACCGCCCGAGATGCGGACCACGCGCTGGCCCTCGCCAACGACAGCGAATTTGGCCTGTCGGCAACGGTCTACACCACCGACGAAGCGCAGGCTCAGCGCTTTGCCCGCGAGCTGGAGTGCGGCGGCGTCTTCCTTAACGGCTACTGCGCCAGCGACGCCCGGGTGGCTTTCGGCGGCGTGAAGAAGAGCGGTTTTGGTCGTGAACTGTCGCATTTTGGTCTGCACGAGTTCTGCAATGCGCAGACCGTCTGGAAAGACCGTCGCTAATCTGCGTTTGCCCCTGACGACCGTCGTTCTCGTCTGCTATACTCGCCCACCAAAATTCGACGGTGGGCAAGGAGCCGCGTGTGGCGACGGTGATCAATAACGCAATGCTGGAAGCCATTCTGGCAGAAATCAGGCCGCTGATTGGCCGCGGTAAAGTGGCGGATTATATTCCGGCGCTGGCCAGCGTCAGCGGCGACAAGCTTGGCATCGCTATCAGTACAGTGGACGGGCAACATTTTGCCGCCGGCGATGCGCATGAACGATTCTCCATCCAGTCGATCTCCAAAGTTTTGAGTCTGGTGGTGGCCATGAACCACTATCAGGAAGAAGAGATCTGGCAGCGGGTGGGGAAAGATCCCTCCGGACAGCCGTTTAACTCGCTGCTGCAGCTGGAGATCGAGCAGGGTAAACCGCGCAACCCATTTATCAACGCCGGGGCACTGGTGGTTTGCGACATGCTGCAGAGCCGGCTCAGCGCGCCGCGTCAGCGGATGCTGGAGATAGTCCGCCGCCTCAGCGGCGTGGCCGATATCGCCTACGATCCGCTGGTGGCCCGCTCTGAGTTTGAGCATTCGGCGCGCAACGCCGCCATCGCCTGGCTGATGAAATCCTTCGGCAACTTCCATAACGACGTCACCACCGTGCTGCAGAACTATTTTCATTACTGTTCGCTGGAGATGAGCTGCGTCGAGCTGGCGCGAACCTTTCTCTTCCTCGCCGATCGCGGCATCGCCCCGCACCTGGAAAAGCCGGTTATCGCGCCCATTCAGTCCCGTCAGGTGAATGCCCTGATGATGACCAGCGGCATGTACCAGAACGCCGGCGAGTTCGCCTGGCGCGTGGGGCTGCCGGCGAAATCAGGCGTCGGCGGCGGAATTGTGGCGATCGTGCCTCAGGAGATGGCGATCGCGGTGTGGAGCCCGGAGCTTGACGAGGCGGGTAACTCGCTGGCCGGGGTGGCGCTGCTGGAGAAACTGACTCAGCGGCTGGGGAGGTCGGTGTTCTGATGGTCGATCAGGATCGGTTGTTTGCTCGTCTGGCGCGCTCGACGTTTCGTTCGCGCTTCCGGCTGGGGATGAAAGAGCGGCAATATTGTCTCGATAAGGGACCGGAGGTCATCGACCAGCACGCCGCCGATTTCATTCGCCAGCGGCTGGCATCCGCCGCGCCGGCCAATGATGGCAAGCAGACGCCGATGCGCGGTCACCCGGTGTTTATCGCCCAGCACGCGACCGCCACCTGCTGTCGCGGCTGCCTGGAAAAATGGCACGCCATTCCCCACGGCCGCGCGCTGAGCGAGCAGGAACAGCGCTATATTGTGCAGGTGATCCACCGCTGGCTGGTGCTGCAGATGAACGCGCCGTCTGTGCGCTAATTTGCATTTGATCGGCGCCGGAGTATGCCTGATAAATATTCTCATGTTATGATAATCCGCTAACTAACTATTAACATAATAATTGCCTGAAACAATTAGACGGATAATTACTGAATGTCTTCACTGTCGATTCGGTCATTTACGCTGTTTCGTGAAGAACAACCCGTGCGCGATGCACTGGTCTTATTTACGTTAACGCTACTGCTGCATTTTCTGGGCGCCATGCTGCGTCTGGTGCAGGAGCTCTCTTTCTTCTGGCCGCTCAACGCCGTGATGGCCGGGATTTTTGCGCGCTACGTATGGCTTAATCGCAGCTATTTTTATGCCGTCTGCTTTGCGGCAATGCTGGTCTATGACGGATTAACCTCGCGCTGGGGAATGGGCTTTGCCTCATTGCTGATTAACTTCTCCAATATTGTCTTTATTGTGACCCTGGCGCAGCTGGTGCTGTGGGATAAACGACGCGCCGATTCCATGCCAGGCCCGATTAACGCGCTTAATTTATTCTGTTTCTGTCTGTTAGCCGCGTTGCTGTGCGCAGCGGTCGGCGCGCTGGGGTCGGTGGACGTCGAGCGCGCCACCTTTATTCCCCAGCTGGCGGACTGGTTTAGCGAGCAGTTCTCGACGGCGGTGCTTATCCTGCCGTTTATTCTGACCCTGACGCTGCCCTCGGCGTTAAGCGGTTTTCGCTTTCGCCAGCTGCTGCCGGCGCTGGCGCTGGTGCTGTCGATTGCCCTCGGCGTGGCGGTGGGCGGCGCCGGCAGCATTACCTTCCCATTACCGGCTCTGATCTGGTGCGCCGTGCGCTATCCGCTGCCGCTGACCTGCCTGTTGACCTTTCTTACCGGCATCGGCGAGATACTGCTGGTGGCCAACTCGTTAATTCACTTTTCGCCGGATACGCGAATGCAGCCGTGGCAGCTGTTCTCCACCCGCCTGGGGATCGCGGCGATGCTTATAAGCCCGGTGATCGTCGCCTCCAGCGTCGAGGCGATTAACATGCTGGTGAAGCAGCTGGCCCTGCGCGCTGATTTTGATTTCCAGACCCGCGTCTATTCCCGTTCCGGGCTGAGCGAGGCGCTGAAACGTCAGGCCTTGCCGGCGGATAAATTGCTGACGGTGATGGTGCTGGATATCGATGGCTTCAAGCGGGTGAACGATGCCCTGGGCCATGAAGGCGGCGATTGCGTGCTGACCCAGTTTGCCCAGCAGGTCAGGCAACTGGTGGGCGAGCAGGGGATGGTTGCCCGTATCGGCGGCGAGGAGTTTGCGGTAGCCGCCGTTGTCGACAGCACTCAGCAGGGCTATGTGCTGGCGGAGAAGATCCGCCACGGTGTGGAGTCGCAACCCTTCGGCCTCGGTCAGAACCCGATCCATCTGACCATCAGTATGGGACTGGAGACCCGCGAGGTGGGCCACGCCCGCATTACCGAACTGTTTAACCAGCTGCTGCTGGCGGCGGATGATGAAATGGTCAAAGCCAAACAGACCGGCCGTAACCGCATCTGTATGCCGGCGCTCACCGAAAGCGCGCCATAAGAAAATCCTATCAGGATCTCTCTTGTGTTAATTTTTGGTTAAAAACATAGTGATGTGGTCGATAACAGGGAGCTCTTATGACCACATCCTTTTCACTGCGCACGCTGTCGCGTGACGATATTCTTCATCATCTTCCGGCATTAAGCGATATCCTGGCCAGCTGCGTTAACGGCGGCGCCTCGGTGAGCTTTATGCTGCCTTTCAGTCTGCAAACCGCGACGACCTTCTGGCAACGCACCGCCGACAGCGTGGCGGCCGGGGAGCGCATCGTGCTGGCCGCCCTTGACGCTGATGGACGCCCCGTCGGCACCGTGCAGCTGATTATCAGCCAGCCGGAAAATCAGCCGCATCGTGCGGATGTCGCCAAACTTTTGGTTCACCAAAATGCCCGCCGCCAGGGTATTGCCAACGCGCTGATGGCGGAGCTGGAGCAGACCGCTCGCCGGGAAGGGAAGACAGTGCTGGTGCTGGACACGGCGACCGGCAGCGGGGCGGAGCAGTTCTATGTTCGCTGCGGTTGGGAAAAAGTGGGGGAAATTCCGCGCTATGCGCTGATGCCAGACGGCAAGATGACTGCCACCTCGCTGTTCTATAAGTTTCTGCCCTGACGGCCGCTATTGCAGAATGCTTTGATCAAAACAGGGTTTCAGTGGTCGTAAAACCTGATAACTTATTGGACCAATTACTCAGGTTGTATGACTACTATTTTAGAGGGAACCCATTGTGAAAACATTAAACCGTCGTGATTTCCCCGGCGCGCAGTACCCTGACCGTATCGTCCAGTTTGGTGAAGGCAACTTCCTGCGCGCATTCGTTGACTGGCAGATCGACCTGCTCAACGAGCATACCGACCTGAATGCGGGCATCGTGGTCGTTCGCCCCATTGACACGGATTTTCCACCGTCGCTGAACACCCAGGACGGCCTCTATACCACCATTATCCGTGGTCTCAACGAGCAGGGCGAAGCGGTTAGCGACGCGCGGTTGATCCGATCGGTTAACCGCGAAATCAGCGCTTACGCTGACTACGACGCTTTTTTACGTCTGGCGCATAACCCGGAGATACGGTTTGTCTTCTCCAATACCACCGAGGCAGGCATCAGCTACCATGCCGGGGATCGGTTTGACGACGCGCCGCCGGTCAGCTATCCGGCGAAACTAACCCGCTTGCTGTTTGAGCGTTACCAGCATTTCGCCGGCGCAGCCGATAAGGGATGGGTGATTATCCCCTGCGAACTGATCGATTATAACGGTGAGGCGCTGCAGGCCCTGGTCCTGCGCTATGCCGCCGAGTGGCAGCTGCCGCAGGACTTTATCAACTGGCTCACCTCGGCGAACACCTTCTGTTCCACCCTGGTGGATCGCATTGTGACCGGCTATCCGCGCGATGAAGTGGCGGCTCTGGAGGCGCAAACCGGCTATCAAGACGCTTTCCTCGATACCGCCGAGCACTTCTATCTGTTTGTTATCCAGGGGCCCGCTTCGCTGGCCAGCGAGCTGCGTCTCGATAAGCTGCCGCTGAATGTGCGTATCGTCGACGATATCAAGCCCTATAAAGAGCGCAAAGTGGCGATCCTTAACGGGGCGCACACCGCCCTGGTGCCGGTGGCCTTCCAGGCTGGAATCGACACCGTCGGCGAAGCGATGAACGACGCGGAGATTTGCGCGTTTGTCGAAAAAGCGATTTATGACGAGATTATTCCGGTGCTGGACCTGCCGCGCGATGAGCTGGTGTCATTCGCCAGCGCCGTGACCGGGCGCTTCCGCAATCCCTATATCAAACATCAGCTGCTCTCGATCGCCCTCAACGGCATGACCAAGTACCGCACCCGTATTCTGCCGCAGCTGCTGGCAGGGCAGAAGGCGCATGGCACGCTGCCGCCGCGCCTAACCTTCGCGCTGGCGGCGCTGATCGCCTTCTACCGAGGAGAGCGGGAGGGGACAAGCTATCCGGTACAGGATGATGCTGACTGGCTGACGCGCTACCAGACGCTCTGGGCCCGCCATCGCGACGGTCAGATAAGCACCCGCGAGCTGGTTTCCGCTGTGCTCAGCGTGGAGTCCCACTGGGAGCAGGATCTAAGCCAGATCCCCGGACTGGTGGATCAGGTCGCCGCTGACCTTGACGCTATTCTGACCCGCGGGATGCGCGACGCCGTCAGGCCGCTCTGCTGATAGCGAAGTCTCTTCTCTTCACCCGGCTGCGGCCGGGTTTATTGGCACTCAAATTAGTTACAACATACTTTTTTATTGTCCCGATAAAGCCGGTCAGCAGCCCCGCTGCAAAAGGCTTTTTAGTGCCAAATCGCCCTGCGCAGGCGGGAATTATGGTTAAGCCGCTTGAACAAATATCTGCGCAGGAAAATAATGGCCTTAATACCTGGTTCCTGCCAATGTTCGCAGGCTAATTCATTCATCTGTAAGGAAACTCGCATGGTCATCGATATCCGGGAAGTACGGCCGCATGACAAAGCCGAATGGCTTCAGCTCTGGGAAGGCTATACCCACTTCTACGGCAGTCCGCAGCCGGAAGAGGTGACCGAATGCACCTGGCAGCGGATGCTGGACGTGAACTCACCCGTGCTGGGCAGGGTCGCGGTGGTGGATGATACGGTGGTGGGATTCGCTATCTGCATTCTGCACGAAGGCACCTGGGTCACCACGCCAATCTGCTATCTGGAGGATCTGTTCGTCGATCCAGCCTTCCGCGGACAAGGCATTGCCAGAACGCTGATTAAGTCGCTGCAAACCGAAGGGGCTGATCAAGGCTGGTCACGTCTGTACTGGCATACTCGCCGTGATAATCCCGCCCGCCACCTGTATGATGAATTCACCCCAGCTGACGATTATGTACGCTACAGGATCACCCTTGACTCCTGAAGCGATAAGATGCTGTTAAGCTTTTCCCGCTATAACAGGGGAAACAGGCTCAGGAGAAGCAACGATGGAAAAACGTCTCGAAACAGTGGTCAATCTGATAATGTTTCTTTCGCTATTGGCGACGGCCTGGGATCTGTCACTGGTGCATCATCTCGCCTGGTAGCAACTAAATAGCCTGAATCGCGGCGCCCCTGCAGGCGCCGCCTGACTTATTCACCCGCCATTTTGCCGGCGCTAAAACTCCAGTCCTCCAGCTGGTTAAACTGGATCACCACCATCACGTCCTGCGGGCTGACCGCCATCTCATCGGCTAACCGCGCGCAGAGCCGACGATAGAGACCCTGTTTCTGCGCCCGGCGGCGCGGTTTTCCGGCGAAAATATGAAACAGCACGAAGCGATCGCTGCGACCGCCGCTAAGATAATGCGGGTCGTAAATGCGCTGCCCGTCGGCGGTCTGCTCGATAAACTGAAATTTGTCCGCCGGCGGCACGGCAAACTCCGCCACCAGGCACTCATGGAATAGCGCCGACAGCTGAGCAAACTCCGCGGGACGCCATGCCGTACCAAGCGAAATTCGGGTCAGAGGCATGGCGCCTCCTGCGCGTTCAGGCAGGTCAGGGCGCTGGCCGCCGCCGGCCAGCCGGCGTAGAACGCCAGGTGGGTAAATAATTCGACAATTTCCTCCTGGCTCAGGCCATTTTGATAGCCGTAGGCGATATGCCAGGGCAGTTGCTCGGTTTTGCCCAGCGCCGTCAGGGCGGAGAGGGTGATTAAGCTGCGTTCCCGGGGCGACAGCTCGCTGCGCGCCCAGATATCGCCAAACAGCACCGTTTCGGTCAGTTCTGCCAGTTTTGGCGCAATGGCAGCCAGCGTGTGGCGATCGACAGGGGTGGTATCCATGGTGACTCCCGTTACAGGTTGAAGTGGTCGTCACTGTCGCACGCTGAGGAATGTGTTGAATATCGCAATGTTCAGGATAATTGATCCTGAAAAACAGGAATGTTTGCTGGCTCGACTTGCTTATGTATTGGTTATGTTTTACGCCACGCTCAAGGCAACCGTCAGGCGGCTATTTTTCGCGCCACGATAAACAGACGTGGGAAGCGTAGAAGCACCATTCCGTTACACTGTAACGGATAGTGGTCGGCCAACGATGCCAAATAGCGGGTCAGAAAGGCGCTTTTGGCCTGCTCATCGAGGTCCGTCAGATAAGGTCCCAATCCGGTGCCCTGCAGCCAGTCGACTATCGCCTGATGAGAAGCGAGCGGATGAAGATAGGTGGTGCGCCAGATATCAACTTCACAGCCCTGACGGGTGAGCAGATCGTACCAGGCGTCCGGCGGAAGCAAGGGCTGGCGGCCGCGGTCCGGCAATCCCAGCTCGCCGGCGACCTGACGCATCAGAGTATGGGAGGGCTCCTGCCAGTTATCCGGCATCTGCACCGCCAGCGTACCGTTATCCGCCAGCTGATTCACCAGATGCGGAAACAGCGTCTCATGATCCGCCAGCCACTGCAGCGAGGCGTTGGCATAGATCACGTCTGGCGGTTGCGCAGGCCGCCAGCTGGCGATATCGGCCTCGATGAACTCACAGTCGGGTAAGGCCCGCACCGCCTGGTCCAGCATGGCCGGGGAGTTATCGATACCGACGATCGCCGCCAGCGGCCAGGCGGCACGCAGCAGGCGGGTACTGTTGCCCGGCCCACAGCCGAGGTCAACGACGCTCTCAACCTGCAGGTGAGCGATACGGGAAAGCAGGTCAGCCGCCGGGCGGGTGCGCTCAGCGTCAAACTGCAGATACAGCGAAGGATTCCAGTCAGCCATCGGGCGTTGTCCTGTGTGAGGGAGACAGGGCAAAGCCTAGAACGCCCAGGGCCGCCTGTCAGGGTAAATGATCCCCTGCAGCATCTGGCAGCGTGACACTGTCACAGATAAAATGGCATCAGCAGGCTATCGCGTGCGGTATGGGCACATTGTGAGGGGAAGCGGATTGGTCAGCATCTGCGCCCGCAGCGGGCGCAGTGGCTTATTCGGCGTTCTTCAGCGCTTCGGCGCGGCTGGCGGTGGCGTAAACAAAATCCAGCATCGGCTCGAGATCGGTATCGTAGCCGGCCTGAATAATCTTCCCGCGCAGCCATTCGATTTCACTGGTGATATCGGGATGGAAAATGTTGTTATCCTGCGCCCGGCGCAGCCATTTCAGCAGAAAGTTGTTCTTTCCTCGGATACCGCCCGACTTTTTCGACTTTCCGTGCATCTTCAGCGCGACCAGGACGCAGTAATAGAAATGAACGCGCTGATTAAAACTTTGGTGCATGTCTGTGTTTCCCGCCAGAATCAGGAATTCACCGTGTGGGTCAGTGATTCGGATTGGACTACGGCGGCGGGCTGGATCGTTGCGCGATCTCTGTTGTTTTCCGCCACCGTCCTTGCATCTGTCGCCAGACGCTGAGGGGGATGTTGGCACGGAAGCCGAATCGTCGTCAATTGCCGATTCGTTTTTTGCCGGTGTCGGCAGCCCGCGGCGATCCGCGATCCGGGCCTGGCTACGTCCTGACCGCTGCCCGCTGTTGCAGATGTACGCGTAAAATCAGAAGGAAAGCGAACACGACGACGATCGCCGCCAGCAGATACAGGGTGGAGAGATCGTAGTAGCCGGCGACCCAGCCGGCCAGCGGCCCGGTCAGCCCCAGCGCGAGGTCAAGGAACGCCGAGTAGGTGCCGAGGGCGGTCCCCTGGTTTTGCTCTTCCACCTGTTTTACCGCCTCAACCCCCAACGCCGGGAAGACCAGCGAAAAACCCGAGCCGGTAAGGAAGGCGCCGATGCCCGCCACCCAGGCTGATGGCGCCAGCCAGATAAGCAGCAGGCCGAGACATTCGATGACGAAGCAGGCCAGGGAGACCGGGACTCCGCCATAGCGGGTAATGGTATTCCCCAGCACCAGGCGAACACAGATAAAGCCGACGCTGAACAGCGAGAGGGTAAACGCGGCGCCCTGCCAGCTGTGCGCGGCAAAGTAGAGGGTGATAAAGGTGGCGATAACGCCGAAACCGACGGTGCCAAAGGCCAGCCCCAGGCCATAAGGCCAGATTTTGCGCACCACCGCGTGAAAGGGCGCTCTGACACCGGCGGTCACGCTGACGTCTTGCCGCGTGCGGGCGAACAGCAGGCCGATGGCGGCGACCAGCACCACCACCGTGGCAAAGCCGCTGATGCCGAAATAGTGGTTAAGGGTGACCCCCAGCGGCGCGCCCACCGCCATCGCCACATAGGTCGCCACGCCGTTCCACGAGATCACCCGTGACGTATGGATCGCGCCGACGGTTTTGATCCCCCAGAGGGTGGCTCCGGTGGCGGTAAAGCTCTCGCCGACGCCAAGAAATACCCGGCCCGCCAACAGCGCGGCAATCGCCAGCATGGGCATCGTCTGCAACATTACCGCCAGCAGCGTGAAGGCGCCGCTAAGCAGACAGCAGACGATCCCGAGGCTAACCACTCTTTTCGGCCCCCAGATATCGGTATAGCGCCCGGCGTGCGGCCGGCTTATTAGCGTGGAGATGTACTGCAGACTGATCACAATACCGGCGACAAAGGTGCTGTAGCCCAGCTGATAGTGAATATAACCCGGTAGAACGGCCAGTGGCAGACCAATCGAGAGATAGCAGATACAGGTAAAAACAACGATCGAAATGATGCGCAAATTAAGCTGCGTGGTGCTGACGGAAGTGCTCATAGGGATAAAGGGTTAATACATAGGGATGTTTAGCATAGCGCGCCGCGAGAAGGCTGGCGAGTCGGGAAGGCGTTTTATCGGTAACCGACGGGAACGTTGTCTGTCCGAAGGTAAATAATTGCTTTTGCAGCGGTTGACGCCAGCCCCGATCATCGTCAGCTCGCCGCCACATGCGACTCATCGCCCACCACGCCCCAGGCGCGGTTTTGCAGCACGGTGCGATAGCCGTCGCGGTCGACGAAAGTGACGCCGTTGACCTCCCAGTAGGGGTTGAACGCCGTGACGCGCAGAAACCCGGCGGCGTCCATGGCGCTGCATTGTGCCTCCCAGGCCTGACGCTGCGGATAGTACAGCACCAGCAGATCTTCATCTCCTGGCGAGGGGGTAACGGGATGGTGGCGGCAGTGGGTGAATTCCAGATGCCAGCTGGCATCCGCGGAGCCGATCATAATCCCGCTAAATCCTTCATGATCGGTAAAGCTGCCAAGTTCCTGCAGCCCCAGCCCGGCACAATACATGCTGGCGCTGGTCTCCAGTTCGCTGACCGGTCTGGCGATGCGCATGTGGCAGAACGACATATTGACTCCCATAAGGCGTAGGCCGGGTCAGGCGCAGCCGCCACCCGGCAAAAAAGCGGCGTCACAGCCGCGACCTGTGGCGAAAAGCGATTCTGTCGCTGTTGTCGCTCGGGTTGATACTGTAGCGGCAAAACGCCTCTGCGTTTGTCGGCAAGAGCTCTGGGTCGCCCCCTGCGCGTGTGTCACTGAATCCTCTTCTAGCTTAGCCGTTCGCAGCGCTTTGCAACAGGATGCGCCACTCGCTGAGGGCGGAGGTGCTGAACCCCTGACGCCAGATAAGCTGGGTGGTCGCCTCGCACAGCGGTTCGCTAAGGCAGTTTTCGGGAAGCGTCATCAGCGACAGCACGCTCTGCGGCAGCAGGCAGACGTAGCGCCCGGAGGCCACGCAGGCCAGCATGCTGTGATAGGAACTAACCTCATGCACCTCGACGGCCGCCTGTTGCTCCGCCAGCCAGCGCTCTCCTAACGCCCGATAGCTGCAGCCGCTGGTAAATGCCGCGAACCGCAGCGGGCCAGCGCCCTGCGGCCGGACCAGCATCAGGGTTTCCTGAAACACCGGGACAGATTCCAGCCCGGGCGGGCATGTCGGTTGGCCATCCGGCCCTGGCGGCAGGCAGACCAGCGCGGCATCGAGGGCGGCGGTAAATACCCCCTCGGTTAACTGGCGGGTCGGCCGGGTGCTGAGGGTGACATCCACCTGCGGGCATTGCTGTTGGAAGCGGGTAAGCAGCGGCGGCAGACGGCTGGCGGCGGTCGCCTCCATCGCGCCCAAACGCAGGCTGCCGCCGGGTGTGGTCGGATGCAGAGCCTGCTTTGCCTCCTCCGCCAGGCTCAGGATCCGCCGGGCATAGCTGAGGAACTGTACGCCTGCCGGCGACAGTACCATTTTTTTGTTGCCGCGGACGAAAAGTTCCACGGCAAGCTCCTCTTCCAGCTGCTGAATACGGGTGGTGATATTAGACTGGGCGCGGCCCAGCCGTTTTGCTGCCAGGGTGACGCTTTGCGTGTCGGCCACCTGGATAAAAATTTGCAGTGTGCTGTGGTTCATATTTTTATTCTCAATATGATAATGATGTTGATCTTATCATCTTTAAAAGAGATGGTAAGCCTCCGGCATCACTCATCTACGAGGAACTCATGCAAAATTCACTGCTTTCGCTTCTTGATATTGACTACCCCCTGATCCAGGCCCCGATGGCGGGCGTCTCCACCCCCGCGCTGGCTGCTGCGGTGAGTAATGCCGGGGCGCTGGGTTCGCTGGGGCTGGGCGCTTCAACCGTTGCCCAAGCGGAAGCGATGATCGTCGCCACCCGCCAGCTGACGGACCGGCCGTTCAATGTCAATTTATTTTGCCATGCGCCGCCGCGGCGCGACGCCCCACGTGAAGCGGACTGGGCAGAGACGCTGCGCCCCCATTTTACCCGCTTTGGCAGTACGCCTCCGGCATCGCTTAGGGAGATATACCAGACGTTTATCGGCCACACCGCCATGCTGGAGCTGCTTCTCGACCACTCGCCGGCGGTGGTGAGCTTTCATTTCGGCCTTCCTGAAAGTGAGACGATCCAGCGTCTGCGACAGCAGGGGATTGTCACCCTGGCGACGGCAACCTCGCTCCAGGAGGCGCTGCTGATTGAACAGCAGGGGATCGACGTGGTGGTCGCTCAGGGCTATGAGGCGGGCGGGCACCGGGGGATCTTTGCTCCGCAGGAGCCTGACGCGCAGCTGAGCACCTTCACCCTGGTGCAACTTCTGCGGCGTCGACTAACCATCCCGGTAGTGGCCGCCGGGGGCATCATGGACGGAGCGGGGATCGCTAGCGTGATGCAGTTGGGGGCGCAGGGTGTACAGCTCGGTACGGCGTTTTTACTGTGTCCGGAATCGGCCGCCGACGCCGGCTATCGCGCGGCGATCCACAACAGCCTTGACGGGCGTACGGTGCTGACCTCCGCGATATCCGGGCGTCCGGCACGCTGTCTGGCTAATGCCTTCTGCGCGCTAGGGGAAGCCTGTCCGACGAGCGCCGTGCCGGATTATCCGCTGGCGTATGATATCGGCAAAGCGCTGGCCGCCGCCGCGAAAGCCCAGGGCGTCCATGAGTATGGCGCCCACTGGGCCGGGCAGGGGGTGGGGTTGATCCGCGAGTGTGACGCTGCCAGTCTGGTGCGCCAGCTGGCGGCAGAGAGCGGCTGGAACTAATGACTGACGGCTAACGGCGGTGGGCCAGGCTGCGCACCAGCCAATCGCCGGCCATCTGCACGCCCTGAACCATCGCCACCAGGATCAGCACCGTGCCAAACATCACCTCATTATTAAACCGCTGATAGCCGTAGCGGATGGCGAGGTCGCCGAGTCCGCCGCCGCCGATCACCCCGGCCATCGACGAAAAGCCAATCAGCATCACGATGGTCAGGGTGATCCCGGCCAGCAGCGTTGGCAGGGCTTCCGGCAGCAGGGATTTAAAAATCACGTGCCAGACGTTGCCGCCCATCGACAGAATGGCTTCGATTCTCCCGTAATCCACCTCGTCGAGCGCGTTTTCCGTCAGGCGGGCAAAGAACGGAAAGGCGCCGATGGTCACCGGCACGATGGCGGCGGTGCTGCCCAGCGTGGTGCCGACGATCAGCCGGGTAAAAGGGATCAGGGCGATCAGCAGCACGATAAAGGGTAACGACCTGCCGATGTTGATCACCGCCCCCAGCAGCGCGTTCAGTTTCGGCATCGGCGCCAGCCCGTTGGCGCGGGAAATAAATAACAGCACGCCGGTGGGCAGCCCGATCAGCACGGTAAACAGGGCCGCCAGGCCCACCATATAAAGCGTATCCAGCGTGCCGTCGAGTAATAACGGCCACAAATCTTCCCAGCTCATGCTACTCCGCATAATGGCCTCCCCTGAACGCCGTGACGGGTAAGAAAATCCTGTTCAGCCTGCGGGTCGTGCAGCAGCGACTGGCGCAGCCGCGACCACGGGGTCACCAGCAGGTCGGCGAGTTTGCCGCTTTCGACAATCTCACCCTGTTCCAGCAGCGCCGCGTGGTCACAAATGGTTTTCACCACCTCCAGCTGGTGCGTTATCAGCACAATGGTCAGATTGAGCCGCTGGTTAATATCCGCCAGCAGAGCCAGCACCGAGGCGGTGGTCTCGGGATCCAGCGCGCTGGTCGCCTCGTCGCACAGCAGCACCTCCGGTCGGGCGGCCAGCGCCCGGGCGATGCCGACGCGCTGTTTTTGCCCGCCGGAAAGCTGCGACGGGAAGGCGGCGGCCTTTTCGCTGAGATCCACCAGCTCCAGCAGTTCGCGCACCCGTGCTTCGCGAGCGGCCCGCGGCACCCCGGCAATCTCCAGCGGCACCGCGATGTTGTCGGCGACGGTGCGGGCATGCAGCAGATTAAAGTGCTGGAAAATCATCCCGGTGCGCAGGCGATAATCGCGCAGCGCCGCCTTGTTCAGCTGAGTAATATCCTGTCCGTTCACCAGAATGCGGCCCGAGGTGGGCCGCTCCAGCAAATTGAGACAGCGGATGAGCGTACTTTTGCCGGCGCCGCTGCGCCCGAGAATGCCGTATATCGCCCCCTTCGGGATCTGCAACGCGATATCGTTCAGCGCCGGTCGGCCGGTTCCGGCGTAGGTTTTGCTCAGCCCTTCGATGGTGATCATGACTGAGGGGCCACCGGGATCACCGAGCCGTTGTAGGTTTTACGGATAAACTCCGCCACCTGCGGCGACGTCAGGTCTTTCGCCAGCGCCTTAATGCGCGGGTCATTGGCCAGGGCCGGGGTGGTCACCAGGATATTGGCGTAGGGGTTATGCTCGGCGCTCTCCAGCCCCAGGGCATCTTTCGCCGGCACCAGACCGGCTTCCAGCGCGTAGTTACCGTTAATCACCGCCAGGTCGACATCGTCGAGGGAGCGCGGGATCTGCGGCGATTCAATCTCCAGGATCTTCAGGTGTTTCGGGTTCTCGACAATATCCTTCGGCGTCGCCAGGGTGGTGGCCGGATCGGTAAATTTGGGGTCCAGCTTAATAAGCTTCTGCGCCTGCAGCAGGAACAGCGCCCGGCTCAGGTTAGTGGTGTTATTCGGTACCGCCACCGTGGCGTTTTCCGGCAGCGACGAGAAATCTTTATGCTTATGCGAGTAGATCCCCAGCGGCTCAATATGAACCGTGGCCGCGACGGCAAAGGTTTTACCCAGCGCTTTCTCCTGATCCTTCAGGTAGGGGACATGCTGGAAGTAGTTGGCATCCACATCGCCACTGGCCAGCAGTTCATTGGCGTTGACCCCGCTGGTCAGCTCCACCACCTTGAGATCGAGACTGGGATCGATTTTTTTGATGTAGTTGAGGATCTCCGCGTGGGGAACCGGGTCCGCGGCGACGCGCAGCGCGGCGGCCTGGGCAGACGTCCATGCCAGAGAAAGAGACAGTGCTACCCCTGCCAGTTTAAAAGCAGCATATTTCATGGTGTGTTCCTTTTTAGTTATGGTTAAACGATCAATTGCTCGGCGCGTTCGCGAAAAACGTCCTGATAGTAGCGTTCCGCCACGTCCGGATGGGAACGCAGACGGCCCTTGAGATAATTCCAGCCGACATCGCGCAGCAGCGGATTGTGCGGGTCGCTGTCCGGACCGCGCGCTTCACGCGCCAGCTCGGGCGGCAGGGTGTAAACCGGCACCACCGCGTCAAGCTGGGCGCCAAGGAAGAAAGCGATGGAGAGGCGCTGCTGCTGCGCCGGCGGCGACACCACCCGGTGAACGGTGGCGCGCAAATACCCGTTGGTCGCCAGCTCCAGCAGTTCGCCAATATTGACCACAAAGCTGCCGGCCAGCGGCACGGCGTCGATCCACTGCCCGGGCGCCACCTCAACCTGCAGTCCTTTCTGCTCGTCCTGCAGCAGGAAGCTGAGAAAACCGGAATCTTTATGGGCGCCGACGCCCTGGCTGCTCTGGGTCTCCTGCTGGCCGGGATAACGGATCAGCTTGATATGCTCGTTGGGTTGGTCGCCATAGAGCCGGTCAAAGGCATTCTCCGGGAGCTGCAGCGCTTCGGCAAAGGCGCGCAGCAGGCGGATCCCCACCTGGGTCATCTGCTGTTGCCAGTGAAGTAATACCGGTTTAAGCGACGGCAGCGCGGCAGGCCACAGATTCGGACCCTGCAGGCGCTGCCAGCGCGGCGCGTCTTCGCTGAGGGTCAGCGCCGGACGTTCGGCGCCGATATCAAACTGCTCTCGCCAGTCAGGCTGGCCGCGCGTCAGCTCAGAAGCCGCGCGGTTATAGCCGCGAAAATGCGGGGAGTGGATCATCGCCACCTGCTGTTTTTGCGCCTCATCGAGGGCAAAAAAGCGTTGGGACTGGCGCTGAACTTCATATTGAAGCGCGTCGTCGACACCGTGGTTGATGAGATAAAAGAAGCCGATGTCACGGGCGGCGTGGCGCAGGTCGGCCAGGAAGGCCGCTTTATCCGCGGGGTCCGCGTAGCGGGCCAGATCGAGAATCGGCAGGGTGGTCGCGTTCATTGTGTTCTCCGAAAACGGGATAATAAGTTATGGGTCGATTCAGGTTCAGGGTTCTGGCACAACAGCAGCGCATGGTGATTTCCTCTGTCCGGGGCTGAGCACAGCTTGCCTCAGGGCCAGATAAGCAACCAATAACGTTATTTTCTAATTTATGCCCGCACGGGGTTCTGTGCTTTTGCGTTAAATAGATAAAGGCGTAAGGGCGAACTGAAGCCGGTTGCGCCCGTCGGTCAGAGCCAGTAAGGTGGGCGCACTTTTTTAATGCGGAACGGATGTATCCTCATGCACAGCTCAAAAGATCCCCTGCACGGCGTGACGCTGGAAGCGCTGCTCAATGCCCTGGTGGCGCGCTACGGCTGGGCGGAAATGGCCCGCCAGGTCAACATTAACTGCTTTAAAAGCGATCCCAGCATTAAGTCCAGCCTGAAATTTCTCCGCCGGACGCCGTGGGCGCGCAAAGAGGTGGAGGCGATGTATCTGGCTTCGCTCGACGACGATGCGCCGGCGGAGAAAGCGGATCCCTGGGCAAACTGGCAGAAAAAATAACCCTTACCACAGGACAACATCATGCAGAGCTGGAGCAGTAAAGATTTCACCGCCGACCGCGCGTGGGGCGCGCTGGACATTGCCAATTTTTCCGGCACCACCGTGCGCCTGCACTGGACCGACCAACCCTATATCTGGCACATCAACGACGGTCAGGAGGTGTTTGCCGTGATGGATGGTCAGGTGGCGATGCATGTGAAGGTCGACGGCGAGGAACAGGTGATCATGCTGAACGCCGGAGATATCTTTTACGCCGAAGTGGGATGCGAGCATGTCGCCCATCCCCAGGGGGCGGCGCGTATTCTGGTGATTGAGAAAGAAGGGTCGGTCTGATCCCGCCGGCGGGCAATTCGTTAGCCCGCCGTTTCATCGCCTGTCAGACTCAACATACCGCGTTGATATAAATCACTTATCCAGCTTTCAATATACATAATTCTTGTTTGCCATTGCCTTCACCCCAGCACTATCTTTTGCCGCAGACGTCTTAACAGGCACAACCCCGGGAGAGATCATGGCCACCTTGCAGTGGGATCACGCAGTACAGTTTGTGAATCAGCCGGAAGCGGCGATTGAAGTCTTTGCCGGGCAGCAGCTGCTGGCGGCGGTCGGCGGGCGCCATCCGGGGTGGGGAACCCGCAATGCGCTGAGCTATTTTGGTCTGACCTATATCGAATTCCTCGCCATTTCCGACCCGGACGAACTGCGCGCCGCGACGGACAGATTTCTGCTCTCGCGGGATGCCGCGCGGTTGCTGCCGGAGAACGAAGCGCTGTTTCGCGTCGCGCTGCGCAGCGACGACATCGACGCCACCCATGACCACTTGCGTCGCAAGGGGCTGGCGGTGTCACCGATTGTCGATGGCCAGCGCCACGATCCGCAGGGCAATGTCATCCGCTGGCGGATCTTCACCATCGATGGCGACACCGACGGGCTGGTCTTTCCTTTTGTGCTGCAGTGGGGAGAAGACGACGAGACCCGGCTGGCGCGGCTGCGCGCTCAGGGGCTGGACGTGCCTCATCCGCTGGGCGACATTGTGCTCGAGCAGGCGGTGTTCGAGGTGGACAATCCGCAGGCGGTGCGCGACCGCTGGCAGGCACTGCTGGGCTTCCCGTCACAGGGAGAGCAGGGGCTGGACGCGGGCGGCCAGTGGTTTACTTTCCGCCAGGGACCCGCCAACCAGCTGGCCGAGCTGGTGTTTCGCGTCGCCAACCCGGCGCTTAAGGGGCAACGCTTTCGCGTCGGCAACGGCGTGTATCGCTTTATATAAAGGCTGACGCTAGCGTACCGTCGCGCGCAGTGCCCCCGGCGGCTGGCCGGTGATGCGTTTGAAAGCCCGGCTAAAGGCCGCCAGCGACTGATACCCGAGGCTGAAGGCGACTTTTTCCAGCGCCTGGCCTTCGTGGGTGATGTACTGCACCGCCAGCCGCATACGCAGCTCGGTGAGATAGCGGGCGGGGGTGGTGCCGGTGGCGGCAAGAAAACGCTCGGCGAAGAGAGAGCGCGACAGCCCCGCCTCCCGCGCCAGATCTTCCACTTTCCAGTTAACGCCCGGACGCTGATGCATGGCGTAGATCGCTTTCGCCAGCCGGGGATCGCGCAGGACCTGCACCCAGCCGGTGGCGTTACCGCACCCGCAGGCCACCCAGCCGCGGACTATCAGCGCGGCCACTACGTCCGCCAGTCGGGCGAGGATCCCGGCATAGCCCGCCTGGCGGGTGAGCGATTCCCGCTCCATCGCCGCCAGCAGCGGCTGGATCTCCGGCCAGGTGTTGAGCAGGCAGCTCACCCGCATCACTTCGGGCATGGCCTTCACCAGCGGCTGCATGCCGCCGAGTTCAAAGTCCATACAACCGCTGAAAATCACGGCGCGCTCCGGGCAGTCAGGCTGGCCACCAGCGTTGATACAACTGACCGTGCTGCACACCGTTTCGCTGTTCAGCTGCGCCACATTCACCACCGCGGCCTGCGGATCGGAGAGCAGGGCGTGCCCGTCGCCGTTGGGAATAAACAACGCGTCGCCGCTCTCCAGGGTGAACTGTTCCCCGCTGGCCATGCGCAGCAGCACCGGCCCGCGGCTGATGAAATGGAACTGGGCTTTGCCCGCCACGGCGCTAAAACCGACGCCAAACGGGCGGGAGGTCTCGATGCGCCGGTAATTCACGCCGGAGAGGCGCATACCGCGCAGCAGTTCGCTGGTTAGATCGATAGTGGGCTGGCTCATGGTAATTCCGGACGAATAATCAATAACTGAAGAGTATGCATCATATATCGTCCAGGGGTAAGCCCCTAAGATGTCCAGGATGTTAATAAACCTGGAGAGATGTATATGACTTCCTGCATAGCTGCTGACGCGAGCCTGTCACCCGTCAGGCCTGCCTGGCGCGCCGTCTATGCCCTGGCCCTCGGGGTGTTCGGCCTGATCGTGGCTGAATTTCTGCCCGCCAGCCTGTTAACGCCGATGGCCAGTAGCCTCGGCGTCAGCGAAGGGATGGCCGGGCAGGCGGTGACCGCCACGGCGTTAGTGGCGTTAGTCACCGGCCTGCTGATCGCCACCGCCACCCGCAATATCGACCGCCGCTGGGTGCTGATGTTCTTTTCCGTGCTGCAGATTGTCTCCAGCCTGATGGTCGCTTTTGCCGGTTCGCTGGCGTTTCTCCTGCTTGGTCGTCTGCTGTTGGGGATCGCCATCGGCGGTTTCTGGGCGATGTCCACCGCCACGGCGATGCGTCTGGTGCCGGCGGCCCATGTGCCGAAAGCGCTGGCGATCATCTTTTCCGCGGTGTCTGTCGCCACGGTGGTGGCCGCGCCGCTCGGCAGCTACCTCGGAGAGCTGATCGGCTGGCGCAACGTGTTTATTCTCTGCGCGATACCCAGCCTGCTGGCGCTGCTCTGGCAGCTGTGGGTGCTGCCCTCCATGCGGCCGGAAAGCGTTGGCACCTTCTCGACGCTGTTCAGGGTGCTGCGCCGTCCCGGTATGCTGGGGGGCATGCTGGCGTCGATCCTCATTTTCAGCGGCCATTTTGCCTTCTTCACCTACCTGCGACCGTTCCTTGAGACCGTCGCGCAGGCCAGCGTTGAAGGCGTTTCGCTGATTTTGCTCGGCTTCGGTGTCGCTAACTTTATCGGCACCTCGGTGGCGAGCTATCTGCTGAGCCGCAGCCTGCGTCTGACCCTGGCGCTGGTGCCGCTGATGATGAGCGTCCTGGCGCTGCTGATGGTGACGTTTGGCCATCTGTCCGTGCTCGACGGGTTGCTGGTCGCCCTGTGGGGATTTGCCTTCGGTCTGGTGCCGGTGGCCTGGTCCACCTGGCTGGCCACCACCGTGCCGGATGAGGCGGAAAGCGCAGGCGGTCTGCTGGTGGCCTCTATTCAGCTGGCCATCAGCGCCGGCGCCGCCGGCGGCGGGGCGGTGTTCGATCTGCATGGCGCCAGCGGCGTCTTCACCGGCAGCGGTTTGCTGCTGTTGATCGCGATGGTCGTGGTCTTCACCGCCGTGCGGGTGAAACCGGTCGCCAGCGCCGAGCAGCCGGAGACCGGCCGCTTATCCCGCGAGATCGATAACTAAATTGGCCGACAGGCTGCGGGAGCAGCACAGCGCGATATGCTGCTCCGCGGCCTGTTTTTCCGCCTCCGACTGCACGGTATCCCGGTGGTCGACCGTTCCCTCCCGCACCGGCGTCAGGCAGGCGCCGCAGATCCCCATCTCGCAGGAGAGCGGCACCTCAACGCCATGCTCCTGCAGCACCCGGGCGATGGTTTTGTCCCCCGGGACCGGCCAGCGCTCCCCGGTGGAGGCGAGGGTGATGGTGAAGGTGCCGTCCTCCGCCGACGCCGCCGTCGGGACGGTCGGCTGGAACGCTTCGCTGTGCAGTTGCGTTTCCGCCCAGCCGGCCGCCAGCGCGGTGTCGCGCACCTGGGCCATAAACCCCGGCGGTCCGCAGAAATAGACTCGGGTGTCGGCGTCCGGCGCGCCCAGATCCTGCGCCAGCCGCAGGCGCGGACTCTGCCCGTCGGCAGAGCTGTGGATCAGGCAGGTTCCGCCGGTGAGCTGGCTGGCGATCTCGGTGGCGAAGGCGGCCTCCTGCGCGCGGCTGACGTAATAGTGCAGCGTAAAGCTGGCGCCGGACGCCGCCCGCGCATGGGCCATCGCCAGCAGCGGCGTAATGCCGATCCCGGCGGCGAGGAGCACCACGTGGCCGCCCCCGTGCAGGGGAAAGTGGTTGCGCGGAGCAGAGATCAGCAAGGGCTGCCCCGGACGCAGGGTGTCATGAATATAACGGGAGCCGCCTCGCGACTGCGCCTCGCGGGCGACGCAGAGCAGATAGTGATCCCGTCTGGCCGGGCTGCCGGTCAGCGAATACTGACGGATCAGCCCGCAGGGGAGATGGAGGTCGATATGGGCGCCGGGCGCCCACGCCGGCAGCGGTTGCCCATCGGCGCTCACCAGACGAACGGCCAGATTTTTCGCGCCCTGGCGCCACAGGCCATCGACCACCACCGGGAGTATGTCGCGCATAAGACCTCCACTCATACCAGAAAGAAATCGCCAAAGCCCATCTTCTTCAGCCCGCGCCGGTAGGCGATAGAGCTGCGGTCTGCCGGAATATGCGCCTCCAGGGTCAGATCCAGCGGCAGCCGCTCCGGGCGCTGGGTCTCAACCATCAGGCGGTCCTCCTCAAACACCCGCAGGTTGAACGCATGAACGTCTTCCACCGGCACATGCAGGTCAAAATTGCGGGCGATAGGGGCAAACATTCGCGTCACGCGCGACGACACCGGCGAGGCGGCGTTCATGATCACCAGCTTCGCATCGGCAGGGAAATGGATGGTCAGCGTGGCGGTGAACGGCAGATGCATTTCAAAGTGACGCAGCCACTGGAACCCTTCCGGCGCGCGGAAATCGGAGCTGGCCGGGTAATTGCCTACCGAGCTCCAGTAGTCGGCAACAAAGCCGAACGGCGTCTCCTGCGGGGTGTAGTCCGGCACCTGTTGGTTGTCCGGATCGGCGAAGGTCTCGGTGTGGATCCACGCGAAGTGGGCGACATCGAGAAAGCCTTCGACCTGGCGGCCGGCAAAGCCCTTCACTTCAAAGGCCGGACAGTTGATTTGCTGAAAGCCGGCGTCGTCCCAGTGCGGCATGGTCGGTAACGGCGGCGGATTGTCCGGATCGCAGTCCAGGCAGGTCCAGATCAGCCCGTAACGCTCCTCCACGGCGAAGCTGGTGAGATGCAGTTTGGCCGGAATGGGTTGCCCCGGACTGGAGGGGATGCGGTTGCAGCGGCCATCCTCGCCAAAGCGCAGGCCATGATAGGGGCAGACGATGCCTTCTTCTTCATGAAACCCCAGGGTCAGCGGGACGCCGCGGTGCGGGCAGACGTCGCGGGCGACAACCACCTGGCCTTTTATACGATAGATAACCAGCTGTTCGTCCAGTAGGGTGGCTTTCACCGGAGCGCCGTCAATATCGCAGGCGCGGGCCACCGGGTGCCAGCAGCGGGCCAGCCGCAGCCAGTCTTCCGGATCGAAGGTGCAATGTGCGGGGGGCGTGGGGGTGGTTGTCTTCATGATTTCTCTTCCTGCTCACATCGGTGATTGTTTTATTGTTGTGAGATTATTGTTGTCATATTAGGGTGTTCACATCCATCACCATTAATTCACTCTGCTGTTGCATAAAAGAGTACAGGGGCACCATGAGTCCATTTTCCCGTTTCGCCCACTATTTCATCGCCGTGGCTCGCTGCGGCAGCCTGCGCCGGGCCGCCGAGCAGCTGCATATCTCGGCCTCGGCGATTAACCGCCAGATCCTGCAGGCCGAGGAGGCCTTCGGGACGCCGCTGTTCGAGCGGCTGCCGGAGGGACTGCGGATGACCACTGCGGGTGAACTGCTGTATGACAATCTGTTGCGCTGGCAGAAGGAGTTTCGTCAGACCCGGCAAAAATTTGATGAGCTGCAGGGGATGAAGCGCGGGAGCGTCAGCGTCGGCATGGTGCAGGCGCTGGCGGAAGGCGGCTTCGCCGCCGCGCTGGCGGAAATCATCGCCCGCTGGCCGTGGCTGGAGCTGGATCTGCAGGTGGCCGACAGCCACACCGTCAGCCAGAAAGTGCGTCAGGCGGATCTGGACGTCGGTCTGATCCTCGATCCGCAGGGGCAGGCCGGACTCAGCGTGCTGGCCTTTGCCGAACTGGAGGTGGGGATTGTGATGCGCCCGGACCATCCTCTGGCGGGGGCGAAGGCCCTGTCTCTGGGCGAGCTCAGCCTGGAGCGGCACATCGTGCCCGGCGCGCCGCTGATCGTGCATGAGCGGGTGACGCTCCTCTATCGCCACCATGACTTTGCGCCGGAGAATACCATCAGCTGCAATGATATTCGACTCATTAAGTCGCTGGTGCTGCGCGGCAGCGGCGTGACGCTCCTCAGCCTGCTCGACGTGCTGGACGAGGTTCAGCGCGGACAGCTGGCCTTTATCCCGCTGCGCAGTACGCTGCTGCGGCCGCTGACCCTGGCGCTGTGCACCGCGCCCTCGCGTCAGCTATCGCGTCCCGCGCAGATGGCCATTCAGACGCTGAGCGCGGTGATTGAGTCCATGGCGACCGTCAGCCCAGCGGCCCGCTGAGGATGGTGTCGCACATGCCGTTAATAATCCGCTCGCCGGTCTCCTCCCGCAGCTCCTGGTACCAGGCTTCGGTGAGCTGCATATCCTTACCGTGGGTGATATCGCAGCGCTTGCGCGCCTTCAACACCAGATCGCGAACCCGATCGCAGCGCTGGGCTTCATATTCGCGCAGGGCGGCGTCAATATCGCGGGTCTGGCGGAAAACGGCGCCCAGCACCACTGCATCTTCCATCGCCGCACATCCCCCCTGGCCAATATCCGGGGTGGTGCTGTGTCCGGCGTCGCCCAGCAGCGCGACGCGACCGCGCACCAGGCGGCTGAACGGTTCGATATCGTGGATTTCAATACGGTTGGTGGTCTGCGGGTCAAGGGCGGCGATCAGCTTCTGCACCGGCGGCGCCCAGCCGGCAAAGTAGCGGCTGAGGTCAGCGCGCAGGGTGTCACGATCCTCGGCCAGACCCGCCGGCAGCGGCACATCAAAGAAAAAGTAGAACCGGCCAGCGGAGACCGGCATCAGCGAGACGCGCTTGCCTTCGCCGACAAAGGTGGTCCACTGATCGCCGGGTGCCAGCGCTTCATCTATTTCCACCAGACCGTTCCAGTTGACGTAGCCGGCGTAACGGCGCTGCGGGGTAAAGCCGAGCACCCACGGACGCAGCGCGGAATGGCTGCCGTCGGCGGCAATCAGCAGATCGCCGCTGGCGCTGCTGCCGTCGGTAAACCACACCGTCACGCCGTCGGCGTTTTCTTCACAGCGGGTGACGCGTTTGCCGAACTGCACGCGCTCCCGTCCCCAGAAATCCAGCATTTCCCGCTGCAGCTCTGCGCGGGATACCGGGCAGGGGCGGCTGCCGGTGCGTTCGATCAGCGGCGCGAGGCTGAACTGGGTCATGTTCTCGCCGCTGCGGAAATCGCGATACGCCATGCGGCGCAGCGGTCCGCCGAAGGTTTCCATGATATCGCCCATGCCGAGGTGGGCCATGCATTTCACGCCGTTGGGCCATACGGAAATCGCCGCGCCGACCGGTTTGATCTCTTTCACCGCCTCATAGACGTCGCAGTCGATCCCCGACTGTTTGAGCGCCACTGCCGCACTTAAGCCGCCGATGCCCGCGCCAATCACGATTGCTTTCATTTTTTTCTCCTTCTCCAGATGTAGGCACTGACTACAGCAATTTGCGTACCAGTTCGCCGGAGGGAGGAAAACCGCCCGCCAGAGGCACAGCGGCAGGTCATGGCGCACCACCTCGGTGCAATGTGATGCATTGGTTGCCTTTTTATGAATCAAAAGTTTCTGTATGTTGCATTAAGAATCTATCGTTTCATAAGCCTGGTTCAGCAGCGGAGGGAAATGATGCATCATTCGAATAATTTAAGTTGATGATTTTGAAGTGTTAATAAATTTATTCGTGCGCTTTTGTCGTCTCTGGCCTGCTTTGTGCAGTAGCCCATGCACTTCTCTTTGCTACGGGATAACACCATGTCTGACGAACATCACAGCGGCCTGCTTTACGGCCTTGAACAGCGGATCCCACCGCTTCCGGCCTTTTTTAGCGCCCTCCAGCATGTGCTGGCGGGTCTGGTGGGGATCATCACGCCGCCGCTGATCATCGGCGCCACCCTCGGACTTGGCGACTGGCTGCCGTATCTCATCAGTATGTCGCTGCTGGCTTCGGGTATCGGTACCTTTCTGCAGTCCAACCGGGTCTGGGGCATTGGCGCCGGGATGATCTGCATGCAGGGCACCAGCTTCGCCTTTCTGGGCGTGGCGGTAGCCGGAGGGATGTGGGTGAAAGCGCAGGGCGGCGGGCCACAGGATATTATGGCGATGCTGTTTGGCGTTAACTTTGTCGCCGCCCTGGTGCCGGTGATTGTCAGCCGCTTTATCGAACCGCTGAAGAAAATCTTTACCCCTATCATTACCGGCAGCGTGATTGCGCTGATCGGCATCAGCCTGATCAAGGTCAGCGTCATTAACTGGTGCGGTGGGGAAAAGGCGCAGGATTTTGCCAGCATGAGCAATATCGCGCTCGGGGCGGGTACCCTTGGCGTTATCGTCCTGCTGAGCTGCGCCAAAAACCGCTGGCTGCGGCTCTCCTCGGTGGTGGTGGGCATTGCCGTGGGCTGTGTGGCGGCAGGGCTGAGCGGTCAGTTCCATCTTCACAGCCTGGGCGATACCCTGTTTCGCCTGCCAACGCTGTTCCCGTTTGGCTTTCAGTTTAACAGCGCGATATTTCTGCCGGTGGCGCTGGTGTCGCTGGTGTGTATTCTGGAGGCGGTGGGCGATCTGACGGCCAACTCGCTGATTTCACAACAGTCTGTTGACGATCGCGCTTTCCGCAACCGGCTGAAGGGCGGTATCCTGGCGGATGGCGTCAGCTGCATGGTGGCCGCAATGCTCAGCGCCTTTCCAAACACGACTTTCGCGCAGAACAACGGCGTGATCCAGATGACCGGGGTGGCCAGCCGCTATGTCGGACGCTACATTGGCGTAATTCTGATCCTGCTCGGGCTGTTCCCGCCGGTGGGCGAACTGTTGCGGCAGATCCCGGCGCCGGTGCTGGGGGGCGCTACGATGGTGATGTTTGGCTGCGTGGTGGCGGCCGGGATCCGGATCATTACCCAGAACCCGCTCACCCGACGCGATGTGCTGATCGTGGGTCTGGCGTTTGGTGCGGGTCTTGGCGTGGAGTCGGTGCCGGCGTTTCTCAGCCATTTTCCGCCGATGGTCGGCGATCTGTTCGGTTCCGCGGCCACCAGCGGTGGGCTGGTGGCGATAGCGCTTAACCTTGTTCTGCCGCAGGAGCAGGCGGCGACGAAAACGATAAGGAGTCAGGATGATCGCGCTGAGTCAGTTTAACAGCCTGAGTGGCGATGAGGCAGGGGAGCTGCTGGCTCCCTGTGTGGCGATCCCGGCCTGGAGCGATAAGCTGGTGAACTTGCGCCCCTTCGCCAACCGTGAAGCGCTGCTGCAGGTCGCCCGGGAAGCGATGGGCGACTGGGGAGAGAACGATCTGAACGCGGCGCTCAGCGCCCATCCGCGGATCGGCGAAAAACCGAGCGGCAGCCAGGCGCACGCGACGATGTCGCGCCAGGAGCAGTCGGCGGTGGACAGCGATAATGAAAGACTGGCGCAGGCCCTGCGGGAGGGGAATGCCCGCTACGAAGCCCGCTTTGGCCGGGTGTTTTTAATCCGCGCCAAAGGGCGCAGCGGCGAAGAGATTCTGCAGGCGCTGACGCGCCGGCTGCAGCATACCGCTGACGAAGAAGTGGCTGAGGCGCTTGCCCAGCTGCGGGAAATTACGATGTTAAGACTGGAAGGAGCGATTGGCGAATGAGCACCCTGAGCACCCATATTCTGGATATTTCCACCGGCACGCCGGCTGAAGGCGTCGCGGTCAGCCTGAGCCGGGAGGGCGAGACCCTGGCGAACCTGGTGACCAACGCCCAGGGGCGTATCGCCAGCTTCAGCTCCGCGCCGCTGCCGGCGGGGCGCTACCGTTTAACCGCGGAAACCGGGGCGTGGTTTGCCCGTGCCGGGCGCGATAGCGTTTTTACCCGGGCGCAGATTGATTTTGTCATTGGCGAGGCGGCAGAGGACCATTTCCATCTGCCGTTTCTGATCGCCCCGGGCGGGTGGTCGACCTACCGCGGCAGCTAAGCCCGGCTGCGCGTTGCCCGAGTGACAGCCATTGCCGAGCGGTGCTGCGCTTGCCCGGCCTGGATGATGATGAAACTGGTAGCGACAGCCCGTAGGCCCGGTAAGGCGCAGCCGCCACCGGGCAGACCACGTTGCTCCGGCTGCCATCCCTTCTGCTTTATCCCTACGTAAGGATAATCATTGACCTATCCCCACCAGGGGATAAACTTGACATTATCCCTTGCAGGGTATAAAACCAGTTTTATCCCGATAGGGGGATAAATGATGGTGAGGAACAAGGCGATGAATTCCCCGCAGATATACAGTCCGGTTCAGCTGGCCAATTACCTGAAACTGCTGCGCCAGCAAAATCACTGGACTCAGGAGGCGCTGGCCAGCCGGATCGGCATTAAACAGGCGACGCTGTCCAATTTTGAAAATCACCCCGACAAAACCACCTTAACCACCCTGTTTAAGATCCTCCAGTCGCTGGGGGTGGTGATGACCCTGAACGCCAAACCGGCAGAGACGGCGATGATTCCCGATAACACCACGGATCTTGACTGGTAATGGCGACGCTCACCACCTGGATGAACAATGCGCGCGTGGGAACCTTAACCCGCCAGGCCAACGGGGCGCACAGTTTCCGCTATGATGAGGAGTGGCTGCGCAGCCCGCGCGCCAGACCGCTCTCCCTCTCGCTGCCGCTGCAGTATGGCAATATTACCGCCGACGCGGTGTATCACTATTTTGATAACCTGCTGCCCGACAGCCCGCAGGTCCGCGAGCGGATCGTCAGGCGCTATCAGGCGCGTTCGAAACAGCCGTTCGATCTGCTGGCCGAGGTCGGGCGGGACAGCGTAGGGGCGGTGACTCTGCTGCCGCCGGGGGAAGAGGCGCATCTTGCCGCGTTGCGCTGGCAGACGCTGGATGAGGCGCAGCTGACCGCTTTGCTGACCGCCTACCAGTCGGATATTCCTCTCGGGATGGTGACCGGCCAGGACGATTTTCGGATCTCGGTGGCCGGCGCTCAGGAGAAAACCGCGCTGCTGCGAATGGGCGAGCACTGGTGTATTCCGCAGGGCACCACCCCGACCACCCATATCATTAAACTGCCCATCGGCGAGATAAAGCAGCCCAATGCGACGCTGGATCTGCGTGAAAGCGTGGATAACGAATATCTGTGCCTGGCGCTGGCCAGGGCGTTGGGCCTGGCGGTGCCGGAGGCGGAGATTATCAACACGCCGCGGATCCGTGCGCTGGCGGTGACCCGCTTCGACCGGCGCTGGGCGCAGGAGGGGCGCGTGCTGCTGCGTCTGCCGCAGGAGGATCTGTGTCAGGCATTCGGCATACCGTCGTCGATGAAATATGAGTCTGACGGCGGGCCGGGTATCGCCGCGATCATGACCTTTCTGCTGGGCTCCAGTGAGGCCCTGAAAGATCGCTATGACTTTATGAAGTTCATGGTGTTCCAGTGGCTGACCGGGGCAACGGACGGGCATGCGAAGAACTTCTCGCTCTTTTTGCTGCCCGGCGGCAGCTACCGGCTCACGCCGTTCTACGACATTATTTCGGCATTTCCGGTGCTGGGCGGGACGGGACTGCATCTGCGCGACCTGAAGCTGTCGATGGGGCTCAATGCCACAAAAGGGCGGAAAACGGAGATTAACGCTATCTATCCGCGTCATTTTCTGGCGACCGCCAAAGCGGTTAACTTCCCCCGGGAGCAGATGCTGGCGATCCTGGGCGAGTTTGCCGACCGCGTGCCGCAGGCCATCGAAAGCGCCCGCCGAACGCTGCCGTCGGACTTTTCCGCCCACGTCTGGCGGGCCATCACGGAGAACATGCTTAAACTGCACGCCCGCCTGCAGCAAGGGCTGCTGGCGGGATAGCGAAGCCGGTTGGCGGTTAGCTCTGCGGCGGCCCCCAGCGGCTGCGCAGGTAGTTAACCGCCTGGCGGGTCTGCGGCTGATTGAGGTTGTTTTCGCGGAACAGGATGGTGCCCTGGATCTGCGGCAGGGACTCATTGAGGTCGAGCTGTTTTTTCAGCTCCGGCACGCCGCCATCCACCGTCCAGTCAGGTTCATTTTTGGACGGTTCACCCACCTTGTACAGGGCCACGCCGATATACAGCCGGGTATGCGTCGGCTTGACCACCTCGGCCCACCAGTTGGCCAGCACATCGTAGCGCGCCGCATCGCGGGCAAACGGCCAGTAAATCTGCGGGGCGATGTAGTCGAGCAGCCCCTGCTGCACCCAGCTGCGGGTATCGGCATAGGATTCATCATAGGCGGCCGCGCCACGGGTATCAGACCCCGCCGGATCGTGGGAGCGGTTGCGCCACACCCCGGCCGGGCTCACGCCAAACTCGACGTTCGGATTGAGTTTTTTAATGGTCGCGGAGACCTGGGCAATAAGCTGCTGAGTGTTATGCCGCCGCCAGTCGCCCTTCGAGGCATCGCCCTGCCCGTAACGACGGAAGGTCTCGTTGTCGTTAAGCGGGGAAGAAGCGGTTTCGGTGTAGAAATAGTCATCGAACTGCACGCCGTCAATCGGGTAGTTCTGCACCACTTCAGCGACAATGCTGGTGATCCAGTCACGCGCTTCGGGAATACCCGGGTCGAGAACAAAGCGATCGCTGGCGGTGCGGATCCAGTTACGGTGCAGGACGAACACGCTGGCCGGCACCTGAGTGAGGGTGTTGTTCAGCTCGGCAATCGTCGACGGTTTGGTGTTGACCGAGACGCGGTAAGGGTTAAACCATGCGTGGACCTTCATGCCGCGCTTGTGCGCTTCATCCAGCATAAACTGCAGCGGATCGTAGCCGGGGTATTCGCCGATTTTGCCGGTCAGCATATCGGACCACGGCAGGATATCCGACCGCCAGAGCGCCGTACCGTCCGGTTTCACCTGGAAAAAGACGGTGTTGATCCCCAGGCGCTGCAGATTATCGAGTTTGGCGATCAGCGCCAGCTTCTGCTGGGTGATGCGGCTTTCCGGCGTACTGGCGATAATTGACCCGACCGGCGGCCAGTCAAGGCGCGAGACGGTGGTCAGCCAGACGCCGCGTACCGGCTCCCGGTGCGTCTGACCGGCTTTAACGGCCGCGCTCTTCGGCGGCGTGACGAGGGATTTGGGGGCCTTACTGGTGCAGCTGAACAGCATGCCGGCGGCGATGAGCGCCGCGCCTGCCAGCGCCACTTTGCTGGCTAGGGGGAATCGACGAGAATGGCTGATGATGAACTCCCGTGTAATCAGATCGTCGCGTGTAGGCGCTATTCTCTTACGATTCGCCGGCCAGAGCAATTCCTTGATAGGACTGTTGACATCAGGTGGGAGAGGTCAGTCGGGCTCCCACGCCAGAATATCGCCAGGCTGACACTCGAGCGCCTCGCAGATGCGCGACAGGGTATCAAAGCGGATGCCTTTGACTTTTCCCGACTTGAGCAGCGACAAATTCTGTTCGGTAATGCCAACAAAGGCCGCCAGCGCCCTGGACGTCATCTTTTTTTCCACCAGCAGTTTGTCCAGATTCACCACCACAGCCATCGTTAAATAAACTCCTTATTCTCTTCTTCCGCACGGATCCCGTGGAGCATGGCGTGAAATGTCACAAACAGCAAGCTTCCTGTCAGAAGCAGCACCCCGTCGCTGAGCAGAAACACCACCTGGTAATAAGGCTGCGGCCACCAGGCGAGCAGCGGGATGAGAAAGCGGCACACCGGCAACAGGATCCCCATGCCCACCATGGCCAGAGCGATGTAACGAACGCTGTGCGCCAGGGAGAGGCTGAGCACGCTGCGCTGGCGGACGCTACGGGTTACCTTCATGCCCTGCCAGATAGCGAACGCGAACAGCCCGGCCGGAAGATACAGCAGGGCCAGCAGCAACAAACGTCTCGCCATCCCCGGCGCCTGGGCCGGGTTGTCGGTTAACGGCACTTCAGCAAAGTGCAGCAGGGTGGAAAGAAAATATCGTTCGCCGGTAAAGAAAATCCACAGCGGCACGATCAGGGCGAGCATAAAAAAGAGGGGCAGTATGCCGCTAATAATAGCCAGACTCAGCCGGGTTCTGGATTGCTTCACAATTTACCTTCCTGATTGATGAGAATAATTAAAGCACCAGCCGCGTCAAGCATGACATAAGGGCCACGGCGAAGACAACGCTCATCGCCCGGACGCCGCGTCGACGGCTGGCAAACCACGGACGGGTCCAGACGCGGTAGAGGCTGAGGGTGATGAACGATGCCTGGATGGTCCAGGTCAGCATCCGAAACAGGTAGCCCATTTTGCCGAGATTCTGCAGGGTCTGGAAAACCTCGGCGAGATAAATAACCCCGGTCACCAGCAAAACATAATTGAGCAGGCGTATTTTTCGCTGCGCCAGCCAGTCGCCGGAAATAAACAGGATCACCGACAACAGCGTTAACAGCGCCCAGAGGATGTCAATTCCGTTCATTACGCGCCTCCTGTTCATCAGGGGTGGCAGCCAGTAAGAGCTTGATGGCAGGCCCGATCACCGGCCAGGCGGTATCGGAGAGGATCACTACCGCGGTCTGTCGCTGTCGGTCGAAGGCCATCATTGCCGCAAAGCCGCCACTCTGCCCGTCATGCCAGACGATCTCCCGTCCGCGGACGCGGGTAGTGAACCAGGCATAACCCACCCGGGAATCGGGATCATCGGTGGCGAACAGGGGGGGCATGCCTTCACTGCCCGCCAGGTTTCCTGCCAGCAGCGCCTGGGCATATTTCGCCATATCGACAATCGTGGCGCGTACGCCGCCGGCGGGGGCGAAGGCATCCATCACCCATGGCTGCTGAGGAAAACCAGAGACAGACCAGCCCGCGGCAAACGACGGCGAGGCTGGGGTATTCTGCCGGGCCACTTCCGCGCCCTGCATTCCGGCGGGGGCAAAGACCCGTTGCGCCATCAGTGTGGCAAAATCGCGATGAGACGCCCGCTCCAGCGCCAGTCCGAGCAGGGCAAACCCGGCGTTGGAATAATCAAACCATTTCGTCGGCTGCAGAGTGGCCTGGTTCATCATCGCGATCAGCGCGGGTCGATCGTAGCGCCAGGGATTCTGCCGCCGGGCAATGTCGCTCAGAATAGCCAGCCGCTGCCCAACCGACGCGGTAAGCGGTGGCAGTCCTGAACGGTGAGAAACCAGTTGCTCCAGGGTAACGTCCCGCACCGGGCTGACAATCTCCGGGACCAGCGCCGACACCGGCGTCTGCGCGGTGACTTCGCCGCGGCGAATAGCCTCCAGCAGCAGGCTGGCGGTCATGGTTTTGCTCAGGCTGGCGATCTCATACTGCGTCGTATACTCGCTCCCCCACAGGCCGTAGCGCACCCCCTGAGGCGTAATCAGCGCGGCGGCGACCTGTCCGCGGGCGCCATTGAGCAGGGGCGTTAATATCGAGACCAGCTGTTTATCCCCCGTCGTCCGGGAGCTGGGGGGATGAAAGCCGGGCTGCAGGGCGATCCCCGCCGCCACAATGACGGTAAAAACCAGCACGGCGGCAATGATCTGTCTGTCCCGGCGATAGCGGTTCCAGCGCATGTTTTCTCCTTAACGCGGTACGACATCCAGGTGAGGGAATACCGTTTCTCCCTGGTGTTAAAGTGAGCGCAGGTTAGCCTGGTGTTTATCGTTTTACAATAAATTTTTATCGTTTTATGATTAACTTTATGAGGGGTAAAGCAGACACACCCGGCGCGGTGTGGAGAACGCGGGGGGCAATAGAGGCCAGGGGATAAAGTGCGCTGACGAAGGGCGGTACTCGCCAGCGAGAAATGTCGGCTATGCCGATATACCGGGAGAAGAAAACTCAGCGGATCCGCGACTGCTCGTCGTCGCGTAGCGTCAGCACCTCAAATCCGTTGGCGGTGACGGCCACGGTGTGTTCCCACTGCGCGGAGAGTTTTTTATCGCGGGTGACCACCGTCCAGCCATCCTTTTTGGTCTTGATACGACTGCCGCCCTGGTTCACCATCGGTTCAATAGTGAATACCATGCCTTCCCGCAGCACCGCGCCTTCACCGGGCCTGCCGTAGTGCAGCACCTGCGGCTCTTCATGCATTTCCTGGCCGATACCGTGACCGCAATATTCTCTGACCACGCTGTAGCCATGGTCCTCGACCCAGCGCTGAATGGCATGGCCGATGTCGCCCAGCGTCGCGCCGGGTTTCACCACCTCAATGCCTTTCCACATGGCTTCATAGGTGGTCTTTACCAGCCGGCGAGCCAGCGGGGAAACGTCGCCTATCAGGTACATCTTACTGGAGTCAGCGATCATGCCCGCTTTCTCGAGGGTGATATCGACGTTAACGATCATCCCGGAGCGCAGATGCTCGGTCGCCTTCGGGATCCCATGGCAGACCACATCGTTAATCGAGGTGTTCAACACATAGGGAAAGTCGTATTGCCCCTTGCTGGCCGGGCGGGCGTCCAGCTGGTTGACGATAAAATCTTCCACTCGATCGTTGATTTCCATCGTCGTCACGCCGGGGACGATAAAGGTATCCAGCATGTCAAACACCGATGCCAGCAGCTGGCCGGCATGGCGCTGGCGCGCGAGCTCATCGGCGGTTTTAATGATTATTGATGGCATTGATCACCTCCAGCAGACGGTCAGAGCCGGATTTCAGCATCAGCAGTTTGATCTGCTGGTGGTTAAGCTCGGGGTAGAGTTCGCTCATCATGCCCAGGCGGATCCAGTATTCCGCCTGGGCATTAACGGAGCGGGACATGGCTTTGCTGGCATCACGAATGTCATCGTGCAGCAGATCGGAGATTTTGACGATTCCCATAGAAACAGACCATATATGATTCGTAGATGTATCGTATACAAACCAGCGCGGGATGTCCTTGGCATTTTGTGGCGTGGGTGACGAGCGTCATGCAAAAAAGCCCGACCAGCGGGCTTATTTACCGTATTTTTTCAGGTTAAAAATTCGCGCGGCTCACCATGGCGAAAATTACCCATTAGGTTATCGGTATGCGGAATGAAAATAACATGATGACGACGCATCAATATATTTTATGCAGGTGTTAATTTTGCGTATGAATATTCTCCCGTCAGGCCGGGAATCCGGGGAATTTACAGCGCGTCAGTGAGTTTATCCACCACCACTTTACCCGCATTATCGAACTGCGTAATGCGGAAGCTGTCGCTCCAGGAGCGGCGGGTGGTGAAGCGGTCAAACAGGGATACCCGGCCTTTACGCTGGCCATCTTTACTTAAAATAACCCATTCAGTTACCGAAGAATAATGCTGACTATTGTCATGACGACTCTGTTGTTCAACCAACCGATCTTCTTTTTCCACTTTTAAATAATCACGCAACATATTTAACCTCCATAGAAAGTATTATTAACATTACTCCTTTTATTTATTCTTTCAATCAAACTTTTTAATCAATAAAAGTAACTATTAGTGGGCGACCTAAGTGCGAAAATCGCCGAGGTTATCCCCCCGAAGGTGGCCTGGTCCACTACGCTTAACAGGAGTGTCCGCCGCGCGATCGGCGGTTGTCCGGGCCGGAAAGGCGACCATAAAACACCTTAACCTTGTATTCATTATGGGCGTGATTCTGTTATATCTAATGCGTTTTGCCACGACCGAGCCACAGAGAGCGCTGTACCATGAGTAACGATCACCTGACGGACATTGCCTATCGCCACTTTATTGAAAGTGTTAAAGATTATGCCATCTATATGCTGAGCGCCGACGGGACGGTCATTAGCTGGAATGAGGGCGCCCGCCGGGCAAAAGGGTACCTGAGCGATGAGATCATCGGTCGCTACTTCGGTCTCTTCTATAGCGAAGCCGAACAACTCTCCAGGGTGCCGGCGAATAATCTGCAAATTGCCCTGCGTAGCGGGCAGTTCGAAGGCGAAGGCTGGCGGTATCGTAAAGATGGCTCCCGGTTCTGGGCGCATGTCATGATCAATGCCATCCGCGATGAGCAAAATAACCTGCTGGGCTTTGCCAAAATTACCCGCGACATCAGCGAACAGAAGGCGATCAATGACCGCATCGCGTGGATGGCGCGTTACGATGCGCTGACCGGTTTACCCAATCGGGTGGAGTTCTTTGAGCGGGTGGAAAAGCTAATCACCGGGAATGACGCCCGCCGCTTTGCCGTTTTCACCATCGATTTAGATAAGTTTAAAGAGATTAACGATCTGCAGGGCCATCTTATTGGCGATCAACTGCTGCAGCGCGTGGCAGGCGCCGTACTCAAAACGCTGCAGAAGGAGGAGATGGTCGCCCGCTTCGGTGGCGATGAGTTTGTGGCCGTCAAACCTTTTGCCGATGAAAGCGAGGTGGACGCCTTTGCCGCCCGTCTCTGGCACTGCTTCAGCGGTAAGCAGACGTTTGCCGCGACGGAAGTGATCCTTTCCGCCAGCATGGGTATCTCCGTCTACCCGGAGGACGGGACGGATATTAATACGGTTCTGAGCAATTCCGATCTGGCCATGTATCGGGCAAAGAGCAGTCTCGACCACAAAATTTGCTGGTACGAACGCGAGATGGACGACAAGACGCGGCAGCGGAATATGATGGCCGCCGACATCCGCCGCGGTATTCAGGCGGGGGAGTTTTCGCTTCACTATCAGGCGATCCGCAATATTAAAGATCGTCGCATCACCGGTTATGAAGCGCTGTTGCGCTGGCAGCATCCTCAGCTGGGCGCTATTCCGCCGGACGTGTTTATTCCCATTGCCGAAGAGAGCGGCGCCATCGTGCCGTTAGGCTACTGGGTGCTGGAGCAGGTGTGTAACGAAGCGCTGGAAAAGGGTCTCAACAGAAAAATTTCGGTCAATATCTCGCCGGTGCAGCTGCGTCATCGTAGCTTTATCGAAAAAGTCCGCGAGATCCTGATGCGTACCGCCTATCCGGTCAGCCTGCTGGAGTTTGAGGTTACCGAGACGGCGTTTATCGTGAACAAGCAGCTGGCATTCAGCGTCCTGCATCATCTGCAAAAGATGGGGATCAGTATCGCACTGGATGATTTCGGCACCGGCTACTCCTCCCTGAGCATGCTGCGCGATTTTCATTTCGACGTCATCAAGCTCGACCGCAGCTTTATGCTGGATGTGGAGAGCAATCCCCAGGTCCGCTCATTCGTGCGGGCCATTATTTCGCTGGGCAACTCGATCAATACGCCGCTTATCGCCGAGGGCGTGGAAACCGCAGGACAACTGCAGATCCTCGAAGAGGAGGGATGTGACGAAATGCAGGGGTTCCTGTTCGGCGAGCCGGTCGATATTAAACACCTGCCCGATCAGCGCTGAATCGCCCGCCGTCCGCTGGTGGGCGCAAGGTCATCACTGATGCGCAAGCGCTGCCTGCCCGGAAAGGTGCAGCAGCGCGGAGCGCAGGGAGACCTCGAACATCTGACCATGGGTCAGCCCAGGGTAGCGCCAGAAGGCCACCCGCAAGCCGTTGTCCGCCAGTTGCTGTTGGGTCTGACGCAAAACCGCCAGGGAAGCCACGTGCCCGGACGGCTCTCCAGGGGCTTTGCCATCCCCCTCCAGCAGATACAGCGATTTCCCGACGAAAGCCGCGGCATCGATGTTTTTGCTGTCTTTAAGCGGAGACTCGAGTGCCTGGCCGAGCGACGGGCTGGTGGAATAAAAGATATGGAACAGGTCGCTCTTACGCCACGCGTCGAGTACAAACAGTCCGCCATAGGAGTGACCCCAAATAGCGCGCTGGCGGGGATCGATTTTCAGCTTAGCTTCTGCTTGAGGAACCATCGTTTCGCTCAGCAGCTGGCGAAACAGGTCATTACCCCCGGTTTTTCGCGGCGGCAGCGCGGATTTTCCAGCGCGAGGTTGATGCGTCTTAAGCGGCGGAGTGTAATCCCAGGCCCGGGCTGTGGTATCGAAGGGCAGCGCCGTCTGGTAACCAATAGCGACGATGACCGGCGGGGAACCAGCGGAGAGCTGTTGCAGAAACGCGTCGTTGAGTTTATCCATCACCGCGTTGCCGTCCAGCATATACAGTACCGGATAACCGGCGGCCGGCGGCGCTTTATCCGGCACCGCAGTCCACACCCGGTAATGGCGTTCGCCATCGGCAGAGTCGTACTGGCGCTGGGTAAAATGGTAGAAAGCTGACCCTTTGTCCGCAATATTCGGCCCCAGCGGCTGCAGATCCGGCCGGGCGAAACTGCCGCTGCTGTAGAAGAGCGCGGCGCCTATCGCCAGCGTCAGCAATCCGTGCGCCTGCCGCGCTGTGATGATCCCTGAATCCTGCTTCACCTCGTCTGTCCCCCTGTTTTCTGTCATCTGGCGTTTTGCCTGGGCTGACACGTTAGCATAGCTTCATTGATAATGGTTCTCATTTCTTTTCATGCGCGCTGCAGCAGGCTGCATGCCGCTAAGGCTGGTGGCGGAATCAGTCTAACAGGAGGAGAGATGGCCGCCTGTCGGCGGCCGTGAGAGAAAAGTCAGGACCGATCGTGAAGGGTGCTCAGCAGTTTTTTGACCAGCGGGGTAAGCGCCATAACCAACAGCGCAATAATGACAATCAGTAAGATCGTCAGACCTTTATGGTGATTGATAAGCACCAACAGCATCGCCAGCGTCATGGGCATGCTCCTTTAATAACGGTATTCAGCGCCGCTGAGGTGAATGAAATTCAGTAGAATGGTCATCACCACCCAGGCCAGCAGCAGAAAGCGTCGTCTGTCGCGTCGCGCTTCCAGGGCGGCGAAATAATTAGCGCTATACCAGGTCGATATAATAATAGCCAGCGTGATGATGACCTGCCAGACCGCCTGACGATAGCCTGTCACGATGCTTATCCCGCGAAAGCAGAGGACGATCGCGATACCATTAAGCGCGTTACACATCAGCCATCCCCACAGGCTTGCGGGCCGGCTAAATAAATATCCAAATCGTAAAACCAATGTCGTATACACCTTTCCAAAATAATCGCGCTGTAAAATGCATTTTAACGCTGGAGGCAGTATTGATATAAATCAAAACTAATGGGATAGCGCAGGAATCACTGGCGCGCGGCACTCACGGCCTGAACAGCAAAGCAAAGAATGCAAAGACTTTTAATAGTTAACATGCTGTTTTTATTGGTCATTTTCCTATATTGGATAAGAGCTGTCGCATAATAAATAGAGTTGATAGCCATTCGATATGCGTTAATTTCCCCGGTTATTATTGTGAGTGACGTGATAACGGAGAAAATTAGATTTTTCGTAATGCTTGCTTTCTGCGAGACCAATAAAATAAGGCGATGGCCGGGGGCAGAGCCCCGGCCGGTGGCGCACTTAACGCGGTAGCGCGTTATGCTGGAGGATCTTCAGGAAGTCATTTTTGTCGGAGATTAATGACAACGCATTCGCGATCAGCTCATCGCTGAATATCGAGGCAATTTCTTTGAGCACGTCAATATGCTCTTTCTCTTTCGCAATCACGCCAATGGCAATAAACATCACGTTGCCGCGATCCCAGATAACGCCATCAGGAAACTGATAGATCTCAATCCCGGTTTTAAGAATGATATCCGTCGCTGATTTCGGCAGATGCGGCAGGGTGATGCCATTGCCCAAAAAAGTGGAAACCTGATGTTCACGCTCCAGCAGAAAGTGAACGCACTCCTGATTGACATAGCCTTTGGCTTTACACTCTGCGCCAATCATGGCGATGACTTCCGCTTTATTACTGGCCTTGCAGCCGATGTGCAGATTATCCAGCGTGATGTTATCGATCATAGCCAACCTCCCTGGTGAGACGAGTAGATTTTTTATCCTCATGATTCGCTGACAGCTCCGCTTCTAACTGCTCCAGCGATTTATTGGAGGTCTCCGGCAGGGCGAACACCACGAACAGAATCGCCAAATAGTTGATGGCCGCGAAGATAAAGAAGACCGGCCCAAGGCCCAGTTTCGCCTGCAGCAGCGGGAACAGGTAGCTGACCACCGCGTTCATGATCCACATGAAAAATACCGAGATCCCCATCGACAATCCGCGGAATTTCAGCGGGAACAGCTCGGCTAACACCACCCAGGTGATAAAGCCCATCGAACCCTGCATCACGCCGACGAACAGCGCACCCAGCAGCCAGATAGCGGTGGCTTTGAGGTCGCCCACGAGGGTGTAGTCGACCGCGGCGATAATCAGGTGCAGCGTGGCCATAATGGCGAAGCCGTAGATAATGATCGTCTTACGCTTAAAACGATCGACGAGAAACAGCACGCCAATCAGCATACCGCCGACGGAGAAGACGCCGTTCAGCACGTTACAGATCAGCGAGGTACGCTCTGAGAAGCCGGCGGCACTCAGGATTTCCGTGCCGTAATACATAATCACGTTCACCCCGGTGGTTTGCTGCAGCGCGGCCCAGGTAATGCCCACCAGCAAAATTTTGAGGATCCATGGCGTTTTGAGGATAGTGGTGAAGGTGTTCTGGGTGCTGAACTTATTGCCGGCTTCAATTTTGATCAGGGTGGAGATGTCGTCGAATTCTTTCTGCGCGCGTTCCGCCGGGCGGATCTGTTTGAGAATATGCAGCGCTTCCTCGTGGCGGTTTTTGCTGATCAGCCAGCGCGGACTTTCCGGCGCGCGCCACATGCCAACAAACAGGCAGATAGCGGGGATCGCCTGCACCAGCAGCATATAGCGCCAGACGTCCGGCAGATGGCCCCAGATGATGCCAATGATCGCGTTAATGGCAAACGCCGCCAGCTGGCCGATAACGATGGCGACTTCATTCAGGCCGGTCAGCTTACCGCGCATCTCGGTGGGCGCCACTTCAGAAATAAAGGTGGGGGCGGTGACCGAGGCGCCGCCGACGGCGTAGCCCAGCAGGGCGCGGGCAATCAGCAGGGTAGTGATATCGGGAGCCGCGGCGGAAAGCAGGGCGCCGATAAGAAAAACAAAGGAGAGGAAGAGCAAGTATTTGCGCCGGCCGAAGTAGTCGGCGAACTTACCGCCAAACACGCTGCCCAGCGCGGCGCCGATCAGCAGGACACTCATTACCAGCCCTTCGGTGGTCGGGGTCAGCGCCATGTACTGCTTCAGTGAGGAAAAGGCGCCGTTGATAACGCCGGTGTCGTAACCGAAAAGCAGGCCGCCGAAGGTGGCCACTAAGGTGATCTGATGAAGTCGTTTTCTCTGTTGCTGGTTCAGGTTTGTTATAAATGACATGGTAGTCCCTTTATTTTGTTGAACGACACAAGATAAAAATACATCTCCCCAGTCAGGATTTATCACGCCTGTGTTGTCGTATCTAACTGAATTAAATGATTTTCTTCTTTGTGTAATTGCTCAGCACAAGGCAGGGTACGCTAAGCAATGGCGGTCAAAGAGGTTTACGGCTTGGTGTTGGCATGGATGTCGTCGATATCCGTTCTCCTTTTCGGGTTAGCGGTCTTCAGTGCGTCGGCAGCGCCGACGTTGGCCGCAGGACAGCGCCCTGGTGTGGCACGTTGCTGTCGTTCCGGCGATTTACCGTGCTAAGAATATGGCACAAAGAAATGGAATGAGCATGCTACAAGATCACATTATGAAAATTTAATTTCAAATCGGTGTTGCAGGAAGGTAAATACATGAAGCGAATCACAATGGCATGCGGCAGTATATCCCTATGAAATGCGGGTTAAATTTGCGAGCTAGTAATAATGATGTTGTTTTCAGTGGGTTAATGTAACGCAGAGAATACAACGCAGATCACATTTTTACGCCATAATATCGAAGAATAGAATTTATATTTCATTACTCTGTTCAGGGAAAATAGTGGCTGGCGATGCTGTGATGTCAGTCTGGCCTGGCGTCGCGCAGGCCATTGACGCGTTGGCGCTGAGGGAGGCTATGGAAGGAGGTATCGCGGGATGGATGCCGGCGATAACCCTGCCGAGAGGGGCTCTCACGGCAGGGTTGTGGCAAAAAATCAGTGCAGCGCGGGCCAGTAACCTTCGTTGGCGACGATCAGCTCATCGAGAATCGCTTTCGCCACCGCGGCGCTGGGCACCGTTTTTGACAGGGTGATGGCCTGCCACAGTTTCTGGTAGCTTTTCTCAATCCAGGCGTCAACGACCAGCTTCTCCACCGCCACCTGCTGCTCCATCAGTCCTTTCTGGAACGAAGGGATTTTTCCCATCGCCAGCGGTTCCGGGCCGTTGACGCCCACCAGGCAGGGGACTTCCACCATCGCCGTCTCGTCAAAGTTGGCGATCGCCCCGTTGTTTTCCACGATCAACAGCATCCGCTCCTGGGTGTTAAAGGCGATGGCGCAGGCGAGGTCGACGATGAAGGTGGCATGGGCCCCGGCATGGAAATGCGCGCCTTCCGCGGTGCCGCGACGAGTGATCTCCCGGGCCATATCGAAGACCTCTTTTTCACGTCCGGCCATCACTTCGTTAGCCCGCGTAAAGTCCGGGTCAGAGTGGGCTACCTCGTAGTCAGGATAGAGGTAGTATTTCAGATAAGTGTTAGGCAACGTCAGGGGATCGAGGGCAAACACATCCTTCACTTTTTTAAAGGTTTCGATCCAGCTCGGCGCTTTATGCTGAAAATCTTCTTTTGGGCTACTGTAACCCTGCTCCGCCACGTGACGCTTGAGCGCCGGCATCAGATCGTTACCGGCTTTATCGGTGATGCTGGTCCACCAGCCAAAATGATTGAGGCCATAGTAGCGGACGTTCAGCGCCTTACGCGACGGCAGACCGAGGATATCGGCAAACAGCCCCTCGATGGCCACCGGCATATCGCAGATGTTGATGATGCGCGCGTCGGGCCGCAGGCGACGGGTCGCTTCCGCGACGATGGCCGCCGGGTTGGAGTAGTTAAGCATCCACGCCCCCGGGGCGTACTGCTGCATATAATCGACCAGCTCCAGCACGCCGGCAATCGAGCGCATACCGTAGGCGATCCCTCCCGGTCCACAAGTTTCCTGACCCGGCACGCCATATTTCAGCGGGATTTTTTCATCCTTTTCCCGCATCTCATACAGGCCAACGCGAATATGCGCCATCACAAAATCCACGTCGGTGAAGGCCGCCTGCGGATCGGTTGTATAGCTGAATTTTACCTGCGGGAAGCGTTCCGCCACCAGAATGGCGCAGGCGTCGCCGATGGTCTTCTGACGCTCGTGATGGTTATCGTACAGACGGATCTCCCGCAGGGGAAAGCGCGCCATATTTTCCAGCAGCATCATGACAATCCCCGGCGTATAGGTACTACCGCCGCCGGCAATCGTGACCACAAAGTTATCTTTCATTTACCACCTCGTTATTCAGTTACACCCAGACTGGCGTTGACCGCCGTTCGAATTTTGTTAACCCCCAGGCCGTAGATCACCTGAACATGATTGCCTTTAATCAGCACGCTGCTCCCTCCGCTCTCTTTTAACAGCGTCTGCTGGATGAGTGCGGGGTCGCGCACATCGACCCGCAGGCGGGTAAAACAGTTTTCCACCGCACAAACATTTTCTTTGCCGCCCAACCCCGCAATCACCATCGCGCCTTTGTCAGACTCGCCATTTGCCGGATCCGTCTGTGGGGAACGCACCGCATCGGCAGCGGCTTCGCGCCCCGGGGTAAGCATTCGCAGGCGGGTAATACAGAAGGTGCCGACCAGGTACATGGTGGCGGTCTCCAGCAGCCCGAGGGCGACAAACACCGGCCAGCGCGTCACGCTGGCGCCGGCGGGCAGGTTATAGACGACAAAATCGAAAAGACCGTTGGTGGCGCAGACCCGCACGTGAAGCAGCCAGGCCAGCATCTGGAAAAAACCGTCCAGCAGGGAGTAGATAAGCCACAGCAGCGGGGCGGTGAAGATGAAGAGAAACTCAAAAGGTTCGGTGATCCCCACCAGCACGGAGGTGACAATTAAGGGGATCAGCGTGACTTTGAGCCGCTGTTTATTCTCCGGTTTCGCCGTGCGATAGAAAGCGAGCGCCATACCGGCGGTGCCGAAAATCTTCACCATCCCATAGGTCAAAAACCGGGCGGAATCACTGAGCGCGTCAACGGGATGACGGGCGATTTCGGCGAGAAAAATAGGCTTGGCGCCAATGACGGTCTGGCCATCAATCAGCAACTGACCGCCGATAGAGGTAAAGACGAACGGCGACCAGATCAAATGATGCAGCCCGGTGGGGATCAGGAACCGGTTGAGAAAGCCGTACAGGAAGACCCCGATGGCGCCAAAGGATTTCATAAAGCCGGTCAGCGCCGAGATACCCAGCTCCACCACCGGCCAGAGATAGACGGTGGCGATAGCAAACAGGCCCACCAACGGCAGCATCACGATCAGCACCAGCTTGCTGTTGCCGTAGATCGACAGCGCGCCGCGAAACTCAATGCCAACCACGCGATTGTGAACAAAGGCGACGGCGCAGCCAAGGATAATACCGAGGAACACGCCCATATCGATGACCTGAAAACCGAAGATATAGGTTTGTCCGCTGCCATATAGTTGCGCGTTGGTGGCTCCGGTCGCCAGACGATGGGTCAGGGTCAGCCAGCTGTTGTTCGCCGCCAGATAGACCAGCCAGGTCATGGCCGCCACGAAAGCGGCTTCGGCTTTGCGGGTTTTCGCCAGACCGCTGGCCAGTCCGAGGCAGAACAGAAACCCGAGATTGTTCATCAGCGCCCAGAGCATGCTGGAGACGAATTTCCCCAACAGATAGATTCCGCTGCTTTCATCCACCCACAGCCGGTTGGTGGTCATGCTGAACAGGGCGATCAACAGGCCGATAGCCGGCAGATACAGCACCGGCCCGATCATCGCCTTGGAAAAGTCCTGAAGCTTTTTCACGCCAATCATGGTTGTCCTCTCGTCTTCATCGCCCGCTGTCATCACCTGATCAATAGGCTTATCAGACTAGGAGCAGACCACCGGGATCCCGAGCAGGAAAAAGGCCATCTGTGACGAAAGTCATATATATTGTTGCAGGAGAGATATATAAATATAGCCATTTTTATAGATGAGTTAACGCTGCTTATGGCGCGTGAAAATTAATTTTTATGAATAAATACAATGCATTAAATGCGGCTGCATTTGACGTCATTCCTCTCGGTGAGACATCTAAAAGTGATTTATAAAAAGATTGCCACAGAACTGAAGGCCCGCATCAACAGCGACGACTATGCCGTCGGCGATATGCTGCCCAGCGAAAAAGCGCTGGCTGCGGAGCTGCAGGTCTCGGTGATGACGCTGCGCAAAGCGCTGGCGCTACTCGAGGAGGAAAAGCTGATCGCCCGGCGGCACGGCAGCGGAACCTGCATTGTGCGTAAAAGTAACTATCATGGCGGAGAGCTGGAGGGATTTAACTACCAGATGCAGGTGGTGGGGGTCACCAACTACCGCAATAAGGTTATTGAGTTCACCTTGCTTGACGCCCCGCCGGCCATTGCCCAGCAGTTAAAGATCCAGCCGGGAGAAAAAGTCTACTACGTCAGGCGGCTGCGGCTGATTGATGAGGTCCCGATCCTGGTGGAGAACAGCTACATTCCCTACGCCGCTTTTCCGTGGCTCAGCGTGGGTAACCTTGAGCAGTCTAAGTTCAACTATTTCAAAAAAGAGTGCCATATCACCATTATTGAGAGCCACCGCAGCTATACCCCGGTGCTGGCGACCCGCGAGCAGGCGGAGCTGCTGCAGGTGGCGCCTAACAGCCTCCTGCTACGGGTGCAGTCTGTCAGCTACGCCCAGAACCGGGCGATCGTTGATTTCTCAGAGATCTACCAGAATACCAGTAAATACAATGTGAAGCACATTACCCGCCGCTAGGATGATTCCGCCAGCAACCCCCGGAGGACAAGCTCCAGCCCCAGCGCCAGCAGGAACAACAGAAAGCCCTGACGAAAGCGCTCCGGGCTTAGACACGAGCGGATCCGCTGTCCCAGCCACATGCCGAGCAGCGCGGGCGCCAGCGCCAGCGCCGACAGCAGCAGCGAATCTGCGCGCCAGCCAGCGTGCAGAGAGAGGCCGGCCGCCATCGCCAGAGTGGACAGGGTGAACGACAATCCCAGGGCCTGGACCAGCTCGTCGCGACGAAAGCCCAGCGCCTGCAGCCAGGGCACCGCCGGAATAACAAATACCCCGGTCGCCCCGGTGATCACTCCGGTCAGTCCGCCCATCAGCGGCGACAGGCGCTTTTCCATGCGTGCAGAAACCTGCACCGCCGGACCACGGAGCGCGTATCCGGCATAAGCTATCAGCACGGCGCCCAACGCTAGCGCCGACCACCGCGGGTTAAGATGGATGAGCAGTGACGATCCCGCCAGCGTGCCAATAATCATCCCGGTCATCATTAACCAGAGGCGACGCGCAATCTGCGCCAGCGCGGGGCCGGCCAGCAGCTGCCAGAGATTGGTCAACAGCGAGGGGAGCACCAGCAAGGCCGCCGCGGCCGGTGGCGGCATCAGCAGGCCAAGCAGGCCCATCGCCACGGTGGGCAGCCCCATACCGGTCACCCCTTTGACCAGGCCGGCGGCGATAAAAATCAGCAGTAAACAGAGAGTGTGGAGATCAAACATCATGGCTCACCTATCGGCTCAGAGAAGGGCATTGAAACAGCTGGTCGCGGGGGGGACAATGCGGTATGTTGCCCAAAGGCTACGGTAAAACCGAAGGGAAGGAGGGCGTCATGCGACTGGATCTCGCCGATCTGCGGCTGTTTATCGCCATCGTGGATACCGGCAGCATTACCGGCGGAGCGGCGGCGGCCCATCTGGCGCTGGCCTCCGCCAGCGAAAGGCTGCGCAAAATGGAGGCGGAGGTCGGTGTGCCGCTGCTGCACCGTCATGCCCGGGGAGTGACAACGACCGAGGCCGGGGAGGTGCTAGCGCGCCATGCTCGTCCGTTGTTAGAGCAGCAGCGGCGTCTGCGCCAGGCGATGCACGCCTTCGCCCGCGGTCAGCAGGGAACGCTGCGCCTGTTTGCCAATACCTCGGCGATGTCGGCTTTTCTGCCGGGCAAACTCGCCGCGTGGATGGCAGCGCATCCCGGGATACAGATCGACACCGAAGAGCGCACCAGCGCGGATATTGTCAGCAGCATTCTGGCGGGCTTAGCGCAGGCCGGGGTGGTGTCCGATGCGGTCGATCCCGGGCCGTTGCGTCTGGAGCCCGTCGCGGAGGATCCCCTGGTGCTGATCGTGCCGCCGGCCCATGCCTTGCGTGAAACCGCCGAAGTGGCTTTTGCGACGATTATCCATGAGCCGCTGGTCGCGCTCTATCAGACCAGCGCACTGCAGCAGCATATCGAAGAGCAGGCCGCCGGGCTCGGCCAGGCGCTGAACGTCCGCATCAGGATGAGCCATTTTGAAGGGCTTTGCGAGATGGTGGCTCACGGTGCCGGCGGGGCGATCCTGCCGCGGGTTATTGCCGAACGCTACCAGCTGCGCTACCGGTTCACCGTTATCACATTGCAGGATCGCTGGGCGCTGCGTCGGCTGTGCCTGTGCTATCAGGATGACGACCGCCTGTCGCCAGCAATGCGCCGCTTGCTGGAGTGGCTCCGCCAGCCCTGAGCCGCTATAAACATGGCCATGACGTAGTGACAGTGTCACTTTTTATGGCGGTTATTGCTACTGACTTCCGTGCCAGAGATGCGATAGTAGACGTCCGCCATTTATTAATACGCGAATCAGGACAGACAAGATGAGTACATTACCAAAGGTCGCGGTGCTGGGACTCGGCGCCATGGGACACGCTTTTGCCAGCAATCTACTGAAGAAGGGCTTTACCGTCGCGGGCTGGAACCGTTCGCCAGCGCGCGGCGAGGATTTACAGGCGCAGGGATTATCTCTGCACGCCACGCCGCAGCAGGCGGTGGCCGATGCTGAGGTGATCATCAGTATGCTCGCCGACGGTCAGGCTACCCTGGAGGTACTGGCGCAAATTGCGCCTGCCTGTCAGCCGCAGGCGATCTATTGCCAGATGGGCACCATTGGCCTGCCGGAGACCCAGCAGGCTATCGCCTTGCTGCGGGAGCTTCAGCCGGCGATGACCTTCGTCGATGCTCCGGTTTCAGGGACCAAAGCCCCGGCGGAGAAGGCGCAGATCCTGGTGCTCGCCAGCGGGGAGCGTGAAAAATGTGGCGCGGCGGAGCAGATATTTGCCGCTATCTCACGTGGGACGCAGTGGTTTGGTGAGGCGGGCAACAGCCAGAAAATGAAGCTGGTCCTCAATGCCTGGCTGATTTCGATGATGCAGGGCATCGCGGAAAGCGCTCAGCTGGCGAAGACGCTGGGCTTTACTCCCGTCCAGCTGTGGAGCGCCCTGGAAGGCGGCCCGCTGGCCGCACCGTATGTCAAAGTCAAACTGGACGCCATCGCCAATGAGCAATTCGTGCCGCAGATGCAGCTGGCGCATGCGCTGAAAGATGCCCGGCTGGCGCTTTCCCTGGCCGAGCCGCACACCATGCCGGGGCTGGATAACATCGCCGAACTGTGGCAGCAGGCGGCGGACGCAGGATATGCCGGGCAGGATTTGTCCTCGATATATCAGTGGCTGTCGACGTCGGCGAAAGCGTAGTACCGCATCCTCAGGAAAAAGTGGCCGTGGTGGCCACTTATCCAGAGAAGAGTTATTTCCCGGAGAGAGCCGGGCGAGTGTCGATCCCTTCGTCAATGCGCTTGATCATATAGGGAAAAAACGGATTGGAAGACTGGCGCATCAGCGAGTCCAGACCCACTACCAGCACAGAACGCTCGCCGCGAGCTGCAAACGTGCCGAGGCTGATCCCGTATTGATTCAGCGGATGGGGATAGCGTCCGTACAGCGAATCGCTCAAGGGGAAGGGAAGCGCGACATGAGAAAGCGAATACACGTCCGGTAAATAATGCAGTCCCTGTAGCTTCTCCACCGTAGTGTCTGTTTTCCCGGCAGGTGTTGTTCGGATCTCCATCTCTGTACTGGCGGAATTGGCGTTAGTGATGATCGTGGTTTGATAAGCTCGCGGCGCTGCGGGCAGCAACCGCGCCAGCGCGGTGTAAGACGTCCGGCGTAATAATGAATTAAACCTGACCGCATGATTTAAATCGAACAGGACAATTTCACTGCCATTATCCGGCAAGCGGTTATACAGCGCCGTCACGATCGCCCGCGTACTGACCGTTGAATCCATGACGGACTGAAAGGTCAATACCGGCGGTAAGCTGTTAAGTTTCTGATTTCTCGCGTCAGCCACTATCTGCTTTTGCAGCGCTTTGGTCAGCAGGAAGGACTGCCGGGCGGCGTTCGTCGGGAAGGAGTTATATTTAAACGGATTAAATTCGGGCATGATGTTTAACCATGCGGCTTTCGAGAAGGCGGGAAGAAACGCGGGCCAGCCCGCGAGGCCGGAAAAACGCGCGAAGCTAGTAATACCGATCATCGGAGAAATCAGGATCACCCGCTGGGGTTTTGCCAGTTCGGCATTATCCAGCGTGTCCAGCGAATACTTCATTGCCAGCGCGCCGCCGTTGGAAAATCCGACGATATGCAGGGGCGCATCTTTACCCGTCAGTCGTTTCGCTTCTCTCACCGCCAGGCGCGTGGCGGCCAGCCAGTCCTGCCAGTCCACGTCGGTCAGCCCGGCGGGAACCGTCCCATGGCCCGGTAATCTGATACCGATGGCGACATAACCCTGTTGGCGGTAATTTTCGGCGATATGCCGCAGGCTGTAGGGCGTATCCGTCAGACCATGCAGCAACACCACGGCACCTTGCGGTTTACCATCCGGCATCATGATGTATGACCGATTCCAGTTGGTGGGAAACGAGTCCGGATAGATAGGGCTGTGACTGTAGTAACGATTCAGTTCGGTTTGCTGCGAAGCGTCCAGCTTATCGGTAACCTGGCGTTTTACCTCACTGAAGAGCGCATTCTCTTTTTTGATGTAATCGTTCCAGTCAGCATTGTCGATTTCATCCGCGTCCATCTCATGCGGAACCCAGGTATGCCAAAGCTGCAGATCGGGCCCGCGCTGAATGTCATAAAGGCGTAGTCCCAGAGCGCCAACGATCAACAGCAGCAGGGACAACACGATACGTTTTAACCAGGTTAGCCATTTCAATGCGTAGCTTCCTTTCTTAATGACATGTTTTCTGAGTATAAATAAACATGGTCAGGGAGATTGACTTTTTATTAGGTTTCCTGTTACCCAGGCGTTGCAGCAGCAGGTGAGCAAGTTCTTTGACTTGCAGCGAATAACCTGGCAGCCCCCCTGAGACGAGGATACGACGGCACGCCACTCATTTTTCACAAGTCTCGCCTGAGGACGTCATTCTCAGGTGTAACAAAAGGCTTAACGATGCAGGTAAAACGGTCAGTGTAACCAGCGTGGCAATCAGTAGCCCCCCAATAATCGCATAGGCCATCGGTCCCCAGAATACCTGATGGGAGATGGGGATCATCCCCAGAATGGCGGCACAGGCAGTCAGGCAGATGGGGCGCGCACGATGCTCTGCGGCCGCAATAATGGCGGCATCGCTTGCCATCCCCTGAGCAAGATTGCTGTCAACCTCGCTAATTAGTATGACGGCGTTACGAATGATCATGCCAGCGAGCGCAATCACGCCAAGCAGAGCGACAAATCCCATCGGTGTTCCGCCAGGTAACATAGCCAGTACGATACCCGGTAAACCAAACGGGGCCATCAGTATAGCCAACGCCATACGGGAATAGTTGCGCAACTGGAGCATCAACAGCAAGAGCATGATGACCAGTGTCACCGGCAGAACCGCATAGACCGAACTATTACCTTTTTCCGATTCAGCAACCGCGCCTCCTTCTTCAATGCTGTAGCCTTCAGGCAGTTCCGCGCGCAACCTGTCTACCGCTGGTCGCAACGCTGCGGATACTGCTTCGGCGCGAAGTCCCGGTGCGAGGTCAGTTTGCACGGTGATGAAAGGCAAACGCTGTCGACGCCAGATCACCGGATCATCCACGCCCCAGACTGGTGTGGCAAAGGCGCTGAGGGGGATTTGTTTACCGTCATTCCCCTGAATAGTCAGCGAAGAGAAGGTGGCGAGGTTAAGACGCTCATTGTCCCTGGCCCGGAGCACTACATCGACAAGGCGGTCATTTTCGCGAACCGACGTGACTATACTGCCGGACCAGACGGTATTGAGCATCCGGGCCAGACTTTCTGACGACACACCCGCAGCCCGGGCGGCGGTCTGATTGACCTTGAGGGTCATGACTCTCTCCGGCTCGCCTGCCGTCTGATTAACCTCGCGGGAAGAGGGAGACCGACCAATGACATCACTCAGGCGATTCGCGATCGACCTGACCTTCAGATAGTCAGGCCCACTCACCCGGTATTTGACTGGCCACCCGACCGGGGGCCCAAGTTCCAGGGGCGATACGCGCGTGATGATGTCGCTAAAGCGCGTAGCCAGTATCCTGTTTAACTGTCGATGAAGACGATCCCGCGCTTTAAGATCTTTAGCCACCACCACCATCTGGGCGATATTTTCATTTGCCAGAAGCACATCCATAGGCAGGTAAAAACGGATCGCTCCCGACCCAACGTATGTCGAAAAGCGCTCAACGTTGCGGTTGCCTGCCAGGGCCATCTCCAGCTTTTCAACCCTATTTTGCGTTTCCGACTGCGAGGCATTTGCCGGTAGCGTCAGGCTTACCAGCAATTCTGGCCTGTCGGAGGCGGGGAAAAACTCCCCCTGCATAAAGGTTGTTCCGTATACGGACAGACCAAGCACAATGAGGGCAATACACACGGTGGCGAAGCGGTGACGCAACGCCTTGCGCAGTAGCCACTGGTATCCGCGGGCCATCCATCCAGGACCTTTCGCCCTCTGTCTGATGTTGTCAGATAACAGCCACGTGCCGGTTAACGGTGAAAACAGGATCGCGACAACCCATGAGCACAGCAGGGCGATGAGCACCACGGCAAACAGGGAAAAGCAATATTCACCAGCGCTGGACGCAGCAAATCCCACGGGAATAAACCCGGCAATCATCACAAGGGTGCCCGTCAGCATCGGAAATGCGGTCGTTTTAAAAGCCCGGGTAGCCGCCTGCCGGCGGGAATCCCCGGCTTCCAGACCAGAGACCATGGTTTCCACGGTGATCATGGCGTCATCGACCAGCAGGCCCAGCGCGATAATCAATGCGCCGAGAGAAATACGCTGCAGACCTATTCCTGCCAGCATCATTCCCGTAAAGGTCATGGCCAGAACCAGGGGGATGGCCGCAGCCACGACCAGTCCAGCTCGTAAACCCAGTGAGACAAACGAAACGGCCAGGACGATCGCCATGGCTTCGATAAGCACCCGGATAAACCCGCTCACGGCGTCGCTGACCACCGCTGATTGATCGGCAACCTTGACCATCTCAATACCGTGCGGCAGCGTGACGCTGATGGCATGCATTTTTGCATTCAGTGCGGCGCCGAAACGCAGCATATTACCCGTCGGCGCCATCGAGATAGCCAGCCCGATGGCGGGTTTGCCGTTGACCCGATAAACCGGTTGGGGAGGCTCGCCGTTTTCCCGGCTAACGGTGGCAATATCCGTCAGAGGAAGGTAACGATTGTTAATATGCAGCGTGACGGCACGTAAGCTCGCTTCAGATGTCAGCTCCCCGCTGACCTTTATCGCCATATTTTCCTGTCCGGTGCGGATTATACCTGCCGGGACAACCGCATTTTGTGCTCTGAGGGCATCCGCTATCTGCTGGATGTTCAGCCCCATACCTGCCAGACGCGCTGGAGAAAAAGAGAGGACTATCTGTTCCTGCTGCTCACCCAGCAGAGTGGTTTTTCCGATATCCGGTAACGACATGAGTTCCCGCCGAATGGTCTCAACTTGGTCCCGGACCTCCCGCAGGGTATAGCCCTCAGGTATAAAGCCATAAATCGTACCGAACGTGTCATCAAACTCGTCGTCGACGGCGGGGCCCTGAACGCCTTCTGGCAACGACGGGGCAATGTCCTGCATTTTCTTGCGTACCTGATACCAGATATCCGGCACCTTTTCCGGCGGGGTATCGTCACGAAGATTGACATAAATAACGGTTCTCCCGGCACGGGATTCACTTTCGAGATAATCAAGCCAGGGGGTTTCCTGCAGCTTTTTTTCCAGCGTATCGGTCAGCAGTCGGGTGGTATCCGTTACGGATGCCCCGGGCCATTGCGCGGAAACGACAGCCGTTTTAATCGTAAACGCCGGATCTTCATTACGTGGCAGCTTCTCATAACAGAACGCGCCCATAGCAATGATCAGTAGCATGAAAAAACTGACCATCTGTTGATTATTTAGCGCCCAGGCGGAGAGGTTAACTTTCTCATTCAATACTGGTTTCATGATTCGCACTCCCCGGCAATCACCGGCTCGCCGGAGCGTAATTTACTCACGCCGGCGGTAATTACCCGGTCGCCTGGTTCAAGGCCGCCGGAGATAATGACCGAGGTGGCGGTATAGTATGCTGGCACCACCACGCGAAGCTGTGCCTGCGACTGCGGATTAATTACATAAACTGCCGGTTTGTCGCCGACGCGGCTCAGCGCTGAAGCGGGAAGGGCGTATCCATGCGGGCCGGTTGCGGGTAACGTGACGGTGACGCTGGCGCCCAACGCCATTGCCAGCGGCGGGTTTTGCAGAGTAGCCCTGACGCGCCATGTGCGGGTCTGAGGATCGGCCTGCGGGCTGATATCTCTTAGCGCGGCGGACGCTTGCACCGACGGGTCGCTGAGGAGGGACACTCGCAAGCCAGCCTGTTCCTGTGGCGGGATCGCATCGGGTTTCGCGATATCAAACACCACATCGCGGGCTTCGCCGGTCGCTAGCGTCAACACCGACTGCCCCCCACTGACAACCTGACCCGCAGAGGCGCTTACTTCGGTGATCATGCCGCTTTGCGGCGCAATCAGACGCGTCCAGCCAAGATTTTCCCGGGCATTACGTAACGCGGACTCGCTGTTTTTTAAACGCGCGCGGGCGACAAGCCAGTCCGCGCGGGCGTTATCGAGCTGCGTGCGGGCAATCGCGCCAGTTGGCATAAGCTTTTGCATTCGGCTGACGTTAAGTGCAGCAACCTGAGCAGAGGCTTTGGCTCCTTCATAGTCAGCCTGTGCGCCATCGAGCTGATTCTGACTGGTTGTATTTTCAAGCGTGGCCAGCAGTTGCCCTGCATTCACCCGGTCGCCAATATCGACGCTACGCGTCACTATCCGGCCGCCGGTGCGAAAGCTAAGAATCGTTTCATCGTGCGCATGGATCTCTCCGGTTCTTTCAAGGGCGGGAAGGGTTTGCGCTGAGCCAACGACAACGTAGCGTACCGTTCGAACAGGAACAGTCTTATTACCATGGTTGTCCCCGCATCCGGGCAGCAGAAAAATCACCACCGAAAGAATGGTCAGGGGAAGAAAGTGCAGCCAGGAAAGGGTGCGCGCCACGTCGTACAAATGGTGCAGACTGTGGCGGAGGGAGAGTAAAAATTCATCTGACATAACGCCGCTCCATATAGGTTACGGCGTTATTAAATGCGCGCTTAGTCGAGAAAGATTCGACGTTTTGTCAAGGTATTATCAAGAGCGGCTATTTTCCATCTTAGACGACGTTGAGGGTAACAAAATTGTGACTGCGAGTCCGCCGGTTTCAGGTAACGACGCGCTGATACTGCCACCATGGGCCTGACAAATCGCGCGAGCAATCGACAAACCGAGACCGCTGCCGCCGGAGTGGCGGGCACGCGACTGCTCCTCCCGGCTAAAACGGTTGAACATTTCCGGCAGGAACTGGGAGGATACCCCCGGGCCGTCATCGCGAAATTCGAGGTAATATTGCCCATTGGCGTAGTGCAGCGTGACATCAAGATGGCCGCCATCACGCCCGTAACGGAGGGCATTTTCCATAAGGATAGTAAACACCTGGCCCATACGGAACGTATCGCCTTTGAAGGGACACGCCTGAGAATGATGAAGTCTGATGGTAAAACGATGTGCATCAGCCTGGGGCATGATCCATGTTGCCCGTTCCTTAAGCAGCTCATCCAGATAAAAGGGTTCATTTTCCAGAACCAGATTCCCGGCATCAGACAGCGAGAGCAGATGAAGTTCATCGGTCAGGCGATTCAGGTGCTGAAGCTGTTTCATTACCATGGCCAGTTGCTCCGGGCTGGCATCAAACACGCCATCCAGCATGCCCTGTAAACGTCCGATAGCGGCAGTCAGGGGGGAGCGAAGCTCATGCGCCATGGCCACATGAGAGGTACGTAACTCTTTTTCATAGCGGGCCAGTTTTACCGTCATGGTATTAAAGTCACTCGCAAAGCTGACCATTTCAGCCGGCGCATTCCTGATGAGCTCTGCCTGGCGGCCAAATTGTCCTTCGGCGACGTCCTTTGCCGCATCACGCAGCCGGCTGAACTGCAGCGCCAGTGGCCTGGCATATCTCAATCCCATCACCACAATAAAAGGGATCATGACCAGGACCAGTAACGCCACGGTGACCCAGTCCGCCGAGGCGATGGATGGGGTTGAATAACTCAACCCCCACCAGGTATCGACGATTTGATGGAAGCGCGCCGGGTTGGCCTGCGGGTTCTGGCTGAGCGCAAGAAACTCTTGCCGGACCGATACCGGCATTCTGCCCAGGTTCCAGTAATTCTGCACCGCATAACGTAGCCACATACAGGTCGCAATGACAATTACGGTTCCGATGGCCAGCGCTAATATACGTGCGCAAATCCAGCGCCACAGGGAGGAGTAGCGATTTTTTGTCATGGTTGTCTGAACCGGTAGCCTACGCCGCGAACGTTAACCAGCACGCCGGAAATACCCGCCGCCTCGAGTTTTTTACGCAGGTTATAAATATGGGTATCCACCACGCGCTCCAGGGCTTCACTTTCCGGCAAACAGTGCTCCAGTAAATGCTGGCGGGAAAAAGGTCGTGAAGGAGAGCGCATAAGCGTAGTCAGTAGCGAAAATTCGGTTGGGGTGAGGTCTAACGTCCGCGGTGTGTTGTTCCCGTCGACAATACTCGCCACGATGGCCGTGACATCCACTTCAAGTGATTGCCAGCGAAGGATCTCTTCCTTTGTTTCTTTTTTATTGCTACGGCGCAGTACCGCCTGTACCCGAGCAACAACTTCTCCCGGATGGTAAGGTTTAACAATATAATCATCGGCGCCATAGCGCAAGGCGCCAATACGATCGGGAGTATCGCCCATGGCGGTGACCATGATCACCGGAACATCATTTTTGCGACGCAGGCCAGCCAGGACTTCGGTGCCGTTAAGCCCCGGAAGCATCACATCCAGCAGGATCAGATCGGGTTTCCACCGGTGCGCCATATCCAGCCCGGAAAGTCCATCTCCGGTAATGACGACATCGTAATTTTCACGGCGTAAATAGGCTTCGAGCACGCCAGCCGCATCGGCGTCATCTTCAATAATCAGCACTCTTCTGGACAACATCCGTTCACCTTGACCGATTCTTAACACTATCCCGACGATTCATTGATTTTGCCAAAGCATACTGCGCCAACATTTTGTGGCAGCTCCTGCCTCAGGAGAAACCAGCATCCGTGAGGAGAACAGTATGATAGCGATAAAAAAAGCCCTGTTTATGACCGTACCGCTTTTGACGGCCATCACATCCTGTGTACAGGCAAATGATGACGGCTCTTTCACTATCGGGCTGGGGGGGCGCTACGCTCCGCGATATTCAGGTTCAGACAAGCAGGTATGGCAGGTGGTTCCTGTATTGCAGGGTCGTAACGGCGCTTTCTTTATTGATTCGCAGAAAGGGGTAGGGTATGACCTGCAGAACGCCAGCGGCTGGTACTTCGAACATACGCTGGGATACGATCTGGGAAGGACGGATAAAAACGCCAGCTGGCGGGCAGGGGCAAATAATTTGAAAGGGATGGGAGATATTGATGTTTCCCTGAATACAGCTCTTGCCGTCGGCTGGCAGGCTTTTTCCTGGCTCAGTGTTGAAGGTAAAGCGACGCTGCCTTTAACGGACAGCCAGGGGGTAAGCTACCAGGCATCCTTCACGTTGATTCCCGTACAAACTGGCCAGGACACGTTCGCCTTTCAAACGGCGGCCCTGTTTGGCGACAAGCGTTACCTGAATACCTGGTATGGCGTGAATTTGCAGCAGAGCCAGCGCTCAGCTTATAGCCGCTATTCAGCACCGGGGGGATTTTATGGCATAGACAACAGTCTGGTCTGGAGCCACCAGTTTGATGCCCACTGGGGCACGGTTTTGAGTGCTGACTATACCTGGCTTGGGGAGCATGCTAATGAAAGCCCGATCGTGTTACGACGTAACGAGGCGGCACTGACAGCAGCTGTCACATGGACATTTTAGGTCGGAAAGTATGGCGTGCGTTTTGCCGGGAAAGGTCAATATGGTTGGGTTACGCGTCCTGATATTCTATTTAACATAATATACATTATGCGCACTCATATTGTGGTGGCTAAGTTGTTAGGTTTTCTCCTGGATAAGTTACTCGTAGATTCAGCATCGATAGATTCTGATGACGGCTCATGCGGCGGAGTTTTTTGGTTTGACGTTTACTGCTCAGTTATATCGCAACGGCGTCTGCCCAACAGCTGATAACAATTGTCGAGTCCACGGGTGGCGTGGCGCCCGAAAAATTTGATCCACACTGCCGCTTTCGACTACCTCGCCGTCTTTCATCACCGCAATACGATGACTCATATGCTGCACCACGCCCAGATCATGAGAGATAAACAGCATTGACAGATGCAAACGGCGTTGCAGCGCTACCAGCAAATCCAACACTTGCGCCTGGGTGGTGACATCCAGCGCCGACACCGGCTCGTCGCAAATCAGAATATCCGGCTCGCAGGCCAGGGCCTGGGCGATGGCGATACGTTGCCGCTGCCCACCGGAAAGCGTGGCCGGACGTCGCGTCAGCAGATCAGGACTTAAACCAACCAGCGCCAGCAACGCCTGCGCACGTGACAACCGGTCCGCGGCTGTGAGCGTCGTATGCAGGCGCAGAGGCTGTTGCAGCAATTGCGCCACGTTATATTGCGGATTAAATGAACCCAGCGGATCCTGCACAATCGTCTGGATACGCGACCGCAACGGCTGCCGCTGACGTTCTGTCAGCCTGCTCCATGGTTGCCCAGCGAGAAGGATCTCGCCCTGTTGCGGTGCCTGCAGCGCCAGCGCCAGTTTGCCTAGCGTGGTCTTCCCGCTACCGGATTCGCCCACAATGCCCAGCGTTTCGCCCTGCGCGACCTCTAACGTCACCTGATTGACGGCCTGCAAGCGACGGCCATCCGGCAGAACATACGCCAGTGATACGTTATCGGCAGCCAGCACGGGTGTGGTGCTGTCAGTACTGATGTTCTCCCGCACTACCGTTTGACCCAGCGGATCGTTTCCTGTTAACCACGTCCCACGCGTACCGGCAGAGGGAATGGCCGCCAGCAGACGGCGGGTATAAGGGTGTTGCGGCGCATGCAGCACCTGTCGCACCTTGCCGCTCTCCACTGCTTTGCCCTGCCGCATCACCACCACACGGTCGGCAATATCCGCCACCACCGATAAATCATGGGTGATCAGCAGCACGCCATGCCCGGCATCCGCCAGGGCCCTGAATACATTCAAAACTTGTTTTTGTACGGTGGCGTCCAGCGCGGTAGTAGGTTCATCGGCAATGAGTAATCGCGGCCCCGCCGCCAGCGCCGACGCGATGAGCGCTCGTTGGCGCAAGCCACCGGAGAGTTCATGTGCGTACTGCGCCATCCGGTTATGCGGATCGGGGATGCCGGTTTGCGTTAACAGCTCCGCCACGCGTTCGCGAACTGCCGCCCCCCGTTCCAGGCGGTGCGTCAACAACGGCTCCGCGACTTCCTGACCAATCCGGCGCAGCGGGTCAAGCGAGGTCAGTGCATCCTGCAAAACAAAACCAATTTCGCGCCCGCGTAGTTGCTGCCAACGGCGGGCATCGCACGCCAGTAAATTCTGCGACAGGCCATCGTGCCCATGCAATATCAGGGACTCGGCGCGAACAGCCGCCCCTGCCCCCGCCAGCCCGACTAGCGTCCGGGCCGTGACGGATTTACCCGAACCGGACTCGCCTACCAAAGCCAGGACTTCACCGGCATGCACGTCAAACGATAAGGCGTTAACCGCCTCAATCAGCCCCTGCGGCGAGGGGAAGCTGACGCTCAGTTGCGCCACCTGTAACAGCGGTTGCTGGAAGGTCTCTGAAGTCATGCGATCCCGCCTTTGGCAATAAGGGTTTGAACACGTCGGCCCAGCAGCGTAATGGCAATCACCGACAGCGCGACAACGCTGGCGGGCAGCAGGCTGACCCATGGGGCGCTATCGAGAAAATTACGTCCCTCAGAGAGCAATGCGCCCCACTCCGCCGTCGGCGGAGTCACCCCAAGTCCAAGGAAACTGAGGGCCGAGGCGGATAATATGGAATACCCTATCCCCACCGTTGCCAGTACCAGCAGCGGGCGCAGCGTATTGGGCACAATATGGCGCAAAATAATCACCATTGGCGGCTCTCCCAACGCCACCGCATGCTGCACATACCCCGATAACCTGACCTGCAACACTTGCGCGCGCACCAGCCTGGCATAGCCAGCAATGCCGGCCAGTCCGACCGCCAGCAGGGTATTCTCTGGCCCACGCCCCAACACCGTGATAGCCAGCAGCGCCAACAGCAAATCGGGGAACGCCAGCATAATGTCCAGTAGCCGTACGAGTAACTGCCGTACCGCCCTGGGCGCAAGACCTGCCAGTGTCCCCAGCACAATACCGCCCGCGCTGGCAATCAGGGTCGCGCCGACCCCAATGCTCAGCGACAGCGAGGTGCCATACACCACGCGGGTAAACACATCACGCCCCAACTGGTCAGTACCGAACCAGTGTCTGAGGTCCGGCGGCTGCAAAATCGCGCTGAAATCCATCTGTTCGGGGGTGTACGGCGTGAATAGCGATGGAAAAAACACCGCCACCACGAGCAGTAGCACCAGTAACAACGGAATGCTGGTACCCGGCGCCAGCCACGGGTTACGATAGCGCCCCCCGTCGCGGCGGGCCACCCGCAGTAAAAGATCACTCATCAGCATGCCCTCGCAGACGTAGACGGGGATCGATCAGTAAATAAAGGGTATCAATCAGCAGGTTAATCACCACAAACAACAGCGCGGAGAACATCACCACCCCCAGCACCAGGGGCATGTCTCGGTTCTCAATCGCACCGAGAGTGATTTGCCCCAGCCCCGCCCGACCAAATACTGTTTCGGTCAGAATTGAGCCGCCTAATACGCTGGCCAGCAGCGTCCCCGTCAGCGTCGACACCGCCAGCGAGGCATGGCGCAACGCATGCCGTAAGCGCAGCGCAGTTTCACTCACCCCTCGCGTACGCACGGTCATGGCGAACGGCTGCGAAAGCGCCTCCTCCAGCCCATCACGCAGCACCTGGCTGAGTGTCGCAGCCAGCGGCAGGCTGAGCGTCACCACCGGCAGCACAAGGGCGATCCAGCCATCGTTACCGGTCACCGGAAACCATTGCAGTTTGAAACTGAAAATGCTCAACAACACGATGCCGATCCAGTACACCGGTGTGCTAAGCAGCATCAGCTCCAACCCGGCAAGCAGAGACCGCAGACGCGGATGACGTCCGGCTGTCAGTAATGCGTTAAATACCGCCAGTACCAGTGCCAGCGCCAGGGCGCTGACGGCCAGCGGCACCGTCTCTTTCAACGCTGCGCTAATCACCTGCACAACAGGCTGGCGATACTGATAACTCACGCCAAGGTTGCCCGTCAGCGCCTCGCCACAGTAGCGCAAATATTGCCACCACAGTGGCTTATCCAGGCCGAACTGGCGGGTCAGTGTCTCGCGAAAACTATCATCCACAACGCTGTTGGCGCTGCCTATCAGAATTGCCACAGGATCGCCGGGGATCAGTTTTACCGCAACAAAGGTCAGCGTTGCCGCACCCCACAGCACGGCGAAAATGGTCAGCAGGCGCTTGCCTGCTGCCAGCAGCTTAGCGTTGGATCCAGACATCATAGAAATTCGGCTTCGCGTTCGTGGCCCAGCTAATGCCCTGCACCTGTTTGGCTTTCCCTAACTGATATGCCGGGATGTAAATTGGCACCGCCCAGGCCTGATCGATAATCTGGTGCTGGATGGCATAGTAGATGCGTTTACGCTCGGCTTCGCTGGCACCGACAGCGGTTTCCAGTTGGCTATCCAGCGCTTTAACGCGGCTGAAGTTGTTCCCCTTCGGCGGAATATAATTGGAATGGAAAACGGTACGCAGGATGTCCGGCTCCGGGCGAACAAAATAGTTCGAGATAATGTCGTACTGGTTAGCCGCCGTGCGGCTGCTGAGAATGCCTGAATCCACCGGATCGAGTTTCAGTTCAAAACCGGCTTGTTTTACCTGGTATTGAATTGCCTGGAACAGCGTCACGTCAGCGGCTTCGACATCGTTTGAAGAATAGGTAAATTGCACAGTAAGGCGTTTACCCTCCTTGACCCGGTAGCCTTCGCTATCGGTTTGCTGCCAGCCGGCTTCATCCAGAAGACGGCGGGCTTTTTGCAGATCAAACCCCCACTGGCTGGCAATGGCCGGATCGTAATCCAGCGTAGCGGGTCCAAGAATATTGTCGGCAGGTTTCAGGATGCCAAAGAACGCGGCTTTAACGGCAGTAGTGCGATCGATGGCGCTCTGGAAGGCCTGCCGCACTTTCAGGTCGCTGAAGATCCCTGTGTCGCTATTCAAATAAAGGACGCGCGGAACGCCGGGGTTTTCCCTGGTGATCACATCCAGCTTCGGGTTATTTTTTACCTGCGCATAATTCACCGGCGGAATGGCATCGATCACCTGTACCTGCCCGCTATTCAGCGCGCCAAGACGTACCGCTGACTCCGGCAGGTACTTAAATTCGATCTTATCCAGCCATGCCGGGCCTTTATGGGTGGCATAGCCCGGACCCCAGTTGTAATCGGCGCGCTTGCTGAGTTTACTCCCGCTGCCTTTGACAAACGATTCGAGGATAAAGGGACCGGAACCGACCACGGTATTGCTGGTATTCGCCGTTTTCTGCAGATAAGCCGGTGACTGAATACCGAGATACGGCAAGCTCAGCCCCTGCAGCAGCGGTGCGAAAGGCGTTTTATAGCGGATCACCACGGTGTACTCATCTGGCGTAGTGATCGCGTCAATCGGCCCCAACAACGATTTGGAGTAACTGGAGGTGGTTTTCGGATCGAGTATGCGTTCAAAGTTATATTTTACCGCCGCAGCATCCAGTTTCGTGCCATCACTAAAAGTCACATCCTTGCGAAGATGGAAGGTGTATTCGCGGTTATTGTTTTTAATTTCCCAGCGTTCCGCCAGCCATGGTGTAAAGCTGTTATCTTCCGCCTGGCCGACCAAAGAATCCACCACGTTACGCGTAACCAGAGCGGTGACGGAATAAGCGGTAATAGAGGGGTCAATAATCGGGGTATCGCTGCCCAGAGCGACCGTCAGCACACCCCCCGCGACAGGTTTATCCTGTGCGTGAGTGGTGAAGCTGGCAGTAAGCGTTAGCGCGGAAAGCAGACTGATGCGCAATAAACTGTTCTGTGAATAAATGCTTCGTTTCATCCCTTTTCCTTGGCCTGGTTTTTGTTAAATATCTGGCAATTAAAGTCCATTGTAGGGGGAGAGCCGCCGTCGAGTAACGATGGATAATTTATATCTATTTCTGAAAATAGCTTTTTCTTCAGGTGGGAAGAAAAGAAAAAAGAGAGCCCCGAGCTACAGGCCCGAATAAAATAACATAAATGCTCGCCCTCTATAATTTCTCTCAAAAGAGTCAGAAGACAGCTAAATTAACCCTCCGACTTTATTAAGATAAAAATGTGAAATAAGAATCGGCATTAACGGTAATGGTAAGTTTCGCCAACAAGACGCAGAACGTCGAGATATAACCCGTATTCAGGAGACGCCGCGTCCGGCGCCCCCTGTGATCCACCTCGCGGCTACTCCTCGTACGCCGCGTGATGGAAATCAATTTCCCACTGCAGCACCTCGCCGTAAAGCGCCGATAACGCCTGCTTTTCGTCTTCACTCAGCGCCATGGCGCAGCGGTCGAGTTCGTTTTTTAGCCAGAGAGCCTGCTGATAAAATTCGTCCTCCGCGTGCATTTCCACCCAGCGTCGTAAATCAGCATCGCTCTGATAATGTTCGCTCGCCCGTCGGCACCAGAAATAGTACATCCACTCCGCACCGAACATCAGGGTCACAATCTGCTCATAGCTGCCCTCGTGGGCGGTCCGCAGCATACAGTCGCGAAAGCGCCGTACCCCGGGCAAATCATCCGGGTACTCAGCGGGATCGATCTGCCGCGCTGACAACACCTGTTCAAACCACGCGATCTGTATATCAACCAGGGCATTCAGCACGCCAATCAGCCAGCGCTGCTGTTGAATACCCGGCGCTTTGCTGACCCCGAGGGCAAAAATCGCGATCGCCGTCGCGACAAAGTTGCCCTCAAACACCAGATAGCGGTTGAAGACGACTGTCGGCAGACGATCCTGTTCGATATCAGTCACAAACGGGTGCTGCTGCATCGCCTGCCACGCCGGTTGATGTTCGCGCAGCAGGCGTTCGCTAAACGCTTCCATTAAGCTTCCTCCAGCGCGGCCTGCGCGACCGACATAAAATGTTTCACCCGGGCCAGCTCAACATCGTTCCACCAGACGCCATCGACCTTCATTGTACTGGCCACAATGACCCCCTGAGTCCGCCCGAGGATCTGCATCACGTTAGCCGGTGTCACCCCGGAGCCCACCAGGAGCGGTAGTTCCGTCGCCGCGCGGATCTCGTCAATTTCCGCCATCGTGGCGCTATCGCCCGTACGCTGGCCGGTGGCGATCACCGCGTCAGCCTCGAAGAAATCGACATCGCGCGTCAGTTCCTGAATCGAACGATCGGCGACAATGGCATGGCTACCGTGCTTAACGTGGCTATCGGCAAAAACGCGAATATGTTCAGCGCGCAGCATACTGCGGTAGCGCAGCGCCTTAGCGGCCGCCCCTTCTATAAATCCTTCGTTGGCGATATAGGCGTTGGCCCACTGGTTGACGCGGACGAAATCGGCGCCTCCCGCCAGGGCGATCGCCATTGCCGGGATCGCCGCGTTAGCCAGAACGTTAATGCCCAGCGGCACAGCAAAACGTTCACGAACTTTCTCGGTAATGACCGCCATCAGCGCTGAGGTTTCATGGCCGATATCCTCAGGTTTAGAGAAAGGAATATCGCCATGGTTTTCAATAATCAGACCATGAACACCGCCTGAAATATAATTTTCAGCATCACGAAGCGCACGTTCAACAATATCCGAGACTGATTTTCCTCGATATTTTGGCGAGCCAGGAAATGGGTCGCAATGAATAACACCAATAACAGCCTTGCTTCGTGAAAAAATAGCTTGTATTGCATTCGTTTTTTCTGCTGAGATAGCAACCATCTTATCCATCCTGTTAAGGGAACACTATGCGTGTTTACGTTACTGGTAATATTACCGTAGATGAAACCTGGTCCATTCCGGATATACCGAAAAAAGGAGCCTCCATTCACGGCGTTAAAGTGTCGCAGGATATCGGCGGTAAAGGCGCGAACCAGGCGATTATATTATCCCGCTGCGGAATAGAGACGCGTTTAATTGCCGCCACGGGAAATGACAGCAACGGCGCGTGGATCCGCCAGCAGATAAGAAATGAACCACTGACGCTACTACCCGTCGGCCATTTCAATCAACATAGCGATACCTCGATTATTTTAAATAGCGCTGATGGCGACAACGCCATCATTACCACTACGGCGGCGGCCGATACATTCAGCCTGGATGAAATTATTCCGCATATGGCGGATGCCGTCGCTGGCGATATTCTGCTACAGCAGGGCAATTTCTCCCTCGATAAAACGCGGGCGCTGTTCCAGTACGCCAGAAGCCGCGGCATGACGACGGTATTCAACCCCTCACCTGTCAATCCTGACTTTTGCCATCTGTGGCCACTCATCGACATCGCTGTGGTCAATGAATCCGAGGCCGAGCTGCTCCAGCCATACGGGGTGAAAACCTTAGTGATTACCCAGGGTGCCGCAGGCGCCTGGCTGGTCCAGGAGGGCCAGCGTCAGTTTTGTCCCGCCGTGCCCGCCGAGGCGCTTGATACTACCGGCGCGGGCGACACGTTCCTCGCCGTCATGTTGGCTTCCGCCCTGCTGCGCGGCGTCGCGCCGGATGCGCTGGCGCTGGCGCACGCCAGTCGCGCTGCCGCCATTACCGTTAGCCGCCGGGGAACGCTCAGCGCGTTTCCCGGCAGCCATGAGCTCGCCGCCCTGTTAACCACGGGCGGCGCGCGCTGACCTACTTAAACAGTGGACGGTATGAATCGACGTTCGCTTTGGTTACCACCGTCGCCGGAACCAGAATGGTTTTCGGCACGGTTTTACCCGACGTGATGCTGTTCAGCGCATTCAGGGCTTCTGCGCCCATCTTTTCCGGGTCCTGCTGCAGTACGGCGGTGACGTAGCCGCCGTCAATACCGGAAATCGCCTTCGCCGTCAGATCCCAGCCAAAGACTTTAATATCCTTCTGCCGCCCCTGGTTTTCCACGGCGGCGATAGCGCCGAGCAGCGCGGGTTCGCCGGTGGCATAAATCGCTGTCAGATCCGGATTACCGGTGATCAGGTTTTCCGCCGCGGTCATCGCTTTATCCTGCACATTCTGCCCGTCGACCACGTTAGCGATAGTAATCTTCGGATTGCTTTTCAGCGTATCTTCGAACCCTTTCTGCCGCTGGTTCTGAATGGCCGAATTCAGCGCACCGACAATACCCAGTCGCGCCTGGCCGCCCATCTCTTTCTGCACGTAGTCTACGAAGTATTGACCAATAATTCTGCCGCCTTCAATATTATCAACGCCGACCTGAGCTGCCTGTGGCCCGGCCGGTAATACGGCATCAATCGCAATCACCGGAATGTTTGCGGCGGCGGCTTCTTTAACCGCTGGCATGATCCCGTTAACGTCGATAGCAGCAACCAGAATGCCTTTAACGCCTTGCTGAATATAGTTTTCTATCGCGTCGTTTTGCGCCACGGGATTATCGTTAGAGTTAAAAATAACTAAATCCTTGCCACTGGCTTTGGCCGCATCCTGTGCGCCTTTATTCATCAGATTAAAGAACAGCGCCTGTTGGTTGATTTGTACCAGCGCATAAGTCGGACCGGCAGCGCTGGCGGCAGAAATAAAACTCATTGATGCCAGCATGGTCGTGGCGACAGCAAGGAAACGCAGTTTTCCAGTGTGAAATAACATCATCAGTATCCTCGTCGGGAATAGTTGATAGCCAGCAGAGTTCCGCGCCGCATGCGAACGCAGAAGGATTATTTTTTTGGCGGGCAAATATCGTCTATATCGCCAGAACAATCATTGAACGTTCGGCGGATACCTGCTTAATGTCATCCCGGCAACCGGTCCGTGTCGGTGCGCGACTGGAATAACTTAAACGGGGTTGGGAATGACTTCCCGGATGATGCGGTAAACTGCCTATACAATTCTCTGCTGATTAAAATTTGTCAAGCATTTATTTTTGGTGATTGTTCGCAGAGAAATTGCTGTATCCACCGCGCTTAACTATGTTACAGATAGCCGATTCTGGCAGAAATGGCGCAGGAAATGAGTATAAAACGCGTATTGTTATCCGATGTGGCAAAGCTGGCGGGGCTGTCGAAGGCGACCCTGTCGCGCTATATGAACAACAGTATTGTGCTGCCGCAGGACACCATCGACCGCATCGAAACCGCCATTCGCGAACTGGACTATCGCGGCAATAGCCTGGCACGTCGTCTTAGCAAAGGCGGCAGCGAAACGCTTGGCCTGGTGCTTCCCGATATTACCAACCCCTTCTTTGCCGAACTGGCCGACGCTGCCGAAGAGGCTGCTTCTGCCAGCGGCTACAGCCTGGTGCTGTGTATCACCCGCAACAACCCGGAAAAAGAGTGCCAGTTCATTCGCTGGCTGGATACCTGCCAGGTCGACGGTCTGCTGTTCACCACCAACCGCCCCGATAATGGCCTGCTGCGCAAGGAAGTCCAGCGTCACGAACGCATTGTCCTGCTGGATGAAGATATTCCCGGCAGTAAGGTACCGAAAGTGTTTGCCGATAACGTCCAGGGCGGGCGGATCGCCACCGAAAAACTGATCGCCGCCGGGCATCGCCATATCGCTTTCGTCGGTGGCCCGGACAAGCTGATGAGCGTCCGTGAGCGCTATCAGGGCTTTTGCACCGCGATGGAGCAAGCGGGCCTGAGCTGGCCGCCCGAATGGGTGATGTATGGCGACTACCAGCGCGAGTTTGGCCAGCAGGCGCTGCGGTACCTGTTCAGCCAACCGGTTCGCCCCACCGCCGTCTTCGCGGCCAGCGACTATCTGGTGCTCGGCCTGCTCGATGGCTTGCGCGCCAGCGGGCTCCAGGCGCCGGAGGCGCTTTCGTTAGTCGGCTTCGATGACGCCAACTACGCCGATTTTACCCAGCCGCGGATCTCAACTATCCGTCAGCCCGCCCGCGAACTGGGCCGTACCGCGGTGAACATCATGATGCGCCTGCTAAACGACGATCCGGATATCCCTGCGGAAACCCGCCTGCCGGTTGAATGGATTGGCCGCGACTCGATCAAGATCTGTTAAGCCCGTTCCAAAATGGCGCAAAAGCGCCCGCTTTTGGCGCAAAAAACGATCAATTAACAATTTATTCACTATAATCAGTAAACCGGTTTACCGGATTTATTCAATTAAGTGTATTGAATACATAAGGTTAAGTTACAGGGCTGCTGTGTGGTTCCTGCCCTGGCACGGATGCTGCAACGTTCTTACTGGCGAACAAATATCTTACATAGCGTTTGTCCTGACTGTACTGGCGAGGGCTCTATTCCGCAGGTAAACCGGTTTACTAGATTGTAGACCGTGTCGGATAGAGTCCCTCCCGCAGGATGGCGAACATTTTCCCGGCCACAGCGATGGGAGTTATCAGATGCAGCAGCCACAAACTACCCCGCCAAGGGTAGAGATGATCAATATCACCAAGACCTACGGGTCGATACGCTCATTGCGCGGAGTCAACCTTGAGCTGGCCCCGGGCGAAGTGCTGGGCTTAGTGGGCGATAACGGTGCGGGGAAATCCACCCTGACCAAAGTGCTCTCTGGCGCGGTGATCCCCTCCAGCGGCACGATTCGTATCGACGGTGAACAGCAACAGTTTACGAATCCGGCCGATTCGCGCCGTTGCCATATCGAGATGGTCTACCAGGATCTGTCGCTCTGCGACACGGTCGACGTCGCGGGCAATCTGTTTATGGGCCGTGAGCCGATGAAATCGGTCCTCGGCATCCCCTTTCTCGACGAGGCCAAAATGCACGCCGATGCCAGAGAGATGCTTAAAGGGCTCGGGATCTCCATTCCGGATACTCACCTGCTGGTGCGAAATCTCTCCGGCGGCCAGCGCCAGGCTATAGCCATCGCCCGCGCCGCGGCCTTTGACCCGAAAGTGCTGATTATGGATGAACCCACCGCCGCGCTGGCCGTCGCGGAAGTTGAAGCGGTTCTGGAGCTCATTCGCCGCGTTTCCGCTCGCGGGGTGAGCGTGATTCTGATTACCCACCGCCTGCAGGACCTGTTCCTGGTCTGCGACCGGATCATGGTGATGTATGAGGGTACGAACGTCGCCGACAGACGGGTGTCCGACACCAGCCTGAGCGATATCGTTAACCTGATTGTGGGCGAAAAATTCACCGCCCGCTCTGCGGCAGCACATTGAGGTAACAGGATGAGTATCATGAACTTAAGCAGCTCCCGCATGATCCAGCATTCGCTGCCGCGCCGCCTGCTGCATAACCACTCAGGCGTGGTCAGCATCGCGCTCTTTTTCGTCTTCTGCTGCGTGGTGTTTTCGCTGATCACCAGCAACTTTCTCACCGGCACCAACTGGCTCAACATTATCCGTCAGAGCGCCCCACTGCTGATCGTCGCGACGGCTATGACTCTGGTCATTACCACCGGCGGTATCGATCTGTCGGTAGGCTCCACCCTGGCGCTGGTCGGCGCACTCTCCGCTATCGCTCTGAATAACTGGGGGCTGCCGTGGCCGGTGGTACTCCTCGGCGGCCTGCTGCTCGGCGGATTCGTTGGCGCCATCAACGGCTTCTTTATTGCCTATGAAGGCATTCCGGCGTTCATCGTCACGCTCGCCACCCTGGCCGTAGTTCGCGGCATCGCGCTGCTGGTCACCCAGGGCTACTCGATTCCGGTACCGGCTGACAGCCTGTTTACCTTTATCGGACGCGCGTGGGTAGTTGGTATCCCCATGCCCGCGCTGATCGGCATGATGATACTGGTGATCGGGCATATCGTTCTCAACCATATGCGCTTTGGCCGCTACGTGACCGCTATCGGCGCCAACGCCGAAGGCGCGCGGCGCAGCGGCATTAACACCAAAGCGGTGACCATGAAGGTCTATATCATCAGCGGAATGGCCGCCGCGCTGGCGGGGATGATCATTACCGCACGCCTCGGCAGCGGCTCTTCCAACCAGGGCGAAGGCTTTGAACTGCAGGTCATTGCTGCCGTTGTGCTAGGCAGCACCAGTCTGTTTGGCGGCTTCGGGACTATTATTGGCACGCTGCTGGGCGCGCTGTCGATTGCGGTCATTCAGAACGGGCTGATCCTGTCGCATATTTCGCCGTTTTACACCCAGATAGCCACCGGCACCATTATCCTGCTGGCTATCTGGCTGAACACCCGCATTCTCAACCCGACGCGCTCCGCGGCAAAAGGATAGCTGATGAAAGGATCAATTTTTCGCCATCCCTCCCCGCTGCCGGTTGGCGTCAGCAGCGGTTATGTAATGACTGTGCTTGGCCCACTACCGATTAACGAAATGGGCGTTACTCTGATGCATGAGCATATTCTGCTGGATGCCTCCGGCAAATGGGTGCCACCCTGCTGCTGCAGCGATCGCCATCTTGCCGAAATGCCGGTGAAAATGGAAAACCTTGGCGAACTGTCGCTTAACCCGCTGATGAGCCGCGATAACTGTCAGCTGTTTGATGTCGACGTTGCGATTGACGAGCTGACTAAATATCGAGCCCTTGGCGGAGAAACGGTGGTCGACCCGACCAATATCGGCATTGGCCGCGATCCGAAAGCGCTGGCGCGCATCGCGCGTCTGACCGGTCTGAACATCATTATGGGTACCGGGCTCTATCTGGAAGCTTCGCACCCTGAGTGGGTAAAAATCAGCAGCGTCGAACAGCTGACCGAACGGCTGATTTACGATCTTGGCGGCGCGGAGGAGAAACCGGAGGTGCTCGCCGGGCTCATCGGCGAAATCGGTATCTCCAGCCGCTTTACGCCGGATGAGGAGAAATCCCTGCGCGCTGCGGGTCGGGCCAGCGCCACGACCGGCGTGCCGATCGAGGTCCATCTGCCCGGCTGGGAGCGGCTGGGCCATCGGGTGCTGGATATTCTCGAGCAGGAAGGCGCCGATTTACGCCATACCGTGCTGTGCCATATGAATCCCAGCTTTGCCGATAAGCGCTACCAGCGCGAACTGGCACAGCGCGGGGCGTTTCTCGAATACGACATGATCGGCATGAGCTATTACTACGCCGACGAGTCGGCGCAGTCGCCCTCCGACGAGGAGAACGCCCGCGCGATCCGCGAGCTGATTGACGACGGCTACATCCAGCAAATTCTGCTGTCGCAGGACGTCTTCCTGAAAACCATGCTCACCCGCTACGGCGGCCACGGTTATGGCTACATACTCAAGCATTTTGTTCCGCGTCTGCGGCGCCACGGCGTCAGCGGCGAACAACTTGAAACCTTAATGATTGGAAACCCCCAGCGGGTCTTTGGCGGATAAAAGGAAACGTCATCATGCAGAAAAAAATCTTACTGGTCGGTGAGTCCTGGACCAGCACGTCAACGCACGTTAAAGGCTTCGACCAGTTTGCCACCGCCACCTGGCACACCGGCGCAACGGACTTTCTGGCCGCGCTCGCCGACAGTCCCTATGCCATTACCTATATGCCCGCCCACGCGGCGGCGACCGACTTTCCGCTGACGCTGGAAGCGCTGCAGGAGTGGGATGCGATTATTCTCTCGGACATTGGCGCCAATACGCTGCTGCTGCATCCGGACACCTGGCTGAAGAGCCGCCGAACCGCCAACCGTTTAACGCTCCTGCATGATTACGTGGCCGGCGGGGGGGCGCTGATGATGATCGGCGGCTATTACAGCTTCCAGGGAATCAACGGCGGCGCGCGCTACCGCCATACCGCGGTGGAGAAAGTGCTGCCGGTACGCTGCCTGGCCTGGGACGACCGCATTGAAACCCCGGAAGGCTGCTATGCCGAAGTGACGGAGTCTCACCCCCTGTTTAACGATATTCCGGGCGAATGGCCGTGGCTGCTGGGCTATAACGAAGTTGAAATGCACCCGGAAGGCAAACTGCTGGCGAGCGTGGCCGGTACCGGTCATCCGCTGTTGGCTGTTCGCGAATATCAGCAGGGTCGTTCGCTGGTGTGGACCAGCGACATGTCGGCGCACTGGCTGCCGGAAGAGTTTGCCAAATGGCCCGGCTATCGCCAGCTATGGATTAACTGCCTCGACTGGCTGACGGAACGCCGCTGATGACCACGACCCTTGAGCTCGCCCGGCAGCTGCTGGGCTTTAACACCATTAACCCGCCGGGCAGCGAAGCTGACTGCATGCGGTTCTTCGCCGACTGGCTTGACGATAGCGGTTTTGAGGTTTCGCTGTCGTCGTTCGGCGAGGGACGCTGCAATCTTATCGCCAGCCTTCCCGGGGCGAAGAGCGGTAAACCGCTGGCCTTTACCGGACATCTGGATACCGTCCCGCTGGGAAATGCCCGCTGGCAGTACGATCCTTTTGGCTCGCAGATGGAAGACGGGCGTCTTTATGGCCGCGGATCCAGCGATATGAAAGCGGCGATAGCGGCGTTTGCCGTCGCCTGCGTTCATCAGCGGGAAGCGATCCTCGCCGGACGCGGCGCGGTATTGCTGATAACCGGCGGAGAAGAGACCGGCTGCGACGGCGCGCGGGCGCTGATCGCCTCCGCAACGTTGCCGGAGGTGGGCGCGCTGATCGTCGGTGAACCCACCGCCAACTATCCGGTTATCGGCCATAAAGGCGCGCTCTGGCTGCGCTGCGAAACGCGGGGGAAAACCGCCCACGGCGCGATGCCGGAGCTGGGGATCAATGCTATCTATCTTGCGGCGGATGCGTTGGGTAAGATTCAGCATTTTTCGCCAGGCGCGCCGCATCCGCTAATGAAGCAACCCACCCTCAACGTCGGACGCATAGAAGGCGGACTCAATATTAATTCCGTACCGGACCGCACGCGTTTTGATGTCGATATCCGCAGCGCGCCCAATTTACAGCACGCCACTATCCGGGAGCGCTTGACGACGCTGCTTGGCGAAAGCGTCACCGTCTCCACGCTGGTCGACCTGCCCGCCGTCCTCAGCCGGGAGGATCACGCGTGGATTAAGCAGGTTTACCAACGCTGTCAGCCGCTGCACGCTGAGCCGATTGCGCCGCGCGTCGTGCCCTACTTTACCGACGCCTCGCTGCTGCTGCCTGCATTGGGCGATCCGCCATGTATTATTCTCGGCCCCGGCGAGCCGTCGATGGCGCATCAAACCGACGAGTACTGCCTGCTCAGCCGACTGGCGGAGGCAGAACGGCTATACGGTGACCTGATCCGCGACTGGATGGCCTAACCGTCCGCGACGAAAGCCAAAAATGTGTGACAGTGTCACTTAAAACGAGCATGATGCATTCAGCGTTTGAATAATCTCGCGGAATAACAGAGGATAACCGCCTCGTACACGAAATGTTTCACCACCAGCAAGGAGGCTTACCATATCCGTGAAAATCAACGCTGTGCTCGTTTGCACCCTCTCTTTACTCCTTTCCGCCTGTTCGGGTCATGCTTCTGCGCCGGACAGCGCCGAAGACGCTCAAATATCGGCAGAAGTGGATAAGATACTTCGCGATTATCAAACGGGTGCAGACACGTCACCGCAGGCCAATGCCTCACGCTATCTGGCGCGGATCCAGGCGGCTATCTTCGCTAACATAGACCAGCCGGGCTCCTGGCAAGGGCAAAAATGCTCGGTGCGCTTTACCCTGCAGCGTGACGGGACGGTGCAGGATCCGGCGGTCGAGAACGGCGATCGGCCATTCTGCGCGCAGGTGATGTCCGCGCTGAAAGTCGCCAAAATTCCGCCTGCCCCCGATGAAAAAACTTATCAAACATTCAGCCATGTCGTTCTGGACTTGAAGGCCTGAGCTTGCCCTTGAAAGCGCCCCGGCCATCGCCAGGGCAATGGCTAAAAAGATAAGCTGACAGCCTCCTTAACAGACGCTTTTTGGCGATCGGCGAGGAGTGATTCAATGGTGCTTGAGTCGAGGTGATGAGCGGCAAGAGCGCCGGCTGAACGGGACAGCGCATCCAGGTGCGCTGATGATGGCCTCTTATTCATGACTCAATCTCTGATACATGAAATCAATAAGCCCTCTTGTTTTTGCCGGCAAATAACGCCGATCGGAATACAGGGCGAACAATTGCAAGGGGGCCGCCGATTGTTCAAATTCAATTTCGATTAACCGGCCATCGTCAATATAGGGCTGGCAGGCTTGTTTCGACAGGATGGCATAACCGACGCCTGAGATGGCCGCTCGCCCTGCCATCTCCCCGCTGTTGACCCGATAACGACCGTTAACTTTAATCGTCTCGAATCCGCCCTTTTTATTCACAAACTGCCAGGGAGCGCCTTTAAGCGCATTTACCGTTGTAATACAGGGCAATTCTTCAAATTGCTGTATACGAGAAGGCGTGCCATAACGCTGGATAACGGAGGGGGCCGCAACGATGGTGCAAGGGATGGTCACCAGATGACGGGCTATGTAGTCACTGTCATCCATCTGACCACGACTCACAATGACAGCGAGATCCAGATCATCGCGCAGGGATTCATAACCAGACAAATTGGTGACGCAACTTATCTCCAGGTCCGGATGCTGACAGGCGAAATCGGCAACAATAGCGCCCAGCAGTGCAGGACCGATTTCATTGGGAATACAGATACGTAGTGGCCCCTTGAATTGCATTTGCCGCAACGTTAATTCGGTTTCAGTTTGCTCAAGCGCTTCCAGTAATGGCTTCGCCCGGGTATAGAGTAGATGCCCCGCCTGAGTGAGTTTCATATGTCGGGTACTGCGTTCAATAAGCTGAAGATTCAGTTTGTCTTCTAGCTGAGCAATGCAACGGCTCACATTTGATGCCGGCATTTCAAGGGCTTTCGAAGCCCCAACAAAACTGTCTCTTTCAACTACAGCGATGAAGACTTTCAGCGCATTAAAATCAAGAACTGGCCGCATCAACTATCCCACATATGATAATAATTAGTGCCATTTTTACCATCTAATCGATAAGTTTGATAGTAGTTAAGCTAGGTTATCTTTCATCAACAGGTCGCTTGCTATGCCACGGGTCACCACAACATTTAATCAAAAGGCGCTGATACGGATAGCGCTGGTCATCGCTTTTGTGCAGTTTACTAACGCGCTGGAATATATGATATTCAGTCCTGTTTTTACATTTATGGCCGCGGATTTCGCTGTTCCCGTCTCCTTCTCAGGCTATGTATCCGGTATGTACACCTCTGGAGCCGTCCTGTCGGGAATTATCGCCTTTTACTGGGTTGACCGTTGCAATAAGAAGCGTTTTCTTATCGCTAATATGGTGCTGCTAGCCATAGCGACACTGTTGACAACATTCATAACCCGTTTTCCTCTTCTTCTTACCTTGCGATTCTTCGCAGGGCTGGTTGGAGGGACGACAATGGGTGTGGGGATCGGTATTTTGATAAACCACACGCCGGCTGACTTGCGCGGAAAAATGTTGGCGACGGTGATTGCGTCATTTTCGCTGGTAAGCGTTGTGGGGATGCCCGCTATATTATTTTTGTGTACTCATTACGGTTGGCATGTCGCGTTGTGGTTAATCAGCACGCTCTGTTTGTTGGCATTGCCATTCATCGTCACTGTCATCCCTCAGGACCCCGTCACTTTCGACACGTCTTACGCGCTGCCCCTCGATGTTGATACTTTACTGTTTGCTTCCGGTAATGCGCTGGTACAGTTTAGTCCAATGCTGATCATTCCTGTTCTGGCGCCGTTAATGACGCAGCTGTTGGGGGCTTCTGAAGGCCTGCTGCCCTGGCTGTTCTTCGGCGGGGGACTGGCGGGGTATCTGTCTACAAGAATGACAGGGGCATTAACCTCTCGTTTTTCTGCCTTGAGTTTGGCGACCGGGTCAACCCTCGTTTTTATTCTGAGCTTGCTGATACCCTTCCTGGGCTATCCGCATCCGGCGCTGTTTATGACGTTATTTCTCGGGGCAGCTTACAGTCGTCTGGTTTCATCTTCGGCGGTTACGATTCAGTTTCCTGATAACAACCAACGAGCGGGATTCTCTTCATTACAGACGTCCATGATGTATCTGATGACGACTGCCGCATTTTTCCTGTCCGCTTTTCTGTTACCTGACCATCGCATGGCGCTCCAGAATATGGACACGTTGCTGGCGCTATGTGCAATTTCCGCATCAGGATCCCCAATTATTATCATCATTTTGCAAAAAAAACTGGCTAAGCGGACGATCCCGCCCGATCGGCACACCACTGGGTAGAACATGGCGCGCCCTGCCCTGGGCATTAAAAATTATCATTGACCCTGGTGTGGTCGCTAAATGGAGATGAGGGGCGTTTTTTTGTCTGACGGGGTCTGAATTTAGTACCTGGCGGGAAGCTTATGGATTTTAATGAGTCTTCCCTCTTCCATTTCGATAAAACCACCCGTTTTTAAATCTGCAAGTATGCGCATGACGCCGCTGCGAGAAAGATGGGTTTTCTCGCGGATGTAGAGTTCCGCTGTGACTGCGGCGCGATAACTCTCATCTTCTTCAATTAAATTGAGCAACTGCTGGCGGATCATCTCGTACGCCGTCGGTGCGCCCTGCGGCATCACATTGTTGTAAAGTCGGCCATACACAAACATCAGTTGCTTTGAGAGCAGCCCCCATAACGACTTTTCTTTAATAATGTCATGAACACGAGCGGTGGAGATCTCGCCAATCACGCAGGAGTTGATAGTTTTAATGTAATCATCGAAGTAAATATCCGTCAGATTGGCAAGACCAAACACGGCGGGACTGCGCGCAGTGGACAGCATCATATTATCGTTTCGGCGATAAACCGCTACGGTTCCCTCAAGGATCAGGTAACACATCCCCTGGCCATTCACCTTGAAATCCAGTTGCTCCCCTCTTTCAGTTTTACGTGGCGTGCAATATGGCTGTAAGTGAGAAATCAGCTCTTGCGCGTAGGGTGAACCTTTGTGAGGTTTTGCTGAAGAGGACATAACCGATAACCTTAAGATTGACCTGTCTGATTATAGCCTGACTTCCTGTTGCGGGTATCCTCATCGTCAGTATTTTCGAGGCAGATGGTTGATATCAAGGAGTATACCCCGTTCCATCGTGATGTACTTCCCGGTTCGCAGCTCTGCCAGAATCCGCATAATCCCGCTCCGTGAAAGATAGGTTCGGCTTTTAATATAGGTTGCAGCCGTAATTTGTTGCCGTATCGCATCCGGCTCTTGCATAAGCTCAACCAGCTGAAAGCGGATGATGTCATAAGCCGACATCTGCGAGATTTGTGCGCAATGTTCATACACCCGGGAGGCCGTGTAAATCAGGAGTTTCGAAAAATGCTCCCATAGATCCAGTTGCGCCACGATGTGATTAAAACAATCCAGTGACACCCGGGCGATCTCTGACGTCTCCAGCGCTCTCACATAAAGATGCTCTGAGGAAAACTGACTACTCACGCCCAGAATAAACGGTGATGATTCAGAATTTAATACAATGCCATCGCCGCGACGGTGCAGCGCGACGCTACCTTGCAATAGTAAAAAACATTGCCGGATATCATCTTTATAATAATGCACGACCTCACCTCTGCCGATCACTACTCTTTCTGCTGCTGGCAACACATGTTTTATCAGAGTCTCGATGTGCCGGAATGGCTTTAATTCCAGGGTAATTGATTTATCTTGGTTTTCCGGGGTGGTTAAGCGCGTGTTCATATGCAGCCTCAATTCCTCAACTGTGATCGCTTTATTGATCGACCGAAGAATTATCTTAAAAATTAAGAAGCCGCGAAATATTGGCCTGGGGTCTAAAAGTAGACCGCTCAAAAGATGCATTCTAAGTTATTGATTTTGTGTCCCATGATCTTTGAGTCTAAAAATAGACCGGACCTTAATAAGCATGATAAAAAAGAAGAAATGTTGCTTATTCGTTAAGTGGGAGTCTACTTATAGACCCACAAAACATTTGAGTTTAAGAAAATGATTAGATAAATTTTAGCCAGTCAGCAGAACAGTTCATGGTCTTACCGTAATTATTTATGGCTGCCATGCTGCACAGTGAAAATTAAGGCACTGGTACAAAAAGAGTGTAACGCTCATCGGCACCCTATTGCCTGAATATAAATGGCAAACAAAGTTAATAAGGAAACAAAGTAATGAAAAAAAGTCTTGTTTTAGTTGCCTTGACCGCAACTGCAGCGCTGTCTATGTCTCACGCTTTTGCTGCCGCTGGCACCGTGAATTTCGTCGGCAATATTCTGGATACTGCCTGTGAAGTCGATGTGGCATCGCAAAACCAGCAGGTCAATCTCGGTAACTTTTATAAAACTGAATTTCCGAGCAGTGGCACAAAAGCGGCTGCAAAGGATTTTAATATCGTACTTAAAAACTGCCCAACCACGGTGACTTCGACCAAAGTACGCTTTGATGGCACCCCCGATCTGACCAACCCTAACCTGCTGGCTATTGATACATCAACCTCCAGTGCGGCGTCAGGGGTGGCGATTAACCTGATGACCGCCGATAAAGTCGACCTGCCTTTGCACGGTGAGAACAGCTATAACTACATACTTAGCAGTACCCAGGACAATACGCTGAAATTCTATGCGCAATATATCTCCACCACGGCATCAGTAACGCCGGGTACGGCCAACTCTGTTGCTAACTTCTCCATTGTATATAACTAATTTTCTTTCAAGAAATGCTGATGGGGTCGATACGGCCCCATATTTCAGAGGTCTAAAATGAATGTTCTTGGCAGTATCTTGCTTACCATCACGATATTGAGTATTGGCGTATCCGTTGCTCAGGCCGGTGTCGTTATTGGTGGTACGCGCGTCATTTTTGATGGTAATAAAAAAGAAGCCTCGATTGGCATAAATAACCCTGATAAAACCCCTTACCTTATCCAGTCGTGGATCGAAACACCTGGGGGGGGTGGCGAAAAGGCGCCTTTTATCATTACGCCACCACTATATCGACTAAATAATGGCCAACAAAACGTCGAGCGCATTGTTGCCACCGGAGCCTTACCTCAGGATAAAGAGAGCTTGTTTTGGCTTAATATAAAAGCCATCCCCTCCGCAGCTAAGGTTGACAATACGTTGCAAATTGCCATTAAAACCAGAATTAAACTTATCTACCGTCCGGCGGCGATGAAAGGCGCCTCCCCTGAAGAACAGGTCGATAAACTACGCTGGCAACGTGTTGGTAATAAGATACAGGTAAACAATCCGACTCAGCATGTCATGAATTTTAACGAGATTTCACTATCAGGTAAAAAATTACCAGATGTCAGTTATGTATTACCCGGCAGTACCGCGATGTTCGATTTACCCTCCGGCGTAACGGGCGGGCCAGTGACATTCAAAATTATTAATGATTATGGCAGTCCCGGGGCAGAACACAAAGCCAGTCTGTAGACCGGCGCAAAGACACTGAGTGGGATTTATGATGATGGCAATGGATTATATAAAAGCACGGTCTCCACGGTTGGCATTATTGATAACCATCGCGCTCTTCGGTAATACACAAAATAGCTATAGTCGCGATTTTTTTAACCCAGAACTGGTTGAACTGGATAATCCAGGGACAGAAAAAGTCGATCTTTCTGGTTTTGAATCTGGCGCGCAAGCCCCCGGGAATTATCATGTCGATGTCGTCCTGGACGATCGGTTAGTCGATACCCGCGATATCAGGTTTGTGTTGCTGAAAGAGCCTGGCGGTGATGATAAATTAGTCCCCTGTTTATCCATTGAGCAATTAGAAAGCTGGGGAGTCAAGACGGGCCTTTTTCCCGCGTTAAAGGGTGAAACATCCTGTGCGAACCTGTCCGCGATTCCCAAGGCTAGTGCGGATTTCCAGTTTGCCATGCAACGTCTGGTATTGAGCATTCCGCAAGCGGCACTTTCAGCGCAAGCGCGCGGATCGGTGCCACCGGATCGCTGGGATCAAGGCATTAACGCCGCCCTGCTCAACTACAGTCTGAGTGGGGCGAATAACTGGGCCAAAAATAACAACAGCAGCACCAGCGATAATCAGTATGCCAACCTGCGTCCTGGTCTGAACATTGGCCCCTGGCGGTTAAGAAACTACACCACCTGGTCGCGAGATTCACAGGGTCATGATGCGTGGAAGACGGTTTATACCTATGCTCAACGTACGATAATCCCGTTAAAGTCTCAGCTCACGCTGGGTGACAGCTCTGCCCCGGCAGATGTGTTCGACAGTATGCCTTTCCGGGGAGGACAACTTGCTTCCGATGATGACATGCTGCCCGACTCCCTCAAGGGCTATGCCCCAGTGGTGCGTGGGATCGCCCGGACTAATGCCTAGGTGATAATTCGCCAGAATGGCTATCAGATATACCAGAGCTTTGTGGCACCGGGCGCTTTTGAAATCACGGACATGTATCCTACCGGAGGCGCCGGCGATCTTGATGTCACTATTAAAGAGGCTGATGGCAGCGAGCAGCACTTTAGCGTGCCATTTGCCTCCCTTCCCGTATTACAGCGTGAAGGCCGAATAAAATATGCGTTAACGGGCGGCCAATATCGTTCGTACAACGGCAGCGTGGACAAAACGCCCTTTGCTCAGATGAGCGTTATTCTCGGCTTGCCCTACGGCTTTACGTTTTACGGCGGATTGCAGGAGTCGAGTAAGTACCAGTCGCTCGCCGCGGGCGTCGGTAAAAACATGGGTGACTTTGGCGCTATCTCCAGCGACATCACCCAGGGCTGGTCCACGCCGCAAAATATGCCGAAAACCAGGGGGCAATCATGGCGGGCTCGATACAGTAAAAATTTTGCCGCAACGGGCACCAACTTCGCGATTGCCGGCTACCGCTATTCGACCAGCGGCTACTATGGCATGCAAGAGGTCCTGGATTCTTACGGTGACAGTCATGCACTTCAGGACCGACGCCGCAACCGTGCTGAGCTGACGCTGAGCCAGGGGCTGGGAGACCGTCTGGGATCGTTGATGCTGAACGCCGCACGTGAAGATTACTGGAACTCAGGTAAGGCGATGGAATCATGGAGCGTTGGGTATAACAACTACTGGCACAGTATGAGTTATGGCCTGACCTGGACTCTGAGTAAGAATGGGGGCGCGGGAACGTACAGCGCACCCCAGAGCGACGATAAAAACCAGATGCTGGCGCTGAATATCAGTATTCCACTGGAAAAACTGTTGCCGCAGACATGGGCAAACTATGGCATGAATGCCAGCAAGAATAACGGTACGACACACAGCGCTGGGTTAAATGGTGTTGCTCTGCCGAATAATGCGCTCAACTGGAATATTCAACAGGGTTACGGCACTCACGACGTGGCCTATACCGGCAACATGAATGGTGATTATCGCGGCACCTATGGTGAAATCACCGCCGGGTACAGCTATGACAAAAATACCGATCGTCTGAACTATGGGATTCAGGGAGGCGTGGTTGCGCATGCCAATGGCGTGACGTTCTCTCAACCATTGGGCGAAACCAACGTGCTGATTGCCGCCCCCGGGGCTGCCGGCGTAGGCATCCAGAATATGACTGGAGCGACAACCGATTATCGCGGATATACGGTTGCCTCTAACTTAATGCCTTATCGCAAAAATGATGTGTCATTAATCACTGAAACATTACCGGCTAACGTTGAGTTAGAACAAACGGTCAAAACCGTGGTCCCTACGCGTGGCGCGATTGTCAGGGCGAACTATCGGGCAAGCGTCGGTGTTCGCATGTTGATGACCTTGACCCAGCGAAACGGCCAGTTAGTGCCGTTTGGCGCAATGGCCAGCATTGAAGGAGCAGAACCAAGCAGCTTTATCGTTGGTGATAGCGGACAGGTGTATTTGACGGGGCTCGATCCCCAGGTAAACCTGATCGTGAAATGGGGAAATCAATCCGCAAACACCTGCAGGGTCTATTACGCGATAAACATGACGAAGCAGAATAACGATGTGATTATCGATAATGCTGTTTGCCGTTAACGTTGAACCAAATTTTTAAATCAGGTGCATAGATATGCGACTTTTCCGATCTGCATTATTAATGCTGGCTTTGTTGTTTCCATTGACGGGCTTCTGTTGTGATTATACTTACATCGGCTCTCCCTATACCGTGGATTATGGCAATATTATTGTTCAGCGCGATGTTCCCGTTGGGCAAGCAATAAGCAATGAGATATATGGTTCCTTAGCACATGCTTATACCTGTGTCACCACCGGCAATGAAGGGTCAAGCTCAGGAATGAAAAGCGCTATTTTACCCTATGTCGCGACGTACGGCGCGCGGCGCGTTTATCAAACCAATGTGCCTGGGGTGGGTATTTCTTTTGGCTTTTACATGAACTCCAAAGCAGGCGCGTCGACGTTTAGCGGCACCGATTATATTGACCGCGGTAACGCTTCAATGTCCAGTTGGTCATCAAACCCTGGAGAACTGGTTATTCACGATTATCAGCCAGTTATACAATTCTGGAAGATTGGTGATATTACCTCTGGCTCAGTAACGGGGCAACTGGCATCGTTTGTCGCCTTTACGATGCAATATCTCGGCGGAGAACAAGCGCCTGAGATTCCCGTGAATGCGGGGGCCGGATCTATTACCCAGGTGGCATGTGCGGTGACAACATCGAATATTGTATTTGAACTGGGTGACGTTTTGGTCACTGAGTTTGGTTCTACGGTGGGATTAACCCCCGCTAATGCGCAGAAAACGCAGAATCTCATTCTGGACTGTGATGCCGGAGCCAATATTAACGTCATGCTCTCCGGCGCACAGAATCCTGACGTCAGTGATAATACCGTGCTGGCGTTAACCGGTCAGGGAAGCGCAGGCGTCGCACAGGGGGTTGGCGTGCAGCTGGTTTATAACAATACCCCTCTAATCCTTGGCAATAATCTTGTTCTGAAGAGAACCAATGGCGGCCAGGAGATGTTCCCGTTAACCGCACGCTACTATCAGACCAATACAACGGTAACCACCGGCATCGCAAATGCGTCCGCAACGCTGAGTCTTACCTATCAATAAAGGCTGTTAAATGAAGATGAATAAACTAATCTTGCTGATGGCATGCGCAATGGTATTACCTGCAATGTCCGCAGACAATGTAGATATCAAAGTCACCGGGCGTATTATCGCTGCGCCCTGCGTCTTTAACGGTGGTAGTGAAAATATGAATGTTGATCTTGGCAATATCCAGGCAACAAACATGTTCACCCCCGGGTCTTCTTCCGATCCGGTTACTTTTCATCTCCTGTTTACCCGCTGTCCGCCGGGCACGCTGAGCGTGACGACCCGTTTTAGCGGAACGCCTGACCCGGAAGCGGGCGTGAATTATTACCAAAACAGCGGCACGGCAACCCGCGTGGCCATTGCGATGTCTGATGCCACAACGGGTCTGTTGATGGGCAGCGGATCCAGCATCACGCAAAATATAGCTGAAGACAGAACGGCGACGATACCGATGAAAGCCATGGTGACCTCCGTGGCGGGAAGGCCGACACCAGGTTCCATTCGCGCCGTCGTCGTTTTAACAATGCAATACAACTGATGGGGCGCTGGCTATATAGGGTCATAGGCGCGTTAGTCATCATCCCCTTCAGGAAGCTAACAGGGTGAAATAATGTGCTGCGTCTATCATTACCCGAATGCAGGAGCGCTTAATAAATATGTTTCGGTATGGTAAATGGTTAATATTGTAATAAAAGAGTCGGATACCCTCTTCCAATGTGGCCTGACCTTTTTTTTTAGTGATTTCTTTTCCCAACACAATACTACAGTTGATTTCAATTTTAACTTTACGTCAGAAAGCGTTCAGCTAGCAGACGTCATTGTGCTGGCATTATGTCCAGGCGAATGTTTTATTTGCTGCCCTGAACTACAGAAGCGAAAAAAAGGCATTGTGATTGGTTTTGTTGATGATGATATGCGAGCCTCTGCGCTCCCCTCTTGCTTTCAGGATATTATCTTTATCTCTCGCCGGCATTCCGTGAGACAGTTACGTAGAGCAGTACATACGGCCTGGCACCGGCTGCAGCAGACAAATTATCGACAGTCACCCGCGTCATGTTTTGACTGTCAGCCGACCAAATTGTCACCGCAGCAAATCCGCATCATGATCTGTTTATATGAGGGGATGTCGGTAACGCAAATTGCCGATGAGCTTATGATCAGTGAGAAAACGGTCTATGCGCATAAATATATGGTCATGAGTAAATTTAACTTACGCAACGATTATGAGCTAATGCTTCTGCTCAATAAACTGACAAAAAATAACGACTGGCCAAATGGCTTTATAAAAGTTAGCCAGTGATACCAATGCGCTGAGAAGGCAACTGACACAGGGGCGCGAGCCCCTGCATGGTTACCGCCGGCTCATCGCCAGCTTCGCGGCAAATACCAGAAACAGGCAGCCGGTCGTTCGATCCATCCATTTCACTACGGCCGGTTTTTTCAGGATGCCGGCGGCATAGCGAGTGGCGGTAATCAGCGTTAACGACCACAGCGTACCAATTAATACATGGATAGCGACCAGCAGAAAGGTCCAGCTGACGGGTGAATGTCCGGCGGGGATAAACTGAGGTAAAAACGAAACGTAGAAGACGCCCATTTTGGGATTAAGCACATTCCCCAACATCCCGCGCAGGAACCAGTTACTCGTGGAATTGGATTCGGTCGGGTGGGTGTTAAATTGCTGGCGTGGGCGCAGGAGCAGCTGGATGCCCAGCCAACAAAGGTAGCCCGCGCCGCACCATTTCAATAAGGTGTAAGCCAGTTCAGAAACCGCCAGTAGCGCGCCCAAACCAAAGGCCACCAGCGCGCCCCAGATAAAGCACCCGAGATCGATGCCTAACGCGGCATGCAAGGCTTTGCGTCCCCCTTCCGCGGTCGCCGTGCGCAGGATAAGAGCAGTATCCAGACCTGGCGTCAGGGTAAGCAGCGTGGCAGCGAGGGTGTAAGCAAGAAGTGAATCAGTGACGAGCATTTCCTGTCTCCGAAAGAGACAAGGTTACTGAAGTGTTCACATTTTTGCAACAAGAATGATGAGCCATTAAACATGGATGGCGTCCGCCTGGATAACGGGAAGTCCCCTATGAGGCTCTCTATCCAACGCATACAACAACCGGACCTGTTGCCCGGTTGCCATCTGCCAGAGCGGAGAAGGCAACTTAACGGATACTTGCCCTTTTAGCATTTAAAATTCTGTTCGCGCCATCAACAAACCCTTCACCACCTGGAAATTGACTTATCCAGCGCGGCAACGATGGTATAACTTGCGCTATATCATTGATCGTGTTCATTCCCAACGTTTTGCTGTAGTAGCTGAACATGGGGGCATCATTGAGCGAATCACCACTGTAGAAAACCGATGCCTGTTCATCTGATTCTTCCAGTACGTAAAAATGCTTTAACACCTTTCTGCTCATGACGAGTTTGTCATACCCCCCTAACCACCCCAGTACCCATAGATTATTAATGGTATAGCTGCATTTATTTTCCGCTAATTCGTCAATGAGCTGTCTGGTCTGCTCATGATTTTTGGGAAGTTTGAAAGCGATACTCGTCAGGCGAAAATCCTGATCGTCAGACACTTCAACCCAGGGGTATTTCTGGCTAATCTTGAGAAGAATATGGCTGATTTTTTCTCGATTGAGAAGATATTTGTCTTCATGCCAGAAGTACCTGTTAATACCATGTTCGATGTTATTTCTGGTAAGAAATAATCCTCCATTTTCAGCGATGACCCCATCAACTGGCCACATTCTCGCCATCTGATCGGCCCAGCCGGCAGAGGCCGCCGTTACCGGAATCACCTTGATGCCCGCATGTTGTAGCATTTCCAGACTCTGATAGGTTCGGGCCTGCAGTCTGCCCTTATAAGTCAGCGTTTCATCCATATCAGTTAAAACAAAACGAATATTCTGTAGCTCTTCATTCTTAACGTTATCAATTAAATTCATAAATCCCCCATACTGGTGATATTAATGGCTTTATTGATAAACGTTAATATCGAATTGGCATTTGATATTCTCTATTAACTCGAGAGATTTGATCCTTCTTACTGCACGAAGAAAGTCCGCAGGGGCATTATCTGGCCGAAGATTAATTCATTGGTCCCTACATTCAGCAGAAACCTATCGAGGCTTGCGCTTCCCTGCGCTATCAACGTTCTGCGCCATCGGCAACCCCTGCTTATCGCTTCAACTCGTCCTGCCACAGCGGGGATGACGCCAGCTGTTGGCATACCGTGTCGATAAATACCCGGGTATGCCGCCATCAAAGCGGTCTCTCCGCGGATGGCCGCGCGTGGAGAAGGCGCGATCCTGCTGACTGGCGGCATGTTTGCCACTCAGCCCCACACCATCAGTAACCCTCCCCGGCCGTCGCCAGGCGTCCGGGAGCCATCGCCCGGACGTGCGGAAGAAACGTCATCCATCGCTTGCTTTCCCTGTCACCTCGGATCAGGATACGACGATATTCATGGAGGCTATGTGATGAAATATTTTATCGGTATGGCGGTGACGTTATTGTTGAGCACGCCGGTGCTGGCGGCGGGCGAGCTTGAGATTAACCAGTCTCCCCTGACGCTGGTGTTGAGCGATCAGAATCAGGCACGGGTCTCTTCCTGTGCCGATTTCATTGCGCTGCGTAAAGCGGGAGAGACCGTCGATGCGCTGCCCGGGCTTTCCGACCCGGATGGCCGTGCGGCGGAAGCGGCGTTATTCTCCTGCTGGCTACAGGCCTACACCATCGATCATACGTTATTCCCCTCTGCTGCGCCGAAACCAACCCTGGCTGAGGTGGTTCAGCACTTTCCTGCCAGTGCGGCGTTTATCGTCAGCGATGACGAAAAGCAGGACGTCGCCAAAAACTATGTGGGGAAAACCATCGCCGACTATACCCCGGACCTGAAAGCCAGGGACGATCGTCTGGAATCAGCGGCCAGCGCCAGCGGTTATGTGCTGGATGAGTATTATGCGTTTACCGATAAGCAAGGGCATCAGCTCAACATTGTCGCTCTGGTGGGCTACGCCATCGGCGGTACGGCAAGCGTGAAAAGCTACTATCGCATCGATGACACGCACGCCCGCGTCTGGAGCGTCACCCTGCTCGATGAGAACAGCCCGTTATAAGCGAGGGTTCCCTCTGCGGCGCTACCGCAGAGGGTTTCCCGTTTACCTGGCCAGCCACTGACGCCAGCCGCCCCAGGCGGTGATCTCTGTGGCCGCGCCCAGCCCTCCGGCTTCGCAAATAAAGCCTGTCACCCAGCGGCCGTCGGCCAGCTCAATCTGTCCCAGCCCCAGCGGCGCGGGGATAGCGGCCAGCAGCGACCCCACCTCGGCGCTGGGGATCTCCCAGACTTCCACGGCTATCGCGTCCCCCTCTGGCTCGTCACGCACCATCGCCGGGCGCTTGCCATCCGGAAGGGCATACAACCGATAGCGCGGCGCGCTGTGGGTCGCCTGCAGCAGCCTGCCGCCCCGCGCCAGCAATTGACCGTTCAGCGGCTGGCCGGACAGATGCGCGCCGCATACCGCGAGAGCCATCCGATCATGTCCCGCGGGATGTGCAGGCGGCGGGCTTTCCAGCCGCGCGCCGCCAGCCAGCGGTAGCCGCTCCGCGCGCTGGAAGGCGTCGGCCAGGCTCAGCAAATACTGATCGGTAAAGGCCCGGCCAAACAGCGTGACGCCGGAGGGCAATCCGTCAGGCATAAACCCGCACGGCACGCTCACCGCCGCATAGTCCAGCAGGTTCATAAAGTTGGTGTAGTAGCCCAGGTCGGCATTGCGGGTGATGGGCTCCACCGCCAGCTCGTCGAGCGTTACCGGGCGCGGAACGGTTGGCGTCAGCACGCAGTCCAGCGTCTCGAGAATGGCATCGCACTGCGCTTTATACCCCTGCAGCTGATACATCGCCTTAAAAGTCGCCGTCGCGTCGATATCAGGCGCTTTCGCCAGCACATCGCGAATGACCGGCAGCACGGCATCCGGCTGCTGCTCAATCAGCGGGCCAGCCACCGCATAGCGTTCAGCAACCCATGGTCCGTCATATAGCAGGCGGGCGGCGGCCAGAAATGGCGCGAAATCGATCGCTATCGGCACGCCGCCGAGCGCCGTCAGCCGCTGCACGGCCTGGGCGAACAGCGCTTCGCTGACGCGGCAGCCGAGGAAGTTAAGCTCCCGCGGGACGCCAAAGCGAAACCCGGCGGACGGCCTGCCGAAGGCCTGACGGCTGTTCCACTGGGGATTGCGGCGGCTGTAGCTATCCTGCTGATCGGATCGGGCAACCAGGGCCAGCAGCTGGCTGGCCTCGTCGGCGGTGGCGCTGAAAAAGGTCACGCAGTCCAGCGTCCGGCAGGCAGGTACCACTCCAGCGGTAGAGATCACCCCTTTCGTCGCTTTCAGCCCCACCAGGTTATTCAGCCCGGCCGGGACGCGACCGCTGCCGGCGGTGTCGGTCCCCAGCGCGAAGCTTGCCACGCCCAGCGCTACCGCCAGCGCGGAGCCGGCGCTGGAGCCGCCGGAGGGATAAGCGGGATGGTACGCGTTGCGGCAGCGGCCATACGGCGAACGGGTCCCGTTCAGGCCGGTGGCAAACTGGTCGAGATTGGTTTTGCCCACCGGCACCGCCCCCAGGGCAATCAGCTGAGCGACAATGGTCGCGCTTTGCGTCGGCCGGTAAGCAAACGCCGGACAGGCAGCGGTGGTGACGATCTCCGCAAGGTCAATATTATCTTTGATCGCGAACGGCACCCCGTACAGCGGGAGCGTCTCTGGCGAATGGCCTTCCAGCGCCGCCAGAAACGGCGCCTGCTCCGCTTCGCTCAGGAGATGAATAAACAGATTAAACTCGGGATTCAGCGCTTCCGCCCGCTGGCGGATCGCCGCCAGCAGGGCGCGCGGGGTGGTGTTGCCGATACGATAGTTCGCCGCCAGGGTCGCCAGGCGTAAATCAAACGTCTGCTGCATCATGCCTTCTCCTCAATAATCACTGCCACCCGCTGCCCGGCACGCACCGCGCTGCCTGGCTGCACATTGACTTGCTGAACCCTGCCATCGCATGGCGCCAGCAGCGGGATCTCCATTTTCATCGACTCAAGCACCACCAGCACATCGCCGGCACGTACCTGGCGGCCCACCGCGGTCTGCACCTGCCACAGATTGCCGGATACCGGGCTTTCCACCCCCTGTTCCCCCGGCTGCAGCGGCGCATCGCCCGCCTCTTCTGTCGCGCTCTCCTGACTGTCGAAATGAGCCTGGCCGCTGGCGATCCAGCGCTCGCGCTCGTCGTTAAACGCCCGCTGCTGATGGTCGCGAAATGCGCTAATGCTCTGCGCCTCGCGAGCGAGAAACTGCTGGTACTCCGCCAGCCGCAGCGTGCTGTGCTCGATGCGCAGCGGGTAGCGTCCGAGCGGGAAATCGCGGCGAATCTCCAGCAGTTCCTCCGCCGAGACCGGATAGAAACGCAGCTGGTCGAAAAAGCGCAGCAGCCAGGGCTTGCCAGCAAAATGAGCCACCTCGTGATAGCGACTCCACATCTGCAGGGTGCGGCCGACAAACTGATAGCCACCCGGGCCTTCCATGCCGTAAACGCACAGATACGCTCCGCCGATGCCCACCGAGTTTTCCGCCGTCCAGGTTCGCGCCGGGTTGTATTTGGTGGTGACCAGCCGATGGCGCGGATCAAGGGGGGTAGCCACCGGTGCGCCGAGATAGACATCGCCGAGCCCCATCACCAGATAGCTGGCGTCAAACACCGTTTGCCACACCGCCTGCTCATCCGGGAGATCGTTTATCCGGCGAATAAACTCGAGGTTGCTTGGGCACCAGGGGGCGTCCGGGCGGACGGTGGTCATATATTTGTCGATCGCCTTGCGGCAGGCGGGATCGTCCCAGGAGAGCGGTAGATGCACCACCCGTGTAGGCACCTGCAGATCGTCGCTCATGCAGACCGTGGCCCACTCCTCGCGGACCCACGCCAGCAGGGTCTCCAGCGCCAGCGTTTCCGGCTGGTAATGCAGCTGCAGGGAGCGGATCCCCGGCGTGATATCAATGATCCCTTCCCGGGCTTGCTCCTCAAGGGCCTGCATCAGGGCATGGATGCGAAAGCGCAGCACCAGATCCAGCTCCGCCTCACCGGCCTCCAGCAGCAGATGGGTATCGCCGGAGAGGCGCGCCACCAGGCGTTTGTCAGCGTCGCCGCAGGTCATCACCACCGGCGAGGTAAGCGGCACAGGCTGCCAGGCAACGTCCTGCGCCTGCAGGGTCGCCAGCTCCGCGCGACGGCCTGCCGCCAGTCGCCGGGCGGTGGGGACGTCCACCGCCACAAAGCGCACTTTATCCCCCGCCTTAAGCTGGCCCAGTTGCCAGAGATCGGCTTCGATCACCGTCACCGGGCAGACGAAGCCCCCGAGGCTTGGGCCGTCCGGCCCGAGGATCACCGGCATATCGCCGGTAAAATCCACGGCCCCCACGGCATAGGGGTTGTCATGAATATTCGACGGATGCAGCCCGGCTTCGCCGCCGCTGTCGCGGGCCCAGACCGGCTTGGGCCCGATCAGGCGCACGCCGGTGCGGCTGGAGTTAAAATGCACCTCCCAGTCGGTGGCAAAAAAGGTCGCCATATACGCCGGGGCAAAGAACTCCGGCGCGCCGTGGGGACCATAGATCACCCGCAGCGTTCGCACTGCCGCAAGCTCAGTGCGCAACCCTGCAGGAAGCGCCGCACTTTCCGTGGTCTCAGCCGGAGGTGCAAGATGCAGCACGTCGCCGGCGCGCAGCGCCCGTCCGCCGTGGCCGCCAAACTGACCGAGGGTAAAGGTGCTTTTACTGCCCAAATAATCCGGCACCTGAATGCCGCCGCGCAGGCAGAGATAGCTTCTGACCCCTGGCCCGCTTATCGCCCCCAGCCTGAGGGTCGCACCCGCCGGAATAGTGAATACGCAGTCCATCTCCTGGTCGACGCCGTCGAGCGTTACGGCCAGCGGCGCGCCGCAGACCACCGCCTGTACGGCGGTATTAAATTTCAGGGTGGGTCCGCTAAGGGTGATCTCCAGCGCAGCGTCGCCCTCGGCATTGCCCAGCAGACGGTTGCCCAGGCGCAGCGCCCGGTCATCCATCGGTCCCGAGGGCGGTACACCCACCGCCCAGTACCCCAGACGTCCCGGGTAGTCCTGGACGCTGGTCTGGGTGCCGGCGCTCAGAACCTCCACGGTATCGGCCCGGTAGCGCAACTGCTCCAGACAGCGAGTCCAGGGTTCTCCGGCAGTAAACGGCGCAAAGCTGAGGATCTGCTGCAGGTACTGGCGGTTGGTTTCGACGCCGTACAGGCGGGTCTCTGCCAGAGCCTGCGCCAGGCCGGCGATCGCCTCATCGCGGCTGGGGCGCCAGACGATAGCTTTCGCCAACAGCGGGTCGAAAAACGGCGGCACCTCACACCCGGCCTCCACCCAGCGATCGATGCGCAGGGTGGCGCCGTCCGCCGGTGGAAACCAGACGTCGGTTAACAGTCCGGGAGAAGGCTGAAACTGGCGGCCAGGATCTTCGGCGTAAATTCGCGCCTGAATAGCATGGCCCCGGGGCTGTAGCCCGGCGGCCAGCTCGCTCAGCGGCGGTAAATCCCCTGCCGCCAGGGCGATCATCCAGTGCACCAGGTCCACGGCCCACACCTGCTCCGTCACGCCGTGCTCCACCTGCAGTCGGGTATTGACCTCGAGGAAATAGAAACGCTGCGCCGCGCTGTCGTAGACAAACTCCACCGTCCCGGCGCTGCGGTAGTTCACTGCTTTTCCAAGGGCAATGGCCGCGCTACACAGCGCCTGCGCCATCCCGTCCGGCAGATTTGGCGCCGGGGTCTCTTCAATCACTTTCTGGTTACGTCGCTGCAGCGAGCAGTCGCGCACGCCGAGGGCGATAACTTCCCCCTTCCCGTCGCCGAAGATTTGCACCTCCAGATGGCGGGCGCGTTCGATATATTTTTCGAGAAACACCCCGGCGTCGCTGAAGTTGTTTTGCCCCAACCGCTGTACCGTGGCAAACGCCTCGCTCAGTTCGCGGGCGTCGCGGCAGACGCGCATGCCAATCCCTCCGCCGCCCGCCGTGCTCTTGAGCATCACCGGGTAGCCCACCGCCTCAGCCGCCCGGCAGGCTTCCTCACTGTCGGCCAGCAGTTCGCTGCCTTCCAGCAGCGGAACGCCCTCCGCCTTCGCCAGGGCGCGGGCGGTATGCTTCAGGCCGAAGGTTCGCAGCTGTTGCGGAGTCGGGCCAACAAACGCCAGTCCCGCCGCCTCACAGGCTTCGGCGAAGGCGGCGTTTTCCGACAGAAAGCCGTAGCCGGGATGGATAGCGCGGGCGCCGCTCTGCAGCGCGGCGGCAATGATCTTCTCTACCATCAGATAGGTTTGCGCTGCCGGCCCCTCGCCAAGGCTGAGCGCCTCATCCGCTTCGCGGACGTGCAGACTGCTCAGGTCGGCTTCGGCGTAAACGGCGACGCCCTTCACCTGCATGGCGCGCAGGGTGCGCAGAATGCGGCAGGCAATCGCCCCGCGGTTAGCAATCAGTAAGGTATCAAACATAAGCGGAACTCACAGCGAAGCGGGTCGTCCCGCAATAATTCGTCTTCCCCTGAGGTCGTCCCCGGGAGAGCCGGCGCTTAAAGGTGGCGCGTCGGCGTGTGGTTCAGGCGGTCGGCGCGAACGGCGAACAGCCGAAAGGCCAGCAAACGCCAGCGCTGCCAGCGGGTCAGTTCCATACCAGCACCTCGGCGGGGGTCGGGTTCCAGCCGTTGCAGGGATTGTTGAGCTGCGGGCAGTTGGAGATCAGCACCATGGCGTTACACTCCGCGCGCAGTTCCACGTATTTTCCCGCCGCCGAGATGCCATCCTCGAAGGTCAGACCCCCCTCCGGCGTCACCGGCACGTTCATAAAGAAGTTAATGTTGGCGCCGATATCGCGCTTATGCAGACGGCCATCGTGCAGACAGGCGCAGAGAAAATTGTCCCGGCAGCTGTGCATATAGCGCTTGTCGAGAGCGTAGCGCACGGTGTTGCTCTCCTGGGCGCAGGCGCCGCCGAGGGTATCGTGCCGCCCGCAGGTATCGGCCACGATGGTCATCAGCGGATGACCAAGATTGGAATAGAGCACGCTGCCGGCGGTCAGGTAGGCGTTACCCTGGCGGCGCAGCGTGCGCTGCGCATCGTAGCGCTCGCGCGGGTTGTCGGCGTTGTAAAACAGGGTATCAATCGCCTGGTTGCCTTCGAGATCGAGCAGGCGCAGGGTTTGCCCTTTTTTTACCTCAAACAGCCACGGCTCCCCAGCGGGGATCACATGGCGATAGACGGCCTCTTCCGGGCGTCGGTTACTGGTGATAAGGGTCATAAACGCCTCCTTACAGGGCAAAAAGTTGGGTATTGCGGAACGCGCGCTGGTTCTCATCGCGGGTCAGGAGCGCCTGGGTGGCTGCGTCTTCATCGTCGGCCTGATACCAGCTCAGCTGCACCGGACGGGGGGCATACTCGGTGGCCGGATCCTGGGGATGCGGCAGCGCGGTGAGCACCAGCAGGACGTCCATCGGGGCATACAGTTCCACGTAATCCCCGGCGCGGCTGTTGCCGGAGACAAACTGAAAGCGCCCCTCGTCATCGACGGTGACTTTGCTGAAGAAGTTGACCACCATCAGCAGATCTTCCAGACCGAGATCCCATTTCCCCATCTCCACCAGCAGGTTATCGACGCCGTTGCGGTAGAAGCCATTGCGTAATTCCTGGTAGCGTCCGGCGCCATATTTGTCGTGCGTCTCTTCGGCGTTAAGGACCCCGCCGAACGGATCGTGCCAGCCGCAGCTGTCGGCGACGATCCCGGCGAGCACCCGGCCCATATCGGAGTAGAAACAGTGCCCGGCGGTCAGACGCGCGGTATGCTGCCCCTTGAGGGTATCCGGCAGGTTCAGGCGCTCACTTTTCTCATGGGGGTTGAGCATCATCATGCTGACGTTCGCCCCGCCGTCGATATCGGTCAGGCGCAGGATCTGCCCTTTGCGCAAAATCAGCGAGGTGTGCGCCCCGCCGGGAAGCTGCTCTTCGCGCAGGCTGGGGGTGGAGTGAAGCAGTTCAGTCATCAATTTATCTCCTTAATGCGTAAACGTTGGTGTCGCTACCGGCGGCCAGCTGTGCCATCCGCGCTTCATTGAGCGGGATGTCGTAGGTAATACGCGCTCCCCAGGCGTTGGGCGCCTGCGGGTCGATGCGCACTTTGTCGAACACCAGCAGCCTCGTGCCGAGGTTGAAGCCTTCCGCCAGGTCGTGGGTGACCATAAACACCGTCATGCGCGTTTCGCTCCACAGCTGGAGCAGCAGCGCATGCATATCCTTGCGAATGCCGGGATCCAGCGCGCCGAAGGGCTCGTCCAGCAGCAGCACCCGCGGCTGCATCACGAACGCCTGGGCAATGGCCAGCCGCTGCTGCATCCCGCCCGAGAGCTGCGCCGGGTATTTATCCAGGGCGTGTCCCAGGCCCACTTTCTCCAGCATCCGCTGGGCCTGTTGCCGGGCCTCGCGCTTTCTGCCGCCAAACAGGCGCCCCAGCAGCGGGGACGCCGGCAGCTCCAGACCGATGGCGACGTTATCCAGCACGTTGAGATGCGGAAACACCGAATAGCGCTGGAAGACCACACCACGACTGCGGTCCGGCTCCGCCGCCAGCGGCTGGCCGTCGAGCAGGATGGCACCACGGGTCGGTTTTTCCTGACCGAGCAGCAGGCGCAGAAAGGTCGATTTACCACAGCCGGACGCGCCGACCATCGAGCAAAACTCGCCCTCTTTCACCTGCAGATTGATGCGCTCCAGCACCACGTGGTCGCCGTACTCCTGCCAGATGTTTTTGATGTCGATAAAACTCATCCCCGACCTCCTTCCGCCCACGGGAAACAGGCCTTGTGCAGCTGGCGCAGCGCCAGATCCATCAGCCATGCCAGCAAAGTGATCCAGATGACATAGGGAATAATCACGTCCATCGCCATATAGCGCCGCACCAGGAAAATGCGGTACCCCAGCCCGGCGGTGGCGGAGATGGCCTCGGCGGAGATGAGGAACAGCCATGCCGAGCCCAGCAGCAGGCGCAGGGAGGTGATCAGCCGCGACAGCAGCTGGGGAAGCACCACCCGCAGCACCAGGGTCCAGCTATTGGCGCCGAGGGTCTGCGCCTTAATAAACAGCTCCGCCGGGATCTCCTGCGCCCGCTGCTCCAGGTCGCGCGCCAGCATCGGCGTAATACCGATGACGATCAGCATCACTTTCGACAGCTCATCCAGGCCAAAGACGATAAACAGCACCGGCAGGATCGCCAGCGGCGGGATCATTGACACTACCGTCAGCAGCGGCGACAGCGCCGCGCGGTACATCGGAAAGACGCCGGCGGCGATGCCGATGCCGAGGCCGATCAGCGACGAGACGGCCAGGCCCGTCAGCAGACGGCTCAGGCTGATCAGCGTATCGGCCCACAGCAGATACTCGCCGCTGCGTTTGTCCGGGGTGAACGCCATCCGGTCAATGGCTGCCACCATCTGCGACAGGCCTGGCAGCAACTTGTCCTGCGGATTGGCTTCCAGCCGCACCGCCGATCCCATAAACCAGGCGGCGATCAGCACGACAAAAGGCAGCAGCATCAGCGTCAGGCGCATCCCCTTTTGGGGATAACGGTTAATGTGGCGCATGGCGTGGTCTCCCGGCGGCAATCATTAGAGCTGGCCCGCGGCGGCCAGCTTCAGGTAGCTGTCGTCAAAGCGCAGTTTGCGGTTGGCGGCATCGCCGAGGGTGACATTTCCCGGAAAGGTCATGCCGATAAAGTCCGCGCTCTGCGCCCCTTCACCCAGCAGGCCTTTATCGAACGAGAACTGCGCCACTCGCTGCATGGTTTTCGCCAGATCCGGCGAGGAGATAAACGCCAGGGTGTCGGCAGGCGTCCAGAACAGATGGGTGGTTTTCAGCTGCGCCTGGTAGCCGGCAAGATCGGTACCGGCGTCGGCGGCCATAGCGCTCAACGCCTGGCTATCCCCGGCCTTCATTTTGGCCATCATTTCAAACCAGGCGCCGGTCAGGGCTTTGCCCAGCGCGGGGTTATCTTTCAGGGTCTGGGTATTCACCACCATCATGTCGATAAGCTCGCCGGGCACCTGCGAGGAGCTAAACACTTCGCTGGTTTGCGGGGTCTTTTTGATAACCGACAGCTGTGGATTCCAGGCCACCGCCGCCCGCACGCCGCTGGTGCCGAAGGCCGAGACGATATCGGCATCGGAGGTATTCACCACCTTGACGTCTTTTTCCTGCAGCCCGGCTTTTTCCAGGCCGCGCACCAACAGATAGTGGGATACCGACAGCTCCGGGAGATACACCGACATTCCTTTCAGGTCGCTGAGCTTTTTATCCACCCCTTTGAGGACCACCCCGTCGTTACCGTCGGAGTAGCTGCCGGTGATCAGCGCCGTACTGTCGACACCGCCCGCCGCCGGGATCGTCAACGCGTCCATGTTGGTCATCGTGCAGCCGTCAAACTGCCCGGCGGTGTACTGGTTGATGGATTCGATGTAATCGTTGAGCTGAACGATATTGATTTTGATGCCGTATTTGCTGGCCCATTTATCAATGATCTTTTCATTGCTGATGGCGCCCCAGGGCATCCAGCCGGCGTAGATGGTCCAGCAGACGTTGAACTCTTTTTTGACGGCGGCAAAGGACGGGACGCTGGTCAGCAGCGTCAGCGACAGGACGAGTGAGCGGAGGAGCGGCGATGTTTTCATGGTGGACCTCTGGTTAGCACGAGAAACGGAGCAGCGCGACACCCAACGGTGCTGCTGTCTCCCGGGCTTTTATCCCGCCGTGTAACCTCGCCGAGGTCGCCAGCTCTCGGACCAGACGTTCACCGCGGTGAACCGGAACCCTAGCCAGCTATTGTGTGATCTGAATTGTCTGTTGCGCTGCTTTCTGCCGATGTTCTTGCAAGCGCCATGCCAGGAGCCAAATAGCCGTTTCATCGGTGATTTACCGCCAACCGGCGCATCGCCTCCCAAAAATGGGGAGTAAAAGTGGGGCATTGCATGGCTTTGGTGCAGGAAAGATAAGCATGCCTTCCCGCATATCGGCGTGTTTCCCCGCGCACCGCAATCACGCATTTGCACCGCCTCAGTGCCGCTTGCTCACCATGCCGCATCCCTTCAGATCCCACCTCATCACATTAATATCTTGAATATAAATGATTATTTTAGGTGGCACGTTTAATGCTGTGCGCTTGTATACCGCGATGTGGACAAGATCGTATGCCGTATGGCCACAACACGTCGTCACTCTGCGGTCGCCATCTTCCCCTTTCCGTGAGGCATCCAGGGTGAATGCGTTTCACGGAAGTCTGTTAACTGAAAACGGAGAACAACATGACGACACTCAGCGAACCGTTGGTTACCCCGAAATATGGCAAATGGCGCCAGCTGGTGCTGGGCTTGATCTGTATGGCCGCCATCTCCAGCCCGCAATATGTCTGGACGCTGCTGACGAAACCCCTGGCCGCCAGGCTGGGCGTCGGTCTGCCCGAGCTGCAGGTCACCTTCTCGCTGCTGATCATCCTCCAGACCTTCTTTTCGCCCTTTCAGGGGCGGTTAGTGGAAAAATTTGGCCCACGGCGGCTGATCGCTATCGGCACGGTGATGGCCGGAATGAGCTGGGTGCTTTCTGCGCAGGTGAAGGGCCTGGCGACGCTGTGGCTGGTTTATGGCTGCATGGGCGGCCTCGGGACCGGGATCGTCTATATCGGCGTTGTCGGCCTGATGGTTAAATGGTTCCCAAGGCAGCGGGGTTTTGCCGCCGGCGCGGTGGCGGCGGGCTACGGGATGGGGGCGATCATAACCACTTTCCCCATCTCCCTGTCGCTGACCACTAACGGCCTTGAACACACGCTGACAACTTTCGGGATCCTTTTCGCCCTCGTCGGCTTCCTCGCCAGTCAGGGGCTGAAGCTGCCGCCGCCTGCTGTCTCACTGCCCGTTAGCCAGACGGTGGCACAGAGCAGCAGATCGTTTACCTCCCGGGAAATGCTGCGCCAGCCGCTGTTCTGGCTGATGTTTGCCATGATGGCGATGATGTCGACTTCCGGGCTGATGGTCACCTCGCAGATGGCGGTGTTCGCCGAGGACTTCGGCATTAGCCAGGCGGTGGTGTTTGGCATGGCGGCGCTGCCGCTGGCGTTAACGATAGACCGCTTCACCAACGGCTTAACCCGGCCGCTGTTTGGTTTTATTTCCGACCGCTTCGGCCGCGAGCAAACCATGTTTATCGCCTTTGCGCTGGAGGGGGTGGCGATGACGCTCTGGCTGGCGTGCCGGGAAGATCCGCTGCTGTTTGTCCTGCTCTCCGGGGTGGTGTTCTTTGGCTGGGGGGAGATCTTCTCGCTCTTCCCGTCGACGCTCACTGATACCTTTGGCAGCGAACATGCCGCCAGCAACTATGGCTGGCTGTATATTTCGCAGGGCATCGGGTCCATCTTCGGCGGCCCGCTGGCGGCTCTGCTCTATCAGTACACCCACGGCTGGCATGTAGTTTTCAGCTGCGCCATTGGTCTGGATTTTATCACCGCTGCCCTCGCGCTGTGGGTGCTAAAACCGTGGCGCGCGCGCTTTATCCGCCAACATAGCTGATCGCCCGGCCGGACAGAAGTGACGGCCATGCCGTCACTTCACTGATATTCGCTGCGCAGCAGCGCGTACAGATACTCATCGCCCCACTCGCCTTTAAAAAAGATATTCTGCCGGTAATGCGCCTCGCGACGAAAGCCCAGCCCTTCCAGAAGTTTGATCGCCCCGGTATTGCGAGTGTCTACCACCGCTATTAGCCGGTGATGGGCTAACTGCTCAAAGAGTAAGGCTATCACCGCCCTCATGGCTTCCCGGGCATACCCCTGATGCTGATATGCCGGGGAAAAGGTCATCCCAAGCTCGGCCTGTCTGCCCCGATCGAAAAAATGGATCCCCACATCTCCCGCCAGCGCACCGTTGGCCTGGATCGCTACGGCAAGCTGGAACCAGCTTTCATCCTCAGCAAAGGCCAGCGAACGCTGTTGTTCATAGAAGGCTGTCGCCTCTGCCATGCTGTAGTGGGTCCAGCTCTGAAAGCGGGCCACCTCCGGCAGGTTGCGATAATGGCTGAAAGACGGCAGATCTTCCGTTCTGAACCGGCGCAGCAGCAGCCGGGGCGTGGTCAGGGGTAACATCATCTCTTCTCTTCTTCCTGGTGAGACGGGCAATCGCGCGCCATCTTAACCTGCGTAGCCTGGCGCTGCCAGGCTCATGGCGGAGCCTCATCCCAGCGATAGATTTTGGTGGTGGCCAGCGCCAGCATGGCGAAATCTTCCGGCGTATCGCCGTAGGCGAAGATCTCCTCGTAATCGGCCAGGGAGTAGTTCGCCAGGATACGCGCCTTTTTGGCCAGGCCGCTGCAGTCTCCCCCCTGATACTTTCCGGTCGCTGCCCCGTTTTGAAATTCCACTTCGCTGCACAGCAGCTCAAGATTATGCTGCTGGCACCACGGTCGAAGATAGACATCCAGCGAGGCTGAAACCACCACCACGGTGTCCCCTCGCGCCTGATGCCAGGCTATGCGCTGCATCGCGTTCTCCCGCAGTGTATGGGGAATAAATACCTGGCTATGATCGTTCCCGCGCTGCAGGATCTCAGGTTGCGATTTCCCGGCAAAAGCATAATGAAATACTTTTTGCCGGATGGCAGAGGCGGAAAGCCAGCCCATTTTCCAGGCGAGAATATACGGCAACAGCCGCAATTTGCCCTGACGAATGGCTTTCGCATCGAGGGACTGATAAATAAAAGGGGTAAACGTATCTTCGTGGGTGATCGTGCCATCGAAGTCAAAAAAGGCAATGTTCTTCTTCATCCTTGTAACCTTATACAGACACACCGGCGCCGCTAAGGTGCGGCTGATTTACTTTTTTCCCGCCTGGCGGCAATATCCGGCATAATGCACCGCTGTCGCAGGACGGCCGTGTCTCCGGCCGTCGTGACAGCGAACCAGTCGACAGGAAAACGCATGAAGCCAAAACAAGCGGACATTCTCCGCCACGCCAGCGCGCTGTTTAATCGCGAAGGATATCAGTCCCCCAGCATCGAGCGGATTGCTGAGCATGCCGGCATCTCCAAAATGACCTTCTACCGCTACTATGCCGATAAAGAGGCGCTCATTCTGGCTATCCTCCGGCAAAAAGAGAGCGAGTTTATGCAGGATCTGACGCAGATCACCGCGGATAAAGCCACCGCGCGGGAGAAGCTGTTCGCCGTGTTCGACTACTATCAGTGCTGGTTGACCTGCGAAACGTTCCACGGCTGCATGTTCACCCGCGCGCTATTCGAATATGGCGCGTCATCGCCGGCGATCCGGGAGCAGTGCTCCCGCTTCAAGTCGCGCCTGTGGCAGTTTTTCCGCGATATCCTGACTCTGGTATTAAAACCAGAGCCTGCCGAACGGGTCGCTATGATGATGGTGATGCTCATCGATGGCGCCATCGCCGCCCAGCAGGCCGAGTCCGCCGAATGCCGGGAGATCCCGCCGGGGACGACCGCCTGGAGCGCGGCCAAAGCGCTTATTTACTCAGAAGGCGGTACGCTGTGAGATGATGCGCTGCCGTCCAGCGACTGCAGCGCCGCCAGCAGGCCATCATAGTAATCGTTGCAGGTTTGCAGGCGCAGCGCGGCGCCAAAGTAGACCTCCTCCATCGCCGCCAGATGTTTTTTGCCAATCGGCATAATGACATTATTCAGCCAACCGTCCGCATGGCCGATATCGACCGTGATATGTTCGGCATAGTAATGCACGTCGCGATCGGAAAGCCCAATCCGCCGACAGCCCGCCACCAGTTTTTCATACTGTGGCGGGTCGAGCAGTTCGGTCATCGCCATCACTCCCAGCGATTTGTAATAATGCTGACGATTTACGCCGCCGACCATAAAGGCGTTATACCCGGCCAGCCCCTGCCACTCGTACAGATGGGCAAAATGGTTGTCCGGTAAGGCGATATTCCGCCGCTTCAGTAAATCCTTATACAGATTGACGTGGGTGATCTCAGTGCTGCCCTGACCTATCTCATCCCACAAATTCTGCGCAATCTCGGCGCGGGTTTCCGGCAACGAGCCCACCAGCCCCATCGCCACCAGATCGAAGAAAAGCAGATTCAGCGCGCTGTCGCTTTTGAAGAAATAGTCGATCTGCGCGGCGGAGGCCTCGCTGGCAAGGAAATCGAACAGCGGATGATGAGACGCCCGGTGCTGCTGGCATAGAGCGCGCAGTTCGTCGACGATATTGCCGGCATTGAGCACCGGTCGCTGGCGGTGGAAACGTTTGCTTTCCGCCCGCAGCCACTCAGACTCAATGTAATTTCGGATCCCGGAGAGCAGTGGATGAAACTGATTGGCAGCCGCCGGCGAGAGCGGGTCGGCAAGCCAGGACTGATAGAGGATGAACAGCGCATGGTGCGCGCGCTTTTTGGCCTGCGGGTCGTCAGCGGAGAAGGCGCGGATGCAGGTATTCTCAGTCAGATGCCAGGCTCTGTCGGCGACCTGCGGATTGGCCGTCAGCTTCAGCGACAGCGCGTTACTGTGCAGAAGCTGGTCAATTAACTCATCCAGCGCCAGCCTGGCCATCACCGCGGTTTGGTCACGACCAATGACCCCATTGTCGGTATTACGCATGAATTTATCCCTGTGAAATGCATGGCGACTATACGGTATAGTACCGCTCACAATGCGGCAACGTAAATTTCATTAATATTAATAACGTGCTGTTTTTTTAGAGAATTTAAACGAAACAAACAAAAACCACTAAAATATTATTGATATTATAAAAATAATAACGTTACCATCCAGTACAGTGACAAACGACATAAGGAATCACTATGCCCTATCTGTTACTGACGCTGGCCGCCCTGTTCTGGGGCGGGAATTACGTTGTCGGTCACGTGCTGGTTCAGGGCGTGGATCCGATCCTGATGACCGAAGCGCGCTGGGCGCTGACGGCGCTGCTGCTGGGCCTGCTCTACCGCCGGCAGATTGCCGACAGTCGTCACCTGCTGCAGGAAAACGCCCCGGCGGTGCTGGTGCTCACCCTGTGCGGTCAGGTCAGTTTCCCGCTCACGCTCTATATCGGTCTGCAAACTACCTCCGCCCTCAACGCCGCCATCTATATGTCCGCCACGCCGAGCATGGTGCTGCTGATTAACCGGCTGATTTTTCGCGACCCGGTATCGGCCCGCAACTGGCTGGGGGTGGTCTTCAGCACTCTTGGCGTGATGATCCTCTTATTCCAGGGGAATCCGCTGCATGCCGCCTCGCTGCATACTTTTTCCGTCGGCGATTTGTGGGCGATGGGTTCGGCGCTGAGCTGGGCGCTCTATTGTTCGCTGTTACGTCTGAAGGACCGCCGCATCCCGGCGAATGGCTTTGTCGCCGTCAGCTCGCTGCTCGGCGCCCTGCTCCTGCTACCAATCGTCGCCTTCTGGCTGATGCGCCACCCGGCGCAGGACTGGACCGCCTGGCGCGAGCCGTTTTTCCTTAGCGGTCTGGCTTATCTGGTGATTTTCCCGTCGTGGCTGGCCTATCTTTTCTGGAATAAAGGTATCGCTACGATTGGCGCCACGCGGGGGGAAATTTACACCCATATCATCCCGCTCTCCGGCGGGGTGTTGAGCATCCTCTTCCTGCATACCCAGCCCCATGCCTGGCACCTGTTCAGCGCGCTGTTCATTATGCTGGGGATTGGCATCTGCTCGCTGGAGAAACGCCAGGCGGCGACGGTTCGCCTGCGCGGTTAGCTTGTCTGCCGGGCGTCTGACAACGCCCGGCGTCAGCACTTAACGGCTGGTGGAGAGCGGCTGGTGAGGCGCCGTCCCGGCAGGTTGCGCCACCCGGCCCTCACGGCCAAAGAAGGTCAGAATGGTAATGACGATCGCCACCGTCCCGGCCACCAGGGCCATCGCCAGGCCGTAGTTATGCCCGTGGTGCTGGGCAATGGAGGCCTGCAGGGTGGCATTCACCGAGGCCAGCAGGTTACCCAGCTGATAGACGAAGCCGGGCAGCACTGCCCGGGTGTTGGCCGGAACCAGTTCGTTGAGCCAGGTAGGGATCACCCCCCAGGCGCCCTGCACCATAAACTGCATCAGAAACGCCCCGGCCCCCAGCGCCAGCGAGCCGCTGGCGAAAGCCCACAGCGGGATCACCGGCAGCGCCAGCAGGGCGGCGCTCATAATCGCTTTGCGCCGGCCGATCTTTTCCGACAGCGAGCCGAAGAAAACCCCGCCGATGATCGAGGCGATGTTGTAGCACACCGCGATAATGCTGACCGTTTTAGGCTCGAAGCCGTGCTGGACTTTCAAAAAGACCGGGTAGAGATCCTGCGTCCCGTGGGAGAAGAAGTTAAAGGCCGCCATCAGCACCACCAGGTACAGGCACAGCTTCCAGTGGCTACGCAACACCGGCAGCAGAGCCGTGCTCGCTTTACTCTGCCGTGCCGCCAGCCAGACCGGGGACTCCTCGACGCAGAAATAGATAAACGGCAACAGCAGCACCGGCGCGGCGCCAATGACAAACATCCCGCGCCAGCCGAGCTGTGTAAACAACAGCCCGTAGGCCACGGCCGCCAGCAGATAGCCGAAGGGATACCCCGCCTGGAACAGACCGGACATCAGGCCGCGCGAGCGGTCAGGGATCGTCTCCATCGCCAGCGACGAAGCCACGCCCCAGATCCCGCCCATCGCCACGCCGTACAGTACCCGCAGCAGAAAAAACAGCATCAACGACGGCGCCGCGGCGGAGAGCAGCTCAAAGGCGGAGAAGAAAACGATGTTGAGCATCAGGATCGGTTTGCGGCCAAACTTTTCCGCCGCCCGGCCGAAGATCAGCGCGCCGACAGGCCGCACGGCCAGGGTCAGCAGAATCGCCAGGGTCACCTCTTCAAGGTCGACGTGAAACGAGTGGGCGATATCGCTCAGTAAAAAAACCAACAGGAAAAAGTCGAAAGCATCGAGCGTCCAGCTTAAAAAACTGGCGATCGCCGCGTTGCGCTGTCGTGAAGTCCAGCCGTGCATCTTGTCATCCCTATCCCGACGGCGTTGCCGGGAGCTTGCGCGGCGTCCGGCAGAGCAGGCTGGTGCCACCGCTTGTGTAAATTGTTTGTATAGAAAGTTGCTCTTTTGTTAATTACACCCCTTTTCCAGCCGCCGGCAAGTTTATTAGCACGCTAATTTGTTTCAAATTGCGTGCGACGGCCCACCGGTTCGCTAATTTTCGACCAGAATTAAGGACAGGCTGGCTTCAGTGCACTGCCCCAGATGCCGCATCCACCCACAGGAAGGGAGAGAATCATGAAGAGAATCGCCATCGTCGGCGCCGGGCCGACGGGGATTTACACCTTGTATGAACTGGTGAAGCGTGGTGAGCCGCTATCGATCGCGCTGTTTGAAAAAGAGGCGCAGGCCGGGGTGGGTATGCCCTATAGCGACGATAATACCGCGGCGCAGATGCTGGCCAATATTGCCAGCATTGAGATCCCCCCTATTGACCTGACCTATCTGCAATGGCTGCAGCAGCAGAGCGACGACTGGCTGGCGGCGCGCGGTCTTGAACGGCAGGCACTGCATGAGCGCCAGTTTCTGCCGCGGGTGATCCTCGGCGAGTACTACCGCGATCGCTTTCTGTATCTTGTGCAACTGGCCAGAGACGCCGGCTTCGTGGTGAACGTCTGCGAGTCCTGCGAGGTCACGGATATTGCGGTGCAGCCCGTCGGGATCGCCATTCACACCGACGGCGCGGCACAGCCGGTAATCGTCGATCTGGTGGTGATTGCCACCGGCCATTTGTGGCCTGAAGAAGAACGCGCCAGCCGGCAGTATTTCCCCAGTCCGTGGACCGGCCTGATGGATGCCCGCATCGCCCCCTGTCGGGTCGGGATCCTCGGGACCTCCTTAAGCGCGATTGATGCCGCCGTGGCGGTGGTGGCCCGCCACGGCGTTTTCCATACTGAGCACGACAAAACCACTCATTTTTCCCTGCATCCCGGCAGCGACGCGCTGGAGATCACGCTGATGTCACGCAACGGCGTGCTGCCGGAGGCCGATTTTTACTGCCCGATCCCGTGGGAGCCGCTGGAGATAGCCACCCCTGCAGCCCTTGAGGCGGCCGTCGCTGAGGGCTGCGACGGCCTGCTGGATCGGGTGTTCCAGCTGATCGTCCATGAGCTGGAATATGCCGCCCCGGCCTGGTGCGAGGCGACGGGGCTGCGCCAGCTGACGCCTGACAGCATCGCCGACGCCTGGTTTGCCGACCGTCTCACCCATGACCCCTTCCAGTGGGCGCAGCACAATCTGCAGGAGGTGGAGCGCAATAAGCGCGAGCGCCACACGGTGCCCTGGCGCTATGCCATTCTCCGCCTGCACGAGGCGATTGAAACCGTGGTGCCGCAGCTCAACGACGAGGACAGCCGTCGCTTCCGCCAGGGGCTCGCCCGCGTGTTTATTGATAACTACGCTGCGATCCCGCCGGAGTCCATTCGCCGGTTGCTGGCCCTGCATCAGGCGGGCATTCTGCGAATTGTGGCGCTGGGTGAGGATTACGAGCTGCAGCGCGAGTCTGACCGGACGCTGATTGTCCATCATCAGCAGCGCTGTGAATTCGATGTCTTTATCGATGCCCGCGGACAGAAAGCATTGAAAACCCGGGATCTGCCCTTTCCTTCACTGCGCCAGCAGCTGCTGGCCTGCGGCGACGCTATTCCTGACGTTGGCGATGACTACACGCTGCAGGCGCCGGAGGCCGTGCGCGGCCGGGTCGCCTTCGGCGCTCTTCCCTGGCTGATGCACGATCGCCCCTTTGTCCAGGGGCTGACGGCCAGCGCCGAGATTGGCAGCGCAATGGCCCGCGCGGTCTCCCAGCAGGCAACTGGCCGGCGGCGTCGTCTCTGGTTTATCGAATAGCAGGACGTTTAAACGCAATATCCGAATAAAGGGGGGCCAGCAGGCGTGCTATAAACAGTGGCTGTTCGCCCCCGTGCAAGACCACGTCTAACATTTACGAGGTACTCATGAGTCATCTTTTTAGCGCGACGCGTATTGGTCAGTTGACGCTGGATAACCGTATCGTTATCGCCCCCATGTGTCAGTATTCTGCCAACGAGGGGAAGGCAACCTCCTGGCACCGGATCCACCTCGGGCAGCTGGCGTTCTCCGGCGCCGGCCTGTTAATTCTGGAAGCCACGGCAGTAGAGCCGGCGGGACGTATCTCGCCTGGGGATCTGGGGCTGTGGGATGATGAAACCGAAAACGCCCTGCGTGCCGTGGTGGAGGATATCCGGGCCTGGTCACCGATCCGTCTGGGGATCCAGCTGGGGCATGCCGGGCGCAAGGCCTCCTGCGCAGCCCCCTGGCAGGGTGGCCATCAGCTGGCGCTCAACCAGGGCGGCTGGCAGACCGTCGCCCCCTCCGCGGTGGCGTTTCACGACGGCGACCGCGCCCCGGCCGAGCTGAGCCATGCCGATCTGGCACGCATCAAAGCGGCCTTTGTCGCCAGCGCGTTGCGCGCCCAACGCCTGGGCTTTGAGCTGATTGAGCTGCACGCCGCTCACGGCTATCTGCTGCACCAGTTTCTTTCACCGCTCAGCAATCAGCGCCGTGACGAGTATGGCGGTTCGCTGGAAAACCGAATGCGCTATCCGCTGGAAGTGTTTAAGGCAATCCGCGAGGCGGTGGGCAACGCCATGGCGATGGGCATCAGGTTGTCGGCTACCGACTGGGTTGAAGGTGGTTGGGACGGCGAGCAGTCCATTCAGTTCAGCCAGCAGCTGGAAGCGCTGGGCAGCGACTATATCCATGTCTCCAGCGGCGGTTTGTCGCCGCTGCAGGCCATCACCGTCGGGCCGGGCTACCAGTTGCCTTTCGCCCGCGACATTCGCGAGCAGGTAGCCATCCCGGTGATTGGCGTAGGGCTGATCACCGACCCGCAGCAGGCGGAAGCGGCGCTGGAGAATGGCGATGCCGACCTGATCGCCCTCGCCCGCGCCGTGCTCTACGATCCGCACTGGCCATGGCACGCTGCCGCCAGCCTCGGCGCCCAGGTTCGCGTTCCTTCGCAATATCTGCGCTCCGAGCCACACGGCCTGAAAGGCACCCTGCTGCCAAACCGTTGAACCCGCGGCGGGCATAAAAAAGGGGTATCGTAAGATACCCCTCAGCAGGATGTTATTGCGGTCCATATGCCGGGCGGCGTCGCCTTGCCCGGCCTACAAAAGGGTGATGCCCGGTCATTGCGCAGCCAACCCGCCCCCTGCGTAGGCCCGCGCAAGCGCAGCGCCGCCGGGCAATCTATCAGGCTCCGCTCCCTATATTTCCGGGCGACGGCCCGGCAAACACCGCGAGTTACTGCTGGGCGGGCGGTGGCGTGGTGTTCTGTTTATCCTTCGCAATACTGTCCTGAATGGCTTTGGTTTTGCTCGCCGCTTCCGCCGAAAGCTGATTGGCATCACCGATGGCGTTGTCTTTAATCTGACCCGCCTCTTTGACTATGCGGTCACTTTCCTGCTTTGCGTTCTGCTTCACCGCATCGGCCTGGGCTTTCGCCTGCTGGGCGATGGCATCCGCTTTCTTGTCCGCCTCCGCCTTGATGGCGCTGGCCTGATCCTTCAGACGATCGGCCTCGGCGTCGGCCTGGCTTTTCAGCGTATCAATTTGCTTATCCGCATCCTGCTTAATCGCCTGGGCTTTGTCCGCCGCGGCATCCTTCATCTGCTCCGCATTATCTTTGGCCTTATCCAGTTTGTTATCCACTTTCGACGCATCGTCGCAGCCAAACAGGGTCAGGCACAGGGCGGAAGCAAGCAGTGTTTTATTCCAGAGTTTCATCAGCATTCCCTTACAGGTTGAGTCATTATCCAGCCTTGTGATTTATTGCCTTAATAGCATTCACATTTTATATATAAACGCTCAGCCAGCAGAGTCAAGGCGACACCGGTCGATCCAGCGTCGCCACCAGCCCCTGCAGCCACTCGGCAAAAACCCGCACCTTATGCGAGAGATGCCGGTGCGGATAGAGCAGCGACAGTGGCCGACGCGGCGCCGGGAAGTCCGGCAGAATTTCTACCAGCTCCCCACTGTCGATATAGGGTTGTAGAAAGAATCGCATTCCCTGCAGCATGCCCAGCCCTGCCAGCCCGGCGGCGGTAAAAACTTCTGAGTTGTCCAGCACCAGTTTACCGGGGATGGCGATCTGCCTGATGCCCTCCGGGGTCTGGAATCGCCAGGGCATAATCTGTCGGCTGCTGCTGTTTACCCAGTTCACCGCCAGGTGCGACTGCAGTTCCTCCAGCGTGGCGGGCGCTCCATAGCGAGCCAGATACGCAGGACTCGCGCAGGTGGTTAACGCCACCTCCCCCAGCGAGCGCGCCACATAGTCGCCATCCTCCAGATCCCCCACCCGCAGCAGACAATCCAGCCCATCGCGCAGCATATCCCGGCGCACATCGGAGCTACTGAGGACAATTTCCACCTCCGGATGGGCCTGATAAAAATCCGCCAGATGCGGGATCACCAGCAGCCGCGCAAAAGCGATTGGCATATCGACGCGTAGCTGGCCGCGGATCGGCCGGTCCGGCGCGAACGACTCCAGCAGATCGTCGGCCTGGGAGAGCAGCGGTTTACTGCGACGATAAAACTCTTCTCCTTCCGGCGTGAGATACAGGCGGCGGGTGGTGCGCTGCAGCAACCTGACACCGCTCTCCCGCTCCAGCTGCTGCAGCGCTTTGGTCACCGCCGGCCGGTGGATCTGCAAATTTTCCGCCGCCTGGGCAAAGCTGCCGGCGTCGACGATTTCAATAAAGATTTTAATATTTTCAAACAGATTCATCTGCATAACGGCTCGTTCCCCGTCTCTTCGCCTGTCTCAATTATTACCAATTTAATAACAGTGATGAAAGTTTTTGCTCATTTTTTAAAACAATAAAGGCGCCTACACTGCCCTCATTGCCGCATCGCTGGGGCGAAGAAATTGATAACTCATTAACGAACAAGGAAAAATATCATGCAAACTAACCGTGTGGCCCGCATTTTGGGTATTGAAAAACCGGTAGTCCAGGGCCCGCTCTCCTGGCTGACCGATGCTCGTCTGGTGGCGGCCGTCGGCAACGCCGGTGGTCTCGGGGTGCTGGGCCCGAACGCCGGCCTGACGGCGGCAACCGCCGTCTCCACGCCGGAGGCGACGGCAGAGAAAATGCGCGAAGAGATCCGCAAAACCAAACAGCTGACCGAGAAACCCTTTGGCGTCAACCTGATCCCGACGGCGGAAAACGACATCTGGACGCCGGCGATCCTTCCGGTGATCAAAGAGGAAGGCGTTAAGGTGGTGGTCTACACCGGCTACGGAGACGGTTCGTTAAAACCGGCGCTGTTCGATGAGCTGAAAACCGCCGGGATCACCATTATCTACCGCGATATTAACCCGACGCCGGAGAACAGCCGTCGCGCGGAGCAGGCCGGAGCGGACATCATCGTCGCCACCGGCTTTGACGAAGGCGGCACGCTGCCGGCTACCGCAATGGGGACCTTCACTATCGTCCCGCTGATCGTTGACGCTGTTCAGCGGGTTCCGGTGATGGCCGCGGGGGGCATCACCGACGCCCGGGGAGCGCGCGCTGCTCACGCCCTCGGCGCGGAAGGCGTCTTCGCCGGTTCGGTATTCATCAGCACCGTCGAAAGTCGCGTTCCCGACTCGGTGAAAGCGAAAATTCTCGCCGCCAACGGCCTGGATCTGCGGCTGTTTCGTACGCTGCCGGACTACTACCGCGCCCTGCCTGGCAAACTGAGCGACAAGCTGGTGGCCATGGACCGGGCCGGAGCCTCAAAGGCCGAGCTGGCCCAGGCGATGGGCGGTCTGCGCGGAATGCGGCTGGGCATGCTGGAGGGGAATACCGATGAGGGGTATATCTCGCTGGGGGCGGGGATCGGCAACATCCATGCCATCGCCTCCGTCGCCGAGGTAGTCAACCAGCTGGCGGTGTGAAGCCGCCAGCCGGGGCACGGTAACCGGCGCGATCAGGCGTCAGCTACCTTCTCTACCGCCCAGGAGAACGCGTCGATAGCCAGCCCGACGTCGGCGGCGGTGACCGACTCCGCCGGGTGATGGCTGACGCCCCCCAGGCAGCGCACAAACAGCATGGCCGATGGCCAGCGCTCGGCGATGGCGATGGCGTCATGCCCTGCTCCGCTCGGCAGCGTCAGTGAACGCCCCTGCACCGCCGTCACCGCCTCGCTCAGAACCGCCTGCAGTTGACTGTCGCAGGCGGTGGCGGCGATACGGTAATACTCCTCGGCGGTGAAGCTCAGCTGGCGGCGCCCGGCAATGGCCTGCGCCTGCGCCAGCAGCTCTTCCAGCAGCGCCGCAAGCGGTGCATCCTGCGGGCCGCGAATATCCAGCGTCAGCTGCACCTCGCCCGGAATCACATTCACCGCGCCCGGCGCACAGCGCAGGGTGCCGACCGTCGCCACCAGGTTGCCGCCGCGCTGCCGGGTCAGGCTTTCCACCTGCACCATCCATTCCGCCGCCGCGGCGAGCGCGTCCTTACGATGAAGCATCGGCACCGTGCCGGCATGGCCGGCTTCGCCGGTAAAGCGGCAGGTCAGGCGGCGGGCGCCGTTAATCGCCTCCACCACGCCGAGCGCCAGGCCCGCCTGCTCCAGGCACGGCCCCTGCTCGATATGCAGTTCGAGATAGGCGGCGATATCCTGCGGGTTGCGGGCGGCATGGGCGATCCGCGCCGGATCGAGTCCGGCATTCACCAGCGCCTGGGCGACGCTCACCCCGTCGGCATCGCACTGTGACAGCCAGCTTTCGGGCCAGGTGCCGGTAACGCCGCGGCTGCCCAACAGGGTGATGCCGAAGCGGGTGCCCTCTTCATCGCCAAAGCCGACGATCTCGATAGCCTTCGCCAGCCGTCGCCCCTGCTGGTGCAGACGCTGGACCACCTCAATCGCCGCCAGTACGCCCAGCATGCCGTCGTAGCGCCCGGCGTTGCGCACGGTGTCGAGATGAGAGCCCAGCAGCACCGCCGGCGCGCCCTCCTGCACGCCTTCATAGCGACCGCAGATATTACCGACGCTGTCCTGCCATACCATCATGCCGGCGGCCTGCATCCACTGGCCCACCAGCTGGTTGGCCTGCAGATGCTCCGGCGACAGATAGACCCGGGTCAGGGCGTCGGCGGTTTCGCTGAGGGCGGCCAGCTGGTCGGCGCGCGCCATCACCCGGCTGGCGGCCGCCTCTCTCTCCGCCAGCTGGCGGACGGTATCACTCATAGGGTGGCCTCGTTGCGGTAGTGATCCCAGGCCGCCTGCATCGCCGCGCCCTGGGTGGTGGTGAACTTGAGGTAGTTCAGCACCGCCTCCAGCGCGCTGAGCGTCTGCATCACACAGTCTTTACGTGCGTTATAGCCCATGGTGCCAATGCGCCAGACTTTACCGTGCAGCGGGCCGAACGAGGTGCCAATCTCAATGCCGAAATCTTCCAGCATCAGCTTCCGCACCTGATCGCCGTTGATCCCGTTGGGGATCACCACCCCCAGCACGTTATTCATTTTGTGCCGCAGGTCGCCAAAGGTCTCGAGCCCCATCGCCTGGATCCCTTTCAGCAGCGCATCGCCGTGCAGCTTGTGGCGGGCGATGCCGTTGTCGAGTCCCTCCTGAAGGATCAGGCGCGCGCACTCCCGGGCGGCGAACAGCGCCGAGGTCGCTTCGGTATGGTGGTTAAGGCGCTCCGGCCCCCAGTAATCCATCACCATGCCGAGATCGAAATAGTTGGAGTAGATCATCTCGTCGACGCCATCGTGGTGGGCATCGGTGCGGATCCCCTGCTCAATGCAGCGGCGGCGGCGGATGACCTCTTCCATCCGTGGGCTGAGGGTGATGGGTGAGGTGCCGGAGGGGCCGCCCAGGCACTTCTGCATCCCGGCGGACACCGCGTCCAGCTGCCAGGCGTCGGTTTCCAGCGGGTTGCCGCCGAGCGACGCGGTGGCGTCGGTATAGAACAGCACATCGTGGCGACGACAAATCTCTCCCAGCTCCGCCAGCGGCTGCAGCATGGTGGTCGAGGTATCGCCCTGCACGGTGAGCAGCAGGCGCGGTCGCACGCGCTTGATCGCGTCTTCAACCTGGTCCGGGGTAAAGACTTCCCCCCACGGCACCTCGATAGTGTGTACTTCTGCCCGGCAGCGGCGCGCAATCTCGCACAGCAGATGACCAAACCGGCCGAACACCGGCACCAGCACCTTGTCGCCCGGCCGGATCGCCGACACCAGGATCGCTTCGATACCGGCGCGGGAGGTACCGTCCACCAGCATCGTCCAGCGGTTTTCGGTGCGAAACACGCCGCGGTAGAGCGCCATGACTTCATTCATGTAGTGGGTCATCGCCGGATCGTACTGACCCACCAGCTGGCTCGCCATGGCGCGCAGCACGCGCGGGTCGGCGTTGATCGGCCCCGGGCCCATCAGCAGGCGCTGCGGCGGGTTAATTTGCGAAAACTGAGTGATATCCATCTGCCATTCCTTACGTTAGTTAAGACCGCGCACCGAGGAGATAAACTGTTTCAGTTCGGTTGTCTGCGGACTGGCGAACAGCGTTTTGCTGTCGCCCTGCTCCCAGACGCGCCCCTGATGCATAAACACCACGCGGTCGCCCACTTCGCGGGCAAAATTCATTTCATGGGTGACGAGGATCAGCGTCATGCCTTCCGCCGCCAGCTGCTCCAGCACCTTCAGCACTTCGCCCACCAGTTCCGGGTCGAGCGCCGAAGTGATTTCGTCACAGAGTAAAACTTTTGGCGACATGGCCAGCGCCCGGGCGATGGCCACGCGCTGCTGCTGGCCGCCGGAGAGGTTGGCCGGATAGTAATCCAGACGATCGCCAAGACCGACCTTCTCCAGCATCCGCTGCGCCAGCTCGCGACATTCGGCCTGAGACTTCTTCAGCACCCGCCGCGGGGCCAGCATGACGTTCTCCAGCGCCGTCATGTGCGGAAAGAGATTGAAGTTCTGAAACACCATGCCGATGGAGCGGCTGATCTCCCGGGCCTGGGAATCGCGGTCGGTGATGGTCATGCCCCCGAGCTTGATGCTCCCCTCCTGGTACCCCTCCAGACCATTGATGCAGCGCAGCAGGGTGCTTTTGCCCGAGCCGCTGCGGCCGATGATCGAGATCACTTCCCCCATGTCGATATCCAGATCGACGCCCTTCAGCACATGGTTGTCGCCGTAGTACTTCTGCATCTGATTAATGGTGATGAGAGGCATTGAATTTGTTCTCCAGATAACGGCTGTAGCGGGACAGCGGATAGCACAGAATGAAATAGCCCAGCGCCACCAGGGCAAACACTTTAAACGGCTGGTAAGTGACGTTGGTCAGCATGGTTCCTGCCTTGGTCAGCTCCACAAAGCCAATAATCGATGCCAGCGCCGTGCCTTTGATCACCTGCACGGCGAACCCCACCGTCGGCGCGATGGCGATGCGCAGCGCCTGCGGCGCCACCACCCGGTACAGGGTCTGGCCGAAGCTCAGCCCGAGACAGCGCGAAGCTTCCCACTGGCCTTTCGGCAGCGCGCGAATGCTGCCGAACCAGATATCCAGCAGAAAGGCGCTGGTATAAAGCGTCAGAGCCACCGACGCCGCGGTCCATGCCGAGACGTCGATGCCGAACAGCGCTACGCCGAAAAATGCCAGAAACAGCTGCATCAGCAGCGGCGTCCCCTGAAACAGTTCAACGTAGCCGCGGATCAGCCGTTTCACCTGCCGTCCGCCGGTCAGGCGCAGCAGCAGCAGCGGTAAGGTCACCAGCGCCCCGCCGGTGAACGCGACCAGCGACAGCAGCACCGTCCAGCGACCGGCCAGCAGCAGGTTGCGGATAATGTCCCAGTCGGTAAAGGTGGTCATCATGCCTGCACCCCCAGCCATTTACGCCCCGCCGCCATCAGCAGCTGGCGCATCGCTATCGATAACGCTAAGTAGATCCCGGTGGTCACCAGATAGACCTCAAAGCTCAAAAACGTCCGCGACTGGATCAGGTTGGCGGCGAAGGTCAGCTCCTCATAGGAGACCTGCGACACCACCGACGAGCCGAGCATCACGATGATGCACTGGCTAACCAGCGCCGGATAAATCCGCTGCAGCGCCGGGGGCAGTACCACGCGAACGAAAGTTTGCGTCCGGCTGAGCCCGAGCACGCGTCCGGCCTCCCACTGGCCTTTCGGCGTCACCTGGATGCCGGCGCGCACGATCTCGGTGCTGTAAGCCCCAAGATTAACCACCATCGCCAGCAGCGCCGCTTCGCCGGCGGTCATCTTCAGACCCAGGTTCGGTAAACCAAAAACGATAAAAAAGAGCTGCACCACGAACGGCGTGTTACGGATGATTTCCACATATCCGCCCCAGATCCGGCTGAGGACGCCCGGGCGGCCGCTGCGGATCGCCGCCCCGAGGATCCCAATCGCCAGTCCGCCGATCGTCGCCAGCACCGTCAGCTGCACCGTCACCCACAGACCGGCCAGCAGCTCCGGCCAGTGCGGCCAGAGCTCAGAAAAATGAAGTTGCTCCGTCATCCACAGACCTTACGCGCCGAGGCTGGCAGGCAGCGGCGCTTTCAGCCACTTCTCAGACAAACCGTTGAGGGTGCCGTCCTTAATGCCCTGCTCGATCAGGGTATCCACTTTCTCCTTCAGCGCCGGTTCGTTCTTTTTCAGCCCGATAAAGCACGGCGAGTCCTTCAGCATAAAGCTCGGCACCGGCGCTTTGTCAGCGTTCTGCCGGGAGATGGCCGCCACCACCAGGTTACCGGTGGCGACATACTGCACCTGGCCCGACAGATAGGCCGACAGCGTGGTGTTATTGTCCTCGTAGCGCTTAATCTGCGCCGCCTGCGGCGCCACGCTGGTCAGCACCATATCTTCCACCGCCCCACGGGTCACGCCGATGCTTTTACCGCTCAGCGCGGCCGCGTCCTTCAGCTCCGCCCCTTTCGGGCCAAACACCCCGAGGAAGAACGGGGCGTAGGCGCGGCTGAAGTCGATCACTTTCTCGCGCTCGGCGTTCTTGCCGAGGCTGGAGATCACCAGGTCCACCTTATCGGTCTGCAGATACGGCACGCGGTTGGCGCTGGTCACCGGGACCAGCTGCAGCTTGAGCTTCATCGACTTCGCCAGATAGCGCGCCATATCGATGTCATACCCCTGCGGCTGCAGGTCGGTCCCCACCGAGCCGAACGGCGGAAAATCCTGGGGCACGGCAATGCGGATGACGCCGCGTTTTTCAATATCCTGGAGCTGGTCAGCCTGCGCAGCAGAAACAGACGAAAGGAGACAAGCGGCCCCGGCCAGTGCGATCAACAGTTTCTTCATGATGTTTACCCGTTACGTTAGCATGAAACAAAAGATTCTTTGAATCTGTTTTTGCAACTAATGTGCCAGATACGGTCGATGCGCGGGTTGGCGAGGAATTAAGGCAAAAAGTGAGAACGGACAGGCAGTAAGGAGCAGAAGAGTAAAAATCGACGGCGCCAGAACGCGGAACCAAATGCACCATATTGATGCACAGCACCACGCTGGCGCCCCATCAGCGTTGTTCCAGCTCGTCCAGCTGCTGATAAAGCGTAGCGATATCGTGGATCCGCGGACGACCGCTGTCGAGCGTTTCATGCAGAAAGGCATTGGCCAGCAGATTGATCAGACTGTTGACCGAGGCATAGCTGTCGTAAGCCGAGACGCTGTCCAGCGGCGCGCAGAGCTGCCAGCGGGAGAGCGGGAACAGGCTGTGGGCCTGCGGCTCGCACATTAACAGAACCGGCACCCCGTCGCGCTGCAGCTGCTGCAGCAGCGGGCGCACGATCCGCGGCCGCCGGCGAAATGCCATCATCACCACCAGGTCATCGGCGGTCAGGTCGACCAGCTCTTCGCTGAGGCTCTGCCCCGGCTGGGGCAGCACCAGCACCTGACCGCGAGCCTGCAGCAGCTGCTGGCGCAGGTGCAGCGCCGCCGGATAGGCATTGCGCATGCCAATCACCACAATGCGGCGCGCGGCCACCATCGCCGTCAGCGCCTCGGCGAACTGGTGAGCGTCAAGGGCATTGACCCATTGGGTGAGGTTCGCCATCTCCTGCTTATAATGACGCGCCAGCAGCGTGTTACCCTGCACCGCGTCGCGCTGGTCGGTCAGCGGCATTCCGCTCTGGCGCAGGGTGCGCAGTTCATCGCGCATGTCCTTATATTTGTCATAGCCCAGGCGCTTGAACAGCCGGCTGACGGTGGCTTTCGACACGCCGCTCAGCTGCGCCAGCTCGGCGCTGTTGTAGCTTATCAGGTCATCAAAGTGGTCAAAGATGAAATCCGCCACCCGCTGCTCCTGCGGCGACAGCGAGGCGTATTGCCCTTTCAGTCGTTCATCGAGTTGTTGCATAGCGCCCCTGTAACTTTCGTTTCATCATCCATCCCTCATCATACTGTATCTGCTATGCCTTACACATAGCGTGCCAGCGGGAAAATTCCGGTCATTGTTTTTATCAATGAAACGAAACGTTCAGAGCTGGAACAGCTTTTGCAGTGTTCTGCGAGTGATTCGTTCAGAAAGGATAATTTATGCACAGTAGCAACGTTTCGACCCACGGCATGGCGGTCGCTCCTCACCACCTCGCCAGCCAGAGCGCGCTGGCCATCCTGCGCGAGGGCGGCAGCGCCATTGAAGCGATGGTGGCTGCCGCCGCAGCCATCGCCGTCGTCTATCCGCACATGAACGGCCTGGGCGGGGATGGTTTCTGGCTGATCGTGCCTCCCGGGGGGGATCCCATCGCCATTGACGCCAGCGGTGCGGCCGGGTCGCTGGCCACCCTCGAGGCCTATGCCGGTCAGCGGCATATCCCCCACCGGGGGCCGCAGGCCGCGCTGACCGTCGCCGGCACCGTTAGCGGCTGGGACGAGGCGCTGCGTATTTCTCGGGACTTAACCGGCCGCGCGCTGCCGGTGGCGCGCCTGCTGGCCGATGCGATCGGTTATGCCGAAGACGGCATTCCGGTCACCGCCTCGCAGGCCCACGCCACCGCCAGCAAACTGGAAGAGCTGCGCCATCAGCCGGGCTTCAGCGAAACCTGGCTGGTCGCGGGCGAGGCCCCGCGGCCCGGCAGCCGCTTCCGCCAGCCCGCCCTCGCCGGTACCCTGCGCATGCTGGCCAGCGACGGTCTCGACAGTTTCTATCGCGGTCCGCTGGCTGAACGTCTCGCCCAGGGGATGGCCGCGCTGGGGATGCCTGTCACCCTCGGCGACCTGCAGGCCCACCGCGCCCGGCGTCCGGCGCCGCTGACGCTCCAGCACCAGCAGGGAACGCTGTGGAATCTTGCCCCACCCACGCAGGGGCTGGTATCGCTGGCGATCCTTGGCATTACCGACCGTCTGAAGATGGCCGACGCCGACGAGGCGCAAACGGTGCACCGTATCGTCGAAGCCACCAAGCGGGCGTTTGCCCTGCGCGATGCGCATATCACCGATCCGCGCCATCTGGATGTGGATGTACAGCAGTTGCTCACCCCGGAAGCCCTGCAGCCGCTGGCCGACAGCATCGACGACGCCAGCGCTTCCCCCTGGGGCGGCGGTAAAGGCCCGGGCGATACCGTCTGGATGGGCGTCGTGGATAACAGCGGACTGGCAGTGTCGTTTATTCAGAGTATCTATCACGAGTTCGGCAGCGGCGTGGTGATCCCGGACACCGGGATCGTCTGGCAAAACCGCGGGGCGGCCTTCAGCCTCGATCCGCAGCATCTCCTGGCGCTGGCCCCTGGCAAACAGCCATTCCACACCCTCAACCCTGCCGCCGCGCGCCTGAACGATGGCCGGGTGATGGTCTATGGCTCGATGGGCGGCGACGGTCAGCCACAGACCCAGGCGGCGCTGTTTACTCGCTATATCCTGCAGGGGGCGCCGCTGCAGGAGAGCATCTCACGGCCACGCTGGCTGCTGGGCCGCACCTGGGGGCAGTCCTCGGATTCACTGAAGCTGGAGGGACGCTTTGCCCCCGCCTGCATCGCGCGTCTGCGCGATCTGGGGCACGAGGTGGAAGTGCTGGCCGATTTCAGCGAAGCGATGGGCCACGCCGGGGCCATTGTCCGCCATCCCAACGGCCTGCTTGAAGGGGCTACCGATCCACGCAGCAACGGCGCCGCCGCCGGATACTAAGGAGCAGACCATGACCACACAGCCTGACTGGAGCGAGTATCTGACGCAGATGACTCACCTTTTTGATATGGAGCTGGATGCGCCGCGCCGCGAGGAGCTGGAGCGCCAGTTTGCCCGCATCGCCGCTATGGCGCAGCCGCTGATGGACTATCCGCTCGGGCCGCGCGACGACATTGCGGGGGTGTATAAAGCATGACACTTCACCATTTCACCATCGCCGAGATCCAGCGTGCGCTGCACGATGGCGAACTGAGCGCCCGGGAGATCGCCTGCCAGACGCTGGACGATATCGCCCGCGTTAATCCGCAGATCAACGCCTGGACCGAGGTCACCGCCCAGCGCATGCTGGCGGAGGCCGACAGCATCGACGCCCTGCGCCGGGAAAAGCGCCCCTTGCCGCCGCTGGCTGGCATTCCCTATGCGGTGAAAAATCTGTTTGATGTCGCCGGGCACACCACCCTCGCCGGGGCGGAGCTGCTGAGCGACCGGCCGCCGGCCGCCAGCGACAGCTGGGCGGTGCGCCAGCTGCACAGCGCCGGCGCCCTGCTCAGCGGGATGCTCAATATGGATGCCTACGCCTACGGCTTCACCACCGAAAACAGCCACTATGGCGCGACGCGTAACCCGCACGATCTGACGCGGATCGCCGGCGGTTCCTCCGGCGGTTCGGCCGCAGCGGTGGCCGCCGGACTGGTCCATTTCAGCCTCGGCAGCGACACCAACGGCTCGATTCGCGTCCCTGCGTCGCTGTGCGGGATCTTTGGCCTGAAACCCACCTTCGGCCGCCTCTCCCGCTCCGGCAGCCATCCGTTTGTCGCCAGTCTGGATCATATTGGTCCCTTTGCCCGCCGGGTGGCCGACCTCGCCGCGGTGTATGACGCCCTGCAGGGGCGCGACCCGGCCGATGACTTTCAGGCCGATAAAGCCAGCGAGCGCACCGGCAACCTGCTGGAGCGCGGACTGGAGGGGCTGCGCTGCGCGCGGCTGGGGGGCTATTTCACCACCTGGTGCGATGACGACGCCCGGGCGGCCGTGGATCGGGTCGCCCACGCGCTGGGCGCCGACAGCGAGCTGCAGTTCGCGGATGCCGCCCTGGCCCGCTCGGCGGCCTTTATCATCAGCGCCAGCGAAGGCGGCAATCAGTATCTGCCGGATCTTCGCCACTCGCCCGAGCGCTTTGAACCCCACTCCCGCGAGCGGCTGCTGGCCGGGGCGATGATCCCCTCGGCGTGGTATCTGCAGGCCCAGCGCTTCCGCCGTCATGCCCGTCAGGCGATGAAATCTCTGTTCAGTCAGGCCGACGTGCTGATTGCCCCGGCCACTCCATGCAGCGCCACGCCGATTGGCGCGGAGGAGATGGTGATTAACGGCCAGCCGCTGCCGGTGCGCGCCAGCATGGGTATGCTGACCCAGCCGATCTCCTTCCTCGGGCTGCCGGTGGTGACCGTGCCCCTGCGTACCGCCAGCGGCAAGCCGATTGGCCTGCAGCTGATAGCCGCGCCGTTTAACGAACAAGCCTGTCTTCGCGCCGCGCGGGCGCTGGAAGCGATGGGCGTTACCGATGCCCGAGTGGCGGAGAGTGCAGCATGATCAATCTGGACAATGTAGACCGCCCGGCGATCCTCGCCGAGGTGACGGCGGCGTTTTATCAGTATGAAGAGGCGCTGGTCAGCAATAACATCGAGGCGCTGGACGCGTTGTTCTGGCACGATCCGCGCACCGTGCGGCTGGGGGCCGGCGAAAATCTGTATGGCATTGAGGCGATCCGCGCCTTTCGCGCCGCCCGCCCCGCCGCCGGTCTGGCCCGCGACCTGCGCCATACCACCATCACCACCTTTGGCGCGGACATGGCGGTATGCAGCACCGAGTTTACCCGCGAAGGCAGCGCGCGCCTTGGGCGTCAGCAGCAAACGTGGGTGCGCTTTCCCTACGGCTGGCGGATTGTCGCCGCCCAGGTCAGTCTGATGGACTGAGAGGCATACACTGACGCGGGCCGGGGGAATGTGGCTATCCACCGGCCCGCACCCGCCCGGTATCAATACGTGAGGAGACGATGGTCATGGTGTTAATCAGGGCTGCTGAATCAAAAGATATCCCCGCGCTGAAAACGCTATTTCTGCAGCTGGGCTATCAGACGGAGACGGCGATCTTAGCGCAACGCATTACTGAACCCCAAAGTATGATGCATACGCTGGTGGCTGAAGCAGAAAACACCGTGTGTGGCGTGGTCGTTATCAATTTTATCTTACCGGTACATGAAAACCGATTGTGGGCATTAATTTCCGCGCTGGTGATAGAGGAATCGTCACGGGGTTCAGGGATAGGCCACCAGCTTCTCCATGCCGCAGAGCGCCTCGCCCGCGATAAACAATGCGCTCATATTGAGCTTTCAAGCAGTGAAAACAGAACCAGAGCGCATCAATTTTATGAAACTAACGGCTATAAGGAAGTCCGCAAACGCTTCGTTAAACGTTTGTCTTAGCCGCCAAGAAGTCTTTAAACGGAGCGATTGCGGCGCATGAACAGCAACATGTTCGTTAATATTGCGGTAATGCAGCCCGGGTGCCTTCCGGATATAACAAAAGCACCTGAGGCAGGTGCTTTTTGTCCGGATAATATCAGTTACACTTTGCCCAGCAGGATATTTAACATGCGGCGTAAAGGTTCCGCCGCGCCCCATAACAGCTGATCGCCCACCGTCAATACTGAATAAATCGGTTCATTATTTAGCGACATTTTCTTGTAGCGACCAATACCCACCTGCAGCGAGCCGCTAATAGCAGCCGGGGTCAATTTACTGACACTCTCTTGCTTATTATTGGGGATATAGTTTACCCACGGATGGGAATGGGTCACTAACTCAGCAAATTCCGCTTCGCTGACCTCACGTTTCAGTTTAAGGGTAATGGCAGCGCTGTGGCAGCGGATTACGCCGACCCGAATACATAAGCCATTGACCGGAATGGTGCCGGGCGCAAGGCCAAGAATTTTATTGGTTTCCGCCTCGCCCTTCCATTCTTCGCGGCTGTTTCCATCGCCAAGATCGCTGTCGATCCACGGAATGATGCTGCCCATCAGCGGGACGCCAAAATTCTCCACCGGCATGCCGGCGCTATTAATCAACTCACTCACTTTATTGACTAAAGGCAGCACGGAACCTGATGCCGTCAGTTCATCCGCAGATAAATGCTGACTGATATACGCGCTTTGCGCGATGAATTCCCGCACCTGTTTGGCGCCCGCCCCGGAGGCAGACTGATAGGTCATCACGCTCATCCATTCAATCAGGTCAGCCTTGATCAGCCCGGCCAGCCCCATCAGGCTCAGCGTGATGGAGCAGTTGCCGCCGACAAACAGTTTCATACCCGCTTTCACCGCGCGATCGATATTATCGCGGTTGACCGGGTCGAGAATAATGCAGGCGTTGTCATCCATCCGCAGCGCCGAAGCGGCGTCAATCCAGTACCCTTGCCAGCCAGAGTTAATTAACGCAGGATAGATGGCTTTGGTATAATCCCCGCCCTGACAGGTTATAATAATATCCATTTCGGCGAGGGCGCTAAGGGAATTCGCATCTTTCAGTTTGTCGCTTTTACCTTTAATAACCGGACCAGCGGCACCCGCACTGGAGGTACTAAAAAAATGCGCTGAAATATCGTCGAAATCATTTTCTTCGATCATGCGCTGCAACAATACTGAGCCAACCATGCCCCGCCAGCCAACAATACCCACCTGCTTCATTTATTTAACCTTAAAAAGTTATGAGAATGTTAATTTGAGTGTCGCCATACCTTATATCGTATCCCCCAATAAAGGTCATTACCCAGCACATCGATTTTTATCATTATTAAAATGTTTCATCTGCCATCAGCGATAGTTATCTCTTATTACGGTCAGGCAGATATAAGGCGGCGGAGACTGTTCAAAGGGAGAAACGACGTAGCGGAACGGCAGCGGCTTCTCCTCTGGCTGCCATGAATAGTCACTTGCATTTTGATAGTTACTATGTCAATTTGCTGGCAAAAGCCACTTGGTTACTGGACAGCCCATGAAAAATGAACCGCTTTGCCACGCTCCCTGCCCCATCGCCCGCAGCCTGGGCCGCATCGGCGACAGCTGGAGCATCATGATCCTGCGCGATGCCTTCGCGGGCTTTACCCGCTTTGACGAGTTCCAGAAAAGCAGCAACGTCGCGCCCAATATTCTGTCGCGCCGCCTGAAGGCGCTGGTCGACGACGGCCTGCTGGAGAAGGTGTGCTACAGCAGCACCCCGCCGCGCTACGAATACCACCTTACGCAACGCGGTCGCGATTTTCGTATGGTGCTGCTGGCGCTGGCGGAATGGGGTAACCGCCACTTCGCTCCCGAAGGCCGTCAGATGCAGCTGGTGGAAACCGCCACCCAGCGCCGCGTGGAGCCAGTCATGGTGGATAAAGCAACCGGGGAAGAGATTATCCCGGGTAAATACGCCATGGTGCCGGGCCCCGCCGCCTCGCCGCTGATGCAATATCGTCATGAATATCTGCTGCGCAAACGCGAAGGCGATAGCGGGCAAAAATTCCAGCCTGAACCCTACAGAGATGCCAACCATGAAGCTGGCCAGTAAGAAAAGCGTCCTCGTCCTGGCGGCCCTCTCCGCCGTTCTGGCGGCAGCGAGCTACGGCGCGTACTGGTGGCAAACCGGACGTTTTCTGCAGACCACCGATGACGCCTATGTTGGCGGCGACATTAGCGCCATCTCCAGCAAAGTCTCCGGCTATATCCAGCAGCTGGCGGTGCAGGACAATATGGCGGTGAAAAAAGGTGACCTGTTGATCCGCATTGACGACCGCGATTACCGCGCCGCCCTCGCGAAAGCCGCCGGAGAAGTGGCGGCGCAGCAGGCCGCGCTGGCCGATATCCAGGCTACCCGCCAGCTACAGCAGGCGACCATTGCCGGCTCTACGGCCTCGTTACTGGCCGCCACGGCGGCAACCGAAAAACTGGCTAACGACAACCGACGCTATAACGCCCTGGCCGCGTCGAGCGCGATTTCCGCACAGATCCGCGATAACGCCTCCGCCGATTATCGCCGGGCGCATGCCGAGCAGGAGAAAGCCAAAGCGGATAAAACCGTGGCCGAACGTCAGATGGCGGTGCTGGATGCTCGCCAGCAGCAAACCCTGGCTGCCCTGGCGCAGGCCCAGGCTAACCTCGAGATGGCCAGGCTGAACCTCAGCTATACCGATATTCGCGCGCCGTTCGATGGGGTGATTGGCAACCGCCGCGCGTGGTCCGGCTCCTTCGTCAGCAGCGGCACGCAGCTGCTCTCCCTGGTGCCCGCGCACGGCCTGTGGATTGACGCCAACTTTAAGGAAAACCAGCTGGCGCATATGCGCGCCGGCCAGGCGGTGACCATCGTCGCCGATGTGCTGCCGAACCATACCTTTAAGGGCCATGTCGCCAGCCTGGCGCCGGCGACCGGCTCACGCTTCAGCATTCTGCCGGCGGAGAACGCGACCGGGAATTTCACTAAAATCGTGCAGCGGGTGCCGGTCCGCATTGCGCTGGAAGGTGACGGGGCAAAGCTTGACGTCCTGCGCCCGGGACTGTCGGTGATCGTCACCGTGAACGAAAAGAGCCCTCGATGAGCACCGCTCAGGCGCTGTCCGCCCCGCAAAGTCTGTCGATGCCGACGGCGAAGAAAATCTTTGCCTTCGCCAGCATGTGCGTGGGGATGTTTATCGCCCTTATCGACATCCAGATTGTCTCCGCCTCGCTGCGGGATATCGGCGGTGGCCTGTCGGCAGGCGACGATGAGACCGTCTGGGTACAAACCAGCTACCTGATCGCCGAGATCATTATTATCCCGCTTTCCGGCTGGCTGGCCCGGGTCATGTCGACCCGCTGGCTGTTTGCCGCCTCCGCGGCGGGCTTCACGCTGATGAGCCTGCTGTGCGGCTGGGCGTGGAACATCCAGAGTATGATCGCCTTCCGCGCCCTGCAGGGGCTGGCGGGCGGGTCGATGATCCCCCTGGTGTTCACCACCGCTTTCGCCTTTTTTCAGGGCAAACAGCGGGTCATTGCCGCGGCGACAATCGGCGGCCTGGCCTCCCTCGCCCCGACGCTGGGCCCGACGGTGGGCGGCTGGATCACCGAAAACTACAACTGGCACTGGCTGTTCTTTATCAACGTTGTTCCGGGGATTTACATCGCGGTGGCAGTGCCGCTGCTGGTGAAAGTAGACAGCGCCGACCCCACTCTGCTGCGCGGCGCCGACTATCTCAGTATTCTGCTGCTGGCCGTGTCCCTCGGCTGCCTGGAATATACCCTCGAAGAAGGTCCTCGCTGGGGCTGGTTTGATGACGCGACCCTGACGACCACCGCCTGGGTCGCCCTGCTCTGCGGCGTGGCTTTTGTTATCCGCACCCTCCGCCATCCGCAGCCGGTGATGGATCTGCGGGCCCTGCAGGACCGAACTTTCAGCCTCGGCTGCTATTTCTCGTTTATGGCCGGCGTCGGCATCTTCGCCACCATCTATTTAACTCCGCTGTATCTCGGTAGCGTGCGCGGTTTCAGCGCGCTGGAGATCGGCCTGGCGGTATTTTCCACCGGCTTGTTCCAGGTCATGTCTATTCCGTTTTATTCGTGGCTCGCCAACCGCGTTGACCTGCGCTGGCTGCTGATGGCCGGGCTGATCGGTTTTGCGGTATCGATGTACAGCTTCGTCCCGATAACCCATGACTGGGGGGCGGACCAGTTGCTGCTCCCGCAGGCTTTTCGCGGACTGGCGCAGCAGTTTGCCGTCGCGCCAACGGTGACCCTGACGCTGGGCAGCCTGCCGCCTGCGCGCCTGAAGTTGGCCTCCGGGCTGTTTAATCTGATGCGCAACCTCGGGGGCGCCATCGGCATCGCCCTGTGCGGCACAGTGCTTAACGACAGAACCAATTTGCACTACAACCGCCTGGCGGACCATCTGAATAACGCCAACCTGGCAATGAGCGATTTTGTTCAGCGCAGCGCAGCAAACTTCGCCACGCAGGGGATCTCGCCGGATGCCGCGCAGACGGCGGCGCTGAAAAATCTTTCCGCGCTGGCGCTGCGGGAGGCGCGAACCCAGGCCTTTTCCGATGCTTTCTACCTCATCATGATGGGTTTTTTGCTTGCCGCGATGCTGGTTCCCTTGATGAAAAAGCCGCCGGCACACTGATACTACAGGAGAGTAAACTATGGGCGTTTCCGTTAAACGCATTGTCGTCACCGGGATGGGGATTGTCAGCCCGCTGGGCTGCGGCGTACAGCACGTCTGGCAGTCGCTGCTGGCAGGAAAGTCAGGGATCACCAGAATCAGCGAGCAGCTGGTCGCGGATATTCCCTGCAAAGTGGCCGGCCAGGTGCCGTCCATTGAAAGCGATCCGCTGCACGGCTTCGACCCGCTGGCGACCATCCCGGCGAAAGAGCGCAAAAAGATGGATCGCTTTATCGAGTTTGCGCTGGTCGCCGCCCGTGAAGCGCTGACCCAGGCCGGCTGGTCGCCAGCATCTGCGGCCGAACAGGAACGTACCGCCACGGTGATCGCCACCGGGATCGGCGGCTTCAGCGAGATCGCCAATGCGGTACATACCACCGATGAACGCGGGCCGCGTCGCCTCTCGCCGTTCACTATCCCCTCTTTTCTGGCCAACCTGGCCGCCGGGCATGTGTCTATCGCTCACGGCTTCCGGGGCCCCATCGGCGCGCCGGTCACCGCCTGCGCAGCGGGTGCCCAGGCCATTGGCGATGCGGCGCGGATGATCCGCAGCGGCGAGGCGGATATTGCCCTCTGCGGCGGCGCGGAAGCGGCAATTCATCGCGTTAGCCTGGCCGGGTTTGCCGCGGCAAGGGCGCTGTCCTGCGCCTCCAGCGACCAGCCGGAAGCCGCTTCCCGCCCCTTTGACCGCGACCGCGATGGATTTGTGATGGGAGAAGGCGCGGGGGTTATCGTGATCGAGTCGCTGGAGCACGCGCTGGCGCGCGGCGCTACGCCGCTGGCCGAGCTGGTCGGCTACGGCACCAGCGCAGATGCTTATCACCTGACCGCAGGCCCGGAAGACGGGAACGGCGCGCGTCGGGCCATGGAAACTGCCCTTCGCCAGGCCGGGGTAACCATCGAAGAGGTTGACCATATTAACGCCCACGCTACCTCGACGCAGGTCGGTGATAAAGGTGAGCTGGCGGCGATTAAAACGCTGTTTGGCGCGCATCCGGTCGCCATTACCTCGACGAAATCCGCCACCGGCCATCTGTTAGGCGCGGCCGGCGGGATTGAGGCCATCTTCACCATTCAGGCGCTGCGTGACCAGGTGGTGCCGCCGACGCTGAACCTGCATCACCTCGATGAAGAGGCGGCAGGCATGAATCTGGTGGCGCTGCAGGCCCGCCCGCAGAAGATGCGCTATGCGCTGTCGAACGGTTTTGGCTTTGGCGGCGTTAACGCCAGCCTGCTGCTGAAACGCTGGGAATAATCGTCAGCTCCCCCCCGGCGATGGCTGGCGGGGGATTTTCGCCGTGGCAGCTTTTGCCCTGCTGCTGGAGTAAATGAAGAACAGCGCGATACCCAGGCAGACAATGGCGCCGATTCGGCTCAGCGAGAATGGAATCGACGCATTGCCAAGCCAGCCGAAGTTATCGATCAGCATGCTCATGGTCAACTGACCAAAAATGACAGCGACCGTAGCCACTGCCGCGCCAATACGCTGGACGGCCAGTACCATAATAACGATATAAGGCACACCAAACATTGCGCCCAGCAGTTGCCATTTAGGCACGTCCATCAGCGTCAGGGTGTGTTTGGGTTCGAAGAAAAAGATCAGCAGCCCCGTCACCAGGGCGCCGACAGAAAATGTCAGGAACGCGCTTTTGAATACGCCAACCTTGCTGCCCAGCTGGCCATTGATAGCCGCCTGGATACTCAGCATGGCGCCACCGGCAACGGCGAGCAGAATCATGATAATAGTCATAATGTTACTTTACCCCTGTGCAACCATAACCAGCGCTGCAATGATGAAAATCAGCGCAATGATACGTTTACTGTCAATTTTCCTGCGTGACGTACCGAGCAGACCGAAGTGATCAATAATCAGGCTCTTGAACACCTGGCCTGCCAGGATGCCGATCATCGTCATGGCGATGCCGATTGCCGGCGTTACTACGGTCAGGATGATGACGTAAATCGGCCCAAGCACGCCGCCAAGCAGCTGCCACGCTGGTTGCGCAAAGAACGACGGACTGTTGCGCGGGCTGAAAAAAAGCATCAGCAGAAAGGTCAGCGCCGCGCCCACGCCGAATATGCTGAAGGTCGCCCAGAGGTCACCGACCTCCCCACCCAATGGTCCGAGCAATCCTGCCTCTATGGACAGTCCCATGCCTCCGGCAATGACGATGAAAATCAATATTAGCTGCATAGCAATCATCTCCAGTAGTCCAGGCGGAGGAGATTACGGCTTAATATGGATGAGAAAAATGCCATAATGAGATAAACACCTGTGCAGGATATGCATTAATGAATGAGCTTGGGAACATCAGTATTCGCGCCCTGCTGATTTTTATAGACGTCTATGAGACGCAGAATTTCTCTGTGGTGGCCCGGCGGGAAGGGATATCGGCCTCTCAGGTATCGCGGGTCATCCATCAGATGGAGGATGTGCTCGGCCAGCAGCTTTTTTACCGCAATACCCGGGCGATAATCCCGACGGAAAGCGGCCATCTTTTTATCCGCTATGCGCGAGCGATGACTGGCAGCATGGAGGAGGCGCGGCGGGAACTCAACGAGAGAACGCTTGAGCCTTCCGGAATGGTCCGCATAAACGCACCCGTATTCTTTGGACAGCGCCATGTCGCACCCGCGTTACCGGGCCTGACGGAGCGATATCCGAAGCTCAGCATTGAGCTTACGCTGACTGATGATTACATCGATCCGCACCGTGAGCCGGCTGACGTGATTTTCCGGATTGGCGTGCTGACGGATTCCGCATTTCATGCGCGCGTGTTTGGCCAGCAGTGCTATCATCTTGCCGCGTCACCGGATTATATCCGCCGGCACGGCATGCTGGGATCGCCCGAAGAGCTCGCCCGGCATAAATGCCTGGTCTACCGCGGTTCGTCAGGACCAAACCAATGGCTGCTGCGCCGGCACGGAGAGGAATGGGTGCACTACCCTGTCTCACCCCTGATGTCATCGAATAATGCTGAAACCCTGCTGATTGCCGCACTCGGAGGGATGGGGATTGTGCTGTTTCCTGACTGGCTGATTGGAGACCGGCTAAAGAGCGGCGAACTTATCGAACTGCTGCCGGAGCTGGATAGGTCCATAAAAACGGAGCCACAGCATATCGCGGCAATCTATCCGAATGCCCGCCACCCTCCGCTGAACGTGCGGGCGATTATCGATTACTACATCGACGCGTTCGGTTCACCGCTTTACTGGCAGTCTGAATAAGACAGGCGACTTTATGGTTCGTCTTGAAGTTAACTGCCGTTTCTGGCGCAGAGCAAACGCGTTCAATGCCCTTAAGGTCCGTTTTGAGCGAAAAACGGACCACACTATCTAAAGAAAGATATCGCTGATAATGTTGGGACCGCTCATGTTAAAAAGGTATGCCATTTCTTTTCATTGACGATAACGAAGGGATTTTCATGGTTGAGGTTGAGGAAATAAAAAAGAAGTATCCCGGCGCAGATGCCTGGCAAATGGGTGACAGTCCGGAGCTGGCTAACGAGCTTGCTGACCTGATCAAAAAAGGGATAAAAACGGCCTCTTGCGGATCTTTTGCCTCTTACCAGCAGGAAAAAACTGCCCCGAGAATTGGGAGTTATCACATTATTCTTGATGGCCAGAATGTTCCAGTTTGCGTGATCAGACTGATTTCGATGCAGCTGGTTCGTTTTTGTGATGTGACTGAAGCATTCGCCCGCAAAGAAGGTGAAGGCGATTTAAGCCTTGAATACTGGAAGAAAGAGCATCAGAGATTTTTCAGCTCCGAAGGTCATTTTTCTGAGGATATGGAGTTGATCGCAGAAGAATTTGAAGTGGTTGAGGTGCTGTGAGACAAGGTCAACGGGCTGACGTTTTTATCAATCGCCACTGATAACACTGTTCGCTTCTGGCGCGGAGCGGACAAGCTATCGAGCTAAAGGTTCGCATTGAGCAAGGAGCGGACGTGCCAGCTATAATTGGTAATAAAATGAGAGTAGAGCTATTCTAATTTGTTTATAAAGAACATTTTTACATCCAAGGGCGAAATATTTTTTATGCTATCTTACATGCTATCTCAATATGCCAGGCTACCTGTGCCTGAATTTACCCTACGTTCATGGCTAAAACAATGGTTGTCAGAGCAGGAATCGATGTGTACAGACAGAAGTTTCTCGGCGCGATTTCCCTGGAGAGAAACTGGATTATGTCAGGAATATTTTTTACAACGAAAACTCAAAATTGATGGAAAGCAATTTCTTACTGGCCCCCGTTATCAGGGCGGAAATATTAACAAACCTTTTATTGATATTGTAGGTATGGGTTCTGACCTAAATCATACTGCATTAGAACTCATTAGTAAGGAATGGTCACAACTCAGAGCTCAGTATGTTCGCATTCTTGTACCCGGCCAGTCCTTCCCGCAGGGTATTCCCGACCAGTATATATACGCCCCTCTTTTTCTGAACCCCCTGAATTCAATGATAAATCTCTTACTTTGCAAGTGGCGACATACGAAGATTTTGACTGGTGTTGTCAGGCTCTGGGCGATGCCTATAAGCATACATGGCAGACAGTTCGCGAACTTTCTGCAAACAATTTGGTAGCAGTTGATGACGAAGAGTTGTGTGACCATATTTCTGAGAGAGAAGTATATATTATCTATGAAAACGACGTTCGCGCCGGGTTGCTAATATGCCAGAAAGGAAACATCGCTTTTCTGCGAGGATATCGTATTACTGACAAAGTAATACTTCCTGCTTTTCGTGGTCGATCATTGTCAGCCCGAGCGCAACGCCTGCTGTACCGATTATTAACTCATTCCGATTCTGAACTATCTTTGTATATGGGCACAATTATTCCGGAGAATATCCCCTCGATGAAAACTGCAGAAAGAGCGGGACGAACTTGCATCCTAAGTTATCAATTTCTACCCATCTGCAGAACCCACGACTAACAGCAATGCTAATTTATCTTCAGCCTACTTCCGCTTTTGGCACACAGGGGACGTCAAGGGCCCGGGTGTACTCCCCTGGACGCACTAATGGGCGGTATGTGATTGTTGTGCAGGCTATCATATGGCCTGAGGTACAGCAGAATCAGGCTTCGTAGCAATGAGTCGGTTCACAGCGTCCGGAATCCACCCGGTGCCGTAAATCACCGCAAGGTCTGTCATAAGGTAATTTCATAACGTATCGCGACACCTTTTTTCTTGACGCAGGCCTTCTCTTTCACGGTTTGTCAGAACTGTGGACCGCAGTAATCTCCACTCCGTGCTTTAATCAATGAGAGTGTGTCGGGTGCAAATTAAACTACCTTTCTCAACAGCAAAGGCGGGATACGCCTACCCTCGCAGGGTTTCTGCGTCTGGTAATATGCCCATGACAGTCTCAAAGACCGCTTTGAGGGTTTCCCGGTTTAAGGCACATAATCGCGCGGCGTTGCCCCCAAAATGCAGCGAAAAGCAGCGGTAAAGGCTGCCGGGCATGAGAAACCAAGCTGGTAAGCGACCTGTTTGATTGGAATGCCGTTCGCAAGAAGATCCAACGAAGCGCAAATTCTGGCTCTCTGCTTCCATGTTCTAAAACTAAAGCCTGTATCCTTCATAAACAAGCGGGAAAAGGTCCGTTCCGACATGGCCGACATAAAAGCCAGCTCGCTTAGCGATGCTTCCCAGCGCTGATTGACCAGTAGCGATCTGGCCGCGCTAAATAATCGCTCATCATTCGGCATGGGTAGCGCCATCGTTAAAGGTGGAGCCTCGCTGAGAATTTCCAGAAGCAACAAAGCTATCTTCCGTTGAATCGGTCTGGCGTAGTCCTCACTGAACAGCCCAGCGATAAGCTCTTTGACTAACGGCGTAGCCGTGATCACATGCACCTGCTGACTCTTCGTAAAGCTCGTACATTCTGCGATAAGGCTACTGCTGAAATAGATCGCCCTGAGATCGGTTTGTGAAAGCAGATGGTAACTATGGATATGCAGAGGCGGTAACCATAATGCCCGCTGAGGAGGGATCACCCAACGGTCGCTCTCTGTTTGCACCAGCATAACCCCTCTGGTGGCGAAGAGTAGCTGCCCCTCAACATGATGATGGGGAGGATCTGCCTCGCCGCGTTGATAGCTTATCGCAGTACTGGACCAGCCTGTGGCCTCATCATGTCTTGGCGCTTTATCTATACTACCTGGCATTTCAGATTTAGCCCCTGCCATTATCATATCGAAACTGGAACCACCCGGAGAAGAGCCTTAGGCAATGGGTGCGTGACTTATCATTCTGATCATCAAAGATATTACAGGAGCTTAACCTCATGCGCGTACACTTTATCGTACATGAAAGTTTTGAAGCCCCGGGCGCATATGCAACCTGGGCAATAAACCAGGGTCATGATGTAACTTACTCACGCGTCTATGCAGGCGATCGGCTACCTGCTGACGCCGAAGGCATCGATTTTCTTATCGTTATGGGCGGTCCGCAAGATCCGGACACAACGCTTGAAGCGTGCCCGCACTTTAATGCTAAAGCGGAACAGACGCTGATTGCTTCCGCGGTTAAAACCGGTAAGGCGGTGATCGGTATTTGCCTGGGTTCACAGCTAATCGGTGAAGCGCTGGGCGCACCGTTCTCTCATAGCCCGGAAAAAGAGATTGGTAAATTCCCGATCACATTGACCGAAGACGGCAGGAAGGATGAGATGTTCTCTCACTTTGGGAAAACACTGGCAGTGGGTCATTGGCATAACGATATGCCGGGTTTGACGCCAGAGGCCAAAATTATTGCTTACAGCGAAGGCTGTCCGCGGCAGATCGTTGCCTATTCTGACCGCGTCTTTGGTTTCCAGTGCCACATGGAGCTCACATTGGACGTTGTAGAGCGGCTGATCGCTCATTCTGAGAAAGACCTGAGCCGTGCAGCAGAATATCGTTTCGTTGACACGCCTGAAGCGCTCCGGGCGCACGATTATAGCGAAATGAACCAAGTACTTTTTGGCTTTTTGGATAAGCTGGAGGCACGTTACAAAGCAGCGCAAGCATAATGTCATGCTGGTGAGCTTGCCGTCGGTTTTGATTTTAATGTCCGCTCCTGGCACAGAGCGGACAAGCTTCCTGAGTTGAAGGTCCGCTATGAACGAGGAGCGGACATAAAAATGATAAGAGAAAGTGCCCTCTAAATAACTGTTACGGAGTCATTTCACAGGATGCAGGGCACTTTACAGCGATTAATAGTCAAATGAAACGGGCTTTCTCTGCCCATTTCTCAGGGAATCCCTGCGCACATAGCGCTGGCTCAATACCCATTATTTCTGCATCGGCAATGTTATGCATGATGAAGGGGTCATCCTGAAGACAGTGTTGAATTTCACTTGCATTGTCTCCTTTAAAAAGTATGTAGCCGCCGGCATGATTGCTGAGGGGGCCAGCAAAAAGGATTTTGCCTTCTTTAAAACCCCTGACCAGCCATTGCTTATGTGCGTCAAGATGAGCAGAAATTGCATCGGGTTGTGTCAGGTAAGTCAGTGTAACGGCGTACAGCATGGTTCATTCCTTAGCGGCAAAAATCGCATTAATGGCCTGTGGAATTAAAGACAAAGCACGGGAAATTTCTCTGAGTTTTACGTCCTCACCTTTCGACACACCTTCAGCACGGACAAATTCAACACACGAGATGCCCAGGAAGCCCAGAAACTTGCGCAGGAACTGTTCCTGAAAATCCATATCTTCCAGTCCCGTACCGGCATAAAAACCGCCCCGCGCTGAGGCGATGATGACTTTTTTGCCCCCCGCAAGTCCAACGGGCCCAGCTGGGGTATAGCTGAAGGTTTTCCCTGGCTGAGCAATTCTGTCCATCCAGGCCTTCAGCTGGCTGGATACAGAAAAGTTGTACATTGGCGCGCCGACAACAATCATCTCGCTTTCAAGAAACTCCGAGACCAGAGCGTCTGATATTTGCTGCTCAGATGCCAGAAGGGGTGTAGCAATCGGCCGTTCCGATACAGACCTGAAACCTGAAGCGATCTCCCCGGTCAGATGACTGATTTCGTCTTTAACAAGATCCCGATAAGTCAGCTGATGCCCCTGACCGGTTGCCACCAGTTGCCTTACTATTTCAGCCGACAACTGGCGGGTTACTGAAAACTCATGGTTGATGCTGGAATCAAGATGGAGAATTTTCATTGCAAATTTTCCTGGCATGTACGGATCAGTGGATGCTCTGCGCCGCGTTAACAATCAATGCGGCAACCTCTTCGGGATGAGAAATCATGGACAGGTGGTCTGAGTGAATTCGCGTGATGTGCGCCCCAGCCTCATGGGCAAAACGGGCCTGTACTGACGGATTCAGCGCGTTGTCGTTTTCTGTGATGAGATACCAGGACGGTTTCTTTCGCCAGGCGGCTTCCTTCACTTTTTCCTGAAAGGCGGTAGCGGCGACAGGCTGCTGCACAGCAGCGAGCTGCCGGCTCTTTTTGATGCTTAGCTCATTGGCCATAACCTGTTGAAAAAACTCTGGCTCATCAAGCCAGATAAGGCCGTTCTTATCGGCTTCCATCCCTGTCATGGGTGCATGAAATCGCGCCAGTGCGTCAGATACGGATTGATTGCTGTCAGGAACAAGAGCGGATAAATAGACCAGTCCCCTGACGTTGCTCGCATTGCCAGCCTGAGTGATCACGGCTCCTGCCCATGAATGCCCCACGAGCAGAACGTTACCCTTCTGGCGCTCAAGCACACGCTCAGTTGCAGTTACATCGTCTCGTAATGACGTCAGAGGATTCTGAACAGCCGTAACGTGGTATCCCCTCTCTTGCAGCAGGGAGATGACGGCTGACCAGCACGAGCCATCAGCAAAGGCACCGTGAACCAGCACGATATTTTTTATCCCCTCTTCCTGTGCCATAAGCAACGGGCTATTCATGAATAGAAGACACAAGGCAAATGCTCCTTTTATCAGCGCACGTGACATAACATTTTTCATCCACATGTTTGTATTCTTCCTGCGGTGTTGAATTTCAGGCAGTGTAATCACCATGACAAAGGGTATGAAGTGTCATTAATGACAGGTAACATGCGAAATCAGACATTCTTCATGACGGGGTTAAACATGCGCGTTGCGTTACTTGCTCTTCCGGGCAGCATGCGTTCGGCGCTTGCGGGGCTGGCTGATATGTTCTGGCTGGCGAATCAGGTGGTCAGGATGAACCCTACGGTAAATCCTGAGTTATCCAGAGATGTTCCTTTATTCGACGTCAGGACGATTACCGCTGATGGTCAGCCGGTCAGGGATGTTCAGGGACGCAGTATTGAAAGTGATGGCGCATTTAGTGGACCTGATACCTTTGGGGTGATTATTGCCAGCGGTATGCAGCTGGATGAGCATAGATTTCCCGTTGACAGAGCCGCTGTATCAAATGCAGCCGAGTGGCTGAAAGTGAAGTATTTAAAGGGAAGCTGTATTGCCTCAGCCTGTGCAGGCAGTTTTGTACTGGGAGAAGCGGGTTTACTCAACGGACGGGTCTGCACCACAACGTGGTGGTTATATCCCACTTTCGCTGAACGCTATCCACTGGCAAAACCTGTATGGGGAAAAACCCTGGCCGAGCAGGACAATGTTGTCACTGCGGGTGGACCACTTTCATGGGTTGATCTGGTCATATACCTAGTTCGCAAATACGCAGGTAATGAGCTGGCAAAGTTAACAGCTGACATGGCCGTTGCTGACAGCCAGCCTCTGTCACAGCAAATTTATGCGCCCGCAGGTTTTCTCAATTCAAGACATCCTTTGCTGACTAAAGCAGAGAGCCTGCTTCGTTATCAAAATCCTGCAATGACGGTTGAGCAACTTGCTGCAGCTCTGAATATGACCACCCGGACGCTAAACCGTAAAATGAAACTACTCGTCCAGGAAAGCCCAAAAGACTTCATTACCCGAGTTCGTATTGAAACGGCATCCGTGCTGCTGGAAAGCCCAGGAAAAACTATTTCTCAGATCGCAAGTGCATGCGGATACGGCGATGAAACAGCGTTCAGGCGTGCCTTTAGCACCATAATGGGGATGTCCCCTGGAAGTTTCAGAAAGCGTCTTTTAATAAAGCGCCCTTGAGATTCGAGTTGCTAATGGACGCGTTGAACTTTCACCTGAGGATGGTGTTCCGCGCAGTTGCCGATCTGAACGGGATTAATTCCTGACCGGTATTCAGAGCAACATACCTATACTCCATGGCTGTCCGCTTCTGGCACAGAGCGGACGAACCAACTGAGGTTAAGTTCCAGTCTGAACGAGAAGCGGACAGCGGGTTTACAGGTTGTGTATACCTTAACGGGCTGATGTCGATACTATGCCGGCCCGCTAAACATCATGCGGATGACAACGCCTGTACACCGTTCCTGCCATTTGATATCGCCCGGGTGTTAAGAGCCGTTTCCAAACGTCCTTGATGCCATCGCGACTGAACCCAGGGAAACCATTCCAGCCCGCTTTTGAATACTCCCCAGAACAAGCAATTGCAACCAGACAGGACCCGCGACGGGAACGACAAACTGAGGAAGAACAGCAAACATGAACAGCAGGAATCTGGGGTAAGTCAGACTGTTTAATCCAGGTGACGTAAATGCGTCGCGATGCCCCATTTTAGGGCGGTACATCTTCCATTAATCAGTTCGAACACGGAGTAACTCGCGTTGGGTTGTGCATACCGGTGAAAATCATCCACAGCACCACTTTTTAGCATCGCAAGCACACCCTGAATGACCTGTCCGTGAGACACAATACATATTGTTCGATGATGACGTTTTTTTTCCAGATTGGTTAAAAAATGCATAATTCGCTGCGAAGCATGTGAGAGAGACTCACCCTCTGGCGGACAATACTCTGCATCAAGGTTGAATAACGCTTCTGCGGCGTCTGGATTATTCTGCAGGAGCTCTATGGTTGTCATACCTTCAAACTGACCAAAAGCCTGTTCTTTCAGAGCTGGTTCAGCTATCAGTGAACAATGAAAACTCTCCGCCAGGCGCTGTCCCATTTGCCAGGCCCGGCCAAGCGGAGAAGCGTAAACACATTCTACCCGGTAATCACTCGCTACAAACGCTGCCAGCAAGGCTGCTGTTTGACGCTCCCCACGAAGCGTCAAGGCGCTATCACTGTGTCCCTGAATAATACCTTTTACATTCCACTCTGTTTCCGCGTGTCGAACCAGTATTACTTGCATCATTGAAGGGTCACATATGCTGTTGTTTAAAATGTTACAAACTAAAAACACCCCGTTTATATGCTGGCAAGTTCTCAGCTCTCAACGAAAAACAGGAACACGTGTCGCTTACACGGATTATGTTCAGTAGCCCCTGCCGGCGGCCTCTATCTCAGTAAAACCTGAATCAGCTGTACGAAGATATACACTCCCGCTACCACTTGTATGATCCGAAAACCCCATCTGAAATAACGCCATTGATAACGTTCTCTGGCATCAGCCGCTTCAATGGCAGGATCAAAACGTTTTCTTTTCCTGGTTCTGAATGTATCGAATACCCACAGGACGAGAATGAAGATGATGATGACTTTTTCAAAGATTAGATGGTTCACAAAGAGAGATTCCGGTCTTCTCATGGTTACAGGCAGAATAGATAAACCGCATCGAGGTAGCCACCACTAAATGTTGGGGTACCTGAAGACGCAAGCCAGGTGTCTGTCTTATGGCTGCGTTAATGCATAGCAACGCCATGAAAGTGACATTCATTGCCGACACATGCTGCCGGGAGCCCCCTTCCCCTGAGCATCAGGCTGGGTGATAAAACGACGGCGGTTGCCCGGTCACGCGGCGGAACATGGTGGCGAAAGAGGACGCATTGTCGTATCCGAGGGATAAGGCCACTTCGTTCACCGGTTTCCCTGCTATCAACCATGCCAGGGCGCTCACCACGCAGGCTCGCTGTCGCCAGGCGGAAAATGACAGGCCCAGCTGCTTCAGGAAATGGCGGCGAAAGGTACTGGGACTCATAAACAGCGCCCTGGCCCAGCGCGCCGCAGGATCATGGATAGTGGGGTTAAGCAAAAAAGCCTGACAAAGCGCCAGCAGCGCCGGATGCTGTGGCAACGGAATGTCAAATTCGCGGACCGGCATGGCGGCCAGTTCCAGCAACATCAACTGTATCAGCATGCGATCGCGTGGGCTGTCGTACAACGGTGGTAAATCCACAGCCTCCAGCAGTAGCTGGCGCAACAGCGGCGAGACGCTGATCACTTCGCAACGATGGTGTTTAATGAAAGCGGACACACAATCTGGCTCAATATATAAGCTGCGCGTGGTCACCCCCACAAATCTGACAGCGTGCACGGTTTCAGGGGGGATCCAGACAGCATGTTGCGGAGGAACCACCCATTCTCCGTCCTGCGTAGTGACATACATCAGTCCGGTCGCGCCGTACAGCAGCTGTGCGCGACGATGCTGGTGCGGGGGCAGAATATACCCTTGCGCATAGTCATTGCCTAACGCCACCACTTCGCGATCGAGCCGATCGACCTCGTCAATTTTTACGTTGCGCACACCTGTCTCCCTTTGACCGATTTACAAAGGTAATTGAGCGCTGTGCAAATGGGAAGCTGTACGCGACCGGTATAAGCTGCTCGCTCATTTTCAGGGCGGGGATATTCTGTTGAATGATATCGTTATTATTGCACTGGCAGGCTTTACTACCGGCATTACCACGGTGCTGTTCGGCTTCGGCGGCGGCTTTGTGGTGGTGCCATTTGTCTATCAACTGATGCTCCGCCAGCCGGAACTCACGGAAAATGCTATGCACGTCGCGGTGGCTACCTCAACGGCGGTGATGATATTTAACGCCGGCTGGATCAGCTATCGTAACTGGCGAGCGGGCAAGCTTGCCGCACAGACGCTGTTTCCTTTGATATGGTTTATAGCCATTGGGGCAGTAGCGGGCTCCTGTCTGGCGGGGTTATTTAGCGAGAATATCGTTCGCGCGCTGTTTATTCTCTATATGCTGGCAACCATCAGCGATTGTTTGTTGCGCAAGGGATTTTTCACGGGCAGCGCTCGGCGTCGGCTGTCACTGCCAGTGGTCACCGGCGGCGGTGTGGTTATCGGTACGATTGCCGCATTGCTGGGCGTGGGCGGCAGCGTCATGACGGTGCCCCTGCTACGGCGACACGGGTATGCGATGCAGGAGTGCGTTAGCGCATCCAACCCGCTTTCTTTGCCCGTGGCGCTATGCGGCGCTGTGACCTATGCCATCATTGGCTGGCACACCATTCCGTTGAGCGGATTTCTGGGTTTTATCAGCCTGAAAATTCTAGGCCTGCTCGTCCTGACCGGCTGGGCCGGGATAGCGTTTAGCCGCCGGGCTATCTCTGCGGTACCGGATGTATGGTATGCACGCATCTATGTCCTGCTACTGTTCCTGGTACTCCTCGCCATGCTCATTCAATAATCACGATTCATCACGGCGTCTTTCAGGGTTTATCGGTGCAAGAGTCGCGATCGGGTGATGCCCTCTCCCCGGGGAGAGGGCCAGGAAAAGGGGCAGCAGGCTACCCGCGATACGGATGAACCTCGCGCCAGTGGTCGGCGATCTGCTGCCGGGTGCAGACCCACACCTTGTCGTGCTGCTGGATATAGTCGAGGAATCGCTGCAGCGCGCGGAAACGCCCCGGACGCCCAAGCAGCCGGCAGTGCATCCCCACGGACATCATCTTCGGCGCGGTTTCTCCCTCGGCGTACAGTACGTCAAAGCTGTCTTTCAGATAGGTATAAAACTGCTCCGCGGTATTGAATCCCTGGGCGGTGGCAAAGCGCATGTCGTTGGCGTCAAGAGTATAAGGCACGATCAGGTGCGGTCGGCGGCTGCCGTCGCTGCAGGCCACTTCGCTCCAGAAGGGTAAATCATCACCGTAATAATCGCTGTCATAGTCAAAGCCGCCGTGCTCCACCACCAGCTGGCGGGTGTTGGGACTGTCGCGGCCGGTATACCAGCCGGTGGGCGGCTTGCCGAACAGGTCGGTCAGCACCTGCACCGCTTTGTGCAGATGCTCGCGCTCCGCGGCGATATCCATGTGCTGATAGTGGATCCAGCGCCAGCCGTGGCTGACCACATCGTAATCCGCCGCCTTGATTGCCGCCACAATCTCCGGATGACGCGCTAGCGCCATCGCCACGCCGAAAACCGTCAGCGGCAGCCCTCGCTGGCTGAATTCGCGATGGATGCGCCAGAACCCGGCCCGACTGCCGTACTCATAGAGCGAGTCCATCGACATATGACGCGCCGGATAGCTGGCGGCGCCGATGATATCGGACAGGAACTGTTCCGAACCCGCATCGCCATGCAGGACGTGATTCTCCGCGCCTTCCTCATAGTTGAGGACGAACTGCACCGCGATCCGCGCCCCGCCCGGCCAGCGCGCGTGCGGCGGCTGCCCTGCATAACCTCGCAGATCGCGAGGATAGTGTTCCTGGTTCTCAACCATCTTCTGCCCCTTTTAAAATGGATTTAACGACTGAAATTGCCCGCTTAACGCCTTTTTCTCCGGGAACGCTAAGTCCCCGTGCTTGCTGGTCGCCAGGCCCAGCGCGACCAGCGACTCCACCATCTTCACCGCCGCGCTGACGCCATCGATCACCGGCACCCGCAGCTCGCGGGTCAGCTCCTGCGCCAGGGTCGCCATCCCGCCGCAGCCAAGGACTATCGCCCCGCTGCCATCCTCTTTCAGCGCGCGAATGCAGCGCTCGCGCACTTTCTCCTGCGCCAGGCCGCTGCCGTCTTCCAGCGCCAGCACCGGTAAATCAATGGCGTGCAGCGCCGCGCAGTGTTGATGAAATCCGTACTGGTGCAGTAAATGACGGGCGATGATCAGCGTGCGCGGCAGCGTGGTCACAATGGAGAAACGGGTGGCGACCATCGTCGCCATATGCATCGCCGCTTCCGCAATGCCGATCACCGGCCCCTGGGCCAGTTCGCGCGCTGCCAGCAGCCCCGGGTCGCCGAAGCAGGCGATCACATGTCCATCCACCCCCTGCTCGCGTCCGGCCTTGATCTGCTCCAGCACACCGACCGCTGCGATGGCTTCGTCAAAATGGCCCTCAATTGACGGCACCCCGGCGCGGGGACAGACCGCAAGGATCTCGGTGCCCGGCGCGGCGACCGCGCGCGCGGCGGCGCCTATCGTTTCGGTCATCGCCAGGCTGGTGTTGGGGTTAATCACTTGTATACAAACAGAAGACATCACGACTCCTTGTGACCGGCGAACAGCCGGGAAAAATCGGGCAGGCTGACGCCATCGCGCTCGAAGCACAGGCTGGCGACAATATGATCAAAATGGTGCATCAGCGCCTCGCTGAGCGGCTGCAGGGCTTTATCCCGCAGCAAACCGACCAGCTGCTGGTGATCGTCGCAGCGACAGCCCTGGCGCCAGGGTGCGCCCCAGGCGGCAATCACTAACGAGGAACGCTGGCTGAGGCGGGTCACCATCTCGGTGAGCACCGGGTTGCCGGAGATAGCCTGCAGCTGAATGTGAAAGTCAGCGGAGTGGCGGATGGCCGCCGGGCCGTCGTGCGCCTCATGAGCCTGCTGCTCACGCTGAATAATGTTCTCCAGCGCCACCAGATGCGGCGGCTGACAGCGCGCGATCACATCGGGTAGATTCGCGACCTCAAGCAGCGCACGGGTGCGAAAGATCGCCTGGGACTCTTCCACGCTCGGGCTGGTGACGTGTGCACCACGTTTGGGCGTTAATGTGACCAGTTGCACAGCGGCGAGTCGTTGCAGCACTTTTCTGATGCCGGTGCGGCTCACGGCGAACACTTCCGCCAGCGCCTCTTCCGGCAGTTTGCTGCCCGGCGGCAGCTGATGTTCGACGATAGCCGTCATCAGCGCCTGGTAAATGCTTTCGTCCTTATCCTGCAGCGCTGGCGCGGCCTGGAGACGATGTTCATTATTCATTAACCCACTCCGGTTTCACTTATCGATAGCAGATCGTATACATAAAATTTATTTTTTGTATACAAGATTCATCATTCTGGCCTGGATCCTGCAATAGCCTCAGCAATCCATATCAAAAGGGTTTTCATTCAGAGGAGCAGGTTTCATGCCACATTCATCCCACACGCAGCAGACGAAGACTCACGAGGCGGCCGCCGGCTATAGTCCGCGGCTATGTAATGACGATCTGGCGCCCACCCGCGACCAGAACTGGAGCTGGTACAATATCTTTTCGTTCTGGATGTCGGACGTGCACAGCATGGGCGGCTACGTGGTGGCGGCAAGCTTTTTTACGCTTGGGCTGGCCAGCTGGCAGGTTTTGCTCTGCCTGCTGGTGGGCATCTGTATTGTGCAGCTGTGCGCTAACCTGGTGGCGAAGCCCAGCCAGATGGCCGGGGTGCCTTACGCGGTGATCTGTCGTCAGGCGTTCGGTGTCTTCGGCGCCAATATCCCCGCGGTGATCCGCGGGCTAATCGCCTTCGCCTGGTACGGTATTCAAACCTATCTGGCGGCGAACGCCCTGATGCTGGTCCTGCTCAAGTTCTGGCCCTCCCTTTCCTCGCTGACCAGCAGCAGTTTCCTCGGGCTGTCGACGCTCGGCTGGCTCTGCTTCGCCACCATGTGGCTGCTGCAGGCGATGGTGTTCTGGCACGGCATGAACGCCATCAAGCGTTTTATCGATATCGCCGGTCCGGCGGTGTATGTGGTGATGTTGGCCCTGGCCGGCTGGATTGTATACAAGACCGGTCTGGATGGGATCTCCTTTACCCTCGCCAGCAAATCCCTCAGCGCTGGCGAGCAGACCTGGCAGATGATCACCGCCACGGCGCTGGTCGTCTCTTACTTCTCCGGGCCGCTGCTCAACTTCGGCGACTTTTCCCGCTACGGCAAAAGCATGGGCGAGATCCGCCGCGGCAACCGCTGGGGGCTGCCGTTCAACTTCCTGCTGTTCTCGGTGGTCACCGTGGTGATAGTCTCCGGCACCCAGTCGCTGTTCGGCAAAATGATCACCGATCCAATTGAAACCGTCAGCCGCGTTGGGAACGATCTGGCGGTGGCCATCGGCCTGCTGACCATGATCACCGCCACTATCGGCATCAATATCGTGGCTAACTTCGTCTCGCCAGCCTTCGATTTTTCCAACTGCGCGCCGCAGAAAATCAGCTTCCGCGCCGGCGGGATGATCGCTGCGGTGGGCTCGATACTCCTGACGCCGTGGAACCTGTTTAACTCACCGGAGCTGATCCACTATACCCTCGACGTGCTGGGTGCCTTTATTGGCCCGCTGTTTGGCATCCTGATCGCCGACTTCTATCTGATCAAACGCGGCCGGGTGTCGGTGGACGACCTGTTTGACGATACGCCGAAGGGTAAATACTGGTACCGCAACGGCTTTAACCCGAAAGCCATTGCCGCCCTGCTGCCGTCGGTGGGCCTGGGACTGATTATCAGCTTTATTCCGGCCCTGCATGAAGTGGCGAACTTCAGCTGGTTTATCGGCGTCTTCCTCGGCGCGACCACCTACCGCTGGCTGGCTCGCGACGAGCGCGAAGTGCAGGCGAAAGCCGCCTTCCGCTCCGGCGCGGTGGCGCAAAAAGAGTAACCTTCCCCTTCTGCCGCGGCGTCTGGCCGCGGCAGGCTGCAAACTGGCACCAATCTTGCTGTTTATCACTATTCCCAGAGTGTTAAGAGAAGGCAGGTTCGATGATGGATTACCAGACCGCGGTGCGCGGTGCATTTTTTGATATCGCCGGCGTGGCGGAGACCCCGGATGAGGTGGCCGCCCAGGCCCGCTATCTCGATGATGGCCTGTTGTTCTTGCAGGACGGAAAAATTGTCGCGCTGCTGCCATGGCAGGAGGGTGAAGCCTTTCTGCATCCGCTGAAGGGCTATGTTGACCTGCGGGGTAAACTGCTGTTGCCGGGGTTCGTCGATGCCCACGTCCACTATCCGCAGACCGAGATGATCGGCGCCTTTGGCGAACAGCTGCTGGAGTGGCTTACCACTTACACCTTCCCGGTGGAGAGCCAGTTTGCCGATGCGGAGTATGCCCAGGAGATAGCGCAGTTTTTTGTAAATCAATTGATAAGCCATGGAACCACCACCGCGCTGGTGTTTTGTACCCTGCATCCGGCCTCGGTGGAGGCGTTATTCAGCGAAGCGCTGCGCCTCAATATGCGCCTGATCGCCGGGAAAGTGATGATGGATCGCCATGTGCCCGACTACCTGTGCGAAACCGCCGGGGAGAGCTACGAGCAGACCCGGGGGCTGATCCGCCGCTGGCATCAGCGCGGCAGGCTGGGGTATGCCATTACCCCGCGCTTTGCTCCCACCTCGACGCCGGCGTTGCTGGAGGCGGTGCAGCGTCTGCGGGCCGAGTTTCCCGATACCTGGCTGCAGACGCATCTCAGTGAAAACCGCGAGGAGATCGCCTGGGTTAAGCAGCTGTGGCCGGAGCATGCGCGCTATCTGGATGTCTATCATCACTATCAGCTCACCGGCGAACGCAGCGTATTTGCACACGGGATCCATCTTGATGATGCCGAGTGGCAGTGCCTGCATGACACCGGTTCCGCAGTCGCCTTCTGTCCGACCTCGAATCTGTTTCTCGGCAGCGGGTTGTTTCGCCTGCCCGCCTGCTGGCAGCACCAGGTGCGGATGGGTATCGGCAGCGACGTCGGGGCCGGGACCACCTTCAGCATGCTGCGGACGCTGGGCGAGGCCTACAAGGTAGGACAATTGCAGAGCTATCGCCTGCGCGCCATCGAGGCCTTCTATCACGCCACCCTCGGAGGCGCGCGCGCCCTGCGGCTGGAAGAGAAGATTGGCAATTTTCAGCCGGGCAAAGAGGCCGACTTTGTGGTGATTGACCCGGCGGTCACTCCGCTGCAGCGTCTGCGGATGGGCCGCTGCCATGATATTTATGAGCAGCTGTTCGTACTGATGACCCTGGGTGATGAGCGTAATATCAGCGAGACGTGGGTGAACGGCGAGCGGGTGTGGTGTCAGGATTAACCCTCACCCTGGCCCTCACACTGGGGGGAGAGGAAACCGTCTGGCTGCGGGGACGGTTATGGACCCCCTTCGCCCTGGTCTCTCCCGGGGGTAAGAAGGCGCTGGCCGGCGGCAGCTGGGTTAATGGCCTTCAAAAACTCATCGCCAGTCCAACGCCATAGCCCGTGGTGTTATTGCCGAACATATAGCGCGCCACCAGCCGGGTGCGGGTGATAAAGACCGGGTATTTACTGCTGTCCAGCTCGAGGCCAATCCCCAGCGACGTTAAACCGGAGAAGCCCAGCGCCCCTCGCTGTTCGCCCAGATATGCAGTATGCGCCCCCTCCAGCACGTAGCGCAGCGGATTGCCCAGCAGCGTCCAGTCAGCGATCGGCGCGCGGCGGCGCAGATACAGACCGAGATTCTCCGCGCTGGCCTCCCCCTGCACCACCTCGGCCCTGCTGCCGAAACTTTGCAGTTGCATATAGGAGTAACGCAGCTCGGCATCAATATCCTGGGTGGCGGAGAAGCGTTCATAATCCAGCATCAGCGCCCCGCCGAGCCCCCATGCATTGAACCGACCGCCGTCGAGGAACTGCAGATCGGCGTTGGTTTTTCGCTCAATTACCCAGCTGCCGAGGCGCGCATCGCTGGCCAGGGTGCCGAGCATCACATTGACGATCGGCCGCAGCACCAGGTTGCCGCCAAAGCGATCCCGGTGCAGCGAAAAATCCCAGCCGACGCCGCCGGTGGTGGTCAGGCTGTTCCACTTGGTGGGCACATTCCGCGTCTGTTCGCCATTGCTGACCACAAAACGCGGGTCGTAACGGCTGTAGCCCATCGTTCCTTCGAGATAGAGAGGAAACGACTCGCTCAGGGTCGCCCCGCCGCCAAACTGAGTAATGGCCAGGTTGTGTTTGTCGTTGCTCCCGGAGCCAATATTGAGATCGCTGGCGGTCACGTCGGGGACCACGGTATAGCTCATCAGGGTCAGGACAGCATCGGCACGCTGCTTGATGGCGTGACCGTTCGCCGCCAGCGTCGCCGGCGCAGAAAGAAAAACTACCGACAGGACAACGAGAAAACGCACCATGAGTCGCATGCCACCTCAGCCGCAGGCAAACAAGATTACCGCCCAAATCAGCAGGCAGGACTCCCCTGAGTATAGCCGGCGAGTCTGCCTGCGCATCAGACGGCGATAAATAGCGCCACCTCTATTCTGACCGCCCGGAATGGGCCGCTACGTTTTCCGACGGCAAGCGCGTTACCCGGTTGCGTCCGTCATTTTTCGCCGCATACAGCGCTTTATCGACGCGGTAAAACAGCTGATCAATCGCTTCGCCATCATGATGCTCGGCAACGCCAATGCTGACGGTGACCGACAGCGTCTGATATTCGCTGATCGCCTGACGGATAGCCTCCGCCACCATCAGCGCGCGGGCGATCGGCGAATGAGGCAAAAAGAGCAGAAACTCCTCGCCTCCCCAGCGATATATCTTATCTTCGCGGTCCACCGAGGTTTCCAGAATGCGGGAGATCACCAACAGGACTTCATCGCCTTTTTGATGACCGTGAATATCATTAATACTTTTGAAATGATCGATATCGATTAGCAGCAGACAAAAACCATGGCCGATAAACGACGGCGCATCGACGAGCCGGTAAAATTCGCGGCGATTGAGCAGTCCGGTTAAGGGATCGTGGGCGGCGGAAAATTCCAGCTCTTTTTTCAGAAGCACTTCTTCGGTGATATCGTGAATGATGCATAACATCAGCCGAATATTATATAGCACCACCGGCCCGGCATAGGTTTGAACATGGCGCAGCGAGCCGTCAGCCAGAATATGAGTAAAATTAAGCGGCTTATGCCCGCCGGGCATATTGGCAATGTTATTCATAATAGGGATCACATCCCGGCCCAGGGTATTAATTTGCCAGGTATGTTTATTGCGCATTTCCTCATCGGAATAATGATAAAAGCGCAGTGCGGCAATATTGGCATCGACAATCAGGCCCTCTTTCTGAGGATCGATCAACAGCATTGGCGCGGTATTGGTCATAAAAAAACGGGCAAAAAAACCATTGTTACGCCGCTGGTAGCGGCGGGAGCCGGTATGAATCGACTGATTTTGCGCGAGCAGCTTCACCGCTTCAAATAACAGTAAGGGGCCGCAGTCCTCGGTCTCGACCAGGGTGGTTTTACAATATACCGACTGCAACCCTTTGGCGGTCTGCAGCGTCCAGACTTCAAATATCTCAGTCATCGCGTCGAGATAGCGCAGATAATGCTGCAGCTGCGTTTCCGGGCAGGTGGAATAGATACCGTTGCGCATCTCATTCAGCGACATATCGCCGCTCAGCGTCCGGGAAGCCTGATTGGCATAGACCACACACTCTGTAAAAGGATGGACTACCCAGATCGGCGTGCTTAATACATCAAAAACAGCCAGCTCTTTTAATAACATACAGGCCCCAAACCGACCCACTCCCGGCGCGGAACGGCACATTATTCAGTGCAGCCCTGACGCTGGCATAAAGTGATAGCAAAAAGTCATCGAGTAAACGTCATTACGCGCGTGCGCGGCAAGTATAGTCGGTTACAGGCCCAGCGACGCCCATCCGGAGCGACTTTGCGCACGGTTTAACCGACAAAGACGACACTGCCTTTATTATTAATTTTATTTCAATAGCATAGCAGCAATGCCAGAACAGGTAGTCGCTTTTGATCACAGACTGTGTATACCCGTCACACTTTACGCGGCAGGAGCGCAGGCTTGTCCTGTGGCACGCAGATTGTCGCTGTTCTGCGCAGGGTTACCGTGATAGTTTCTATCATAACGCTCATTTTTAATGGTCATCACAGTGATAAAATCCACCAGCAAAATCACGCTTTCCGACATTGCGCGTGAAGCTAACGTCGGCGTGGCCACCGTCGACCGGGTACTCAACAAGCGCGCGGCGGTGAAGGAATCGACCGCGTACCGCGTGCTGGAGGCCGCCCGGCGGCTGGGGTTTACGCTCGAACAGCCGCACTATCGCCTGGCCGCCGGCAAAGCGCCGGTTACCGTCAGAATGGGCTTTATTCTGCTGCAGGAGACCCACTCCTTCTACCTGCCGCTGGCAAGGGCGCTGGCAAGAGAGGCCGCGCCGTGGCTACCGGCAGGCGAGACACCGGCGATCCTGCATTTTGCCATTGATGCGGTGGAAGCAATGGCCCAGGCCATTCACCGGCTCAGCGATGAGGTGGAGGTGCTCGGCCTGGTGGCGCTGGATCACCCGCTGATTCGCCATGCGGTGGGCCGGGCCGCCGCCCGCGGCGTTCGCGTATTCACCCTACTTTCAGATCTGTCGGTTCCCCAGCGCAGCGGCTATATCGGCCTCGATAACCAAAAAGCCGGGCGCACCGCCGCCTGGTTTATCGACCGCCTATGCCGTGGCGAAGGCGAAATAGCCATTATCATTGGCGATAATCGTTTTACCTGTCAGGAAAGCTGTGAGATCAGCTTCCGCTCCTGCCTGCGCGAGCAGGGTAAAGGGCAGCAGATCCTCGAGCCGGTTCGCAGCCACGAACGGGCGGATGTCGCCAGAAGCGTGACGGAAAAGCTGCTCAGCCAGTACCCGGCCCTGCAGGCGATCTATGCTCCCTGCGGCGGCGTCGAAGGGATTGTCGGGGCGCTGCGCGACAGCGGCCGCCAGCAGGCCGTCACCCTGGTCTGCCATGGCCCGCTAAGCGGCAGTGAACTGGCGCTGATCGACGGCACCATCGATGTCATTCTCAACCACCGGCTGGATGACCTGGCCGCCGCCACCCTGCGCGCCATGACGGAAGCCGTTTCGCGGCCGCCCAGCGACGTGATTTCGCACCCTCAGCCTTTCGATATCATCACCAAAGAAAATATGTAAACGCTCGCCCCGTCGCCAACGGGACTGCCTCACGCCTGAACCACGCCTCGCCTCATTTTGATAAATAACTATCAAAAACAACCTCAATATAAATCATGATGGCCATCATAAAATCATCATTCCAATATTGTTGGCTATGAAATTTTCATTCAATACTCTGCGGCATACCCTGTGAAAAAAGGAAGCCGACATGACACATCCTATCGCCAACGCCCCCTGCAGCTGGGGTGTGGATGACCCGAAAAACCCTGACCTTCCCGCCTGGGCTACCGTGCTGAAGGAGGCGGCGCAGGCCGGGTATCGCAGCATCGAGCTCGGCCCGTGGGGCTACCTGCCCACCGACCCGTCCAGCCTGCGCGCGGCGCTGGACCAGCATCAGCTGTCGCTGGTCGCCGGGACGATCTTTGACGATCTGGTGAGCGAGGCCCATTACCCCACTCTGGAGGCGCTGACCCATCAAATATGCCGCAATCTGTCTCAGGTTCCGGCCGCCGAACCTATCCCGGGGCACCCTTTCCAGCCGCCCTATCTGGTGATTATCGACTTCGGCAACCCCGAGCGGGCGCGATTTGCCGGACGCAGCGCGCTGGCTCCGCGCCTCAATGACCAGGACTGGCAGCGGATGATGGCGCACATTACCGCCCTCAGCACCCTCGCCTGGCGGGAGTACGGTGTGCGGGCGGTTATTCATCCCCACGCCGGGGGCTGCATCGAATTTGCCGATGAAATCGAGCGGCTGGCCAACGATATCCCGCACGACGTGGCGGGGTTGTGTCTGGATACCGGGCATCTCTACTACGCCGGAATGGATCCGCTCACCTGGCTGGATCGCTATTACGCGCGGCTCGACTATCTGCACTTCAAGGATGTGGATCCGCAGGTTTACCAGCGCGCCATCGCCGAAGGCATCGACTTTTTCACCGCCTGCGCCGAAGGGGTGATGTGCCCGCTCGGCAGCGGCGCCATTGACTACCCGGCCATTAACGATTTCCTTGCCCGCCGCGGCTATCAGGGCTGGATAACCATTGAACAAGAGCGTGATCCGCGCCATGCCGCAGGCAGCCTGCAGGCGGTCACGGAGAGCCTGCGCTATCTGCGCGACGTTGGATTCTGACAGGAGACACCCCATGATTAACGGTTTAAGACCTCTCGATCGCACCCTGCGCTGGGGCATGGTCGGCGGCGGCGGCGGCAGCCAGATCGGCTATATTCACCGCTCTGCCGCCCTGCGCGATAACACCTTTGCGCTGCTGGCAGGCGCCTTTGATATTGATGCCGAACGCGGGCGCCAGTTCGGCCAACAGCTGGGGGTGGATCCCGATCGCTGTTACGCCGACTACCAGAGTCTGTTTCGCGACGAGGCTGCCCGCCCGGACGGTATTCAGGCCGTGTCGATTGCCACGCCGAATAACACCCATTATGCCATCTGCCGGGCGGCGCTGGAGGCCGGGCTGCACGTGGTGTGCGAAAAGCCGCTGTGCTTCAGCAGCGAAGAGGCGGACGACCTGGTGGCCCTCAGCCAACGGCAGCACAAAATCATCGGCGTGACCTACGGCTATGCCGGTCATCAGCTTATCCTCCAGGCCCGGCAGATGATCGCCGACGGACTGCTGGGCGACATCCGTATCGTCAATATGCAGTTTGCTCATGGCTTCCACGCCCAGCCGGTGGAGCAGGAAAACGCCAGTACCCGCTGGCGGGTCGATCCCCGCTTCGTCGGCCCCAGCTATGTGCTGGGGGATTTAGCCACCCACCCGCTGTTTCTGGTCGAAACCATGGCCCCGCAGCTGAAGATCGCCCGGCTGATGTGCGCCAGACAAAGCTTCGTCAAAAGCCGCGCGCCGCTGGAGGATAACGCGCAGGTGCTGATGGAGTATGACAACGGTGCCATCGGCTCGCTGTGGAGCTCCGCCGTTAACTGCGGCTCCATGCACGGGCAAAAGGTGCGCATCGTGGGAGAAAAGGCCAGTCTCGAATGGTGGGATGAACAGCCCAACCAGCTGCGTTACGAGGTGCAGGGCGAACCAGCGCGCATTCTGGAGCGCGGCATGGATTATCTTGATCCGCTGGCGCGTCAGGATGATCGCATCGGCGGTGGTCACCCGGAGGGGCTGTTCGAGGCCTGGTCGAATCTCTATCGCCGCTTCGCCATCGCTATGGACGCTGCGGACCGGCGCGACGAAGCGCTGCTGGCCGACTTCTGGTATCCGGACGCCCGCGCCGGGGCGTTCGGCGTCCGCTGGGTGGAAAACTGCGTGCGCTCGGCCGACAACGGCGCCTGCTGGGTCGACTTCCGCTAACTCGCCGGCTCAGGGCCTCGCCCTGAGCCTTCCACGCTACTTTTCAATGCGCGCCAGCTGGGTTTTATCGGCCTCGCGGGCGCGATCGGCCAGCCCCTGAAACGCTGCGGCGCCATAGTATTGCTCGGGCGCCGGCAGAGCCTGCATATCGTGCCCCGGGTAGATCTGCAGCTCGCCGAGGTCGCGCAAGCGGAATCCCGCCACCTGCGACGGCATGGTCAGGCGATATGGCGGCATGGTTTCGAAAGGGACCGGCGTCGGCAGCCGGTTTTCCTGCAGGTCGTAATTACGCTTCAGCACCAGAAACTTATCCGGCACCCGTCGGCGACTGTTCCACCAGTCGCCATCGATCCGCTGGAACATCGCTTCCGTCTCCCCTCGCGTGGCCACCATCAGCCGGGTCAGCGCCTTTTTCAGCGCCGCCTCCATGGCCTGATTATACGCTTCCACTGACCCGCCATGGCCGCTAAGGATGACGTTAATCGCCAGCCTGGCGCCCAGTAAATTGGAATAGAGATCTTCCGGCGAAAACGCGGAGATCTCCTCAGAAAACCCCGGCACCGACTGGAAGCCATACCACTGGGCGATCTCATGCCACTGGGCGATTTCGAAGGCCAGATGCCCGGCGAGCCAGGCCGCCAGCTGATAGCGCTGCCTGACGCCCGGCGGCGGCGTAAAGGCATTGAGCTGAACGCGGCGCACCCCCAGCTCTTCGCTGTAGAATATGCGCCCCGCCTGGCCCAGCGTCGGCGAAATGCGATTGAACAGATAAAAGGTGTAATCCGCCGTGTCGCGCACATGGGCAATATCGATAAACCCGCCGCGACGGGTATAAATAAGCCCGTTTTGCTCCTCGCTCAGTCCCAGCAGATTTTTCACCGCCCCGAGCGCGCTGTCGTTGTAATGGTGCTTGCCCAGAGAATCCAGAGTCAGCACGTTACCAATCTGGTACACCGGGATGGGGATGCCCACCGCCCGCACGTGCAGGTCGTAACCAAAGGCGCAGCATGGCCGCAGCGATTCCGGCGGCGACAGCTCGCCCAGGGTGGGCACCGGATGGATCGCCGTCACCGCGGGCAATACCGGGTCCTGCGCCAGCGCCGGCAGCGCCAGCGCGAATAACAGCCATAAGGCTTTACGCATCAACAGCCTCTCCACAGCAACAAAAGAACGCGCATCTTACCGGCAGACGGCGCCTGCAGGTTTAGTTAAAAGCGGTATTCACCGGAGACAAAGAAGCTATTGCGGTCGTTAAAACCGAATTCAGTCAGCACGTTAAAGTTTTTGGTGACTTCATACTGGGCTCCAATCAGCATATTCCACGGCGAGGTCAGCTTTTGCTTAACGTCGAATTTGCCCTCGCCGTCTTTATTGACCGCGGCAATTAGGGGCTGCAGCTCTGGCGGCATGTGCAGGTCGGCGAGATCGCCCTTAAACTCCTGCTGCACGTCCTGATACATGCTGCCGACCCACAGGCTGAGATGGGACGGCCCGTCGATCCCCTGAAAACTGAAGCGGTAGCCGACGCGCGGCGAGACGGTGACCGCCGAAATGCTGCCGTCGAGGATATCGAAGTCGGTGCGGGTGTAGTTAGTATCCACTAACCCAAACCAGTTGCCGTAGCCGCCGGCGAGCGTAAAGCCGGTCCCCCAGGTGGTGCCTTTAAAATCAAGCGTAAAATCAATATTCTGCAGCTTTCCGCTTTGATAAAGCTGATGAACCGCGCCGGCGATGACCCGGTCCAGACCGCGAAACTGCGACGGATCTGAATCCACTGAGACCTGGGAGACGGACGACCCGCGGGTATGCCCCACCAGTCCGTATACGTTGAGGAACGGAAAGACCCACATATCAAGGCGCAGGTTTTCGGTTTTGCTCTTCTCGCGGGTGTGCCCGGCATCGATGGCAAACATATCGCTGGGAATGGGATGATTGCCGAGCTTAAGCCCGGAAAAGGTAATACTGTCGACCATGATATCCTGTCGGATATTCATATAGCTCAGGTTGACGCCGTAAGGTAACGGAATGGAATATCCCCTGGCGCGAGCCTCCTCGCCCCAGATCGGAAAATAGCTGTCGCTCTCGTCCGGCTCCGCAGCCGACGTGCCCCAGGCCGCTAACAGCAGCGTTAACACCGCGCCGGATGATCTCATTTTTGTTCTCATGTGTAGTTATAAACCCGAACCGACATTGAAATAGACCGCCTGTTCATGCTCGCTGAACGCCACGTCAATCCCGGTACGTAAACCGTACTGTCGCGCGATCAGGTATCGAAAACCGGCCCCCCATGCCACCTCTGACTCTTCCCATAGCGTATCCGCCGCGTCAGCGGCGCTCCCGGCGCCAACGAATCCCTGCAGGATCCAGCGCGGAGTAACCGCCCAGGCCAGCTGGGTTTGCGCCGTGGCCACGTAGTCGCCCTGATAGCGGTAGCGCGAAATCCCGCGCAACGCGATATAAGGACGCGCCATCGGCATCAGATGCTTATCATGGTGGGTTAAGGACTGATAATTGCCCGCGACCGCCAGGGTCAGCGTCTGGCTGAGCGGAATAAACACCTTTCCGTCCAGCGAAAAAGTGTTGTAGTGATAATCGCCCCCGAGCAGCGAACGGAAAAACCGATATTCACCCTTCAGCGCTAACCCACTCTGAGGATAGAAAATATTATCGGTAGTGTCATATTCCGCCACCACCCCCAGCGCCGAAGAGGTGCTGTTTTGCCCGAGCACCTGCTGCCACACCCGGTTGAGCCGTGGATTATCGGTAGAGACATCCGCCCGGGCATACACCTGGGAGGCCCCGAGGAACACCGGCGTGTCGCCCAGGCGAAACAGCAGCTTTTGCAGCGCGGCGACGCCTTTGGTCTGCGTCTGCACCGGTTTAGCATGGCTGAAGTCGCCGGTGTCGCCGGAATAGATATCCAGATTGACGTTAGCGTAGCCGGCGCCCGCCAGGTAACGAATGCGATCATGCTGCCAGGTGTGACGATGACCGCCGCCAATAAACCAGGTGCCATTCTGCGTGGCGGCCCCGCCAAAAGCGGTGAGCGGCGGAGGAATAAACTGCCCGCCCTCCCGGCTACCTTTGCCGTGTAAAAACAGGCCAAACAGTCCGCCACCATAGCCGATGGCCGGCTCGGTTATCGCCAGCGGCACCGGCAGAAAACCGTAACGGTTTTCCGCCAGATACTGACTCATGTCGAGCATGCCATCTTCCGCATCGAACAGATCGGCGGCATCGCCAGGCGGGCACAACAGGAACAGAAGCGCCAGCGTGGACAGTGGGAATTTCATGCTCACTCCAGGGCGTTGGGGCGCGCACGACACGCGTGGCGAACAGGATTATTACAACGGAATAAGGAAAATATAACGTAACCGGAGAACCCTCACCAACGCGCAGTGGCCTGTTTTTTTGGTATTTTTGGACAAAAAAGAGCTGGCCGTCACAGAAAGCCGCCTTCGCTCCGCCGGACGGCGCGATGATTGTATTCATAAGGTGAATGTCGTATAACATAGCGCTACCGAGGGGTGTCCCGTGAGGGCTGAGATGGCGCAAGCCGAACCCTTTGAACCTGATCTGGGTCATGCCAGCGAAGGGACGGGTCGGCAATTTTGCCAGCATTACCGCCATTGCCTGTTCACACCCCTGCACGCCCGGATCTCCCCTGCACAACTGGAGGTCCTGTGATTGTTCCCGCGTTTAGCCAAGGTCTTTATGGCCGTTTACGCCAGCTGGCCGCCGCTGACTGGCAGCACTATGTGGCGCACCCTTTCGTCCGGCAGCTCGCCGAAGGCACCCTTGCTGAAAGCGCATTTCGTCGCTATCTCACCCAGGATTATCTGTTTCTAATCCATTTCGCCCGCAGCTACGCGCTGCTGGTGAGTAAACTGCGCACGCTGCCGGAGATGCGCGCCGCGGCCGCCTCCATGAACGCCATTCTTAACGAAGTGCCGCTGCACGTCGGCTACTGTGCCCAGTGGGGCATTAGCGAACCGGAGATGGCCGCCCAGCCCGAAGCGCCGGAAACCATCAACTATACCCGCTACGTGCTGGATATCGGCCATTCAGGCGACGCGCTGGATCTGCTGGTCGCTCTGATGCCCTGCGTAGCGGGTTACGCCGAAATCGGTCTGGGCCTGCTGCATCACCCCACCACCCGACTGGACGATAACCCCTACGCCTCGTGGATCCGCAACTACGGCGATGAAGGCTATCTGCAGGGCGTCAGCGCCGCGCTGGCGCTGCTGGAGACCGTGTGGCAACAGCGTGGAAGCGAGTCCCGAATCACTGAACTGAGCGACATCTTCACCACCGCCACCCGCCTTGAGGCGCAGTTCTGGCAGATGGGGCTCAACGCCGCGGTGGAGTCCCGGGCGTGACGGCGCCAGGTATCGAGGTCCGCAATCTGAGCCTCCATTTCGGCGACCGCCGCCTGTTCGACAATCTGTCGCTGACGGTCCCCGGCGGCCAGTGGGTGTCGCTGCTCGGCGCCAGCGGGGCCGGAAAAACCAGCCTGCTGCGGGTCATGGCCGGCCTGGCCCCCGCCACCTGCGGGGAAGTGGTCGCCAGCGACGGCAAGCCGATACCCGGCCGCCTGGCGTGGATGGGGCAGAAAGATCTGCTTTATCCCTGGCTGAGCGTTCGGGAGAACGTCGCCCTCGGCGCGCGGCTGCGCGGTGAGAAAGTGGATCACGCCCGGGTCGCCACCCTGCTGGAACAGGTGGAGCTCGCCTCGTGCGCCGACGCCCGGCCGGCGACGCTCTCCGGCGGGATGCGTCAGCGCGCCGCGCTGGCCCGCACCCTGTATGAGGACCGGCCCATCGTGCTAATGGATGAGCCTTTCTCGGCGCTGGACACCCTCACCCGCACGCGCATTCAGACCCTCGCGGCCACTCTGCTGGCGGGGCGGACGGTGGTGCTGATCACCCACGATCCGCTGGAAGCCTGCCGGCTGAGCCACCGTCTGCTGGTCCTCTCGGCCACCGACGGGGAGATCGACGACAGCCATCACCTCACCGGCGCGCCTCCGCGCGCGCCGGACGCGCCCGAGCTGTTGAACGCCCAGGCGGCGCTGCTGCAGCAGTTGATGAGGGCCCACTCATGAGCGAACGTCTCTGGCGCGGCGCCATGGTGTTCTGCGGACTGATGCTTCTCTGGGGGCTGGCCAGCCGCAGCGGCATTCCGCGCTTTCTTTTACCCTCCCCGACGGCGGTCGCCGAGGCGCTGTGGGTCAATCGCGCCTATCTCGGCTGGCACACGCTGATTACCCTCAGCGAGATCCTCAGCGGCCTGGCGCTGGGGGTGGCGCTCGGCGTCACGCTGGCGCTGGGCATGATCCTCTCCCCGCGCCTGCAGCGCTGGCTGATGCCGCTGGTGCTCACCAGCCAGGCGATCCCGGTCTTTGCCCTCGCCCCGCTGCTGGTGCTGTGGCTGGGGTTTGGCATGAGCGCCAAAGTGGCGATGGCGGTGCTGGTGATTTTCTTTCCCGTCACTTCCGCCTTCTTTGACGGCTTGCGACGGGTCAACCACGACTATCTCGATCTGGCGCGCAGCATGAACGCCTCCTTTGGCGCTCAGCTACAGCATGTCCGCCTGATGGCCGCCCTGCCGGCGCTGGGCTCGGGCCTGCGCATGGCGGCGGCGGTGGCCCCCATCGGCGCCATTATCGGCGAATGGGTCGGCTCCGCCGAGGGACTGGGCTACGTCATGCTCAATGCCAACGCGCGGCTGCAAACCGATATCTGCTTCGCCGCGCTGTTTATTTTAGTGCTGCTGACCCTCTTCCTGTGGCTGGCGGTAGACACCCTGCTGCACCGGCTGATCGACTGGTCGCCGGAATAATCATGAAGTAATAAAGGAAAACAGATGAAAACGTCGCTTTTCGCCGGGGCAACCCTGACGGCGCTGCTCAGCGGTCACGCGCTGGCCAATGAACCGCTCACCCTGGTGCTGGACTGGTATATTAACCCCGACCATGCGCCGATTATGGTGGCCGAGCAGATCGGCGCCTTTAAGGCCCAGGGTCTGGACGTCAAGATTGTCCCTCCGTCGGATCCGGCGCTGCCGCCCCGTATGGTGGCCGCCCGTCAGGCAGACCTGGCCATCACCTACCAGCCGCAGGTGCACTTCTTCGCTGACGAAGGGTTACCGCTGGTGCGCGTTGGCACCCTGATCAACTCGCCGCTGAATACGGTGATCGCCCTCGATAAGCAGATCAAAACCCCGGCGGATCTGCAAGGCAGGAAGGTGGGTTACTCGGTCAGCGGCATTGAGCAGGCCACCCTGGCGACCATGGCGCAGCATTCGGGGATCGATCCGGCCAGTATCAAGCTGATCAACGTCAATTTTCAGCTGACCAGCGCTCTGCTGGCGGGCCAGGTGGACGCGGTCATCGGCGGCTATCGTAATATAGAAGCGCAGGAGCTGAAGCTGCAGGGCAAAGCTCCAGTGGTGATGAACGTTGAGGATTATGGCGTACCGGCCTATGACGAGCTGGTGATTGTCGCCCACCGCGACGCGATTCATGAGGCGAAAATCCGTAAATTCCTCACCGCCCTGCAGGCCGGGGTCAGCTATCTGCGCGCCCATCCGCAGGAGAGCTGGGAGGCGTTCGCTGCCGCCCACCCGGAGCTGAAGACCGAGCTTAACCATCAGGCGTGGCTGCAAACCGTGCCGCTGTTCGCCACCGATCCGGCGGCGCTGGATAAAGCGCGCTATGACACTTACGAACAGTTTTTATATAACAATAAGTTGGTGAAAAAAGTTACACCTTTAACAAATTATGCGGTTGAGCTGCATTGACTCTTGCTATCGCTGACGGAAGGCTTTCCGTCAGCGCTTTAACGCAGCGGCAATAAAAATATAGAGACTTTCTCACTAATAATTACACTTTAAAGGGTTATCGTTACCTTGGGTTGTTTTATTATAATTCAGCAGGTTATGTTAATTTTTACCCCGGTAAGAATAGCGTCAAAATAACGCAATCAATAAAACGTTGAATGCGGATTTAAAAAGCCATATATTGTGCGCGCTTTATGAATGCCAATTCAATTCCTTACACCAATTATTCAACCAGCGTTCAACCGCAATGCTGGTTGTGGGAGTGATATGATGACGGATAAAGTCCGTATTGATACTTTACGTGCTGATTTATTAGACGCAAACAACGAAACCTTTTTGGCCCGTCAGGCCGAATTTGAATCGAATGTCAGGAGTTACCCGCGTAAGTTACCGCTGGCTATCACTAAAGCTGAAGGCGTGTGGCTGACGGATGCGGATAACAAACAGTACCTGGACTGCCTCGCCGGCGCCGGTACTCTCGCTCTGGGCCACAACCACCCTGATGTATTGCAGAGCATCCAAAGTGTCATTACCAGCGGCTTGCCGTTACATACTCTCGATCTGACTACCCCGTTAAAAGATCGTTTCTCCGAATACCTGCTCTCTTGCCTGCCGGGCGAAGGGAAAGAGTATTGCCTGCAGTTCACCGGTCCTTCCGGGGCTGACGCCGTGGAAGCCGCGCTGAAACTGGCGAAAAAATACACTGGCCGTACGGCGGTGATCAGCTTCTCCGGCGGCTATCACGGGATGACCCATGGCGCGCTGTCCGTCACTGGCAACCTGTCGCCGAAAGCGGCGGTCAACGGCATGATGCCGGAAGTCCAGTTCATGCCTTACCCGCACCTGTATCGTTGCCCGCTGGGCATCGGCGGCGAAGCCGGCGTGAAAGCCCTGACCTACTACTTCGAAAACCTGATCAACGACGTGGAGAGCGGCGTCCGTAAACCGGCGGCGGTTATTCTCGAAGCCGTTCAGGGCGAAGGCGGCGTGAACCCGGCGCCGGTTGAGTGGCTGCAGCGCATCCGCAAAGTGACCGAAGAGCATGGCATTCTGCTGATCGTCGATGAAGTACAGGCTGGCTTTGCCCGTACCGGTAAATTCTTCGCCTTCGAGCACGCCGGTATCCAGCCGGACATCATCGTGATGTCGAAAGCGGTTGGCGGCGGTCTGCCGCTCGCGGTGCTGGGCATCAAAAAACAGTTCGACGCCTGGGAACCGGGTCACCACACCGGCACCTTCCGCGGCAACCAGCTGGCGATGGCTACCGGCCTGACCACCCTGCGTCATCTGCGCGACAACAAGATTGCTGACAAAGTCGCTGCCCAGGGCGAGTGGCTGAAAGGCAAACTGGCGGAGCTGCAGAAGCGCTACCCGGTAATCGGCCACGTTCGCGGTCTCGGTCTGATGATCGGTATCGAAATCGTCAAGCCGAACGAAGCGCAGGATCACATGGGTTGCTACCCGGCTGACGGCGAACTCTCTGCCCTGCTGCAGAAGAAATGCTTTGAAGCGGGCCTGATTCTGGAGCGCGGTGGCCGCCACGGCTGCGTGCTGCGCCTGCTGCCGTCCCTGCTGATCAGCAACGCGGAACTGGATGTGTTCCTCGACAAATTTGAACAGGCCCTGCTGGCCGCCGGCGTAAAACCGGTCTGAGTGGAGTAAGTGACCACCATGTCCACATTGAATCCGATTCTTGCTGGTTCGGCGCAGAGCGTTGAGGCCTATCAGCAGGTTATCGAGCAGACCAGCCAGGCCGTTGTGCAGTGGCTGAAGCAACCTGAGATGTATCAGGGGAAAAGCGTTGACGAACTGCGTGAGCGTATCTCCCTTGAGTTTAACGAACAGGGTTTGGGTAACCAGGCGGCGATTGACCGTGCGATCGAGTACTTCCTGAAAGACAGCCTGTCGGTGCACCACCCGCAGTGCGTGGCGCACCTGCACTGCCCGAGCCTGGTGATTAGCCAGGCGGCGGAAGTACTGATCAACGCCACCAACCAGAGCATGGACTCCTGGGACCAGAGCCCGTCGGCGACCATCATTGAGATGAAGCTGATCGAGTGGCTGCGCGCCCGGGTCGGCTATCCGGCAGGCGATGCAGGCGTCTTCACCAGCGGCGGCACCCAGAGCAACCTGATGGGGCTGATGTTGGCGCGCGACGCCTTCTTTGCCCGTCAGGGACACTCCATCCAGCAGGATGGGTTGCCGGGGGATATCCGCAAGTACAAAGTACTGTGCTCCGAAAACGCCCACTTCTCGGTGCAGAAGAACATGGCGCTGATGGGGCTCGGCTACCGCTCGGTCACGCTGGTGAAAACCGACGAATTCGCACGGATGGACGTGGCCGATCTGCAGGCGAAGATTGCGCAAGCGCAGGCTAACGGCGAGCAGATCATGGCGATCGTCGCCACCGCCGGGACCACCGACGCGGGGGCTATCGACCCGCTGCGCGACATCGCCGGTATCGCCGCGGAGCATCAGATCTGGCTGCACGTTGACGCAGCATGGGGCGGCGCGCTGCTGCTGTCTGAGCAGTATCGCGACTATCTTGACGGTCTGGAGCTGGTGGATTCCGTTACTCTGGACTTCCACAAGCAGTTCTTCCAGACCATCAGCTGCGGTGCCTTCCTGCTGAAGGATGCCCGCCATTACGAGCTGATGCGTTATCAGGCGGCCTATCTGAACTCCGAGTTCGATGAAGAACACGGCGTGCCGAACCTGGTGTCCAAATCGCTGCAGACCACCCGCCGCTTCGATGCGCTGAAGCTGTGGATGGGCCTCGAAGCGCTGGGCCAGAAGCAGTATGCGGCGATCATCGATCACGGCGTCACCATGGCGAAAAACGTCGCGGAGTACGTGAAGTCTCAGCCGACGCTGGAGCTGGTGATGCAGCCGCAGCTGGCGAGCGTGCTGTTCCGTTCCCGTCCGGCGCAGATGGCGCAGAGCGACGCGGCGGCAATTGCCCTGCTCAACCAGCGCGTCGGCGACGCCCTGCTGGCTTCCGGCCGCGCTAACGTCGGCGTGACCGAGCACAACGGCGTTACCTGCCTGAAGCTAACCCTGCTGAACCCGGTGGTGACGCTGGATGATGTGAAGGTCCTGCTGAGCCTGGTGGAGCGCACCGCTCAGGAGCTGCTGGCGCAATAATCTGCCTGAGCGAGGCGGCGCCTGTCGCCCCGCTCAGCGGCCAGCCCAGCCTGCACTAAGCCGATAAGTTCTCTTATCGGCTTTTTTTATGCCTGCCTGCGCTACCGACGCGCTTCTACGCTTCTCGCCGTAGGTCCGTTGACGCCTGCCCGCCGAGATGCCACAGTATGGTCCCGATAATGGCAATCGCCAGAATCTAACGTCCCGGTAATAAGGATGATAATGGAGAAACGCTTACCCGGCCTCGATCTCGACGCCCTGCGCAGCTTTGTGACCGGCATGGAGTGCGGCAGCTTCGCCCTGGCGGCGCAGCGTCTGGCGCGCTCCACCTCCGCCGTCAGCGCCCAGCTTAAAAAGCTGGAGGGCCAGTGCGGCGCCGCGCTGGTGGTTAAGCAGGGGCGGCACCTGGCGCTGACCGCGGAAGGCGAAAAGTTAATGAGCTACGCCAGACGGCTGCTGGCGCTCAATGATGAAACCCTGCGCGCGCTGCAGGGCGAGCGGCTCACCGGCGAAATTCACCTTGGCATGCAGGAAGATTTTGGCGAATCGCTGATGCCGGGGATCCTTGGGCAGTTTACCCGCCACCATCCGCAGGTGCGGATAGTCGCGAGGGTGGATCGCAATGGCCCGCTGCGCCAGGCGCTGGCGGAGGAGACGCTGGATCTGGCGCTGCTGTGGCAAACCGAAGATCAGGGTCCGGGGCTGGGCCGCTGTTCGCTGGCGTGGATTGCGCATCCTGACTTTGACGTTCGCGCGCTGCTGGCGTCCGGCGAGCCGCTGCCGCTGGTGATGTTCGACAGCCCGTGCCTGATGCGTTCCCGCGCCATTGCCTGTCTCGATGCCGCTGGGATCCCCTGGCAGGTGGTGTTCGTCAGCCACAGCCTGAGCGGCATCTGGGCGGCGGTGCAGGCTGGCCTGGGGCTGACGGTTCGCACCCGCATCGGCATGCCCGGCAATCTGCGCCCCGCCGGCGGACTGCTGCCATCCCCTGGCAGTCTGGCCGTCAGTCTGCAACAAACCCCGCGTCAGGAACCCCATTCCGCCGCGGTCGCGCTGCTCGGCAAACTGATGACCGAGGCCCTACAGGAGTGGGTTGAAAGGTGACAGTGTCACGTAAATTTCCCTCACCCTAGCCCTCTCCCGGAGGGAGAGGGAACCGTTCGGCAGTCACCGGCAATGGATATTTTGCGCCGTTCCCGCTTCGATGCCCGGTGGCGGCTGCGCCTTACCGGGCCTACACGCGGCTCCGTAACCCCGTAGGCCGGGCAAGCGCAGCGCCGCCCGGCATCAGGTATAAGGCCTGGAGGGATCCATCCGCCAGAGGCCTGCGCCGCGGGTCAGGCTTTGCTCTCCTGCAACAGCTGCTGGATCACCTGCTCCTGGCGGGCATAATCCCCTTCGCCGAAGGCGGTATAGCGAAGCTGCCCGCGAGCGTCGAAAATGTAATGCGCCGGCCAGTATTGATTGCCGAAGGCGTTCCAGATGCTGTACTCATTATCCGCCACCACCGGGTAGGTTATTCGCCACTCCTTCACCGCCTGGCGCAGCAGCGGCAGCGAACGCTCCCAGGGATATTCAGGAGTATGCACGCCAATCACCACCAGCCCGGCCGCGCGGTATTTGTTCGCCCAGTCGCGCACGTAAGGCAGGGTATGCTGGCAGTTGATGCACTCCCGGGTCCAGAAATCCACCAGCACCACTTTGCCCTTCAGACGCTCCGGGGTTAACGCCGGGCTATTGAGCCATGCGCTGCCCCCCACCAGCGAAGGCATGGCGCTGCTGGGCTCGGGCATAGCGATCGGTTGCAGAACCGTTTTCTGCGTCGGCTGCGGCAGACGGGCGGCCAGCCGCTGCTCCAGCGTCTGACTCCACCCTCCCGCGCTTTGCAAATAGCGGTCGCCGCCGCTGGCGATCAGCGCCACCGAGGCCAGCATCGCCACCCCCGCCAGCCGGCGCAGCCGTTCGCCGAACGCCAGCCCGCGACGCAGACGGGCAATCAACGCCGCGCCGCACCACCCGAGCAGGAATAACATCACCGCCCCGCCGCTGCCGTAGGCCAGCAGCAACCCGCCGGTGGTCGCCTGGCCCGGATGCACAAAGCCCAGGCTCAGTATCGCCCCCAGTACCGGCCCGGCGCACGGCGCCCACAGCAGCCCCACCGCCAGCCCGGCCAGCAACGAACCGATCCAGCCGCGCTGGCGTGAGCTGGCGTCGTTAAGCTGATTCCCCAGCGCCACCAGCGGTGAGGTCAGCCGCTGTGCGATGCGCTGCGAAAGCAGACTCAGCCCGACAAGGGCGAAGAACGCCAGCGCCAGGCCGCGCCCAACCAGAGTCAGATTGACCACCCAGCCGCTGGCGACCGTCACCAGCCACGAGACAGCGCCGAACATCAGCGCCATTCCCGCCAGCATGATCGCCAGCTGCCCCCGGTGGCCCCGGACGCTGGCGAACAGCAGCGGGATCACCGGCAGCGTACAGGGGCTCAGCAGGGTTAACATCCCGCCGAAAAATGCAATTAATATCGACATCGCCTTCTCCTCATTGTGTCGTCGCTGCCGGGAGTGGCAGCCACGACATTACGGCAAGGAGATGTAGGGCGGATGTGTCAGGAAAGCGGGAGAATTGTCGGCTTAGTTTTCCAACTGCGCCGGAGATACAGCAGGATACAATCCCTGCGCGGCGAGACGCACGCTGGCGTCCAGGCCGCCCTGCGGGCGGTTGGACAGGCGCAGCGTGCCGTTCATCTGGCTGACCAGCTGCGCGGCGATCGCCAGTCCCAGACCGGTGCCGCCGGTATCGCGATTGCGCGAGTCCTCCAGGCGAAAAAAGGGCTGCAGCACCGCCTGCAGCGACGCCTCAGGGATCCCCGGCCCCTCATCCAGCACATGGATAGTGATATCCCCGGCGGCGTCGCGGGTCAGGGTTACCGTTACCGTGGCGCCGAATTTCAGCCCGTTATCGATAAGGTTAGTCATCACCCGGCGCAGGGCCTGCGGTGGGATCCACACCACCCCGGCGCTCTCCTCGGGGCAAAACCGCACCGGCCGGCCAACGTCGGCATAATCGCAGGCGATACTGTCGAGAAAGGCGTCAAGGTTCAGCCGCTGGCGCGCCTCCGCCAGCGGCTGCGAGGTGCGGGCGAAGGCGATACCTTCGCGCACCAGGCGGGTCATATTGTCGAGATCCTGCAGCAGTTTGTCGCGCAGTTCCGGCTGATCGGCCATCTCCACCCGCAGCTTCATCCGGGTGATCGGCGTTTGCAGATCGTGGGAGATGGCGGCGAGGATCCGCGCCCGCTCCTGCAGATGATCGTGGATGCGGGTCTGCATCGCATTAAACGCGCGGGCGGCACGGCGCACCTCCTCCGGCCCCTGCTCGGCCATGGTTCCCGCCGTGTCGCTGGCCGGCTCAAGCGCATTCACCGCATGGGTAAAACGGGTGATGGGCAGCAGTACCTGGCGAACCGCGTACCAGGCGCAGGCCAGCAGGAGGACAAACTGAGCGATCAGCACCACCGGTAGCCAGCGGGCGATGGGCGGTAGCTTCGGCCACAGGTCGAGGGTCAAGGGGGCGCCATCGTGGAGGGTGATATGGGCCTGGATATGCTGACGCGGACCAGGGATCGCCACAATACTCACCGGATATTGCGCGCTCAGCGCCTCCTGCAGGGAGCGCGCCGCGTCCCGGGCGCGCCAGCTGTCCGGGTAGTCGCCGCGTTCGCCGGCGTCCAGCTGATAGCGGTAGTTGCCGCGCGCCAGCTTCGGCAGCCATTGCGGGCGTTCAGCGGGCGGCAGACGGTCGAGGATCGCCACGCTGGTGGCGACATCAGACGCCAGATTGCCCAGCATCACACTGCGGGCGCTGCTCATTCGCTCATAAAACAGCAGCGACAGGGTTAAGGTGTTCGCCAGCAGCAGCGCCAGAAACAGCAGCGCCATCAGCCTCGACTGCAGCGAGACGGGCCAGAACCTCATTCATGCCTCTCGCGGATGGAGACCGGGACCGACAGCACATAGCCTTCGCTACGCACCGTCTTAATATAGGCCGGCTCCCGGGCATCCTCCCGCAGGCGCTGACGCAGTCGGCTCACCAGCAGGTCGATTGACCGTTCGAACAGTTCGGCGTCGCGTCCCTGGGTCAGATTAAGCAGCTGATCGCGGTTCAGCACCCGCTGGGGATGGTCGAGAAACACCCGCAGCAGTCGATACTCCGCCCCGCTGAGGGCGACAATCGCCCCGCTGTCGTCCAGCAGATGGCGGGCGGCGGTATCGAGCAGCCAGTCGCCAAAGGCGATCAGCCTGCCCGCCTCGGTGATCTGCAGGTTGGGCGGCAGCGCCCGGGTGCGGCGTAAAATGGCCTTGATGCGCGCCAGCAGTTCGCGGGCCACAAAGGGTTTAATCAGATAATCGTCAGCCCCCATTTCCAGGCCGAGGATCCGGTCGCTGTCGTCGGTGCGGGCGGTGAGCATCAGCACCGGAATATCCTGCTGCGGGTTAGCGCGCAGCTGGCGGCAGAGCGTTAAGCCATCCTCGCCCGGCATCATGATATCCAGCACAATCAGGTCAATTTGATGATTTTTGAGCACCGACCACATGGCTTTGCCGTTCGCCGCGCCGCTGGCGCGATATCCCGATTTTTCCAGATAGTCGACAATCAGTTCCCGGATGTCGCGGTCGTCATCGACGACCAGGATGTGGTCAACACGCTCCAAAGGCTGCTCCTGCGGCAAAATAAACTCTTCACAAGCATAAGCCGTGTTGCCGGAAGCGCAACGTCGCGCCGCCGGCAAGTCGCGGGTTACAACCGATCGGCGTCCACCACCGCCTGCACAAACGCCGTCGGATCCTCCTGCGGCGGGTTATGGCCCACCGCCCCCGGCAGATCCCGGTGCTCATATTTACCGGTAAATTTGGCCCGGTAGCTGGCCGGAGCCGGATGCGGCGCGCCGTTATTCGCCCCTTCCAGAGTGATGGTGGGCACGGTTATCGGCGGCAGCGCCGCCAGCCGTTGTTCATAGCCGGCATACTTCGCTTCCCCCTTCTCCAGCCCCAGGCGCCAGCGGTAGTTGCTGATGGTGATCGCCACGTGGTCCGGGTTATCCAGCGCCTGGGCGGTTTTGGCAAAGGTCGCGTCGCTGAATTGCCACTGCGGAGACGCCTGATGCCAGATAAATTTCGCAAAGTCGTGGGTGTTCTGCCGGTAACCGGCTTCGCCGCGCGGGGTGGCAAAATAGAACTGATACCACCACGACAGTTCCGCCTGCGGCGGCAGCGGTTTTTCGCCAATCTGCTGACTGCTGATCAGATACCCGCTCACCGAGACCAGGGATTTCACCCGCTGCGGCCACAGCGCGGCGACGATATCCGCCGTGCGCGCCCCCCAGTCAAAGCCGGCCAGATCTGCCTGCCTGATGTTCAGGGCGTCCATCAAATGGACAATATCGGCCGCCATCGCCGACGGCTGACCATTACGCGGCGTTTTCGCCGACAGGAAACGGGTGGCGCCGTAGCCGCGCAGATACGGCACAATCACCCGGTAACCCTTCTGCGCTAAAGCCGGCGCCACCTGGGCATAGCTCTGAATATCGTAGGGCCAGCCGTGCAGCAGAATCACCGGCTGGCCGTCCCGCGGACCGATATCCACGTAGCCAATATTCAGATCGCCAGCGTGGATCTGGTGGATTTTGTCGAACGCCCCCGCGTCTTCAGCGGCGCAAACGGCGGCGGACCACAGGGTGGATAACCCCAGCGCCGCGGCGCTGGCATACCGGATCAGGGATAATCTGTTCATCGCTTTCTCACCTTTTATCTTCATCAAGAGAGTACGTGACCAGTTAAGCGGAAATTTGTATCCGCCATGTGCCCGACCGGGGCCATTTTTATCTCTTAATGTCAGAGACCCGCCGCGGGATACAGTGTGATACACCGTTCACGTTAGCAATTGTTGCGGGCTTGTGAATTTCTGCTTGCCCCCGGGCATAAATCCGTTACCGTGTCAGCCATTTTTACCACCTGATAACCCAGGAGCCCGCTATGGCGATTTTTGATGGTCACAATGACCTGCTGCTGAATCTCTGGCTTCACCATCGCGAGGATCCGGTGACCGCCTTCTTTGCCGGGATAGAGAACGGCCACCTCGATTATCCGCGTATTCTCCAGGGCGGTCTGGCCGGCGGCCTGTTCGCCCTCTTTGTGCCGCCGCAGGAGTACATCTCCCGTATGGCGCCGCAGTACGCCAGCCAGGCGTGGGATCCCTTAACGATCCTCTGGCAGCAGCTGGCTATTCTCAAGGCGATTTGCGCCCATGACGCCAGCCGCGCGCGGCTGTGCCTGAGCGCGGCGGATATCGAACGCTGTCGTCAGGATAAGGCGCTGGCGATGGTGGCGCACATCGAAGGCGCCGGCGGGTTCGACGCCCAAGGCGACGATCTGCAGGCCTTTTATCGCGCCGGGGTGCGCAGCATCGGTCCGTTCTGGAATATCGCTAATCGCTTCGGCTGCGGGGTCACCGGCGCCTTTCCCGGCAGCCCGGACAGCGGGCCGGGTCTTACCGGCGAGGGCATCGCGCTCATCGCCCAGGCCAACGCCCTGAAGATGCAGATCGATGTTTCGCACATGAATGAACAGGCTTTTTGGGATACCGCCCACCATTCCACCGCCCCGCTGGTGGCCACCCACTCCAATGCCCACGCCCTGTGCCCGCAGCCGCGCAACCTGACCGATCGGCAACTGCGGGCGATCCGCGACAGCGGCGGCGTAGTGGGCGTCAATTTCGGCAACGCCTTCCTGCGCGCCGACGGACGGCGCGATAGCGACACGCCCATCGCCACCATCGTCCGGCATATCGACTATCTTATTAACATAATGGGTGAGGATCATGTGGCCCTCGGTTCGGATTTTGACGGCGTCACCCTGCCGGACGCGCTGGGGGATGTGGCCGGCTTACCGCTGCTAATCAATGCTTTGCGTGACAGCGGCTATGATCAATTGGTGCTGGATAAGCTGCTGTGGCGTAACTGGCTGCGGGTATTAAAACATGTTTGGCAACAATAGGTTATATTGTAAACATAAAGTTAAATCCTTACAGATTCCGGGTTGATCTCTCACCCGGTGAAGCGCAATATGCGGCGGCCGTCACAGATCCTGCATTATCCGTGAGGCCTGTCGTTATTTTTAAGAGGAACAAAACATGTGGAAGAAACCTGCTTTTATCGATTTACGTCTCGGTCTGGAAGTGACGCTGTACATTTCTAACCGCTAATCGCCCCGCCCGCCGTTCGCGCGGGCATCTTTTTACATTACCCGGTCCGTCTTCATGTTCATTAAAGTCCTCGGTTCCGCCGCCGGTGGCGGTTTCCCGCAATGGAACTGCAACTGCGCCAACTGCCAGGGTCTGCGCGACGGCACGATCCAGGCCAGCGCCCGCACCCAGTCGTCGATCATCGTCAGCGATAACGGTCAGGAGTGGGTGCTGTGCAACGCCTCGCCGGATATCAGTCAGCAGATTGCCCACACGCCCGAGTTAAATAAAGCCGGCGTGCTGCGCGGAACGCATATCGGCGGCATTATTCTCACCGACAGCCAGATCGACCACACCACCGGGTTACTGAGCCTGCGCGAAGGCTGCCCGCACCAGGTGTGGTGCACCCCGGAGGTCCATGAGGATCTCTCCACCGGTTTCCCGGTGTTTACCATGCTGCGACACTGGAACGGCGGCCTGGTGCATCACCCCATCGCGCCGCAGCAGCCTTTTACCGTTGACGCCTGTCCGGATTTGCAGTTTACCGCGGTGCCTATCGCCAGCAACGCGCCGCCCTATTCGCCGTATCGCGACCGGCCGCTGCCGGGCCATAACGTGGCGCTGTTTATCGAAAACCGCCGCAACGGGCAGGCGCTGTTCTACGCACCGGGGCTCGGTGAACCGGATAAGACCATTCTGCCATGGCTGCAAAAAGCGGATTGTCTGCTGATCGATGGCACCGTCTGGCAGGATGACGAACTGCAGGCCGCCGGCGTTGGGCGCAATACCGGCCGCGATATGGGCCACCTGGCGCTCGGTGATGAGCACGGGATGATGGCCCTGCTGGCCTCCCTGCCGGCAAAACGTAAAATTCTTATTCATATCAATAACACCAACCCGATCCTTAACGAGCGGTCTCCCCAGCGCCAGGCGCTGACGCAACAGGGGATTGAAGTGAGCTGGGACGGGATGGCTATCACCCTTCAGGAAACCGCATGCTGATCACCGACACGCTGTCGCCGCAGGCCTTTGAAGAGGCCCTGCGGGCCAAAGGCGCCTTCTACCATATTCACCACCCTTACCACATTGCCATGCATAACGGCGACGCGACCCGCGAGCAAATTCAGGGCTGGGTGGCGAACCGGTTTTACTACCAGACCACCATTCCGCTGAAAGACGCGGCGATCATGGCCAACTGCCCGGACGCGCAGACCCGGCGCAAATGGGTGCAGCGGATCCTCGACCACGATGGCAGCCATGGCGAGGACGGCGGGATTGAAGCCTGGCTGCGGCTGGGAGAAGCGGTCGGTCTGAGCCGCGACGATCTGCTCAGCGAGCGCCACGTCTTGCCCGGCGTGCGCTTCGCGGTGGATGCCTATCTTAATTTCGCCCGTCGCGCCTGCTGGCAGGAGGCGGCCTGCAGCTCTCTGACCGAGCTGTTCGCCCCGCAGATCCATCAGTCGCGCCTCGACAGTTGGCCGCAGCACTACCCGTGGATCAAAGAGGAAGGCTATTTTTACTTCCGCAGCCGTCTGAGCCAGGCCAACCGCGACGTGGAGCATGGCCTGGCGCTGGCGAAGGCCTACTGCGACAGCGCTGAAAAACAGAACCGGATGCTGGAGATCCTGCAGTTTAAGCTCGACATTTTATGGTCGATGCTTGACGCCATGACCATGGCCTATGCCCTGCAGCGCCCGCCCTATCATACGGTCACCGACAAGGCGGCCTGGCACACGACCCGACTGGTGTAACCATGCAAAAAACCTCCATCGTCGCCTTTCGTCGCGGCTACCGTCTGCAGTGGGAAGCTGCCCAGGAGAGCCATGTGATCCTCTATCCGGAGGGAATGGCTAAACTCAATGAGACCGCCGCGGCGATCCTCGAGCTGGTGGACGGCCGGCGTGACGTCGCGGCAATTATCGCCGTGCTCAACGAACGCTTCCCGGAAGCCGGAGGCGTCGATGACGACGTCATCGAGTTCCTGCAGATAGCCTGTCAACAGAAGTGGATCACCTGCCGTGAGCCAGAGTAAACCCGCCGTCAATCCGCCGCTGTGGCTGCTGGCGGAGCTAACCTACCGCTGCCCGCTGCAGTGCCCCTACTGTTCGAATCCGCTGGACTTCGCCCAGCAGGACAAGGAGCTGACCACCGAACAATGGATCGAGGTCTTTCGCCAGGCGCGGGCGATGGGCAGCGTACAGCTGGGCTTTTCCGGCGGCGAGCCGCTGACCCGTAAAGATCTGCCAGAGCTGATCCGCGCCGCGCGCGACCTCGGATTCTATACCAACCTGATCACCTCCGGCATAGGGCTGACGGAGAGCAAACTCGACGCCTTCAGCGAGGCCGGGCTGGACCATATCCAGATTAGCTTCCAGGCCAGCGATGAGGTGCTCAACGCTGCGCTGGCCGGTAACAAAAAAGCCTTCCAGCAGAAGCTGGCGATGGCCAGGGCGGTAAAAGCGCGCGACTACCCGATGGTGCTCAACTTCGTTCTTCACCGGCACAACATCGATCAGCTGGATAAAATTATCGCGCTGTGCATTGAGCTGGAAGCGGATGACGTTGAGCTGGCCACCTGTCAGTTCTACGGTTGGGCGTTCCTCAATCGCGAGGGGCTGCTGCCGACCCGGGAACAGATCGCCCGCGCCGAGCAAGTGGTCGCCGACTACCGGCAGAAAATGGCCGCCAGCGGCAATCTCACCAACCTGCTGTTTGTCACCCCGGACTATTACGAAGAGCGGCCGAAAGGCTGCATGGGCGGCTGGGGATCGATTTTCCTCAGCGTTACCCCGGAAGGCACCGCCCTGCCGTGCCACAGCGCGCGTCAGCTGCCGGTGGCGTTTCCGTCGGTGCTGGAGCAGAGCCTGGAGTCGATCTGGTATGACTCGTTCGGCTTCAATCGCTACCGCGGGTATGACTGGATGCCGGAGCCGTGCCGCTCCTGTGATGAAAAAGAGAAAGACTTCGGCGGCTGCCGCTGCCAGGCCTTTATGCTGACCGGCAGCGCCGATAACACCGACCCGGTGTGCAGCAAATCGCCGCATCATCACAAAATCCTCGACGCCCGGCGCGAAGCGGCCTGCAGCGACATAAAAGTCAGCCAGCTGCAGTTCCGCAACCGTACCCGCTCGCAGCTGATCTACAAAACCCGGGACCTGTAATGACGCTGGCGACACGCACCGTCACGTTGCCGGGCGGCCTGCAGGCCACCCTGGTCCATCAGCCGCATGCCGATCGCGCCGCGGCCCTGGCGCGGGTCGCCGCCGGCAGCCACCACGAACCATCGCGCTTTCCCGGTCTGGCGCACCTGCTGGAGCATCTGCTGTTTTACGGCGGTGAGCGCTACCGGGATGATGACCGGCTGATGGGCTGGGTGCAGCGCCAGGGCGGAAGCGTGAATGCCACCACCCTGGCCCGCCACAGCGCGTTCTTTTTCGAGGTCGCCGCCGATGGTCTGGCTGACGGTGTCGCGCGTCTACAGGAGATGCTGCAGGCGCCGCGGCTGCTCAGGGAAGATATTCAGCGTGAAGTGGCGGTGATTGACGCCGAGTACCGCCTGATCCAGCAGCATGAGCCGTCGCGCCGGGAAGCCGCCGTGCGTCACGCCGCCAGCGCGCCCGCGGCCTTTCGCCGCTTTCAGGTAGGCAGTGCCGACGCGCTGGCGGGCGATCGCCCTGCACTGCAGGCGGCGTTACGTGATTTTCACCGCACCCATTACGTCGCCCGGCGGATGCAGCTCTGGCTGCAAGGGCCGCAGTCGCTGGAGGCGCTCGGCGAGCTGGCGGCCCGTTTCGCCGTCGGGCTTGCCGCAGGCGAGGCTCCACCGCCGGCGCCGCCGCTGCGCCTGGGCGAATCCACTGCACTGCAGCTGGCGGTCTCCAGCCAGCCCGCGCTGTGGCGCTGCCCGCTGATCGCCTTAAGTGACAACGTCACGTTATTGCGCGAGTTTTTGCTTGATGAAGCCCCTGGCAGCCTGATGGCCGGGCTGCGCCAGCGTGGCCAGGCGCAAGAGGTGGCGCTGAGCTGGCTGTATCAGGATCGGCACGTCGGCTGGCTGGCGCTGGTCTTCGCCAGCGACCGGCCGGAACAGGTCGACCAGCAGATAACCCACTGGCTGCAGGCGCTACGGCAGACGACGCCAGACCAGCAGCAACACTACTATCAGCTGTCCTGGCGCCGTTTTCAAACGCTGTCGCCCCTCGATCAGCTGCGCCAGCGGGCATTCGGCTTTGCCCCCGGCGGGCCGCCCGTCGGGTTCGCCGATTTTTGCGCCGCCCTGCAGGCCGCCCCCACGGTCAGCCTGGCCTGCCAGACCATTTCCCCAGGGGAGCCTGTTGCCACCCAGGGCTTTAGCCTGCCGCTTAGCCGGTGGTGGCGCCGCCCGGTCTCTGACCCGGCGCTGGAATTCGCTTTTTATCCGCAAGCCGCTGGCGGCCTCGCCGCGGAAAACCCGGAGAAAGCTGCGCCGCTGCTCCATCTCCCGTCACCGGGCGAGCCGCCGAGGCTCCTGCTCCGACCGCCCTTCTACTGCTCGTCCGATCTGGCCGAAGGGCTGGCGCGCGGGGAACAGCTGCGCCCGCTGCTCGCCGCGCTCCGCCACGCCGGGGGCCGCGGCGAGTGGCATCGCGTCGACGGCAGCTGGCAGTTGCTCCTGCAGTGGCCAGCGTCCGGCCAACGGCCGGCGGCGATTCTGCAGGCCATTGTGCGGCAGCTCGCACTCCCGGTCGCCCCGCTGGCCCCGCCGCCGGAGAGTATTGCTATCCGTCATCTCATGGCTTTGCTCCCCGATCGGTTGGGCGCATCAGGGCTTCAGGAAGGTTGGCTGGCGGCCCTGACCGGCGGCAGCGCAGAGGATGCGCAGTGGATCGCGCGCCAGCTGAGCCTGCTTAGCGCCCGGGTTAACCCGCCGGGCAACCTCCCCGTCCCCTGCCGCCGCGGCGTCGAACGGCTGACTTTCCCCGGGGGCGATACAGCGCTGCTGGTCTTTATTCCGCTGCCGGAAGGCGCCTCGCTGGCGGCCCTGCGGGTGCTGGCGCAGCGCTGTGAGCCACTCTTTTTCCAGCGCCTGCGGGTGGAGCAGCAGATCGGCTATGTGGTGAGCTGCCGCTATCATCGCGTCGCCGATCGCGACGGGCTGCTGATGGCGCTCCAGTCCCCGGATCGCCGCGCCGTGGCGCTGCTGCGCTGTTGCAACACCTTTTTGCGCCAGCTGCCGCCGCTGGATGAAGCGACCTTCAGGCCGCTACAGCAGCGCCTGGCCGCACAGGTTCGCACCCGGACGCCGCCCGAGGCGCAAGCGCTGGCCGTCCTGCGTCAGAAGTATGGTTTAGCGGAGCTGACGCCGCAGGCGGCTGACGCGCTGCGCGTTGAAGAGGTCGACGACCTGGCCTACGAGATGTCCCGCCGTCGTCGCCGCTGGCGGGTACTGTTCACTGCCGGGGATTAATGGCCGGGGGCATCAGGGGGCAGATAGGCACTGACGAAGCGCGAGAGGATCGCCGCGGCCTGCGGGCTCTCCTGCACTTCATCGTGTAATCGTTTCGCGTCGATGCCCTCCGCCTGCAGCACCGCCTCCCGGTAGCGGATCAGCGAGCGGGCAATCGGCGCGGTGAATTCCGGGTGAAACTGCGTGGAGACCGCGTGCGGCCCGTAGCGCACGATCTGGTGGGGATCGTGGGAGGTTGCGGCCAGCACCGTGGCCCCCTCCGGCAGACGGGTCACGGTTTGCAAATGGCTCAGATGCGCGGGAAATGCGGCCGGCAGGCCCCGCAGCAGCGGGTCGTCGACACCCCACGGCGATAGCGAAACAGTCTGGCTGCCGCTTTCCCGTCCGGCGGGATGATACGCCACCTCGCCCCCCAGGGCATGAGCCATCAGCTGATGGCCATAGCAAACGCCGAACAGCGGCATGCCGATAGCCACCGCCTGACGGATCCAGTCGGCGGTCCGTTCGCTCCATGCCAGACGGTCGGTCACCATCGCCCAGGAGCCGGTCAGCACCGCCACCGTCTGGCGATCCGGCGCCGGCAGCGGCTCGTCCTCAAACACCCGTACCGCGGTGAGCTGCGCCTGCCACGGCGCCAACAGCGTGCGGAACCAGCGCGGCAGATCGCCATGCTCCTCACGGATGGCTGCCGGCGGCGTCCCGGTCTGAACCAGCAATAATCGGTTACGTGTCACCCTTCCTCCTCGCTCGTCATGTTCCCTAAAATACTATGCCGCCGGGAAGATGACGGGACAAATAACCAATTTCTATGAACGATGCGCCTGCGGAATAAGTCCAGCCGCTTACTGGGCGTCCGCGCTCTCCCGCTGCGGCACGTCGGCTGCGGCCGCCGGCGCCTGCTGCGGGACAAAAATATGGTCCAGAATGGCGCGCGCCGTCGGTCCGGCCACCACCCCATCCC